>NZ_JAUEPH010000004.1 GCF_030403435.1 Algoriphagus sediminis
ATTAGCAACAAGTAAAGGAAGTAAAAACAGTCTAAAATCAAGAAAAGGAAGGCTTTAGCGTACTATATGAAAAGTAATTACTTTCCGATACAAAACTTACTGAAAATATTAGCCAGCAAGTCATCTGTTGTGATTTCACCGGTGATCTCACCAAGGTAATGAAGAGACCTTCGAATATCCATAGCTACGAAATCATTGGTTACCTGATCCTCAAGGCCCTTTAAAATATCTAGCAGTGAATCTCTGGTTTTGATCAATCCATCATAATGCCGGATATTGGTCACTACTGTATTTCCAGTTTTGAACTTGTCAAGATTGACTAACTCAATCAGCTTTGCCCGGAGGGCTTCCAAATTCTCTTGGTTTTTTGCAGAAATAAAAAGTGAATCAGGATGCTCCTTCTTAAGTTTCGCGACTAATTCCGGATCGGCCTTATCGGTTTTGTTGGCCACCTTTACAAAAGGTACTCCCAAGTTTTCCAGCTTATTCACATCCCGATTGATCTCAATCAAATCGGTGTCTCCCAAGTCGAAAAGGTAAAGAATCAAAGAGGCTGTTTTCATCTTTTCCTGAGTTCTGGATACCCCTATGGCCTCAATCGTGTCTTGTGTTTCCCTCAAACCTGCCGTATCAATAAACCGAAAAATGACCCCGTTGATATTTATCTCATCTTCGATAAAATCCCTCGTGGTACCTGCTATATCGGATACGATGGCCTTTTCCTCTTTTAATAGGGCATTTAGAAGAGTGGATTTACCTGCATTGGGCTTACCCGCTATTACCGTTGGAACGCCATTTTTGATCACATTCCCCAAGTCAAAGCTCAAGATCAATTCTTCCACCACCCGCAGTAGCCTCTCCACCAATTCTTTCAATTCTGTACGGCTCGCAAACTCCACATCCTCTTCTCCAAAGTCCAGTTCCAATTCGATCATGGAGGCAAAATGGATAAGCTTTTCGCGAAGCTCCTGAATTTCGGAGCTAAAGCCACCCCGCATTTGATTGAGGGCAGCTTCATGGCTTGATTCAGAATCTGCATGGATTAAATCTGCCACCGCTTCGGCTTGAGCTAAATCAAACTGCCCATTTAAAAATGCTCGTTGAGTGAATTCACCGGGCTTTGCCAGCCTTGCACCTTTTTTAAGAAAAAGCTTTAAAACCTGATTGACAATGTAAGAAGACCCATGAGTGGAAATTTCCACCACATTTTCCTTGGTGAAGGATTTTGGTGCGATAAAAAGAGAGACCAGGACCTCATCAATAATCTTATCCTCATCCCGGATGGTGCCAAAATGAATGGTATGAGAATCCTGTTTAGAGAGGTCTTTTCCATAAAAAACCTCATTGGTCAGTTCAATAGCTTTGGCTCCGGAGAGCCGAATAACTGCTATTGCACCGATACCCTGCGGAGTAGCGAGGGCAATAATCGTATCATTCCGTTCAGCTAAAGAGAAACTCATTTTCCGCGGAAGCCATTTTTAGCCATGTATTGCAAAGCTTCCATAAAATCCTCAGGTCCTCTATAACCGGGGATTTGAGTGATATTCTGTAGGGTAGGGTCGATAAGAACGAAATTAGGATATGAGCGAACACGCATGGCGGCTGCCATTTGGGCTTCGGAGTACTCTTTACCCATAAACTCAAACTTTCGATTCATATCTTCAGCGTTCAGTTTAACCGGGTAGAAATCCTCCGTGACATAGGCCACCACGGTGGAGTCAGTGAAGGTATCCTTGTCCATTTTTTTACACCATCCACACCAGTCGGTATAGACATCTACCAAAATCATTTTTGGATTTTCCTGATTTTTGGCGACAGCCTCTTCAAACTTCAGCCATTCGATTTTCTCTTGGGCGAAAGTGCCAGCAGAGATGCCGAAGAAAAAAAGAGCGATTAAACCTAATTTATTCAAATTCTTCATTGAGGTTAAAACTAAATATTTGCCATCGAAGTTCCTGCAGATTTACTGCTTCTTCCTTTAATCAGTGCACTTAGCAAAAATAATACCCCAGCGACAGTTACCATCATCCCTGCAATGGAACTATCAAATAAATAAGCGAGATAATACCCTAAAATAGAAATTCCAATTCCAAGTATAGTTGTGAGTTTGATTAAGGGCATAAGGTTTTTAGTCCAAAGGAATGCAGTGGCAGGAGGGACCACCAAAAGAGCCACAACAAGTATGGCGCCTACGGCTTCAAAGCTACTCACAGTAGTGTAGGAGACCATGCTCATAAGAGCAAGATTGATGCCTTTGGAAGGAATTCCCATCACGGAACCGAAACTTTCATCAAAGCTGGTAAGGGTAAGTTCCTTAAAAAAGAAATAGATAAACCCTGCCACTAGAGTAAAATTCAAAACTGCCAAATAGGTAATTCTTGGTCCGAGGATCGTTCCTGACCCTGTAACCCAAAGATCGATGGGAAGGTATGCGATTTCTCCATAAAGTACGCATTCCTGATCGAGGTCCACGTTATAAGCGAATAGGTTGATAAGAATAATACCGATGGCAAAGAGTAATGTAAAGGTGATTCCGATGGAAGCGTCCAACTGTACCCGTGCCTTTTTTCTGAGCCAATCAATGATTAGGGTGGCAATAATTCCAAGTATTCCTGCCCCAATAATTACTTCCAGACCTCTCTGGCTTCCAGCCACAAAAAAGCCAATCACAATTCCCGGTAACACGGCATGCGAAATAGCATCTCCGGTCATGGCCATTTTTCGGAGCATCATGAATACTCCTAGCAATCCACAGGATATCGCGATCAATGATCCGGTAAGAATGATTAGAAATGCATTTTGGTCGAAGCTCATTAGTCTCTTGGTATGTTTTCCTGATGTGGGTCCAACTGTGGGAAGTTGAGTCTCTTTTCCAGCTGTGCTTCCAGTTCAGGAGTTATGATATGTTCTAGCTTTTCTGCCGAATCGTGTACGTGATCCGGTGCTATATTCATGTATTCCGTAAGGTAGGTTTCCCAGAGCCTATGAAGTCTTACAACTCGTTTGGCCTCATGGATTCCATAATCTGTTAAACTTATAAAGTTCTGATTTTTAAGTATTAAACCTTCTTTGAATAAAAATTCAATTGAATGCTTAATTTCTTTTTTTTGGTAGGGGTAGAGCTCATAGATATTTTCTATGGTTAGCATTCTTTGACCCAGTTCCCGATTTTTATAAAGAGCCTTTAAAAGATGCTCATTATTGGTTTTTTTAAGGTATTGGTTCCTTGAAAAGTATCTGGTGATCGTCCCTTTTTTTGGGGCAAATAGAAAGGAGATCAAGGCAATGAATGAAAGTGAAACTACCACCCAGGGTCCTGTTGGCATTTGGGGAAGGACGAATGAAATGTAAGTTCCCGCAATACCTGATACAACTGCGAAGAGAGCCGCAAGCAGCAGGAGTTTTGAAAGATTATCTGTCCAGAATCTTGCCGCGGCTCCGGGTGTGATTAGTAAGGCAGCCATGAGTACCACTCCAATGGCCTGAATCCCGATCACCACTGAGAGAATCATCAGTACATTGAAGGCAAACCGAATGATTTCCATTGGATATCCAATGGCTTTCCCATAATCAGAATTGAATACCAGAAGACTGAATTCCTTTTGAAAAATGGTCAGACTGAGAATGATGATCACGGCCAGACCTCCATAAATCCAAAGATCTTCCTCAAGGATGGCGATGGCATTTCCGAAAATAAAATGATTCAATCCGGCCATTTCCGGGTTACCACTTTTCTGGATCACTGTCAGCAGGACAATTCCAAAACCGAAAAAAACAGATAGGATAGAAGCAATGATTGCATCTTCTGAGAGCTTTGTGTTTTTCTTTAGCCAACTCGTCAAGAAAGTAGCAATTCCCCCGGAGATGAAGGCTCCAGTGACAATGTAGACTGGATTTTTTTCCCCTGCCAGGATAAAACCCAGGCATATTCCAGGTAAGACAGCATGGGAAATAGCATCCCCAAGCAGTGCCTTCTTATCCAGGAAACTATACGTTCCCACGTAAGCGGAACCAATCCCCAAAAGGATTATCCCTATTACTACATAAAGGATGCTTAGATCCTGGAAAGTAAAGAAGTAAACGAAATTGTCCATTTAGTGCTCTAAAGGATTAAAGTCCTGTTTTCTTACCAATTCGGAAACCTTAGAAAGTAAATTCAATTTACCACCATAGGTTTTCCTTAATAATTCCTCGGTAACTACCTGATTTTTAGGCCCTGAAGCTACCAAGTGTAGATTTAACATGATCATCCAATCAAAATAAGTCATGGCAGAATAAATGTCATGATGTACCACCACCACTGTTTTGCCTTCCAAAGCCATCTTTTTCAGTAATTCAAAAATCGCAGCTTCTGTGGCTATATCTACCCCAGCGAAAGGTTCATCCATTAAATAAAGATCTGCGTCCTGAGCCAAAGCCCTCGCAATAAATACCCTTTGCTGTTGTCCTCCCGAAAGCTCTGAAATCTGACGATTGATAAAGGCACTCATACCTACTTGGTCTAAACTTGCCAGAGCTACTTCTTTTTCTCTTTTTCCGGGTCGCTTAAATAAACCGAGCTTTCCATAAGTACCCATCATAACCACATCCAAAACTGACGCAGGGAAATTCCAATCCACAGATTCTCTTTGTGGAACATAACTAATTCTGGACCGAACCTCCTCGAGAGGCTTATCAAAAACCTTTACATAGCCACCTGTAGGGTTCACCAATCCCATAATGGCTTTGATCAGAGTGGATTTACCCGCGCCATTCGGACCTAAAATTCCAATTAGCTGTCCTGAGGGTAGAGTGAAGTCAATATTCCATAGCACAGGACTCTGATCATAACTGACCGTCATATCATGTATTTCTAAAACCGGTGATTCTGCCTGTATAATCATTGGATTAAGCTATTGTAAATGATGTCTAAATTGGTTTTTACCATGCCTACATAGGTTCCCGCATCGGTGCCTGGGGAATCCAAACTATCGGTATAAAGAGGGCCTGCAAGTTTGATTTTGTGATTTTGGTTTGTGCATCCTGCTACCACTGCTTCTATGGCTTTTGGAGATATGGTTTGCTCCGCAAAAACAGCCTTGATATCATTTTGAACAATAAAATTCACCAAGCCGGTAAGATCTCGGAGACCTGGCTCACTTAACGTGGATAGTCCCTGGAGTCCCAATACTTCCAAACCGTATGCCTTGCCAAAGTAGGCGAAAGCATCGTGGGCTGTGATTAAAGCTTGGTTACTTTCTTTCAATTTCTGAGCCTTTTGACTGATTTCCTGATCTAATTTGCTCAATTCTACCTGGTAGGCAGTATTTCTACTTTCTATCTCAGAACTCCAGTCCGGTCTCCACAGAATCAGTTTTTCACTCACATGATTCATGGCTTTTGCCCAAAGCTCCACATCAAACCAAATATGAGGGTCCACCGCATGTGCTTCCGGTCCGTTTTTTATTAACTCTGCCTGGGCTATTCCTGCACTTGCGTTGATCAGATCTTTCTGGATTTTCAGTTTCTCGAAAATCTCCGTCATTTTTCCTTCAAGAAACAAACCATGGTAAACGACCAAATCGGCATTTTGAAGTAGGTCTAAATCCCGAACAGAAGCCTTGTATAAATGGGGATCAACCCCTGCGGGCATTAGAGAAACCACCTCTGCCAAATCGCCGACAAGCTGATTAACTCCATCCTGAAGAATACTTGTGGTGACCACAATTAATGGCTTGGATCGCTCTTCAGTAGACTCAAACTTACAAGAGGATACAAATAGGATCGATATGATTAGCCAAAGCTTTTTCACGTCACCACGATCAGAATATTTGAGGCCACGTCTTTTGACATGAAAAGGGTTTTTTGATCAACCAGGATTTCTACAGATCCATCAAATTCGACTTTATCCAAAAGCTTCACCCTTGCACCGATATATGCACCAACTTTATCCAGATATCTGAGAAAAGCTGCTGAACTATCCTTCACAGCTACGATCTGACCCGCTGCATTTACTTCCATGTCATTTAGAGCTATTCTCGGTCTGGCCTTCACATCTCCAAATTCATCTGGAATAGGATCGCCGTGGGGATCAAATTTTGGGAAGTTTAGAAACTCATCTAGGCGCTGGGTCAGTAGGGGGGAGCGCACATGTTCCAGCTGCTCGGCTACCTCATGTACTTCGTCCCAATTGAACTTCAATTTATCCACCAGAAACACTTCCCAGAGCCGGTGTTTTCTGATTACCTGAAGGGCATAGTTTCTCCCTTCTTCTGTAATCTGTACCCCATAATATTTTCTGTAATTAATTACTTCCTTTTCCCCAAGCTTCCTCAGCATGTCGCTTACAGATGCGGGTTTGGTCTTCATGGAAGAGGCAATGTCGTTCGTAGATACACCCTTTTTCCCCCCGTCGGAGAGATGGTAAATAGCCTTCAAATAGTTCTCTTCAGAATTAGTAAGTGTCATGAATTGCGAATCTTTCTTCAAAGATAAAAACAATTTTAGATTAAGCTAAAAAAATATTTTAAAGAATCTAAAACCTCTGTTGATAACCTCAAATTTGATGTCGATTGTATTTTAGGGTTGGCTAAAAAATAATATCATCTCATCTAAAAAAAGATCTATTTAATTTATTTACAAGGTTTTATGATTTAATATTTCTGAGATTTAGCACTAAAAAAGTCACGATAGGTCAGTTTCCTAAAAATGAAATTCAGTTTCCTTAAAGGGGTTGGGGTGGATAACTTTTCAACAGGATGTTGAAAATGCCTAGCTCTAGCTTAGGAGCTTTTCTATCAGGTTGAGAAATTTTTTCTTGTCACTTTCCCAGTTGACTTCCCACTGATCAGGGTTTAAAAAGAAGGTGCTGGATTTTACTTCATCAAATTGCTGAATAGCTGAAAAGGGAGCAGTAAAATCAATAGGTCTTCCTCCATGACTAAATTCAAAAAACTCTTCCCAACCCATATGACCTGAATAAAGTAGAGGAGTGCCTAGAGCCTGAGCCTCGAAAAATTTCGAGGGTGTTTTTCCCAGGAATGCTTTTTCTCTTTGGTAAGGACAAAGCAGAAAATCCACCCCTTGGATCAGGTCTAAAATATCCTGATGATTAACCGGATTTTGATCTAATTTTAACTCGATATTGGGTGTGTCTTCAGATTCATCAAATATCCTATGAGCAAATTCCTTGAGGGTGACATGACCAAGAATCGTAAGTTTGGAGAAGGGGTATTTGATTAAAAGATTTTTAAAAAATGAAATGCCATCCAAAACACCGAAAGACTCTGCTAGCGTGCCCACCATCGCAAAATGATATCCCTGTTTGTCATTAATTTTTAAAGGCATGAGAGTTTCGATGGGCCCTACGAACTTATTTTCCAGAACCAAAGCAGGTTGCTTCTCAGGCATCTGAGTTGTGTAGCATTTTTCGGCAAGTATGAAGTGGTCCACTTTAGCTTTTGCTTCACTAAATCGGATAAACCTTGCTCGGAGGGATCGAGATGCTTTGCTGAGATCTTTTCGAAGACTGAGGTTGAGTTGGTAATTTTCCTGCACATCATAGATAAGCTTATATCCCAGCTTTTTTTTCAGTCCTCCGCAAAGCCTGAGATACTCAAAAGTGCAGCAAATAACCAGGTCAGGTTTAATCTCATGGATAAGCTCATAAAATCTTTTTTGCGCCAGCAACCTTTCACTCGGCTTTGAGTTTTTAATCCCGGAGGAGTAAAAGGTTACTCCATCAGCTTGTTCTTTCCTTTTGGCGGAAAAACCTATGATGTTTATGTCGTATTTATTTGTTTCGCGCAGGGATAGGCCAAACTTTTCCCAAGCTCTTGTATCTCGAGTTGGTTTGAGGATAGATGCGATCAGAATTTTGGGCAAAGCTGGACCAGACATAAACTAAACTAATTAAAAAAATGGAACTGAGGACGATTATCGAGCAAGCCTGGGAAAACCGGGAATTATTAAAAGAGAAGGATACTCAAATCGCAATTAAGGACACCATAGCAGAGCTTGATATGGGAAAAATAAGAGTGGCTGAGCCTATGGGTGAGGGTAAGTGGAAAGTGAATGATTGGGTGAAAAAAGCAGTCATTCTTTATTTCCCAATTCAGAAGATGAATACCATTGAAGTCGGGCCTTTTGAGTTCCATGATAAGATTGCTTTGAAGACAGGTTATGCTGAAAAAGGGGTCCGGGTAGTACCGCATGCTATTGCTAGATATGGCTCATTTCTCGCCAAAGGCGTGGTCATGATGCCAAGTTATGTTAATATCGGCGCATACGTGGACAGTGGCACGATGGTTGATACTTGGGCGACCGTTGGTTCTTGCGCGCAAATTGGTAAGAATGTCCACCTCAGCGGAGGTGTTGGGATCGGTGGAGTTTTGGAACCGGTACAGGCAGCTCCGGTGATAATCGAAGATGGAGCGTTCATTGGTTCCAGAGCCATTATCGTCGAAGGAGTTCATGTTGGAAAAGAAGCTGTAATCGGAGCGGGAGTGACGTTGACAGCGAGTTCAAAGATAATTGATGTGACTGGTGATTCTCCTGTGGAATACAGAGGAGAGGTCCCTGAAAGGTCAGTGGTGATTCCAGGATCTTTGGAAAAAACTTTCCCGGCTGGCAAGTACCAAGTGCCTTGTGCTTTGATCATAGGAAAAAGAAAAGCTTCCACAGATCTGAAGACATCCTTAAACGACGCGTTGCGCGAGAACGATGTCGTAGTTTAAACCTATTACCACAATGAAAACTTTACCCTCATTAATTGGGATCTTAGTATTGTCCTTTGCAATTGCCTCGTGTAAACCGGATGTTTCCCCAGGAGATAAATTCTTTGCCCAAGGCAAATATGAAGAGGCTATCAAAGCTTACACTGAAAAACTTGAGTTCTCAAAAAATGATGTGAAAGTTCTGTACAATCGGGGGAGAGCTTATGAGGAGCTGGACAACTATGAAATGGCCGAAAGAGACTTCCAAAATGTTTTGGACTTAGAACCAAATAACTTTCAAGCTCTGCTTTCCCTTTCTAACCTGAATCATAAAGAAAAGAAGTATACCACGGCATTACTTTATGCCAACAAGGCTGCTGATATTTCAGGTGCGCCAGCGATGGCTTCCTTTATGAAGGCAAGGGCCCAGCATCAGCTTGGTGATACCAAAGAGGCTTTAAAATCCTACGGTCAGGCGATTCAAATAGATAAAGAATTTGGACAGGCCTATTATAATCGTGGATTATTGAAAGTTGCTACCGGCAGAATAGGAGCAGCCTGCGAGGATTTTCAATTGGCTTTGGCTTTGGAATATCCGGGTTCTAAAGAAGCTCAGGAAAAGTATTGTAGATAAATCAGAATAAGAACTAGACAATAAAATGCTCACTAGAGGCTAGATGCTTTTAGTGAGCATTTCCATTATTGAGCCTCAATAAACCCATAATTTTATGTTCGTGGGGTTCATGATCACATATTTGATCGGAGGATAACTGTCCGGAACCCGAGCAGGTTCTACAAGCGCTTACTTCCTTTTTACTTCCCTGACAGACAGGGCAGGTCAATCTACCATTTGCAGAGCATCTTTCACATTCAAAGTACTCCACGATATTGAAGACATTCACTCGGGTGATCATTCCACTTCCTGCGCAGCGACTACAACCAACCACTCCTTTTGCTTTGCAGTAATCACAATCCTGTTCGATCTCTTTCTGACCTTCGCAAGTAAAGCAACTTTTGTATCGATAGCCTCTTCGGTCGCATAATTGACAAACCTGAATAGCTTTTAAGGGGTCCTGAAGTCTTAATTTGAGTTCTCTTGCTCCCTCATAATTCTCACCGGTAAAGCCTGTTATTTCCAGGTATTTATTTAAAAAGTTAGCACTATTATCGTACTGGTTAAGCTGAAAAAGGGTCTCTGCAAAATAGTATGGCATCTCCTCCGGCAAAGGAAGCCCGGAATCAATCAGGTTTCTGAAAATATTGTTTGCTGTTTCATAATCGCTTCTTTCCATAGCTGCCACAGCACCTTTCATCCAGCTATCTGTTTGGCCGAGATTAGGTAATTGAGCTTTGGCCGAAAAGGCCAGAATGAGAAAGAAAAGGGAGGAGAGACTAAAGTTTCTCAAAGTCAGAATGGTTCTACTAAATTTCATCCACAATCATTTGACGTCACAAGAAAACAAATGTAGGTGTTTTTCACAGTTAAATTTTATTAAGGGTATCTGTAGTAATCTCTTTGAAAGAATTTCAGAAATTGAAAATTGTCTTTAATTTGGGCAAGGTTTGATCGGAAGGATCAAATAAATCCAAATTTTAATCTTAAAAACAACAAATTATGGCACAACAAATCACTATGATCGAAAGCATAGGGCCAGCATTCAAAGAGAAACTAGCACAAGCTGGAGTAACCACAGTAGAAGGACTTTTAGAAAAAGGTGCGAGCAAAGCAGGCAGAAAAGCTATCGCAGAAGCCTCTGGAATCTCTGAGGGAAAAATTCTTGATTGGGTGAACATGGCTGATTTGTTTAGAATCAAAGGTGTAGGGAGTCAATTTGCAGAGCTTCTAAAAGCTGCAGGTGTAGATACTGTGAAGGAATTAAGAACTAGAAATGCAGCAAACCTTCATGCCGCATTGGTGAAAACCCATGAGGAAAAAGGGCTAACAAGAGCAGTTCCTTCTGAGTCTCAGGTAGCCGGGTATGTGGAAGCTGCGAAAGGGCTTGAACCAATGGTTACTTATTAAGCATATCATCTAAATGTTTTGAAAACCTTTTTGCCACGGCTTAAAGGTTTTTTTATTATCCTTACTAAATGGAACTGGTAGAAAAATTTAAGCAATCACTGGCAGAGGGTCAGGTTTATAAGAAGGAATTTATTACCCTTGGAACTGGAATTCTGGATTCGGAACCCGTAAGTGGCGCACAGATCAAAATTCCCTTAAAAACGATGAATAGGCATGGATTGATAGCTGGTGCCACCGGAACAGGGAAAACCAAAACTCTACAGGTTTTAGCCGAGCAGCTTTCCCTCAAAGGTGTTCCTTCTGTATTGATGGATTTAAAAGGAGATCTCTCTGGACTGGCTCAGCCTGGAGAGGCGAACGATTTCATTCTAAATCGCTCTAAGGTAATAGGAGTGGATTATGAACCAATGGGTCTCCCAGTGGAATTGATGTCCATTTCAAATGAAAAAGGAGTAAGACTTAAAGCGACTATTTCAGAGTTTGGGCCTGTACTCATTTCTCAGATCCTGGACCTGAATGATACTCAAAGGGGAGTAATCGCGCTTATTTTCAGATATTGTGATTTACACCACCTACCACTGCTCAACCTTCAGGATTTGAAGCGAATGCTTCAATTTGTGACCAATGAAGGGAAGGAAGAAATTACCAAGGAATTTGGGAGAGTGTCCTCTGCCTCTGTAAGTACTATAATGAGGAAAATTATCGAACTCGAGCAGCAGGGTGCAGAAAAGTTTTTTGGAGAGAAATCGTTCGAAGTAGAGGATTTCTGTAGGCAAATGTATGGTAGGGGAATGATTTCAATTATTAGATTGACTGATGTTCAAACTAAGCCCAAACTCTTCTCAACCTTCATGCTAAGCTTACTATCCGAGATTTACGAGACCTTTCCTGAGCAAGGTGATGATGATAAGCCGAAGCTCTGTCTATTTATAGATGAGGCACATTTAGTCTTTGATAATGCCTCAAACGATTTATTGGAAAAGATTGAATCCATTGTAAAGTTGATTCGATCAAAAGGAGTTGGAGTTTATTTTTGTACCCAAACTCCTACCGATGTACCTGAAAGTATTTTGGGTCAGCTGGGATTAAAAGTCCAACATGCCCTCAGGGCTTTTACAGCCAAAGATCGAAAAGCAATTAAGAAAACTGCTGAAAATTATCCTGATTCGGAGTTTTATGAAACCTCTGAGGTGCTCACCTCTATGGGGATAGGAGAGGCTTTAGTAACGGCTTTAAACGAAAAAGGTATTCCAACGCCATTGGCTCATACTTTAATCAGGGCTCCGATCACCAGGATGGATATTCTTAGTCCGGAAGAAATAGATTCTTTGGTGAATTCTTCAGGCCTTGTAGCCAAGTACAATCTGGATATAGACCGTGAGAGTGCTTTCGAAATGCTCGAAAAGAAAATGGATGAGATCGAAAAAGTACAGGTAAAAGCAGAATTACCCGGACCCAAACCAAGAACAGCACGGAGAACTAAGGAGGATGATTCTCTGATTGAAGAACTAAGTAAAAATACTATGGTCAGGCAATTAGGACGAACTATTTTCCGTGAGCTCACCAGAGGTATTCTTGGTTCTTTCACTGGTAGAAGAAGATAATTATAACTATCTAAATATCAGTGTCTAAAAAAATTAGAATAGCGGTAATTGGTGGAGGAGCAGCTGGTTTCTTTTCTGCCATTTATGCTTCATCGCAAAACACTGAAGTCCACCTTTTTGAAAAATCTTCCAAGCTGCTATCCAAAGTAAGGATTTCTGGTGGTGGACGCTGCAATGTTACCCATCAGCCCCTACCAGTTTCTGCCTTGGTGAAGAATTATCCAAGAGGTGAAAAGTTTCTTAAAAAGGTATTTCCCAAGTTCTCATCCCGGGACACCATGGATTGGTTTGAAAATAGAGGAGTCCAATTGAAAATTGAATCGGATGGAAGAGTATTTCCGGTCTCAGATGATTCCCAAAGCATTATCGATGCCTTGCTCGAAGAGAGCAAAAAAAAGGGGATCAGAATTCATTTGACAAGCGGTGTTGGGGAAATTATTCCTGAGGATAATTGCTTTCGGCTTAGAATAAATGAAAAGGAATTCAACTTCGATCGGGTCATCGTAGCTGCAGGTGGCCATCCCAAACTGAATGGCTTCTCTTTTTTGAGTCATCTGAAACATCAGTTAGTGGAGCCGATTCCCTCACTATTTACTTTCAATACACCCCAAGAACCCATCAAAAGCTTACCGGGCATTTCCTTTGCTGATTCAAAGGTTAAATTGGCTGGAACTAAACTGGAGTACCGGGGACCGATGATTATCACTCATTGGGGAGTGAGTGGGCCGGCCGTTTTAAAATTATCTGCTTTTGGGGCAAAGTGGCTTTACGACCAAAGCTACGAGGCCATGGCTGTGATAAACTGGAATTCAGAATTTGGGGAAAATGATTACTTGAATCAGATTCAAAACTTTAAACTAAAGCATCCCAAAAGGTTGGTTATCAAACACCCACTTTTTGGACTGCCTGCGAGATTCTGGGAACATTTGGTCGATAGATCTGGTATTGAGCCAAATGAAATTTTAGGCGATTTGTCGAAAAAACAGATCAATAAGCTAGTCCAGAACCTTTTTTGTTATAATTTACATGTGAAAGGCAAGACCACTTTCAAAGAAGAGTTTGTCACCGCAGGCGGAGTAGCCTTGGAAGGAGTCTCAAGTCAATCAATGGAAAGTAAATATCACCCTTACTTGTTTTTCGCTGGAGAAGTTCTGGATATAGATGGTTTAACAGGCGGATTTAATTTTCAATCTGCTTGGTCTACTGCGTATTTAGCCGGCACCTCCGCGAAAGCAACCCATAAAAATGAGTAAAATTTACCCTAATCTACCCGACAAAATTGAGGAGATGGCTGAAGGAGATTTGGAGTTCAAAACCCAATTAGTTCTGGCTATTCAAAACGGAATTCAGGAATTGAAGGAGAAATATTCCGAAGGCAGTTTGAGTCAGGATGCACAAATCATCCAGGCCATTAGACATAAGGTAAAGCCTACCCTTCAGTTGTTTGGCTTTGATGATTTGATCGATTATCTCAATGAAGGCAAGGAAATCCTCGAAAGCACAGGTTTCGGTTCAAAGTTTGACAAACATGCCAGCAAAGTGGATTTAAAATTAGACAAAGCCTTGGACAGATTGAAGTCCTTGAGTTAAGTATCATTTGAGATTATTTTTCAATTGAGTAGTTTTGGGTTTTTCTCTCCTTCAAAATGCCCATAGGACAACCTAACTATTCTCGTTATCCATTTTACCTTTTTAATGGTCATCTGGAAACTATTGTACCCAGTTTGTTCAGGCAGGTGGAGGGCATTAATTACACCCGAGAAAAAATTGATACTCCAGATGGAGATTTTCTGAATCTTGATTGGTCCAAAGTAGGCTCAGAATCGCTTTTGTTGATTTCTCATGGATTAGAGGGTGATTCTAATCGACATTATGTTAGAGGTCTAGTAAAGCTATTTAATAGTAGAGGCGTGGATGTTTTGGTTTGGAACAATAGAAGTTGCGGAGGAGAGATGAATCTTCAACCAATTCTTTACCATCATGGAGCCAGCTATGATCTGGACACCACCATAAAGCATGTTCTGAAAAATCATAGTTACAAAAACATCTATCTGGCTGGAATCAGCATGGGAGGAGCCCAGACATTGAATTATATGGGTGAGAAAGGAGCAGATCTACCTACCCAGATTAAAAAGGCTGCAGTTTATTCCACGCCTTGCAATCTCCCCAGCAGTGCAGCCACTCTTAAAGAACGGAGAAATGTTTTTTACAAAAAGAGATTCCTGGGAAAGCTCAAAAACAAAATGAAATTAAAGGCTGAGCAATTTCCTGATTTGGTCGATTTAGATCTTTTGGAGAGAGTGGATAATTTTGATGATTTCGATACCTATTTCACAGCAAAGCTTCATGGCTTTACGGATGCGGACGACTTTTATCAAACTGTTTCTCCGGACCAAAGGATGCCTTCTATTCCAATTGAAACTTTGGTTTTAAATGCTTTGAATGACCCTCTTTTAGGTCCAGAATGCTATCCTGTAGACCTCGCGAGTAAAAAGAGTGAGATTCTTCTGGAAATGCCAGAGAGAGGTGGGCATACGGGTTTTGTGGTACGAGGAGAGGAGTTTACCTGGGCCGAACACCGGCTTTGGGATTTTCTCATGAGTTAGTCTCTCTTGAGCATCTTTTGGTATATTTAGGATAAATCAATTGCTCGAAAATGAGAAAGCTATTTTTCGGCTCCATCATCCTGCTGGGGCTACTCACTATTTTTCTGATGTGGTATTATGAACTTACCCGGTTCACCATTGGACAAGCTATTTTGTTTTTGTTGGGGGTTTTGGTTTTGATAGGCATTTATGACGTGATTCAAAAGGATCATGCCATACTTAGAAACTACCCCGTGGTAGGTCATTTTAGATATTTACTTGAATCCATTAGTCCTGAGATCCAGCAATATTTTATTGAGGATAATACCAGCGGTAAGCCATTCGACAGGAATACCCGAGCCTTGGCGTATCGAAGGGCAAAAAATGTAAACGACACTCATCCCTTCGGAACGCAAATCGACATTTATGAGTCTGATTATATGGGTCTTAGACATTCTATTTACGCCAAGGTTCCTAAGGACAAAGATCCACGAGTAATAATCGGAGGAAAAGACTGTAAAAAACCATACTCCGCATCAGTTTATAATATATCTGCGATGAGTTTTGGATCCCTTTCGGGAAATGCCATTGCCGCTTTAAACAAGGGGGCCAAAAAGGGTAATTTTTACCATAATACAGGGGAAGGGGCTATTTCCAGTTATCATCAAAATGGGGGAGATCTGGTCTGGCAAATTGGAACGGGTTATTTCGGATGCAGGGACGAAAATGGGAATTTTGACGAAGTCAAGTTTCGGGAAAAAGCTACCATGGATCAGGTGAAAATGATCGAGATTAAGCTTTCTCAGGGAGCAAAACCGGGACATGGAGGAGTATTACCCGGTGTCAAAAATACACCTGAAATTGCTGCTATTCGTGGGGTAAAGCCTGGGGAAACGATTATCTCACCACCATCTCACAGTGCCTTTGGAAATGAAGAAGAATTGCTTGACTTCGTTGCGAAGCTCCGTGAGCTAAGTGGGGGGAAACCCGTAGGATTCAAGCTTTGTATTGGTAAAACCGAGGAATTTAACGCCATTTGCGAAGCAATTGTCAATAAACAAATCTATCCTGATTTCATCACCATCGATGGGGCTGAAGGAGGAACGGGAGCAGCTCCTTTAGAATTTTCGGATAGTGTAGGCATACCTTTGGAACCTGCTTTGATATTTGTGCGAAGCAGCTTAAGGAAGTATGAGATTCGTGACCAAATCAAAATTATTGCCTCTGGCAAAGCGATCAGTGCTTTTTCTATTTTGAAGAATATTGCTCTGGGAGCGGATTTATGTAATGCTGCCCGTGGTTTCATGTTCAGCCTGGGTTGTATTCAGGCCTTGAGGTGTAATTCAAATGATTGTCCTGCCGGAGTGGCTACTCAAAAAAGAGGATTAGCAAAAGGCCTGGTAGTTTCTCAGAAATCGGAGAGAGTGTATAATTATCACAAAAACACCATTCATGCTTTGGTCGAACTGTTGGGAGCTAGTGGACATGAACACACTTCAGAATTATCTGCTGCAGATCTGGTAAGAGGGGATGAAATGATTGCTATGGCAGACAAATATCTCCCAGACAGCGTGTTAAAGCATTTGGAAGACTAACTCAATCGCTTCATAACCATTTCTGAAATGGTACCACCTATGGCTAAAGAGCTGGTTGCCGCTGGAGAAGGAGCGTTTAGCACATTGATGGCAATGTCATTTTCTTCAATGGCGAAGTCATCCAGTAGTCCTCCTTTTTTGTCACATGCCTGAGCCCTTACTCCGGCACCTCCTTCCATCAGATCAGATTCTTGAACTTCAGGAATCAATTCTTGAAGTGCTTTAGTGAAGGCGCCTTTTGAAAAGGATCGATAAAGCTCCCCAAATCCGGTTTGCCAGTATTTTGCCGCTACTTTTTGAAAACCTGGCCAGGCCAGTGTCTCGCCAAGTTCTGAAAGGTCTATTTGGGATTTTTTATAACCCTCACGCTTGAATGCCAAAACGGCATTGGGACCAGCTTCCACTCCACCTTTTTTCATCCGTGTGAAATGAACTCCTAGAAATGGGAAATTGGGATCAGGAACTGGGTAGATCAGATTTTTTACCAAATATTCTTTTTCGGGGGTCAACTTATAATATTCACCCCGGAAAGGAATAATTTTTATCTGGCTCGGCATCCCAGAAGTCATTTCTGCAATTTTATCAGAATATAATCCGGCACAGTTAACAACGAGATTGGTCTCCACTACGCTTTCTGAAGTAATGATTACGATTTTACCTCCTGATCTATTGATTTTCAATACTTTATGGCTGTATTTGATTTCGCCTCCATTTTGAATAAACTTTCGGCCATAGGCGAGGGCAACTTGGTAGTAATCCACAATTCCAGTTTGCGGAACATGAATAGCCGCCACGCCGTGGCAGTGAGGTTCAAATTCCCGAAGCTCTTCTAAAGAAATAGATCGGGTGCCTTCCAGCCCGTTTTCCAGGCCTCTTTTTCGAAGATTTTCTAATAGGGGTTTTTGCTCTTCTCTTGTTGCCACCACCACTTTTCCAGTGAGTTCAAAAGGGATTTCTTCTTTCTGGCAAAACTCCACCAGCTCTTTGTATCCCTGAAGACAATTCCTGGCTTTTAGAGAGCCAGGTTTATAATAAAGTCCTGAATGAATGACTCCGCTATTGTTTCCTGTTTGATGTTTAGCCAGTCCAGCTTCCTTTTCGAGAACCACAATTTTTAATTTTGGATTCTTCGCTTGAATTTTCAAGGCTGTAGCAAGCCCAACTATACCGCCACCAATGATCGAAACGTCGTACTTCATTCTTACTTATTTCTGACAAATATAAATTCTCACAATTAGAAAGTGAGGACATTTTTAAGACCTTTTAATATCGGGCTCACAACTTTTATTAATCTGTCACGATTAACTTCCATTAATCATTTACTTTTGAAGGCCATTCACCTGGATACATCGAATGACTCGAATTTTTACCGGATTGTTTCTCCTCCTTCTTGCTTTACCCAGCTTTGGTCAAAGAACCATTACAGGAAAAGTCACTGATGCTGAAACTGGAGACCCCATACCTTTTGCTTCCGTACTCCTTAAGGGTACTACAGTGGGAAATTCCACGGATTTTGAAGGGAACTATGTGATTCAGACTCAAAATGCAGCAGATAGTATTTTGGTCACTTATCTCGGTTACATTTCACAGACTAAGCCACTTTCTGAGCAAACCGAGCAGGTGATTAATTTTCAGCTTAGGCCTTCTGATTTCGAACTTGAGGCTTTTGTTTTCGAAGCTGGAGAAAATCCTGCTTTCGAAATCATTCGTAGAGCGGTAGATAAAAAGAAATACTTTGATAAAAGGCAACTGGAAGCTTACGAGACCAAAAATTATACGAAAATAGAAATCGATATAGATCAGGTTTCTGAGGAATTCACAAAGCGAAAAGCCGTCCAAAGAGTTACCAATGTCCTGGATTCTATTAAGCAGTTGACCAATGATGAAGGTGAGAAAATTCTTCCCATTTTCTTTTCTGAAACACTGTCTAAATTCTACTTCAGGAATAATCCTGAGCTACGGAAAGAAATTGTAGAAAAATCTAAAGTGACCGGAGTGGGAATTACGGACGGGTCTACCACCAGTCAAATCACAGGGTCAGCATTTCAGGAGTATAATTTCTACCGTAATTGGATTTCAATTCTGGAAAAAGATTTTGTCTCACCCATTGCTGATGGCTGGAAGGGATTTTATGATTATGATCTGCTCGATTCGGTTTTTATTGAAGGCGATTCAGCTTACATGCTTCAGGTTTATCCCCGAAGGGAACAGGATTTGGCCTTTTCGGGAACCATTTGGATTACTAAAGATACTTATGCCTTGAAGCAAGTGGATTTGACTATTCCAAAAGAGGCCAATCTTAATTTCATAGAAAGAATCAAAATTCAGCAGATGTTGGAGCCCACTGCATCTGGTCCCCTTATTCCTAAGAAAACCCGAGTCCAAATAAAAATTGGTCAGGTAACTCCAAAAACTGCTGGGCTTCTTGCTAAATTCTATACTTCGGCTGACAGCGTTAAACTGAATGATCCTCAACCGACTTCGTTTTTTAATCAAGCGGTGGTTTTAAGACCGGATTACAACACTGGCGGTGAGGATTTTTGGGAAAGGAACAGGCAGGACCCTTTGAGTACAGAGGAATTGGCCGTTCTCCAGATGGTGGATACCCTACGGAAAATCCCAGTAATTCGATTTTATTCGGAAGGGCTTAAATTCTTTGCTACGGGCTATTTGCCAGTAGGCAAAGTTGATCTAGGTCCATGGCCAGGTTTCTTTAATTACAACGATGTAGAAGGAGTGAGGCTAGGAATGGGATTTAGAACTAACCTGAAGTTCAGCAATAAATGGTTACTAGAAGGATATGCAGCTTATGGCTTTAAGGATCAAAGAATCAAATACACGGGATCAGTCACGCGGATTCTTGATCGAAACCGATGGACTACGCTCTCACTGACTTCACAAAGGGAAATTGACCAGGTTGGTCTTGAAATAGAAAGTCTGGAAGGAAACAGTATATTCTTAGCCGCCAGCCGATTTGGAACCTTAAGGAGGCCATACCTAACCACCAATCATAGACTTGAATTTCAAAGAGAATTCTTCAAAGGCTTCCTTTTTAGAGCAGGACTCAGATCAAATCAGTTCGACCCTCTATATAATTTTTACTACCTGGATAAAGACACCAGAGAGTACAGACAGGAGTTTCAGACGGTAGAAGCCAGAGTAGGGATTCGATACGGTCGAGATGAGATCATCATTATTAATGATAATGAAAGAGTCTCGTTTGGCCCCTCCAGATGGCCTATTTTTGAAGTGAATTACACCCGAGGGATGAATCTACTGGGTGGAGATTTCACCTATTCCAAGCTAAGTTTTTACGCATATCAACGACTTAATTTGGGAATGCTGGGTGTATCCAGATATGAATTTGATGCAGGTAAAGTCTTTGGAGAAGTGCCTTACCCGGTCCTAAAAAACCACTTGGGTAATGAAACCTTGTTTTATACGGATGCAGCTTTTAATACCATGAACTTTAATGAATTTGCCTCAGATCAATACGCAAGTTTACGATACAGGCATTTTTTCGAGGGATTTCTTCTGAATAAGATCCCTCTGATCAAAAAACTGAAATGGAGAGGAGTAGCCAATGCAAACATTCTTTTCGGATCAGTCAGAGATGCTAATATAGAAAACGCCCCAACCGTTGATCCAGAAGGAAATCCATTGGAGACTTTTGGCAGACTAGACCCAGGAGTTCCTTTTGTGGAGTTAGGCTATGGAATAGAGAATATTTTCAAATTTTTTAGAGTGGACTTTTTTCACCGTATGACGTATTTGGATAATCCTGACGTAAAGCCTTTTGCAGTGAAGGTGAGTGCCCAGATAATTCTTTAATATCTATGCATTTTGTTTAACGCTCCTTTTTCTATGACAGGAGTCTTTGCATATTTGCAGTTAGAACCAATTTGCCTGTTGTAAAGGCGTTAATAAAGACAAAAATATGTCAGAAATGATCAAAATCACTCTTCCCGATGGAGCAGTGAAAGAAGTAGAAAAAGGAACCTCCAGCCTCCAAATTGCTGCTAGTATCAGCGAAGGATTGGCCAGGAACGTTCTAAGTGCCAAAGTTAATGGACAGGTATGGGATGCTACTCGTCCTATCCTTGAGGATTCCAAACTGCAATTACTCACCTGGAACGATGATGAGGGTAAAAATACCTTTTGGCATTCATCCGCTCACTTGCTCGCAGAAGCACTGGAAGATTTATACCCTGGAATTAAGTTTGGAATTGGCCCACCAATCGAAACGGGTTTCTATTACGATGTGGATTTCGGTGACCATACTTTAGAAGGTGGTGAACTCGAGAAAATCGAGGCCAAGATGACAGAACTCGCCAGGCAAAAAAATGAGTATATCCGAAAGGATATTTCCAAAGCAGATGCCGTGGCCTATTATAAAGAAAAGGGTGATGAGTATAAATTAGATCTTCTGGAGGGTCTGGAAGATGGTTCAATTACCTTTTATGAACAGGGTAATTTTACTGATCTCTGCAGAGGCCCTCATATTCCTAATACAGGATTTATTAAGGCGGTAAAGCTTACAAATATTGCCGGAGCCTACTGGCGAGGGGATGAGAAAAGCAAAATGCTTACCCGTATTTACGGCGTGACCTTCCCAAAAGCAAAAGAGCTAAAGGAATACCTCACCATGATTGAGGAAGCCAAAAAGAGGGACCATAGAAAACTCGGCCGTGAACTTGAACTCTTTACCTTCTCCGAGAAAGTTGGAATGGGCCTTCCGCTTTGGTTGCCAAAGGGGACTCTTTTACGAGAACGTCTAGTGAACTTTATGAAAAAAGCTCAGGACAAATCTGGTTATGAGCAAGTCGTGACTCCACATATCGGGCACAAAGCACTGTATGAAACTTCTGGACACTATGAGAAGTATGGAAAGGATTCTTTCCAGCCCATAGCTACCCCTCATGATGGTGAAGAGTTTCTGTTGAAACCCATGAACTGTCCTCATCACTGTGAAATTTATAAGCACAAGCCAAGGTCCTACAAAGACTTACCTATCCGTTATGCGGAGTTTGGGACAGTTTATCGCTACGAGCAGAGTGGCGAATTACACGGACTGACCCGTGTGAGAGGTTTTACTCAGGATGATGCGCACATTTTCTGTAGACCTGATCAGGTCAAAGAAGAATTCATTAAGGTAATTGACTTGGTTCTTTATGTTTTCAAAGCTCTTGGTTTTGAAGATTTTACAGCCCAGATATCACTCAGAGATCCAGAGAAGCCTGAAAAATACATTGGAGACGGGGAGCTTTGGGATAAAGCTGAGGCAGCCATCGTAGAAGCTGCAGCAGAAAAAGGACTTGTCACGGTTACTGAGTTGGGCGAGGCCGCATTTTACGGCCCAAAGCTGGACTTTATGGTAAAGGATGCTCTTGGAAGGAAATGGCAGCTTGGAACAATACAGGTTGATTATCAGCTTCCAAACCGCTTTGAACTGGAGTATATCGGTTCAGACAACCAAAAGCACAGACCTGTAATGATCCACAGAGCTCCATTTGGATCTCTGGAGAGATTTGTGGCAGTTCTAATTGAACACTGCGCGGGTAACTTCCCACTTTGGCTTTCGCCAGATCAAATTAATATTCTACCCATCTCAGAAAAGTATCTGGATTATGCAGAAGAGATCAAGTCTCTTTTGGATGAACAGGGAATAAGTGGAAATATTGATAACCGCGATGAAAAAATTGGTCGAAAGATTAGAGACTCTGAGGTGAAGAAAGTACCTTTTATGCTAATTGTAGGTGAAAAGGAGCAAGAAGAGCGTAAGCTTTCAGTTCGAAAGCATGGTGAGGGAGATCTGGGTAGTTATAGCCCGGAAGAGTTTATTGCTTATTTTCAGCGAATTATATCCGACTCATTGAGTCGTTAGCCATAGGGATATATTTTGTATCCCTTTCTTTAATTAGAATTTTATTACGATATTTGCACCCGATTTCAATCAAAGAACCAATTAAAATTTGAGAAACAGACAACCGTACAGAGGTAGAAGAGAAGAACCTTACAAAGTAAATCAGAAGATAAGAGCACGGGAGGTGAGAGTAGTCGGAGACTACGCCGATGGTGGTAATGTGGTATTGGCATTAGATGATGCCATTGCACTTGCTAAAGACAATGATCTAGACCTAGTGGAAATCTCACCAAATGTCAAACCTCCGGTTTGTAAGATTCTTGATTACGCCAAGTTTAAGTACGAGCAGAAGAAAAAGCAGAAAGAAATAAAAGCAAATGCGGCCAAGGTTGTATTGAAAGAAATCAGATTTGGACCAAATACTGATGATCATGACTTCGATTTTAAATTGAAGCATGCCATCAAGTTTCTAAAAGAAGGTGCAAAAGTTAAGGCTTATGTACATTTTGTAGGAAGAAGTATAGTGTTCAAGGAAAGAGGAGAGATGCTTCTATTGAAATTTGCCCAGGCTCTGGAAGAGTATGGGGCGGTGGAGCAACTTCCAAAACTCGAGGGAAAGCGAATGAATATTTTCATAGCTCCTAAGGGTTCTAAGAAATAATTTCAACCAAACTACTATAGTAAAATGCCTAAAGTAAAAACTAAATCAAGTGCCAAGAAGCGGTTCGCACTTACGGGAACCGGGAAGATCAAGAGGAAGCATGCTTTCAAAAGCCACATCCTCACGAAAAAATCTACCAAAAGGAAGCATAACCTAACCAAGACTGGTTTGGTACATGAGTCCGATGAGGGAAGAGTAAAAGACATGTTGAGAATTTGATCTCAACCTGTTTGAATTAATTTAAGGTTATTTATTCACCAGATGCTTTGGTAATCAAGATTCTGACTATATCAGAACACCAAGTGTCAAAAATTTAAAAAATCATGCCAAGATCAGTAAACGCTGTAGCGTCAAGAGCAAGAAGAAAAAAAGTGCTAAAAGCCACTAGAGGTTACTTCGGAAGAGGTTCAAACGTGTGGACTGTAGCGAAAAACAAGTACGAGAAAGGACTTCAGTATGCATACAGAGACCGTAAAGCCAAGAAAAGAGAATTCAGAGCTTTATGGATTCAGCGTATAAATGCAGGTGCCAGAGAGCACGGATTGTCCTACTCAAAATTAATGGGATTACTAGGTAAGTCTGAGATCGAGCTAAACAGAAAAGTATTGGCAGATCTTGCGATGAATCACCCAGAGGCATTTAAAGCAGTAGTTGAAAGAGTGAAGTAAGATTTAAATATCTTATTTTGCGAAAGCTCTGATCATTGATCAGAGCTTTTTTTTATTCCTGTTGGGGATATCCTTTACCTCTAAAAGAAAAAAAAGGCTTCCATTTCTGAAAGCCTTTGTAGTCCCGAAAGCTTTCGGGAGGAGTTCAACTTGCCTGCAGCAAGCAGGCCCGTGTCCGCCGCGGCGGATATTAATCCTTAGCGCTTAAACATAAGTAGGCAGAATTTCTTTTTTAATCCATTCTCGGCCTTTCCCTGTTTTCAATTCTTTTTCACGGATCAATGCTTGTCTTTTAGATTTAAAGAATTCAGCATGGATAACCATCCAAGGACGATATTTTTTAGTTAAGCCTTCCATAAAAAAATAAAAAAGGCTTCCATTTCTGAAAGCCTTTGTAGCGAAGACGGGAGTTGAACCCGTGACCTCAGGGTTATGAATCCTGCGCTCTAACCAACTGAGCTACCTCGCCATATGAGTTATTGTTCTCTAATAGAACTCGAATCCTAATTTTTCTAAACTTCAACCTTATGTTGAAATTAATCCCTATATTATGAATGTCACGATTGGCTGTACACACATCCTATCCTTTCATTCCTTTAAGAGTAGCTCACCTTTTCAAATGAGATTGCAAATATGACAGGATGGATTGTTAAAAGCAAGTGGGGTTAATTGAAATAATAGATTTTTCACTATCTAAATCTTTGTATTCATGGTAAAGAGCAAATTTGTCGCTGATTATCAGATCAACGCCTCTAGGAAAATGATATTTAATTATCTCAGTACGGCGAGCGGTTTAGAAGACTGGTTTGCCGATGAAGTGAGAATAGACGAGGATAAGAATTTTATTTTCTTTTTTGATAATGAGGAGCATCACGCAAGAGTGGCTTCCATCAGGCTAAATAATCATATCAAGTTTGATTTTTTTGATCCGGATAATCCAGACGAGGAGGATCACTCCTACGTGGAATTCAAGCTTGAGGAGAATGAGGTTACCCAAACCATGTTTTTAAAAGTAGTTGATTACACAGACGATTACAATGAGGAGGAGTCTCAAGCCATTTGGGATGGATTGATTGGCAAACTTAAAGAAACAATCGGTGGTTAATTTCCACAGTAATTCTCATTTTTGAACCGCTTTTCACGATTTACGTATTTTGTGAAGGGATTTAGTTCATGAAAAAACTCGATAAGCTAATACTGGGGTCTTTTTTAGGCCCATTTTTATTGACTTTTGTGGTGGTGGATTTCATCCTCCTTACGGTCAATATGCTGAAATACTTTGACGAGATATTCGGCAAAGGACTTGGTTTTTGGATTTACATGGAGCTGATCGGGTACTTTGTGATCAGTATTTCCCCAATGGCTCTCCCTCTAGCAGTTTTGCTGTCCAGTCTGATGACTTTTGGGAATTTAGGAGAGCATTTTGAGCTTACTGCCATCAAGAGTAGCGGTATTTCCTTGTTAAGGACACTTCTTCCAATTGGGGTTTTTGTGTTGATTTTGTCCGTGTTCGCTTACCTCTCGAATAATTATGTAGTGCCTAAAGTCAACCTGAAAACTTTTAGCCTTCTCTATGATATTCGAATGAAATCTCCAGCTTTGGAAATAAAGGAGGGTGTTTTTTACGATGGGATTCCTAACTACAGCATCAAAGTCAATGAGAAGATAGGAGAGAAAAATCTTCGCGATATCATTATTTATGATCATTCAGAAGGCATTGGAAATTTGAATGTCACTCTCGCTGATTCCGGTATAATGGAATCTTTCAATAATGAAAAGTATCTTCGATTCATTCTTTTTAATGGAAAGAATTATAGTCACTCGAGAGCAGAACGGGGCATAAGAGATGCCCCTGTGGAGTTTAGCCGAACAGCCTTTAAGGAAAACACCATTGTCTTCAACCTGGATGCATTTGAGCTGGACAGAACGCCCGAAGACCTTTGGTCTACTAATAGAGCTATAAAAAACATAAGTCAGATCAAAGATGGTCTTGATTCCATTAATACAAGAGTGAATGATCAGCTTTGGGAAAACTACCAAACTGCAGAAGGGATCTATTCCTATATGACTAAAAATAGATCTTTGGACCCTCCAACTGATATTTATAATCGTCGAGCCCTAGATGATACGGCTCGAATGCTTAAGTCCAGAAGGATGCGTGCTGAAAGGGATTCCCTGGATCAAGTGGCAAAAATGGATTCCATTCGCAGAGATAGTATTAGGGTAGCTAATAATCCTGATTTAAGGATAAATCCACCAAAAGAGGAAATCTTGACTAATGCGGTAAGTGAGTTGTCAAAGAGTGATTCTCTTTTTAGACAAAAAAAGATCAAGAACCGGAATGAAAGGGATTCTTCAAAAGTTATAAGTAAAGACACCCTTTTAGAAAAAGAAAAACCAAAGTTTTTAAGGACGGCACCACTCACTACTGAAGAAAAATCGGAGTTGGATTCGATTTTGGAGGCAAGAAGATATATGGACAATGCCTTAACTATGGCAACCAATAATGCCCGAAATCTTAAGAATACTTTTAATACCAAGAAAGTAACGGTTGAAAACCATCAACGCGAATTCAGAAGATACCAGATAGCCTGGTACCAAAAATACACTCAGGCATTCGCTTGTATTGTGATGTTTATGATTGGGGCACCATTAGGCGCAATAATTAAGAAAGGAGGGCTTGGAGCACCTGTTCTTTTCTCCATTATATTCTTCATCCTATACTATATGCTCACCATCACAGGGGAGAAGTGGGCCAAAGAAGGAGTGGTAGATCCACTGTTAGGTACATGGTTTTCCAATCTCGCTCTAATTCCATTTGGATTATTCTTTTTGAAGCAGGCCAGAAAAGACGCCAGACTCTTTGAACCGGACTTTTACCAATCAGCTTGGAAAAAGCTCAAAAAGACCTTTTCTAAAAAGAGTTCATTCGCATAGCAGGCTTTTATTATTTGAAGAATAGCGTTACCTTTGTAGCTGTTTTATAAAATTTAGCTAAACATGTATTTAACACCAGAGAAAAAGCAAGAGTTGTTTAAGAATCATGGACGGTTAAAATCTGACACTGATACTGGATCTCCAGAGTCTCAGATAGCCCTCTTTACACACAGGATTCTGCATCTAACAGAGCATCTAAAGTCAAACAAGAAGGATCACTCCTCAAGACTTGGATTGTTGAAATTAGTAGGTAAAAGAAGAAGCCTACTAGATTATTTATACAAGAAGGACATAGAGCGATACAGAGCAATTATTGCTGAGCTCGGACTTCGAAAGTAATCCGATGTAAGGTTCTCTATTTGAGAACCTTACTTTTTTCTTTTTATGGGGTTGCAAAATCTTTTTTTAGCTTAATAACCACACACTTATAACTTATATATGTTACCAAATTTAATCACAAAGACCATCACCCTTGAAGATGGAAGAGAAATTACAATAGAAACGGGTGCTCTGGCAAAACAAGCTGACGGATCTGTAGTCGTTCGCATGGGTAAAGCCATGTTATTGGCCACAGTAGTATCGAAGAAGGAGGCTGGAGAAGGAGTAGACTTTTTACCAATGTCAGTTGACTATCAGGAAAAATTTGCCGCTTCTGGCAAAATTCCTGGAGGATTCCTTAAAAGAGAAGGCAGGCTATCAGATTATGAAATTCTGATTAGTCGAATCGTGGATAGAGCGATTCGTCCGATTTTCCCAGATGATTATCATGCAGATACACAGATAGCCATCACTTTGATGAGCTCTGACGAGGAGGTTTTACCAGATGCCTTGGCAGGACTAGCTGCATCTTCAGCTTTGGCAGTATCTGATATTCCTTTCAACGGACCAATCTCCGAGGTGAGAGTGGCAAAAGTTGATGGAAATCTCATCATTAATCCTAAACCAAAGGACCTCGAAAAAGCATCTTTGGAATTTATAGTAGCAGGCTCATTAGACTATATCCTCATGGTAGAGGGAGAGGCAGATGAAATCCAAGAGGATGAAATGGTTGAAGCCATGCAGTTTGCTCATGAAGAAATAAAAAGACATTGTCAGGTACAGCTTGAGCTAACCAAAGCGGTAGGCAAAGAGGAGAAAAGGGAATACAATCATGAGAAATCTGATCCAGCCCTTTTTGACAAAATGAAGTCTGAGCTTTATGATAAGCTTTATGCAGCTGTTAGTAAGCAAATAGCCAACAAATCAGAAAGAAGTGCCTTGATTAAAGAAATCAAAGACGAATTCATCGAAAACCTAGGAGAGGAGCACGAATTTGAAGAGTCTTTGATTGGTCCGTACTTTGGGAAAATTCACAAAGAAGCAGCTAGAAATCTGACTCTTAATGAAAAGAAGAGATTGGACGGTAGACAACTGAACGAAGTTCGTCCTATCTGGTCCGTGGTTGATTACCTGCCATCGGCCCACGGGTCTGCAGTTTTTACCAGAGGTGAAACTCAATCTGTAACCACTTGTACTTTAGGTACTAAAATGGATGAGCAGATGGTAGATGGGGCTGTAATCTCCGGATATAATAAGTTTTTCCTTCACTACAACTTCCCAGGATTCTCCACCGGAGAAGTAAAGCCAAACAGAGGCCCTGGAAGAAGAGAAGTGGGACATGGAAACCTTGCTATGAGAGCATTGAAGAAGGTAGTACCTTCTGACGAAGAAAACCCATACACTATTCGGGTCGTTTCTGATATCCTTGAGTCAAATGGTTCTTCCTCCATGGCTACAGTTTGTGCAGGTTCACTTGCACTAATGGATGCCGGTATTCAAATTAAGGCACCTGTTACCGGAATTGCGATGGGAATGATTTCAGATAGTGAAACTGGAAATTATTCTATCCTATCTGATATACTTGGAGACGAAGATCACCTTGGTGATATGGACTTTAAAGTGACCGGAACAGCAAAGGGTATCACTGCTTGTCAAATGGACTTGAAGGTAGAGGGCCTAGATTACAATGTTCTTAAGGAGGCGTTGTATCAAGCTAAGGAAGGTAGACTGCATATCTTGGATAAGATCACTGAAACTTTGGCGAAGCCAAAGTCAGATTTGAAGCCTCATACGCCTAGATCATTCCAGATGTTCATTCCTAAAGAGCTTATTGGAGCGGTGATTGGCCCAGGTGGAAAAGTTATTCAGGAAATCCAGAAAGATACTGAGACCACTATTGTCATCGAAGAAATCGACAATCAGGGTAAAATTGCCATTTTCTCTGCTAATCAGGACAATATGGATGCTGCTCTGGCAAGGATTAAAGCTATCGTTGCTCAACCTGAAATAGGAGAGACATACACCGGAAAAGTGAAGAATATTCAACCATTTGGAGCTTTTGTGGAATTTATGCCAGGAAAAGATGGTTTACTACATATATCAGAAATCAAATGGGAACGAGTGGAGTCCATGGATGGAGTATTCGAACCAGGAGAAGAGATCGTAGTAAAGCTTATTGATATTGATAAGCGAACCGGGAAATTTAAACTTTCCAGAAAAGTGTTGTTGCCAAAGCCTGAAAAAAAAGCTGAGGACAAAAAGTAAAATCAGCCCATAAATGTGTATTTTATTGGGCTAGAAATAAGATAATTACAAAAATAATTCTGAATGAGGCAGCTAAAAATTAGCAAACAGATTACCAATAGAGAGAGTCAGTCTCTTGATAAATATCTTCAGGAAATCGGTAAAGTAGACCTGTTGACTGCAGATGAAGAGGTAGTTTTAGCTAAGCGAATACGTGAAGGAGATCAGCTCGCACTCGAGAAGCTCACTAAGGCAAACCTTCGATTTGTGGTATCTGTGGCAAAGCAGTACCAGAATCAAGGCCTATCACTAGGTGACCTAATTAATGAAGGTAATCTAGGTTTGATTAAGGCAGCACAGCGTTTTGATGAAACTCGAGGATTTAAGTTTATTTCTTACGCTGTATGGTGGATTCGTCAGTCTATTCTTCAGGCTCTTGCTGAGCAATCTAGAATCGTTCGACTTCCTTTGAATAGGGTGGGGTCGCTGAATAAAATCAGTAAAACCTTCAGTGAACTTGAGCAAAAGTTCGAGAGAGAGCCATCTCCAGAAGAACTTGCAGAAGTTCTCGAGGTAACTGCAAATGAAGTAGTGGATACCATGAAGATCTCAGGACGACATGTGTCTATGGATGCACCATTCGTTCAAGGAGAAGAAAACAGCCTTTTGGATGTTCTTGAAAATGACGGAGATGAAAAGCCTGATGATGGATTAATGAATGACTCTCTTCGCAAGGAGGTTCAGAGAGCATTATCCACATTGACTCAAAGAGAAGCTGACGTTATCACTCTTTATTTTGGATTGAATGGAGAGCATGCCATGACCCTTGAAGAGATTGGTGAGAAATTTAATCTAACCCGTGAGAGGGTAAGGCAGATCAAAGAGAAGGCCATTCGACGGTTAAGGCATACCTCAAGGAGCAAGACCTTGAAACCTTACTTAGGGTAAAGTAAAAAAGGGGTTTTAAAAGCCCCTTCTTTTTTTGCCAGATAATTTAAAAAATTTCTAAGCTTGGTTGCCTTTGGGAATTTTAACACCCCTATTTGTGGTTTAACCTAGGAAATAACAAAATTTGCGACTTTAAATTAGATTCGGAATGAGTCAGGAAACAGAAAGGGTAAAAGTTTTAATTATAGGCTCGGGGCCAGCAGGTTATACAGCTGCTATTTATGCGTCACGAGCGGGATTATCTCCAGTCTTATACACAGGTGGACAGCCTGGTGGACAGCTTACTATAACCAATGATGTAGAAAACTATCCAGGATATCCCGATGGGGTAATGGGTCCGGAAATGATGGAGGACTTTCGCAAGCAGGCAGAAAGATTTGGTACTGACGTAAGGTATGGGCTGGCTACTTCTGTAGACTTTGATTCTTTCCCAAAAAAGGTAACCATCGATGAGCAAAAGGTTATCGAGGCAGAAACAGTGATAATCTCCACCGGTGCATCAGCCAAGTGGCTAGGTTTAGAAAGTGAAGATCGCCTGAATGGCAAAGGAGTTTCAGCATGTGCGGTTTGTGATGGGTTCTTTTTCCGAGGTCAGGATGTAGCCATTGTTGGTGCTGGAGACACAGCTTGTGAAGAAGCTTCTTATCTTTCTAATATTTGCAAGAAGGTGTACATGCTCGTAAGAAGAGATGAAATGCGCGCTTCCCAAATTATGCAGAAGCGGGTAATGAATAATCCTAAGATTGAGATTCTTTGGAATACCGAAACTGATGAGATTTTAGGAGAGGATGAAGTAAGTGGTGTACGAATTTTTAACAATAAAACTCAAAAAACCTCTGAGCTTGCCATTTCTGGCTTTTTTGTTGCTATAGGTCATCAGCCAAACACTGAGATTTTCAAAGACTACCTTCACATGGATGATGCAGGTTATTTGAAAACTATTCCAGGGACCACTAAGACCAATATAGAAGGCGTTTTTGCCTGTGGGGATGCGCAAGATAATGTGTATCGCCAGGCAGTTACCGCAGCTGGTACGGGCTGTATGGCGGCTCTGGACGCAGAAAGGTTTTTGGCAGAATTAGAAACTGCTTAAGCATTTATTAATGAGATCTTTTGTTCTCTTTATCTTTTTGGGTTTGTTCTTTGTCTTGGGAACCACAAAGGTCCAAGGTCAAATTTTCCCGAAAATTATTAAGAAGGACAAAATAGATTCAGTTCCTACGACTCCCCGAAAAAACATCGAGTTGGGAGGTTTTGATCAGTCTGCCTTTCTCAGGGAACTTACTGCCCGGACTGATTCCATGCTCTTTAAAAATGAGGTAGACCTAAGAAGACCAAGATCCATAGTGGACGATTCCCAGGATTTTATGATTTGGGCTCCAACCAATAGATTGGTAAAGGTTTCAGAACAAATTCTTATCGATAGCATCTGGATTACAGCCTTTGAGCATTATGAACCCTGGGACAGTCAGAAAATCGATATCTACGATTTTGATCCTGAGAAATTTCAGGATACGGTCAGTCTAAGGTTGTATGATTCATTTTTCGGATACGATTGGAAAATGCCCCTAGAAACCACTCCCGTTACTTCACGTTTTGGGTTTCGGTGGGGTAGAAGACACCTAGGTACTGACCTTGATCTGCAAATGCGTGATCCTATTTATGCCGCGTTTGACGGCATAGTTAGAATTAGGTCCTATGACCGATATGGTTTTGGATACTATGTGGTGATCCGCCATAAGAATGGTTTGGAAACCGTTTATGGGCATATGTCCAAGATTCTCGTAGAAGTGGGTCAGGAAGTAAAAGCAGGAGAGGAGATTGGTAAAGGGGGAAGTACAGGCAGAAGTACCGGATCACACTTACATTATGAGTTGAGGTATCGTGGGTTGGCATTTGACCCGGAAATCGTTTATGACTTTGATAGTTTTAAGATTAAGTCAGAGTATTTAGACATTACACCAGAAACCTTTGGATATATTGCTCAGGCTAGATCAGCTGTATATCATCGGGTGAGGCGAGGAGAAACGCTTGGGGCAATTTCAAGGAGATACAGAGTCCCAATTTCTCAAATCACCAGGCTAAGTGGAATATCCACGAGGTCCATTTTGAGGATTGGACAAAGACTTAGGATACAATAAAAAATTATGGAGAAATTAGATATTCTCGTTTTCGCAGCGCATCCGGATGATGCAGAGTTAGGTTGTTCTGGAACCATTGCTGCACAGGTGGCAAGAGGAAAGAAAGTTGGAATTGTGGATTTAACTCAGGGGGAAATGGGTACCAGAGGAACTCCTGAGATCCGGCTGAAAGAGGCCGATGAAGCTGCAAAAATTCTAAGACTTTCAGCTCGCGAGAATATGGGTTTCAAGGATGTCTTTTTCGAGGATGATGAGGAGCATAGGATTGAGCTGGTTAAAATCATTCGTAAATATCAGCCAGAAATTGTGATTGCCAATGCAATTAAAGACCGGCATCCTGATCATGGTAAAGGTTCAAGTTTAGCTACTCATGCGTGTTTTATGAGCGGTTTGAGAAAGATTGAGACTACTTTAGATGGTAAAGTACAAAAGCCTTGGAGACCGAAAAACGTCTATCATTTCATCCAGAACAATTACATTGAGCCGGATTTTATCGTAGATATATCTGAATATTGGGACACAAAAATAAAGAGTATCCTGGCTTACCAATCTCAGTTTTACGATCCTGAAAGTAAAGAGCCCGCAAGCTTTATTTCTGATCCAGAATTCCTTCCATTTATTGAAGCAAGAGCTAGAGAATTTGGACATAGGATTCTAGCCACCTACGGCGAGGGATTTACTTCAGAGAGATACCTTGGGGTGGAAGATCTTTTTGATCTCAAGTAAGTCTTAAGGTGCAAGTCGCTTGCGACTCCAGTTGCCATCGTCTTCCCTATAGTACGCGATCCGGTCATGAAGTCGACTTGGTCTACCTTGCCAAAATTCTATTTGAGAAGGCATCAATCGGTATCCTCCCCAATGAGGTGGACGGGAAATTTTCTCTGACTTAAATTTTTCCTTGAGTTCTTCAATGTTTTCCTCCAAAATTTTTCTGGACTTAATTTCCTTGCTTTGAGGGGAAGCCCAGGCACCTATCTGAGAGCCTTCAGGTCTTGAGAAGAAATAGTCGTCAGACTCTTCTGTGCTGACTTTTTCAATTAAGCCTTTTACCCTGACTTGTCTCTCAAGTTCCGGCCAGAAAAAGGTTAGCGATGCCTTGGGATTAACTTCAATTTCACGTCCCTTTTCACTTTGGTAGTTTGTAAAAAACACAAAACCTTTATCCAGTTCCTTTAGAAGAACAATTCTTCCATTTGGAAAACCATCAGGAGAAAGGGTAGAAAGAGTCATGGCATTAACCTCAAGTGCTTCTGCCTCCACTGCCTCCTTGAACCAATGGTGAAACTGGGTTAAAGGATCAGTGTCTACATCACTGATTTCAAGTGATTTAAGACTGTAGTCTTTCCTAATTGAAGCAATATCCATGTGACTTTTTCTCTGTTATTTTTGTATTATAAAATTAGCCTAGCCATGGGATTTTTAAAATTATCATCTATATTTTTATTTCATACGGCCCCAGTCGGAATGGATAAACGAACAGAACAAATACCAACTGCAGGAGATCTTTTGATTTCCGAACCTTTTCTACAGGATCAGAACTTTATGAGGTCTGTCATACTGCTTTGTGATCATAATGAGGAGGGTAGCTTTGGGTTTGTCATGAATAAACCATCTATCTTAAGATTAGGTGAAATCGTACAAGATCTTGATTTTTTGGATAAGGAAGTTTTTGTCGGTGGACCTGTAGAACAAAATACTCTTCATTTTGTCTATTTAGGTGATAAGCAATTAGAGGGAAGTATATCTGTTGGAAATCAGATTTGGTGGGGTGGTGATTTTGATCAATTGGTAGAAAAATTGAAACTGAATCAAATGGAGCTTGACCGAATTCGTTTCTTTATTGGTTATAGTGGCTGGGGAGCGGGTCAATTACAAGATGAGATGAACGAGGAGACCTGGATTTTGTGTAGAGAGGATATTGATGAAGACTCCTTTGATTCTACTCCAGAAGATCTTTGGAAAGGTCTTTTGAAAAATATGGGAGGGGAGTTCAAGCTAATTGCAAATTATCCGAGAGACCCGCGTTTAAATTAGTCAAAATCCATACATTTGCTCACTGTAAGTGAGAATAGAGTTCTATTTATATGACTGAGAAAAGTAAGGAATTGTCTGAAAAAGACAAGGTGACTCAGAGCGCTCAGGTGACTGACGAAGTGAGTAAAGAAGTTTCAAAAGAAGAAAATAAGACCGAAGAGCAATCCGAGTCTACTAAGGCTGAAGAAGAAAAAGCAGAGAAGGTTCAAGAAGTCGCTTCAGCTGAGGTAGAAGAACAGGTTTCTGAAAAGGAAAACCCTGAGGTGGAAACAAAATCCGAATCCGAGGAAGCGAAGGATGAGGTGGTTGAAGAAGCAAAAGTTGAAGAATCAATTCCTGCCACTGAGGAGGTAAAGTCCGAAGCTCCTGAAATTGAAGAAAAGGAAGAGGCGAAACCAGCTGCAGAAAATGAAGGGGCTGAGGAAGAGGAGAGTTCAAAAGCAGGTGAGAATTCTGATGATGAGGCTTCAGAAGAAGAGACTGATTCCGATCGTGATTCTGAAGAGGAAGAATCGGACGAAGATCTGGAAGAAGAAGAGGAAATTGATCTTACTAATCTTTCAAAAGCAGAACTACTTACCTTACTGAGACAGAAGGTTTTAGCAGAGAAGCCTTCAACTGTTGATCGATTGATTCATGATATTAGAAACGCTTACACGGCTCTTACGGATATAGAGGAAAAAGAAGCTCTGATCAAGTTTAAAGAAGAAGGCGGGGCTGAAGACGATTTTGACTATAAACCCTCAGATGAGGATAAGCTTTTTGATACTTTCTATTTCGAGTTTAGAAGAAAAATAAACTCGGCTCGGAAAGAAGCAGAAAAGCAAAAGGAAAAGAATCTCCAACTCAAAAATGAGCTTTTGGATAAGCTCAGAGAATTGGTAGATGGTGAAGAAACCACCCTGAGCATGAATGCTATTAAGGCTATTCAGGAAGAATGGAAAGCCATTGGTCCAGTTCCAAATTCACAAAACCGTAGCCTTTGGGCAAATTACAATGCTCTTATGGACCGTTTCTATGATAATAGAAGCATCTACTTTGAACTGAAGGAGCTCGATCGCCAAAAGAATCTTAAAGGTAAAACCCAGCTTTGCGAAAAAGCTGAAGCACTAAAGGATGAGCCCGATCTTCAAACAGCCATAAAAGCCTTAAACGAGCTTCATGAAGAATATAAGCATATTGGACCAGTTCCCAGAGAGCAGCAGGAGCCTTTATGGCAAAGATTCAAAGCCGCATCAGATGCGGTTTACGATAGAAGAAAAGAATACTACGATAGTCAGAAAGAAGTATTCTTGAAGAATCAGGAGCAAAAAGAGAAGCTTATCGAGTCTCTCACTGAATTTGTAAACTTTGATTCTGACCGAATAAAAGAGTGGAACACAAAAACTAAAGCTATCCTTGCCATTCAAAAAGCCTGGGAGGCAATAGGACCAGTTCCACGAGAATCTGGTAAAGAAATAAATAAGAATTTCTGGAACAGCTTTAAGCAGTTCTTCCAAAACAAAAATCAGTTCTTCAAGAAGCTTGACGAAGTAAGAGCAAATAATGAAACTAAAGCTGAGGGCCTCATCGCTAAAGCTGAGGAGCTGAAGGATAGCACAGATTGGCAAAAGACGTCCAACCAGTTGATTGGCTTACAAAAGGAATGGAAAACCTTAGGTCCAACTCCTGAAAAGACTCGAGATAGTCTATACAAGCGCTTCAAGTCAGCTTGTGACACTTTCTTCGATAATAGAAGAAATGCAAACAAAGCCAATAACTCTGAGTATGAGGCTAACTTAAAACTCAAGAAAGAAGTTTGTAAAAAAATAATCGAAGCTGCAGGAGAAGATGATCCAAATGAGGAGGCACTTGCTACCTTGGTTGAGGAGTTTAATGGGATTGGCTTTGTTCCACGAAAAAGCATGAAAGAGATTCAATCTGAGTTTAAATCAGCCGTGGATACGTATATCGAAAAGCTTGATACAGAAGGATTTGATAGAGAAAACTTCCTTTTCAAATTAAACTTGAATAAGATTCAATCTGATCCAAATGCATCTAGGACTATAGGAAAGAAGGAACATGGCATCAGAAGACAGATTTCTGAATTAGAGAATAATATTTCGCTTTGGAAGACGAATCTAGAGTTTTTCGCTGCATCAAAAACGGCGGATAAATTGAAAGATCAATTCGATGTGAAGATTCAAAAAGCCGAAGATGAGATTCAAAAGCTAAAGCAGAAACTGGCGATTTTAAGAGATTTATAAATTAATCTTCCTCACTATTAGAGAGATATATTTTTTCTTCTTTATGGGCTTGGAGCAAATAGGGTAAGCATCTATATTTGCACCACCATTAAGGAAAAAGCCTCCTTAGCTCAGCTGGTAGAGCAACTGACTTGTAATCAGTAGGTCGTTGGTTCGATCCCGACAGGAGGCTCATAAAAAAACCATCCAAGAAATTGGATGGTTTTTTTGTAAAGTCATGTGGGAAGATTCCACTTTAGGTGATAATAAATCATCTCCTGAATGTATACATGTTTTTAACTCTTGGTTAGGGTAAATTCAGGCAGATATTTTATTTTCCCACCTTCCATGGCTGATTCATGAGCAAGGATACCCACGCAGGTAATATTTGCTGATTGGCGAGCATTAGGATACGGAGATCGGTTTTCGGCTAGAGCCGAAAGAAACTCATGAGCCAAATGAGGGTGAGAACCCCCGTGACCGGAACCTTGAGTAAAAGATAAATGCAGGTTTTCATCAGAATCATAAACGCCCTTGGTGGTGTACTCTTGAATTCCTTCAGGTAGGAGGTGAGCATAGTCGGGTATTTTTACTTTCTCCGGCACTTCTCCTGTGTGAATCACAGAATCCTCATGTTCGATTAGGGTCCATTCAAAAGACTTTTCTGAGCCATATACATCAAAGCTTTCACGGTATTGTCTTGCCGTGTTGAAAAGTGACCTGGTTACCTCAGCTGCAAGATCTGAATCCTTAAATTTGATATGACAGGTTTCGATTGCAAAGGGGGAGCCGTATTTTGAAATTAGATTTTCATCTATTCTTCCTGAACCTAAACAGGATACGTATTCCGCTTCTCCCTTAGGCAGAGCTAAAACTGGTCCAACACAATGCGTAGCGTAGTGCATAGGAGGGAGGCCTTCCCAATAGCCAGGCCAGCCTGCCATCTCCTGCTGATGTGAAGCTCGAAGGAATTGGATTTTACCTAATTCTCCCTTTTCATACATCTCTTTCACAAATAGAAACTCCCTGGAATAAACCACGGTCTCCATCATCATGTAGATCAGACCTGTTTTTTCAGTCAATTCAACGATGCGACGGCAATCTTCCACGGAGGTAGCCATGGGAACTGTACAGGCCACATGTTTGCCAGCTTCCAAAGCTTTGATGGATTGCTCCGCATGGTTTTGGATAGGAGTGTTAATATGAACTGCATCCACATTTGGATCCTTTAGCAACTCGTCATAATCAGTGTAGACTTTCTCAATTCCGAAGGCCTTACCAATGGCCTCCGCTTTCTCCTTATTTCTTTGACAAACAGCATACATGTTTGCAAGAGGATGTTTCTGATAAATTGGAATAAACTCAGCACCGAAACCAAGTCCGATGATGGCTATGTTGATGGGTTTTTTGCTCATAGTATGTTAATTATCAGTTAATAATTTCAAACTTCAGTATTCATTTTCTGGATTTGGGAACTCGTAAATCCAAAATCATAATTCGTAAATCATCATTCTGCAACCCATTTCTTTAGAAAGTCTAGACCTTCTTTGGCAAAACCATCCTGGTTTGGCACCAAAGGTTTCCAAATACATACTGCTCCAGCGAGCTCTTTTACATTTGGTGTGAAGCTTTCAATCGAGATGGTTCCTTGATAATTGATCTTTTCCAAGCCACGCTTCCAAGAAGCCCAATTCGTTTGCCCGGTTCCAGGGGTACCACGATAATTTTCCGATACCTGAACATGGATCAATTTATCTCCGACTTCCGCTATGGCATTCTCAATGCTAGGCTCTTCTATGCTAAGATGAAAGCCATCTAGTAAAGCCTTGGCCTGGGGTTCGTTAATATCGGTGATCAACTGCTTAAGCTCTGAGGCAGTATTAATTAAGTCAGTTTCAAAACGATTGAGCGTCTCAAGGGCAATTTCCAAACCGAATTCACCTGCTCGTTTACAAACCTTTTGAAGGTTTTTGACAGCTCGATCCCATTCCACTTTTCTTTGTTCAGGAGATACCAGGCGCGCTTTTCCAACAGCGGAGTACATAGGACCTCCCACAAAACCAGCTCCCAATTCGGAAGCAATTTCGAAGCAGGCATCCAAATACTCAAAACTGGTCTGATGGAATTTGGGATCTTCATGAGTGAAATCCCGAGTAGGTCCGAAAGCCCCGCAGATGATAGGTTTGAGAGAATGTTCTGCGAGCGCTTCCTTGACCAGTTCAGTGTTAATTAGTTCGGGATCTTCCACGGGTATTTCCACCGCATCGTATCCAAAAGACTTTATTTTTTCAAATAGAGATACAGTACTGGAATCAAATGGCGAAGTCCAAAGCCAGGTACTTACCCCAAATTTTACATTTAGTGACATGGCTTATTCTACGATCATGATTCCGTTCATAATTCTCCAGTGGCCTGGTACAGTACACACAAATGGGTACTCCCCAGGTTCGGTAGGTGCTATGAACACGAGTGATTCTCTTTCTTCTGGATCGACTAGCTGAGTGGCTGCAATCACCTCAGGGATGTCTGGAACAAAGCTTTGCGAAGCACCCTGTGGGTTCCGTGCTAATTCATCTGCTGCTGCACCGATCACCTCCATTGATCCTTTCTGACCGATGACCAGGTTATGTTGCATGAAATCCGGATTCTCGAAATCAATAGTTACCTGAGAACCCGCTTTAACCGTGAATGAGCCAAGGTCATATTTCATTTCATGAGGAATGACAGAAAGCTTGACCATGGTGCTTCCATTTGCCGCAACAGTACTTGTTGCACCTTCCTGGGCTATATCAGTACCTGGCTTTTTAAGAGACAAGGTTGACTTATTACTCAAACGTCCACCAAACCACCAGGTTCCCTCATATCTACCTACCACATTTCTACTGTCATTTGAACCTACACGGACGCGATCAGGAGATAATGGCTCATCAAATAGTCCTTTGGTTTTTCCTGTTGCTATTTCCTCACCATTTATTTTTAGGCTCAAATCCCCATTTTCTTTAATTTCTGCATCTACGGTAAATTGCTCATCTGGAAGAGGGTCTGAAGAACTAAGGAGGGTCAAGTTTTCATCTTGTGCCACGGCAAAGTAGAGCTTCTCATCCATAAAATAGAGGCTGTAGCCATTGGTATTATTTCCCTGAGCCATTAAGATTCCATGTAATGGGTCATCACCCCTTGAAACAATCATTCGAACTTGAATTTCCTTTCCAGCAACATTAGGAGGGAAGAGGATACTGTTTCTTTGATCTAGCTGATACTGCTCGGAAACCAAGCTTCTGCTGATTCGATCTGAAAGTGATAATTCGGAATCACCGGAGGCTCTCAAAGCAGCTGTATTATCCAGCTTCGCAAATTCGGTAGGATGGGAGAGGACCGCTGCAAACACCGCCTGAGGCAAATATGAATCATCTCCATTTTCTTCATTTCCTGCTAATTCAACCAGGTTTTTAGCTGCATCCTCTGAGAACGGCATCTCAGAAAGAGCGAGAAAAGCAAACTTTCGGGTTGGCAAATCGGGATCATCCAAGACCCCTGAATCCATTATCGCTTTAAGGCTTTGTTGGTCTCTTGGAAGTACACGAAGCGCATTTTTTCGGACTGCGGCAGAGGGATGCTTAAGAGCTTTTTCAGCTACAGCACTTGCTTCAGTGTTACTTCCATCCAGTTGTCCAAGACCGTGGAGTGCCCATAAAGCATTGACCGCTGGTGCATTCAAGCCAATTTCATCTACTGTTTGATCCTCGATTATTTTATAAAGCTCAGGAGCGATTTCAGTGTTTTGATTTTCCACAATAAGCCTTTGGGCCGTGAGGCGCCAAAACATATTCTCGCTTTTAATAGCTTCTATAAGCTCAGCGTTTGATGCATCCTTTAGGTCAAACACTTTTGAATCTTCTCCACCTTTATAGCTGATTCTATAGATTCTTCCATGCTGTCTATCCCTAAGTGGGTTGATGTAAGCATTACCTTCTCCATTCTCAAATCCTCTAGGTGTAGGGTTATGCTGAATAATGAAGTTATACCAATCTGCAACCCAAAGAGCTCCATCAGGACCAACTTCCGCATGAACAGGTGAAAACCACTCATCAGAGCTGGAAAGGATATTAAATCCATTTTTCTCAGTATACCCCGAGCCTTCAGGAAGAATAATATTATTGTGAAGTACTCTACCGGTAGGTTCTGCCACGAAAGCAATCCGATTCCAATAGCTCTTAGGAAAGCTTCTGGCGGTATAAAAATTATGTCCGGCAGCAGCCGTATACCCTTTATGCCAATCCACCTGTCGCAAAAATGGCGTCACATGGTACATGTCGTAATGAGTATCAATACCGTGAACAGTATTTGCAGAGCCTTGAAAAACAGGACGCTTCACAAACTTATTTTCCATAGAAAAATAGACACTGTGCTGTCCATTGGCAGTGGAAATGAAAGTTTCAAAATCTTCTGTGAAACCGAGTCCCCAAGTATTGTTTGAGGTATTTCCAAGGTATTCAAGGTTTTCACCATTTGGTTCAAAGCGATAAACGCCCTGACCAAAGGAGTGATCCTGACCAGAAACCGTACCTCTGAATCCTGAGTATCCTAAAACACCCCAGATTTTATTATCAAAACCATATTTCAAGTTAGATGGACCAGCATGGGTATCACTTTTTCCCCATCCAGTCATGATCACTTCACGCACATCCGCTACATCGTCTCCGTCTGTATCTTTCAGAAAGACGAAATCAGGGGCCATGGAAATCAAGATGCCTCCATTTACAGCCATGATCGAGGTAGGGATATTCAGATTTTCAGCAAACACTGTGGATTTATCTGCCTTTCCATCTCCGTCCGTATCTTCTAAAATTTTTATTTGATCATTACCACCTTCGGTTCTAACCTCGTTTGGATAGTCTACTGTTTCAATCACGTATAGCCTGCCACGCTCATCCCATGCCATTGACATAGGGTTGATAATCATTGGCTCTGAAGCAAAAAGGGTCATTTCAAAACCCACAGGAAGCTGTACAGTTTTCATACTTTCTTCAGGAGAAAGAGGCAACTGATACTGTGGGGGAGGATCTCTTCTTTCATAGTTCGGAATCACTTCATCACGGAATTTCGGTTCTGGCATATCGTAAGCATCAAGAAGTGCAATGACTTCATCGCCAACTGCCCAAAGAATTCCATTAGCTAGCAATTCTTTAAACTCTTCCTTCTCCCAAGTCCTTTCGTCGTGTCCATATGCAGTATAGAAAACTCGTCCTTTTCCTTCTTCTCTGATCCATGTCCAAGGCTCTCTATGATCACCTTCCACTCGCTCCATTAGGACCTGAATGTCATCGTTGATTTGAGAATGTACATAGGTTTCATCCCAGGTCTCGAATTCTTCAATTCCTTCCATTATGGGGTGATCGGCATCAACGATGTCCACGGTAAATTCACCCGTTTCATGTGATTTGAATTGCCCTCCAACGGCCTCTACATACCAATCTGAGTTTCGGAAGCACCAAGAGGCACTATGCACAGGAATTAATGCTTTTCCACTTTGCACATATTCTTTCAATGCATCTTCCTGATCTGGAGTGATTTCATCATGATTGGCATAAATCATCAGCCCATCATAATTATAGAGTACATCCTCATTTAGGTCATTTGGATCAGAGGTGTAAGTGAGATTAATTCCTTTTTGGAAAAGCTGCACCCCAAGGTGCATCATTAGCTGTTCGGAATTATGATGTTCGCTTTCATGTCCCAATACCAAGATCTCAACTCGTCTTGGCTCGGTCATGGATAGGTAAACCTCCTTTTTCTCGGGTTTACATCCCAGACCGATTCCCAGGATTATTGCAAAAGAAAGCCAGATGAAAATCTTGCGATTCATAATTATTTGGGTTTAAAGTAATTCAATAAGCAAATTCTCTTTTTTTTAGCAAATCTTCTTCCTATTTCTTGATTACTTCTGACTGTATTTTGCTTATTTTTCAATCAAAATTTCATTTTTTGGTCAAAAAGCAGTGAAAAAGCCTCTAAAAAAGTCTCGAATTCCCAATACCAATGCCCTTGTCATTAAGGATTTGGTGGCACCATTTTTTGATGTGAATTGGCACTTTCATTCGGAATATCAGCTGTTTACTGTTTTGGAAGGCAAAGGCACGCGGTTCGTGGGAGATAGTATCAAACCTTTTAGGGAAGGGGACATGGTTCTTACAGGCCCAAATCTTCCTCATCTTTGGAGGAATGATAAAGCCTATTTCCAGCCTAAATCAGATCTTTTTACAAGAGGGATAGTGATCTATTTTCCGAAGAGCTTTTTGAATGACTCAATATTCCGGTTTGAGGAGTTTGAGGATATTGCGCTTTTGCTGGAACAGTCGAATTACGGTGTAGAAATTAGAGGGGAGACGAATCACATGGTCCAAAATCTAATGCTGGAGATGCTAGAGCAAAAAGGTTCAGGACAGGTCATCCGTTTGCTCCAGATCCTTCAGCTTATCGCTTCATCAGATCAAGTAGAATTAATTGCAAATCCTGGGTACATCAATTCGCACAAGGAATCGGAGAGGGACCGTATGGGCAAAGTCCATGATTACGTGATGAATCATTTTCAGGGGAAGGTGTCTTTGAAAGAAGTGGCAGATCTGACCAACTTATCTGATTCTGCCTTTAGTCGATTTTTTAAGGCAAGGATGAATAGAAGTTTTTCAGATTTTCTTACCGAAGTGAGGATAGCACATGCCTGTAAACTCCTTCATGAATCCGACACGAATATCAGTGAGGTGGCATTTGCCTCAGGGTTTCACACGCTTTCGAATTTCAATAGACTTTTTCTCAAAAGAACTAATAAGACACCTCTGGAATATAGAAAGGAGCATCAGAGAAATTTTTCCAGAGCATAAACTTTATTTCATTAGTTCAAATTAACATTTTGAAATTAGCTTATTAGCCAACAATTTGATTTATTCAAAAGTTAAAAATCAAAACATCATTAAATGAAACGAACACTAATTGCCGCTTCTCTTGTAATCATCTTTTCAAGCTTTATTTCAATGGGTGAGTTTAGCGATCCTGAGTATTTTCAGGGTAGATGGAATGTAACTGTCTATGGAACTCCACAGGGAGACGCCACTATTCCTATGAGGTTTGAAGCACAGGATGGGGCTCTAAATGGCTTCTTTTATGGCGATATGTCTGGGCAGGAATCGGAGATGGACACTGTTTACATCAGTGATGGCACTTTGAACGCCGCATTCTTTATCGGGGGTTATGATGTGACCATAAGCCTTTCCGAAGTCGATAAGGATAACTCAGCCGGTTTTTTGATGAATATGTTTGAATTAAAAGGGGTGAGGGTACAGGAGTAGCTCATTCCAGAACTCCTGAAAAGCTCACACTAATTGGGACTACATATTTCCCGAGGTGAACTTGATGCCTTTCAATTCTATCCAGCTTTCGTTTATTGATCAGGTAGGAGCGATGTGTCTTCACGAAATGCTCAGGAAGTGTATTTTCCAGGTCCTTGAATGTCATTCTGGATATTAATTTTTGGTCTACTAGCTGGAAAGTGACATAGTTTCCTGCAGCTTCGCAAAACAGCAAATCATCAAAAGATACTTTTATTTTCCCCTCAGAGGTCTTGATAAACAAATGATCAGGTTCTTCTGAGGGTTGTAACTCTTTCCATTCCTGTGCTCTTTGGCAGGACTTTAAAAAACGGCTGAGTGGGAAGGGCTTAAGCAAATAATCAGTCGCTTCCAGCTCAAAGCCCTTCACAGCAAAGTCCGAATACGCTGTGGTAAAGATGACCAAGGTCTCCTTTGGCAGCATGGCTGCCAAATCAATCCCTGAAATATCCGGCATATTGATATCCAGAAAAACCACATCCACTTCTTCCTTTTTAAGGTATTCCAAACCCTGAATGGCGTCAGAAAAAACAGCCTGAAGATCAAGAAAAGGAACTTTACCCGCATGAGCCTTTATGACTTCAAGAGCCATATTTTCATCGTCTATGGCGATCGCTTTTAACATATCAATCTAATTGCAGAGAGAAATGTACGAAATGCTCAGAATCATTAGCAACGATATTTAACTCATGACGGGAAGGGTAGAGGACAGCCAGCCTTTTGCGAACATTTTCCAATCCTATTCCGGATTCATCCTTCGGATCTTTCAAGGCTTTGGGAGGATGAATACTATTCACCACATCCAGATGAATGGATCCATTAAGACATCTCAGATTGATCTTGATCCAGGATTTATTTTTGGTACTGATACCATGTTTAAAGGCATTTTCCACAAAAGGGATCAACATCATGGGAGCGATTTTTCCGTCACAATGGGCATCATTGATCTGAATCTCCACCTCCAGATTTTCTTCATTTTTAAATCTTAGCATCTGCAGGTCCAGATAATTTTGCAGGTACTCCAATTCTCGCTTTAAAGAAATCTTATCTAGCTGATTTTCATGAAGCATAAAGCGCATCATGTCCCCGAGCTTCTGAATTCCATCGGATGTCTTTTCGGCATTTTCCATCAAAGCACTTCCATAAAGGGTATTAAGAGCGTTGAAAAGGAAATGTGGATTGATCTGAGATTTGAGGAAACTCAAGTTTGCGGAGCCAACTTCCACCTTATGTGTAAGGGTATCAATTTGCTTTTTGATACCAAAGTATCGATCAAAGGCAAAGTTAGAAAGGGGGATAAGCACTAGTTGAATTACAAGGGCAATTCCTATCCCTATCAGTAGCAGAATGGGCTGACCTTCAGCGCTGGCACCGAGAATAAAAGCACCAGAGGGAAACCCGACCAATATGATATTGAAAAAGTTGGCCTGTCGGGTTTTACCTTTTTTCCTTTTTCTATAAATCAAAAGGTAATTGAAAAGGATCACGACAATGGAACCCACGAGGATTACCGCAATGATTTCCCCCATATGCCTTGGCATAATCATGGACATTTGTTCCATAAAAAGAATCAAGAAGAAAAGAATGCTACCGAGTCGAAGTGCATTGTAAATTTTGAAATCCTCGAATTTTGGAGGTAGAAAAACCTGCTTGAGCAGAAACACCCAAACCAAATAGCCTATGTAAATCCCGGCTGTCTTGAAGTAATAAGGTGTAAATGGCGTCCCGGTGATTTCAGCCCCCACTGAAAACAAGGTGATGATCAGATAGGAAATCAGAACGATCGGAATACAAAAAGCAATCAGTCTCAGTACCTTATGATTCTTGCGAAACCCTGGGATGAGCCGCATATGAACCAGGTAAAAAACAGTGAAAAACACCAGAGGTATAATCACCTTGGCAAAATATTCAATCAGCCTTTCGTCTTCGAATCGGAACTGGGTACTTCCGATATTCAGAATATTGACCAAAATAACGATGAGAAAAAGAAAGGTGACTATCCACCATTCTATCTGTCGGAAGTCCAGGGATTTAGCTTTTAAGCTGTTCATAGGGTGCAATTAATGAGATTCGATTAAATACTACCAAAGATTCCTGTGAATAAAGTTGAATCGAATAGCTTGAAACCAAAAGCTGTGAGGAGATTGTAAATCATCCCCACAACAATCAGAATCAAATAGCTGGTTTTAGTTTTCATCACACATCTTATGGTAGTTCAAGAATAGTGTCCCGAATTTTGCCCATCAAAAAATTGTGACGAACTGAATGATCTTTGTGACGAATCAGAATTTTACCCTAAAAAAGCCCCACAAATGGCTAAAAGGGATATTCAAGCAGGTCGATTCCCCAGATTCTTGGAAGCACAAAGAATACCATCAGGGTCACGACGATTATGGAGAGAATGTTCAGCCAAAACCCGGAACGAACCATATCCCGCATTTTGAGATAGCCCGATCCAAATACTACCGCATTGGGAGGGGTGGCTACAGGAAGCATAAAAGCACAACTGGCAGCGAGAGTAGCACCCACCATCAGGCCAAATGGGTGAAGATCAAGCTTTACGGCTACAGAAGCCAAAATCGGCAAAAGCATGGAAGCAGTAGCCACATTAGACGTGATTTCAGTAAGAAAATTCACAGAGGCTATGATGATCAATAGGAACAAGAATAGGCTGATTCCCTCTATCAGCGTGAATCTCTGACCGATCCATTCTGCCAGACCTGTTTCTCTGAAGCCTTCGGCCAAAGCCAATCCACCTCCGAATAAAATCAAAACTCCCCAGGGAATCTTCTCGGCTGTTTCCCAATCCAGGATTCTTTCCTGACCATCTTTTGAGGGCAAAATGAATAGGATGATGACGCCCACCAAAACGATGACTGTATCGTTGATTTCCGGGAGTAGGGGTTGAAGTAAAAATGAACGCGTAATCCAGGCAAAACAAACCAATCCAAAAACAATCATGACATTCTTTTCCTCATAGGTCACTTTGCCTAATTCCTTTAGCTGCTTGCGAATGATATCTCTTCCTCCTTCGATTTCAAATTTTCTCGGTAGGGGATTAGCATGATTCACCAGATAGTACCAGCAGAAAAAAAGCAAACCCAGCGCCAGGGGAAGTCCAAAAGCAAACCATTCTCCAAAACCAATGGTGTATCCATATAAATCAGCAATTACAGCAGTCATGATGGCATTGGTTGGAGTACCCACTAAGGTGGCCACACCACCTATAGAAGCTCCATATGCTATGCCCAACATAATGTTCTTTCCCAGGTTTTCTCCCTGGGATAGATATTTCTCAGTTATCTGGGTTTTTAGTTGGAGAATCACCGCAACTCCGATAGGAAGCATCATTAAGGAGGTGGCAGAATTGGAAATCCACATGGAGAGCAGGCCCGTAGCCAGAATAAATCCAAGAACGATCTTTCTCATATCCGAGCCGATGAGATTAATGATTCCCAGGGCTATTCGTCTATGAAGATTCCATTTTTCTATCCCTGTGGCTAGTAAAAACCCTCCCATATAAAGCATCACCGTAGGATGCATATAATTCGCAGAAGCGGTTTTAATCGGGAGAATATTGAGTAGGGGAAAAAGAACGAGCGGAAGAAATGCCGTAGCGGCAATAGGGATGGCTTCAGTAATCCACCAAATGGCCATCCACAAGGCTATACCCAACATGGACTGAGCATCTTTATTGAGATCTGGGGAATCTGCAAAGAAATAAACCAAAACGAACGCCAAAGGTCCCAAATACAAACCCAGGCTTCCAGCATTTACCTTCATTAATTTCAAAGCTAAAAATTTTCGCTAGATCAGTACTATTTGTCCGGACTAATGGCAGATTCCTAGTTATTGCGAGATTGAAGTCTTGATCTGATTTCTGACTCTATAAATGAAGAAATCTTCCTTATGGAACCCAATTCAAAGAAATTCTGAATTCCTACATCCAGTTTTAACCTTTTATTAAGAAGAGATACAATTCTAATGGCTAAGAGTGAGTTTCCTCCAAGTGCGATGAATGAATCAGTAACGTCAATATTATCTTCTTTCATTACCATAACCCATGTATCATGTACCAATTGCTCAATTTTATTTTTCGGTTTTTCAATGGGTCCCACTTTCTTTCTTTCAGATGAGAAATCATGCTTTACAAGAGCAGTTTTATCAATCTTACCATTAGAAGTTAGTGGGAAAGACTCCACCTGAATAAAATTCGAAGGAATCATATTAGATGGTAGGTATTGGCCCATGTGCTTGATTAAAGCATTTAGATCGACTTTGGAACTTGCTTTGAAATAAGCTCTGATTTCCTTTTTGTTTTTGGGTTCATGAAATCCTATTTCTTCCATTAGCTGGTCAATTTCTTCCTGGCTAAGGTAATCATTCAATTCATCAATGGTCTCTTCTCTTTTCTTGTGACCCACGCGAACATCCCAGCTGTATGGGAAGGCATAATTGTGATAACCTTTCCGTTTTTTATGAACATAAATCCCCAGATCATTTATGATACAATTCGTACTTCTGCCGGTATCTTCTGGCCTTTTCCAGCCTATCTTATTCTCCAGATAATCCATCATCTCTGAAAGGCTCACATCACTGAATCGGTAAAAATCTACAAAGGAAACTTTATCGAAAACCTCGTCATTTTCGAACAATGAAACATCCAAATACTCACTTACCGCATCTTTGGTTCTATGATAAGATTTCCGTGCTTCCAAAATAATATTGTCAATGTCAGTGGGGTCAAAGTCTTCCTTGACAAATAATTCTTCTGTGAGTCTTGTTTCAAAGAACTGACCTCTTGAAAGGCCGGTCACTATTACGGGAATATTCTTGTCCAGAGCCAATTTTGTACTTAGTGTATAGACTGTCTTGAAACAACCATTACATACATTTTGATGACGCTCAATGCTATCTCTAAAGATGGCGTTCATTGCCTCGGTTGTACCATAAACATGATCCACACGTAATTGCTTTGTCAAATGATCAATATTCGCTTTAGCATTGTCCGAAATAAATCCATTGTCAAGGGTGAAAGCGAGTACTTTTAGATCTAGCTCCACTAACTTTGCCAGTGCATAGCTACTGTCTTTACCCCCACTTAGAAGCATCAGACAATCATATTGAGTGTTTCTACCATCGCCTAATCCGGTAATTTCAGATTTCAGGTTTTCGATAGACTTGAAGTATGAAGAAACATTTCTTTGATAATCGTCAAAAGATTCACAGAGGCTGCAGACTTGCTCATCATTGAAGGTAGCATCAGGATAGTTGGATGGTAGTCCACAATTTCTGCAGTAGAACTCCGGTGTTTCATAATGATCCTGATTGGCATCAGCTACCACGATATGTGCTTCTTCAATTTGCGGCATACTGGCTATGACAGATTCTAATTCCTGGGCCTCAATCCTGACACCATTTAATTTGATCTGCTCATCAATACGCCCTAAATATTCAAGACATTCATTTTCATGAAGCCTTACCAAGTCACCAGTCTTATAAATAGTCGCGTTTTCTTCGAAAGGTGAATCAATGAAGGATTTAAGGGTTGCTTTTGGATTATTCCAATAGCCTTTAGCCAAACCTGGTCCGCTTAGATATAACTCTCCAGGTACTCCCATTGGAACCAGGTTTTTAGCTCCATCTAAGATCAGGTATTCACAACCTTCAATTGGCTTTCCAATTAATACGGATGGCAAGTCTTCCTTTGGGTTGAATTCATGAACAATACAACCAACCGTAGCCTCGGTAGGTCCATATTCATTGAAAACCTTGCCTTTTGAACCTAATTCAAATTGAATTTCTGAAGCTAAACCGCTCTCCAGGTTTTCTCCCCCAAAGATCACAACTTCAATCCCAGATTCTTTCCAGGCTCCTTGTTTTAACAGTCTTGCATGAGAAGGTGTCAGCTTAATGGTATTGATTTCCGGGTTTTTTATTGCTTCTAGCACTGATAAATCAGGACCAGATTTACTTTCTTCATAAATATGAATACTTCCTCCAGTAACTAGGGGAAGAAAAATTGAAGTTATAGTCAGATCAAAACCAATGGAGGTAAAGAAGGGCATGCTTGCTTTATGACCCTTGCTATACATGCTCCTTGATTGCTCTATGTAATTTGAAAGTGAATCGATTCCGATTTCGACTCCTTTAGGCCGGCCAGTTGACCCGGATGTAAAGAGTATGTATCCACTTTCGTTAGGACTTACATTTTCAAGATTAGTAGGTGAAAGTTTTTGTAAACTATCAATGCTGAAATCAAATTGATTCAACCCTGAAAGTTCCTGGGTTTGTTTGGTAATTATCAGTTTTGGATTGACGTCTTTTAGAATACCTTGCATTCTCAGAGATGGAATATCCATAGGAATCGGCACGAATTTTCCTCCAATTCTTAAAACCGCAAGCACAGCAATGATGTATTCAAAGGATCGAGGTTTATGTATGGCTACTACCTCACCGGCTTTAACTCCTTTAGATTGAAATTCACCAGCAAGCCTATTAACCAGATCATTTAATTCAGAATAGTTAAGAGTATGACCATCCTTTGAAAGAGCGATTAGGTCTTTATTTTCTTTAAAAGATTGAGATAATTGACTTGCTAAGGAGAGAATTTTTCGCGGAGCAGATTTTTCTTTGAAAAGCTTTTTTGATCCCAGGTCAACTTCTGAAATTAACTGATTATCGTCTAAAAGAAATGCATTAAACACTTCCACAAAATGCTGAGGAGCCCATTTTAAACCCTGATCAGAGAAATATTTTTCATTGATGTCAAAGTAAAAATCCTGATTAGATGAGCTATTGAAATCATAGGCTTGCAACCTAATTTGATGACTTTCATCTAATTCATCCGGGAAGTGCCATTTAGTCCTGGTAGGATAGAAGCCAAAATCCCCAAAATGTAAAGGGATATAATTTACTACGAAATGAATACCTCTGGAGCTTTGTAAGCTTTGCGCACCAGGATTTCCATGTTTAAAGAAATCAAAAAGCTCGGTTCTCACTTTTTGAAATAGAGAGAAAAATGAATCCTCAGCTTCTATCTTGATATCAAAGGGTAAGACTTCAATCAACAAGCCAACCGTATTTCTATATTTTTTGAGATTTCGATTGGGAAATGGGCTTCCCAAACGAACTACACTTTCTCCAGAAACTCTTGAAATGTATGCTGTAAAAACGGTGGCCCAAATAGTAAATTTAGTTAGATCCGGATTCAACGAACGATAAGAGTCAGAATTTACTTTGACATCAAGCTTATCCTTTAAACTCTCATCAATTGGAAGCTTTACTCTTCTACCTTTATTTCTTGTGGGGTCTTCTGGATATCCATAGAGTTTAGGCTTTTTAGGAGCCAATTGACCTTTTCTACCCCAGTAATCTTCATTGTTTGATTCTTTGACCCCTCTTTTATTGGCTTCAAATTCCCTGTATTCCAGAAAGCTTGCTGAATCTTTTTCTGCTGAAGATTCTTTTCCATCAATAAGGTTAAAATATTCCTTAGCCTGCTGTTCAAAAAGAATTTTAAAACTACTGGCATCTGCTACAATATGATGAATATTCAGATACCAAATAAATGAGCCAGAATCAGTTTTTATTAGAACAGAATCAAAGGGTCTTAATCCCAAGTCAATTGGTTTTCTGATCCTCTTTTCAATAAACTCCTTCAGATCGTTTGAAGGAATTTCAAAAAGCTCAATCTTATAATCAATTTCTTCCTTAATGATCTGACGAACATCCGATTTATCATCTTCCTCGAAAATGGTTCTTAAAGCGTCATTATTTTTAAGCAGAATTGAAAAAGCCTGGTTAAAAATATCAGGGTCTAATTTTCCCTCTATTTCAAAAGTATGAGGTAAATAATTTGCAATAGATTTGGGTGATAATTTTTGACCTGCCCAAATACTACTTTGACTGCCTGTCAGGCTATGGGTGATGGGGGAGTCCTGAGTCACGAATAATTGAATTAACTCTGGAGCTGACCCTTAAGGTAATCGCCCATGGATTGCACGGTATTGAAGTTTTCTATTACCATATCCTGAGGAGGAACTTTGACATCGTACGTTTCCTCGAGGAAGGCAATTACTTTCATAATCGTAATACTGTCAATTAGCCCACTGCTTAAAAGCTCCTCCTCAGCATTGATATCGGTATCAATTTCTTCACTAATATATTTTGTAATTTCCTCTATCATGGTTTTGGATTTAAAACTCTTTTTTCTCTCTTGACCATGTAATCCGGCCTTGGGTTTCCCACCTCCTGAATGTTTCGAGTTGGGTTAAATGTAAACATAAGCAGCTTTCTGTCCACTATTCCCATATTTTGATAGGAACCGTGAAGAATATTGCTGCTAAAGATAACTGCATCTCCGGCCTTTCCTGTAAGGGGTGTGATGGGACCAAATCTGGTGACCATTTTCGCCAATGTTTCCTGTCTAATCAAATACTTTAGATTTTCATCATGAACGCCATCAGGGTTGTTTAGATAGGATTCCACCTCGCCGTATTTCTGAGAACCAGGGATTGCCAAAATTGGTCCATTGGCGACATCGACATCCGTAAGAAAAATAGCTAATGTAAGCGCCTCTGCTTCAAGCATACCATCCTCCTTCCAAAACTTAAAATCCTGATGCCAGCTCCAAACACCTGATTGCAGACTAGCTTTTGAATTGAGTTTAGACTGGAAAAGATAAAATTCTGTTTCTAGCAATTGGCTAACTATACCTCGAATTTCTTCATTGTCTATAAGCTGCTGAATTTCTGGATGAAATTTTTCAGGAGCGAAAATGGTCCTGATTTTCCCTGATTTTTTTTCTCTAAAAAACTCAGGACCCTCCATGGCTTCTATTTCCTCAATTGCTTTATCCACTCGATGAAATAAATCATCCCTAAGAAGCTTTTCCAAGATCAAATAGCCGCTTTCTTTATATTCTGATATTTGCTGATTACTCAACATACTCAATCGCGAAATTGCTTTTCTAATTCCCTGTAGTGTACTTTCCCATTATCTGAATGCGGCACAGAAGGCATTTCAAGGATGTGTTTAGGCACATTTTGCTTTGGTAGAACTTTCATAAGTTTCCTTTTTAGTGCTTTCACATCCATTGATTCGCTATTTGATACGATGGCTGCGCAAATTTCCTTTACTCCATCTTTTGTAGTGGTAAAAACGGCTGCATCCTTAATTTCCGGTAGTCGGATCAATGAGTGCTCAACAGCTCCCAGTTCCACCCGGTATCCATTGATCTTCACCATTCGGTCAATTCTTCCTGCAAAAACCAGATATCCTTTCTCATTTAAATAGGCCTGATCACCTGTTCGATAATATTTTGTAATCTCACCATTATTATTATGTAAGTAAAAGGACTTTTTATTCAAGCTCTCATTATTCCAATACCCTGTCATCATCGTGATAGAACTGATCAAAAGCTCCCCTTTCACTCCTTTCGCTACTGGATTATTTTCGGTATCCAGTAAAAGAAATTCGGTGTTATCCCAGACTGTTCCAATGGGTATTTCTGCTTTCTCATCTACAGGCTTTTCTATGGTGAAGTACGTACATTGGTTTACTTCGGCTGGTCCATAAACATTGGAAATCTTTGCTCTGGGAGCTTTTTTCAATAATTCATTCACCAGGGCAGGAGGGAAGGACTCTCCACCATATTTAATCCATCTTACTGAAGGGAAATCCAAATCAAAACCACCGCGGATCAAAGAAATGAAGAGAGATGGTACAGAGTAAAGGATGGTAATCTCATTTTTTCTAACCGCTTCACAGAAGCTACCCAACATGATCAATTCACTTTGGCTGAATACATAGGTAGTACAGCAGGCGTATATAGCGGAGAAATAACCGAATGTACTTTGATCAAAATGCAGTGAAGCTACATTTCCGATAACATCATTTTCCTTTACTTCATACAGTTTAGAGGACTGCCTCGCATATGCAAGTCCACTCTCATGTGTGTGTACTATGCCCTTGGGTTCGCCAGTGGAACCTGAGGTGTATATGATATAGGCATTATCCTGAGGTGAAATAGCTACTTTAAGCGCTTCACTACTATAAGCAGAGAAGACTTCTTCCCAAGAAATCTCTTCATTTGAACCAAGTACCAGAAGTTCTGGACTGGAAATTTCATCGAGGGTCTTTTGATGTGAAGGAATTGATAGGACCACCTTGATTCCACAGTCCTTAATGATTGCTTTTAACTTATTTGCAGGTTGTGCGGGGTCCAGGGCTACGATGACTGCCCCAGTTTTAAGTATTCCATATAACCCGTAAGCAGTGTAAATATTTTTATCAATAAGAATACCCACTCGCTCACCCTTACTAACCTTATTTGCCAAAAGCCAATTTGCTATCTGGTTGGTTTTTCGGTCCAGTTCGGAATAAGTGATTTCACCTGAAGAACTTTTGAAAGCTATTTTATCAGGGTTTTTCCTTGCTCCTGCGGTAAGAAGCTCACTCAATATTGTACTCTTGGAATTCACTGTACTCCGTTCAATTTAGCGATTATGTTCCTTTGAATATCGGAGGTTCCAGAATAGATCAATCCTCCTAATCCGTCCCTCAGATCTCGTTCTATTTCATATTCTGTAACAACTCCTTTGGCTCCAAAAATCCGGATAATATCAGTACTGGACTCCACAAAAGCCTCACTTATGTAAAGCTTTGCCATGGCAGCTTCCTCCATAAGTGGAAGGTCGTTATGATCCAAATATGCCACTTTATATAAGTGCATTTTCGATGTTTCTAATCTAAGTTTCATATTGGCAATTCTATTTGAAACCGACTGAAAACCACCTATGTTTTGACCAAAGGATTTCCTCTCATTAGAATAGGAAATAGCATTTTCCAACTGCTTTTGCATTCTGCCGATTTGGCTTGCAAAAATGTAGCCTCTTTCTGATTCCATAGCCGATGTGAAGAGACTTAGACCTGATCCTTCTTTTCCCAGTCTGTTTTCATCCGGGACAAAGCAATCCTTTAGGTATAGATTTCCCATAGGGGTGGTTCGCATTCCCACCTTGTCTCTAACTTCACTTCTTGAAAAGCCTTTCATGCTGCTGTCCACAATGAAAGCTGTAATACCCCACCTTCCCAGTTTCGGATTGGTGGTGGCAAAAACCACGGCCATCTCACAAATGGGAGCAAGGGTAATGTAGTGCTTTTCTCCATTTAAGATATAACCACCTTCTGTCTTTTCAGCGGTCATCTGCAGGCTATAAGTATCGGACCCAGCTGTATCATTTTCAGTGATTCCGAAGGCTCCAACCGTTCCTGAAATCAAAGGCTTTAGATATTTCTTTTTTTGCTCTTCCGAACCAAAGGCATTTATCGCCACTTGAGTGCTCCACATTTGGGAATTAAGGGAAAAAGGAAGTCCATTATCTTCACTTCCATAGCCCAGCCCCTCTAGCATCAAAACCGTGGTCATAATATCATGCCCACCTCCTCCAAATTCCTTGGGGAAAGGCCAGCCCAAGACTCCGAAATCAGCACATTTCTTCCACTCATCGCTTGGGAAGATATTGCCCCTTTCTTTATGGCTAACGTTTGTATTTAAATGTTTCTGAGCAAAATCAGTAGCTTTTTGTTTCAGCTCCAGCTGCTCTCTACTCCAACTAAAATCCATTAATTAAAATGTAAATCTTACAAATCCTCTAAAGTTGAAGGGTGTTCCAGGTGTAAAATGAATTTCACTAACAGGTTCTGCTTCAAGGCTACCATCTGCCAGTCTTATTCTGGATTCAGTATCAAATTGAGTTTCTTTCCAATCGGAATCTAGCAAGTTTTCAATTAGGAATCCAACGGTAAAGGCATTGAATTTATAATTCGCATTAAGGTCTAAAATGGTATAACCCTCAGCTACAACACTATTGTCTTCATTTGCCGGGCGATCTTGTAAATATCTTGCTCTAAGAGCTGCTGCAAAACCATTTTTCTCAACCGATAATCCAGCGGTAGTTGTGATTCTAGGAGCCAAAGGAATCAAATTTTCACCTTCCGGATCATCGATACTTCTAGCATAGGAATAGGTGAAATCAGAATCGAAGTATAACCAGTCAATGGCTTGCCATCTGATTCCCACATCAACACCGCGTCTTGCTGTACGACCACTAGGCTCTACAATCCCAGCATCACCTACGTAAACGAATTCCTGCTCCAGTCTTAAGTACCAAAGAGCGGCATTAAATAATAGGCGAGGGGCCAATTTAAAGTTACCACCTATATCAGCTCCAAAGGCTTGTGGTAAAATCTGCTCATTATTTGGCCTTTCAAGGACAAGGCGGGTATCATTTGAATGGAACCCTATACCTGTTTTCAGAAATACCTGCACCTGATCCGATGCAGTGTAAATAAAATTCAATTTTGGACTTACAACCGCTGCTGTTAATGAGTTAGGGTCATATTCAGGAGTTAATTCATCCTGATATAAGTATCTGAAGTAATCCACCCTTACCCCGGGATTAATTCTAAGTCTGTTCAGATTTAAGTCGAAGTTTGCGTAAGCATAATAGTTACCCTCAGTAATATCACCTCGTTGGGTTACGAAGCGAACACTGTCTCTATTCTTAGTACCTGCGAGTTCATTGTCATTACTGAAATCACTTCTCAAACCCACCCCTACAGTTAAGGCATAATCCCCACCACTGAAATAATCGCTGTAGGTTACAGCAGATTCAGCACCAAAAAGCTTTCTATCTTCTCTTTGTCGAATCTGATCTCCATTCACGCTATCCTCTAAGAAGAAGGTAAAGTTGGAAAAAAGCTCAAAGTCATAAGTATTATAGAATACATTATTTCTGATGTAAAGCTTGTCATTGATCATTTTAGAGTGATTCAATGCAAGATTCATTCTGCTGGTTGTTCCACCTTCAGTGTCATCTAAAGCACCAAAATTTGTAATCTGACCACTTTGTACAGCTCTCACCGGAATCTGACCAGATGCATCCCACTGACTTGTAAAATAGGATGCAATCAGACTGATATCTGAACCATCATCCAAAGTCAAACCATACTTACCCATTAGGTTTATTCTGTTGAAATTCTGGCTGGATTCGAAAGGTCCATCACTTGAAAGATATTCCGCAGCCACGTAAGCGTGGTTTTTGGTCTCATTGATCAGGTTAAAGAGACCCACGGTTCTTGTGGTATTGAAGCTTCCTCCTTCTACAGTCACTGAACTCTTATCAATTGCTCTTTTGGTTTGGAAATTTACATATCCTGCTGTCGCAAAATTTCCTTTATCGGCATTGTAAGGCCCCTTATCGAAATCAATTCGCTCAATAGTTTCTGGAATCACAAAGTGTAGATCTGAATAACCTTGACCATGTGCATGGGAAACCATATTTACCGGCATACCATCCACGGTTATATTGATGTCTGTTCCGTGGTCAATGTCGAATCCACGAAGGAAAATCTGCTCGGCCTTACCACCTCCGGCATGCTGGCCAATAAAGAGACCAGGAACCTTTCTAAGGATAACTTGCGAATTGTTCACTGGATTCAGCTTCAGATCCACTCTTGAAAGAGTTTGAACAGGATTGATATCCTGACTGAAAACCACTTCATCTAGCTGAATGGATGTTTCCTTTAATCTCACCGTGATCTCTCTTGAGAGGTCAGTAATTTCAATTGTCTGTGATTCAAACCCTACGTGGGTGACCTGAATCGTTTGTCCTACTGCAACACCAGGAAGCACAAAATAACCTGAGGGGTTGGTATGTGCGTGATGTTCTGAATCCTGATGAATGATATATGCTCCTGGAACAGGGGCGTTGTTTTCATCAAGCACTCGGCCTCGTAAATCTTGGGCGGAAACTGTACTTATCAGGCAAAGGTATGCCAAGGCTAGAATGGGTAATCGTTTAATCATAAAATTGCACTTATGGTGGGAAATTAAAGTCTATTGTTCAATGAACTGAATATAATTGTAGAAAGCTAGCTTAATCAATTTCAAGAGAATTTCCTTTTAACTATGATTCTGATACTCTTGAAAACTGATAGATGGCTCCGTATGGATTTTTCTCATCTGAAGAGTATGATTCAATATTCATTTTGGTTCCAAGACCAAGCTCTTCGGCATATCTGGCAAATAATGTTGCAACAACCTGATCTTCTAAGGCCCATCCTGTTGAATCAAAAACAGTTAAATTGTTTTGATACTCACGCTGCATTTCTTCGTTTTTGATTAGTTCAACCCAACTTGGACCTATTTCTTCTGGGGAAAGTTGTTGGCATTCTCCTTCGATCACCGCCTGATCTAAAAAATCCGGACATACTTTTGAGTTTTTTAAAAGGAATTTTGGGAGTTCAAATTTTCCGGGAAAATCTGCGCCTACAGCATTTATGTGCAGATGAGCTTTGCAGTTATACTTTTCAAAGAGTGGTCCTTTATGCGGTTCGATGGATGTGGCTGTGGAAATGATATCAGACATTTCCAGAATCTCTTCAATTTTGGCTTGACGTAAAGAAATGTCAAGAGTGATAGGATTTAATCTTTCGGCTAAACTATCCATTGAGGCCTGATCTGAATCAAAGTAAAGAACCTCCTGTATATTGAAAAGCCTGCTAATGGCATGTATCTGTGTAATCGATTGAGCACCACATCCGATGATTCCAAGAGTTTCTGAGTCAGGATTTGCCATCAGTTTGCTCGCAACAGCACTAGAAGCTCCGGTCCTTAAAGCAGTCAGTAAAACTCCATCCAGAAGATGATTCAAATGACCGGTATGGGTATCGTAGCAGGAGATGGTTGAAAGAATGGTTGGAACTTTATAAAGCTCAGGATTCTCAGGATGATAACCGACTACCTTGATCACTACCTCTTCTCCTTTTTTCATCAGAGGCATCCATTCCACAAGACCTAAAAATGGTTTTTTATAATTAAATCCTGAACGGGTAGGAATCTGGATATTTTCACTGTTGTACTCTAAAAGGGATTCTTCAAGTGAGGATGTCAAATCATCCATAACTTTATCCAGCCCTTTCTTTATGATAATCTCATTGACAGCGTCACTGTCAATTATAATCGTTGCTTGGTTTTTTTTCATTACTCAGAGGTGACGAGGGCAATATACGGCTTTGATTTCAACTCTCAATTCTTTTCTTTTACGAAGATTAGAAAACTAGTTAGGGTCTTCCATTGTTTAGGCTCTGCATTGATATTACCCTACACCCGAATATGTCCACAACCAAATTATTTAGAACAGGTTTAACCCTACTTGCTTTTTTAATGCTGTTCACGCCTCTTGCAGAGGCCCACAAACCGAACCAAAACTACATATACTTAAGTATTTACGAGAATGAAATAGACTGTAGAGTAGAGCTCAGAAAGAGTGATATCGAACAGGTTTTTGGTTTTGAATTTGAAGCTGGAGAATATCCCGATTTGAATGATCCCCAAACCCTAACTATGGTAGATTACATACTGGAAAACCTTAAATTTTCCTCTGCCAGTGGAGATCATGAATTAATTTTCACCGGAACGGACATTCTTGATTTAGGCGGTAACGATTTTATACTCTTTAATTTTGACCTGTCCAACATAGATTCTATTCCATCTGAAATGGATATCTATGATGAAATTTTCCTTCAGGAAATTTCCGGACATGAGTCCTTACTTCATATCGAGAGAAACTGGAAGACCGGAGTTCTGGCCAATGAGGCTTTACCTTCTTTAATTTATGGACCTGCATCTACCAATCAAACTTTGGATATAGAGGAAGGGTCTGTATTCACGGGTTTTATGGCAATGGTAAAATCTGGTATTTATCATATCTGGATAGGCCTGGATCATATTCTTTTCCTTATTGCTCTATTGATTCCTTCCGTAGTGGTTTATAGACCAAAAGACCCGAAAGCTTCATGGATGGGAATAAAATACACTGATTTTGATACTCAGAATAGCTTTAAAACAGCACTCTGGTCCGTAGTGAAAATCATTACCATTTTCACTCTGGCGCATTCTGTTACGCTTAGTCTCGCTGCATTAGGGGTGATAAACCTTTCCTCACGGCTGGTTGAATCCATTATTGCAGTGTCGATTGCCATGGCTGCTTACCATAACATTACCCCATTCCTGAATAAGCGAGAGTGGTTGATCATTCTCATTTTTGGACTTTTCCATGGATTCGGGTTTGCATCAGTTCTGGCAGAGCAATCTAGAGGTGGTGAGTATCTTGTATATTCTCTGGTTGGCTTTAACATAGGGGTAGAAATCGGGCAGCTTGTCATTATTCTGATCGCATTTCCGATTTTGTTCTTCCTCAGTAAATGGAAAGGATACCAAACTATCCTAGTTGGCTTTTCAATCGCTCTTATTGCCATTGCGACTTATTGGGTGATAGAAAGGGCTTTTGATATAGATCTAAAGCTTTTGACCTGGCTGGTAAATCTGTTTAAATAAATGGGGGAAAATTCGGATGACTTACTCGACGAATGGCTAAATTTCAATGATGCCGAAGGGGAGGGGGCTGCTGAATTCACTATTCTGAAGGCGCCTGCACAGGATTCCTATCCATTATCTCAAACTCAGAAAAGACTTTGGCTGGTGTATCAAAAGGAACCTGAAAGCCCAGTCTACAATTATTCTGAAGTTTGGACTTTCCCGAATGACAGCTTTGATAAGAACACCTTCATTAAATCTCTTGAGCTTCTTGTAAAAAAACATCAAATTCTTCTCAGTAACTATTTGATAGTTAAGGAAGAACCAAGGCTGGTTTATCCAAAGCGTGAATCTTTTGAGCTACTAGAGTCTGAGGAAAAAATGGAGGAATCTTCAGCTTTTTCTTGGCTGAAAGCCAAAGCTAGTCGAGGTTTCCGATTAGAAACAGACCCATTGATTCGGGTTGCGATTTGCCCACTGACAAATGGGAACAAGGCGGTTGGGATTACATTTCATCATATTGTAATTGACGCATGGTCCATCGGAATACTGAAAAAAGATTTCGCCAAGTTCTATGCTGAAACCTCAAAGGGTAATTTGGATCAACTTACCGAGGAGAGGATTCAATTCCATGACTTTACTGTTTGGGACTCAGAAAGAGAAAGGAAATCTAGCGATAAGAGCAATCCTGAAGCTTTGCAATGGGATATTCTGGAACTGCCTTTGGATCATCCCAGACCGGCACGACCAAGCTACAGAGGGGGATTTCATCATTTCCTATTATCGAAAGACCTCACCAAGCCGATTCAAAAGCTTGCCGGAAAGCTTGAAACCACAGATTTTAACCTCTTTTTGGCTGCCTTTCAAATTTTGCTAAGCCGATATGGAAAGACTGAAAAGATATCGGTGGGCATCCCAGTTTTAAACAGAGAGGAGGAAGAGGTTAAAAATCTGGTCGGGTACTTCGTAGATACTCAAGTTCTGCAAAGCCAAATTGATCCTAATAAGTCCTTCGGACAATTCCTCGAAGAAGTCAAAAATGACTCTTTGGCTGCTTTGACAGGTGAAAAACCAAGCTATGAGGAACTGATCAAGCAATCTGGCATAAAGGCAAGTCAAAGCGAAAACCCACTATTTCAGGCCATGTTCGTTGGGCATTCCAAAGGTGAAAACCCTTTCCATGAACATGACCTGAAAGTAGAAATGGAAACCCTGGACCTAGATGTTTCCAAGTTCGATCTGACTTTGCATCATTTTGGTGAAAAAAATGGTGCCTTTGCGATTGGAATAGAAATCGCTTCAGATCTCTTTGAAAAGGCCTTTGCAGATCGAATGGCAGCTCATTTTGAAGCACTGCTCTTTGAAATTACTAGTAATCCAGAGCAGGCAATTTCTGAATTAAGTTTGATTTCAGAAAAAGAGAGGAGCTACCTCATTTCTGGTCTCTCTCATGGCTTTAATCCAAAGGATGATGGAAGCGTTCTGGATTACCTTGAAAAAGTCTTTGCAAAATCAAAAGATCAAACGGCTTTGGTTTGTGGAGAAGAGAGGCTAACCTATTGGGAGTTGGATCAAAAGAGCAGGGCTATAGCTCATGTATTGAAAGAGGAAAATGCAGACCCAACAAAACCTATAGGAATTTATCTACATCGATCAGTGGATTATGTGGTAAGCATGATCGGAATTATGAGATATGGAGGATATTATTTGGCCCTTGACCCGGAGTATCCCGATGAAAGAATTCAGCAGTATTTAACCGGGTCTTCTTGCGAATGGGTTATCTCCAGAAAAGGGAATTTTGAGTTAGGAAATCAGGATATCAAAACTTTAAAAATTGATTCTATAGAAATAACCAAAAATATTGATAATCAATTATTTAAAGATGTTAAATGTTCAGATTATGCTTATTTAATTTTTACTTCAGGAAGTACCAATAAGCCTAAAGGAGTTCCTATTTCCCATGCTAATCTTTGCTCTTCGTATAAAGCCAGACTGGATTACTATTCTGAGCTTCCTGAAAGCTTTTTGATGGTCTCTTCTTTTGCTTTCGATAGCTCCGTGGCCGGGATTTACTGGACCCTTGCTACCGGTGGGAAATTAATCATCTCAAAGAATAAAGAATCTCTGGATAGCACTTCGCTCACCCGCTTAATTCAAAGGGAAGAGGTTACCCATACCCTGATGCTTCCCTCGCTTTACCAGGCTATTCTTTCTCAGTCATTACCGCAAAGCTTAAAACATGTGATTGTGGCAGGAGAGGAGTGTCCTCCATCGCTGCCTGAGATGCATTTCAAGAAAAACCCTGAGGGCAGGCTGTACAACGAGTATGGACCAACAGAAGGAACGGTATGGTGCACGGTGCACGAGTTTCAAAAGGAAACTTACAGGGATAAAGCACCTATTGGACTGGCATCGAGCAATACTCTGGCATATATTCTAGATGAGCATCAAAAGCTGGTGCCGACAGGACTATCCGGTGAGCTGTGTATAGCTGGTCCAGCTGTTGCCGGCGGCTATCTGGACGCTAAAGAAACAGAAGAGAAGTTCCTGAAAAACCCTTACTCAAAGGACTGGGATAGGATTTACAGAACAGGAGACCTGGTAAGAATCCAAGCAGATGGACTTCTTGAATATCTTGGTAGAATAGATAATCAGATAAAAATCAGAGGACACAGAATTGAATTGAACGAAATTCAAAATGTGACCAATTCCTTTAAAGACATAGAGAAATCGGTGGCATTAGTCATAGATTCGGATAGTCCTGTAATAGCTTTGGCCTGGAAGGCCCAAAAGAAAATAGAAGCTGGAGACCTGCAGTCTTTCCTTCAGGAAAAGCTTCCTGCTTATATGATTCCTTCTCAATTTCTGCAGCTGGAGAAATTTCCGCTATTGCCGAATGGGAAAGTGGATCAGAAGGAGTTGGGGGAGTTATTCAGAAAAGAGCCAAAAACCGAAAAACAGGTTTATGAGAAAAAGGCCGGAACTTATTTACAAAATCAGGTAGCAAATATCTGGGCAGATGTGCTTGGATTGGAAGAAGTGCCAGTAAATGTGGATTTCAATGCTTTAGGAGGGAATTCCTTATTGAGCATTCGGATCATCGCGAGGTGTAGGGCTTTAGGTTTAAAGGTGACTCCAGAGCAGTTTTTGCGCTATTCTACGGTAGAATCTCTAGTAAATTCAGTTGGTCACGAGCAATACCAAAGACCAGGGAATTTGCAGGAATTGGAGATTCTAAAAATCTGGGAAAAGGAACTTTCGCAGAAGCTGATTGGCGTGAATGATTCTTTTAAAAACAATGGAGGTTCTGCCTATGAATGGAAGCGGGTAGAGGAGGAACTGAAGAATAGATTTGACTTTAAAGAAATGATCAATATCGAGAATACGATCAGCTCTATTTCTACTAAAGTTAAATCAAGTAAAAATACTGTAAATCAAGAAATTAAAAGAATTATTCCTATCAGCACAATAGGTAAAGAAAATCCTCTTTTCTGTGTCCACTCTGAGTTTTACTACGAGACGGTTTACAGCCAGTTGACCCGTCAACTTTCATCGGATTACCCGGTGTACGGATTGCTTTCAGTCAGTCCGGAATTGGTAAAGGATCAGGTGCCTGAAGGTATTCCTGAAGTGGCTGAGCTATGCATCAGAGATATGAAAAAAGTGCAGCCAAAAGGACCCTACAGACTTTTGTCGTATTCCATTGGGAATGTGGTAGCATTTGAGATGGCGAGACAGCTTTTGGAGGAAGGGGAGAAGGTGCAGCTCATTATGATTGATCCTCCTTTATTTTTCGATGAATCCAGGGTTTTTGGTAAAGGTGGTTATAAGAAGCTATTTACGCATCTTGAGCTTTGGAAGAAGCCGGCAACCTTATTTAACAAATTGAAGAAAAAACTTAGTAATGAGAAAAAACCAGCACTAATTGAGGATACAGGGCTATTGAAGAAATTTTTATATGCTTATCAGCCAAAGCATGTGAACGTGGATACTTTGCTGATTACCACACCAAGCGAATTCAAACATACCTATGGCTGGGAGCCTTTGGTTAATGTGGTGGATACCGAGCGAATCCAGGGCCCACATATGAAGCTTATGCGGGAGCCGTATGCTTCGAAAATGAATGAGGCGATAGAGCGGAGTCTTAGAAAATGGGATAAGGAAGGGTGATTTTGGAAGTACGATTTAGGATTTAGGATTTGAGAATGTCGAACATCGAATGATGAATTTCGAATATTAAAGTTTAAACTCTCCAACCGACAACTGGCAACCGACAACCGACAACTGACAACTGAGAATAGAAAATAAAATGAAAGTGGATCTTTGGGCAGCGGATTTAAATCAGATTCCGGATCAGGATTTCCAGATTCTGGCGCCTTTAGAACAAAAGCTAACGGATCAGTTTAAATTCGAGAAGCACAGGACGCGATTTATCAAAAGGAGAGTGATGCTCCGGAAAATTCTGGGTCACTACCTGGATAAATCACCCAGAAGCGTAGGAATAGGCTATACGAAGCTTGGAAAGCCATTTCTGGCTATGAGTGCGGAAAAACTTTATTTCAACATTTCACATTCCAAGGATCAGGTTCTTATAGGGGTCTCCAGAGATGCACATCTTGGGGTGGATATAGAATTCCTGGATCCTGAGATTGAGTCAGAGCTAATTTCCACGCATTTTTTCGCACCAACTGAAATCTCATTAATTAGGAATTCAGAAGGAATTAAAAAATCAGAAGCATTTTTTAGACTCTGGACCATTAAGGAAGCATTTATCAAACTGATCGGAAAAGGATTGAGCTATCCGCTGGAAGATGCTTTGGTGAAGGATACCATGGATAAACCAAAAATCCGAATTCCTGATGGAAAGGATTACACCTGTGAGTTTATTTCAAATATTCCCAATTACGCCATTGGGGTAGTGGTATCAGGAAAAGCCCTTGAGCTTAATTTGAGGAATATGGCAGAGGTTCTATAGGTTGGAAAACTCTGTTTAACATAATATAAATTATAGAACAGAATAAGGATTTCCGATAATACGTTCGCCACTAAAACCCCACATTTACTACTCATCTTTATTTTTCTATTTCAGGTCTTTCGCAGATCTTAGATTTAGTTAAATCAAAACAGAAAAATATGAAATGGATTTTTACGCTAGCCTTACTAGTATCAACCCTTGTAATCTGTCAGGCTCAGGAAGAGCAGTCTGAGATTGAGGCTCTTCGAAATCAGGTCAGGAATTTACGGCATAGCTTTGATGCTGTAAGCAAACAGCTAGATGATGTGCTTTGGTATGAAAAAGTGGGTGATGTGGCCTATATCGACAAGGTCTACCTGACCGGACCTCCAAAGGATGACCGGGTTGAGAAAAATAAGACAGCTCAGGGTTATGGAAATCCGCTTCGCTTCCAATCCTATATTTTTATCCCACGCGATATTGACCCTGATAAAAAGTATCCGCTTATGGTTTTGCCCCATGGGGGCGTTCATAGCAATTTCAATACTTTTTATGCTCACATCATCCGTGAATTGATGGCTCAGCAATATATCGTGGTTGCAGCTGAGTATCGTGGAAGTACAGGATATGGCAGAGGTTTTTATGAAAGCATTGACTATGGTGGATTGGAGATTGAGGATGTCTTTGCTTCCAGAAACTACATGGTGGAGAATTACGATATCGTGGACTCAAATCGAATAGGAATATTTGGTTGGAGTCATGGGGGCATGATCACACTGCACAATATTTTTGAGCATCCGAAGGATTACAAAGTCGCCTATGCAGGAGTTCCGGTGAGCGATTTGATTGCCAGAATGGGATACAAGTCGCAGGGATATCGGGATCTGTATTCTGCAGATTATCATATAGGGAAAACGGCTGCTGAAAATGTAGAAGAATATCGGAAAAGATCACCTGCATGGCAGGCTCATAAGCTGGAGACTCCCCTACTCATTCATACCAATACCAATGATGAAGATGTCAATGTGTTTGAGGTGGAGCATCTAATTAAATCGCTAAAAGCAGAAGATAAAGATTTCGAATATGAGATCTACGAAGACATTCCCGGAGGTCATACCTTCGATCGAATCGATACTAAAAAGGCCCAGGAAGTACGCTTGAAAATCTATAAGTTTTTGGCTTCTTACCTCTCCCCTCCCAATGAATTCAAAAATGTGAAGGATTTAAGGAAAGCGGCTTATCGGTTTTGAGTTGGATTACTTAAGATAAAGGGACGCGTCCGGAGACGCGCGCCAGTGAAGGTTGGAGTGTCAATAGCGCGCGTTTTTAACGCGTGCTATACTTTTCAGGTAATTTCTTGGTATTCATTATAAACGGTTCCAGCGGAGTTTTGCGTACAGCTAAACTGACTAATTCAAAACCAGCTTTTAAATCAAACCAAAACTATCCAAGATCAGCCAATAGCAGTTCCGCTGTACGATAGGCTGATAAAACCGCCCCTTCCATATACCCAGGATTTTTGGCAGAGGTCTCGGCTCCCGCAAAAAACAGGCGTCCGTCAAAATGAGGTTCTTGGTAGAAAGGATGGCCGTTGTTGTGATGTGGCACTAGTGACTGATTTAGATTCCTTCTTTTATCATCAATAAAGTGCTCATTCCATAAAAAATCTGCGTACCCTAATACATCAGATTCACTAATTCCAAATAGCTCTTGCAACTCTTGTACAACCAACTGTTGCCTTTGATCTTCATCCTTTAACCATCTTTCTGAAAGATTTAGGAAACCAAGTAAGCCAGGAATCTTTTCAGTGCCGATGGTATGATCTTGAATCTCGCGAATTAAGCCGTAATTGGAGAAAGCAAAACCAGAGAGCCGTTTAGACTTCCATCGGTCTTCCTTTAAAAAAATAGTAAACTTAGCCGATTCACCCATCCAGATGTGAGTTTCAGACATCAAATTATGCTGGTCTAGCTTTGGTGTGAGGTTAATTTGACTGGCAATCACTGCTGGTGGTAAAGCGAGCACGAGTTTCTTGGTATAAAGTCTGGTTCCATCCACCAGCCTGATTTCCAGCTGATCGTTTATATAGGCTATTTGTTCCACTTTGCTACCAAGAGAAATTCGATCTTGATTCAAATGTGAAACAAGCGCATGGATAATGGAACCGGTTCCTCCTTTGACTTTGTGATAAACAGCTCCGCCCATCAAGGCTTTGGTGGGACTTTTTTGGATTTCCATTGAAGGATCGTATTTGATCAGTGCATCTCCCTGTAAGTATTGAGGAACTAGGTCTAGGTCGAGTTCATTAATTAGCTTTCGAAGATGTTTATCCTCAAATACCCATGTGGCTCCTAATTCAAAAGAAAGGTTATTGCGTGATTTCGTGAAAATACGTCCACCTAAACGATCCGAGGATTCTAAGACCAGAGCGTTTATTCCCTGCTTTTTTAAGATAAAGGCAGTGGTAAGCCCCGCAAGCCCACCGCCGATTATGATCACATCCTCTTTCCTGATTCGCATTTAACATGTATCAATTCGCTCCAACAAGTGCATAGTGGATTAAGTTCTCATTTCTTTCATCCATCTTTCAAGAATCTAGAATATGGGGCAAATCTTAGATTAGCTAAATTTTTTACCCCCTCTTGAAAATGGTAATTTATTAGTGTTTTCTGTTTAAATCTATCTAGCGCGTGTTTCTATCGCCCTTCAGTGAATTGATTTTATAGCAGCGCTCCAGCGTCTATTCGGCCATTTGTGGGATTTTTTTAAAAAACTTCACTCCTCCTCAATCCAAAGAGCCATTAGGCCTCGTAAGTCCTTTCTAAATAATCAAAACCCCTATCGGATGTTAGTAATGCCTAAACCAAAACTAAATTTAAATTTTATGAACTACGCTAAACAATTTCTAAGAGGACTGTATATACTACTTTTCTCCGTTTTGTTTTTTGCCTGTAATGATGATGATGAGCCTATGATGCCCATGCCGAACCCTACGGGCAATATGATCACCTATCAATTAGGACCGGTTTCTAATCCATCCATCTCAGGAACAGCAGAATTCATTGAGAATGATGATAATACCATCACGATTAATCTGCAATTAAGCGGAACCAGTGACGGTGGTATGCATCCTGCACATATTCATTTTAATACTGCCGCTGAGGGTGGTGATATCGCCCTCTCACTGGGTATGGTCGATGGGGGAACTGGTATGGCTTCTGTAACCTTCGATGCTTTAGATGATGGAACACCCATTACATATTCAGGATTATTAAACTTTGATGGCTATATCAATGTGCACAATTCTATGAATGACTTGGGAACTCTTTTAGCTCAAGGTGATATTGGTCAAAATGCCTTAACTGGAGAGTTTAAGGTATATGACTTAGGTTCTGTCGACGTAGATGGTATCATGGGTACGGCTACTTTCAGAGAAAGACAAAATGGTGAGGCTCTCGCCCAAATTATTTTGCAAAATACACCCGATGGAGCTATGCATCCTGCACACATTCATGAGAATACAGCTGCCGAAGGTGGAGCGATTGCATTTTCTTTCAATCCTGTCAATGGTTCTACCGGGATGAGTATGACAAATGTAGCCGAGCTAGACAATGGTAATGCCTTCGTGTATGAGGATGTACTAGGATTTGATGGATACATCAATGTCCATCTGTCAATGGAGGAATTGGCTACCATAGTAGCCCAAGGAGATATTGGACAAAATGAATTGACCGGAGAAACGAAAAATTTTCTCTTGGGTGAAAAAGATGTAGCTGGAATTTCCGGTATGGCTACTTTTAGTCAACGTGTCAATGGGGAAACTTTAAGTGAAATCATGCTGGAAAACACACCTGAAGATGGGATGCATCCTGCTCATATTCACTTTAATACGGCTTTGGAAGGCGGTGGAATCGCCTTCTCATTTAATCCTGTTAATGGTGCCTCAGGAATGTCCAAAACCAATATTGCAATGCTTGATGATGGAACAGCAATTACTTACGATGAATTATTGGATTTTGACGGGTATATTAATGTACACCTATCCATGGAAGAGCTAGGGACTATTGTAGTACAAGGAGATATAGGTCAAAATGAATTGACTGGCGAGTCTACTACATATATGTTGAGAGAAATAGATGTCCCAGGGATCAGTGGAACAGCTGAACTGAAAGAGCGTGCCAATGGAAGCACACTGGCAGTTATCATACTAGAAAACACCCCTGAAGATGGAATGCACCCCGCACACATTCATGAAAACAGCGCAGAAATGGGCGGCCCAATCGCTGTATCCTTTAATCCAGTCAACGGTGCCACTGGAATGAGTATGACCAATATTATGATGATGGATGATGATACTCCAATTACGTACGAGGACCTATTAACTTTCAATGGGTACATCAATGTACACCTTTCCATGGCTGAACTGGCCACTATTGTAGCTCAGGGAAATATTGGAAGCAATAGCAATTAAGATTATAAGAATATAGGTTGGGGAAAGTCCGGGGCGGTTTTTTTGCCTCGGACTTTTTTGTCGGTACGATTCCAAACCCGTACTCGTCGTAAAAGGGGATTTATTCAGAAACTTCTACATCAAAAGCTCCATTTAGAATTTTTTTATTTCTTTTCATCTGCACATAAATTCTATACTGTCCTGCTTCAGGGAAAGCATAGGGAAACTTAACCACAGCATGGTCCGGGTGATCAGGATCATCTACAGAGTGATCCATTCCAATGGCTAATAGGCTATCTCTCTCCGCGTATGGCATACGATTTAGCCTGGCGATCACCTGGTCAACGCTATCCCTAAATTCTTTTTGATTTTGAATTTCATCCCAATTAATGATGCCACTCTGACCTTTAATTCGGGATTCTATCATCTCCTGAGATGCCATGGAATAAGTTCCTACCGGGTGAAGGTGGATATAAACATCCCCCTCTTCTTTAAAGACTACAGAATGTCCCATCATACCCAAATAAGGCTCCAACTCAGAGGGATTTCCTTCTTCATCTTCAAAGGCAAAAGTGAGCTGATAAAGCTGCTGACTTTTAAATTCTCCATCTTCTGGAAGTTCCAAAGTAACGAAGGAACTATCAGGCAGCATAGTTTTCTTCCCAGGACTACCACACATTACGATATCCCCACCCAAAAGCAATGACTTATTTTCAGTTTTGACAATAGGATCCGTGATATAGTAGGTGTCATCTATATCTATTAAAAGGGAATCATTCCAGGTACTTGTAATTAGTTCACTCGGCTCGGGAATGATGAGGGTATCTGCTATGGTTTCTGAAAAACCACTTAGTCTTGTGACATCAGAAAAAACGTAATAATCACCAGCTGGTAAAGGTGGGATTACGGTCTGAAACATGGCAGAATCAGTTCTTATTGGGTGCAAATGTGCAAAGACATCTAACGTGCCCATTTTCAGCAGAAACATGTGCATGATTTTCCCATGGTCAGGAATCAGATAATTGATATTTCTGGTTTGGCCAAGTTGTTCCAGTCTGGTAGAGTCAATGGAAAAATTTAAAACCTGCAGGTTATTTTCCGTTTCAACCCAAGAGGTAGCAGTAAATGGTTTATACATGTAACGTTCATAGCGATTGCCCCAACTATTCCACCAATTATTACCACCCCATAAAATCAAAATCAAGACGACTAAGCCTATCCCTGCACCTACCCAGCGTTTTCTTCTGACTTTGCTAGAACTTGGACTACCTGGCTCCACCATGGAATCACTGTTACTTAGGCTGATGATGGTGACCATTAGGAAAACAAGGAATGCACCAAGACCCGCAAGAGTCCATCCTAAAGTAGGATCCATTTCTTTCTTTGCTGTGGAAACAGCCATTACAGGTAGAAGGATAGCACCTTCTCCGGCTTCGCCTTTTACAGTTACCTCGATGCTGGCAGTACCAGGGGTCATTAGCCAAATCTCGCCTTTGTAGTGACCAGACTCACCCGGAACTGGTAATGCCAAATCTGCTTTTGGAGTGCCTTCCGGACCTGCAAACCAATATATTGGTTTGAGCTGAACTTCATCAATAGATGATTCGGTCAGATATACATCTACTGAGGCAGTACCAGGAATTACATCTGGAGAGTTCACCACCACTGTTACTGAATAAGGGCCGGCTTTTCCTTCGAGGGTGACACCAGGGCTACCGATATGAGCCACACTGCTAAAACTAACAAAAGCCAGAATAAGAAGGGTGCTGAGGAGTTTCTTCATGTTCATTGTATTACCTCAAAATTCTTTGCATCCATCTCCCCCATCGGATGGATAGTCGGGAACTTATTAATGCCACTCCAAGAGCTATGGCAAGACCTTTTACCATATCCAGACCTGTAGTTTCCATCCATGGAGCATAGGCATAACGATAGGGATGATCTGGATTCGAACCAAAATACCAACTTTCAGTGCCGAAGAACCAGTTTCTAGACCAGTCTGACATGAGAAAATCTCCAAAAGGATACTGAACTATAAATAAGCTAAAAAGGAATACGGTAGCATAAAGTAATGATCTCAGCCACACATTCTTATTTTCAAAACGCTGAGTAATTATGTCTATTCCAATTGCAGGAACTATCAACAATAAGGGGAAATTAAAGGACTGAAAATTAGTTATGGGATTTAAAACCGGACCTAACAAGGGTTCTGCTGGGAATAATGGCAATACCCAAACCATCACCGCCATAAATATGGTATAAACAATAGCAGCAAGAGTTGCTCCCCATTTACTAGGTGCGGCCATAGAAAATGCCACTAGTAATAAGGGGAAAAGAAGGCTTGCCACTTGATAAAAGGATGCATTATGCATTTCATGTCTACCGAAGTATTGAGAAGCGATGGTAAACACCATGCATAAGACAAAGCCAGAAGACAAAGCAAAGAATAATCTTAACCGCTTTTCAATCCTTGGATTAACCTGGTTTTGTAGGATCATCCGGTTTTTCACAGAGAGCACGGTGATCATTGCTCCAAACTGGATAGTGATCATTCCCAATGCCAGAATAGTATGCGGTGGAGAAAGGATGGTTACGTCTAAACCGTAGGTGTTATGCCACCAATCATCAAAAGGTGCCGAGGTCAACATGGCAAAAGCTCCCCAAATACAAAAAAGTGCTCCGAGAGATCCTTTAAAAAAGCCCCAAAAAGAGAGGCTGTCTTTTTTCTCCTGCTCAGTGCCTGCAAAGGTTACTTTAAGAACTCGAATTCCAGAGAAGACGCCCGCCAACACACCACCGAAGTAGATCGCCAAGTGTGGTGCTGAAAATAGCCCATCTCGGCCTATACTCATATGCCAACTTATGTCCCAGACCAATCCTATCATTATACTAAAAGAAGCTAATACCGTAGCGTAAAGGTAGGTTGGAAGTCGAATGGCTTTTTCTCCTAGATTTACCTTGGCCTTCGAATCCTTGATTAGGCTTGGGTTTGTTAAGCTTATTGTTTCCATCTGAAATTGAGATTGTTACTATGGTTTAAACTAATAAAAAATCATTAAAAAGTAAGAAACTGGCATGGAGGGAATTGCCGTTATATGTCACGCGTCCGGAGACGCGCGCCAGTGAAGGGATTTAAAGTAATCCCAATCTTTAGGGCATTTGGATTAATGCGTGAAGTACAAGTGACGAACTGGAATTAAATCTTAGCCCAAATGGCAACCAGTTCTTCAATTCTATTTTATTTTTTCTCTTTCTGATACCGTTTAATCTCAAAATACAGCCTAATTTCCAAGAAATACCGCGTATCACTCGCCTAGGGTTCTAATATTTATTATCTTTAAGATTCCCTAAGGCTTCTTAGCAATCAGATGTGCTGATTTTTAAGAATGCGCTGTATCGAAATTTAAAAATCACTCAATCAGTTAAATGTTATTTGACTCAAGACCAACCAATGAGTTTTTTCCAGTATGGAAAAAATATAAACCAGTAATCATCAAATTAATGAAGGATTCTCTGGAAGAGGATCAGGAATATCAGCTCTATAAGCATGAATTTGAGGATGTTAATCCCAAAAGCAGTTCTAGCTATTCCTTTAAACTTGTCTTGAACGAGGGAAAAGTGACCAATACCAAAAAAATCACCAAAATGGTGGAAGATTTGATGATCATGATTCATTCATCCCCAACAGGCAAAGAGTTGATGAATGAAAATGTTTTTAAGATTGATCTTTCTTCTGATTTCATTATCAAGATAAAAAGTGAGCCAGTTCCTGTTCCTGAAGAAGAAGAGGAAGCAACCGAAGATTAATTGAAAAAATAAAACTCTGATTCAATTCAGAGGAAAATAAAAAAGGCGGTTTAAAAACCGCCTTTATTTTTTACTGATTATCTGACCACCTTTACACGGACAGCATTCATACCTTTTTTTCCCTCTTCAGTTTCAAATTCTACCGAATCATTATCTCTGATATCTTCAGTAAGACCTGATTGATGTACAAAGATATCCTCTCCTCCATCTTCTGGAGCAATAAAACCATATCCTTTTGAGAAATTGTAAAACTTCACTTTTCCTTTTTGCATTGTAATAAACTTTTGTTGTAAATGATTTTTATAATTGAATTTGCGCTCCTTTATGGCTACGCAAAGTTTTTCGTATTTGAACTCACGCTATTTAATTCCAGCGATTTCATGATTTAACCGGCTGAACCTCTACCCTGCCTAAATCCCGGAGCATTTTAAAATGACTAAAAACAGCTGAAATGAACGATCCATTGGTATGATAAGGCAAACCGTACTCCTGAGCTGTTTTTTTGACTATCGGAGCTATTTTTCGGTAATGCACATGAGAAATATTTGGAAACAAATGATGCTCGATCTGATTGGTTAGCCCTCCTACCATCCAAGAAAGGAATGGATTCATCTGTGCAAAATTGCAGGTGGTTTCTAACTGATGCGCTAGTCTCTCAGATTCTAAATTTCCCTCCTTGTCAGGTAATGGAAATGATGCATTTGAAGTGACATGAGCAGATTGAAATACCAAAGATATGGTCAGGCCTGTGATGAAGTGCATCGCCAAAAAGGCAAGTACGATTATCCAGGCTGAGATTGGCGAAAATAAAATCGGTAAAACCAGAACATAGCTAAAGTAGATTAATTTCCACAAGACTATTTTCACGATCCCTTTTCTGTAGCTGGCCTGATCTTTCACTAATCCCTTTTTATAATACCGGGTGTATCGAATAAAGTCTTTTGAGGTAACCCAGGATACCGTGGACAAACCATAAAAGAACCAGGCATAAAAGTGCTGATATCTGTGAAGTTTGTTTTTTGGAGCGTGAGGAGAAAACCTTAAGAAAAAGGGAGCATTGATGTCGTCATCATGTTCATCGACATTGGTGTAGCTATGGTGAAGCACATTATGTTGAAGCCTCCATACTTTATCATTGGCTCCAATTAAATTAAGCGTGTATCCCACCAGCTTATTTATTCTTCTACTTTTAGAGTAAGACCCATGAATGGCATCATGCATTACGCCCATACCGATTCCTGCCATTCCAAAGCCACTAGTTATATACAATCCAAACAAAAGAGCAACGCTCTTTACTGGAATGACAATAATTGTGATTAAGGGAATAAAGAAAAGAAGAAGCATAATGACTGTCTTAATAACCATTTGGTTATTGCCATAGATGCTTAATTTATTGCTTTTGAAATACTCTTTGACCCGTGCTCTAAGTACAAGGGAAAAATCAGAATCTACTGATTTTGTGAAGGATAAATTTTTAATAAGAATAAAATTACTGACAGGATCTCAATAAGGAAGGAAATGTTGGAAATAGGTTTGTTAAAAATATTTCCTGAAACGTTGGAGAGAGTCTCTTTTGAAAAACTGTCTGACGGATGCTTTTCACCACAAGGGTGCGCACTTACTAAATTATTGGTCCGAACACTTGTTGGACATCGCAAATGTACGCCTTTTAAATGGATATAAAAAAATAGAGGGATTCATTAATTTTTAAATGAGATTTCTGGCGTCTGAGTGACGACAGGGAATGTAGAATGTCGAATATTCCTATCTCAATCAAAAACCACTTATAAAATCATCTTTTTTAGCTGTATATCTTTTCATAAATTCCGATCCAACCCAATTAAAAGCTATGAAGTACCTAAATCCCCTTTTATCACTTATTCTAATTTTTACATCTCATTTCGCCTTAAAGGCTCAAAATTCTTTACCTGTAGATCCATCTTTCTATCAGGGATATGAATGGAGGAATATAGGTCCGGAACGCGGTGGGCGCTCTCTGGGTGCCATGGGAAGTCCTGGTAGACCTAATGAATATTACTTCGGTGCCACTGGTGGAGGACTTTGGAAAACTACAGATGGTGGGAACAACTGGTTTCCAGTAACGGATGGTCAAATTACTTCTTCAAGCATTGGAGCGGTGGCCGTGGCAGAAACTAATCCAGACGTGGTTTATATCGGAGGCGGAGAAACTCAGCTTCGTGGAAGTATTACCCAGGGAGATGGAGTGTATAAAACCACCGATGGTGGTAAAACCTGGAGACATTTGGGTCTGAATGAAACTCAGGCGATTGCAAGAATAAGAGTTCATCCCACTGATCCAGATATCGTTTTTGTAGCGGCTTTAGGCCATGTTTATGGAGAAAACGAAGAGCGTGGCGTATTCCGATCAAAGGATGGAGGAAACACCTGGGATAAAGTTCTTTTTGTGAGTGACAAAGCTGGGGCTGCAGATCTGATTATTGATAGGAATAATCCAAATGTGATTTATGCAAGTACATGGCAAGTGTACAGAAAGGCTTGGAAAATGTGGGGAGGAGGTCCAGATTGTGGACTTTGGAAATCAACTGATGGTGGAGATACTTGGGAAGAACTAACTGAAATGCCTGGGATGCCGGAAGGACCGATAGGTAAGATTGGGGTAGCGGTCTCCCCTGCTGATTCAGATCGGGTTTGGGCTATTGTAGAGGCAAACGAGGGAGGAGTTTTTCGTTCGGATGATGCAGGTGCTACATGGAAACGAGTGAATTCTGAAAGGAAACTTAGGCAAAGAGCTTTCTATTACTCCAGACTGGTTCCTGATCCATTTGATAAAGACGTAGTATATGGTTTGAATGTGGGGTTCTGGAAATCCACCGATGGGGGTGAAACTTTTGATATCCGAATCCGGCCTCCTCATGGAGATCATCATGATCTCTGGATAGATCCCAATGATCCCATGCGAATGATTTCTGCAAATGACGGAGGTGGAACAGTCAGCATTAATGGTGGGGAGACGTGGACCGAGCAGGATTTTACAACCACACAGTTTTATCATGTAATGACTACTTCAGATGTCCCCTATCATGTGGCTGGTGCTCAGCAAGATAACAGTACTTTGGCTATGCCAAGTGATGGTTGGGATTTCAAATTGGGTAGAGGCCCAGGACATGGATATCACTATGCTGTCGGTGGTGGTGAAAGTGGCTGGATTACCCAAAGTCCCACAGACCCTGATGTTTTTTATGCAGGGAGTCAAGGAGCTTTGTTGACCAGATATAATCGGGCCACCGGCCAAATCAGAGATATTCAAGTTTACCCTCGCTTCTTTTCTGGTGAACCTTCAAGTGCTCTCCCAGAGCGATGGCAGTGGACTTTTCCGATTATGTTCTCCCCTCTCGACCCTTCGATAATGTATACTACTTCACAGCATGTTTGGAAGACCACGAATGATGGGCAGACCTGGGAAAAGATAAGCCCTGATTTGACTTATGCTGATCCGGAGACCTTAGGAAAGACTGGAGGAATAATCACCATGGATATGAATGGGCCAGAGATCTATGCAACTGTATTTGCTTTGGCGCCGAGCTCTCATGATGTCAATACTATCTGGGCCGGATCTGATGATGGAAAAGTACACATCACTAGAGATGGTGGTCAAAACTGGGAGGATATCACTCCAGCTGAGCTGCCAAAATTCTCTAGAATAAGCATAATTGATGAGGGTAAATTTAATCCTGGAACTTTGTATTTGGCAGCAAATCGCTATCAGGTGGACGACAGGGAGCCTTATGTCTTTAAAACCACTGATTATGGAAAAACCTGGAGCAAAATCATCAATGGAATAGCTCCGGGACATTTTGCTAGAGCGATAAGGGAAGACCTGGAAAAACCAGGATTACTTTATTTGGCCACTGAGCATGGAGTCTACATTTCCTTTGATGATGGAGCTAATTGGCAAAGCTTGCAGTTGAATCTTCCAGATACGCCGATCAGAGATTTGGTCCTGAAAAATGACGATGTGGTTTTGGGTTCCCATGGCCGTGGATTTTGGATTCTTGATGATATTCGACCTTTTAGACAGGCCGCAGAGATTTCAAAAACAAATGAGATTACTCTATTTAAACCTGCGAATCCGATAAGGGGAATTTATAATGCTGTCATTCAATATTACCTTCCCGAAGATGCGGAAGAAGCCACCATTGAAATTCTCGATGCGAATGATGAACTGATTCAATCTTATACTGCAAAAGCTGACTCCGAAGAAGAATCAGAGGATAACTCCCCTACCCTTAATCAAGGCTTAAACACATTCAATTGGAACCTTCGCTATCCAGGAGCTACCACTTTTGACGGAATGATTATTTGGAGTGCACGACCACAACGAGGCCCAATGGCTCCAATCGGTGAATACAGGGTAAAATTGACCATTGGAGGTCAGACATTTGAATCAGATTTTGAAATAGAAATGGATCCGAACCTTGAGGGGGTGACTGTTGCAGATATTCAGGAACAGTTTGATCTGAGTAAGGCAATCATGGCAAAGACATCTGAAGCCAATGAAGCGGTGATTCGAATCCGGGAGATCCGATCACGGGTTGAAGAAATGGAAGGGCTGGACTCAGGATTGAGTTCTGAAATTTCTGAAATGATGGAAAAGCTGGCGAAGATTGAATTGAATCTTTATCAGGTTCAAAATCAAAGCCCTCAGGATCCCTTGAACTTTCCGATTAAGCTTAATAATCGCTTAGCATCTCTTCGCAGAAGCGTTGAAAATGGACAAGCGAAACCTACTGATGCTGCATATGTGGTCTTTGATGAGCTGAAGGCTGAGCTGGCAAATCACTTAGGAGAACTGGCTGAAGTGGAATCAAATGACTTGGCAGCGGTGAATGAAAAGCTCAAGTCAAAAGGAATGTCGGTAATTATACTAGAGTAATTATTGGTTTCATTTGGTAGGATGTAATTAAAGTAGGCGCATAGATTACATTCTGCCAATTGGCTACTAAACTCCATAAACTAGTTCCTATATTTATTGGAGATTGAAAATCAATAACTGGAAACAGTCTCTTCGGTCTATGACAAAAGTCACTTTCTTTTTAAGACATTAAAGCTACTTTGGGAATGTGAAAGGAATGTCTAGGTTATTTATTGTTTTGATCAGCTTTGCCGCATTGATTCCCAAAGCTGATTTAAGTCAACTTAGACTTGTGGGAAACCTATACACCCATTTTTCAGAGTTTCATTCAGGAGGTGACCATAATTCTGCTTTTTCGGCATTTATGAGTTTTTGTGCGGAGCATTATGGAAACATGAATCATGAGCACCCCGATGAAGATGAGCATGAACAGCTTCCATTTAAGAATATTACGTCAAGTGGTTTCATTGTTTTGAATAAACCGTTTGCTGTTTTGCCTCTGGAAATTCCTGTTCAAAAGGATCAAACCTTCCCAGATTACATTTTTTATACTTTGGCTATAGATGATTCTATCGATCATCCTCCCACCGCCTAGACGCCAGAAGAGCCTCCTTTAGGGCTCTTGACTTATACTCACTTTAGTCTAAGTTATGGTTGGTCTTCTCTTTTTTTTGCGTACAAAACATAATTATACATGATTCATGGAATTATCTCCTTTTCCATAAGGAATAAACTGATCGTTATGCTTTTCACAATAGCGATCATTATAGCTGGTATTTGGAGTATCAGCAAGGTGCCGATTGATGCCGTACCTGATATCACAAATAATCAGGTGCAGGTCATCACACAGTCACTAAATCTTGGTACGGAAGAAATTGAACAATATGTCTCCTATCCTATCGAGATGGCAGTATCCAATCTTCCCGGTGTGTTAGAGATTCGTTCGGTTTCACGTTTTGGATTGTCTGTGGTTACCATTGTCTTTGAGGATGATATGGGTACCTATTTACCCAGACAGCTTGTTGCTGAAAAGCTGAATGAGCTTCGAGACGAGATTCCAGAGAATTTTGGGACTCCCATTATGGGACCAATCACCACAGGTTTAGGAGAAATTTATCAATATACTCTGGAAGTAGATTCTGCCTTTAAAGATCAATATTCGCTTTACGACCTTCGGACTATTCAGGACTGGATCATCAAAAGACAAATGTCCATGATCCCGGGTGTAATTGAAATAAATGCTTTTGGCGGAGCGGTGAAACAGTATGAGGTGGCGATTAACCCCCATCAACTGAATGCCATGAATATCAGCATGGATGAAGTTTTTCAGGCATTGCAGGACAACAATGCGAATACGGGCGGTGCATACATTGAGTATGACTACCGGGCCAATTTTATTCGGGGAGAAGGTCTGGTTAGAAATATCAGCGATATAGAAAATATAGTGGTGAAGACCATCAATGAGGTTCCCATTAAAGTGAAAGATGTCGCTAAAGTAGGTTTCGGAAATGCTGTTCGCTATGGTGCTTTCACAAAAAATGGAGAGGGCGAGGCCGTGGGTGGAATTGTCATGATGCTAAAAGGAGAAAACTCCAATGACGTAATCAAGCTGGTTAAGGAGCGAATGATCGAGATTGAAGCGAGCTTACCGGAAGGAATCTCTATAGAAGGTTTTCTGGACCGAACAGAACTAATTAAAAGTACTACCAGTACCGTTACCACAAACCTTACCGAAGGAGCACTAATTGTAATTTTCGTTTTGGTCTTCCTATTGGGTAATTGGAGGGGAGGACTTATTGTAGCCTCAACCATTCCTATTTCACTGCTATTCGCCTTTATCCTGATGAATGTCTTTGATGTCTGGGCGAATCTCATGAGCCTTGGCGCCATAGACTTTGGAATCATTGTAGATGGAGCCGTGATCATCGTGGAAGGAACGGTCTTCTTGCTTTATCAAAAAGTCCTAAATAAGGAGAAGATTGATGCTAGTGTCAGAGACGAAACGGCTGAAAAAGCCTCCAAAGAAATGATGCGTTCAGCCTTCTTTGGTCAATTGATTATTCTGATTGTATTCCTTCCGATTTTGGCGTTACAAGGTATTGAAGGTAAAATGTTCCAACCCATGGCTCTTACCTTCATTTTTGCCATGATTGGGGTGATTATACTCTGTTTCACTTATGTTCCCATGATGTCTGCGTGGTTTTTACGAGCTGGTGGCAAAAGTAATTCATGGGGAGATCGCTTTGTGCATTGGTTGGAAAACAAGTATGAATATGGACTTCGTTCAGTGATGAATTTTGGTGTTTGGATTGTAAGTACAGCAGTGATTTTACTGGTTTTGGCTTATATAACTTTTTCAAGTATGGGAGGAGAATTTATACCTCGATTAGATGAGGGAGATATTGCATTTCACGACATTATGCGGCCGGGAACAGCCATGAGCGAATCCGTAAAAATCACTTCAGAGGTAGAAAAGGTTTTACTCGAGGAGTTCCCTGAAGTAAAACAGGTGCTCAGCAAAGTCGGAGTAGCTGATCTTCCTACGGATATCATGCCCATGGATTTGGCAGATTGCTATATTATTCTGAAGCCCAAAGATGAATGGGTTACTGCCGATAGTAAAGAGGAGCTCATTCAAAAGATGAAAGCCAGACTTCTTCAGATTCCTGGAATAAATTATGAGTTCACTCAACCTATTGAGATGCGATTCAACGAACTGATGACAGGTATTCGTCAAGATGTAGCGGTGAAGATCTTTGGGGAAGATTTGGACCTTCTGGCCAGTAAGGCCAGAGAAGTAAGCAACCTAATCAGTAATGTGGAAGGTGTGGGGGATATTCATGTGGAAGCTACCGAAGGTCAACCGCAAATCAGCATTCAATATGACCGAAATAAACTGGCTTTTTATGGATTGAATATCAGTGACCTAAATACTTTGGTTTCATCAGCTTTGGCAGGAAGAAAAGCGGGGACTGTCTTCGAAGGGGAAAAGAAATTTGATCTGGTAATTCGTTTGGACGATAGATTTAAATCAGACCTTTCGGATGTAAAGAACCTCCAGGCCACACTCCCATCCGGTAAAAATGTTCCACTCAGTGAGATTGCTGATGTAGCTTATAGGCCGGGCCCCATGCAAATAAGTCGTGACAATACCCATAGACGAACCTACGTGGGAATCAATGTCAGGGGTCGGGATGTGAAATCTCTTATAGAAGAAATCCGAGGCGTCTTGGACGAAAACCTTGACCTGCCACCGGGATATTATATCCAATATGGAGGAGCATTTGAAAATCTGGAAAGAGCCACACAAAGACTTCAAATAGTGGTCCCTATATCTCTTGGGCTCATTTTTCTTCTTGTTTTCCTTGCACTTCGCTCATTAAAACAAACTATTATGATCTATGTAGCTATACCTCTTGCAGCTATTGGAGGGGTATTTTCCCTATGGCTCAGAGACATGCCATTCAGTATTTCAGCTGGTATCGGTTTCATCGTACTATTTGGTATTGCAGTCCTAAATGGGCTGGTGTTAATAAATGGCTGGAATGATCTAAAAGAAAATACAGATTTACCCCTCAAGGATCGGATTATTCAGGGTGCAAGACGTAGGATCAGACCGATCCTACTAACTGCGTCGACGGATATTTTGGGCTTTATGCCTATGGCTCTTTCTTCTTCTGCAGGAGCTGAAGTACAGAGACCTTTAGCCACGGTGGTGATTGGCGGTATGCTTACCGCAACACTGCTGACCCTTTTCGTTTTGCCTGTTCTTTATTCCTGGACTGAAAAAGGAATGGGAAATAAGCCGAAAATAGTCATGGCTTCCCTTTTCATACTGTTTCTGGCTTCGGTTAATTCAGTAAATGCTCAAGAGGTACATTCCATTAGCATGGAGGAAGCTATCCAAAGAGCCTCTGAAGTTTATCCCTCTATTCAGGCTGCTGAATTAATGATAGAAAAACAGGAGAAACTTAAGAAAACCAGTCTTGATTTGGGTAATACAGGGATTTTTAATGCTGGTGAGGAAATAGGTGAAGAATTTAATGGGGTGAATACCATCATTGGATTTCAGCAGCAAAACATTGACATATTCTCTTCTCCTGCCCGTAAAAAGCGTTTTGAGGCTTACCAGAGACTGTCTGAGTCGAATAAAGAGCTGGTGATGCTAGATCTGAAGCGTAAGGTCAGAGAGGATTATGCCAATGCATTTATCGCCTTTCAAAAACTGAAACTTTTTGAAAAGATCGATTCTATTTATACAGCCTTTGAAAGAGCCGCCACCCTGAGGCTTGAGGTGGATGCCACATCCAGATTGGAGTATTTGGCAGCAGCTAATGAGGCGAGGCAGGTGAATGTTCAAAGAGGTCAGGCCGAATATGATTATTCTATCTCTCTTCAAAATCTGAATCGATGGCTTCTATCCGATACCCTCTTTCAGGTAAAACCTGAGGATAGAGCATGGATGCAGCCTGTGAGCTCAGAAATTGATTCTTTGGCCACACATCCAGAGATTTTGCTTGCTCAAAATCAGGTTCTGGCAAGGGAACAAGAAGTGAGTCTGGAAAAGGCCGGTTATTGGCCAAAACTCAATGCCATGTACGGAATTCAAAATGTAAATGGACGCAGTGGTTTTCATCAATATCAAGTAGGCCTGACCTTTCCTCTATTCTTTAATCAGCAAAAAGGAAATGTGCAGGCGGCTAAAGTTGAAACGGCCATTGCTCAGCAAAACCTCAGCGAAACCACTATTCAACTCAACAATCAATACGAAGTGGCTATGGCCAATTACGAAAAATGGTTCAGAAGCTGGGAATATTATAAAGATCAAGCCATTCCAACTGCCGAAGAGCAGCTGCGAGGAGCGGCCCTCTCCTACCGTGAGGGAGCCATTGACTATGTGGCATTTCTCCAGAATTCAAATTCAGCTCTAGAGACTGAACTGAGAGGCTTAGAGTCTCTGGCTCTTTACCTACAGTCAAAATTTTACCTCATGTACTTATTGAAAAAATAACCCGATATGAAGACGATATATCAATTTTATACACTGGCTTTTTTATTCTTTCTGGCTTTGGGCTGTCAGCCCAAAGTTGAAAATGAGGTCTCAATGGAAGAAGAACATGGACATGCTGAGGAAGTTCACCTTTCTCTTCAGCAATTCCAATCTCTGGGTCTGGAGGTGGATTCCCTGCAAAAAAGACCTATGCAGGGTTTTGTGGAGACCAATGGTCAATTGACCCTTCCACCTCAAAGTCAGGCGGCGGTGACATCCATAGTCGGAGCCAACATCAGCTCAGTAGAAGTCATAGAAGGAAATAAAGTGAACAAAGGTCAAATACTGGCTTATATGTTTCATCCAAACCTGATCGAACTTCAAACAACGTATTTAAACCAGGTTAATGAATTAGAATTCGCTGAGCAAGACTATCAGAGACAGGAAAGGCTTTACAATGAATCCGTGTCTTCAGGCCGTGATTTTCAGCGGGTAAAAGCCAATTATCTTACCCTTCAGGGTTCAGTTAAAGGGCTGGAAGAACAACTGAAATTGCTTTCGATTTCACTAGACAAGGTGAAAGCCGGTGAGATTTCTGGGAATGTACCTTTGAGATCTCCTATTGCTGGTTATGTACAGCATATAGGAGTACGCACGGGGCAGTATGTAGCTCCTGAAGAAGTACTATTTGAAATCATCCAAAACGATCACATTCATGCTCATTTCAAGGTTTTTGAGAGTGACATTCAAAAAATTAAAGAAGGGCAGACGGTACAGTTTATTGTAGAGTCTAATCCAGACATTATGCATGAGGCGACTATTTTTTCAGTAGGTAAGATGTTTGAAAATGATACTAAGGCAGTGAATATTCATGCCGAGCTTGAAAATGAGGATGGCTCCCTCCTGCCAGGGATGTATGCACGAGGGCAGATCCTGTTTGATGCAGAAACTTCTTTTGCCTTGCCAAAGGATGCTGTGGCAATGGATGGTAATCGGTATTATATTTTTAAGGCCGAACAAGTTGAAGGGAATGGAGAAATGGAGTGGAATCTTACCCCGATGGAAGTCAGTATAGGAGTGGAAAATAGCGGCTGGTTAGAAATCAAGCTTCACAATCCTGTTTCGCCAGATGCTCAATTCGCTACAAACAATGCCTATTACCTAATTTCAGAGCTAATGAAAGAAGAAGCTGGGCACGATCATTGATTTCCAGCTGTGGTATTTCTGTTGGTGGACAGACTTATTAAACCTTGTTTAACAAGGGCATGGGGTTAAAGGCCACCACCTTTTTCCCTTTTTCCGTAAACATCACATCAATTCTACCCAGATTGATTCCAGCCCAACCTACTTGGTTAATAGTGGTAGTGAACCCTTCAGAATTGGTCAGAAGCAGAGGCTCTTCCATAAAAGTATGGGTATGTCCACCAAGGATCACATCAATTTCACTGACCTCTTTTGCTAGTATTAAGTCCGATGGTTTTCGGGAGTCTCCATAATCATAACCTAAATGTGAAAGGCATACAATCAAGTCACAACCTTGCTTCTGGAGCTCCTGGACCATTTCCTTTGCTGTCGCAATGGGATCAATATAGAGAGTTCCATCATACATTCTCGAGTTCACCAATCCTTCCAGTTCTATTCCAAGACCAAACACGCCAATTTTTATTTCTCCCCTTTCAAAGATTTTGAAGGGTTTAACTTTACCAGAAAGGGTATTTCTCGAGAAGTCATAATTGGCAATCAAATGAGGGAAGTTCGCGAACTGCATAGCATGTTCCAATCCCCCTATTCCATTGTCAAATTCATGATTCCCGACTGTGGTGGCATCATAACCCATTTCACTCATCAGTTTCAGCTCGAGTTCACCTCCAAATAAATTAAAATAGGGAGTTCCCTGAAACACATCACCTGAATCCAAAAGCATTACATTGGCTTCCTGAAACCGAATTTTATTCACAATACTTGCCCGGGCTGCCATTCCTCCAAGTCCTTGGTACCTCCCCTCTTCGAAAGGCTCGATATAGGAATGCATATCATTGGTATGAAGAATGGTTAGTTTTTTGCCATGAAGACTTGGTCTGCAAGAAGAAAATATGAATGGGGAGAATGCCATCGAGGCAGTAGCACTCAAAGAACGAAGTAAAAACTGTCTTCTTTTCATCAGTCGATAACCTTAATTGAATTGGCTATTTTGGTGTTTATTTTTTCTCCTCTGGCCGTTAGTTCTCTTATTTCAGAAAGTATCATATCTCTAAGAAGGATAGGTTTTATGTCTAGCCTTTTCAGGGGCTGCAACATTTCAAAACCACTTCCTCCATTTGCCTGATAATCACTTACTGATAAGATATAAGTTCTGTCTGATTCGATTTCTTTGCCATCCACTTGAATGTTAAGAATTTCAGCACCAGAAACATCGAAACTTACGGGCCAAATCATACTACTATTTCTATTCCCCACAAACTTTATGATCTCTAAGAGTTTATCTCCAGGAACTTCAAGTAAAAGCATTTCATTCTCAAAAGGCATTACCTGGAAGACTTCTCCAACGGTGACAGGACCTTCATTTATGGGAGCTCGCAAACCCCCATGATGATTCATAAGCGCTACATCGACAATTGTATTATACTGGGCACTTGATTGCTTGTGAAGCAATTCTGTGACAAAGGTTCCCAAGGTGGATTCATATCTCCCTTCAGTTGTCAGGTCCTTGGCACTGTATCCAATAACCTCATCCATGATCGAATCCAGTTTCGTCTTGTAAGGATTAATTATAGCCTCAATTTCTTCTGATTTCTTGATTTCAGAAGTAATCTCCACAGGCGCCCATGAATAGGAAAGTTCGTATTTCTTTTGTTCTGAACAGGAAACCAGAAAGACACAAAAGAACCCTAAACCTACAAGGAAAGCTGTTGTTGGGGATTGAAGAATGAAATTTTCTTTATCTATAACCTTGTTCATTTGGCCGGAGGAGTTACAAATTCTCTTCTTTCAGAATTTTTCCATCGAATGAAACGTCCAAAACTTTTCTTTGGGTTTCATTTTGCAAAAGCACCTTATAGCCATGAAGTTCTTCATCGTCCATAATCATCACTCGTGCGATTTCGAAATCAGAGTACTTTTCAGCAATCTCTTTCTCTATTTCCGCGGGTAATTGATCCTCATAAGCAATTGTGTTATCAAATCTCCTTGGCTCCAAAGCATAAGCACGTTTTTCTATGAATCGGTTTGGCTTTCCATCTGGCTGCTTGATTAAATCAAAAGCATCATAAAGCTCCCCTGCCGCAGTGAATGACTGATAGGAAAGGCTATCTCCATTCACATCGATTACCTGCACGAGTTGAGTATTTTCAGCCGCACGATCTCTTTCGGCATCCCAGCCTTCCCAGGCATTTGGGCGAAGTGGATACATCTTGCCCCCACTTACCGAAACGACATAAACAGTACCAGTATAATCACGCTTGTTCAATCCATCGAGGATATTCTCCTCCCCCTCAGCAATAACAGGTTCGACCCGTCCCCTGGCATAAGCATGATCATGCCCTTGAAGGGCTAAATCAACTTTGTATTTATCAAAAATGGGTTTCCATAAATCTCTCAGCTCCTTATTATCTCTTCCAGCAGATGCAGAAAATAGAGGATAATGATAGGTGACAACGGTCCATTTATTTGGATTATTCGAAAGCACTTTTTCAAGCCAAACAGCCTGTTCCTCCTGTTTTCTGAGACTATTCAAAGCAACGATTCTCATCCCCTGGTGATCGATGTAATAGTTAGTTTCTTCTAAACCTTCTACCCCATTCTCAGGAAGCGTAAACTGCGGATTCCATTGAACAGACAGCTCCCGCTCTCCATTTTCATTCGAAGTAGATCCGTACTCATGATTTCCAGGAACATTTATAGATGGTACCATACTATGAATAAAACCTCCTGCCGAATACCATTCATGCCACTGTCGTTCACTGTGAGCATTATTGATCATATCTCCTGCATGGATTATGAAACTGGCATCAGGTCCCCTTCTATATCCTTCCCTGATAAGTCTTGACCATAGTTCAAGAATATAATTTTGGGCGTCGCCCACATATAAAAATGAGAATGGTGCCTCTTCTACAGCAGCGGTTTTGAACTGAATCCACTCGCTCCAAATCTTCCCGTCTCCGACCCGATAGGCATAAAGAGTAGCAGGCTTAAGGCCTTTAAAAGTAACCGAGTGATATTTAGAGATTACCTGAGCATCTAATACCTCAGAGGCATCCAATATTTCTGTTTTAGCTTCGAAGGTCTCTGCTGTCCTCCAAAATTTAGGAGCACCTGTTGCGATAGCAATTTCCGCATAGCTGGTGCCTACTTCAAGTGAGGTTCTCCATGTCACGCTTGCGGTGGTAGCCGCATCCTGACCGAAATTCAGTATGATATGGTCTGGATGAAGCCCTGGCCTACTCCAGTTTTTGGCAAATTCAGGCACCTTATAGGCTCTTTGCTGCGCATGAATTAGCGTTGAATAGCCAAATATTGCGGTGAACATTATAGCCTTGATGAAAATTCTAATTTTAGGCATACGTAAAATTTTGGTGAATTTAAGGGTAATCCAAAGGTATTTCCAGGTCTTCATTTTATGAAATGATTATTTCTGATGGCCTTTAGTTTCTAGTTTGGTATTTTCATTTGTGATCTGAGCTTTACTTTGGATTAATTTGATTTCTTTGTTTAACATCCCGTAAAAGCACAATATTAAAGTTACTCATTCAAGATTTTTAAATAGGCTTTTGGCCTATATTTATGCAACAAAATTGCATTTAAATTACCTCATGGATAAAATTTTAAGAAACCCAACTGTCACATCACTACTTTTCGTTTTGATAGTTTTGAGCTTGTCATGTGAAAGAATTGAGAAGCCTAAGCCGTTTTTGACAGGTCAGGGTATTGGATTGAGTCAGACGACACTTTTGGTTGAAGATATTGAGCAAGCAAAGCAATATTTTGTAGATACGCTCGGCTTCAATATTTACAGAGGAATTACAGATGGTGCCTTTGACGGAACTCTTTCAAGTTCCATAATTCTAGGGGATATGACTGTTTTTGAGTTATTGTCTGCCAATGATGCCTTAAGCCAGGATAGCATTGTTGATTTCCTCTCTTCAGATGCTGAGATCAAAAATGGTGTTAGACTCTTTTCGCTTTCTACTTCCTCTATTGATTCGACCTACATGACTTTAAATAAAGTCGGATTAAAAACAGATTCAGTTCAGTCTTACAGAACTTCAGGAGAAGAGGTCAAAGGATGGTCTTGGGACAATGGAAATGACCAGAGAAAGAGTTTGGATTTCAATTCAGCAAACCCACCGCGCCTATTGCCAAGATTTATAGAGAGTATTGATTATGGTTATGCAGATGTGCAAAAGGATTGGAATACCTATTACATTTTTCGACGAATGTACAATACACACCCAAATGGTGTAGTAGGGATTTCAGGGATCAAAATTGCTGTTCAGAACCCAAAGGAAGTATCAGCCAAATACGAATCAATGGGATTAACCCCAGACTCAAAAAGCGATTCCAGTATTTCTTTTCCGGTCTTCAGGCATCAGAAAATTTATTTGGAATCAGCCTTATTCAATTCTGATCTAGGCGAACTTGTCATGGATAATGGTGAAGGCGTCTATGCCGTACAATTCGATGTGGAGAACCTGGATTCCACTTATCATTATTTTCAGTCGAAACTCCCCGAAGAGGCTATGGATAAAATGACTGATCGTCTGATAATTTCTTCTGAATTTGCTTACGGCATGCAATTAGAGTTCGTACAGGAACCTCAAGAGCAGGCTATCCTTGCCAGGAAGCTAAGTCCTTTGGCTGACCTTGATACCTTGGCAATAGAACATGCTTCCCAACTTTATGTAAAGTATTGTGCTCTATGTCATGGAGAAAACCGTGAAGGATATACTGCAGATAATGCCCCTTCGCTTCGCTCAAAATCTTTGCTCGGCACAAGCAAGGGCACCAATTTTATGAGGTATACCATTCAATTCGGTCGAGCCAATACCGCAATGGGTGGTTACTACGATTCCCATGGAGGGCCTCTTGAATATATTGAGATCGAACTTCTTTTAGAATACCTAAACCAAATGGCTGGAGTGAAAGAGAGGATAGAGCTTTCCAGAGAGCCTGTCATGGGTAATATTGAAAATGGTTCTATCCTGTATTCTCAACACTGTGCTGCCTGTCATGGAAACAAAGGGGAAGGAATCTCCGCTCCTGCCCTAGCTAATCCAATGCTACTCGCTACTGCTACTGATCATTTTCTCAGATATGCTATTGCTGAAGGTCGCGATGGAACTCCTATGATGGCCTTCAAGGACAGTTTAAAAAGTAATGAAATTGATGATCTAACGACTTTTTTGAGAAGTAGAGCCTCTGGTTGGGATATACCTATGCCAGAAAGTGTGACCGTGCCTACTGCAGAGCAGTTGATCCTTAACCCTGAAAATGAAGCGCCGGATTTTGAGTTGCGTGAAGGAAAGTTTGTGGCCGCTGAACAGGTGAACAGAGCTTTGGAAGAAGGAAAGCGGATGATCATTCTCGATGCCAGATCTGAGGTAGCTTGGAGGCAAATGCATATTCCAGGTGCTGCCCCGGTTCCATACTATGCAGAACCTGATGAATTTATCCATGATATCCCGAATGATGGAACTCAAATCGTCATTTATTGTGCCTGTCCACATGCAGCATCAGAGCGTGTGCTAAATACGCTGAGACGTTATGGATATGAAAACACAGCAATAATTGACGAAGGGATTTTGGTGTGGGCACAAATGGGCTTCCCTGTGCAAAGTGGAAGCTAAATTTTTTTAGTTAGGGTTTAGAAGTTTGAGTTAGAATGTGGGATTACCGAACAAAGTGAATAAGAATCTGGTGTTAGCTGGTTGGTGAATTGATAAGTCAGTAAAAAAGAACTGCCAAGCGAAAACTGTCGACTGACAACCGATCGACTAGTAAGGAAAAACACCAATGATTATATTCAGGTTATTAAACAGACAGGCCATCATCTTCTCCATTTATGCTCTTCCCTCCTTCTTCGAATAATGATTCTAAAAAAATGACTCTCTCCGAATTTCTTCCTCTCGGATATCTGTATGTTTTGATTTTGGGAATTATTGCGGAATCAATCTATTACGGATTGATCGGAATTAACTTTCTGAATTATGCAGGAATTTTGGACGTCTTGCTAGGTCCGGTGGCTATTTTAACTGACAAGCCTATTCTTCTGGTATTGTTAATTTTAGTCGGATCCATTTTCTATTACCTGATGATTTTGAGAAATAAAAAAAATGAGACCAAAACTCAAGATGTTTCAGCAGTGGATGCCAGCACCGCATTTCTGCTAGTTATGGCGATAATGATTCTTGCGGCTTTTGTAGGTTATGGGCTTGGCCGTGGAATGAGTGAAAGAAATGATATTGCAAAAAACGAAATCGAGCACAACACTGTCCTTCACTTTCTAAATGGAGAAAAGAAAGAAGTTCGGAATTTGGGAAACACAGGGTCTTTTATATTCTATATTCAAAAAGATAAAGAAAACATTTCTGTTGCCCCCATTTCCAATAATATTATGGAGATTGAGCTAATAAAATAATTTAATCTTTAATTGATTTTGGGATAAAAAAAGGCGATGTAAACACATCGCCTTAACAATTTTTGTAATTAATTATTCTTCACTGAAAGGATCAAAATTCCAGTCGTTAAAGATAGATATTACTTTTGCTTCTAGATTGTCAATTTCTTTCAAATCAGAACCCTATTTTTTCCTCTAGCCTTTCGATGATTTCATCAGAAAGCTTCCAAGGATAATCATTGAGAATTCTTGAATAGACCTCTTTCCACTTTGGTGAATCGGGATCACTGAGATCCGATCTTTCAGCTTTTAGCATTCTGTTTATATCATAGACACTATGAAAACCAGGATAGACTCTTTCTGCAGCATCCAAAGTTGCTATTACACGGTCTATATCCTTCTGAAAAAGATAATCAAAAGCCATTTTTTCAAGATTTTTAGCATTTTGGTATTTACTTACAGTACTCTTGCTTCCTCCTATTTGAAGTAAAATATCATTTCCATAATTATTCATCGGATCAGTTTCGCTTTGTCTTGGAGGATGTCCAGATTCAACTCCTCCTTCGGAATTTCCTAGCATGGGTAAGTGTTCATTTGATGGGTTTTCCGGTTGGGCCTCAGGAATATCCGATATTCCATCCGAAAAGTCCGGTAAAGGAGCTCTTCTTCTTGAGGTACTATCTGGTTTAATCGCCATTACCTGAGGAAATAGCTCTGTGTCTTCGTCATAAATTTTAGACTTTATAGTGGCAAGGGCCTGCATAGCGTTTTGAATTGTGGTCTGATTGATTTCCGATGGAAGTGGAAGTAATGTGGTCACCTCTCTAGATTTAATTCCTACTACTTCTATCATCATAGTACCTTTTACAGAACCTTGCTTTGCCGCGAGGCCTATAGAGGATAAATCTCCAATATTAATTCCAGATTCATTTGTTGTAAGCAAGGTGATTAATCGCAGACCCACACCTACTCTGCGAAAACCAATAAAGGATCCATCCTGCCGAACCTCTGCCAAAGTAGCGAACTTCATATAATCCATAGTCACCTTGTAACTTGAATTTTTGGTCGACACCGTCACCGGCAAGTAAGAAATACCACCTTCGGCATTTACCTGACCTATACTTACTAAAACGGTTTCATTATTGAGAAATTGAAAAATCTCATCGCTATCCATCACCTTAATGTCTTTGGTATAAAGATCCCCATCTTTTGAAAGAAGAATTTCATCATGATATTCGATAGGATCAATTGGAATGAATCCACGGAAGTTGGTATAAGTACTTCCATCTTCCAATAGGTTTTGATGAGATTTGCAAGCAAAAAGCAGCAGTACTAAGGTAATGGAACAAAGAAATCGAATCATTAATCAGTTGGGTAAATCGGTTAAACTTAAAAAGTGATTTTTTGAATATCGGAGTTTTAGTTGGGATTATAATAGTTGTAGCTGCAGACAGAAAATCTTCCACCTGATAATCAGACGGTCTCATTGAGTCAATAGGCTCCTATTTTTCGAAATGACTAAAACAAAAAAAACAAAAAAAATCTAAGCCAACCGACGATTCAAAGCTGACAACGGCAACTAACAATGCTCAAATCAAACCCTTGACTTTATCCAGGAATCCACTGCTTCTACGGCTCCACTTCCATCGTCGTAAGTGACAACTATACTCTCAAAAGCAATACTGTATTCCACCATCGCTTCTGTAGCCATTTCTGCTCCATTGGATTTAAGGTTATGGAGTTGAGTGAATTCACAACCAACTATTCTGGCATTGGTCAAGGTAAAAGTCGTGTAATTAATCTGGACACCTTCCACATTATTATGCCATAATCGTATTTCTACCTCATCGATTTTCCTACCACGGCATAAGTGGCTCCAGACTTCTGGTGCTGCTTTATCAATTCCACAAGTCACAGTAATTGGTTTGTGGGAATGCCGGGACCTTATTCTTATATCTCCTGGATCTCCCGGTCTTTCAGTCAAGAAAGAGAATGCATTGAATAGTGTTCGGTCCTTGCTTCGTTCGATTTCACATGATCCTGAAAATGATGAAAATTTGATATCGCCGTCTATAGCCATAGTATCCTCCTTTTGTTTTTGGTTAAAAATAAATTAAAGCCTGTTCCGATAGCTATCGGAATGGATTAAAAATTAATTATTACGGATTATCAGGTGGTTAAAAGTTAAGCATTTTCTGTTTAAGATTTAAGGGATTGGGATTTACGATTTGGGAATGAAGAATATAGGGGTTTGGAATCAGGGATTCGTTGATTGGTTATTTGGTAATAAGTCACACGTCATTCCTGATTAAGCCCGTCTAGCTAAATAGTCGGATAGCCATGGGGATTTGGGAAATAACGAACTTTGAATGATGAATGTCGAATTGTGAATTTTTTAACCCTGCCAACTGAAAACCGACGACTGAAAACTGAAAACCAACTACAGCCACCCAGAAATCAAATCCCCTTTTCTTACCGTAATCATTGATTCAATCTTATTCCCGTTACACTTTACGTATAGGTACTCCCCATTAGCGTATTTGACCACAACTAACTTAGATTGATCTTCAGAAGGATTCACCTGGGCAACATCCGCCCACTTTTTTCGGGCTCGCTTATATTTCATCACTTCAAAAGAACCCTGGGAAATGTTATCCTTAATTTTCTGGAAGAGGGAGTTGTAAGTTGGAATAGCCTTCGTCCTAATGGAATCCGAAAAAGTGAAGTAGTCTAACAAAATATCCTCAGTACTGAGAGTACCCAATGAAATATGCAGGTCCTTAACGATCGGAGATTTATCCGAGCAAGATGCCATTACCATGAACAAAACAAAAACCGGCATCTTCCTAAAAACCTTTATGTTGAATTTTGTTTTCATCGCTTATTGTCTTAAATCCTGACCAAGGTTACCAGGGTTAGATCCCCCACCTGTCAGCCTTTTCCCCATTCCAAAATTAATATCCCAAGCGCCATAAGTATCGGGAACATTTTCTCCAGCTGCAAGACCAACCTGTATGGCGAAATCCGCACAGTTATAATTATTGAGGTGATACTTCTTCTTTGTCCTTTCTACGGATTCTATGTAAGCCAAAGCCTTATCGAAATTCTCCTTAGTTAAGACATATTTTTTACTCACTTCAAAAAGGCGTTTGGTATCATCACGTAGCTCTCCATTAGTTTCGAGCTGATTGGGGTCATTTGGTATTTTATCTGGGTAATAGCCTATTATGATGGTAGTTTGAGTACTATCAGCATTTAGGCGTTCCAGTTTCACAAATGCATGTCCAGCATCCACATCCATAAAACCCACTGGAACCCAGGTTTCAGCCGTTCCACCAGCTCCAGGTTGATCGACGAAGATGGTGAGAGAATATTCCAGAGCTTCCACCTGATCATTAAACGCCGCAGCTATTCCTTTAAACTGTACAACCGGCGGAGCATTCTCTTCATCTTCATTACAGGAGACTAGGGTAAGCAGAAAAGCAAAAAGTAGGAAGCTTAAAAACGTTGAGTATGCCTTATTTGAAAGCCTGTCACACATAGATTTCTATTTCGGAACCTATGAAAATAAGAATTTAAAGGCTGGTTTTCACTTACCTAGAGATATTATTGAGAAGTTGATAGGAATATGCCTTTGCCAACTTATTCTAAAACCTCATCCAAAAAGGCAATTATTCGATTTAAGGGTTCTATCGCATCTTTATCGAAGGAATTGTCAAGAAACTCATTTTCACCTGAATGCAAATAGGTATAATTTCTTCCTTCGCAAAGCCAGTAGTTGGCCGCATACCCGGCATCTAACACCTCCTGGAAGTAGGTCTTACCAGCATTGGGTATAGTGCCTTGGTCAAGGCTTTCTTTTTACTTTGGCACGATTTCAAAAGAAAAAATACCTAGCCGGAAGTTTATTTCTTAAAATCCTCAAAGAGTCTACTGGCCTGAATCCCGCTATTGTTCTGGTATTTTCCACTTCTATATTTAGCGTATTCTCCATCCAAATGGTGATAATAAATCTGGCAAATTTCTACATTCGGATATATGATAAGGGGCTGAACCACAAATATTTCAAGTGTCCAGAATCCATTAAATCCTACATCGCCAAATCCTGCAGTAACGTGTACAAACATACCTAGCCTGCCAATACTACTTCTGCCCTCTAGCATTGGTACCAAAGTATCGGTTCGGGTATGCTCCACTGTCCTCCCAAGGTATAGTTTACCCGGGTCTAGCCTCAAACCAGATTCAGGAATAATGATCTTCGAAGCCTTATTTTCCACCTTCATATCGAGCACTTCTTTGTCATAAACCATCAGCTCATTATGAAGTCTGAGGTTATAGCTGTTTGGGTTTAGCTGCTCAGGATTATAGGGTTCGATTGCGATATCCTTACCCATACGCTCGGCTATTTCAAGGCCACTTAATATCATGTTACTCTGCTAAAAATGAATGTTACTTTGGATCCCTTACAGGGTCTCTGATTTGGTTGGGTGAAGTTACATCACTGTAAGCTTTTTTCGGCCTTTTGGCCAAAGCATTTCGCAAAATTTATTCTTTAATATCACTAATAGCCTTTTCTAAAGCTTTAATCTCGTCCAAAAGGTGCTGCTGAACATCTAAGTGCTGTTTTGGTGTGAGATCTGGTTCATCTCCATGGCTATGACTATGGTCATGGTCGTGATCATGTCCATCGTGATCGTGTTCATGCCCTGAATGGTCGTGGTCATGGTCATTGTGGCTATGCTCAAACCCTGGTACTTCTATTACCTGCTCATCCCATGCAGCCAAAGCGGAGTTCAAGGAATCTAATGTACCGGAGTGCTTTGCGGTAAAAGCAGAATCTTGATTTGCTAATAATACGGAAATCTTTTCTTCTGTGGATTTCCTTACTTCCATTGACTCATTATGGAGTTCAAAGGCTTTAATTAGGCTTTCGTCTTGTTTACTTTCTCCGCATCCGAAAAAAAAGAAAATAAGAGCTAGGGATATAAGGATTTCTTTACCGTGGGTATAGGTAAGGTTCAAACTTTTCATGGTCGCAACAAATATTTTTATTTCATTTTCTAGGGTTAAATCCTCTAGAATAGATTCTTAATTTTCTGATTTTTAATAGGTAGCGTGAAATTTATTAATAAATAAAATTTACCAATCCTACTGCAATACTAATATACAGCACATCTCTATTAATACAACAATGTTGCATCTAAAGCGATTTTGCCTTTTACATTCAAAAAAATTGGTAGCATACTCAAAATGATAAGGACGATTCAAAAAGTCCTTGAACAAAAAAAATCTCTTCTCTTAATGAGACCAAATAGAATTGGAAGTTTGGCTAATCAGTTTCCTGTAGTTGATTTATTTTGAATTAGGCCATAAAGTGACAATTATCACTTTTGAACTGCTAAAAATTTAATAAACTGCACAGTTGAAAAAGGAAAACCCATACTATGAAGTCACATTATCAAATTTTAATTATTGGAGGCGGTACGGCTGGAATCATGACCTCCTCCATGCTCCTGCAAAAAGACAAGTCCCTGGACATAGGATTAATTGAACCTGCAGACATGCATTATTATCAGGCAGCCTGGACGCTGGTTGGAGCAGGAACCTACGAATTCGAAAAGACAGGAAAACCCATGGCTGAGGTCATGCCTAAAGGTGTGGATTGGATCAAGGATTACGCAAGTGGTTTTGATCCCGAAAATAATACAGTTGAAACCAAAGGAAGTGGAAAAATTACCTACGACTATCTTATTGTAGCCCCAGGGCTGGTTATGGAGCCATCCTTGATTGAGGGTTTACCAGAGGCTTTGGACAAGGGAAATGTTTGCAGTAATTACACCGATCCGAATCATACCTGGGACGTCATCAAAAACTTCAAAGGTGGTAATGCGGTGTTCACCCAGCCCAATACTCCAATCAAGTGCGGTGGAGCACCACAAAAGATTGCCTATTTAGCAGCTGATTATTTCCAAAAAAATAAAGTTGATGCCAATGTGATTTTTGCCACACCGGGAACTGTAATCTTTGGTGTTCCAAGAGTTGCGGCTACCCTAAATAATGTTATAAGACGCTACGGAATCCATTTCCGTCCGCATTATGCTCCAGTGCATATTGATAATGAAAAAAATGTGGTCACTTTCAAGTGGGTCAATCCATCAGAAAGTCAATGCGTGATAAGCGAGCATAACAAGATTAAGGAGGAATTGTCCGGTAATTCATATATCAAGGTTCCTTTTGATATGCTTCATCTGGCTCCCCCACAGGCGGCACCAAAGTTTGTCCGAGAATCAAGTTTGGTAAATGATGCTGGCTGGCTGGATGTAAATAAGCACACCCTTCAGCATGTAAAATTTCCCAACATTTTTGGAATGGGTGATGTAGCAGGTTTGCCTACGGCAAAAACAGGGGCAGCTATCAGAAAGCAGGTACCTATCGTTATCGATAATCTTCGTAACATGATCAAAAGTCAGGAGATTGGTTCTATGTCATACAATGGCTACTCATCCTGTCCCCTTGTTACGGGTTATGGTAAAATGGTTTTGGCAGAATTCGATTATGATCAGAATTTCATCCCAGACCCTAAGCTGAAGCAAATGCTAGTTTTCGATAGCGCAAAAGAACATTGGAGACTGTGGATGTTAAAGAAATATGGCCTTCCTTATCTCTACTGGAATAAAATGCTTAAAGGAAAAGAAGTTTAAAAGTCAATTACTCAGAATAAAATCAATGGCCATTCGAACATGCAAATGAGTAGTGGCTAAAAGAGGCAGGTCAATGCTGGTTTCTTTAAATAGAATAGGGAGCTCTGTGCATCCAAGAATGATGCCTTGAGCTCCCTTGTTTTTTAAGGCTTCCATTTGTCCTAAATAAAATTTACGGGCTTCTTCGGAAAATATTCCCTGTGTGAGTTCTTTTGATATATAATAATGAGATTGATCTAAGTATTCCTCTTCGGGAATAATTGTCTCTATATCAAATTTCTCCTTAAGAGGTCCGGGTATGAAGTTACCGGTCATGGTAGGTCTATTTCCAAGTAATCCGAGCTTTTGAATGTTTAACCTTTTGGCTTCTTGACCTGTGGCATCCGCAATATGGAGAATAGGAATATTGATCTTGGGCTGTACATAGTCATAAGCCATGTGTGGCGTGTTGGCACAAATGATGATAGCCTGGGCACCAACCTTTTCCAGCTTTTGAGCCACATCTAGATACTTGGAATGAATTTCATCCCTCACCTGTCTACGCATCACTTCAATGCTAATGCTATGCAAAATTAAAGGAGGGTTATTTGCGGTTCCAATCTTCTTTCCTACCCCTTCGTTAATCAACTTATAATAATCTGTAGTCGCATGCCAGGATGTTCCACCTATCATTCCTAAAGTTTTCATAGTATTATTTTTTGATCACTAGATCTTCTTTTACCTCTGCATTATATAGTTCTCTGTAGTACTGATCGGCCATTCGTCCAGACTCGAAGAAAGGAAAAATGTCCTGCATACTTGCCTTCATCATCTCGAGCCATTTTTTAGGATTCTTGTAATAAGTTGGTAGAACTTGTTCCTTTAGAACTTTCATTAGAGCATCGAAATCGGCATCATCCTGCTCTTCAATTGAATTAAAGTCAGTTCTTGAAGGAATGATAAAGCAGTTTTCTCCTTCCTTGGCATATTCTGGAATCCAACCATCATTGATGCTCAAATTTAAGGCTCCATTCATGGAAGCAGTCATTCCGCTTGTGCCTGAAGCTTCACGGGTAATCCTGGGGGTATTTAGCCAGATGTCAGCTCCTTTTTTGATTTTGGCGCTTAAATCTAACTCATAACCTACCAATATCGCACAGTTTTTATGGGTGTAAGTGATATCGATTAGGTGATTGAAAATCTCCACAGCCCCATGATCTTTTGGGTATGGCTTTCCGGCCCAAATGATTTGCACTGGGTATTCTGAATCCTTTAACAGATCCAGGAATTGATAAAGATCTCTGGTAATCAGTTCAGGCCTCTTATAAGCTGCAAATCTTCTTGCCCAAACGATGGTCAAAACATTTTCATCGAAAAGATCACCTTCCTGAAGAGCTACTTCATGAAATAGTCTTTTTTTGAGTTCTTTTTTTCTTGCCAGTAAAGCTTCATCATCCCCGGATTTCAGGTGTCTTGCAAGTTTATAATCTTGCCAATATTTGGCGTTTTGGGAATTTGTAATACCCAAAATATGCCTTGGATCGACCACGTCCTTCCACATATCTCTGGCTACTTCTTTGTGCAACTGAGATACCGCATTAGCTTTTTTACTCATCCTTAAACCCGCAGGCGTACAGCCCATTTTTTCTCCCCTTTCACCTGATATTTGGTAGACCTCCTCTGGTTCAAGACCTGAGAAATAATTCATCTTGAATAAAAGGTTAAAGTCGTATTCAGAATTCCCTGCTTTTTCCGGGGTATGTGTAGTGAAAACGACTTGAGATCTGAGCTTTTCAAAATCTCTGTGTTTGCTGTATAGGTAGAAAGTCAGTGGCAAGGGATGCGCTTCGTTCATGTGATAGATATCGATATCACCTACTTGCTCCAGAACTTTGGCTCCTCCGGCACCCAAAATGATTTCCTGGGCTATCCTTGTACTCAAATTAGAATCATAAAGGTGATGACAGATGGTCTGAGAGACATAATCGTTCTCTGGGAGGTCCGTGGATAGGAAATAGATTGGAGCCGTTCCAAAAATCTCAGGTCGAAGCAAATATGCCTTAACCTTGACCAGTCCATCGTGTACTTTAATATCCACTGTGATTCCCGTGTCTTCTAAAAATGAATAAAACTTTTGTATGAATTTCGCCTCCATATGCGAGTTTTCTGCTCGTACCTGGTCATAGTACCCGTACTTCCAGAGCATAGTGACTCCCACCAGATTCTGATTGAGTTCATAAGCTGAGCGCATATGTGATCCGGCCAAAAAACCTAGGCCACCAGAATAGGTCTTCATAGTCTGATCTATGGCTATTTCCATAGAGAAGTAGGCTACTTTTTTTTGATAGTCATTATTTGACATAAAATATTGATAATTAGATTTTTATTGTTTTTTAAATAAATCTTGAATTGAAGGTGATTTAAAAAAATTCAAATTATCCCGTATTTCTCATTGCACCAGAAAGGGCGTTGATAGTGAGTAGGAGTTCCACCTGAAGCTTAGCAGCCAGTTTATCGTCGCTGTCTTTGGCTTTTCTCCAATTCTTAAGAATGGAAACTTGTTTTTCGTGTAATGATTGCATCAGAGAAGCTCGAAGCTGGTTAGAGTTGAAATGATTTTTTCTTCTCTCACTAAAAGGTCTTTCGATAAGGTAACTCATGTGATCCTTCACCAAGGCCAGCTCTTTTTTAAACTGATCAGCAAATTTTGTTCTTAGCACCTGATCTTCCACCAAATCCAGATAAAGTTCAAATACATTCTCATCTGTGGCAGCCAGACTTGTGTCAATATTAGTGAAAACATAGCGAACAAAAGCATCTGTCTTCAGCGCTTTTTTTAATTTCTCATAGGCTTCTGGTCTTTCAGCTTTTAATTCAGAAAGTGCGGATCCTACCCCATACCAGCTTGTCATGTGCACCCTGGATTGAGCCCAAGAAAATACCCAAGGTATTGCTCTTAAATCGGCCAATGTATTCATCCCTGTTCGTTTGGCCGGGCGAGAACCTATCTTCGAATTTTCTATGGCATCGATCGGAGTGGCTTGTCGAAAAAAGGCAATAAAACCCTCCTGGTTCATTAAGTTTTCATAGTAGTGTTTTGAGCTATTTGCCAGCCATTCGAGGGTATCTGCCAATGGGTGAAACTGCTTTTTTGAATGCTTATCTCTCAAGTATTTGTTCAAAGTGTTGGCTGCCAGCAATTCAAGATTAAATGCAGCATTTACTTTATTAGCGTATTTCTGTGCGATAGTTTCTCCTTGTTCGGTCAATCTTAAATCGCCGTTTGGAGCACCGTGGGGCATTGCTTTAATAAAATAGTGCGTTGGTCCTGCCCCCCTACTGATGGACCCACCCTTTCCATGAAAGAATCGGATTTTCACCCTAAATTCATCTCCCACCATTACTAGTTTATACTGAGCCTTGTAAAGATTCCATTGGCTGGCCATAATACCCCCATCCTTGTTGCTATCGCTGTAGCCTACCATTATTTGCTGAGTAGGCTGATTTTGGTTATTTCTGCTTTGAATGTGCTTCAGGGTTCTTCGTGTGATGGGATGAGCCAAAAATTGTCTCATAATCTCCTCGCCATTTTCCAAATCTTCTATAGTTTCCAAAAGTGGGACCACCGGGATTTCTGAAACCATACCTTCATCTGAAATAAAGGTTAACCCTGTTTCTCTTGCCAGTAGATACACCACCAAAAGATCAGAAATTGATCGGGTCATACTAACAATGAAGGATCCAATGCAGTTGAAGCCATACTTTTTAGAGTAAAAGGCAATAGCCCTATAACATTCCATAACGGCGGTAGCCTCCGGTCCTAAAACCGCTTCAGGATGGGTAAATGGACGCGAAGAGGTTAATTCTTTATTTAAAAATGCTACGCGCTTTTCTTCTGACCACTCACTAAAGTTAGTCTCGGACATTTGTGCTGCCTCCAAAAGCTGCTCTACAGCTTTATCATGAAAAGCAGAATTTTGTCTTATATCCAAGGCTGCTAAATGAAATCCAAAGGCATCCACTGTTCGAATGACTGATGTAACATCATCATAAGCGATGGTTTTGGCATCATAGGCTACTAAAGCTCTTTGCAACAGCTGTAAATCCTCTTTGAGCTTTGCAGAATGCAGGTAAGCACCTGGATGTTCCGAAAGTTTGGTTGCATGCCCTCTTGCCAAATCTATGGGGAGTTTATAAAGCATCAGGTTTACAAGCTGTCGAAAAGCTTCTTTTTCGTTTCTTTCCAGTGCCTCTTTACCCTTTTTCCCCAGCTCTTTGGACATCTCCTTCACTCTCGCCTGAAGCTCTTTTGTAGAATCTGAAATTTCGAGACTGAAACTGATTCGCTTAACAAGCTGAAGCAACTTTCTCCTTAATACTACAAAGGCATTTAACCTTAACTGCATCAAGGTATGCGATGTCAATTCTGCAGTTACGAGGGGATGCCCATCCCGATCACCCCCTACCCAATCCCCAAATGTCACTCTGGGGAAATTATGATGAATAGAAATTTCCTCCGTATCTAGGCCGACATATTCGGCTGCTTGAAGCATCCTACGATCTAAAATTGGAATAACTTCGGGAAAGACATTAACCAAATAATGAAGAATGTTTCTTAGCTCATCTTTGACATGTGGCTTTTCAAGATAGATTTCCCCCGTTTTCCAAAGCCTGTAAAGAGTTTGCTCGATATTTTTTTCTATTTCTCGGTTCTCGGCACTTGTAAAAATAGGGTTTTCGCGCTCCACCATGAGCAAATAGAGTTCCCTATAATGTTCCAAAACAGTGGCACGTTTAGCTTCAGTAGGATGAGCCGTCAGGACTGGCTCTATTGCTATTTCAGAAAGAGAGTTGAGTATCTCTTTTTTATCAATTCCCTGATCGATCAAATCTTGGAAATTCTTTGCCCAAAGGCCGTTGATGCTTTCAAGAGACTCATCTTCAAGTTTACGTCTATTCTGTACAGCCCCATTGATCTCGACCAAATTCACTAGTTGGAAGATTAGTGAATAGAGCTGGACATGTTTTGGAGTGATTTCTGAAATTTCAAGTTGATGGGTAGAAATCCATGGAATTTCCCCAGCAATTGCTTTTTCACTATTTTTCTCAAGTACAGATTTCAAACTGAGAAGGAGAAATTCTAGGTCTAAGTAGGGTTTCCCAATGTTTGTTTTGACCTGATCAAAGGTTTCTTTGAGTGTTGTCATATCTTCTAAGGTTCTAAAAAATGTCAGTGTTAAATGAAGTGATTAAATATGAAGGAATCGGATTAAAAATCTATTTCATTGGCCAAATGTTGGACAAAATCAGCTTCAAAGCATTTATATCTATCGTTTTTTGAATTTAATAAATCAGGAACACAAGGAAAATAATTGAAACGATCCCCACTAAAGCGACCAGTGCCCCAAGAGGCCTGAATTCTTTTATTTCTAAATCTCCAGTCGAAAAAACAATGGAATTTGGTGGTGTTGAAATTGGTAAAAACATAGCTGTTGAGCAACAGAGAGCCACTACTAAGCTCGATTCAATTGGATATAAATAAAGCATGCCAGAGGCTATCGGAATAAGAATTCCGGCGGCAGCGGTGTTGCTCATGAGGTTAGAGGTCACTGAGGCAATAACTCCCAAAGCGATAAATAATAATAACCCTGAGCTTTCTGCCGGAAAGACAGAAACCAATAAATCCACTAATTCTGTTTCTCTGATGATATCTCCTAAAATCAATCCTCCAACAATCAATATCAATGTGTCCCAAGGGATTTTTCTGATATCCTCTGAGTTGAGAATTCCGGTGATTGTAAGTGCAACAATGGGCAAAAATGCGATCACTGAAACAGGGATTCCATGAAGGCTTGAGGTAGTCCAAAGGAATACAGTTACTCCAAAAGTGATGGTGACTACCGAAAAAGGGAATGAACGCTTTTTAATAGATATTTTCGTCGGGAGTTCTACTGCCTTCTTGTCCGAAGGATATTTTTTCATAAGAAAAACCCAGGAAACAAAAGATAGAAAGACACTCAGTGGAATACCTACAATCATCCAATCAAGAAAAGTGAAATCAATCCCACTTTCTGCCATATTTCCCACGGCAATAGCATTGGGCGCAGATCCTATAATAGTTCCCATTCCACAAACTGTGGCACTCGCTGCAATTCCTAACAACAAAGCTTTTCTAAAAGGGTCTTTATCCTCAAGGTTCCTTAAGAGAGGTTGTATCACAGAGAGCATCATGACGGCAGTAGCGGTATTGGAAATAAACATACTAAGCAAGCCAGTAGTAAACATGACACCAAGCAATACCAAGGAGGGTTTGGTACCAAAGCGTGAAATAACTAATTGGGAAAAGTAAAGATCGAACTTAGTTTTCTTAGCCCCCTCCGCAAGCATAAAGCCTCCCAGAAAAAGCCACATTACTGGGCCTGACCACTGACTGATATAAATTTGCCAGTCTGGATTGACCGTATAAAGATGACCATCATCAAGGAGATAAATGGAATACCCCATGATCAAAAAACTCACAGCAAATACCGGAATAGCTTCAGTAATCCAGAGAAATGAAGCAGCCAGAAGAATAAAAAGAGCCCTACCCTGCGTTTCGTAGGCTTCGAAATTGAAAATGTATCGTGTGATCAAAAAAGCCAAAAGCAGCGAAGCAAAAAAAAGGATCACTTTTGGCTGGGTAGACCACTTTTTATGCACATAATATCGCAAGGCTGCAATCCGCGAATCATTCATAGGCTAGATAAATAGAGTTCAATAGGCACAGTGAATATCCTTTTTAAATTTTAAACACTAGGGTAAAACTTGAACATAAATGAAATTTGATAAAAAATTAACTTTCCATTCATCCAAAAACCGATTTTAAAAAATTATCAAAACAAACCGATCACCTCCCCATTCTCATCTATGTCTATTCCTTCAGACGCGGGGTGTGCAGGAAGTCCAGGCATCCTCATCATATCCCCAACAATCGGAACTAAAAATCCAGCTCCAGCTGCGATTTCTATTTCACGGATGGTTATTGAAAAGTTTTCAGGTCTTCCTAGAAGGTTTGGATCTCCTGAAAATGATTTTTGAGTTTTTGCCATACAAATCGGTAGTCCCTCTAGTCCTAACTTTTCTATTCGCTTAAGTTGAGCTTTTGATTTCACAGAATAATCAACATACTTAGCTCCGTAAATTTCACGGGCAATAGTTTTGATCTTTTCGGTTAAAGGAGAATTCCAATCATAAAGTGGTTTAAAAACTGAGGGCTCAGATTCTACAGATTGTATTAGTTTTCTTGCCAAATCAAGACCGCCTTCTCCTCCCTTTTCCCATATATCTGCAACGGCTACCTGAATATCGTTCTCCTGGGCATATTCTTCAATAATTTTTATTTCTTCATCTGTATCAGATATGAATTTATTGATCGCAATAATTGGCCTAATCTTAAATTTTTGGATGTTCTCTACATGCTTTTGAAGATTTTCAAGGCCTTTCTTCACGGCTTTAACGTTCGATTCAGTGAGGTTTTTTAGATCAACACCGCCATGATATTTTATTGCCCTTATCGTAGCAGTGAGTACTACTGCTTTTGGTTTTAGTCCAGATGATTGGCACTTGATATTAAAGAACTTTTCTCCACCAAGATCAAAGCCGAATCCGGCCTCTGTTACAGTAAATTCTGAAAAGGTCATCCCCATTTTAGTCGCCAACACAGTGTTGGTTCCCTGGGCAATATTCGCAAAAGGTCCTGCATGAATAATAGCAGGGTTCCCTTCTAGGGTTTGTACTAGATTGGGTTTGATCGCATCTTTTAGCAAGACTGTCATAGCTCCTTCTGCCTTCAAATCCCTCGCATAAATAGGTTGACCCTCAAAAGTGTAACCGATAAAAATATTCCCCAAGCGCCTTTTCAAATCCTCTAAACCGGAAGAAAGACACAAAATGGCCATGATTTCAGAAGCTGCCGTGATGTCAAAACCTGTTTCCCTCGGTACACCGGATGCAGTGCCACCTAGGCCGATCAATACTTTTCTTAGGGACCGATCATTTAAGTCCACTACCCTTTTCCAAACAACAGTTCTTCCATCAATACCCAATGAATTACTTTTACTCTGGATATTATTATCAATGATTGCTGCCAAAAGATTGTGGGCTTTTTCAATGGCGGAAAAATCACCGGTAAAGTGAAGGTTAATATCCTCCATCGGGATCACTTGGGAATACCCCCCTCCTGTTGCACCTCCTTTTATTCCAAATACAGGACCTAATGAAGGTTCACGAAGTACTACCGTAGTTTTCTTACCTAGCCTGTTTAATGCTTCAGATAATCCAATAGACATGGTCGTTTTACCTTCTCCAGCCGGCGTAGGCGAAATAGCAGTGACCAAAATAAGGTTACTCCTTTCAAGTTTTTTTTCATCAATTAAATGAAGTGGCAGCTTTGCTTTGTATTTACCATACATTTCAATCTCTTCCGGATCCACACCCAGTTTTTGAGCTATTTCTTGGATGGGTTTTAGGCTATGTTTTTTAGCAATTTCAAGATCTGTCATGATTCGAGTGATTATTGGAAAATGTGAGCCAAACGCAGAATTTACGATCAGGAATTTTCTCGACTTTTCCAATCGATTTTATGTTTACCTGAAATAGTACATTCAATATTGTTTTGGCCAAAGAAAGCATAAAATTAAACCTGGACTAATTGAGGAATATGAGATCCAGAATTTTTGTTAGTTCAATTTGGGAGTGATGCCAGACCATTTCAAGCTTTTAGAAAACTATTTTGAAAACCTAGACTAACGCAAATCTATCTTTAAGCTAAAACACGGATTTATTCCCCTAAACTATTTCATTTTATAATTCTTTTTATTCATTTTTCTCCCCTCAAAACAAGCCGACAATATGAGTACACAGAAATTAAGGGTGATCCAAGACTACGAAAAGCTGAGCCCTGAAATTCAAGAACAAATTAAGCTGGTATATCCTCAGGGATACAGTCAGCATCTTATTCGTTTTACGAATGCCAAAGGCGAGTATGTGAGTGCATTGCCATTCGAGACTTTCGAAAAAATCTACATGGTGAGAATGTCGTCTGAGAAAGCGAGCAGATTGATCGAGGAAGATGACGACTATGATGTAGATGGAAACTTACGTGAAGATGTTCGTGAGCAATACGAGGATGAACACTCCGATGTAGAATACCTCGGTGAAAACGACAATTACGAGGAGGAAGAAGATTGATTGAATGGTTTTGAGGGTAAAGCCTCATAAACTAGAAAAGGGAATCAACATTTTGAGACTGACCGTTTTGGTCTTTGAACGTAAATTACCTTTCATCTTTTTAATTACTTTTATTGTGTTTGACATATCAAAAAGACACTGGTTCTTATTATTTCTTTTGTTATGGATTTGCTTTCAGATTAAAGGGCAAAATGAGATGATGCTGGATAGTGAATTCAGGGGCTCTTCAGATTCTTACAAGGTCAAAAGAAAAGGTGTCAAGGTTGTAGGCCGATATGAGTTTGGGCCCTACAGAATTTTAAATGGAAGTAGTGGAATATATAAAGAAAAGGGAAGCTCCAACTTTTGGACTGGCGATGCAGTGAAAGAGGCAAAATTCTCTTCAAATTTCATTTTTCAAGGTGTTCTATATGATTCCATTTTGGTCAACACCGCTACAACGTCAGTGATTGCAATAGATGAAAAGGAGAGTTTTGCTTTGAGATCTCTTTTCGGTTGGTCTGAAGCAGAAATAACTCGAAAAGAAGTGTTTCTCGTAGACATGGTTTTCTCAGATGAATCCACAAACTGGACCCTCATAATGTCATATACTTCATCTGGAGAAGAAAACACCACTTTACCCGGTCAAGTACCTAATGGAATCCAAGGGAAATTGGTTAATGGAGACACCCTGATCGAAATAATTCCTGAGACAAACTGGGATAATGGAAAAGCTTCTTCCGTATTAAAGCCACTTGAAGCTTATTTATTCAAAATTAATGGGGAAACTATTGGAGCTGTTCAAGTTTTCCCTATTAATAAATTAATGGTTTGGATTAAGAAGGATTTGTCGGAGAGTTTGAAAGATGTCTTAGCTACTGGTGCGGTTGCACTGATAACTAAGTCTTTTTAATAAAGGAAACTTCCTTTTTAATTCAAGCAGCCCTCCGTTGCTATAATTATGTTACCAACCCCAGGTTCCTTCGCCACCTTTAAATGGGCCAACGATATCTGAAGTAATCCAACCGCCGTAAAAGTCTCCATTCTGTGCTTGCACCTTCTCATCGTTAATAAAGCAAGCGTCAACCTTGTGCGCATAGATCGAAACTGTGTTTTTTAATTCAGGGTATCTGGAATTTGGGTTTTTATATCCCCAGGCAGCTCGCTCTGATATTTTACTTACTATTCGGATATCGTAATAATTGGCCTCTCCTTTCCATTCGCAATAAGAAGCTCCTGCCACAGGAATAAGAACTCCTTCTTTAAATGCTGAATGAGGGATGTAGTAAGTTGGAGGGTGGCTGGTTTCCAGAATTCGAAAGGAAAGATTAGTATCGAGAATTACTTCTCCAGCAAAGACAATTCGAATATGCTTATTTGATTTTTCGAGCCTGGGAGGACGGGGATAGTCCCAAACCGATTCCTGGCCTGGTTTAGGTTTTATTCGTTTTGGATGCATGGAGGTATAAGCAAATTTCGACTAGCTATGTTCAGGGACTTAATTTCTAGCCAAGGAATAAACCCGCTCTCTCAAGAAAGGAAGAATATCATTTCTTGATAAAGACTTTTGAAGGTCTTTATCTATAGGTTCTCCAATTACTGCTTTCAAAGTTTTCCCCATTTTATTCTTTACTTCATTCAGTAAGAGTCCATATCTCAGATTTAGATGGATTAGGCTTGCAATCTGGAAAAGATGTGAGTTTTGACCCTGAAAGTAAATTGGGACGACCGTAGCCTCAGTCTTTTCTATAAGCTTTACTACAAATCGCTTCCACTCGAAATCTTCAGCTTTCTTAAAAATCTTTGGAGAAGTGGACACACCACCTGCTGGAAATATGACGATGGTTCCTCCTTGCTTTAAGTATTCCATGGCCTTGTTACGGGTGGATATGTTTATTTCCATGGCTTCTTTGGTTTCACGGAAATCTACTGGTAAAAAGCAGGAATTGATGGTTTGCTCTCTGCAAAGCACTTCGTTTACCAAGGCTTTGAAATGTGGTCGAATCTGAGTAGCTATATGAGCCATGGCAATACCATCCACCACTCCAAAAGGATGATTTGCGATTAAGATCAAGGGGCCATTTTTTGGAATTCTATCTACCATCTCCCAATTGATATCTAAAGGAATATTCAAGCCTCCAAGCATATCCCCCCAAATGGTCTGTTCGGTCGGGTTTCCTTCAAGAATTTTGTTTAGTCTTTTTTCCAACTTTGCACGACCAGTGGCATATTCCAATAACTGAATCAGAGCACTCTTTAAAAATCGGTCCTCCGGAGAGCTGTAGGTTATTTTAACTGGCTTTGTCAAATTTAATCTTTGCTTTTAAGGGTAATATGGTACAAAATCTTTTACACAAGAAATATTTTTGGTTAAGGTTATATTGTCATTGTCGGGCTTGAATACCAAAATAATCCATACACCTTTGAAAAGTATTATTTACAAAACCATCAACTGATGAAAAACATAGCATTAATTACCGGAGCAAGCAGTGGAATAGGAAAAGAGCTAGCCACCATCCATGCCGAAAAAGGCGGGGATATGGTTTTGGTTGCCCGAAGGAAAGAAAAGCTCGTGGAGCTTAAGTCCGATCTGGAAACTAAGTACTCTGTATCCGTAACCATCATTTCTAAAGACCTAAGTGTCGCAGGATCCGCCACAGAGCTTTTTGAAGAAATTCAGGCTTCTGGGACGGAAATTAATTTTTTAATAAACAATGCAGGCTTTGGATTAAGAGGGTATTTCCAGGAATTGCCATGGGAAAGACAGCAACAAATGATGCAATTGAACATGATCTCTCTATCTGAATTGACTTATTTGTTTTTACCCCAAATGATGAAAAGAGGTTCAGGAAGAATTCTGAATGTATCTTCTACAGCTTCTCTTATGCCAGGACCATTGCAGGCCGTTTATTTTGCTACAAAGGCTTATGTAACTTTTCTCAGCAATGCACTGGCCGAGGAACTGAAGAATACTGGGATTACCGTAACGAACCTTATGCCTGGCGCAACAGAAACTGAATTTGCTAAGACTGCAGATATGGAGAATACAGAACTGTTCAAGAATGCTTTTTCAGCTCGAGGAGTGGCTTCGGACGGATATGAAGGAATGATGAAGGGAAAACTTGACGTGATATCTGGTGTTTCTGGAAGTCAGAAAATATTGCAGTACATGATTCCTTTTATTCCTAAAAAGACCTTATTAGCACAGGTTAAAAAAATGCAGCAAGCCTAATTCAAAATTTATTTTTGTATTGTTCATTCAGCCTCATAAATCAATTGTCCGGTTCGTTTTTCTTAGAACGCTAGCCAAACTATAGAAAGCAAAACTGCAAAACTCTTTTTAATTCTTGGACTTGGGATAAGGTGAATCTTCAAAAAACCAATCTTACGACTACAAAAAACACGGAAGGACATAGCAGCACTCCCACCCCTGTATAAAAAGTAGCAGTCATCGCTCCATAAGGAACTAGTTTTGGGTCGGTGGCAGCTAGCCCCGCTGCCACTCCTGAGGTAGTACCAATTAAGCCCCCAAAAATCATGGCAGAACCAGGGTTGTCCAGCCCGATTCTTTTGGCAACAATCGGGGTTATGATTGTAACAAAAATAGTTTTGACCACTCCCGTAGCAATGCTAATTGCAATCAGATCAGTGGACGCCCCGAGGGCTGAACCGGTAATTGGTCCAACGATATAAGTACATGCCCCAGCTCCTATGGTGGTAAGGCTAACCGGATCGGTGTATCCCATTAAATACCCTATTACTACGCCTATAAAAAAGGTAATGCTCACTCCGATAAAAAGTGAAAGAACACCAACTAATCCGGTTTTTTTAAGCTCATCAAAACTGGCCCCCATGGCGGTAGCTACCACGGTGAAGTCTCTCAACATGGAACCACCCAATAGTGCCATACCAGCGAATAACGGATAGCTGGCAATTCCTTTTTCGCCTCCAAAATAGGCAATGACCAAAGCAGCAAGAATGGCCAAAGCAACCCCTGGAATCCTATTATTAAGTACATTTCTTGAAAACCAATTGAAGAAAAGCATCAAGATTCCTACAATTAGGAAAGCAACGATCAGCCCATTCTTGGTGAAGATTTGTTCTAGTTCTACCATTAACTAATCTTTTCTCCTGATTTGGACCACTTTGTCAAAACCGGCACCAGAAAATAACAAGCCCCTGTTGCTACTATTCCCACTATGACGGCTACCCATCCGCCTGATAAGGCTGCTCTCACGTTGAGAATCATCGACATAGCAATCACTACTGGAATGTACATGCTGCCCCAAAAATAAATTCCAGCCTTACTCTCCTGGAGCATTGGATATTTTTTACCTAACCGATCATTTATGATTACGAGCAAGAGCATCCCAAAACCGACACCACCTACGTTCCCATCAATTCCTATGGCTTTTCCCAACAGCTGACCTATGACCTGCCCCAAAAGAAAGCAAAGGGCTAAAAATGCTACTCCATAAATTTTCATGAGATATCTTTAAAATCCTTCTTAAGCTCTTTTTTGACAACTTTTCCCATCGCGTTTCTGGGCAAATCTTCCAGTATTTTAATCTTCCTGGGAATTTTATAAGAAGAAAGGTTCCCTTTCATCCATTCTTTAAAAGCCTCCAAATCAATATCATCTTCATTCGGAATCAATGCTGCAGCTACGATTTCACCCCATTCTTCATCCTCGATTCCCACCACCCCGCAGTCCTTGATGGATGGATGTTTTCGAATGACTTCTTCGATCTCAAGCGCAGATAACTTATAGCCTCCTGACTTAATTATGTCAACTGAACTTCTACCTACGATTTTTAAATTGCCCTCATTCACAATCGCGATATCACCAGTTTTAAACCAGCCATCTTCTGAAAACGCATCTCTGGTCGCCTCTTCTCTCTTCCAATACTCTTTGAATACACTGGGACCTTTCACCCAAATCTCCCCATCTTCCCCGCGGCTGACCTCATTTCCCTCCTCATCTACCAGTTTTAACTCTACATTTGGCAAGGGTTTACCAATATGCCCGGGGATTCTATCTCCCTCATAGGAATTGCTCACAGCCATTCCAATTTCGGTCATTCCATATCTTTCGAGCAAAATATGCCCACTGATTGATTTCCACTTTTCTAAAACAGAAACAGGTAGCGCAGCAGATCCAGAAACCATAAGTCTCATATTTTTTAGTCCTTCGGACAAAGCCGCTTTAGTATTCTCATCACACTCTTCCCAGTATGTGATAAGTTTGTAATAGATGGTGGGTACAGCCATGAATAGATTCACCTCTTTCGAGGCAATTCTCTTGAATACCTTTTCGGCATCAAATGGCATAAACTCACAAACAGCCCCAGACCAAAGGGCACATGAAAGTACGTTTATAATCCCATGGACATGATGTAGTGGCAAAACATTAATGATATGATCTTCTTCTGTCCATTGCCAGAAATCTACTAAACAAGAAACCTGGGCTTCGATATTCGAATGGGTGGTAACCACACCTTTAGGGTTTCCTGTAGTTCCTGAGGTATATAAAATCATGGCTCTTCGACCCGATTCCACATTGGGTAAAGAGTATGGTGCACCTGCCTTTTCATTCAATCCAACCAAACGAACATTTGATCCCATTGCAAGGGATTGAACAGTATTCAGAAGCTCTTCCTGAACGATTATTTGAACCAAGCCGGTGTCCTTAAAAATGTATTCAATTGAACTGATAGGAGCTTTAGGATGAATAGGAACTGCAGTACCTCCTGCTCTCCAAACTGCCCATTGGGCTTTTACATATTCATAGCCTGGATTTACCAAAATCCCTATTGGCTGCTCATGAAGATCAACTCCATCACCCAATAGCACTTGGGCAAAGTGTGCCGAATCATGAAGCAACTGATCGTAAGTGAAAGAATTGCCATCAGATATTATGGCAATTCGATTTCGAAACTTTTGAGCTCTCTCTACTAATTTTATCATACCATGGAACGTAGAAAATTTGAGCTCTGAAGTTAGCAACTCTCCATTAAATTAATTAGCGAACTTGGAACAGGAGAATTGAGAGTTTCTGGAATGAATTAGAATTGCTTCAAAAAGGTGATTTTTCCTATAATTTGTTGTTCTCGAAAAGGGTCATCCAAATTTTCAATTCGGGTGTCATTAAAAACCAAATAAACAAATGAGAGAGGCCTATATTCCCAACTTCCCCTTATGTTCCATCTTCCCTGTTGATCAAAGCTATTGAATTGATAGAATGCAGAAATTTGTAATCTTGGATTCAAGGCAAAACGAGCACCAGCAGTCGTTAAGTAAGTTTTCAAATCCTCTTCTTCCTCTCCTAAGCTTTTGATATTATTATATTCATGATCAATAGAAATGCTTGCTTTTGGGCTAGGAGCGAATCTTAATCCACCACTGATAGTAGTTCTGCTACCATTGTAAAAATCTCCCCAATTGACATTCCCACTTACCGAGAATCTTGCACTTTGGTCTGTATTAAAGTTGACTTGCTGTCGGGTATAGTAGTACCTACCTTGTTCTATACGAATTCCTAATGGAGCAAAATCAAAATTAATATTCTGCCAAGTTGGAAAGATTGCATACTGAAAGAAGCTGCCATCGGTAAAAAAAAGATAAATCGGAAACAAATAAATACTGGCTTGTTGAAATTTTCGAGGGTCTTTGAAATCTTGGTAATAATTAAAAAATGCACCAGGGTCAAACCTTCGAATCCATGGAATATTTTTTGGTCTCCAGATGTAATACCCACCTGGATTATGCCAAATCACATTCTTTTGCCGAACAAATCCCATATCTGGATTATACTGCTCGGATACAAAACTGCTCAGCCAACCGAGATAATATTTATTCGTCGAATTTCCGGCGAAAATCCTACCTGCCAGTCCCAAGGTATCCGTAGAGTTATCTCGTGAACCTGATACCATATAGGATACAGTCCATTCATCAGTAGGTCTTATAAATCCATCTACAGTTACTGTAGTATTATTCTTTGTGTTTTCACCCAATTCATTGGAACTCATATCCATTCGATGGGTGAGCATTACTCCCACATTATTTTCATTGCCATAGTTTTGGAGGTATCGACCTACAAAAAAATTAGCACCTTGAGAATTTTCAGTTTCTGCCTGATTTATTAAAAGAGCGGCGATCGCTCGATTTTCATTTCGGTCAGTAAATCTAGTTCCGGCATTAATTCTCGCTGGAGCAGCATTAAAAGCTCCTTGCAATCCTATAGTTCTACTGAAAAAAGGAACAATATCCGTATTGCCTGCACCAGCCCAAATCCCCGAGTTTTCAAGGAAAAACTGCCTCCTTTCAGGAAAGAATATGTTAAACCTTTCAAGGTTATTCACCGCCCTATCCACATCCGCCTGAGCAAAATCAGTGTTAAATGTGAGATCAAGAACCGACCTTGGATTAATGGCCCACTTAATATCCCCACCCAATTTCACCCCATCGTCGGTGAAGTTTTGATCAGCAGATTGCACTTGGTCGGATTGATAAAGCACATAAGGTTCGACCCTGATATTTGCGCTGGGTTCTGGAAGTTCCAATCCTTCCAACTGTGCAGAATACGTCATTCTAAAAGGTGAAAAAGATTGAGGAATCGCAGGAAAAACTGTTTGTTCAAAATCTCTTCTTGCAAGTCTGGCAATAGTGATTCCCCAGGTAGGGTCCTCCCCTTCTTCAGGCCGTTGATATCGCAAAGACTTAAACGGAATGGCATATTCTATAAAGTATCCATCAGGAGTACGTTGAGTACGAACCTGCCATAAAGCATTCCAATTTGAGTCCCGGTTTGAATCATTAAAAGCCTGTAGATCACCTTGGTTTCCATACGGGGTGGTTTGAAAGGATACACCATATTGCTTTAAATTCTGGGGATCCAATTGAACCAAGAATGAATCGTTTTCCCGATAATTAAAATCCCTCCTTAGATCTTGGACTCTGACTCCCTTTTTTCCTAATGAATCTGCACAAAATGCACCTACGTAAAGATTTTTCTCATCAAAAAGAATTCTTACTTCTGTTTCATAGAGAATGTTTCCACCCTGGCGAGGTTCCATTCGAAAAAAATCAGTTATGGGTTTAGCTTTTGACCAATCACTTTCATTTAAAATACCGTCTATTTTAATGTTGCCGGAAGCCCGCTCTGCCTTGATGATTATTGGCTCACTGGGTGGTGGAAAGTTCTCGTCACCTTGTGCTAAAATATAAGTGTTGAAACAAACATGGAAAAAAGCAGTAATAACAAGCCTCGACCACCACATGTCAATCAGCGGCTATTTGTCCTTGCTCGTGTCTTTGGAACATTTTCAAAAAGACTTCTTTCCTTAGGTTTCTTCCAATAAACACTAATCTGCCTTCCCGGGATTCGTTTGATTTCCAAGGTGAACCATCCGTCGCTATAAAGGAAGTTCTGGCTGATTGTAAGATAACCCTGTTTGGATAGTTTGGGATTGCTATATAACCTTTCACCCGGTAAACCTGACTTCGGTAAAGATTTACTAGCCTATTTAGATCCAAGGAAAGACTTTCCAAATCCAAAGGTTTTGGCAAGTTGATGGTAAAAGTTGTGATCTTGTGAGAATTACTATCTACTTCATGATCAAGATGATGATGGTGCTCATGATGATGAGCGTGATCATTTGCTTTTTTCTCGATTGTTCTGGATTGAGTTGTACCAAACTCTTCAATCTTATCCATGGAAAAGGCTCCAAACTCTCCCTTCATAACTTCAGACTGAGGATTAATGCCTTTTAGGAGGTTTTCAATTTTTGAGAGATAGTTGGGGGTTACAGTGTCGGATTTATTTAAAAGTATCACGTCTGAGGCCACTATCTGGCGAAGAGCCTCATCAGTTTCTGAAAGCCAATCTTCTACTAGTCCAGCATCTACCAGGCAAATTACCTGTCTCAAATCAAAATGTGCCTCGACTCTCGGATCCTGTAAAAATGCCTGAATTATTGAGCTGGGATCTGCAATCCCTGTGGTTTCAATTACCAGCCTGTCGATTTCCTTCTTCTTTTTTGAGATAGCTTCAAGCGCTTCCAATAAACCATCTGCGAGTGAACAGCAAATACAACCAGCATTTAGCTCAACAATATCCTCTACCCCATCCACAATGATGGCACCGTCAATATTTGTTTCTCCACACTCGTTTTCAATCACCAATACCCGGTCAGGCCTAACATCCCCAATTAAATTGTTGAGAAAAGTAGTTTTTCCACTACCCAAGAAGCCAGTAATTATGTGTACTGGAATTTGATCCATTATGATTTCTTGTTTTGAATAGGTGGTAGTTGATGCGATAGGTTTTTCCAATACATATTCTGTAAATGTGAATAAATGATTACCCCCGCCCCAGCCAAGGTAAGAAATAGGCCTATGCGCTCATTCGCTACTGATTCCCCATTTAGGATTAACAGAAAACCTGCAAAAAAAAGTATAGGAACATAATGCTTTTTGTGTAACCAAAAACCCCACATGAAGGACACCCCACCAATGATTAAGGAAGAGAGAATTATAGCGGTTTCTATCCATTCCTGATCAATGGATTTAATCATAACCTCAAACCCAAGAATCATAAAAATGGGCAAGGCTAAACAATGGACCATACAAAGGACTGAGGCACAAATTCCAAACTTATCTAAGACAATTGACAATCGGTCTTTCATGAATGAGTGTTTTTTAGTGATAGTAAAGGTAAAGTCGATTTTATATAAATGCAATTAGGTTGCATTTATAATGAGGAATTCAATCAATTTCAAATGCTTTTACTTGAGCTTAATTCTTTTTCCATAAATATGAAGTGAGTAAGATGTCATTAGAGGTTGCATTTGCTTTCATTTGACTTAATTTTGAACTTCAATTTTCTGAAATGAAAGAAGCACCTGAATCACTAAATTTTCTAGAACAAATTATAGAGGAAGACCTGGCAAAAGGACTACCTCAAAACAAGCTTAGGTTTCGTTTTCCCCCTGAGCCCAACGGTTACTTACACATTGGGCATGCAGCTTCTATTTGTTTGAATTTCGGACTTGGAGAAAGATATAATGCCCCTGTAAATCTCCGTTTTGACGACACCAATCCAGCCAAAGAAGAGCAGGAATATGTGGATGCCATCAAACGAGACATTCAATGGCTTGGCTTTAATTGGGCATCAGAGTGCTATTCCTCGGATTACTTCCAGCAATTGTACGATTGGGCAGTTCATTTAATTAAAAATGACAAGGCCTATGTGGATGGGCAATCTGCTGAAACGATGGCAGAGCAAAAGGGAACACCTACATCCCCTGGGGTCCCTAGTCCATTTAGAAACCAAAGTGTGGAAGAAAATATGGACATTTTTGAAAGAATGAAAAAAGGGGAATTTCAGGCGGGTTCCTATGTGCTTCGAGCAAAGATTGACATGACTTCTTCGAACATGCTTATGCGGGACCCCATTCTCTATCGTATTGTGAATAGGCCTCACCATCGCACTGGAAGTGAATGGTGTATTTACCCTATGTATGACTGGGCACATGGCGAATCTGATTACATAGAGCAGGTTTCTCACTCACTTTGCACCCTGGAATTCAAAATGCACAGAGAGTTATACGATTGGTTTTTGGATCAGATCCACGATCCTGCTCTCCTTCGTCCAAAGCAAAGGGAATTTGCTCGTAGAAATATGAGCTACACGGTGATGAGTAAGAGAAAGCTACTTCAACTGGTTCAGGAAAAAGTGGTTTCTGGCTGGGATGACCCCAGGATGCCTACTATTTCAGGTTTAAGAAGAAGAGGTTATACTCCTGAATCCATTAGGAAGTTTTCAGAGGTTTCCGGTATCTCTAAACGTGATAGCGTTACAGATGTATCGCTTCTGGAATTTTGTATTCGCGAGGACTTAAATAAGACTGCCACTCGTGTGATGGGAGTACTTGACCCGGTAAAGCTTGTGATTACTAATTATCCTGAAGGAAAGGTGGAGATGCTGGCTATGGAAAATAACCCGGAGGAAGATAATTCAGGTACTCACGAGGTTCCTTTTTCAAGGGAGCTATATATAGAGCGTGAAGATTTTAAGGAAGAAGCTGGTAGCAAATTCTTTCGGTTGACCATTGGGAATGAGGTTCGGTTGAAGTCGGCTTACATCATCAAAGGTGAATCTGTGGTTAAGGATGAAAATGGAAACATACTTGAGATTCATTGTACGGCTGATTTAGATTCAAGGTCTGGAAGTGGTACTGAGGCGAGTCAGCGAAGAGTGAAAGGAACCTTGCATTGGGTTTCCATTCAGCATGCGATAAAAGCTGAGGTCAGGGAATATGACCGCTTGTTTCTGGACGAAGCTCCAGATGCACATGAGGATAAAAATTTCATGGAATTCATTAATCCAAACTCTTTGAATGTGGTCAGGGAAGCATATCTAGAGCCTTTTCTTGCTAATGCAAAAATGGACGATAAGTTCCAGTTTCAAAGATTGGGATACTTCACTTTAGATAAAGACTCCAGTGATAAAAATTTGATTTTTAATAAAACTGTTGGTCTTCGTGACTCCTGGGGAAAGCAATCCTCAAAACCCAATCAGCCACAAAATCAACCTAAGCAAAGCAATCAGAATCAAGGTCAAAGGAATCCTTTGAATGAAATTCAAAAAATCAGTAAAAAGTATACCAATCTGTCTGGTGATAAGCTTTCAGCTGCGAGGGAGAACATTTTGAAATTGGCTGAAAGTGTACCTTACGAAGAACTGGAGCCACTTTTTAATACAGCAGCTAAAAAAGTCGGAACCCGAATTGGTGTAACTTTGGCACTTCGGGTCCTTCTTTCAAAAGGGCAAGAAAGGAATGAAGCGATTGATGCTTTTCTTCAAAAGGCCGCTGAGGATGGAAATGAGCTTTTGAGTGAAGAGGCTAAGTCCATTTTGTAGTTGGCAGTATTCTCTTGACTTGATTGCTCCTGCAAACTGTGACTGTTAACTGCTGCTGAGACTGCCTACTAAATCATTCCCTCCTATTCGCGAGCAATGGCGGAGCTTCTCCCGTAAATGGATTAAAGCGTCCAATCGTTTTGGCACCAAAGCCTGACGCTCTCAGTACTGCACGATCCCCAAACTTATCCCTCAGATAATCCATGGCATTATACAGCTGAATCAGCTCAGGCTTATCATCAAATAGATTAATCTGATGTCCGCCTTCTACCAGGTGACTGAAGCGAACCCCCACCATCCGAACGAGCAGACGCCGATTGTAAAGCTTATCGTACAGATCCATCACTACTGGGAGTAAAAGGTGGTCTGAGGCGCTGTAAGGCACTTTTCGTTGTTGCGTGTAGGTTGTAAAGTCGGAATACCGAATTTTGACAGTCACGCATGCAGTCAGCTTATTTCCACGTCTGAGTTGGAAAATCAGGTTTTCAGCCATAGCGGTGATGATACTTTTCAGTCTGACCACATCCGTGGTATCCTGATCAAAGCTTCGCTCCGTAGAAATGGATTTACGTTCCTGATAGGCAATCACCGGAGACAGGTCTATTCCATTGGCCTTTTTCCAGATAGATATCCCATTCTTCCCAAAAACCTTTCCCATGACTTTCACAGGCATCTGCTGAATATTCTGGATACGCTTCATCCCAAAGTCACAGAGCGACTGATAGGTCTTATTACCCACCATCGGGATTTTTTTCACTGAAAGAGGAGAAAGAAACCCCTTTTCTGTACCTCGCTGGATATGGATTTTGTTATTAGGTTTAGCTTCTCCGGTAGCAATCTTTGACACGGTCTTATTAATCGATAGTCCAAAAGAAATAGGCAGGCCTGTTTCCTTAATGATTCGATCCCTCAACTCAGAAACCATTTTATAGCATCCGAAGAACCGGTCCATTCCCGTAAGGTCTATATAAAATTCATCTACAGACGACTTTTCGTATAGAGGCACCTCTTCCTTAATGATGTCCGTAACCATATTGGAATATTTGGTGTAAATCCCTGTGTTTCCCCGAAGAATAATCCCTTCGGGACAAAGCCTTTTTGCCAACTTCATGGGCATGGCGGAGTGGACTCCATACTTCCTGGCCTCATAGCTACAGGCTGCCACCACTCCCCGGTCACTGGTTCCACCAACCATTACAGGCTTACCCACTAACCTACTGTCTATCAGTCTCTCACAGGATACAAAAAACGTATCCAAATCCATATGTGCTATTGATCTATTATCTTCCATTACGCGGCATATCTTGGGTCTTCGATGATGGGTAAGCGGCTCATGCACGTCACCTCTATACTTATACTTTCAAACTCTTCCATCACCTTTCCGGTGATCTTATACACTCCCGGCCCGGAAAAGGGATAGCGCTCTGCCACGGGTGGAAAATGTACCGTATCGATGAAATCCCCTGCTGAATCCAGAAAGGTTCCGAAATACATGCGTTTACCATTTGATGTGGATGTATTCTTGGTACAAATCAAGTAGCCATCTATACTGATGGTTCTTCCTACCATGGAGGGTAAATCCCTGGCCAATAGAAGATTCGGCTCATGGTCCTTAATCAGATCAAAAGGAGATTCCAGCGTAAAACCAAGATGCTCCAGCTGATCAAATGCCTGCTCGCTGTCTGTACTGGGTAAAGGCGGTAAATCAAACTCTGCTCCAGGCGGCCGAAACAGCAAAGGAATGTGTTCCTCGAATGAAACCCCGTTGATTTTCATATGGGCTTCCCAAAGTAGGCTACGCTTATCCTTCCCCATACTTCGAAGCCCATCCACTTTGATCAGAATGATCAAATTCTCTAATGTAACAGAGACTCTATCAATCAGGTCATCCAGAGAATCAAAAGGCCCATTTTTAACTCTTTCACGAATGATTTTCTGCGCAAAATTGCTATCCAAGGACTGTATGGTATGAAAGCCTAGATAGATGTCTTTTCCCTTAATGATGGTTTGCAGATTACTCCGGTTCACACAAGGAGCATGAATAGTGCCTCCATTCATTCTGGCTTCATGCACATAAAGCTCACGACTGTAGAACCCTCCCCCATTATTGATTGTGGCTACCATATATTCCAGGGGGTAGTATGCCTTTAGGAAAAGACTTTGATAGCTTTCCACTGCATAAGAAGCCGAGTGCCCCTTGGCAAAGGCATAGCCGGCAAAACTTTCTGTCTGACGCCATATTTCAGCTGTCAGTTCATCTGAATAGCCCTTTTCTTTACAGTTCGAAAAGAACTTAGCCTTTACTTTCTGGAACTCATCCTTCGAACGAAATTTACCTGACATCCCTCTTCTAAGCATATCTGCTTCTCCCAGGTCCAGTCCGGCAAAGTAGTGTGCCACTTTGATTACATCTTCCTGATAGACCATCACTCCATAGGTCTCCGGCATGATATCCAGCATAATGGGATGCGCATCTTTTCTTCGTTCAGGTTTTCTGTAGCGCTGGATGTATTCCCGCATCATCCCTGACTTTGCCACGCCGGGTCGAATGATGGAGCTGGCGGCTACCAGCCCCAGGTAATTATCTACCCGTAGCTTTTTCATCAGCATGCGCATGGCAGGTGATTCCACATAAAAACAACCAATGGCTTTGGCTTCTCTCAGAAGCTCTTTGATCTTCTCATCTTCCTTAAATCTCTTAAAGTCATTTATGTCCACACGAACACCGACATTACTTTCTACGATATATACTGCATCACGAATTTTACCCAGTCCACGCTGGCTCAAAATATCAAACTTATACAGTCCAATATCTTCTGCAACGACCATATCAATCTGTGCAGTGGGGAATCCCTTCGGGGGCAAAAAAGTGGCACAGTACGTCTGAATCGGCTCATCTGAAATAATAATGCCCCCTGCGTGAATCCCCAGGTAATTTGGCATATCCTGCAGATAGCTTGCATAGCGAATGACTAGCTGGGAAAGCTTATCCAGAGCATGGTAATCAAACTTGCCTTTGGCTCGGGTGAGCACATCGATCTCATGCTTTGGTAGCCCCATGACTTTACCCAGTTCACGGATAGCTGCTCTATACTGAAATGTGTTGTAAACAGCCACCAAAGCTGTATTCGGGAAGCGATTGAAAATAAATTCAATCACATCATCCCGATCCATCCAGGAAAAATCGATATCAAAATCCGGTGGGTTCTTCCTATAAAGGTTGATAAATCGCTCGAAATAAAGATCGAGGTCTATAGGGTCCACATTAGTTATCTGAAGCAGATAGGCGATAATACTATTCGCCCCACTTCCTCGACCCACATAGTAAAACCCTTTGCTACGAGCATATTTCAGTATCTTCCAGTTGATCAGGAAATAGGAAACAAAACCCTTCTGTCGGATGATCTCTAATTCCTGCTCTATGCGTTTATAAACTCTCTCTGAAGGTCTGGGATATCGATAAGTTAGCCCATCATAGCTAAGCTTTCGCAACAATCTGAAATCCAGCTCTTCATTCCCTGAATAACATTTTTGATTTTTAGGTGTGCTGCCATTTATATCTATTTTCACCTCACAGCTATCCAGTAAATCTTCTGTGTTTTTAATAATCTCTGGGAAGTCCCGAAACTTCTCACGCAGTTTTTCCACAGGAAGCATCTGATGCCACTCTTCTGCTTGCTCTTCTTTTGGAAGCTTACTCAGCAAAACGTTTTTGTCAATAGCTCTAAGCAAGCGATGCATGTTAAAACTGGTCTTTCCGAGAAAACTTACCGGATGCAAAATCACAAGCTTATGGAGTTGATTTTTCCATTTTGAGAAGCGTAGTTGATTTAATTCCTGAGACGCTACGCCGATAAATTCATTGGCTTTTAGTTGCCAATCAGCTTTCTCGATTTTCTTGAATGGATAGATGACATAAGTATCTGAAAGTAGTGGTGCTCGATCCGGGATCACAGCTTCGCTTTTGAGAAGAATTTTAGATAAATAATGGTTGATCTGAGTATATCCTTCAGCACTTTTAGCTAGCATAATAAACTGTTTTACAGCACTATTTCTAAAGTCAACCCCAAGTATTGGTTTAATGCCGTACCTTGGAGCCATTCGAAAGAAATCCATGCAGCAGCTGCTGATGTTGATATCCGTCAAAGCCAGTGTCTTTACCCCACTTTCCTGCGCTGTTTCCAGGAGTTTTTCCAGCGAAAACGTCCCATATCGAAGACTGAAATAAGAATGTGTATTGAGATACATTTTTATATCTGATTTTGATATTTCGAAATTAGCTACATAATCAATCACTAATTGCTTATATTTGTAGTAAATGCGACGAATAGCGACAAACCTCAGTTTTCTAAGAAAAAATCGTGGAATGACCCAGGAGCAATTGGCAGAAGAATTGGGCATTACAAGGTCAAGAATTGGCTCCTATGAGGAAGGTAGATCTGAGCCATCCATAGAGATATTAATCCTCATTTCCGGCTACTTCCATTTGCCCATTGATGCTTTGGTCAAGCATGACCTCTCTAAATCCCAGAATAGAACATTCATAGACATAGGCAATCAGAGGGTACTCTTCCCTATTGTGGTGGATGAGAAGGAAAATGACATTATCGAGGTAATCTCAGCTAAAGCCTCAGCAGGGTACCTGAATGGATACTCTGACCCGGAATTCATTGAGCAATTAGAAAAGATCAAGCTACCTTTTCTGCCTACTGGCAAACACAGAGCTTTTCCGATCAAAGGAGACTCCATGCTTCCGCTAAAGGATGGATCCTTTGTGATTGCTCGTTTTCTGGAGAGTATACAGGAACTTCATGAGGGCAAAACCTATGTGATCCTCACTGAGCAGGATGGAATCGTGTACAAGCGGGTCTACCGAAAAGATGAAGAGACTCTGGAATTACACTCAGATAATAAGGACTATGCACCTTATGAGGTAAAACTGGAAGAGGTGCTAGAACTATGGGAATTCAGCTGCAGTATCAATATGTCTGACTTCGAGGAAAAAGAACTCAAAATCAGTCATATGCTCAAGATGCTCAAGGATATGCAGACTGAGCTAGAAGGGATGAAGTAGAACGTCTGGAAATTCAATTAAGAAATATGGAATAAAGTGATCTTTCTGAGCTCACTTCACTTACCAATACTTTTCCTTAGATTAAGACCATGGCGCATCACCATCACCATGTACACTCTCATCATGAGGCAGAAGGAAATATCAAAACTGCATTTTTCCTGAATCTGGCCTTTACGCTAATTGAAATTATTGGTGGCTTTTATACCAATAGTCTAGCGATTCTTTCTGATGCAATTCATGACCTAGGTGATAGCTTAAGCCTTGGGCTTTCCTGGTATTTCCAGCGAATTTCTAAAAAAGGGAGAACGGAAACATTTTCCTATGGCTACAGACGCTTTTCTCTATTAGGGGCTTTGATTAATTCGGTGGTATTGATTATTGGCTCCATTATTATCCTCTACCACGCCATTCCTGAGCTATTTAATCCAGAAAATACGGATGCAGAAGGCATGATGTATCTGGCAGGTCTTGGGGTACTAGTGAATGGAGCAGCCGCTTTTAAACTTAGAAAGGGCAAAACACTGAATGAAAAAGTGGTTACTTTACATTTACTCGAGGATGTTTTGGGCTGGTTTGCTGTGTTAGTCGGAAGTATTCTCATGCAGTTTTTTGAGCTTCCATTTATTGATCCTCTTCTTTCGGTATTGATTTCATCCTGGGTTCTCTGGAATGTCTTTAAAAATCTTCGTAAAAGTCTTTTGGTCTTGCTACAAGGTATTCCTGAAGAAATAGTCATGAACGACATTCATACAAAACTTAAAAACTTTACTGAAATAGTTGGGATTCATGATTGCCATATTTGGTCTATGGATGGAGAGTACAATGTGCTAACTATTCACCTGAAGCTCGATCGTGACTACAAACTTTCCGAACAGATCGAGTTAAAAAAGAAGTTCAGGAAAGTCATTGAACATGAGTCAATTCATCATGTAACCATGGAATTTGAGACAAAAGAGGAAGACTGTGATCTTCAGGATTGCTGAGAATCGATTGGATTATTAAGGAAGTACATTTTCCAAACTCCCCTATTTTTTACTTCCACAACACCCCTAAATTCACAGGAATAATGATCTTTCAGGATTTCGTATGTCGTCTCGGAGATATTTATTTTTCCGTTTTCGGAATTGGTCTCCATACGACTGGCCACATTCACGGTGTCTCCCCAAATATCGTATTGCCACTTTTTAAGACCAACGATTCCAGCTACTACTGGACCTGTATGAATTCCAATTCGCATTTCAAAATCTACAATTCCATCCGGTTTATCCCTTTTAATAAAATCCATCATTTCCAAGGCTGCCTTGGCGACATCCAAAGCATTGCCTTCCTTACGATCTGGAATTCCTCCTGCAGTCATATATGAATCCCCAATGGTCTTGATTTTTTCAAGTCCATATTTCTCAGATATGCGATCAAATTCTTTAAAATAAAAATCAATGCTTTGAACCAATTGCTCTGGAGGTATACTTTCCGCCATGGAAGTGAAGAAAGCAAAATCTGAAAAAAGTACAGTTACATCATCGATTTTCTGAGCTTTGACCTTTCCTTCAGCCATTAATTCATCCGCGATTTCCACAGGAAGAATGTTTAATAATAGATCGTCTGATCTCTTCTTCTCCTTTTGGATTATTTCCTTGGTTTCTTTTTCAAATTTGAACCTTCTAAAGATTACCCAAACCAATAACCCTGCAAGTAAAAGCAAAAGAATAGCTCCATAAAGAAGTAGTTGCTGCCTTTTCGATCTAATTTCTACAATGGCCAGCTCAGCTTGCTTTTGTGCAACCTCAAATTCTGTTCTTTGATCCGCCATATCCCTGATCGTTTCTAGATTATTTAAACTATCACGATAAGCGATATAGGTTCTAAAATAGTCAAAGGCCTCTTTAGAAGAACCCAGCCTTTCATAAATGTTCGATAAAAGTAAGTTTGACTCTTCTTTGGCTTTTGGCAGATCATACTCCCGTGCTAATTCAAGGCTCTTTTTTGCGTAAGCAAGACTTTTTTCTAACTCGTTTTGATCCAAATAGACCAGTACAATTGATCTTAGGATTTCGGATATGTTTGAATAGTCGTAATAATCTTCAAAAATCTCAATAGACTCATCGAGATACTCCTCGGCTAATTCATCATTACCGCGATTTGCCTCAATAATTCCAAAACTCCCTAACCAGTAAGGTTTGTATCCTTCCAAGCCTGTCACCTCAAAAATTCCTTTTGCCTTTTTTATCAGGAACTCCGCAGAATCTACCTTTCCCATTTTTAGATATAAATCTCCTAAATTATATATGCCAGTGGCATATCTAGTAGAGTCATCTCTGGAATAAAGGTTGTTTTCAAAAATTTCTATACCTCTTTTGTAATAACTAATCGCGCTTTCTTCATTCTTGCTATCTGCAAAATTCCCAGCTATAGCAATAAAAGAGTTCCCTACAAGCATGTCTGAATTCATCCTTTCAGCCATTTTTACACTTACGAGATACATTTCTAGGGCCTTTGAATAATCTCCAATGTAATAGTAAGCATTGCCTCTTTGTAAGTATCCATCATACAAAAAAGGATGCAGAGAATCCTTAGCTGCTATTTCCAAAAGTAATTGCGAGTATTTTAAGATACTGTCCGGAGCTTCCTCCATACCTGATATTAGGGATAGAACATCAGGCTGCTCTGACTCCGGAAGTTCCATAACTATACCCTTTAAACTATCTAAGTCTCGATAATCCTCTGAAGTGTATTGCCGGGCAAAAGTTTTTGAACAAACAACAACAAAAATTATCAAAAAGGAATAGTGAATCCGCATAGTGGATCAAATATGTGCTAAGCCAATAATTTAGGAACTCAAGTAAATATGTTACCGAACCCTTAATCTTGGATCAAGTTCAAAATTCCTGGTTTCACCGGTATTTTTGGATTTGATTGAAAACCTTATGGTGTACTTTATTGTACCATCGGCAGAATTGTCATTCACTTTAGCTTTAGCTTTCCTTCCTCCTCCCTGCAATGGGTTTTTTGTAAACGCGTCGATATCACCCCTCCAAGGAAAATCCAAGAACTTGACTTGATAATTACTTGAGTTATCTCCAAAATCAAGAATTTCCCAGATTACAAACTTACCACGATAAGCCTCTGACTCGAAATCCTTAGGATTGCCATTTGGTGTTTTACCTTTGTTATCATCAACCAATTCACTATTACTTTCTACATCTCCACCATTAAAAATAGTTTCTGCGTCTATTTTGAAATCGATATGGATATTTTTAGGGCCTTGAGCAGACGCCATCTGTATGGTTAACATCGATAAAAGAAGTGCGAAAAAGAATGTTGTTTTCATTTGCATATGGGTTGTATTTATTGTTGTCTTTGGATTGGTAAACCTATGAGAGATCAAAGTATGTAATATTTTTGGATTAATGGTTTTTGAGGTTTAAAACACTGTCCTCATAACTTTCCGCAGATTGATTGAATTTTGAATTATCTGTTTATTAAACCAGGTTTCCGGTTTATACTAGAACCTTAATTAAAAGATTTAAGCTTGAGTATGCCTTCTTCTCACTTTTATTTTCGGATCAATAGTAAACCTCTTTTTTCCTCCATTATTTTCCCCGGTCTTCTCCTGAATCAGAAAAAATGAAAGAGAATATTCAGGATCATCAAGATTTGGATCCTCATTTTTTACCCTCTTACGCAAACGCGATCTTCCTCTTCCCCTGACGGTGTCCCACCTAAATGGAGATTGACCTTTTTTAAATTCTATTTCGTCGATTACCAAAGCATAATCATATCCATCATTGCCAACTACAACAAGCTTCCAAGTCACATAGCTTCCTACCCAAACATCACTTTCAAAGTCTTTGCCACTACCCCAGGTGTGGGTTGAGTTGATGATATTATAAAATGTTTCTAAGTCCTCTTTGCTTGGATTTTCTGCTGACCAGAGGGCACTTGCATTAATTTCGTAGGTAATCACCACATCCTGTTCCTTAATGACAAGTGGTCTTACCACTTCACCAAGCTGCTCTTCATACTTTTCCATAAAAAATGAAATTTAAATCGAAAAATTTATTCTTAGAAAGATACTAAAAATATTAAAAAAATGTATTTCAAATTATAATTATTGCAATTCATCAAACTTTAAATCATAATCATATTGTAGATCCGGGTGAAGACTTTCTACCAATTTTTGAGCTTTTTTGATCTGAACCTGATACAAGTTATCAAGGACACTAGATCGATGGTCTAAGAAACCCTCTTCTTTGAGTCGAAGACAGAAGTAAAGAATTACATCTATCTGCTGGGCTTTATCTTTAGTTAACTTGAGGAGCTTATTCATCTTTCTACGAATTTTTTGAGCAGATTTTTTTGCATAGTAGTAGTGATCAGACCGAGCATTTTGAAAGTCACTTTCGAGTTCCTCCTGAACCATTTCTACATAAAGATTTGGCTGTTCAAGCTGATTTAATTTAAAAAATAAATACGCCTTATTATCTCTATTGAATTTGGCTAAATCTACCATCAAAACCTGTAATTCATTATTATCCAGGTGATTCAATTCCTTTTTTAACTGGGCAAGACTTGGAAACTTCATCCTCAATATTTTACAGTGATTGAAATAGGAAAATGGTCAAAAACCCCCATGCAGTTCCTGTCACCATGCTCAAAATGGCCAACAGGACCGCATGAGGCATGAGATCTTTTCGATAAGCTGCAGTGACCGCAGGAGCAGTGGAAATACCTCCCAAATTAGCCATAGATGCTATAGGAACCCAAACCAGATTCAATCGAAGAAGTTTGGCTATCAATAGCATTCCTACAAAGTGTAGAATCAACCAAATTAAAACTAATTGAATAAATTCCATTGGTAAAGTGAGGTTCGAAAAATCCAATTTCAACCCAAGAATTGCCATGACTAAAACGATTCCTATTCCACCGATTTTTAAAGAAAACTGAGCATTCCAACTAGGAATGAAATTGCCAAGGGCAAATCCTAAAACCGATAAACTCACGACCATTTCGAGAAATGATAAATTCAATAGATAAATAGTTGAAGCTAAAGCGAGAAAAATTAGCAGGACAAAAATTGGTTTTACTTTCCTTCCATACTTTTCCGTCTCTCCTTCTAATTGTTCCGGTAGCGGATCATTGATATTAAATAGTTTCGAAAGGGAATCAGCCTTTTTGATGAATTGAAACATAAGAATGGTCCAGATATTCACGAGGATATTATCAAGGACCAAAACAGATAAAAATAAAGATTCAGGGGTATTTGCCAGTTCTTTAAGAATTAGCTGACTGGTACTTCCTCCTATCCAGCCTCCTACTATTGGAACCAGACCCTTCCAGTAAGAATCTCCTAAAAAAAGTAACTCTGCATTAGTATCAAGGGCTGAGAAACTCAAAACCAGAAGAACAGGAAGCGTAGCAATTATGGCTGATCCAAAAAAGAAAAGAATTAGTGGTCTAAAGCCTACAATCGCTAACTGTCTTACCGGTAGGGCACTCATGACTGCTAAAAGTGTAATTGGGATGATCCAATTTCTAGAAAATGGATGTAACCAAACATCAGATAAATTCCAATCGAAAATATGGGTAAAAGCAGCGGGAATTACATAGGCGAATAGAATAGCGGGAAACCAATCCAGTGCTACTTTGATTGCTTTATTTTCCACCTTGCTTATTTGCAAAACGAAAACTAGAGTCAGGACAACAATTGATGTTGCAGCTATATCCTCAAATGACATTATTGAAATGGCTGGGTCAGAATGGAAAGGCAACTTTGAATACCCTCTAAATAATTGCCAAGTCTTAAATTTTCATTGGGAGCGTGAATATTGTTGTCTGGATTAGGCACTCTCACTGAAACTGCCGGTATGCCCAAAACATTAATAAAAGGTGCCATAGGTTGTGAGCCACCAGTCTGCCGCATTTTTACATAATTATTTCCAAAAGCTCGTGACATTCCAGAGCTCAGCCACTGAGCAAAGTCGGAATTTAAATCAGCTCGAAAAGGCTGAGAGCCTAATCTATAAGAAAATGAAGCTAGCTTTTCATATTGTCGTCTTTCCTCCTCCGTAGGCTCCCCTTCAATCAGATGGTATCCTTCAGCCTCGATGAATGATCTTACTAATTCTACCTGTCTGCTTCCGGGAGCTTCTTTCACAGTACGCATATCAATTTCCACAGTCACTTCATTCGGGATAATGGTTCTCACCTCATTACCAACCCATGCGCCACTGATTCCCCTGATATTCAGTGATGGAAATTGAATGGCTTGTTGATAAGATTCTCCTACCTGATCCATACCCTTAAATCCAAGCTTTGCCCCTATTTCCTCATTTGATTCCGGTACTGCTGCCATGACCGCGAGATCTTCCTCGGTAAAAACTACACCCTCATAAAACCCAGGAATCAAAACTCTCCCATTTTCATCTTTGATTTTTGCTAACAACTGAGCGGTTCTAAAAACTGGATTAGGGGCAAAGTTTCCATACTGACCACTATGTAAGTTATTTTTGGCACCATAGATTTTTAAGGTAATTGTGGCTATCCCTCTGGCACCAAATGCTAGCGTGGGAAGATTAGAAATATGGCGAGTACCGTCCATAATCATAATCCCATCAGCCTCAAATGTTTCCTTATTTTTTTCTACCAAAGAAGCTAATTGTGGTGAGCTGATCTCTTCCTGAAAATCAAATATCATTTTCAAATTAACCGACGGCTCAATGCCTTTTTCGCTCAAAATGTCAAGGGCGGAAAAAAAAGTCATCCCAGGGCCCTTGCTGTCTGAGGCTGACCTTGCGAAAACTCTCCAGTCAGGATCTATTTTCCTTTCCAGGTTTTCCCAGTCAATTTCCTTCCAATCCCCGTTTTCATTCTCTTTCAAAACTGGAATCCAGGGACTTTCCTGAGACCACTCTGTGCTATCCACAGGCTGCCCATCTACTTGAAAATAAACCAAAATAGTCTTCTTTTCGGGGTTATTTCCCTTTTGAGCAAAAACATGTTTAATCCCATTTTCCACAAGAATCTCTCCTTCGATATTCCTTCTTTCCAGGGCATCAAGGATCCATTGGACATTTGCATCCATATCTTCCGGAACTGTAGGAAGGTTTGGAAAACTGAGGTATTCCTTGTATTCCTTTAAGGATTTAGGTAATTGATTTTCAGATAGGGCTAAGATTTCATTTTTGCTCATCTGAGCAAATGAGGGGAAACCAATGATAAGGCTTAACCAAATGAAGGTGAGGATGTAATGTTTCATGCTGAGTGAAAGATTTGAATATTACACAAATAATCAATTCATCCATTCACCTATTACAGTAAATTTTCCTTGGACAAAATTCCGAAATCGTAGGATTTTCACCTTTCACCACGAACTATCGCCTGTTGGGAAATTCTAAAACCATTGTCATTTTTTTTATGTAAATTCCTCTGTTTAAAAAGAATTAAAATATGGCAGTTTTCAATCTTAATGTTAATGGTAAAAAACGCAAAGTGGATGTTGATCCCGACACCCCGATGCTTTGGGTACTTCGTGATCATCTTAATCTAGTGGGAACTAAATTTGGGTGTGGTATCGCCCAATGCGGGGCTTGCACCATCCATGCAGATGGCAATGCTATCCGATCCTGCTCCACTCCTATCTCGGCTGTGGGTGATATGGAAATTGTAACCATAGAAGGGCTTTCGCCAAATGGAAATCATCCGGTTCAGGAGGCCTGGATAGAGCATGATGTCCCTCAATGTGGTTATTGCCAGGCTGGTCAAATCATGAATGCCGCTGCATTTTTGAAGAAGAACCCTAATCCTAGCAAGGAAGAAATCACGTCTGCTATGAGTGGAAATATTTGCCGATGCGGAACTTATACAAGAATTAATGCGGCGATTCAGACAGCTTCTAAAAAATCATAAATCCAAAGATCATGAAACTTAACAAAGGAATGAACAGAAGAAATTTTCTGAAAGTCTCAGCCGCGAGTGGAACCGGTCTTGTAATTGGTTTTAATTGGTTGGCTGGCTGCACACCCACTAACCCTGAAATGTCAGTTCCAAAAAGCTGGACAGATATAAATGCATACATCAAAGTTGCTGATAATGGATTGGTTACCATTTTTTCACCGAATCCTGAAATAGGCCAAAATATTAAAACTGCTATGCCTTTAATCGTGGCCGAGGAGCTTGATGTGGATTGGAAAAAAGTAATCGTTGAACAGGCTGACCTGAACACGATCAAATATAATCGCCAGGTAGCAGGTGGCAGCCAGTCCATCAGAGCTAGTTGGGACGGCTTAAGGCAAGCTGGTGCCACGGCTAAGCATATGCTTAGACAGGCTGCAGCGAATCAATGGAAAATAGATATTTCTGAAGTAAATACAGAAGGCGGTGAATTAATCAACGCTAAAACTGGTGATAAACTCGATTACGGAGATGTGGCTGTAGCGGCTGCCTCCCTTCCTATTCCTGAAGATGTGAAATTGAAGGATGTAAAAGACTTCAAACTGATCGGAACACATGTGAAAAATGTAGATGGAGAGAAAATCATCACAGGTCAACCACTTTTCGGAATCGATTACAATCGCGAAGGCCAAGTAATTGCCATGCTTATTCACGCACCAGCCTTTGGAATGAAGCTGAAGTCCTATGATGCAGAAGCTGCCAAAGCCATGCCTGGCGTAGATGATGTTTTTGTGGTTGATACCAGTTTAGAGGAACCTCAATGGTCCGACGTTAATGCTTTTAATGAGCTTATTGTGATCACTGGACAAACAACTTGGCAGGTGATGAAGGCAAAGAAAGCAGTAAACGCTGAATGGGAAGCTGTAACTCCCTTGGAGAATAGTGACGAGCACTTTGCAAAGCTTTTAGATGGAGTCGAAAGACAAAAAGGTAGGGTACTAAGAGAAGATGGAAATATTGATGCAGCTTTGCAGGGCGCAGCAAAAGTAGTGGAAAAAACCTACACTGCTCCTTTTTTGGCTCACAACACAATGGAGCCAATGAATTTCTTCGCTCATGTAACTCCGGACAAAGCTGAGCTCGTAGGACCTATTCAAACACCGGAATCACTTCGTGGAACTATCATGAAGGTTTTAGGGATGAATGAAGATCAAGTCACCATTGCTATGACTCGCATGGGAGGAGGCTTTGGCCGAAGGCTTTATGGAAATTTTGGACTGGAGGCAACATTGATTTCGAAGAAAGTAGGCAAGCCTGTGAAACTGATTTATACCCGTGAGGATGATATGACTCAAGGAACTTATCGACCTGCTTACCGAGTGAAGTATACAGCAGGATTAGATGAGAATAATAATCTGGTTGCCTTCAAGGCAAAAGCTGCTGGAATTCCTGGAAGCCCTCTTTTCCCTGATAGATTCCCAGCAGGAACGGTGGATAATTATAAAGGAGAAGGAGTCAATATCGATACGAATATTTCTACTGGTGCATGGAGAGCACCACGATCAAATTTCATAGCGGGAGCCGAGCAGTCATTCATCGATGAGGTAGCTGAAGCCTCTGGCAAAGATCCAATCGATTTCAGGCTTGAGCTATTCGATAGGGCAATAAACAACCCCGTTGGAGAAAACAACGATTACGATGCTGCAAGATATGCTGGAGTGCTCAAACTGGTGAAAGAAAAAGCCAATTGGGGACAAGACATGCCAGGTGTATCTAGGGGTGTTGCCGCTTATTATTGTCACAATTCGTACGTTGCCCAAGTTGTAGATGTGGTTATGAAAAATAATGAACCAGTGGTTCAAAAGGTTTGGTGTGCGGTCGATTGTGGTATCGTTGTAAATAAGGAAGGTGCAATCAATCAGATTGAAGGTGGTATAATTGATGGGATTGGACATGCCATGTATAGCCAACTTACCTTTAAGGATGGTAAACCGGAGCAGGAGAATTTCCACCAATATGATTTAATCCGTAATGTTCAGACCCCGGAGATAGAAGCATTCTTTGTTGAAAATGATATCCATCCAACGGGCTTAGGAGAACCCTCTCTCCCACCTGTGATTGGTGCTTTAGCCAATGCCCTTTATAAGGCCACTGGAACAAGGTTTTACAACCAACCTTTCACAAAGGCTAAACAAGCAGATGAAATTTTGGTAGGATAGCCATTTGGCTATCCTTTTTTTATGCAGCATCATTGGAACTTCAAGAATTTCAGACGCGCTGATCTAGAAAACTTAAAGAGCTTTTTAGAAGAGAAAATCGGTGAACTGGAAACCTTCTTGTCTTATTACTATAGAGGAGAGGGAGCGACTGTAGAAAATCTATCCATTACTTCCATCAAAGCGCCAGGAACTGAAGAAAAAGGTCTTCTCAATGTTAACTTCAAGGTAGCTTATTTTAACCTTTGCTGGAATATCGATGACCATGACTCGGATAAAATGAATATTGACATTTATTTTGACGAGAAAGGTGAAGCCTTGAAACTTATTGGTCCCGACTGGTGATTAGACAGCAGTTAATAATTTACCGTTCTAGTGAATTTCTTAAGAAATACTTAGTGCTTACTTTATCTCATGTTTAAATCAGTCCTGATTCTCCTCAAATACATTATGGGCACCATCATCTCGCTAGCTCTTCTGATTATTATTCTCGGATACCTATTTATTTCTCTGAGTCCGCAGTTTGGAGGAAGTCCCACAAAAGAAGATAAAGCTGAATATGGAAAGCTTTCATACTATGAGGAGGGGAAGTTTTCAAACTTGATTTCCACGGACATGTCAATGGATTTCGTGAAGGGATTGAAATTACTTCCAGAATTTTTTAGAGATGCCCCTGAAAGAAAGCCTGATTTCGAAATTCCCGTGAACGAGGTTGATTCTCTTGACTTGGTAATGGCTTCTGCCAAAGACCGTCTTGTTTGGTTTGGTCATTCGGCCTTTTTACTCCAGCTGGATGGGAAAAACATCCTTATTGATCCTATGCTAGGCAAAGTTCCTTCCCCTATTCCGATATTAGGTAATCCTAGGTATAGCGAGCAGCTTCCTATTGAAATTGAGCAATTACCTGAAATCGATCTGATTATTATCTCCCATGATCATTATGACCACTTGGATTATGGAAGCATTTCAAAGCTAAAAGAGAAAACCAAAAAATATTTTGTTCCATTGGGTGTTGGAGCTCATTTTAAAAAATGGGGAATTCCGGATGAAAAAATTCATGAGTTCGAATGGTGGGAGGAAAAGGACTTTGAGCAAATTGAATTCATTTTCGCCCCTGCAAGACACTTTTCTGGAAGAGGCATAGGTGATAGGTTTGCTACCCTTTGGGGTTCCTGGATTATCCAGAATAAAACCCGTAAACTTTACTTCTCAGGAGATGGAGGATATGGTCCACATTTCAAAGAAATAGGTGATAAATACGGGCCTTTTGACTTTGCTATGCTGGAATGCGGTCAGTACAATGAGCGCTGGAAGGATATTCACATGTCGCCGGAGGAGACTGCTATGGCTGGATTGGATCTGGAAGCCAAAGTAGGAATGCCCATTCATTGGGGTGCATTTACTTTAGCCCTTCATAGCTGGACGGACCCTGTGGTCAGGGTTTCTAAAAAGGCTGAAGAACTGGGTTTACCATTATCAATACCAGAAATTGGGGAATTCATTTATCTCGATAATATCGATACTCGAAATAATCCTTGGTGGGAGAATTAAAATTTTTAGGGCAATACTTCATTTTTCAGTTCTGATTTTGTCCATCAAATTCCCTATTTTAAGCCTTCATTTTTAACCAAAAACCTAAAATAACATGTCTCAAACCATTAATGCTGCCATTGTAGGAACCGGATTCATTGGGCCTGCTCACTTGGAAGCACTGAGAAGATTGCCCAATATCCTGGTCACGGCCTTAGTAGAGGTTAACCAGGAAGTTGCTGATCAAAAAGCAAAAGAACTTGGAATCCCAAATGCTTACACCTTTGAAGCCATGCTTGAGGATGACAGTATAGATGTGGTTCATATCTGTACTCCAAACTTTCTTCATTTTCCTCAAACTAAAGCCTGTCTTTTGGCGGGTAAGCATGTGATTTGTGAAAAGCCATTGGCGGTTTCAACTGAGGAGGCCAAAGAACTAGTAGATCTGGCAAAAGAAAAAGGTCTTGTGAATGCAGTTCACTTCAATCTAAGATACTATCCCATGGTACGTCAAATGCGAACCATGAGGCTGAAAGGAGAGCTTGGTGAAGTTTATGCTGTGATGGGATCATATTTACAGGATTGGCTATTTCACAAAACAGATTATAATTGGAGACTTGAACCTGATCAGTCAGGTGACTCCAGAGCCATTGCTGATATAGGTTCACACCTTTTAGATATGACTGAATACATTACAGGTCTGAAGGTAACTGATGTGATGGCCAACTTCTCCACTGTCCATAAGACCAGACTAAAACCATTAAAGGCCATAGAGACTTTTTCAGGAAAAGCTCTTGATCCATCTGACTATAAAGAATATCCGGTGACCTCAGAGGATTATGCTACAGTCTTATTAAAATTTGACAATGGAAATACCGGTTCCATCACGGTAAGTCAGGTCAATGCGGGTAGGAAGAATCGTTTAAATATCGAAATCGCTGGATCTAAAGCAAATTTCGAATTCAATACTGAAAGACCAAATGAACTTTGGATAGGAAATAGGGACTCAGCAAATGCTGTTCTTATGAAAGATCCAGGACTTTTGGATCAGGAGGCTACTGCATTAGTGAGCTTTCCCGGAGGTCATCAAGAGGGTTTCCCAGATACTTCAAAACAACTCTTTAAAGAAGTGTATGCTGCAGTTAGAGAGGGATCACAGCCAAAGGATCCACTATTCCCCACCTTTGAAAGTGGCTTAAGGGAATTGATCATTGGGGATAGAATAGTAGAGAGTAATAAAAAGCAAGCTTGGGTCGCGGTCTAAACATATCCTTGTTTGCTAATTGGAAGAATTAACTCATATTTATCTATAATTTTAAAACAACCACAAATACTATTCATCATGAACTTAAAAAAGTTACTATTCACATTTGCCATAATGGGATGCTTTGCTGTTTCAGCTTTGGCACAAGAAAAAGCTAGTCCTGCTATGACTGCAGAAGGAACTGTAGGAAGTGCTGAGATTACAATCAACTACTCCTCTCCTGCCGTAAAAGGCAGAATGATTTGGGGAGATTTGGTACCACTTGGCCAGGTTTGGAGAGCAGGTGCAAATGAAGCCACTAAATTCACTACTTCAGAGGACATTATGGTGGAAGGACAAAAGTTACCAGCTGGTACTTACTCTTTCTTCATCATTCCTAATGAGTATGAATCCACTCTGATTTTCAATTCTGAAGCTGAACAGTGGGGAGCCTTCAATTACGACTCTTCAAAAGATGTGCTCAGAGTAAATGTACCTTCTCAGCAGACTTCTACCATGGAAGAAAGACTTGTGTATGAGGTGAAGGATGATAGCTTCGAAATCCGATGGGAGTACGGCAAGGCTTCTGCGAAACTGTCTAACTGAAATAATTAAATTTGACCAAAAGCCGTAGGTTTTCGACTTACGGCTTTTTTTATATGCTGCCACCAGTCAATATTTGTAACTATGTCATTTTTCAAGTCATTTGATCTATCATCTTTTGATTTACCTGCTTCAGAAATCGTTCAGGAGCTTAAAGAAGTTCTTGAAAAAGACAACACGGCTATAGTAAAAGCTCCTCCAGGTGCTGGAAAAAGCACCCTTATACCAATCGTTTTGGCAAATGAATCTTGGCTAAAAGGAAAAAAGATTCTTATGCTTGAGCCAAGAAGATTGGCTGCAAAAAGTATTGCCAGCAGAATGGCAGAGATGACCGGAACTCAAGTGGGGAAAGAAGTCGGATACCGAATAAGATTTGATCAAAAAGCCACAGATGAAACCAAAATAGAGGTTATTACAGAGGGTATTCTAACCAGAATGATTCATTCTGACAATGCCCTCGAAAATGTAGGGCTTTTGATATTTGATGAATTTCATGAGCGCAATCTGCATTCTGAAGTTGGCCTGGCTCTGAGTAGGGAAATTCAGGAAATTCTCAGACCGGATTTAAGGATTCTTCTGATGTCCGCCACTATTGACACCCGCTCACTATCGCAGATGTTGAGTGCCAAAGTGATTGAAAGTAAAGGACGACAGTTTCCAGTAGAAATTGACTATTTAGGTGAAATTGATAGCTATGATCTGGGAGGAGACACCGCACGACAGGTGAGTAAAATTGTCAAAACTACCCAAGGTGACGTACTCGTTTTTTTGCCCGGACAGGGCGAAATAAAAAAAGCTGAAAAGCAATTAAAAGCCAGTTTACCGGATTTTAATATTTGTCCTCTTTATGGTTCACTTCCCTTTTCTGCCCAGCAAAAGGCAATACTACCCGATACAAATGGAAAGCGTAAAATTGTACTTTCTACTGATATTGCAGAGACCTCACTCACTATCGAGGGAGTACGGGTTGTGGTAGATTCGGGTTATTCGAAGACTTCGAAATTTGATCCTAAAACGGGATTATCTCGCCTGGTTCTTCAAAGGATTTCCCAGGATTCAGCTGATCAAAGATCTGGTAGAGCAGGTCGGTTAGAATCAGGAAAGGCATTTAGGCTTTGGACGAAAGCAACTCATGCAAATCTTCAAGAATTCAGAACACCTGAATTACTCGAGGCCGATCTTACCCCAATGGTCTTAGATATGGTTTCCTGGGGTAAGGAAGATATTTTCGACATGTCCTGGTTAGATTTACCACCTAAGCCCAATATCTATTCGGCCTACTCCACCCTAGAAGATTTAGGAGCAATATCTGACAATAAATTAACTGAACATGGAAAAGAAATTCAGAAGCTTCCATGTCATCCAAGGATCGCCCATCTACTGCTGGAAGCAAAGAAAATTGATGAGCTTCCATTGGCTACGGATCTAGCGGCATTATTGGAGGAAAGAGATCCACTTGGACCTGAGGCTGGTGTAGATATAAACCTGAGGATTGAAGCTTTGAGAAGATGGAGAAAGGAAGGTGTAGGTTCCAGCAGACTAAAGCGGATAGATCAGGTGGCAAATATCTACAGGCAAATGATGAGTACTGATGTTGAAAACTCTATTGTGGATTCATTTCAAACGGGTCTTCTTTTAGCCCATGCATTTCCTGAAAGAATTGCATCAGCCCGAAGAGGTAATAATGCCCAATTCCAGCTTGCTAATGGAAATATAGCCCAGATGAGCTATAAGGATGATTTAGCAGATGATTCATGGCTAGCCGTAGCTCATGTGGATGCAAGGGATGGTATGGGAAAGATTTGGCTGGCTTCTCCAGTTGATCCCAAGGATTTAAAGCCACTTCTCAAAATGAAGGAGGTAATCAAATGGGATAGAAAAGACGGCGGCTTAATCGCAGAAACGGAGATCAGAATTGGAGCAATTATTCTAGGCAAAAGGCCCATTAAAGACATTGATCAAAAGCAGATAAAAAAAGTAATCCTTGAGGCTTTGCCTTCGGAAGGTAAGTTTATACTGAACTGGGATGAGAGCTCTATTCAATTACTCAACAGAACCCAATCTTTAAAACTTTGGAACCCAGATGAGACTTGGCCAGATTGGTCACAGGAAGCACTTTTAAATGACCCTTCCATTTGGCTGGAAAGCTATTTGAATGAGGTCAAGAATGAAAATGATCTTTTTGATTTAAACCTGGAGGAAATTCTTTTTCATACTTTGGACTACCCATTACAGAAAAAGCTTAGTGAATTAGCTCCAAGTCATTTGGAAGTCCCTAGCTCAAGCCGAATTATGCTAAGATACCATGCGGATGGATCCTCTCCTCTGCTATCAGTTAGGCTGCAGGAAATTTTTGGTATGACTGAAACACCAAGTGTAAATAATGGGAAGGAGAAAATACTTGTAGAGCTTTTATCACCAGGTTTTAAACCTGTGCAGCTTACAAAGGACCTTGAATCGTTTTGGGCTTCAGGCTACTTTGAGGTACGAAAGGAGCTAAAAAGAAGATATCCAAAACATGAATGGCCAGAGGATCCTCTAAATGCTACTGCGGTAAGGGGAGTAAAAAGAAAACGCTAAAGGGAGAATTCCTCGTCCAAATAATTTAAAAACTTCAAATAAGATGCGATAGTGAAGGGAGTCGTACTGCTTTTTTGAACCATGCTCAAATAAGTTTGCCGAAGCTGGGGATAATCTTCCGGTTTGTAAATTTTACTCAAAGCTGTTCCACGGAAAGCATTATAAATGAAGTTTTGAGTCTTAAATTTTTTATCCTTTCGCGTGGCAAAAGCGGCTTCAAGATTCACCGGGTCACTCATCTCATCTAGCCAATTAAAACCATAACTCACAAAAAATTTCTCAACGTTCATGAGAGTACTAGACAAGCTTGCGGAATTTTCAATGAAAAAACGCTTTGGGAGTTCTCTACCTATTTTGTCTAATGTTTGCACCAAAGTGACAGAATTATCAGACTGACCTTGTAAAGAAGGTAAAAATTGATGGATCAAATATTCCACTTGATCTATTCTGATACCCAGATTATACTCAAGATAGGCACCATCTGGATAAGGCTGAAAATGAATAAAGATTAATTGAGTACCCTGATAAAAGGACTTTTTAAAAACATTTTGGGCAGGGTCAAGTGAGAATCCAAAATCTTGGAAAAAACTACTTTGCCTCCGCAATAAGTCCTCCTGATGCATATCATTATAACAGTAAAAAATTGTATTTGTTGCATATTAGTCAAAAAATAAATCCTTGATTTCCTGTAACATAGGCTCTACAAATCTTTTTTTGATTTCTACACTTCCCTCATCCTCGGGATTGTGTAAATAATGCTTCCAATGCTTTTCGGCCTTCCGGATAGTTCTGGGACTTATGTCAAATTCTACTTCATTTAAGTAAGTCTCTGCAAGCTGAGAAGCCTTAAAGTTTCCAAAGAGGTAAATTCTAAGAATATCAACGAATTTATCTTCAAGCTCATATCTCTCTAAAATCTGAGTGAAAGCTCCTTGAATACTCTTATTCTTTTTATCAAAAATTGCATCGATAGTAGCATTGAGCCCTGCCTGAGAATAGTTGCTTTGTGACATGGCCCTTGATGCCAAGTAACCCTTTTCCCAGTCATCCCCTTTAATCAAATCGATCATGGCCTGAGCAGATTCCTCGGTAAGAATTTCTCCTAATTGATCAGCAAATCTGTAGGCCTCCTTCTCTTCAGGGTGAATCATTCGGTTTAATAGGAACTGAGTTTTCTCATCCATGGCTTTTAGTCTATTTTTAGCAAATATATCGGTTTAAAATCTGGAATGGTAAGAACTGGCAACCTCAGAAAAATATTCAGAAATCAGTTTGATGAAATCATGAACTTCGCCAAAGAAGAAAACTTTGACGTAAATTTTGATTACAAGAGGCACCATTTTGAAATTATTTCTGACCAACAATCCATTGCTAAAATTTTTCTCCCCATTGACCAGACAGTTGGTCAAAACTATTCTTTGAAGGAAAAAGAAGACTTTTTTTTACCCATTTGCGTGATAAAGGCCGGACAGGCTTTTTTATGTCTTTTTCATAACTCAGAACTTATCGACCATAAGGTTTTTAGAGCATACATGGTCAGGAAAAAGCAGGGAAAAAGCCAGGTCAAACATCTAAAAACCAAAGGAAAGTCAAGGCTGGGATCCAGAATCCGTCTTTCTGAAACAGAGAGATTCTTTTTAGAAATTAATAAGAGGCTTAATTCGTATAATGAACATCCTATCGAGCGCTGGGCCCTAAGCTGCTCCAAAACCTTATTCCCTTTACTTTTCGATTCAGAAATTCCTCCTCCATTTGATTCCAAATCAAAGAGTATTTACAAAATTCCATTTCATATTGCTGAAGCAAAATTTGAAATTTATGAAGAGCTATATAAGCAGCTATGCTCCTTTCATCTTTCGGTAAATGAAAACGCAAATGACATTTTTGAACCATTTATTGAAAAGAATCAAAAACTGGATTCAGATGATTGGTAAAAATAAAGGCCGATTGATTCAATCGGCCTTGTTGGTTTAGTTTGAGTGCTGGGTCTTAGCTCTCTGTCGTTGTGGTAGCTTCGTCATTCGGGAAGCTCATTTGAAGTAAATTGATGGTTTCATTTGCCACCCTGACATTATACTCATAAGCAAGACTCTTATAATTTACCAAGTCCACAATGGTACCGATAAAACAAAGTCCCACAGTCAGGAAGTATAAAATACCCAAACCTATCTGACCAAGTATGAATCGATGCAATCCGGCAAAACCGAAGAAACCGATCAAGGTCAGAATCAGAATCATCTGGGCATCCTTTCTTTTTGCCCGATAAACTTGAGCAAATAGCGAAGCCTGATCTTCACTCATCCCTTTCATAAGTCCCTGGACATATCCCAGTTCCATTCCTTCCAATTCCGGAAGATGTCTTAATACATTAGCCATAATTGTGTGTTTGTTTAAGGTTTTTAATTAGTTGCCAAATTCTAGAAAGGATTACCACATAAGCTAGCAAGCCTATTGGATGCATAGCCCAGGATTCTGCAAAGCGCCCTCTAGCCAGAAGGTTCATTGATCGTCCTAATCCACAACCCGGACACCATTCTATCCCCAGATTATCCAGCGGACACAATGAAAAGTGTGCACTAGAATCAGGGTCGATTAAAAGAATAGCGATAATGCTTGCCACCCAGAAAATCAATTCAATTGGTAATTGTCTGAGTCGTTGGATAATCCCGTTCATTGCTCTTTAAAATGCCAAAAGAATGCCATATGCCAAAAAATGCCTAAAAGCTGAAATTTAAGAGATTTTAATTATTTCTTGTTTGGTAAACGTACAAAAAACTGTTCGATTATGAACGCATAATTACAGGAAGACTCACTTGAAGGACAGTACCGAACTGCTCGATTTGATTCTTTTTGAACTCAGATTCTATTCCTTTGTAGCTTTTTCCAGCTCCAAAAGATCGTAGTCCCATGATCTTAAGGAAGAGCCCAAGGATATTTCCATCTATTGAAATCCTCTGTTTGATTCCTACAGCTTTGGAGGCCTCCTCCCCAATGAAAAATGAAATTATACTTTCTGCTTCTTTCGCTAGCAAAGGTTCAGGTATGGTCTCTTGATAAAAAGAAATGAGGGCCCTAGTGAGCCTCTCACCTGCCTCAGAAAATTTGAGATGTCTTTTACGAATAAGTTTCTCTAATTCAAATGATTCTTTAGGCGTTTCAGGCCAATAACCAATATTCAAACCAAGCAAATCACCAATCCAAGACCAATAATTTAGAATCTGTATTGTCTCAATTGGACTTGCTTCTTGGTTTAGCTTTCTCATCCCCCTCAGAACCATAAGGCTGAAGGCCAAATTTGTCCCGATTAAATCTTCTTGATTTATAGGCTCGCCTAAATCTTCATTCCAATCCTTTGAATGGATTTTTATGAAATATCTGCTAAAGGCGTGGACGAGTCTGACTTTAGCACAAACCAAATAGGCTTCACTATTCTCATAAAAAGCTCCAGACTTAAAAAGCGAAAGCAAAAATGAGCCAGTCTCTCCTAGCCTTTCACCGATATTTTCTATAATCCTTTTCGATCGAATTAAAACCTGAGCCCCATCTGCAAAAGCATAGCAGTATGGCAAAGAATAAAATCCGAGCATGGCAAGGTATAAGTCACCCTTTTGCGAAAAGAACTCCTGCCCTTTTTGAAGAGTCTCTAGTGGTGCTTTAGCCTCCTTGGCTTTAAAAAAATCAAAATAAGCGGCTACATCAGATGGAAGGTCTGAGGGATAAACTTCGGGAATCACTTGCCATGAATTGATCTGCTCACATAAATCAGGTCGGTTAACTAGTATGCCTGCTACAGGGTCGGCTAATACATCTTGACGCTTTCTCAAAGAATTCAGGTTGTCGTCTGTGTAAAGGCGAAGCTTATTCATTTCTTTGTAACCTTGAATTTGTAATTTGGTTGATAGATTTAAAAATTAAATGAAATACATCATTTGGCAAGCGAAAAAGGTTTTACCCAGTTCTTTTTCAGTTATCATTTTACTTACCGTATTATTTTCAACTTCGGCGTTTTCTCAAAGTGGTCCGGATTTATTTAGCATAAGTACCACTGGTAAAGGGAAAAACCTGGCGCTGGACTTACCATCTCTGGACCAACTTACCGATAGAAGGGAGTATGACTCTCAGCCAAACTTTATCAATGAATATCAAATGGTTTTTTCAGCGGCTGATGACACAGGAAACCATGATATTATCGTCTATAATTTTGAAAGCAAGAAATTTACTAACCTAAGTAAAACTGCTGATCGAGGTGAATTCTCTCCAACTATTACAGACTGTGGACAGTATATTTCGGCCGTAGTATTGGAAGAAGATGGCACTCAAAAGCTTTGGCTTTACCCAACCAATTTCGAACCTGCGGAGCTACTTTATGATGATATAGAGCCAGTTGGGTATTACGACTGGTACAATAATAAGGCGGCCATGTTCCTTCTTGGGGAACCCAATCAGCTCGTTTATGCCAATGGAAGGGATGATATTTGGACCTTGGATTCAAACATCGGTCGCTCCATTAAAACACGACCAATGTCTTCAGAAATCGGATATTTATCCGTAAATAATTCTAGAGAGGATAAGGAAGGGCAAGCTTTGGGGTTTATGTTATATGATTTAGAGAAAAGGGAAATGACACAAAGTTTTCATGGACTTCCAGGCTCTCAAGACTTTATTTGGCTAGATAAAAATACTATTTTAATGGCACTAGATAATGAGATTTTCCTGCGAAACATTAAGAAAGAAGATTGGATTTCCTTGGGTACCATTTCTTCAGCGACGCATCAAAATATAACTCGTATGGCTTACAGCCCAGATTTGGAATTATTGATTTTTGCAATGAACAGAAAATAAGATGATCAAAAAATTTACTTCAATTCTATCATTTTTGGCTCTGGTAGCCACACAGGTTTTTTCACAAGTAGAAGGAGCTAAAGGCATTGTCGCAAAGAATGCCGAGCTCGTGAAAGTGGCCGATGGCTTTTCCTTCACAGAGGGTCCCGCAGTAAATAGGATGGGCGACATTTTCTTCACAGACCAACCAAACGATAAAATTTATAAATGGGCTGCTGGACCGAATGAGGTTAGTTTATTCATGGAGAACACCGGCAGAGCAAATGGCCTTTACTTCAAACTGGACGGCACCTTAATAGCTGCGGCAGATGCAGATAATGAAATTTGGCAAATCAGCCGTACAGGAGAAAAAGAAAAAGTCCTGGTAAAATCCTTCAAGGGTGAGCCCCTTAATGGACCGAACGACGTTTGGGTAAAGCCGTCTGGAGGAATTTATTTTACTGACCCTTTATATGCCAGGCCATACTGGGAAAGATCAAAAGAAATGCTACAAGATGGACAACATGTCTATTTCCTATCCGATGACGGAGCGCAGCTATTTAGAGTGGATGAAACTCTCGAGAAGCCAAATGGCATAGTTGGAACTCCGGATAGCAAAACATTATATGTGGCAGATATTGGTGCTGGAAAAACTTATAAATACGACATACGGGAAGATGGATATTTGCTAAATAAAGAGCTTTTCTGTGAGATGGGATCTGACGGGATGACCCTAGATGAAAGAGGAAACCTCTATCTTACTGGAGATGGAGTGACCATTTTTAACAGAAAAGGCGAAAAAGTGGGTAAAATCAATGTGCCCTCCGACTGGACAGCTAATGTGGTCTTTGGTGCCTTAGATAGAAAAACCCTTTTCATCACTGCAAAAGACGCTGTTTATACCATTGAAATGAAGGTTCGGGGAGTTTGGTGATAAGAACTCAGTCTAATTGCAGTTACCACAATGTGCACACGAAGTTTTGATTTCGGACTCTAGTCCTATATTATAATTTCGAATTTCCTCATAAAAAGTCCTCGTGTCAGAACTATTTGAAAGCCTTGATTTCAGATTTGAAAGGAAGGTTGCATCCACGCATCCTACAGCTCTCACATGGTCAAGTGCATAATCGACAGTTTGAATCATCCAATCATTGGGATAGCCTTCATATGAACCAACTTCCAGGTTACTTACAAGCCTACCCAGTCCAAAAAGCGAATGACAATTCCCTGTACTCGCAGGTTGACTAGAACCGTTTTGACCGAAAACATAAACAATGGCGTCTTGAGCTATATTTATAGCAAAGGCTTGATAAGGAACCTGCTTATTGCCTGAAAATTCAAGGGTATAGGTATTTGATAATTGTGGCTCATCATAATAATCATAAATACCACCGTAAGGTTGCGAAGTTCCGGCCTCTCTGATATTCTCATTATAAACAAATCCCGGAAACCCCGGGACAGATAAAATATTATTTGCCCCACTAACTGACGCAATACGCCATTTGTATCCACAAGCACTATTACAGGGGTCGCATTTCAAGTTGACATTAAATGATTCGCCAGCCCGTATTTCATTTAAACTTTTCGAAAAGGTCCAAACGATGCTATAATTACTAAGGCATCCTGATCTATGATTATACTTAAAATCAGCTCTACCTCCATTTTCATCTGCACGATAGCTGACCAAAGTTTCTCCAGATGAATTTTGAACAATGTCATCTAAAAAAAAGGTTTGACCAAAAGTTATAAAAGGAAGTAACAAAAAAAACAGGACTAAAATCTTCTTCATGCTAATCGGTTTTTCGAAATAAAATATACTATATTTTCAATTTTATTCGTAATAAAATTTTGATTAAATTGAAAATACAACCGAAATCATAGTTATTCTTTCTCATGAGAAAACCTGTTTCAATCCTCTTTATCGCCATCATAATGCCTTTCCTCTCTGGATGCGATCTTCTGGAAGAATTGAGCGAAGTAGAAATCCCATTAACTTTTGACGGGGACATAGCCATTTTAAAAGAATCAGCAGTCAGTAACCCTAATGACAATATCACGGTTGAATCTCAAATAGGTTTTTATTCAATAGCTGGAGACCCGGAGGTCAAGGAATTACTAGATGAAGGTGCAGAAATCACAAAAGTAACCATCGATCGGGTGATTTATTCTTACAAGAATTTTGAGGGAGATGAGGAAGCATTTCTACTGGATGGGCAAATGATAATTCGAGAAGCACTCACATCAACCACAGAGGTTTACCCATTCGTCGATTCAGGTACTAGAATAGCGGATGCTGATTTCAGGAATGAATCTTTTCAATTACTGGGAAATTTCGCTCCAATTGAATCAGCCCTGGTAAATCCCGCTTCTGGATTAGGCATTTCCTATATCTGTGTAATTGACAGGAATCCAGTGAGCTTTGATATCGGTGTTACCGTGAATTTAACTGTAACAGTGAAAGCCGACATTTAAAAAAATTTAATCTGGAATACATTTTAACCTTGACTTTCTTCCCAGGCCTTTTTTAGGGATTCATCAAAAACCACATCAGGTTGAGCTCCTGATATCCCGTATTTTCTATTAATCACGAAAAACGGGACACCTTGAACACCTATTTCCCTGGATTCACGAAAATCATTTTCAATTTCAATTTGGAATAAAGAATTTTCGAGTACTTCTCGTACCTCCGAATCTTTTAAACCTACTTCCTCACCTAGTTTTACTAAAGTTTCTTCATCATCAATATTTAAGCCTTCTGTGAAGTAGGCCTTTAAAAGCCTTTCTTTCATTTCTGAACCCAATGATTTTGATTTGGCAAGATGAAGCAACCGATGAGAGTTAATGGAATTAGCCACTACGGTTTTATCTAAGTGATACTCTAGTCCTTCCTCGGCGGCCATCGTTGTTACTTGATTCGAAATCTGTTTTGTTTGCTCTAAGGTCCAACCTTTTGATTTCGCCAAATACTCTTGGGAGTTAATTTCTGGTTGGGTTCTGGCATTTGGATTCAGCATGAAACTTTTCCATTCAATTTCTACCGAGTCTTTGAATGGCATTTTAGCAATGGATTTCTCGAGCTTTCTTTTTCCTATGTAGCAGAATGGACAAACTACATCAGACCAGATTTCAATTTTCATAGTAAAATTAGTTATTTACTTCAAAGTCAAATTTCAATTCAAAAGTTCACCTTAATTTGAAAACAAAAGAATGCCCCTCCTGTGCAATGGAAATAGATGAAAAAGCAGAAATCTGTCCCATCTGCAAATATGAGTTTCCTAAAAGGTCTCCTTGGATTGCATGGGTAGCCATTCTCCTTGTAATTGTTTTCATTCTTACTTTTATTCTTTAAAAGGTTTAGTAAGTAAACTACTCATACCTTGAAATTTTCGTAATAATTCTTGCATTCCAATCACTAATCAATAAGATTTGTATTGTCAATCGATGAAAAAGGCAAACAACATAGCTGCATTTCCAAAAACACGTCCACTAAGACATGTTAGCTACATTGCTGTGTCCAGCCTTAGGAGATTTTTTAGGAGGGTCTGACCCTTTATTTTACTCTTGTTGATCTACGTGATTGACCTTACCCCGCTTTCTTTAAAATATCTCCCACGAAAATCTTTCGTGATTTATGAATACTCCTATATTTAAAATTTCAGTATGTGACTCTAGCCATGAAGGCTTTGCAAAGGCTATAACCAATGAAATGGCCGAATCTGCAAAAGCGAGAGGTACCGGAATTGCCAAACGTTCACCAGAATATATTGTCCAAAAAATTAGGGAAGGGAAGGCGATTATCGCCTTGACTGATGAAGGAGAATGGGCCGGGTTTTGTTACATTGAAGCCTGGAGCCATGGTAAATACGTGGCAAATTCAGGACTAATCGTAGCTCCACAGTTTCGAAAATTTGGTCTGGCAAAAAGAATAAAGAGAGAGGTTTTTCAACTTTCCCGGAAAAAATACCCAAACAGTAAAATTTTTGGTCTCACCACAGGACCTGCCGTAATGAAAATAAATTCAAGGCTAGGTTACGTTCCTGTGTCCTATTCTGATCTTACGGATGATGAACAGTTTTGGAACGGTTGCCAAAGTTGTGTGAATTATGAAATCCTAAAATCAAAAAATCGTGAAAATTGCATTTGCACGGCTATGCTTTTTGATCCTCATGCTAAGCCGGAGGACCTGGAAGACATTGCCCTAAGAGAAAATTTCAAAAATAAAGTCAGCTTATTTGGTCGATGGGTGAGATTGAAGAAATCAATGTTCCTAAAAATTAAAAAGTCAAATCTAAAAGTATTCTAAAATTAAAATGAGCATCAACAAAAAAATAGTACTTGCATACAGCGGAGGGCTTGATACCACTTATGGTGCCTTACACTTATCCAAAGATTTGGGTTATGAAGTTCATGCAGTTTTGGTGAATACTGGTGGATTTTCTGAGAAAGAGCTTGAAGAAACTGAGGCTAGAGCCCAAAGCCTTGGAATTGCCTCATTCACTATTCTGGATGTGGTAGATAAATATTATGAGGAAGTTATCAAGTATCTCATTTTTGGCAATGTCCTGAAAAATCAAACCTATCCCCTATCGGTGTCTGCTGAGCGCATCCTACAGGCTAAAAGCTTAGCAGAATATGCCAAATCCATTGGCGCAAAATCTGTCGCGCATGGTTCGACTGGTGCCGGAAATGATCAGGTTCGTTTTGATATGATTTTTCAAACATTAATCCCAGACATTGAAATCATTACTCCTATTCGTGACAATAAGCTTAGCAGACAGCAAGAAATAGAATATTTAAAGAAACATGGAGTTTCGATGAATTTCGAAAAAGCAGCCTACTCTATAAATCAGGGAATTTGGGGTACTTCAGTAGGTGGTAAAGAGACTCTGAATTCCTGGGATAATTTACCAGAAGAGGCATGGCCAACACAAAAAAGCAAATCTGACCCAGAAGAAATTATACTCGGATTTGAAAAGGGAGAAATAAAGTCAGTGAATGGGAAATCTTTTGAAAATTCCGTTGAGGCAATTTTAGAAATTCAAAGACTTTCCTCTCCATTTGGAATTGGTCGGGATATCCATGTGGGTGACACTATTATTGGGATCAAAGGAAGGGTTGGATTTGAAGCTGCCGCTCCCCTGATCCTGATAAAAGCACATCAGCTTTTAGAAAAGCATACTTTGACCAAATGGCAAAGCTTTTGGAAAAATCAGCTTGCGGAATTTTATGGAAATCACTTGCATGAGGGGCATTATTTGGATCCTACCATGCGGGATTTGGAGGCGTTTATGGAAAGTACCCAAAAAATGGTTAGCGGTAAAGTCAGAGTTTTGCTTCAACCTTACAAATTTTCTCTCCTTGGCATTGAATCTGAACATGACCTTATGTCCAACAAGTTTGGGAGTTATGGAGAAATGAATAAGGGATACACCGCGGAAGATGTAAAGGGATTTACTCGGATTTTAGGAAATCAAACCGCTATCTATCATCAAATAAACGGCGATCATGAGTAAAATAAAAACCGGAATAATTGGCGCTGCAGGTTATACGGGCGGAGAGTTGATTCGACTACTTGTTAATCATCCGGATTGTGATATCACCTATATCCATAGTAATAGTCAGGCTGGCAAAAAGGTATATGAAGTACACTCTGACTTGATTGGAGATTGCGATCTTACCTTTACAAATGAGGTTAAAACAGAAGGCTTAGATGCAGTTTTTTTAGGTCTTCCCCATGGTCAGACCAAAGCTTTTCTAGAAGAAAATCCGATTGATGAAAACGTAGTAATCATTGATCTTTCTACTGATTTTAGAGATGAATCTGGAGGATTTGTCTATGGTTTACCGGAAATAAACTTTGAGAAAATTAAGGAATCAAAAAGGATTGCTAATCCCGGTTGTTTTGCAACAGCAATCCAACTCGGACTGCTTCCAGCGATTAAGGAAGGCTGGGCAAAAGAGGCCATCCATATTTCCGGAATCACGGGAAGCACAGGAGCGGGAAAAAAGCTATCGGAAACTTCCCATTTTAGCTATCGGAATAATAACTTCTCCGTTTACAAGCTTTTCAATCATCAGCATCTGAAGGAGATCAGCCAGTCATTTAAGCAGGTGATCGCTGGAATCAACCCAATCTTACATTTTGTACCCTATCGAGGAAACTTTACCCGCGGCATTTGGATCACTAGTTATTTCCCCTTTGAAGGAACCCTGGAAGAGGCAGTAACCATGTATTCAAAATTCTATGAAAAGTCCCCTTTCACTACCGTTTCAGAGCAAGATCTTTCTTTGAAACAAGTTGTCAATACAAATAAATGCCTGATTCACCTCCAAAAAGATTCAGGTCAATTGGTGATTTATTCTATCATTGATAACCTTCTAAAAGGAGCTTCAGGACAAGCTGTTCAAAATTTTAATATTGCTTTTGGTCTGGATCAAAAAGCGGGTTTAAAGCTTAAAGCAAGCGTATTTTAATCGGAATTATGAATTTATTTGACGTTTATCCATTAATGCCGGTTACCATTAAATCCGGTTTAGGCTCAAAGCTTTGGGATGAAAATGGTGCTGAATATCTCGATCTTTATGGAGGGCATGCAGTCATTTCCATCGGGCATTCTCATCCCCACTTCATTCATAGAATAAAAGAGCAATTAGACCAACTGGCTTTCTATTCTAATTCTGTTCAGATTCCCATCCAAAAAGATCTTTCCAAAAAACTTGGTGAACTTTCAGGTTATGGGGATTACAACCTTTTCCTATGCAATTCAGGTGCTGAAGCAAATGAAAATGCTATCAAAATGGCGTCTTTTGCTACTGGTAAATCTGGGATAATTTCTTTTGAGAAAGGGTTTCACGGACGCACTTCAGCAGCTGTAGCAGCCACCGACAATCCCAAAATCGTGGCCCCATGTAATCAAAGAGAAGATTTTGTGATCCTGCCATGGGAAGATTTAGAAGCTGTGGAAGCAGAATTGGAAAAAGGAAATACAGCTGGAATTATTATTGAAGCTATTCAGGGAGTAGGTGGAATAAATATAGCCTCTGATGAATTTCTAACTGGACTTGCCGGATTAGCAAAAAAGTATGGGGCTAAACTAATTTTGGATGAGGTACAGGCAGGCTTTGGCCGAACAGGTAGATTCTTTGCGCATCAATGGACCGCTGGTCTTAAGCCTGATTTAATCAGTATGGCAAAGGGAATGGGTAATGGCTTTCCCATCGGCGGTATTCTTATTTCGCCAGAATTTGAAGCCAGTTATGGCCTATTGGGAACTACATTTGGAGGTAATCATTTGGCTTGTGCAGCTTCACTTGCCGTTTTGGAAGTTCTAGAGTCAGAAGATTTAATGAATAAAGCTGAGGAAACTGGTAATTGGTTTATGAAAGAGCTTAAGGAAATTGATTTTCTAAAAGAAACGAGAGGAAGAGGATTAATGATTGGGATTGATTTCCATGAAGAAATTGGAAAACTTCGTTCTGAAATTTTAACGAAACACCATATTTTCACTGGAAGTAGCTCGAAAAAGGAGACATTACGATTGTTACCAGCTTTAAATATCCAAAGGAATGACCTAAATTCGTTTAAGGCGGCTTTGGTCGCTACCTTTTCTCAACAAACCTATTAGTCCTCAGATGAATAATCCAGCATCTGCATTTCATTTTACAGAGTTCCCAGGTTTTGAAATTGCTCAAAAGCTAATTGAATCAGGGATTTTCTATAAAAATTCCCCTCGCTATGATCTTCATAAGGGCCGTGGAAAAAGATTGGGGTGCATTTTCCTCAACCCTTCACTTAGAACCAGAATTTCAACTCAAATAGCAGCTGAGAATTTAGGTATGGAGTCCATTGTTTTAAACATGGATAAAGAGGCCTGGGCATTGGAAATGGAAGATGGAACCCTAATGAATGGGAATACCGTGGAACATATTAAAGATGCCGGAGGTGTTTTAGGAAGCTACTTTGATTTTCTCGCCATTCGATCATTTCCTACCCTTTCTGATAAGGAAGCAGACATGAATGATAAGGTTCTTAATAAGTTTATTGCAGCGACTGGAAAGCCAATCATAAGCTTAGAGTCGGCCTTGAGACATCCTTTGCAAAGCCTCGCAGATCAGATCACCATCCAGCAGCATTTACCTCAAGGTAGGAAACCAAAAGTAGTTCTTACCTGGGCCCCTCATATCAAATCTCTTCCTCATGCCGTGGCAAATAGCTTTGCCGAATGGACACTGGGAATGAAACATGACCTTACCATTACACACCCGGAAGGATATGAATTAGATGAAAAATTTACTGAAGGCGCTAGCATAGAATATGATCAAAGTAAAGCACTAGAAGATGCTGATTTTGTGTATGTTAAAAATTGGTCTTCCTTTAGAAATTATGGAAAGACGCCTCCTGTTAGAGATAATTGGATGCTAAAGGAGTCTAGCCTAAGCCAGGCAAAGAACGCAAAGGTAATGCACTGTCTACCGGTTCGAAGAAATTTGGTTTTGTCTGATGAAATTTTGGATGGTCCCAGATCACTGGTACAGGAACAGGCCGCAAATCGGGTTTTCTCTGCACAAGCTGTACTAAGCCATATGTTGGATTTAACTACTGGTCAAAAATGAAAATAAGTATCATTAAAATCGGTGGAAATGTCATTGACTATCCAGAAAAGCTAAATGAATTTATTCAGCAATTTTCAAAATTTCCTGGAAAGAAAATACTGGTTCATGGTGGTGGGGTAATGGCTTCAAGGTTTGGGGAATCACTTGGTGTAATGCCTGAAATGGTGGATGGTCGACGGATAACCGATAAGGACAGTCTAGATATTGTCACTATGGTTTATGCTGGTTTGATCAATAAAAATATGGTTGCAAGTCTTCAGAAATACAAGCAAAATGCAATTGGCTTGACTGGAGCTGATGGCAACTTGATACGATCTGTAAAAAGACCAATCAGAGAGATTGATTATGGTTACGTTGGAGATATTGTTGAGGTAAACACCAAATTAATTTCCGAACTACTTGAGCTTGATCTGGTACCCATTGTTTGTGCTTTAACTCATGACAAAAATGGTCAACTACTAAACACCAATGCTGATAGCATTGCGTCAAGCCTTGCAACTTCATTGTCGACTACGCATGAGGTAAACTTGTATTTCTGCTTCAATAAAGCAGGTGTTCTGATTGATGAGAAAAACGAGAATTCGATTATTCCTCTAATAAACGAGGATATTTATCAAGAACTTAAAAAGGAAAACGTGATCCATTCAGGCATGATCCCAAAGCTGGAAAATGCTTTTGCCGCCTTAGAAAAAGGGGTAAATCACGTTTGGATAGGTAAAGCGGAGAACCTGATTTTTGCTTCAAAAGGAAAGCTTTCAGGTACAATCATAGAAAAGCATCGCTACGATTTGTACTGATGAAAGACTTTGAACCTTATTCAAAAGATGCTATTGAGCTTTTAAAAAGTTTAATAAAGACTCCTTCATTTTCCCGGGAAGAATCAAAAACAGGAGACTTAATTGAAGATTTGTTCAATAAAAAAGGAGTCCAAATCCAGAGAATAGGCAATAATGTTATTGCCCTTCCCAAAGTTTTCAACCCTTCCTTACCGTGCATTTGGCTGAATAGCCATCACGACACCGTGAAACCAAATTCTGGTTACACCTTGGATCCGTTCGACCCAATAGTTAAGGATGGAAAATTATTTGGGCTTGGCTCAAATGATGCCGGAGGTGCTCTGGTGTGTCTGATTCAAACCTTTTTTTATTTCTATAAAAAAGATTTGCCAGTCAACTTGATCCTTGTAGCTAGCGCCGAGGAAGAAATATCGGGTGCTGGAGGAATAAGCTTGGTTATTGAAAAATTGCCTAAATGTGATTTGGCAATCGTAGGCGAGCCCACTCTGAATAAAGCAGCCGTGGCTGAAAAAGGGCTGATGGTGATTGAATCCACAGTTGGTGGTAAATCAGGTCACGCAGCTAGAGATGAGGGGATTAATGCTATTAATGAGGCCCTGGAGGATTTAATCACACTTAAGGACTTTAAGTTTAAGCGTGTCTCTCCTTTGTTGGGAGAATCCAAAGCTACCACAACCATCATCCAATCAGGTAGCCAGCATAATGTAGTTCCGGATACATGCACATACACGATCGATGTACGAGTGACTGATGCATACTCTTTGGAAGAGGCGCTAGACGAACTGAGAAAAATCTTGAAAGCCGAGCTTAAGCCAAGATCGATCCGACTTCAGCCCTCAAAACTTCCTGAAAGACATTTGATGCAAAAGGTTTTGGACGATTTAACAATTGAAAAGTATGGTAGCCCTACCCTTTCAGATCAGGCATTAATTCCATATCCATCCGTGAAAATGGGACCTGGAGACTCAGCAAGATCTCACACTTCGGACGAGTACATTTTTCTTGAAGAATTAGAGGAGGGAATAAAAAATTATGTGAGGGTTTTGGAAACTTACATTGATCTACTAAGAAATACGCAATCATGAAAATTTGGCAAAAGGATAAAGTAAGCCTTAAGGAAGTAGAACGATTTACAGTAGGCCGGGATTTGGAGTTTGATGCCCTTCTCGCAGCTTATGATGTGATTGGTTCGATGGCTCATGCCAAGATGCTGGAATCTATTGGACTATTGACAAAAGAGGAGAATCAAACACTTCAAACCGGGCTAAAGCAGATCCTTTCAGAAATTGATAAAGGAGATTTTGAACTTCCCGAGGGTGTAGAAGATGTACACTCACGGGTAGAATTTCTACTTACCGAGAGATTTGGTGAAGTTGGAAAAAAGCTTCACAGTGGAAGAAGTCGAAATGACCAGGTTTTGGTGGATCTTAAGCTTTACTATCGGGATGGAATTGAATCCTTGGTAAAAATAACCGAAGAGCTTTTTGAGCTTTTGATAGAATTAGCTGAAAAGCACAAGGGAGATCTTATGCCAGGTTATACTCATACGCAACTGGCAATGCCATCTTCATTTGGACTTTGGTTCTCTTCATTTGCAGAAGGCTTAGTGGAAGATTTAAACCTGATGAAGGTGGCCTTCGAGCTTGCAAACAAAAATCCTCTTGGCTCAGCTGCGGGCTATGGGTCTAGCTTTCCCCTAAATAGAAAAATGACCACTGAACTTTTAGGGTTCGAAAAGCTTCATTTCAATGTGATAAATGCCCAGAATAGTCGAGGTAAGATGGAAAGAACCTTATCATTTGCTCTTGCAGGATTGTCCGGGACCCTAAATCGCCTTGCCTCTGATATCTGTTGGTACATGAATCAACATTTTGGCTTTATAAGTTTCCCGGATGAATTGACCACGGGAAGTAGCATAATGCCTCATAAGAAAAATCCTGATGTTTTTGAGTTAATCCGAGCAAAAACAAACCAGATTCAAGCCATTCCAACCTCGGTCTCCCTGATCCTAACTAATACCACAACCGGTTATCACAGAGATTTACAATTGCTTAAGGAGGAAATTTTTCCGGGAATTGAAAATCTTAGAGATTGCATTAGCATGAGCACTTTTATGCTCCAATCTATTAACGTCAAAAAGGACATACTGAAAGACTCTTTCTACCAACATCTTTTTTCTGTGGAAAAAGTGAATGAGCTAGTGCTTCAGGGTGTACCCTTTCGAGATGCATATAGAGAAGTAGGTTTGGCGATTGAGGCGGGAAATTTCGAGGTAGACCAAAACAAAATTAATCATACCCATGAGGGAAGTATTGGTAATTTAGGCCTTGAAGAGTTGAAATTAGAAATGGACAGGGTCATAGAAAGCTTTGATTTTCAAAAAATAAAAGAAGCAATAAGCATCCTTACAGGTAGAAACTCGTAATCTTTTTTCAGGGGTTGTTTTGAAATTCAAATAAACTCCATTTTCTTTGAAGCATCCTTTCACAATTTTTTGTGTCTGGATTTATAAAGAAGAGGCGAGAGACAGGCTCGAAGACCCTCTGGCAACCTGGAAAGTCCAAGGTGCCAAGTCCTGCCGGTAAAGATAAACTTATCCGGAACTATAAATCTCAAATATGGAAAGGAATCCCTCCCACAGTTTGAATTTTGGTTCTCTAGCAACTTCTGCTAAGAGTTGTCTTTCGTTTATTACTATCAGTTAACGAAATATCATTTTCATCTTCTAATTTCCTATAAACCCTACAAACCATGTCAACTTACCATTTTGATACACTTCAACTTCACGCTGGTCAGGAACCAGATCCCACAACTAATTCAAGAGCGGTACCCATTTACCAAACCACTTCTTATGTGTTTAATTCGGCCGAACACGGAGCCAATCTTTTTGGGCTGAAAGAATTCGGAAACATTTACACCAGGATAATGAATCCTACCACGGATGTTTTTGAAAAAAGAGTGGCGGCCCTGGAAGGAGGCGTAGCAGCTGTTGCGACAGCATCAGGCCAATCTGCTCAATTCCTTGCTTTGAATAATATCCTTGGCACAGGAGACAACTTTGTCTCTGCTCCCTATTTGTATGGTGGAACGTACAATCAGTTTAAGGTGGCTTTCAAAAGATTAGGCATTGAAGCTCGTTTTGCTGAAAGTTCAGAGGTTGCTTCTCTTGAAAAGCGTATCGATGATAATACAAAAGCTATTTATCTCGAAACTATCGGTAATCCAGAATTCAATGTCTCAGATTTTGATGCAATTTCAGCCTTAGCAAAGAAATATGACATCCCACTTGTCGTAGATAATACATTCGGTGCAGCAGGTTTTCTCTTCCGGCCAATTGAACATGGAGCGGCTGTAGTAACAGCTTCTGCAACCAAATGGATCGGTGGTCACGGTACCTCGATCGGAGGAATAATAGTAGACTCCGGAAATTACAACTGGGGAAATGGCAAGTTTCCACAATTCTCTGAGCCCTCGGAAGGATATCACGGATTGAATTTCTGGGAAGTTTTTGGAGAAGGTAATCCTCTGGGACTACCAAATGTGGCTTTTTCTATCCGAGTGCGTGTAGAAGGTTTACGTGATTTTGGTCCTGCCATAAGTCCATTTAATGCCTTCCTTCTGCTTCAGGGACTTGAAACGCTTTCTCTAAGAGTCCAACGAACAGTTGATAATGCATTGGCTTTAGCCGAATGGCTTGAGGCCCACCCCTTGGTAGAAAAGGTGAATTATCCTGGTCTAGCATCATCACCTTATCATGAACTGGCCAAAAAATATCTCAAAAATGGTTTTGGAGGAGTCTTGTCTTTTACCTTGAAAGGGGACAAAGAATCCACTTCAGCGGTAATCAATAATCTAGAATTAATTTCACATTTGGCGAATGTAGGTGATGCCAAAACCTTAATTATTCAACCTTCTGCCACTACTCACCAGCAGCTTTCGGATGAGGAACAACTGGCGGCAGGAGTGACTCCTACCCTGCTAAGAATTTCTCTGGGTTTGGAGCATATCGAAGACATAAAAAATGATCTTTCACAAGCATTTGAGAAGGTTTAAATAAAATGAATCTAAAGAGTCAAGAGGTAGTTCAGATAATGAATAAGGGAATATTTCAATCCTCAGAAGGTTTAGAACTAGAGTCAGGTGAAAAGCTGGAACAATTTGAAATTCAATACACTACATATGGTAAATTGAATTCCAAATGCGATAATGTCATCTGGGTCATTCATGCATTAACCGGGGATTCGAACCCTGCTGAATGGTGGAGTGGCTTAGTAGGAGAAGATAAATTTTACGACCCCACCAAGCACTTCATTATCTGTGCAAATTTGCTTGGATCCTGCTATGGATCTACTAATCCTTTGAGCCTGAAACCGGGCTCAAAGGAAAAGTACTATTATGATTTCCCTGATCTTACTACAAGAGACCTAGCGGTAAGTCTAGACAAACTCAGGGATCATTTGGGTATAAGGGAAATAAATACGCTCATAGGAGGTTCACTCGGTGGACAAGTAGCTCTGGAATGGGCATATGCGTTAGGCCAAAAGCTAAAAAATCTGATTGTTTTGGCGAGTACCGCCAAAACCTCACCTTGGACCATTGGCTTTAATGAAGCCCAAAGAATGAGCTTAGAGTGCGATAGCACTTGGGGCGAAAGGATTGACCAGGCTGGACAGCGTGCATTAAAAGCTGCCAGGGCAATAGCCATGCTGAGTTATCGGCATCCTGAAGATTTCGAATCAAAACACCTGGATGATATTGAAAAACTAGATGATTTCAGAGCTTCGTCTTATTTGCGTTACCAAGGACAAAAGCTTAGCCAGCGTTTTAATGCTTTCTCTTATTGGGTGCTTTCCAAAACAATGGACAGCCATGATCTTGGAAGAAACCGAGGCGGAGTGGAAAATGCCCTTTCAAAAATTGAAGCAAGAATTCTGGCCGTGGGTGTGAACTCCGATTTACTATTCTTAAACAAAGAAGCGCATCATATTGCGAAAAATGCCCAAAAGGGCACTTTCAAAGAGATCAAATCAAATGCTGGTCACGATGCGTTTCTTATTGAATACGAGCAGCTTTCTACGCTTATCGGAGCATTTTATCTGGAGCAGGTTTAGCCTATTTAATTCGAGTCCACTCTACAGTTCTTCCTACCCATGAAACCCCAATGTAGCCTTTGACTTTCAATTTATCTTCACCCTCTAATTTCACTTCGCAGGAATAGGTCTTTCCCGATTCGGGATCATAAATCTCCCCATCTTCCCATGCTCCTTTATTGTACTTTAGCCCGCTAAGTATGCTTAATCCCATTAAGGGTCTATCCCTTAAGTCCGGGTCAGAGTTTTCTGTATCCAGAAAAGGCCCCTCACCATTTTCTTCTCGGGTCAAGAATATAATTTTGCCGAGATATACATCATCATTTTTAATGATTTCTATTTTAGCAGACTTTTCAGTATTCCACCAGGTGCCTAATATTGCATCCTGGTTCTGAGCCCGGACAATTTGTGACGTGCCGAGGAAAAAAAGTGAAAGAAAAAGTGCAATCGGAGTTTTCATGGTTAATCTTGTGGTTGGATAGAATATTCAAACTAAGAGATATTAAATATACAAAATGAGAACCCATTCTGTTCAGTTGAATTATCCAAAATTTACTCTGGAACTGCTAAAAGAAAAAGTAGTATGGTTACAGACAGAGAAAATTTTACTGATTGCAGACTTACACTTTGGCAAAGCTGCACATTTCAGAAAATCCGGAATTCCAATTCCAGAACCCATTCACCATCAGGACCTTAATCGATTAAATTTACTTTTTGGAGACTTTAAGCCTGAAGCAGTCTATTTTCTCGGAGATATTTTTCACAGTGATGTAAATGATCAATGGAAGGTTCTCAATAATTTTTTAGGAAGCTTCAGAAACATTGAGTTCCATTTAATTTTGGGAAATCATGATATTCTTTCTGAGGACTTTTACTCCGAATCCTGCTTCACAATTCACAAAAGGCCTTTAGAAATCATAGATGGCTTATTTCTATCTCATGAACCTTTAGAGATTTTGTCAGAAGAAAAATTTAATATTTGTGGCCATATTCATCCGGGAGTTCGGATGAGAGGAAGGGCCAGACAATCGATTAATCTTCCATGTTTTTATCTAAATCATAACCAGCTCATTCTTCCTGCTTTCGGAATATTCACCGGACTTTACACGATTACTCCCACTAATGGTGAGCGTGTATTTGGAGTGACCCCAGAACGAGTGATTGAATTGAAGTCTGAATAGGATTGGCAAAATCCTTGTACTACTCTATTTTTGTCTCTGACTTTATACACATATGGCTAAAATCCCTAAAAAAAAGAAACGTCTCGGATACTTTAAGTTTGGTAGCGTTCTTTTCAGTATTACACTCTCATTATTCATTGTTGGACTTTTTGGGGTAATTCTAATTCAAGCAAAAAGCCTGACCACAATGATTCGGGAGAATGTGGAAATCCAGATTTTCTTAGATAAAAATCTTGAGGAATCTGCCCTTTCTGCTTTAAAAGAGGATATTTCTGGTAGACCTTTCATTCTAAATAAAGAGGATAGTCTAGCCATAAGATATGTTTCCAGAGAGGAAGCAGCAGAGACTTTTATAGAAAGTACAGGGGAAGATTTCACTCAATTTCTTGAAGATAATCCACTACGTGATAGCTTCGTACTCATAATTGCAGAGGAATTTCAAACCAGTGAACAATTAGAAACCATTGTTTCTCAATTAGAAGAAATCCCAGGAGTTTTTGAGGTTTCTTATATGACAGACCTTGTAGACTCCATTAATAGAAACCTCCTAAAAGTGAGTCTTGTGCTTGGTGGGTTCATCCTCATTTTGATCATTACGGTGGTCATGCTGATCAATAATACGATCCGATTGGCGTTATTCTCACAACGTTTTCTCATCCGCTCTATGCAACTTGTAGGTGCGACCAGAGGATTTATTCGAAAGCCTTTTCTTTCCAGAGCTCTAGCATTTGGGCTACTTGCAGGACTTTTTGCTTCTTTAATCTTATTCATTCTAGTGAAATACACTCAAGCCAATATTGAAGGGTTCGCTGCGCTCCAGAATGAAGAATTACTTATTGCTCTCTTTGGAATTTTGATCTTTACAGGAGGAATTCTTTCTGTATTGAGTACCTTGCGGGCTGTAAACAAGTATCTCAACATGTCTTTAGACGAATTGTACTAAGATGAGCAAATCTGCATTCCCATTTTCAAAAAAAAATTACCGATTTATGTGGATCGGAATTGCATTGATTGTCCTTGGCTTCACGATTATTGGACTTGAATCTGCACCTCATGGTGAAGGTTTTTTAGGATTGACCTTAGGGCCGATAGTAGTACTTTCGGGCTTTATTTTTGAGTTCTTTGCCATCTTCGCAAAAGATCGCAAAAAGTAAACATGGACATTCTTGACGCAATCATCCTTGGTATCATACAAGGGCTAACTGAATTCCTTCCGGTTTCCTCCAGTGGTCATCTAGAACTGGGTAAAGCTCTTCTAGGTGAAAACAGACTTCCAGCTGAAAGTTTGCTTTTTACTGTGGTTGTTCATTTCGCAACGGCATTGAGTACCATTGTGGTCTTCAGAAAAGATATAGTGGAGATAATCAGTGCACTTCTGAAGTTTGAGAGAAACGAGGAAACGCTATTTGTAGGGAAGATTCTGGTATCTATGATCCCCGCAGTAATCATAGGAGTCCTTTTTGAAGAAGAGCTAGAGTCCTTATTTGGGGGAAAGATAGTGTTTGTAGGTTGTATGCTGATTTTGACAGCGCTATTGCTGTTCCTTGCGGACAAAGCTAAATACACTAATAAGCCGGTGGGCTTTCTTCAAGCTTTAATTGTTGGGGTAGCTCAAGCCATCGCCATTTTACCTGGTATATCAAGGTCTGGAGCCACCATTTCAACCTCTGTCCTTCTAGGGATTGATAAGAACAAAGCCGCCAGGTTTTCCTTCTTGATGGTCATCCCATTGATCTTTGGAAAAATTGCTAAAGACATAATGGATGGTGCACTTTCCTATGACACAGAGGGATTTACATATCTTTCTGCAGGCTTCTTAGCGGCATTTGTTTCCGGTATTTTAGCTTGTACTTGGATGATCAAATTAGTGAGACAGAGTAAGCTATCTTATTTTTCAATTTACTGTTTGATAGTAGGACTTATTGCCATTATTGGTGGACTTTACCTCTAGCTATGGAAGAACCATATGGAGAAGTATTCTTGATTGACAAGCCCATTGAATGGACTTCTTTTGATGTGGTGAAAAAGGTACGCAATGCATTAAGAATCAAAAAAGTGGGTCATGCAGGAACTTTGGATCCTTTGGCCACAGGCCTATTGATTGTTTGCGCCGGGAAAATGACCAAACAGATTGAGCGCTTCATGGGTCAGGAAAAAGAATACACCGGCACCTTTGAGCTAGGAAGTACCACTGAATCCTTCGATTTAGAAAAACCAGTAATTTTCCAGGCAGAAACTAGTCACCTTTCTGAGGCCGATGTAGAAAAGGCGATGGAAAAATTCACTGGCGAGATTCAGCAGATTCCACCTATGCATTCCGCAATAAAGGTGGATGGGGAGCGAGTTTATGAGGCAGCCAGAAAAGGTAAAATAGTTCAAATAGACCCGAGGCCAGTATTCATCGAGGAATTTGAATTAATGAAATTTGAAAACCCTACAATACATTTTAGGGTAGTATGCTCCAAAGGAACATATATTAGAAGCCTAGCAAGAGATTTAGGAAATGAGCTAGGTGTAGGTGCTTATATGAGTAGTTTAGTAAGAGTTCGTATTGGTGAGTATAAACTTGAGGAAGCCCATAATTTACCGGACCTTATAGCAGAGATAAAATCCAGATAAAATGAGGATTTATGAAGGTTTAGTTGACATTCCTGAGATTCCAACTCCAGTGGTGACGAGTGGAACCTTTGATGGTGTGCATCTTGGACATCAAAAGATTTTAAAGCGAATTGTTGAGCTAGCTAAAAAGGAAGAAGGAGAAACGGTACTCATTACTTTTTGGCCACACCCAAGGCTGGTCCTTTATCCAGAAGAACATAATCTTCGCCTACTAAGCACTTTTGAGGAAAAGGCAAAACTCCTTGAAAAATCAGGAATAGATCACCTTGTTAGTATTCCTTTTACCAAGGAATTTTCTCAGCTGACTTCTCAGGAGTTTATTCAAAGTGTATTAGTGGATAAGCTCAGGACCAAAAAGCTTGTGATTGGCTATGATCACAGATTCGGTAAAAATCGTGAAGGAGGATTTGAATACCTCCAGAAGAATAGCCAGTCTTTTGGCTTTGAACTGGAAGAAATATCCCGGGAAGACGTGGATGACATCGGAGTAAGCAGCACTAAAATCAGAAATGCCTTAATTGCCGGTGAGGTCGAAACCGCTACAAAATATCTTGGTCGCCCTTATGAACTAAATGGAATTGTTATCAAGGGACAACAAATCGGAAGATCCATAGGTTTTCCCACTGCAAACGTTCACATTCCAAACGATTACAAACTTATCCCTAAGGATGGCGTATATGCGATTGATGTGGTCGTGGATGGGAAAAAGCATCAGGCAATGATGAATATTGGTAACCGGCCTACCGTCGATGGCACCAAGAAAACCGTAGAAGCACATTTGTTTGATTTTGATGGAAACTTATACGATCATCAGGTTACCTTATATTTAAAGAAGTATCTCCGGGAAGAAAAGAAATTTGAAAATCTGGACGAGCTGAAAGACCAATTAAGTAAAGACCAGGTCGCTGCCAGAAAAGTATCATAAACCCAAATAAATGATAGATAAGAGAGTTAAAAATGCTGAGGAAGCTGTAAGGGATATACCCTCAGGTGCCACCTTACTTATGGGAGGTTTTGGGCTATGCGGTATTCCTGAAAATTGTATAGCTGCCATCGAGAAAACAGACGTCAAAGACCTGACCATTGTATCGAATAATGCAGGGGTTGATGATTTTGGAATTGGGCTGTTGCTTCAAAAAAAGAAAGTCAAGAAAATGATTTCAAGCTATGTCGGTGAAAATGCAGAGTTTGAAAGACAGCTGTTATCTGGAGAATTGGAAGTAGACCTGATACCTCAAGGGACTCTGGCTGAGAGGGTAAGAGCTGGTGGTGCAGGAATTCCAGCTTTCTTCACCCCTGCCGGTGTGGGAACAGAAGTAGCCGAGGGTAAAGAAACCAGAGATTTCGAAGGTAAAACTTACCTTATGGAAGAATGGCTTCGAGGAGATTTTTCTTGCGTCAAAGCCTGGAAGGGCGACTATGCAGGAAATCTTATTTTTAAAGGGACTGCGAGAAACTTCAACCCCATGATGGCGGCAGCAGGTAAAATATGTATTGCCGAGGTAGAAGAACTCGTTCCTCCAGGTGAATTAGAACCAAATCAAATTCATACTCCTGGTATTTATGTTCAAAGAATTTTCCAGGGAGAAAATTATGAGAAGAGAATTGAGCAAAAAACCATCACCAAAAAAGCTTAAGCCATGTTGACAAAAGATCAAATTGCTCAAAGAATCGCCAGAGAAGTAGAAAACAGACAACACATCAATCTTGGAATAGGCATCCCCACCCTTGTGGCAAATTATATTCCGGATGAGTTAGATGTAGTATTGCAATCAGAAAATGGACTTTTGGGAATAGGCCCATTTCCCACGGAGGATAAGGTGGACCCTGACCTCATTAATGCTGGAAAGCAAACCATCACCATTACCAAGGGTTCAGTTCTTTTCAGTAGTGCGGAGTCATTTGCAATGATCCGAGGAGGACATGTGGACTTAACCATTCTAGGAGCAATGGAAGTGTCCGAGAACGGAGACATCGCTAACTGGAAAATTCCCGGCAAAATGGTTAAAGGAATGGGCGGTGCGATGGATTTGGTGGCTTCAGCAGAAAACATAATAGTGGCCATGCAACATTGCTCACGTTCTGGTAGCTCTAAATTGCTCAAAGAATGTACACTGCCTATCACGGGAATCCGATGTGTGAAGAAGATTGTGACTGATTTGGCATTTTTAGAAATACATCCAGATGGTGGCTTTGTCCTTAAGGAACGAGCACCTGGAGTGACGGTAGAAGAGATTCGAGAGAAGACTGAAGGAAAGCTAATTGTAAATGGAAATATTCCTGAAATGAAATTCTAAGCGAACTTTCCTAAAAGGGATTTGGTTCGATTGAAAATTTATAAAATGAAGAAGTCAGATATCAATTTCCAGGTTTCCCTGGATGATCAAAATTTACCCAAGAAAATACTTTGGGAAGCATCAGATAAGGAGTCTATTGGCTTGGAATCTACAAACAGTATCAGTCTTAATGTTTGGGACAATTTAAATCAGAGTACCCTTCGGATTGATCTTTGGACAGAGGAAATGTCTGTAGCCGAGATGAAGCGATTTTATATCGATATTATGGGGGGTATGGCACAGACCATTCTCAATAGTACCGGTGATGAATATATGTCAGAAGAGATCAAAGCTCTTTGTGACAGATTAGTTCAACATGTCAACGAGGAAAATAAGAACTCGTAATCGATTGAAAAGCTCAGAAAGCCTGATTTTGTCAGGTTTTTTTTTGTCCAATATCAAAATGAATAGAAATCATTAAATACGTTTTTTTTAACAATCTCTAACATATGATTTGGCAATTATAATTTTTGACCGTAATCATTAAGGATTTGCCAGAATATGCCTTCAGTTTCCAGTTTGCGTGAAATTAGGCATACTTCTAGAATATTTTTTTTTGATCCAAAAACCTCTTTTTCTTCTGGAATTCGCCTAAATTTCGCCATAAACTGTACTCACCCTTAATCTACAGTTTGATAATTTACTTCTAAAATCAATCCGCATATGAGCAATTTTACTCGTTTGTTTAGTAGGTCAGTTTTCTTACTGACACTGCTAGTTTCCTTAGGCATGTCGTCGGCTTTTGCCCAAACGACCATCTCGGGAACAGTCATTGATGCCGAAACAGGAGAAACCTTGGTCGGTGTCAACATCCTGGTTAAAGGAAAAGTGATAGGAACCATCTCAGACTTGGATGGAAACTTCACTTTAAATGTAAATCAGGAACCTCCATTCACTTTAGTATTTTCTATGGTTGGTTATACCTCCCAGGAAGTAGAAATTACGGGTGGTACTACTAACCTGGATATAGAGTTAGCTGAGACCACTATACTTGGGCAGGAAGTTATTGTTTCCGCTTCCAGAGTGGAAGAAGGTGTACTCCAATCTCCTGTTTCTGTGGAGAAAATGGATATTATCGGTATTCGGAATGCTCCACAAGCGAGTTTCTATGATGCCCTTGCAAATATGAAAGGTGTTGAAATGAGCACCCAGTCTCTAACCTTTAAATCCTTCAATACTCGAGGTTTTAATGCAAATGGTAACGTCCGAACCGTACAAATGATTGACGGAATGGACAATCAGGCTCCGGGGCTTAACTTCTCTGTAGGTAACATTGTAGGTATATCTGAATTGGATTTAGAAAGCGTAGAATTACTTCCAGGAGCTTCTTCTGCTCTCTATGGACCAAATGCTATCAATGGTATCCTTTTGATGAATTCTAAGAATCCATTCCAGTATCAGGGCTTAAGTGCAAGCGTCAAAACCGGTATCATGAACGAGAGCGGTAGAATGAACTCCGCTACTCCTTTTTATAATTTTGCTGCGCGCTACGCAAAGGCAATCAACGATAAGGTCGCTTTCAAAGTGAATGTAGAATACCTTACCGCTGATGATTGGGAAGCCAATGATTTCCGTGATCAGTCCTTACTGAATGGTTCTACCATCGAGGATGGAAATATAATGAATAACCCTGGCTATAATGGTGTGAACGTTTACGGGGATGAAAATGCTGTAAACATGAATTCAGTTGCCCAATCTATGGTGGCTGCCGGTGCACTTCCTGCAGCAGCTTTAGGCTTTATTCCAAACACTTTTGTATCCAGAACCGGATATGAAGAAAGAGACGTCGCAGATTATGGTACTACTTCATTAAAGTTAAATGCGGCCCTTCATTGGAGAATCAACGATCGTGTGGAAGCTATTTTCCAGGGTAATTATGGAACTGGTACCACGGTATATACAGGTGCTGACAGATATTCCATCGCGAACTTTAACCTTGGCCAGTATAAGGCTGAGCTAAGAGGTGCTAACTGGTATTTAAGAGGATATACCACACAGGAAAGGTCAGGAGATTCTTATGCAGTAGGCATTGCTGCTCAGGGGATCAACGAGGCTTATAACCCTAGTACAATTTGGTTCCCTGAATATGTAGGTGCATATGCTCAAGCAATTCAAGGTGGGGCTGATCCTAGTGCAGCTCATGGCTTGGCAAGACAATTTGCCGATAGAAATAGATTCCAACCTGGAAGTGCTGAATTTGATGCAGCTTTAGCTGATGTGATTTCTAGACCTATCCCAGGTAATCAAAACGGTGTAGGTGCACGCTTTGTGGATAAAACAAATCTTTACCACTTAGAAGGTTCTTATAACTTCTCTGATGACATCAAATTTGCTGAATTCATCATCGGTGGTAATTATAGAGTTTATGAACTGAATTCGGAAGGAACTCTTTTTGCCCTTGATGAAGCTGGACAAGAGTTCAGTATTACTGAATTTGGTGGTTATCTTCAAGGCTCTAAAAAGCTTTTTGATGATAAATTGAAGATCACTGCTTCTGTGAGATATGACAAAAATGAGAATTTTGCAGGGCAATGGTCACCAAGAGTTTCCGGTGTATTTACAACAGGTAATCATAACTTCAGAGCCTCCTACCAGACAGGATTTAGAATTCCTACTACGCAGGATCAGTATATAGATCTTTTCACACCACAAGCTCGATTGTTAGGTGGATTACCCTTATTTAGAGACCGATATAACTTTGGCTCTAACCCAGTCTATCCACTAAATTCTGTTGAAAGATTTGGTGCAGGAGTATTAACTTCTGCACAGGACCCGGCCATCCAGCAGCAAGCTTTGGCACAAGCCACCGAAATTATATTGCAGCAAGTAGCCCAAGGATTAATTCCTAATGATCCAGCGATCATTCAGCAAGCCATCGCAACTCTTACTCCTCAATTGGTGCCTGTAGTTGCAGCTCAAGCTAATCAGGATTTGCTTGAAGAATTTGTTCCTCAAGAATGGAAGCCTGAGAGGGTAAAGTCCTTTGAAGTGGGTTATAAATCTCTTCTTGGACAGAGATTACTTATCGATGCCTATGTTTATTTCAATAGGTTTGAAAACTTTGCTGGTAGCCAGATTTTGGTTCAAAATGCAAATGTTCAGCCAGGTAATCCTGCAAGTGATCTTGGTCTGAACTTACTAAGTGCTGACACAAGAAATATTTACTCTATTCCTGTGAACAGAACAGAAACTATCGAATCCTGGGGTTGGGCCTTAGGTTTAGATTACAAGCTTGCTAAAGGCTATGAAATCGGAGGTAACGTTTCTTACAACACTCTTTCGAATCTTGATGAACTGGCTGAATCCGGATTCCAACCAGCATTCAACACACCTGATTACAGATATGTGATCAATTTCGCTAACAGAGAATTGACTAAAAACCTTGGATTTGCTTTTGCTTACAGATGGCAGGGTGAATTTGTATGGCAAAGCTCCTTTGTGGGTAGATCAGTTTCTTCTCAGCAGCTTTCTGTAATGCCTGCATTTGGAACCTTTGATGCTCAGTTTAGCTACAAGCTAAAGGATATAAAGTCAATCTTGAAAATCGGAGCTTCAAACCTATTCGGCAACGGATATAGACAGGCATGGGGTAACCCAACTGTAGGAACCATGTACTTTGTAAGTCTTACATTTGATGAGTTCCTGAATTAATATTCATAACCACCAATCAACCAAAAAGGCCGAATCACTTGATTCGGCCTTATTTTTTGACTTCATGATAATATTCCCTGTCGAATATTCTGGAGTATATCCAAACAGGAATCTGATCATGCCAGGGCATTAAATCGCTCAGAACATGCCTTTGGCTATGATGAGCTTTCATAACTTCCAACTTGGTATCAAAGTATGGCTGAATATTCACCGCAAAATCAGGCTTTGGCAGGCCCGAATCCTTTTCTTTCGGATAATTATTCCTGAATCCTTCAGAAAGCTCCAGAGCCAGTTTTATCTGTTTATTTGATAAGGTTACTTGATATAAAGCTTTGGGCGAAAAGCCCGGGTCTCCAATATGAGATAAAAAAACATTTTCCACAGCGAGCCCCGTCAATCTGTGATCTTCATGCCCATATAACCCTACTTTAGAATCATAGCTCAAAATAATATCTGGATTCAAATCTTTAATCCAACTCAAGGTAAGGGCTTCCAGGCTATCCTGTCCTAATAAGCTTAATCCTCCATCTTCATAATCCAGAAGAAAGAGACTATCGACCTCAAGAATTTGAGCGGAGTTTTTCATTTCTTGAGTTCTGATCTCTTTCAGTTTATCAGGTGGGTAATTTTCTGGCGAACTTCCTGCTTCACCTTTAGTCAAAGTCACCAGAAATACCTCATGCCCCTTTCTTTTTAAATCAATTAAAGTCCCTGAAACTGTCACCTCATCATCTGGATGAGGGAAGAAAGCCATTATTCGTTGTTTGGTATTCGCTGGACTTAACTCAGGAATTAATGGTACACCATTGTCATTAAGTGCATTTTTTCCAAACTGGATCAATAAAAATGGGGATATCAAAATGAATATCCCCAAAATTAGCCCTAGAATTTTAAGACCCTTTTTCATTCCTCACTATTCAATGTGCCGAGATAAGCCACCACATCTCTGAGCTGGCGTTTTGTTAAAATTAAGCCCATCGGCGGCATACTGGACATGGATAAAGTACTGGATTCAATAAGTTCTGAATCAACCAAGATCTCTTCATTTGAATCATTTAGATAGCGTATACCTTCATCGGTTTCGGAGATGTAAGTGCCCGAAATTTCTTCACCATCAGATTTTACAATTCTTACCTGACCAAACCCGGGTGCGATGCGATCACTGGGATCGACTAATGAAATCAGGAGTTCCTCTCTACTCAGTTTTCTTGCTATTCCATTCAGATTTGGGCCGGCATTTCCACCCATATCATCATAAGCATGGCAACGGATGCATTGTGCAGTTTGATTTTCGAGGAAAATAGCTCTCCCCAGTCTTGGATCACCTTGTGCCAAAGCTCCCGAATACATCTTCCAATCTTCATCACCTGCCTTTTCTGCCAAGAGATTGGAAAAAGAGGACATAAGATTCTCAGATCCTGTTAAACCAACCGCTTCTTCTAACTCAACCCAAACTGGTTGAGAAAGCTGATCAGTTTTAAACCAACTGAAGATATCATTCCATTCACTGAAGGAAGAGCTTCCCTCCATTTTTCCTAGAGCTAATAAGGCTGAACGTTTCTCGACATTTGTTTGATTTTCAATGATATCCATGAGTAATGCAATCTTTTGCTCATCTGGGATATCGATTTCTTCAATCATAGCTAAGGCCTCGACCCGAATAGGATAGTCCGAACTACTCATGGCATACTCTACCCCTTCAGGCAATAGATTTGATTTAATGGCCTGAAGTGACCTCAAGCTTTGTACTTTCATGTCCATGGAGGGATCATTTTTAAGGCTGGCTAAAAGGGCATTTTCAGCTCCTTTAATTTTCAATTTTCCTATCGCCTTCGCACTGGCAATTCGGATAGCTTCCTCGTTTCTGCCCAACTGGGCAACCAAGGCTTCTCCTGCCTTCTCAGCAATGTATGAATCATTTCTATTGACTTCTCCTCGATAGCGGCCATCCACTCTATCCACTAATGAAGGTTTAGCCCATGTGCCGATACTTTCAATTCCCTCTTCTTGCAAACCAATCGTAGAATTGGATGCCTGAACGAAATTTAAAACCTGATCAAATTCCTTTTCCGAACCTACTCTTTGATTCGCACTGATAATTCGTCTCATCAAGGGCTCGTTTGAAAAAGGTGTAGTGTTTATTAGGGCTGCAAGATCAGGAAGTGCCTCTGGTACAGAAAAATCATCATGGATTGCCCTGGCAGCTTCTGTGACGATAAGTTCATCCTCATCATTCAAAAATCGCCTTAATTCGGGAGAAGTTAACCTGCGGAGTGAAATCACCGCACCCATTCTTACTGCCCTCGAAGGGTCATTATAAAGGCTAGCAAGCATTGATTCATTCCCAATTCTAGCTAAGGCCAAAGTCGCTGCATGACGGAGATAGGCGTCTTCATCATTGTTCCTTCTCAAAACTTCAATTAGCTTATCCGCAGCATCCGAATAAGAAATTCTGCCCAAAGCCTCTGCTGCAAAGAACTGAACTCTAATCTTAGTGTCATCAAGAAGTTTCAACAACGCATCTGCGGGTTCCTTATATCTGATATCACCAATCCACTTCGCGCCCTGAGCTCTTATTTCAGGATCTTCGTCAGAAAGCGCAGGAAGTATGAGTTTTGCATACTTGATATCATCTAACCTCGCTAATTGACTTAGTCCAACGATAGAATGAATTCTAGCCAGCTGATTAGAGGATGTATTGAGTACATTCTCAAAAACGGTGGCGCCCTTCCCTCCTCTTTTGGCTAATTCAAATTGACTCTTTCGACGCACTCGTAAATCCTGGTGTTCCAGTAAAGTTTGAAGTTCTGAATCATTCTTTGGTCCAAAGTCAGAATTCAAAAGTTCTTTGGTTTCTTCCTGAATGGCTTGGAGGGATTTAGACTTCGATTCCATTTTCCACATTCGTCCATAACCTTTTGTACCCCATCCCATGATCCAATCGGCAAAGTATAAATCGCCATCAGCACTGAAATCCATTCCTGTAGGAAGAACTCCCGTTGCAATTTTCTCAGTTTTTTCTAATTCAAAAGTTGCTCCCTTGGGCTTTAAGGTAAATGCATGAATTGCAGATTGCGTTGGATTACCAACAAATTCAACTACAAAAAAATTATTGAAATATTTTTCATTTAGCGCGGTTCCGGGATTATAAACCATTCCTGTGGGTCCGCTTACGTAATTTGCTATGCAAGGGGTAATAAAAGCCGCTTGCTCTTCCCACCTTGGAGTGAAAAGTTTTTCATCCATCCAGACTTTATAAGGGTTGTTATCAGGATCTCTGTATTTACCGAATTGCCAATTCGTCCTCCATCCCGAATCAGATCCATTTGTGAGATAGACCAGTCTTTCTTTCTCACCAGGATGGTCGCCATCATTATCGACCGAAATGAGGTTGTTATATTGGTCAAAAACAAATTCATGGGTATTTCTTACTCCCATGGCAAAAATCTCAAAATCACTCCCATCGGGATTGGCTCTCGCAATTACGCCTCGGTTAGGATATTTCCATTCTGTACCATCAGGACCAATACCATTAAAGCCTATATCCCCAATACCCCAATAAATTCTTCCATCTGGCCCCATTTCCAAACCTGACATTCCATGTGCTCCAAAGCCAATATGGATTCCATAACCATGGGATAAAGACTCCTTTTCATCAATCATCCCATCCCCATTGGTATCCACCAGCTTCCATAAATCTGGACCTGCACCAACATATAGGGCCTCATCTGTCATCATTACAGCTCCAGCCACATCAGTCACTTCTTCATTAAAATCTTCTACCAGCCTTTCCTGAAAGTCAGCTTTTCCATCCCCATCTGTATCTTTTAGTCTGTAAATTTCCTCTTTTTCCACCAGCATATCCCTCCAATCATGAGAACCATCTCCATTTAAGTCAGCAAGCCATGAATTAACCTCAGATCTTTCTGGAGATAGCTCATTCCTGAGAAAGTTTCTTTTGTCTTCAATGGATTGAAGAGAAATGGATCTTATCTCCCAATCCTGATGACCACGTATATCAAACTCCGAATTCTTCTGTCTATTAGTGTGAGTATAAACTACATCTCCGTTGTCAAGAACCTGAATAGAAATTGCATCATTCATTAGAGAATCAACCGCCCAAATACTGAGCTCAAAATCCTCATGGACAGTTGGATTCAGTTTAGAAGAAATGTCTTCTGTGTACTGATCAACTTCAGCCTTGGATAAGAATTTTGTTTGAGGTTCATAAAGATTACTCGGCTCGGAACAGGATAGAAGAATACCGATGAGAACTGGAGAGAGAAATTTAAGACTTACTGATTCTTTCATTTTGGGTATTGTTTCCATCAAAATAAACAAATTCCAGAACTAAAGGGCTTTAGATTCTCTCAAAATGTGTAGGCATAAAAAAACCCGGTCTGATGACCGGGTTTTTATCACTTTAACCACTAACAACCATTAAACAATGGGATAAGACTTTAAAGGGGATTGAGCTATTTGAAAGTCTTGGTAGTCCGTACGGGAATCGAACCCGTGTTTCATCCGTGAAAGGGATGCGTCCTAACCCCTAGACGAACGGACCATTAATATGGTAAAGTTTTCAAACAAAAAACTACCTCATTATCAGGTAGTTAGTAGTCCGTACGGGAATCGAACCCGTGTTTCATCCGTGAAAGGGATGCGTCCTAACCCCTAGACGAACGGACCATCAGGGACTTGAAAAAGCTTGCTTTTCCAAAAGGTTGTGCAAATATAGAAGCTTAAAATTACAATCACAATCCGACTATGAAAATTTCTAATCGACTCCTTAAATCAAGGATTAAATATGATGGAAAATTTAGCTTGAAAAGAAGTGCAATGCCTATTTTCGTGATCTGAAAAACTCAACTCAAAAGATGAAAAAAACCAGAATTGCCATCAATGGTTTTGGCCGTATAGGCCGGTATGTCACCAAATTATTACTTGGCCTGGAGGAATTTGAAATTGTGGCCATAAATGATTTAGCCAATAATGAGGCCATCGCTCATCTTTTGAAGTATGATTCTATTCACGGGAGACTTGGTAAGCCAGTTAATTTAGATGGAGATCTACTCAGAATAAATGGTCAAAGTATAAAGCTACTTCAGGAGAAAACCCCTGATAAACTTCCCTGGCAAGAACTTAAAATTGACATAGCAATTGAATGCACAGGTAGATTTACTTCCCGGGAAGGAGCCACCAAGCATCTTACAGCAGGGGCTGGCAAGGTGATCATTTCAGCTCCTACTCATGACTCCTCCATTGCCATGGTTGTGCTAGGAGTCAACGATCAGATTCTTTCAGCCGAAAATAAAATTGTCTCCAATGCTTCCTGCACCACAAATTGTCTCGCCCCAATGGTTCAGGTTCTTGATGAGGCTTTTGAAATAAAAAAGGGATATGCTTCCACGGTTCACTCATATACAAACGATCAAAACCTTCATGACGCTCCCCACAGGGATTTGCGCAGAGCGAGGGCGGCGGCCTATTCCATTATTCCTACCACCACAAATGCCGGGAGGGCATTGGACATAGTCTTACCAGACCAAGCTGGAAAAATAGAAGCGTCGGCGATGCGTGTCCCCGTACCCGATGGATCCCTCACCGATTTGATTGTAGAGGTGGAGAGAATTGTCACAGCCGATCAAATAAATCAAGCTTTTGAAGCTTCAGCTAAAGGGAAATTAAAGGGATACCTTGAAGTAGTTCATGATCCAATTGTCTCAATGGATATTATTGGAAATCCTCATTCCTGCATTATTGATGCAAGCTTGACTTCGGCTAAACAGAACTTAGTTAAAGTTGTAGGTTGGTATGACAATGAAGCCGGATATTCAAACCGACTGGTAGATTTAGCACGAAAGATCTCCAAATAGAATCTAATCCTTTACTCGGTTCAAACTGAGCATTTTTACCATGAAGTTGGATAGGGTTTTGCTGGAATCACGTTTAGTTAGATCTAAAAACCAACCCCACTTTTCAAGAATCGGAATTTTGAAAGTTTCAACCATTTCAATTAGGGTTCCATCTGGATCTTCCAAATAAGAAAACCTTCCAGCAGCATTTCCCATATCAAATTCATTTTCACTGTCAACGGTGAAATGAACCCCTGACTTTTTTAAGGAGCTCTTTAGATCAGACATATTATTTACATCAAAACAAACATGAATAAACCCTAAATCTCCCCAGTTTCTTTCCGCAAAAACTTGCTTACGATCAGGCTGATCTGTTTCTATAAGTTCAATCGTAGTCCGACATAATAGTTTACCAAAAGCACCACTGGGTACACTATTACCAGCTAATATCACTCTGCGATATGGACTCTTACCAGATTCAAAGCATTCAAAATCAGGCCAGATCTCCGTTTGATCTAGTAGCGTTTCACTTTGCTGAAAGTGATCTCTAATGATGGGAATAGTAGAATCCACACTTGTTACACCTATCACAACTCCAGAAACGCCGCCAGTAAAATCCTTATTTTTACTAAACCATGAGCTGTTTTCTTCAATCTCAAATAAATTTCCAAAGGGATCCTCCACATAAAAATGAGCAACTCCCAAGGGGTTCTTTTTGGGTTTACTAAGAAGTTTGGCATCTAAATTTTCTAAGTGCTTATAAGTCTTATCAATATCTCTACATCGAATTTTTACTGCCAAAATCCCTAAATCTTTCCAGGTAGGCTTTGTTTTAGCTGCTACAGGCTTTTTAGAGGTGTATTGCCAAATTTCAAATCCTCCACCTCCCTGCATATTCATCGCTAAAATTGCGTGTCGACTTTCTACTCTATTAGAGGTATATCTGGTCATTAAGGTGGCCTCAGCGCTATCCTGAAAAATAGGCACATCCATTTTAAAGGCCTTTCGATACCAAGTCCAAGCTTCATTTGCATCCTTGACCCCAATACCCACTTGTTGAATACCATTAATTTTAGCCTTTTTCATCCCAATAGTTTAAAATTTCTCAACCCTAACTCGGCTAGCAAGGTAATTTGAAAGTATGAAATTAGTGCATACTTAAGTGCTTTTAGGATGTACGGTAGAGTGATAAACCCGGCTAGAAAACCAGCCACTTCAGCTCTTGAGATATTTAGCATAGATTTTCTTGAGCAAAATAGGATCAGTCCCCAAATGAAACCTTATAAACACATATAAATTAACCAGTTGAACCTTTAGCCAAGAGTTCTGATCGTATTTTCTTGCAGAAACAATAATGCTTTTGGGTATTAGGTAAAATCTAGTTTTTGCTCTTATCCTTTTTACCATATCGAACTCTTCCATCAAGCAATACTTTGAATCAAAGCCACCTAAGTCATGGAAAAGGCTTTTTTCTATAAAAAGGGTTTGGTCACCACCGCCAGTAAATAAACCATGGAACCTTGTAGCCCAGCTGTTCATTTTCAAAAGCCACTTATCAGAGTCAAATTCATATTGGTAACAGCCAGCTAAATACCCCATTTTCACCGCCTTATTTAAATCCAGAGCAAAACTTTTCAGGGGTATAGTATCCGCATGGACAAAAAACAAGATGTCCCCTTTTGCATGCTTGGCTCCAAGATTCATTTGCTCTGCCCGAGAAGGGATCTCTGATTTTAAAACCTTGGCTCCTAGATTTTCAGCGGTTTTAGAACTACCATCTGTACTACCCCCATCCACAACCCAAAGATCTACTGAATATCCCTGGCCATAAGATAGAAGCAAAGGAATCAATTTGGATAGGTTCTCTTTTTCGTTGATCACAGGGATAATCACAGAAATGGAGAGATCATCTTCTAATTTTAAAGCACTATTTGAAAAAATTCCCAAAGAACGCTCTACTCCCACTAGTCTGCTATTTTCATTCTCCAAAATACCTCCTGCAACTCGGTTTGATTTCTCCCATTATTCAATCTATCACTCCCATGATTACTCAGTTGAATTCAATTGTCATTCCTCAGGTTCTTTCCTTTTTATCCAATAATTTTTTAAGGTGCTATGCATATTAGCTTCCAAAAGGAAACCATCTTCAAAAAAATATTTGTTGTCATGCCCCTTTATATTTGCCTCTAATCCTCCATTCTTCAGTCTTCTGAAGGGACTGGTAACACCATAATTTTCAGATAGGAAAAGCTCGTCTCCTTTCGGTTCCTCAAAAAACAACAAGGCAGTGGAAAAATAGATGGGTTCGTAAATTGTGTCTTGATTACTGAATTTATAGCTATTCGCATTAACAATGTATTTTTCACCATCCCATCGGACTTCCGAATAAAACTCCTCTCCTCTTGCTTTAGAATTACTTTCTGAATAAATGAATTGCCCATCTTCATAAACACTCAATAATTCAAACTCTATTTTCAGCGTGCCGAAAAACCAAAAACTCACTATGCTTTTTACAAGATATTCGTCTCGGTTTTCTTTGGTTGTCTTGGTAGCAACCATATCTCCGATACTGAATCCAGCTAATTTTATTTCATAGTTTTTTACTTCCGTTTGGGCTTCGGCAAGAAAATTAAAACTTAAAAAAAGGATGACTGCTAAAGCAAAGCCTTTCTTATTTTTACAGTTTAAGGCTTTGAGAGTCTTTTTAAAACAAATTCTTCTTGCTGCTTCCAATCTTCATAGGTGTCTACATCTGAAAGTACTGGTAATAATCCGTAAGTCAAACCTTCGCTTTCAACCCTTTTCACTGTAAGGGACAAAACCTCTTCTGAACTCCATGGAATATTTTCAAAAATTTCAGGTCTTGAAATTTTCATTCCAATCAAATAATATCCACCATCCTGTGCTGGTCCAATCACAAGGTCTTTTTCATCAAGAATTTCAAATCCCCTATCAAGTAAGTCTGAGGTTAACACTCCACAATCAGTTCCAATTAAAAGAACCTTCTCATATCCTTTTGCCAAAACTTCTGCGAATGCATTTGCCATTTTTTGCCCAAGATTGTTTCCAGATTGAAATTGAACCTGGAATTGATCGGGTGTTGTTTCCTGAGTTTTATTCAATTGAAAATCAGAAAAATAGATAATCTTATCTCCAGTGATTTCAGACGCTACATCATGTGTATAAAGAACCAGTTTCTTGTAGATGTCCAGAGCTGCTTCATCACCTATTGTCTTGGCTACCCGAGTTTTTACCTTCCCGGCAATAGCTATTTTCTGAAAAATTATTACAGCTCTCTTTACAGGATTTTCTTGCATTAAGATTTGATTGGTTTGGTTTCGAGTAAAATTTAAAATCCAAGACTAAAACTACCCCTATATAACATTTGTCACCAAACAATCGTGAACTCTATGTGTATTTTTATGTAAACAAACATTAACCGACAAATCGAATTATTATGGCACTAAGACTTGGTGATACTGCACCTAATTTTCAAGCAGAAACTTCAGAAGGATACATAGATTTTTATGAATATCTAGGGGACGGATGGGGAATTTTATTTTCTCATCCAGCTGATTATACCCCTGTATGTACTACCGAACTGGGAAGTGTGGCGAGATTAAAAGATGAATTCGCGAAGCGAAACACGAAAGTCATGGCACTCAGTGTGGACGGGCTGGAAAGCCATAAAGGCTGGATTTCTGATATTAATGAAACCCAAAATACGGAAGTGAATTTTCCAATTATAGCAGATGAGGATAGGAAGGTTTCTGAATTATATGATATGATTCATCCAAACTCAGATGAGAACTTTACCGTCCGCTCGGTTTTTGTGATTGGAAATGATAAAAAAATTAAACTGATCATTACTTATCCAGCGAGCACAGGGAGGAATTTTGATGAACTGCTTAGGGTAATTGATTCCCTGCAGCTTACTGCAAATTATTCTGTAGCTACTCCAGCCAATTGGAAACAAGGAGAAGATGTGGTAGTCTCTCCGGCCATAAAGACGGAAGATATTCCAGCAAAATTCCCCAAAGGTCATAAGGTGATCAAACCATATTTAAGAACTACTCCTCAACCTGATCTCTAAAATTTGCCCCGAAAGGGGCTTTTTTTATAACAAATCGAAAAGTCTGGGTAGGAATAAAGAAAGCTCTGGAAAAACCATTAATAAAATCAGGGCGAATATCATGGCTAAAAAAAAAGGTACCATGGGCCTTAAAACCTTGGTTAGACTTGTCTTTGCTATGGTTACACCAACAAAAAGTAAGGATCCCACCGGTGGAGTACACAATCCGATACAAAGATTAAAAACCATCATTATTCCAAAATGAACTGGGTCTATCCCGATTTTGGTCACTACAGGTAGAAAAATGGGTGTAAAGATTAAAACGGCTGGAGTGATATCCATAAAGACTCCGACGGCCAATAGTATCAAATTGATCACAATCAGGATCATCCATTTATTATCACTGAAGCCTACCATGAAATCACTAATCATTTGTGGGATATTTTCACTCGACAAAACCCAAGACATGCTCATGGAGGAGCCAATAAGGAGCAACACAACAGAAGTGGTTTCTGCTGATTTTAAAAGCACTTTCGGAAGCCTTTTCAATTCGAGCTCATTGTAGAGGAAAGCTAAAATAAGGGTATAGACAACAGCAATTGCACTAGCCTCCGTGGCAGTAAAAACTCCACCAACAATACCCCCGATTACTATAAAAAGAAGAAGTAAACTAGGTACCGCTCTCCAGAATTTAATCCCAAGCTCCTTCCAGCCTACAGTCTCGCCCATAGGCAGCTTATTTTTTCGAATGAAAATGGTTGCTGTCAACATTAGTACCAGCCCTACAATAAGTCCAGGGATGTAGCCCGCCAAAAAAAGTGCAGCAATTGAAATTCCTCCGCTCGCCAGTGAATACACGATTAGAATATTCGAAGGCGGAATGATTAACCCAGTGGTAGAAGATGTAATATTGACGGCAGCACCCAGTTCCTTTGGATACCCTTCCTTTTGCATTCGCTCACCAAGAATTCCACCTATGGCAGAGGCTGCAGCTGCTGCTGATCCAGCAATCGCTCCAAAAAGCATAGCCGCTATTACATTGACATAGAGTAAGCCACCCGGTAGTTTACCTGTTAGGGCCTTTGCAAAATCAATCAGGCGATTTGCTATGCCTCCCCGATTCATAATTTCTCCTGCCAGAATAAAAAAGGGTATTGCCAGAAGGCTAAAGCTATCCAAACCAGTCGCCATACGCTGTGCAATCGTAGTGTATGCTGGCATTATAGGAATGGAAACCAAAAGTGTAAGGAAGCTGGAAATACCTAAACTCCAGGCCACAGGAACTCCCAAAATCAAAAGAGTAAGAAAGCTCAAAACCAAAACTGCAATACTAATCCATTCCATCAGGCATACTTGGTTTTGATGGACACAAGGAATAAACCATGATAGATCATGACCATTACGCCAGATATGGGAATCATAAGGTATATCCAGGATAGGGGCACCTGGAGGGTAGCAGTTCTTTGGTCAAGTATTTCCGTGATATAAACCAGGTTTCCTCCTCCTGCGACCATGACAATGGCAGCAAAAAGAATAATTACGGAATGAATAAAATATTGAAGAATCCGGGCTTTTTTTCCCTGTAATTTTGAAGGAAGAATATCAATCGCCAGATGTCCATTTCGACCAGAAACATATGCGGCACCGAGTAGCCCTAACCAAACCAACAAATATCTGGCTACCTCATCAGTCCATGAACTAGGATCTCCAAAAATATAGCGTGAAACCACTTGCCAGGTAACATTGATTACCATTAATCCCATCAAAACAACAATGCTGGTTCCCAGAACCTTATCGAGCTTTTCTTTCATTTCACTTCCTGAATTTGATCAATTAAAACTGCCAATTCAGGGTTTGTCAATTTAACCTCTTCATACATTTGACTTACTTCCTCTCTGAATGGGTCTTTTTCTGGATAAGAAATAATTACGCCTGCTTTTTGTACTTCTTCTAAAGATTCCTTCACCGATGCCGCCCAAAGCTCGTATTGATAGTCCGCTGACTCATCCGCTGCTTCCTGAAGCCAAACCCTTTCCTGCTCATTCAGTTTCTCCCAGACTTTTGTCGAGACCAAAACCACATCAGGGATCGCTGTGTGTTCATCGATGGAATAGTACTTACAGATTTCATAGTGACGAGAATTGTAAAAACTAGGAGGATTATTCTCAGCCCCATCCACTACTCCTTGTTGTAAGGCGGTGTAAAGCTCACCATAGGAAACAGGCGTTGGAGACCCTCCCATGGCTCTAACCATATTGATGGCCATGTTAGATTCCATCACACGAATCTTGAGTCCTTCGAGATCATCGGGACTCTGAATGGGGGCTTCGATACTATAAAAACTCCTTTTTCCTGCATCATAAAAACAAAGTCCCCTCAACCAGTATCTTTGTGAACCAAGCAGTAGATTCCTCCCAATTTCCCCTTTCAGAACCTTATTCATATGATCATCATCTCTAAAAAGGTAAGGCAAGCCCAGAACTTGTATCTCTGGTGAAAAGGCTTCTAAAGATGCAGCAGAGACCTTTGTCATACCCACACTTCCTATTTGCAAAAGCTCTAAAAGTTCTCTCTCAGTTCCTAGTTGCTGATTTGGATAAACCTTCACCAAGATCTTTCCTCCTGACTTTTCCTCAAGTTGTTTACCTAGAAAAACCATCGCCTCATGTACTGGATGAGTTGTAACCTGAGCATGACCCATTTTGATGATTTTAACCTTGGATTCTGGGCCACAGGCAAAGCATAAAAGTGCAATTATGGGAATAAAAATTCGTCTCATCTAGCTAATCGATATTCGGCTACGATTTCCAATGCTCTCTTCATTTCCTTCTGAATAGTCCCAAAGTCTCCATTAGCAATCTTTGATTTGCTAATGAGTTGAGACCCCATTCCAAGGCAACACACTCCTGCATCCAACCACTGCGTCATGCTTTCTGAAGTTGGTTCTACTCCACCTGTAGGAATTATTTCAATCGTGGGCAGTACAGCATGAACCGCCTTCACAAAAGCAGGTGTAAGAATATTTGCCGGGTATATTTTCACCAACTCAGCTCCTAATTCCTGTGCTTGAAAAACTTCAGTAACAGTGGCACAACCCGGCACCCAGGGAGTCTCATTTCTTTTGCAATAATCTCCTAATTCAGAACTCATGACTGGGGAAACAATGAACTCTGCTCCCATGTCTAGAAATTTCTCTGCCTCATACCCATGATAAATAGTACCTATTCCTAAGGATAGACCAGGCATTTTGTCTGCTGCTTTTCGGACTTCAGGAAACACATCCGGAGCTTCTTTTCCCCGGTTTACCATCTCTATGACCCGTATTCCGGCATCATAGGCAGTCTGAATAATTTTGACACAAATCTCAGGGTTGGGATGGAAAAAAATGGGCATGATTCCACCTGAATACATTTTGGCGATAAAAGCTGACTCTTTGTTTCTTCTCATCTCTTTATTCTCCCGAAAGTTTCTTGATCAATTATTTCCTCCAATTCCTCTAATGAGCAATGAAGAACATCACCCGAAATACTATGCTTCATCACCGATGCAGCCACCCCTAGGGCAATAGCTTTTTCTTCACTTTCATTCAAAATACCATGAATCAAACCACCTGCAAAAGCATCCCCGGTCCCTACTCTGTCCACAATATGATTTAATTGATATTTCCTCGAATGGAATGACTTCTCTCTGGTAAAAAGCGAAGCCGAATATTCATTTTCAGATGCATTCAAGGACTGTCTTGTAGTTGCTGCTATCCATTGAAGCTTTGGAAGTTTTTCAAAAACCTCAGGGAATCCAACTCCTGTTTCCAAACCAAGACAAGTTTCGAAGTCTCTGGCCCCACCAATTATCATATCAGAATATGATAACAACTCAGGCATGATTTCATGTGGAGATTTTCCGTATGCCCAGAGATTGCTTCTGTAGGATGGATCCGCTGAAACTTTTATCTCTCTTTCTTTGCATTCGGATAAAGCCTTTAGCGTAAAATCTGCTGCTTTCTGAGAAAGTGCTGGGGTTATTCCAGACCAATGAAACCAATCCACATTTTCAAAGACTTTGTCCCAATTCACATTCTTACAGACATTTTTTGCGAAAACTGAATCTTTGCGATCATAAATGATTTTAGAACTTCTCTGCATGGCTCCATACTCAAGAAAATAAGTCCCAATTCTTCCGGGAAAATATTGAATGAAGCTCGTATCTAGTCCATTTTTTCGAAGCTTAGAAACACAGGCCTCTCCAATTTCATGATTTGGAAAGGAGGAAAGAAAAGTGACATGATTGCCTAAACTTGCCAGGGTAGCACCAACATTTGCCTCAGAACCTCCAAATTCAATCTCGAAAGAAGAAGCCTGGAAAAACCTTTCATGATCCGGAGTACTCAGTCGTAACATTACCTCCCCGAGCGTCACAATTTTTTTCATCTGGGCTTCTTTTTCTATAATTTGATTGATGAATCCAAGATAAGGAAATCTGTCAATGAATAACAAAGCCTTGCAATTACATGAAGAAGACGACATAGCTGTCGCTTTAAAAAACTTATCCCAAGGTGAAATGGTAGTACTGGGGAATTTCGAGCTTGAGCTTAAAGAAGAAATCCCAGCAAAGCATAAGTTCGCAATGCGTAATTTGGCTAAGGGTCAAAATGTAATCATGTACGGGGAAATAGTGGGTCAGGCTACTAAAGAAATTAGCAAAGGAGCTGCTATCACACGAGATAATATAATCCATGAATCGAGTAAGTTTTCGATCCGGGAATCGAATTATGTCTGGAAGGCCCCTGCGGGATTAGAACGTACTTTCCTCGGCTACAAACGAGAAGATGGTCAGGTAGGGACAGCTAATTATTGGTTGGTTTTTCCTCTGGTTTTTTGCGAAAATAAAAATATTGAAACCCTGAAAGAGGCATTTGAAATTGCGCTGGGATACAGAAAACCCAATCCTTTTTTGAATCATGTTCTAGCTAACCTTCAAAATCAAGATTCAATATCAGAAAAAACTCCTTTTATAGAATTCGAATCTCCTTTTGAAAATGTGGATGGCATCCGGTTTATCACTCACCAACTAGGATGTGGTGGCACTCGCCAAGATGCGCAAACCTTATGTCATTTATTGGCCGGATATGTGAACAACCCGAATATTGCTGGAGCGACGGTTCTGAGCCTGGGTTGCCAAAATGCGGAATTTCAAATTTTCCAGGACAGATTAAACGAGATTCAAAAACCTTACTCTAAGCCTGTCTACCTATGTGAGCAGCAGCATTTTGGAACTACTGAAGCCTTTTTGAAAGCTGCCATAGAAAAAACCATTATTGGACTAAAGGAGGCAAATGAGGTATCCAGAACCCCTCAGCCCATTTCCAAATTGGTGATTGGCCTGGAATGTGGTGGTTCAGATGGGTTTTCAGGAATTTCAGCAAACCCAACCTTGGGCAGAGTCAGTGATTTGGTTATTGCTTCCGGAGGCTCCGCAATACTTTCAGAGTTCCCAGAGCTTTTTGGTGCAGAGCAAAACTTAATTGATCGCTGTTTATCTATCGACCTCGCAGAAAAGTTTGCAAAACTTATGTCTTCATATAATGAGAGGGCGAAATCCGTTGGAAGTGGTTTTGATATGAATCCAAGTCCGGGAAATATCAAAGATGGACTTATTACTGATGCCATGAAATCTCTCGGTGCAGCAAAAAAGGGAGGTTTAGCACCTATAAGCGATGTTTTAGATTACACAGAATACGTCAAGAAACCAGGATTAAACCTTCTATGTACCCCTGGAAATGATGTGGAAAGCACTACCGGACTTGCCGGGTCGGGAGCGAATTTGATCCTGTTCTCCACAGGACTTGGCACCCCTACTGGAAATCCAATTTGTCCCGTGATCAAAGTTTCCTCAAATACTCAGGTGAAAAGCAGGATGAGTGACATCATTGATTTTGATACTGGCGAAATTATCACGGGGTCCAAATCTGTGAATAAAATGGGTGATGAATTAATGGATTTTGTCATTGAAGTAGCTAGCGGAAGCCGAAAAGCAAAAGCTGACTTGAATTCCAATTTTGATTTTATCCCCTGGAAAAGAGGAGTATCCCTTTAAACCTCAACCAATAATAAGCGCCCATTAGAGGCTTTGGTCCGTAACCCCCTGACAGCTTGATAGTCTTCAGAATCATACCATTTTTGGGCAGCTTCTGCACTTTCAAATTTTAACAAGACAAGCCTATCCTCCTCCCATTTTCCCTCGAGAACTTTTACCTCTTGTCCACGAATAACAAACTCTCCTCCATGTTTTTGTAGGGTTTCAGGAGTTTTACTCGCATATTGTTTGTAGACCTCAGGGTCCTTAATTGTAATTTCAGCTAAAACGAAAGCAGGCATTTTAATTTTATTTTGTGAGTGAATCGAATATAAATGTAATCCAATTTGGAACAGGAAATTTTTTACGTGGATTTATTGAGCCTTTATTTCAAAAGCTCAAAGATGACGCTTTATGGGAACCAAAAATTGCCCTAGTTCAATCCACCAACTCCAATTCAATTAAAAGACTAGAGGAAACTAACTTCAATTATCCCTTGTGGCTGGCAGGATTAAAAGATGGAAATGAGATCAATGAAGAACTTCAAATCAATGTCATAAGGCAAGGAATCAAACTTCCAGATCAGCAAAATGACTTCTTTAAACTTGCTGAATCCAATGATTTAGAGTTTGTGATTTCCAATGTGACGGAAGCTGGATTCAAACTTGAAACGGAAAAAGATTATCCTACTTTTCCGAATAGTTTTCCAGCTCGACTTACCCACTTCCTTTATAGACGCTTTGAATTTTTTAAAGGAGATAACACAAAAGGACTCTATTTTTTGCCATGTGAGCTAATCAAAAATAATGGAGATAAACTCCGGGAGATGATTCTGGAGCAATCCAAAATTTGGGGGCTCTCTGAGGAGTTTGAAGTTTGGGTCATAGATTCAAATTTATTTTATAATACATTGGTAGATAGAATAATAACTGGTTTACCTTCAAATAGCACTTTAGAAAAGTATGGCCCCAATTCAAAATTTCATCCCTCAAGAGTTCAGGGAGAACCTTATTTCTTTTTTGGCATTGAGGAAAGGAAAGGAAGTCATCAAGAGACTATTCTGCACCACCCTGCTCTACCGATCACTTTTACCGAAAGCCTAACTCCCTTTTCTCTTCGAAAAGTTCGAATTTTAAATGGTGCTCATATAGCCATGGTTGCCTTGGGACTTCCACATGTGATCAAAACCGTAAGTGAATTCATGAATAATAAGGAGCTATTTGCTTTTTTGAAGGAAATGATCTTGTTAGAGGTTATTCCAATTCTCCCTTTGCCAAAGCAAGAACTGGAAGAATACATGCTTGAAATATTTGATCGTTTTAGAAATCCATTTATCGAACATAAGCTGAATAGTATTGCCCTTAATTCCATCGCAAAACTCTCACCCAGAATATTGGCTTCTATTCGAGATTACTATGACCAAACGCAAGCTCTACCCGAAAAGCTTACGGAAGTTTTTACTCTGACTGTCCAACGGTATATGAAAAATCCTGAATCAATTCAGGATACGGAGCAGATTAAGCAAATTTTTTCTGAGGCAAGAGCTATAAAAAACCCGGAGGACCAAGCAGAATTTTTACTTGGTCATCCGGAACTGTGGTCTTTTGGCCTTTCATATCTGAAAGGTCTTAAGTCAAAACTCTCTGCCAGAATTGGATAATTACTCGAAGCCTAATCCAGCAGCAAATCGAGCTTTGGCGTAAGCCACGAGCTGCTTCATACGAAGGTTATTTAGCGTCACTCTGGAGTCAAAAACCTTTACTTCACGGCTATTTACAAGGAAAAGACTACTCTCGCCAATCTCAAACCTTCTCATCTCTCCTCGAAGTAGAAACTCGAGACTTTCAAGATTTTCAGAATATGTATCCACCTGCAAACTCAACTGATCCCAACTATTGATTTCACTCTCTAGCTTCGCTCTCAGTTGTAATTCCTTCAGGTCCCTCGAATTTTGCTTGAAGTCAATTTTAGCTTTGGCCAACTCAAAAGCACCCCGACTTTTTCTCCACCCCAAAGGCGTATAAACGGAAACACCCCATTTGTAATTATTTTCGAAAAATGGGGAATTAAATTCCCCCAGATCTTCAGTGAGGAAATTATATTTTAATTTCACCACAGGGAGTATTTCCTGGGCCTTCAGTCTCCTTTCCACGTCAAGGCTTTCCAGTTCATAGTCTGCCACCTGCAGATCAGGGTGGTTAATCACCAAAGTCCTTAATTCAATAGGATCCAAAACCCGAAGATTTTCATCGAAAAGTGGCTCTGGCGCGATTTGTTCATTTAGGAACATTGGCTCCCCTTCTTCATTCCAAAGAAAAGTATTCAACTCCTGTTCAGCTGCAAAAAGCATTTGCTGTGCGGCCTGAAGAGTATATTGCCTATTTAGCAAGTTCGAATAGGCTTCCACCGTATCGATGGCTGGCAAATCACCTTGCTCAAAACTCCTCCTTACAAATTCAAACCTGTCCTGTGCTAAATCCACTCCTTCCTGAAGAACCTGTACATTTTCGTTGGCCATAGACCATTTCCAATAGGAATTCGTGGCATCTACATATAATCCATTCAAGAATTGAATTCGCTGAACTTCTGTAGATTGCTGGTAAATCTGCGCTTGACGCAAAGCTGCTCTCCTTTTATCTAGTATCAATCCCTGCCCCACATTTATTGCGGCGCCTGCGGCAAAAAGCCCATCCGTGGGAACATTAGCTTCCGGGTTCAAAAACTCACCTGAATTCCGTTCAAAGGTTCCCATTAGCTCCACCCCCATCCAGGTAGGAATGGTAACTCCAGCCTCCTGCCGATTATAATAATCAGTCTCTTTAAATTCTTTTCTGTCCAGGTTCCCATACAAAAGCGGATCAAATCCACCACGTGCCTTTCTCACCTCCATATCTCCCATCCTGAGATTGATTTCAACTTGGGCAGCTACGGGATGATAAAGTCTTACCCACTCCAAAAACCCTTCATATTCAAGGGTATCCAATGATTGAGCTTTTGTAAAAAAGGTCAGGCTAAGAAATAGTATACTAATCCCTAGTTTTCTCATTTTTTACTGTCTTTAGCGATCGCGTCTTTTTCTTCCTGAGTGTAATAGTCAGCCGGGAATCCATTTAACTGTCGCCAGATTTCATACCAAACTGGTACATCATTTAACAAAGCAATACCGTCTGCTCCAGAACCAATTCTCAGCAGGTCTGGCCATGCATCTTCTTCAGGATCTTCCACGACCAAGACGCGATATTGATTATTCGGACCAGCATACTGATCAATGGCAACCACAACACCACCGAAAGTACCATTAGAGATCTGCGGCCATCCTGAGAAAACAATCGCCGGCCACCCATCAAAGATAAACCTAACTCTATTTCCTACGGAAATTAGTGGCAAGTCCACAGGAGCAACAAACATCTCCACGGCTAAATCAGCATCAGCAGGTACTATGTTTAGAATAGCATCGCCTTCCTTAATTGTTTCACCAATACCCACCTGAACGGCTCTTGCTAAATATCCATTTTGCGGAGCAAGAATATATCTGAAACCGGTTCTCTGTTCGTAATTCGAGTATTGATTTTCCAACTTGGTTACTGATGCTTCAGTGTCAAACTGAGCAGACATTGCTGTATACATCTCGGACCTGGCTTTGGCGATTTTATCTATGAATTCATTCTCAATAGCATCCAGATCAATAAGAGCGGTAATTCTTTTATTCTTGCTGCTTAAAAGCTTGTTTTCAGCAGCTATAATTTTTGCCTGAACTTCCTGAAACTTCAGCCTTCTGGTTTCTAAATCCAGCAATGACCTTAGACCTTCTTCATACAATTGCTCAGCACGTTTAAGCCTGTCCTGACCAACCTTAAAGTCTACTTTTGCCTGCTCCAAATAAATACTATCAGACATCACGTCCAATTCCGCCATATTTAATTTATTCTGAGCTTGCTGGAGCTTTAACTCTCTATTTCTCTCAAGTGCTCCAATTTGGTTTTGTAATTGAACCACTTTCTCCTGGTAAGATTGTGCAGATAGTGTTTTAACATCTACCTGTCTTTGGGTTCTTGGTAAGAGCAATGAGTCAAAATACTCATCTTTAATCTCAGAGATCTGCAGAATGGTATCACCTTTGGCTACAAAAGACCCTTCCTGAACGTACCACTTCTCAATTCTTCCAGCAATGACCGAATGGATGGTTTGTGGTCTCATTTCAGGCTTTAATGCCGTGACATAACCCTTTGACCTTATATTTTGAGTCCAGGGCAAAAACAACATTAAAAAGAGGATCAGAATGATACTTGTCAAAACCCTAACTCTCTTTGAACTCTCCTTAAGAGGAAGGGTCATCACTAAACTCTTGGCCCCACTAAATGGGATAGAATCTTTGATCTTATTTAGTGTGATATCTAACATCGCTAATTAAGATTTAGAGTTAAAATTTAAATATTCCTCGTAGGTGCCTTGGAAAATGGCCCTGCCATTATCCATTAATATAATTTCATCGGCTCGCTTCATAATTCCCTCTTCCTCAAGCTCTACGATCAACATTAGCGTCCAATTTCCTTCAAACAGATAATCCAGAACTTTGGTCTTAATCTCCTTGTCTGTGTTTCTAAGTACATTTTCCATAAGAATGGCCTTGGTATCACCCACAAAACCTCTAGCTAATAGAATTCCTTGTGCAAAGGACTTGGAAAGACCTTTACCTTCCGGTTGGATGATGGTATCCAAATCATCGGGAAGCTGAAAGATTTCATTTTTTAGCTCAACCATTTCAAGAATTTGATCAAGCTTCTCCTGATCAAAATCCCTACCGACCAGGATATTCTCTTTGATGGTTCCATGGAAAATCTGTTCTAAATCAAGGCAAGCTCCAACGTTATCCCTGAGCCTCTCCAGGTTCACCATTTCAAGTGACAAATCATTGATACTGATTTTTCCTTCATATTCTTCATAAAGACCTGAAAGCAATGCCAGTACGGCTGTTTTCCCACTTCCACTTTTACCTGTAATCACCACTTTCTTTCCAGCTTCCACACTAAGGCTATTTCTTTTCAAAACAGGCTCAGCTTTGTCCTGAGGATGGAAAGTCACATTATCCATAGAAAATTTTAGACCATCTTCCTTGGCGAGTGTTTTATCATTTTCATGAGATCGCTCTAAATCGAGATCCATCACATGCCCAAGCTTCTCCACTGCTACCAAAGTGTCATAAACAGTCTCTAGTGAAAGAATAAGCTTCTCCACAGAGTTTACTACCAGAATGATGATCACTTCAGCAGCTACAAATTGTCCGATACTAATCTGCTCATTGATTAACAAGAAACTTCCTGCCAGTAAGAGGGAAGTCACAATAAGTACCTTGAACACAATCATGATCTTATACTGAAAGATCAGAACCGCAAAGTGCTTTGAACGGAATTCAACATATTTTTGAAGAATTTTATCCGCTCTGAGAATGGGTAGGCGTGTATTCCCCACAAGTTTAAAAGTATTCAAAGTCCTTCCAACTTCTTCCAGCCAATAAGCAGTTTTATACTTATATGATGATTCCTTCAAGGCAGTTTCCATTCCTTTGTCGCTAGTGAAATAGAAAATCAAAGCAAGAAGACCAAGTAATACCAGACCAAAGAGAATAAATGTGGGATGATAAAATGAGAGCAATAGCAATCCAAATATCATCTGAAGCAAGGCTGTAGAGAAATCCAGAAGGATTTTAGAAAGTCCTTTTTGAAGATTTACCGTATCAAAAAACCTGTTTACCACTTCCGGCCCATATTCTCCATGCATCACTTCGGTCTTTACTCTTGGAAGCCTGTAGGCTATGGCGAGTCCTGATTTGGTGAAAATTCTCTGCTGAAGTTTCTCCGATATTTGCATTTGGGAAATTTGAAGAAACCCACCAAAAGCAACACCAAGAGCAACTACTACTACCAGGATAATCCAAGAAGTGGTGATTCTTCCACCCAAAATGAAATTCAGAATTGCCTGAATTCCCAAAGGCAGGGAAAGTGTCACCAGACCATTCAGTATAGCATAGAAGTAAATGGAATAAACCTGACCCCTTTCCTCATCCAAGAGATTGAAAAATCTTTTTACTGGGGTAATTCCTGCCTGACTATTCATTTGATATCGCGTTTATTACGAGTTGATGGAAAAAGGTAAATCGACCGGTAGACTCATAGGCACACTCGGTCATTCCCGGTAAATGTTGTGAATTGAAACTCTGGAGAAGACTGGACTCCATGACAGTCGAAACCAAAGTTTTCGGGTATTTATACTCCGGATTAATTTCCGAAATAATCTCTGAAATTCGGTCGCCGAACTTATAAACTTGAGCGAAAATTCCGCTTTCATGTTCATTATCAACGGCCTTGGTAAGGTAACCTTTGAGAGATTCGTTCACTACTAAATTTCTCAAAGCTTTCGGATTTAGATAGTCATTTTTTTCAAAGATGGGACCATCCACCATAAGCCGAATTGCCACTACCAATCGCTCCGATGCATCTTGAAGATTTGCCGTAGCAAAGACCAAGTTATGCTCCATCCACGCCCAATACCAGGCATTTAAATAGAGAAGTAGCTTATGCTTATTCTCAAAATAACGATAGATAGCAGCCTCTGTACTCCCTATTTCGGCAGCAAGCTTCCTAAAGGTGAACTGCTCCATTCCCAACTCCTGAATTAATCTGGTTGATACCCGGACGATCTGCTCACCTAACTCAGAGCTGTAAGGATCCTTCAAATAAAGATTTGAATTGACCTCAATCTTAAATGTCTTTAAAATATTTTCCATACCCTTTGAATTCCAAACCCAAGCAATAACGCAAAAGGGAGAAAAGGGTTTAGTAAAGCTTCTATTTTTGTTAGTAATATTTACAAGACTGGTAATATTCCTAACTAATTGGCTTGTAAGCGTGCTTCAGGAGTATTTCTAGTGGTATTATTCGAAGCGTTGCTTCATTGGTTGCTTCTAGTTTCACCTTTGGTGCAAAGCCTGAACGATAAGCCTCAAGCCATCTCAAAGCACAAAGACACCAGAAATCTCCAGGCTTTAATCCAGGAAAGTCATATTGAGGGATGGGCGTACTTAAATCATTCCCCTTTGACTTCGTAAAGGATAAGAACTCTTCAGTCATTTGGGCGCAAACTGTATGTGTTCCCAAGTCATCTTCACCAGTTTCACAACAACCGTTTCTATAAAACCCAGTCATTGGGGAGGTACTACAAGTAATTAAGTTTTCGCCAAAAACGTTTTGTGCCATATTAATCTCGGGTATAAAGCCATGCCCAAAAAATCAGGATAGGATGAATGATTACTAATCTTACCCAACCTATCCACTCTTCAGTACAAAGTCCTTCAGGAATACATGAGCCAACCTGAATGAAATAAACATGGGAAGGAATAAAGGCTATCAGCATGATTACGATGCCCCAGGCAGCCAATTTCTGGAACCTAGGAATAAGAAGACCAATTGCCCCTAAAACCTCAGCTATTCCAGCAATTAAGTTGAGTAGTTCCGGTTCCGGAAAATATTCCGGTATCAGTGGGAGATAAAATTCTGGCTGGACAAAATGATTAATTCCCCCTAAAAAATAGAAAAGTGCCATAAGGTACTTTAACCATTTTAAAACATTTTGCTTCATAGAAGTAGTGATCATCTGATGGATTCTCAATATAAACCAATTTAATCCATCAGCTTCACAAACTTCCTAGGACTTTGGCTCCTCGTACTTGAGTTTTCCCACCAAATAGAGATATAAAACCTTTGAGTACCGTATCATGGCCGGAAAAAGCAGGAGATTTAAAATAATCACAGGAGTGATATACATCCACAACTCAGGGTCAGTGAAAAGCACACCAACCGCCACAAAAGTCGTAATGACCAAAGCCACCGAAAAGGCATAACTGATGTACATCGCGCCGTAGAAGAAATCTGGCTCTGGTTGGAAGTTTGCACCACAATTATCGCAGTAATGATTCACCTCCGTAATTTTCCTAAAGCTAAAAATAGAGACTGGAAAAAGTTTGCCCTTTCTACATTGGGGGCATTTTGCTCCTATAATTGCCTGAGTTAATCCTCTTCTTTCCATCATTTGGGGCCTCTTAATTCATCAAGATCATAATCTTTCCCTTTACCCCATTGAAGAAGTTCATGCAGCGTATAAAATTCTAATGTATCTAGATCTTTGACTCTGAAATTATCACCTGAGAGTCGGTCCATCACTTCGATTTTTCTGGATTCTCCCATATTAATGAAGCGATATTTTCTACCCACCCGGAGGTTATCAAGCGCTATTGCCATATTAGGCTTTATCCTTAATGATTACCCCGGTAGCTTCAAAGGTGATTTCTACCTTTGGTTCAGTAATTTGAGCTATTTCCTCTTCCGACTTACCCTGATCTTCGGCAAAGTGACGCAAGGTCTCAACATCCGTAGTTACTCTGGTCGCAACTCCTTCTAAAAGAATGGGGAATCCCTGAGAGGTAGTAGGAACAAAAAACCCGTAATCCTTAAAAGTCACTCTCATGCTTTCTCCATCAGGCAAATCCATAGTAAGCCAGCATCCTTTTTTAGTGCAGACTTCTTTAATTTCACCATAAACCTGTCCTTCATAGCTATCAGCTTCCGCCATCTTTACCACAAGCTCTGCTGTATTCATCGCTTCCATTTCCTCGACTCCTTCTCCATAAGATCCCGGGATTGCTTCAGAAGTTACTTCCACTTTCTCTTCCATCACAACTTCTTCTTTTTTCTCGGTTTGGCATGCAAACAATATCCCTGTGGCTAAGACCGCTATTACTTTGGTGTATTTCATATTCTGATTCTTTGCTGCAAAAATAACTTAGAAATTCTAGGTTCAAAACTTAATTGACGCTTATCAACCAGAAGAGATTAAAAGCCGATTAACAATTTCATATTCTTTCTGATTTTTGATAAGAATTCTCACAATTAAACTTCCAAATTCTTAGCATTCCTCTAATTTTACAGACTCATTTACCCAAACCTAGAACCTATGAGCAGTCCCAAAAAATTTGTCATTGACTTTGACAGTACTTTTACCCGTGTGGAAGCTTTGGACATACTTGGAGAAATTAGCCTTGAGAATGATCCAGAGAGAGAGCAAAAGCTGAAAGCTATAAAAGATATCACGGATCAGGGCATGGGGGGCACCGTAGATTTTAGAGAAAGCCTGGAAAAAAGACTTGAAATTCTTAAGGCGAATAAATCTCAAATTGCTGATCTGGTTGATTCATTAAAAAATTACGTTTCAAAGTCCTTTGACCGCAACAGAGAATTCCTTGAAGATAATGCGGATGATATTTTTATCCTATCGAATGGCTTTAAGGATTTCATCATCCCTATCGTTGGTCAATATGGAATTAAGCCTGAGAATGTCTTTGCCAATGAATTCGTATACGATGAGTCCGGAGCCATCGTGGATTTTAATCGTGATAACCCACTTTCAGTTAATAAGGGAAAAGCTGAAACGCTTAAAAGGCTAAATTTAGAAGGCGATATCTACATGATAGGTGATGGCTATACGGATTATGAAGTCAAAGAATCAGGGATCGCGAATAAATTCTACGCTTTCACCGAAAATGTACACCGTGATAATGTAGCCGAGAAGGCTGATCATATCGCGCTTAGTTTAGATGAAATTTTATACGTCAATAAATTGAATAAGAAATTCTCCTACCCCAAAAGTCGAATCAAGGTCTTACTCCTTGAAAATATTCACCCAATCGGCGAGCAAATCCTTCGTGATGAAGGCTATCAAGTAGAAGTAGTAAGCTCCGCCATGGGCGAGGATGAGCTTTGCGAAAAGATAAAAACTGTCTCCATAATAGGAATCAGGTCCAAAACTCAGATCACCAAGAAAGTTCTGGAGAATGCCAATCGACTTCTTGCGATTGGGGCTTTCTGCATCGGGACAAATCAAATAGACTTAGTGACCTGTCAGGAAAAAGGAATTGCTGTATTTAATGCACCTTTTAGCAATACCCGCTCGGTGGTAGAAATGGCTATCGCTGAAATCATCTTCCTTATGAGAAACTTCCCGGATAAGGTTCATAGCATGCATCAGGGCAAATGGGATAAATCCGCCAAGGGCAGCTTTGAAATCAGAGGTAAAAAACTGGGAATCGTCGGCTATGGAAATATCGGTGCCCAACTTTCAGTTTTGGCAGAAAATATGGGAATGAATGTCTTTTACTTTGACGCAGTAGAAAAACTCGCCTTGGGTAATGCCACCAAACTTGAAAGCCTCGAAGAGCTTCTTAGGACTTGTGATGTGGTAAGCCTTCATGTGGATGGTAGAAAAGAGAATAAGGACCTTATTGATGCCCGTCATATCAAAATGATGAAAAAAGGCTCATATCTGCTTAATCTGAGCCGAGGCCATGTAGTAGAAATAGAGGCCTTGAAAGATGCCGTCGAATCTGGACATTTAGCGGGCTGCGCTGTAGACGTCTTTCCTGAGGAGCCAAAGAACAATTCGGAACCATTCGTTTCTCCACTGAAAGGGCTGAAAAACACCATTTTAACTCCACACATTGGAGGTAGCACATTAGAAGCCCAGGAAAACATCGCAAATTTCGTCCCGGGAAAAATCATGGATTATGTAAACACTGGAAACACTTACAATTCAGTGAACTTCCCTAACCTTCAACTGCCATTCTTATTAGATGCACACCGATTAATTCATGTTCATGAAAACTCACCTGGTGTTCTTGCAAAGATCAACCAAATACTCGCGGACTTCGAAATCAATATTGTTGGTCAATATTTAAAGACTAATGAGAAAATCGGATATGTGATTACAGATATTGACAAGGCCTATTCTAAAGAAGCTATCGAAGCCTTAAAAGCAATTAAAGGCACCATTAGATTTAGGGTGTTGTATTAAACCTGATTGATTTGATTTCCAGCACGGCCCTCAAATCAGAAAATTTAAAGTGAATCAAAAAAAAGCCATTGGGATTAAACCAATGGCTTTTTTTTGGATCAATCAATTCATTTGTAACCTGAAATAAATTAAGCTTGAGCAGGGAAACAAGTTGTTTTACTATTACGAATTAGCCACCAGGCGACGGTGATAGTTAATCTGTCCTAAATGATAATTCAAGTGACCATACAGGTGTAGCAAAAAATTCTGATAGGTTATTTTTTGAGGAAAGGGTTGGATTGGAAAGTCTTTATTTAAGTCCCAGTCTTCAATTTTTTCTAGTGAAACCTTTAGCCATTGGCTGCTTTCCTCAATCCATTTATAGATTTCTTCCCTCTTCACTGGGGTGCCTGAAAACTCAAATTCCCGGTCCCTGACATAGTCAAACTCACCTATTTCCTTTCCGATAAAGGCTCGAAGATTCCCACATAAATGAACGGCTAGTGTACCACCTGAATTTGCTATCTGGCCTTCTATACGCCACAGATCCTCCTCATTTTCATAAGCTTCCAGTTCAGCCTTTAGTTTCTGCAGGTCTCTTTGGAAAAGGTAATTCAAATCTTTAAGCATGGTTTCTAAAGGTTATTTCTTATCCACTACATTCTTACGTTGTCCAAACTTACTATTCGATTTTTTGGACTCTTCCTTATTCTGCCCAGTTGAAGCTGATGGACTTTGCTGTGAAGGTTTTGGCTGTTGTTGACTTTTTTCGGAATGCCTATGTTTCTGCCCGGACTGGTTTTTCCCGCTTTTGTTTCTGTGTGGAAAACGCTTATCTCCATTTCTAGACTTGCTGCCATTTCCACCTTTCTTCGAATAATTCTTGTTATCAGAATATTTCTTTTTGCCACTTTCGCCATAAACATATTCAGGGCCTTTTTCAAAACCCTCAGGCAATGGAATTTGAGTGATTTCCATACCAATTAAATCCTGAATTCGATCGAACTTCTGGCGGTCTTTAGGATTCACAAAGGTTAGGGCCTCCCCTTCCATGTCGGCTCTGGCTGTCCTTCCAACCCGGTGCACATAATCTTCAGGGTCCCCAGGTGTATCATAGTTGATGACTAATTCTATCCCGACTACGTCGATTCCTCTGGAAATAATATCCGTTCCGACCAGGATTTTCACTTTCTTATTTTTAAAGGCTGACATGATCTTTTCACGATCGATTTGCTCCAAATCTGAGTGGAAGGCTTCCACATCAAACTTCTTTTTCAGTACCCGAAAGAGTGATTTGACCTTATCCTTCGTAGAAGCAAAAATGATTACAGCCTCATAGTCTTTTTTAGACAACACATGCTTCACCAAGTCTTCCTTCTGTGTATCGTAGACCGAATACATTCCCTGGGTTACCCCTTTGGCTGTTTTGCCTATGGCAATAGAAATCTCTTCAGGATTCCTAAGAATCTTAAGGCTAAACTGTCTGATTTTAGGAGGCATGGTAGCCGAGAAAAGTACGGTTTGCCTATCTTTTGGAAGGTAATTGACGATTTTTAAAATATCGTCCGAAAAACCCATATCCATCATCCGGTCCGCTTCATCCAGGACTAAATGCTGGAGACTGGAAAGATCCATTTTGCCTCCGGCCAAAAGTGCAATGAGTCTACCCGGAGTGGCTACGATAATTTCCGCACCGGTTTCCAGCGCACGTTTTTGCTGCTCCCAGACTAAACCGTCACCACCACCATAAACCGGAATGGAACTGATTCCGAGGAAATATGCAAAACCTTGAATCTGCTGATCTATTTGCAAAGCAAGCTCACGAGTGGGAGCCAGAATCAGCGTATTCAGCTTTCCGGCTGGAGATTGAGAAATCTTATTAAGAATGGGCAAAATAAAAGCCGCTGTTTTGCCTGTCCCTGTTTGAGCACAGGCGATCAAATCTTTATTTGAGAGAATGGCAGGAATTGCTTTTTCCTGAATGGGTGTGGGTTCAGTAAAACCCATGGCATCTAGTCCCTCCTGAAGGGTGGGATCAAAATTAAATGTAGAGAAATCCAAGTGATGGTATTTTATGTTTTGAAAGAACTTGTATTTGTTCCTTTCGGTAAGTTTTCCCTAAATATCGCATAAAGAAACCAATTGCCCATAATTTGAGTAATATGAACGTGAATGAAGATTATTTGCATGCTTAATCTCAATCTGGCTATATTACATTAGTAACTCAAAAGGATTTATGTCCATCACCCAACTACTCAAAACCAACTTTCTATTCACTGTTCTTTTTCTGCTGTTCACCACATTCATGGCAGAAGCCCAGACCTATTCTCTCAAAGGAAGAATTCTCGATGTGGATTCCAAAGATTTCATTCGTGGTGCGACCGTCACTCTTAGAGGAACTGCCGCCGGAGTTAAATCAAACCCCGCAGGATACTTTGAACTTGAGGATTTAATCGCCGATAGATATGTGCTCACCATTCGGGCTGAAGGGTATAACTTCTATGAACAAGTAGTCAATCTGGATGAAGACCTGGACCTGGAAGAAGTTTACCTAATTAAAATCGGAGCTGAAGGAACAGGTGCTGCCATTCAGAAAACCATTCGAACCAATAGTGCTGCGAGATTGCTCATGGAGCGTCCAAATTTCATAGGTGGAAATATGGTATATGGTATTCCTCCTGAGCCTAAAAAACTGGTAGGAGATGCTTACATAGATAAAAAATGGAATAATGCCACCATTTTGCTTTACAGGGATCAGGAGCTTCTCGAAGGATTCAGGGCCAGATACAATGTGATCTCAAATATGTTTGAGCTGATGGAGCCGGAAAACAATCTGGTTTCAATCATGCCTGGATTGAGGATTCAGAATATTGTCTGGTTGGACTCAACTTATAAGGTCCCAAGATACTTTGTGAATGGGATGGATTTTAAAGAAGATGGCGCGCCTATCTCCGGTTTCTTTGAGGTGCTGGTCGATGGGGAGCTCCCTCTTATGCGCCGAACAAAAGTCATTCTCAAAGAATCCAATTATAATCAAGCACTCATGGTGGGAGAGCGAAATGATCAGCTCCTCAAGCGAAATGTTTACTATTACCTAAAGGAAAAAGACGTAATCGAAGTACCTAAGAAACGAAAGAAATTTTACGAGCTATTTGGAGAGGATGCTGAAATGATGGAGGAGTTTGTAAATAACAATAGCCTTAGCCACCGAGAACCAAATGATCTATTTGAAATATTCACTTTTTATAATTCCCAGTTTCCGGGTTTTGTACCCATCATTACCCAACTGGTAGACGAAAATTAACCTGAAAATGAAAAAAATTCTACTGATCCTGTTTTCCTTTTTGGCGAGCCAAAGTTTTGCGCAGCTACCCAATCAAGCTCCTGGCTCCACACCCACTGAAAAACCCATTCTCCATGGTAAGGATTGGGTGGCAATTACAGGAAAGCCACTTGCCGCCACGGCAGGCTCTCATATATTTCAACAAGGTGGAAATGCAGTCGATGCTGCCTGTGCTATGCTTGCGGCCACTGCCACCATGTGGGATGTACTTTCATGGGGAGGAGAAACTCAGGCACTGATTTACCATCCTGAGGAAAAGCGCGTGATCGCAATTAATGCCCTTGGATATGCTCCTACGGGAGCTACCGTGGATTTTTATAAGTCTGAAGGAATGGAGTACCCTCCAGCTTATGGGCCTTTGGCAGCGACTACACCCGGTACACCAGGAGGCCTTATGACCATGCTGGCCGAATATGGAACCATGAGCCTTGCAGAGGTTCTCGCTCCCGCAATGGATCTCGCAAAGGGCTATCCAATCGAGGCTCAAACCGCGGACAACATAGAAAGAGGGAAAGAAAGGATTAAGCAGTGGCCCTATTCGAAAGATTTATTTTTAACTCACTTGGGTAAGGATCGGGAAGCTCCATACCCTGGTGAAATTTTCGTTCAGGAAGACTTGTACAAGACCTTATTGAAGCTGGTGGAGACAGAGAGAGAAGCTTTGGCCGCAGGCCAAAGTAGAGAAGAAGCCATCTATGCGGCTAATGATCGATTTTATCGAGGGGACATAGCCAAGGAAATCGTTCGTGGAGCAAGAGAGCAAGGTGGACTTTTCACAGAGGATGATCTGGCAAACTGGACGGTAAAGATCGAGGAGCCTCTGATGGTAAATTATCGGGGAATAGATGTGTATAAGCTCCAGGAATGGACTCAGGGGCCGGCTTTGCTTCAGGCACTTAATATTCTTGAGAACTTTGATCTCAAGTCCATGGGTTATAATTCCAGCAGGTATATCCACACAGTGTATCAGGCGATGAGTATGGCTTTTGCAGATCGGGACTTTTACTACTCAGACCCTGCATTCGATCCAGTATCTCCAATGAAAGGTCTACTCTCCAAAGAATACGCAAAAGCACGAGCGGCTGAAATCAATCCTGATTTGAATGATCCAAATATAAAAGCCGGAGATCCCTACCCTTTTCAAAATGGTGAAAATCCTTTTTTAGAGATATTAAATGCACAGGATGAAACCTTGGCAATCAAAATTTCAGAAACTCCGCTATCAGGACCGGAAGATCCTTATTTAGAAGAATTTCTTAGCGGAACCACATCTATCCAAGCCGCTGATAAGGACGGTTGGGTGGTATCTGTGACACCTAGTGGGGGTTGGATTCCTGCCGTGATAGCCGGAAATACAGGTGTAGGCATGAGTCAGCGTATGCAAAGTTTCGTGCTGGACGAAAATCTAAACCCATATAATCTTGTGGAGCCAGGCAAAAGACCAAGAGTCACCCTCACTCCCAGCCTTGCCCTGAAGGATGGAATGCCATTCCTTTCTTTTGCAGTTCAGGGTGGTGATTCTCAGGATCAGAATCTTTTGCAGATGTTTTTGAATGTGGTAGAGTTTGGAATGAATGTGCAGGAAGCAGTGGAAGCCGCCAACTTCAACAGCCTTCAGCTGCAAAGCTCTTTTGGGGATCATGCTATCAAACCCGGAAACCTAATTCTTCGGGAAGATACTTCTCCCTGGGTAAGAAATGAACTGGCTAAAATGGGCTACACCATGGACTTTTGGAACAGAACTTCCGGACCCATCAATGGAATCTGGTTTGACTGGGAAAATGGTACCCTCTGGGGTGGTAGTTCAAATTATGGAGATGATTACGGGATAGCCTGGTAAACGAAATTTATAACACCTTTTGAAATTTCTGTGAAGCCAAAATCTATTTAACATGGAAAGCAAAACTTTGAGTCTGCGATCTTTAGCATTGATTGCTGGGGTGAGCTATTTGATTATTTTTTTTGCTGCAATTTTTGCCAATTTCATGGCTTTGGAATCCTTAACCCAGTCCCCTCTGGAAACCATACAGAACCATGACATGCTCGTTCGATTTGGGGTGATTGCTTTTTTGATAACCGTTGTTTTTGATGTAGTAGTTGCATGGGCTTTAAAAGAATTTTATAAAAGTCATTATTTGACTTTACCGAGCACCTATTTTAGGATGATGCATGCGGCCATTATGGGTGTTGCTATTTTTGCCCTTCCACTTGCACTAAAAGCGAATACGGAAAATGACATTTTTCATTATGTTGATTTATTCAATACGATTTGGTTAATAGGTCTTTTCTTCTTTGGAATACATCTCATCTTACTGAGCAAAATAGCCGATACTCCTAAGTTTATTAGGGTATTTCTCGCAATCGCGGGAATCATGTATATCCTGGACACAGTGGCTCATTTTACACTTTCCAATTATTCCGAATATGCTTCTGTTTTCCTGGCCTTAGTGGCCATACCAAGTATTTTTGGCGAAATGGCTTTTACGGTCTGGCTTTTGGTTAAGGGCGGAAAAATGAGGAAATCTGTATAAGGTTGATTAAAGGGGTAAAACCCTTTCTCATTTCAATTCTGATGTAGTATTTTGTTTGCTGAGATGCCAGAGTTTCTGTCCTCACCACCCTCGCCATGGTTTGTGTCTTTACAAACCATTATTCATTCAATCACGGAGCAAGGAACTCCCAATTGTGTAAAAATCATTCTGTTTCAATGACATTTATCATTCTTGGAAAAAGTAGTATGGAATTTTCTATATTGAAATATCTAAACCTATGAATATGAAAAGCTTCAAATACACCATTTTAATGGTTTCAGTCTTGATTTTTTCTTCTTGCAATACAGAAACCAAAGAGGATACCGCTGAAAACATGAGCCAAGGCGAAAGTGGTTCGAGAGTATCTCAACAGCCAAACCCACTTAAGGATGCTTATTTCGGAAATTTACATATCCACACCTCCTGGTCATTTGACGGGTTTACAAATGGCAGTGTAACCCAACCAGATGATGCTTATAGATGGGCCCAAGGGGAAGCCATCCCTGGTGGAGGCGGTGGAGGTGACCTTCAAATTAAAGTGCCGTTAGATTGGTATGCAGTCTCGGATCATGCTGAGTGGATGGGAATGTTTAATATGATGGCAGACACCACCACGGCTATTGGAAAGTTAGATTTTGCCAAAAGAGTAACTTCAGATGATCAGGCAGTTGCCTTTCAGGCTTTTGCCGATTTTCTCTATGATTTTAGTACAGGTGGAGAATTATCCAAAGAACCACTTTTTTCTGATCCTACCATCATGAAGTCTGTTTGGAAAGAAATCGTTGCTTCTGCTGATAAATTTTACCAGCCAGGAGAATTCACCACCTTCCCGGCATTTGAATGGTCTTCAAATCCGAATACCAGAAACTTACATAGAGTGGTAGTATTCCAAGATTCTGAAAATATCCCTGAAATGGCTTTTTCCAGCCAAGATTCTGAAAAGCCGGAGGATTTATGGGCATGGATGGAAGTGAGCCGAGCGAATGGTGCCACCCTATTGGCTATTCCTCATAATGGAAATGCGAGCGATGGTTTGATGTTTTCAATGGTAGATTCAGAAGGGAACCCTCTCACCAAAGAGTACAGTGAAACCAGAATGAGAAATGAACCACTTTATGAAATAAGTCAAATTAAAGGTTCTTCAGATACTCATCCGGATTTATCCCCAAATGATGAATTTGCAGATTTTGAATTATGGGATTACACCTTGGCGGCTACAGCCGATCGACCTACCAATAGAAAAGGTAGTTATCTGCGTAAAGCATTATTGGATGGAATAAAAAGTGAAAATGAAGGAAAAGGGAATCCCTTCAAATATGGGATCATAGGAGATTCTGACTCTCATAATGCTGCGGCGGCCGTTGAAGAAGACAACTACACAGGAAAATTTGCTATTGAAAATGATCCTGAACATCGATTGAATGGGGTTCCGGGGATGGCTGATAAAAACAATCTTCAGCTGAGAGAATTTGGCTCTGGAGGATTAGCTGGAGTATGGGCAGAAGAGAATACCAGAGAGTCAATTTTTGCTGCCATGATGCGCAAAGAAACCTTTGGCACCTCTGGAACTCGATTAAAAGTGCGATTCTTCGGCAGTTTCTCCTACGAAGAGGAGCTTATCAATAAAGAAGACTGGCTTACAGATGCCTATGCTACCGGAGTGCCAATGGGTAGTGATTTACAAGGGTCGGGAGACTCTCCTACTTTTATCATCCATGCCATCAAGGAAGCTGATGGTGCCAATCTGGATAGGGTTCAGATCATTAAAGGATGGGTAGATGAATCGGGTAATGCGCAGGAGAAAATCTTTAATGTGGCCCTGTCTGATGGTAGAGTGCCTGATGCTCAGGGAAATGTACCTCCTGTAGGAAATACGGTGGATTTGGCCACGGCAAAATATGAAAACTCCATTGGGGATACCGAGTTCCTGACTACCTGGACTGATCCTGAATTTGATCCCAGCCAAAATGCATTTTATTATGTCCGGGTCTTGGAGATTCCTACTCCAAGATGGTCCACTTATGATGCCGTAAGAACAGGATTACCTCTTAGACAGGACGTTCCATCTACCATTCAGGAAAGAGCTTGGTCAAGCCCGATTTGGTATAAGCCTAATTAATCTCATTTTTTATTTTTAATTTCTGAGCAAAACTTTTTGAATGTCATGAAAGCAAAACACTTTCTATTCCTTTTTCCATTGATTCTGTTGGGTTGTAAAAATGATTCAAATTCACTCAACCAATCGGAAAGTTCTGATGCTGAAACGCAGACCATAGTTTCCGGACAGCCAGAGACAGCAAAAGATATAGACTATTCACCTCATGTTGGTGAGGACTATCCTACTCAAGCCTTTTTTGGTGACACGCATTTGCATACCAGCTATTCGTCCGATGCCGGAATGTTCGGAAACACGCTTGGCCCGGCCGACGCCTATCGTTTTGCATTGGGGGAAGAAGTGATAAGCAGTAGCGGAATTCGTGCTCAACTCCGTCGACCATTGGACTTCCTGGTCATTTCAGACCACGCTGAAAACCTCGGTTTGGCACCAGCCATAAATTCCTCAAATCCAGACCTCCTGGCAACTGAATTTGGTGCCATGCTCCACGGCCTTGTTAAGAATGGTGGTGAGGAGGGTGCTATGCAGGCCTTTGATTTATTGATGGTAGAACTCGGTAAAAACGTAAACCCACTTCCTGAGCTTTCCGGTTTAGTACAGAGCATGTGGAACGAACTTACAGATGCAGCCGAACAGTTCAATCGACCTGGCCACTTTACGGCCTTAATTGGCTACGAATGGGGGCCAGGGCCCGAGGGTGCGAACCTGCACCGCAATGTTATATTTCGCGGCGACAAGGAAAAAGCCGATCAGATTATACCCTACTCGGCCTTTGATAGTGAAGATCCAGAAGATCTTTGGGAATGGATGGCGAATTATGAAAAGCTCACCGGGGACAGAGTGCTGGCTATTCCTCATGGTGGGAATCTATCCAATGGCTTGATGTTCGATGATGTAACCCAAACAGACAAAAAGCCCATAGACCGCGACTATGCCGAACGGCGCATGCGTTGGGAGCCCCTTTACGAAGTGACCCAGATGAAGGGTGATGCGGAAGCGCATCCACTTTTTTCGACGAATGACGAGTTTGCAGATTATGGTAACTGGGATAGGGGAAGTTTTGGCCCTATACAAAAAACACCTGATATGCTACCAAAGGAATATGCGCGACCGGCTCTGAAAAGAGGTTTGGCGTATGAAGCTAAACTCGGGGTAAACCCGTTTAAATTTGGTCTTATTGGATCATCAGACGCACATACCTCCCTGGCAACTACTGATGAGGATAATTTTTTTGGCAAGGTCGTTATACTAGAACCATCAGCAAATCCCATTCGCTTTGAAGAGGTTGTTGCAGGCAGACCTGGTCCACCAGCAGCCAGAATGTATTCACGTGAGACCCTCGCTTCTGGATTGGCTGGGGTCTGGGCACGAGAAAATACCCGAGAAGCGCTCTGGGATGCGATGTCTCGAAAAGAGGTTTTTGCTACCACGGGTACGCGTATGAAGGTAAGAGTATTTGGGGGTTTCGATTTTGTTAAAGATGATCTTTATCGTTCTAACTATGTAAAATACGGTTATGAAAAGGGTGTTCCTATGGGAGGCGACCTGGTACAAGCCCCTGCGGGCAAAGCTCCAAGCTTTCTAATCGTAGCAACACGAGATCCTGATGGCGCAAACCTTGACAGAGTCCAAATTATAAAAGGGTGGCTGGATGCGTCTGGTGAAACCCAGGAACGAATTTACGATGTCGCTGTGTCTGGTGGACGTAAAATTGGCAGTAACGGACGGGCCACCGAACCCGTTGGGAATACCGTCAATGTGGAAGACGCTAGTTATACGAATTCTATCGGAGCTCCAGTTTTAGAAGGGTACTGGACAGACCCAGACTTCGATCCGAGTTTAAGGGCGTTTTATTACATCCGGGCCTTAGAAATCCCCACTCCGAATTGGACCACATACGACGCCAAAGTATTTGGAATAGAACTTCCGGAAGATGTAGAACCTTATCAGCAAGAACGCGCCTACAGTTCTCCTATTTGGTACAGTCCAAATTAAATTTACACTACTACCTAAAATGGACATAATAATCCCGAATAATAAGTTTTTTCTAACTTTAATGAGTATAACCATCTAACTGGATTATCCATGAGAGCTTTTCTCTATGTCTTTTTAACTGTCATCTTATTTGGATGTCAACAGGACAAGCAAAAAACCAACGATAAGGCAACTTCAGAAGCCTCGGGACAAGCTTCAGGAACTCAAGGTATGGAAAGCACGGGTAATGCCACCAATGTTTATTGGGGGGACACGCACCTGCATACCAACTTATCCCTAGACGCAGCACTTGGTGGAAACACTCTGGGTCTGGATGAAGCCTACATGTTTGCCAAAGGAGAACAGGTAACTTCCTCTACAGGTCTTTCCGCTAAATTAAGCAGACCGCTGGATTTTCTGGTGGCGGCAGACCATTCCGATGGGATGGGCTTGTTTCAATCCATTGAGGCAGGTGAAGAATGGATCATGAATACGGCACAGGGAAAGCGGTGGAACAGCATGATAAAAAGTGGTGAGGGGGCCGAGGCTTCAGTAGAATTAATCAAGGCCTTTTCTCAAAAAACGATGGATATGGAGCCAAATGACCCTGAACTTCAGAAATCGGTATGGTCGATGACGGTAGAAGCTGCCGAGCGCCACAACAATCCCGGTACATTCACCGCTTTTATCGGTTATGAATGGACCTCTCTTATTGATGGTAATAATATGCACCGTGTCGTGATTTACCGTGATAATAAGGATAAAACGATCAATTATCTCCCCGCCGTCACCTATGATGTTCAGGACCCTGAGTCGCTTTGGAAACACTTAAGCGCTTATCAGGAGCAAACAGGCGGTAAGGTTCTGGCTATTCCGCATAATGGTAATTTGAGCAATGGGCTCATGTTTGCAGAAACAAGAATTAATGGAGAGCCTTTGGATGAGTCCTATGCAAAAGAACGTAGTAAATGGGAACCCCTGTTGGAAGTCTCGCAGACAAAAGGAGATGGTGAATCGCATCCTTTTTTATCTCCAAATGATGAATTTGCCGATTTTGAAACTTGGGACTTTGGGAATTTGGATTTTAGTGCCGTAAAGACCAAAGACATGTTGGAACACGAATATGCCCGTTCTGCACTGAAACTAGGTCTTAAATTTAAAAACGAACTGGGTACCAACCCTTTTAAATTTGGGCTTGTTGGAAGTACCGATTCACACACCTCTCTATCGACTGCAGATGATAATAATTTCTATGGCAAAACTCCACATGCTGAAGGAGGTGCGGATCGCTGGAAAAAACCGTTTATGGCATCCGATAAGGGCACCATATACGACTGGCAATCTGTTGCTTCTGGTTATGCCGCAGTTTGGGCAAGGGAAAATACAAGAGAAGCCCTATGGGATGCCATGAAACGCAAAGAAACCTATGCCACCACCGGAACAAGAATGACAGTAAGGTTTTTCGGCAGCTTTGATTATAACCAGGACGATTTAGATAATTTGGTTGATAAAGGCTATGAAAAAGGAGTTCCTATGGGTGGAGATATCTCTAATGCCGATGGGAAAAGCCCAAGTTTCATGATACATGCGGTTATGGATCCAGAAGGTGGAAGCTTAGACCGTGTTCAGGTAGTAAAAGGATGGGCCAATGCCGATGGAACGCTGGGAGAACAAGTGTACGATGTTGATTGGAGCGGAGATCGAAAAATTGGCAGTAATGGCAAATTGCCAGCCGTACCCAATACGGTTGATTTAGAAGACGGTTCCTGGGACAATGCTACAGGGGCTACAGAATTAAAAACCTTTTGGACAGATCCTGACTTTGATCCTGCTATGGAAGCTTTCTATTATGTGAGGGTACTGGAAATCCCGACCCCGAGATGGACACTTTATGACCAACTGAAGTACAATATTAAAATGGATGATGAGGTGCCCTTGACCACTCAGGAAAGGGCCTACACCTCACCGATCTGGTACAGTCCAAATTAAAACATTGATAACTACAAATTAAAAACTCTCATTTTTTGAGGGCTTTTTCAATAACTCTAATGAAGCAACTACTAAAAGAACCCCTACTCCATTTTATTGGTTTGGGATTATTGATTTTTATAGTGTACGGCCTCGTTGCTAAGGACGAAACTGATGAAAACACCATTGTTTTTGATTCCTATGATTTAAATAGCCTTCTAAGCAAATGGGAATTACAATGGAAACGTCCACCTACCGAAGAAGAGCTGAAAGGCATTCTTGAGACAAACATTAAACAGGAATTGTTTTATCAGGAGGCTTTAAAGATGAATCTGGACCACAACGATGAGATCATCAAAAGAAGGCTTTCTCAAAAAATGGAATTCCTAAGTAATGATCTGGTGAGTATGCAACCGCCTACGGACGAGGAATTAACCGCGTATTATTCGCTGAAAATGAATAATTATTTAACGAATTATAAGTACACATTACATTATGTAAATTATTCATTTGATAAAAATAAACAACCTTTTCAGGTCGCTTCCAAAGCGTTGAGCCAAGCAAATAAAGACCAATTAGCCTCACTTAGGGGTGCTGGTGACCCCTTGCCTTTTCCCAACTATTTTGAGAATAGTGACGAGTTGAGCATAAGAAAAACGCTTGGTAGTTCTTTTACCGACACATTAAGAGTAATAGACACAAATGTCTGGACAGGGCCAATACAGTCTGGATTTGGATTCCACTTGGTATACATCACTGATCGAAAGCAGCCAGCACCAATACCTTTAGAACAGATTAAAGAACGTGTATTGAATGACTACAACTATGATCGACAACTCAAGCTGGATTCTGCTTTGTATAATGAGATAAAAAAACAATACTCGTTTGAGTTGGATCTCAATGAGGAAGAATTTGATCCCGAGATCATTGAACTTGTAGAATCTACATTAAAAGGCACCTGAGAATGAAAACACTCAGATTATTTTTGCTCTTCGTTCTTCTGGGACTAAACCTCAAAGTATGCGCACATGAGATCAGGCCAGCTTACTTGCAACTTGTGCAGATCGACGAAACCAGCTTTGAAATATATTGGAAAGTACCAATGTTAGGCGATTTGGTCCCAAAGATCAATCCGGTATTCCCTTCAGGTTTTCAGCTAGAAAGCCTCAATCTTCCAAATCGAACAGCCGGATCAGTTATTTACAGCTATCGCTTAACTTCAGATAAGACCTTAGCTGGGCAGCAGCTTTATATTGATGGCTTAAATAAAACACTTATTGATGCCCTACTTACAATCACTTACCTCAACGGGGAAACAGTCAGTGTGCTGCTGCAACCGGATAAAGATACCATCATTATTCCGGGGGAATCCAAGCTCATTGATATTATTCAAACCTACACCATACTCGGCATTGAACATATTCTTTTGGGAATAGATCACCTGCTTTTTGTTCTGGCACTTATTCTTATTGTCAAGGGCAATTGGAAGATAATCAAGACTGTCACTGCCTTTACTCTAGCTCATAGCATCACTTTAAGTGCAGCAGCTTTAGGTTTGGTTTTTATTCCAGGGCCTCCTGTAGAAGCTGTGATCGCCTTGAGCATTGTATTTCTTGCTTTAGAAATAGTCGCAAATCAAAATGGAAAAGAGACCCTAACCAGCAAACAGCCCTGGATCGTAGCATTTACGTTTGGCTTACTTCATGGATTTGGCTTCGCTGGAGCATTAAGTGATATAGGACTCCCCCAGCAAAATATCCCTTGGGCTTTAGGGTTTTTCAATGTCGGGGTTGAGCTGGGTCAGATTCTTTTTATCCTTGTGGTATTGGGTATATTAAGGATCTTGGCAATCTATAAAAATTGGTCACCTAAGTTAAAGTTGGTCCCTCCTTATCTAATAGGATCCATCGCTTGTTTCTGGCTGGTAGAGCGGATTTTATCCTTTTTTAATTAGCAGGTGTATTTGTAGCTATCAGAAATCTAATTCCCTGATTTTGGTCGTATTTTAACTATATCCAGTAGTTCGGAGTTGAGCTACTAATCCTTTTTATTAAACTAATAGAAAATCAAATGATCCCTAACCTCAAAAACTCTTTAACTCTATTCCTTGCCATTCTCCTACTTGGGCTTCCAGAAATAAGCAATGCTCAGACTTCTATTTCCATGTCTGCGGTAGAAAGCAGGAAAGAAGTATCCATGGCTGAGGCTACAGGAAAAAGATCAGATGGTGTGTATCGCTACTATGCAAAAGGTGAAAACAAGCCCTTTACAGGAGCTCTCTTTGCCAAATACCCGAATGGCAATTACTCCTCATAGCAGGAGTATGTGAATGGTATCGGTCAGGGTAAGTGGATCAACTATTACGAAAACGGCAATTACAAGGAAATCGGTCACTATGAAGAAAATCGGGTGGAAGGCCCCATCCAAAAGTTCCATGAAAACGGCAATCTAAAAGCTGAAGGAGAGTATAAAGATTGGAGAATTCGAATTGGTGAATGGAGGTACTTCGATGAAGATGGCAAGCTTCTGTATTCGGAAGACTATGGCGAAAAAGGCAGCATTTCTGAAGTTCAGGCTTACTATGATCGCGGGGATATTTCCTACAGCTGGTACTATGATATTTTGGAGAAGAATGGATTTGAGCTGCGCTGAGTCTTAAGTTGGACCCCTTTGGCTTTTAAGCAGAAGACTTTTACTTAAAAATTGGCTACAAAACCATCGGAGAAATCAGAGAATATATAAAAGGACACAGAAGAATATAGTGTTAAAATATACTAGTGAAATAGAATTGAAGCTAGACTTGTTTGGCATCCTACTTGTTCGATGTTGTCTACACAAATTTTAGCAAATTGAAACCTACCTATTCAAGCATAGTAACTTTGATTGTTTCCTTATCAATCTTATTAATCAGCTCTTTCACCTGTTCTGAAAATGATAATGATTTATCAGTAAATATCACTGTCAATGAGGCCCACAAGGAGATATCAGTGGTGACTTTACCGGGAATGGCGGAAGCGGAGAACGTACTATTTCTTGGATAAATAATTTATCCACAGCAGATTATAATGCTGACATCACAGCTGAATTTCCAGGTAAATTTCAGATGATCGTGAGGGATGATGCTGGAATGATCGTGCTGGATAGAAGTATAGAGGGGGGTAGAGAGCCAAACAGTATTTATGGGGTGACTTCACCTGGCCAACCAGGAAATTGGACAGTAACCATTCTTCTAACTTCCTTCATTGGGGATGGAAGCTACTCGTTGAGTGAAGGAGATTAAATCTCGTATTTCAAAGCACTCATTCTTAAATTCAGGTATTCATTAACCAGTCCTTTTAGGGACATTTGATGTTCTTCAACTTGTGAGGAATCGGTAATCATACTCATCACAAAATGGCGATCTAGTGCCAGTAAAAGAGGAAGATTAAACTTTCGAAATGTACCCTGAGCCATTCCCTTCTGATAGACTTTTTCAAAATTTGCTAAGAGGCTATTGATGAAGTTTTCCACTATCCCCCAACTTTCGGGAAAGTATTTCTGTATTTGTTCCAAAAACTGAATTGATATTCCCTCCAGTCCTTCACTGATTTTGAAAAGCATAGACCTGAATACTTTTTCCATATCCTCTCCTTCTATAGCTTCAGGAGAAACTAGAAAGGACATGTCTTCTAGGTACAAAATAATAGAGGTCTGATAGATTTCTTCCTTGGTGGAGAAATAGGAGTAAATGGTGCTTTTGCTTTTGCCCATAAGGGCAACCAACTCATCTAAAGTCAGATTCTCAATATCCTTATCCTGTAATAACGGAATTAAGCCCTTCACCCATTTTTTGGCTTTCTTGGTAAGTTCCTTTCTCTCCCGATTTAATGCCTTTCTACCCATGGCAACAAGTACTTATGAAGTCTGGAGTATAGTCTCTTTTACCTTTTTCACTCTAGGATTCATTACCGCAAACCAAAGCGGTGGAACCGTAGAAAGGATCATCATTCCAGGATAGCCTGTCGGCATCTGAGGAGATTTTTCCATATGACGGAGAATCTGGTATTTCCTGCTTGCAATAAAGTGGTGGTCAGAATGTCTGGACAGTTCAAAAAGATGCAATCGTCCTACCATATGATCCGAATTCCAGGAATGATGAGGCATTACGCGCTCGTATCTATCGCCCTTTTTATTTCTCATCAACCCATAATGTTCGATATAATTAACTGTTTCGAGTAACAAATGACCTACCAAAGCAGCAAGTAAAAAATAGCCCACCATGGAAATACCAAAGAAATACCCAATAGCTACAATGAGACCAATCTGAATCAAATGATCTGTTATCATTTGATTCTTGAGAGACCAAAAGGGAATACCCTTTCTTTTAAGTCGTTGACTTTCCAATTTCCAGGCCATGGCATAAACTCCTGTTATAGATCGAAACCAAAAGAAATAAAGTGGCTCACCAAACTTTGCTGTGGCTGGATCCTCTGGGGTGCTCACCATTTTATGATGATGAAGATTATGCTCATGCATAAAATGCATATTCAAAGAGGTCATTAGGTTGATTTTAGCTAGGCTGCGCTCCCAGGACTTCTTTCTATGCCCCAGCTCGTGACCGACATTAATTCCAATAATCCCACAGCAAAGTCCCATGGATAGAGTTCTACCTGCTTTGTCTACCAACGTCAAACCGACTTCATGCATGGAAAAGAGAAAATACAAAAGAGTAAAAAGCTGAATGGGTACCATCATATAGATTAAAATATCATAGAGCACATTATCCAGCTGAGTCGCCTCCTCACCTTTGTCGAAATTACTTCTGTCCGCAGAAATCAGAAGCTCTGACAAAGGAATCATCATGAAAATATAGACAAAGGGGAAAAACGTCACCCAACCATGAGAGTTAAAGCTTATCCAGGTCAAAATTGGAAGAATAAATCCAACAGAATATTTAAGCGCCTTTAATCCTTTCATTTCCTTTTTATTAATTTGAATAACACATAATCGAACTATTGATACAAAAATAGTTCGATAAAATTTAATTTCAAAGAGAAATTCAAAAGCTCTAATTTTAACTATGAGCCAATTTGAAAACCGATTAAAAAGCGGTCACCCGAATTCGCTGGGGGACACTGTGAAAATTGTAGAGGAGGTGTAAAAAGAACCTGTGCGATTTAAAGAGCTATTTAATTGTTTTTTCAGCGATGAGGAAGTGATCAGACTCAGGACCTCAAACTCCATGAAAAGGATTTGTAAAGAGAATAAAAGCCTTCTTCTCCCTTTTATTGATCGTTTCTTGAATGAGGTTTCAGAAATCGACCAAGCCTCTGTTCAATGGACATTATCCCAGCTTTTTGGTTCACTTCAAAAAGAAATGAGCAAAGATCAAATCTAAAAGGCCAAGAAAATAATGAAGTCCAATCTTGCTAATCATGAAGATTGGATTGTATTAACTCAGACCATTGAAACCTTGAGGAATTGGGCTAAAAAAGAGCCAAATCTAAAGGCATGGATTCTTCCACATTTGGAAAGGCTTTCACTAGATTCCAGAAAAGCAGTTTCTGGTAAAGCCAAAAAAATGAAGGACAATCTAAGCTAGATTTTCGGATTGGAACTTATGCTATACACAACGCATCCTTCACCAGTTATAAAAAATCATATCATTTTTAAGCTGAAAATTTCTAGTATTTGATAAGCAGAAGCAGTTTTTACCCTGAAAATCAATCTGTACAAAGTGTATTAATTATCAACCTTTAAACCCATCCAACACTATGAAACTATTTTCTAAAATCACCTTGGGAACGGCGACTGCAATAGTCGCAGGATTAATATCCTGTAGTCAGCCTAACCAAACCACGGAACAGTCCGTGGGTATTGATCCGGATGAGCAGCAATTATTAATTGGAGATGATATTGCCATAGCTGACACTGAATATGGAAAAGTTCAGGGCTTTATCCTTCGAGGTATTTACAATTTTCGTGGCATACCCTACGGTGATGATACAGGAGGCGAAAATCGCTTTATGCCACCCCAACCACCCAGGCCATGGACAGAGACCTACCCCGCTCTTTGGTGGGGAAATACTGCTCCACAAATAATGGATAACAGATATGCCAATACCCATTATTCCTTTGCTGATCATTGGAATTATGATGATGTGAGTGAAGACTGCCTAAAACTAAACGTTTGGACTCCTGCACTGGCAGATGGTGGAAAACGTCCAGTTCTTGTTTGGCTTCATGGCGGTGGCTTTACCAATGGAAATGGGATTGAGCAGGATGGATACAATGGTGAAAACTTAAGCCGCAAGGGTGATATTGTTTTTGTTTCCATTAACCACCGCTTAGGTCCAATCGGTTTTTCTGATCTTTCAGCGGTAGGCGATGAAAAATATGCTCACTCAGGAAATGTAGGTGCCCTCGATATGGTGGCAGCCTTAGAATGGGTCAGAGATAATATTGAGAATTTCGGAGGTGATCCAGGAAATGTAACTATCATGGGTCAGTCAGGTGGCGGCGCCAAGGTCAATATCCTTATGGGAATGCCTGAAGCTAAAGGTTTGTTTCACAAAGCAGTCCCTTTAAGTGGTTCAACCATTCAGGCACAACCTCAGGAAAATTCCCAAAAGCTGGGCGAATATGTTTTGGCGGAAGCAGGTCTACAACCTTCCGAAATCGGAAAATTACAGGAAATACCCTGGAAAGAATACCTTTTGATCGCAAACCGTGCGGCTCAAAAATTCAGAGAAGAAAATCAAATGACTGGCTTCAGAGGTGGATTTTCTCCTGTAGCAGATGGCATTCACATTCCCGAAGGTCAGTTTTTTGATGGAGAGTTATCTTCAGATATTCCTATGCTGATCAGCAGTACATTTCATGAGTGGGCTATGAGTAGAACGAGTCCTGAAATGGAGAATATTGATCGTGAGGGAGCCATTGAATCCCTATCGGGGAATATGGGCTTCAGAGCAGGCCTAGGGGACAGAGCAGAAGAAGTCTATGATGGATATGCTGCTGTATTTCCTGAGGCCAAGCCTATTGAAATCATGGCACTTATTGCGTCTAATCGTTCGGGTCTAGTTGAAACAGCAAATGCAAAGGCTAGTCAGGAAGCTCCGGTTTATGTGGCTTGGTTCGGTTGGGAACCACCTTTATATAATAACCGTATGCGTGCTTTTCATTGCCTGGACATTTCATTTTGGTTCTACAATACAGACCTCATGCTAACTCATAGCGGTGGCGGAAAACGTCCGAGAGAATTGGCAGAAAAGATGTCTGACGCCTTGCTTGCATTTATGCGAACTGGCAACCCCAATGTGCCTTCACTTCCTGAATGGCCTGAATATACCATTGAGAATGGAGAAACAATGATCCTAGACGATCAGAGTGAAGTAAAAAATGATCCCGATAGAGCAGCAAGAGCATTACTTTAAGGAAATGTTGAAATCAAGAGCTGTTTTACTGCTTATCCTTTGTGCTTTCGCTTCCTGCGCAATGAATGAAAATGGAATTAATGAAACTGTGGAGGTCACAGGAGGAACCATTGAAGGATACTTCGATGAGGAGACGTCACTTTATGTTTACAAAGGAATTCCATTTGCGGCCCCTCCTACGGAGGAATTGAGATGGAAGGCCCCTCAAGCGGTTATTCCTTGGGAAGGAAAAAAGGAAACCAAGGAATTTGGACCTAGTCCCATGCAACAGAAACCTCAACCCTTTATGTTTTGGTCATCTGAGTTTCTCATTCCAGAGGAGCCCATTAGCGAAGATTGCCTTTTCCTAAATGTTTGGACCGGTGCAAAAGATATCACAGAGAAGAGACCCGTTATGGTCTACATCTATGGCGGTGGTTTTCAATCTGGTGGAGCAGGTTGCCCAATTTATGATGGGTCAGGCATGGCCGAAAAAGGAGTGGTATTCGTAAGCATCAATTATCGAGTCGGGCCATTCGGATTCCTGGCACATCCAGATTTAACCGATGAATCGGATTATGGAGCTTCTGGAAATTATGCACTTCTTGATATGATAGCCGCCCTAAAATGGGTTCAGGAAAATATAGATTCTTTTGGTGGAGATCCCGATAATGTAACCATCGCTGGTCAGTCAGCAGGAGCTTTTAGTGTAAACTTTCTGACCGCTTCTCCTTTAGCTTCAGGACTTTTCCATAGGGCTATCGCCCAAAGCGGGGCTAGTTTTCATTCTGGCCCATTACGTGGTTCTCTAAACTTGGAAATGGCAGAAGAAATAGGAAGTTCGTTTGCAGAAAGTCTTGGAGCTGAATCCATTGAAGAAATGAGAGAACTGTCGGCCGAAGACATTCTAAATGCACCAGGAGCAAGGTTAACTCCGTTTGTGGATGGATATGTCCTCGAGGAATCAATTATGGATACTTACCAAAATCTGAATCAGAGTGATGTCCCAATGCTTATTGGCTGGAATAAAGATGATATTCTAGGCGGTGCATCACTTGACGAAAATGCCTTTCATGAAATGGTAAGCAACAGGTTTGGTGATCTTTCGGAAGACTTTTACTCGGCCTACCCTACTTCAAATGAAGAGGAAGTACGAAACACGCAATTGGAAATGAGTCGTGATGAGGCTTTCGCAATTCAAGTTTACACCTGGGGGAAAATCCAGAGTAATCTGGGTAAATCCCCTATTTACATGTATAATTTTAACAGAGGCTTACCTGCATACAATGAAGAAACCGCTTTCGGAGCATTTCACTCAGGTGAAATTGTTTACGCATATGACAATTTGCACACTTTGGATAGGCCATGGGAAGCGGTGGACCATGAGATTGCTGAAATGATGTCGGACTATTGGGTGAATTTTGCCGCTACTGGAAATCCAAATGGTGAGAATCTACCCGAATGGAAGCCATTCGAGGAAGACGAGCAATCAGTTTTAGTGTTTTCTGAGGAAACCCGCTCGGTTGAGTTGCCTATTAAGGCAAAGCTTAATTTCTGGGAAAAATTTTATCAGGCCTCAAATGAAGATTGATCAAAAATTGAATAATACTTGAATTAAGTTGCCATGAAGATTGAAGCGGCATTGATCTTTAATTCAAGCCTCAAGTTATCAAACAAAAAAGCCAGACAATTCAGAATTGTCTGGCTTTTAAATTTTTGCTAAGGGCTTGGCTTAGCTAATGATTAAGTTGAAAGTGAGGTCAAAATCTGTATCACCATCATTTGCTCCAGTAGAGCAAGTTTTAATGTCTGGCTGATGCTGAAGTCTCACTCGGAATGTACCTGTTTGAGCGCTTCCTGCGGTCCATGTAGTTTCCAAGCCTAGGTTACATCCATTTCCATCCTGGTCATTATAGTCTACAGGGTCTCCAGCATTATCAATATTTCCGTTTCCAGTTGGGTTTGCAAAAGCACCTTCAGTAAATCCGTAGAAAAGTTGATGCTCATCATCTTCTTCAGCAATCTCCTCACCAATATCTTCTGGATCTGTAGGATCCTGACGATCTAGAATTTCATAAGTCAAAATATAAGTTGCATCAGCTGCAAGTTCAATATCATCAAGCACTTGAATTGGCTGTGCTCCGATACCATCTGGATCTACCGCTCTGGCAGTAACTGTAGAATTATCTGCGGTATTAGTGAAAACCAATGTCACATCCGTAATTAGTTCAGTGGTGTTTTCTGGTTCTGGGGCATCATCATCACATGCTGTGAAGAAAAATCCAGAGCCTAGAATAAGTAGGGTAATCGATAAATAGTTTTTAAGGTTTCTCATGGTAAATTAATAGTTTAGAAGTAGCAAAGGTAATTAAAAAAAACCTAATGCATCAAGGTTGCATTTAGAAATTATAGTTAAATGTGATGAGCACGTTTCTGCCTAGATCATCGGCAAATAACCACATTTGATTGAGGTAATCTCTATAGGAAGTATTGAGCATGTTCCTTACTTCTACTTGTCCACCCAGCTTCCCTTTCTTCCATTGCCAAAGCACATTAGCCAAAAAATATCCATCTGGAGCGTCTTTCCAATCAAAAATTTCAGCATCCAGATTAAACTCTTCTTCCCCACTAAGGAGGTCATCGGGAGAAACTGTTCTTGGGGCTTGAAATTGCCTGAACGTATAAGAGGTACTCAGGATTAATTTGGATTCATCTAAATTAAGAAATGATGGGGTATCCCAAGAGATCTCAGCATTTACATTTATCGGCGGCTGATTAATCAGTGGCTCATTCCTCTCCACATTCTTAGACCAAAGAAAACTAGCCCCAAAATTACCACGTACATTTTTAGAAAATTCCCGTCGGTAAGTGATATCCGCTCCTAGAAAAAGCGCGTCTGACTGATCATAAATATAAATTGGGCCAGGGCCCCAGAAAAAAGATCCAAGACCACCTGGCCTAAGAAAAATAAAATTATCGATGTAATTCACATACCCGGTTAAGGCAAGATCATGCTCGCCTTTTCTATATCTGAATTCATTAATCCACTTCACTCCCTTTTCAGCATTGACTTCTTTATCCTGACCGGTTAGAACCCTATCGGTACTAAGCTGTCCATCCTCATCTGCTTCATATCGCCACAGCCCATATTCTATTCTAAAGCCAGCCTGGCCAAAACTGTAAAGCTCGGCCATGTTTGGTGCTCGCCACGCAGTTCCTAAGTTTGTTCTGAAATTCCATTCTGGGGAAAGATCCCTGACTATACCTAGAGTAGCGGTCAAATTGGTAAATGAGAATTCATTTGTATATATACTCTGATCACGTTCTCTACCTCTTACCGAATTAAATTCATGATCCAACCTCAGCCCCAATTCATAGGTACTCTTCCCCTTTTGTAAACTCTCTATAGCAAAGATACTTGTCCTGTAGTTATTATAATTTGGGATAAAAGGCGAAGTGCCTGTTCCTGGATTATTGTCATTATTTTGGGAGAAAAACTGGACTCCAACTGATCCGGACATTCCTCCGATCTCAGGATGATACCATTCCAATCGGTTATCTGTGGTGTATAGAGTAAGGTCAATAACAGGTAATTCAGCATTCCGTCTTACATCGAATTCTCTTCTATTATTTACCTGATAGCTAGCAAGTAGCTCAAATTTTCCTACCGACGAATACCAGTCTACCTCAGTTTTAACTAAATGATGGGATAAGTCTTGCCGGGGCTCATCTATACTGTAGGTAAAATCCCTCATTAAAATAGGTTCTTCAGCTTCAATGATCTCTGCAAATTTTTCGATAGTTCTTGCTACCGATGGACGAAGAACCCCAAGTGTTTGATCTACAAAGCTGTAATAAGCCTTGAAGTCCCATTGAGGTAAATGATACCTGAAGCCGGCGTTTGCCGAGTATTCCTCCATTCCGGTATTGTACAGAAGGTAATCTCTGGTACTTCTATCTCCGACTTTTCTAAAATTACCACCCAAATGATAGCTAAACTTCTCTTTACCCTCTCCATAAAAGGCATTTGCATTATATCCACGACCATTTGTTTGATATCCGGCAGTAACCCCTCCATAACTCTCCTGAGAAAGCCTAAGCGGGTTTCCTTCCACCACTACTACTCCACCTAAAGCTTCAGAGCCATATCGAACCCCGGCGGCTCCTTTAATGACCGAAATATTATCTGCACCGGTGATATCAATTTCAGGGGCATGCTTCGCTCCCCAATTTTGGAACCCATGCTTCACATTATTATTGATGATCAGAATTCGGTTTCCATATAGTCCATGGATCACCGGAAGCTGCACATTCGAACCAAGAGAAGTAAAAGTCACCCCTTGAACATCACCAATAGCCGAGGCCAGGGATTGATTGGTTTTAGCCGAAATGGCTGAGCGACTTAATTTTTCTGCGGTAAGGGATTCCAATCCACCAACCAATTCACTTCCTTCCACTACCACGCTTTCAAGAAGGTTTTCATCCACCGATAAATAGATCAGGTCGGCATTTTCTTCAGCTTGTCTATTTTTGAAATCGTGATGATGTATGACGGATTTATAACCTAGCAGAATCACTTCAAAATCCAGCTCGTCCTCACAAATTCCAGTTAAGGTGAAGTAACCTTCTTCGTCACTGATAGCCGAATATTTGGCCTTCCGATCTTTTATGACAGCATAGGCAAGTGGAAGACCAGATTCCTGATCTAGAACTCTCCCATTGATGACCTTATCACATTCACTCTGAGCGAATGATGACAATGCCAAGAATAATCCGAGAAATATGAAAGAAATCCTAAGCCTCATTCTATTAAAATATGTAAGGAAAATTGAGCACGCGACATTTGATGATTTTCAAGAATTAGGCTTTGATCAAATATGGCCCAAAATTATGGCATTCATTTAGTGTTTTTGCAATGAAGTTGCAAGTTTTGCAAAATTAGGGGTGATTTAAGGTATTTACAAGTTGATTTATTTAATAACTCTTTCATTGAAAACAAATGGAGCCTTTTCTCTTCCATTGAAAGATGAAAGAGACTGAAGATCAAATTTTGATTTAAAGGTTGTTAAGAGATACCCTCCATAACTTTTTGCTTAGCATATTGACGACGGTTTTTTTCAAAAACGTTAAGATCAATGCGGATATCACTTCTTACTATTGCACTTTTATTTTCTTTGCATATCAGCTTATCTGACGATGATACCTTGGAATGGATAAACGAAAACTCTATTGAAATTGAGGATTCGAATCAGAACTCAGAGTTAAAGGAATTTGATAAAGCCGTCCCAGAGCGTTTTAGCAATGCCAAAATTTTCGGCTTTGGGGAAGCCACGCATAATAGTAAAGAGTTCTTTGACCTAAAGGCCAAATTTTTTAGGTATCTGGTTGAAAATCAGGATGTTAAAACCTTTATTATGGAGGATGCTTTTCAAGCTGAAAAGGGAATAAACGAATGGATTTCAGGAGGTGAGGGAGAGAAAGAAACCATCGCAAATAATTTCCACATTGGTTTTTGGTATACAAAAGAGGTGGTGAATTTACTTTTGTGGATGCGTCTGTATAACAAAGGTAGACCTAAAGGCGAGCAGTTGAGGTTTTATGGTATGGACATTCAGTCTGGTAAAGGCTTGAATAAAGAGATACGAGATTTTGTAAAAAAGAATAATCTAGACATCGATGAAGAATTGCTTGCTATAGCAGACGATAGTTCGAATCAAGTTTTTAATTCAAACCAGGCTAGAGGTTGGGCTGAGAAACATATGCCCAAACTACGTCAAATTGAAAAATCCATAAATGAATTCAGAGATCTAAACCCTAACCAAAGGGATGAAGCGAATGTAGCTTTGCGCAGCATAAATTACCTTATCCAATTCACAAATTATGTCGAACATACTGAAACAGAAATCAGAGATTCGAGCATGTTTGAGAATGTAAAATGGATAATTGAGAACCAGACAAAAAATGGAAAAGCCTTTATCTGGGCTCATAATGAACACATCAATAAGGCGGAAATGTATTATTTGGGAAGCAGGATCAAAAACCTGGGACGACATTTAAAAGATTTTTATAAAGAGGATTATTTCAGCGTTGGTTTTGATTTTGGAGGAGGAAATCTTCGTGGATATATAAACGATAAAAAAGAAGGTGGTAAATGGAAAAATTATTATGTGCCTGAACCGATTAAAAAAACCTATGCTCAGACACTTTGGAAGGCGGATAAAGAAATCTTTTTTCTAGATATGAAAGAGGCTCTACTAACAGATCCCACTAATTTCTTTAGCACAAAGAATCGAAATATTCTGGTGGCGGCCGGAGGATATCAGCCAAAGCCTCTTCACAAGGTGATGGTAAACAAGGTTTATACGGACTTTTATGATGGACTCATTTTTGTAAAAAATGTGTCATTACCCGAGCCCATCAATTAAGTTTCTTCCAAATTTATGGTCTTAATATTTTTCAAAAAAGCGATAAGAATATATAAACAATTCAGAATATGAGTCAAATAAAGAGCCGAGCGGCAATTCTTATCCTCTTAATTCTTTTTTGTTTCTGCCAAAACCCAAAAGGAGAATCTGAGGTAACCGAAGCCACTGAACCGTTTGCAAATAGTTTTGAAATGGAAGCTTCTTCAGCCCCTAAGGCCATTACCCGAATGATTCTTGAGGATAGAAAAGGAAATATCTGGTTAAGTACTTTTGATGGGGTTTTTATGTATGAGGGTAAGGAGTTCTTTAAAGTACCTTCCAGCATTAGTAAAGCACGATTTTTCTCAGTTCTGGAAGACCGGAAGGGAAACATTTGGTTTGGGACCATTGGAGAGGGAGTTTTTAAATTCGATGGCAATGGTTTTGAGAATATCACCAACCGTGATGGACTAGCCAGCAATGAAATCACTTCCATCTATGAAGATGGCAATGGACATATCTGGTTTGGTGGAAATGGTGGGTTTAGCATTTTCGATGGACAGTCTTTTAAAAACTTTATCCTTGAAAAGGATCAAATAGTTGAGGACCCTAACCTCAAACCTAAAATCATCCCAAACCCAACTGATTTTAATAATAGATCGATTAATGAAGTAAACTCCATAATCGAAGATCGAAATGGCCTTTTTTGGATAGCGACGCGAGGAAGTACTTACACTTATGACCGAGTAGAATTCAAAAAAGTGGAACATGAAGATGGACCATTTTCAAATGTGAGATGGATTATGGAAGATCAGTCTGGTGATGTTTGGCTTGTTGGTCAGTCTGGAGTGTGGAGATATTCCAAGGATAGTTTCACTAGAATAGTTGAAAACTTCACTGGATACATTTTTCAAAGCAGAGAAGGTCATATCTATATCAGCACAAATTTGGGAAATGATGAAGGTTGGGGTCTTTTAAAAATCGATCAAAGCCGCCTGAATGACTCTGTCCCGGAAGTTGATATTATAAGTTCGGGTCTTGGAATGGCTTTTGGGATAGAAGAGGCTGAAGATGGCCTAATTTGGTTTGGGACCCTTCAAGGCATTAGGCAGTATAATCCAAGCCAGAAAACCCAATAAACATAGGCTGATTTTATTCCATTCTTATGTTTTCAAATCATCATCAAATGAAATTTATTTCTCTTTGCTTTTTGGTAATCAGTTTTACCAATCATGGTTTTTCTCAGCAAAACGAAGAAATTTTTGATTTCGAATTTGAAGGAAGCACCTTAAACGGGATAATTAATTATCCCGAAAATGCTGAAACAAAGGGATTGGTGATGATAGTCCATGGGGCAGGTTGCCCAAATTCAGTAGGCACGAATCTCCATGGTGATATCAGGAAAACTATCAATCAGGCTGGATACACCACCTACATGTATGATAAAAAGGGCTGCGGCAACAGTGAAGGGGTTTTTGACTATAATCAGCCTGTAGACAATAGCGCAGAAGAAGTGATTATCGCAATTAAAGCTTTGCAAGCAGCAGGTATTGCAGGCACCAAGAATATCGGGCTTTGGGGAATCAGTCGGGCAGGCTGGATCAATCCTATCGTCATCTCAAAATATAAGGATATCGCCTTTTGGATAACTGTCAGTGGAGTAGACGATAAAGAAAACTTCAATTATCTATTTCGCGAAAATTTAAGGATTGAAGGCTACCCTACTGACTCTATTGAACTTCTGGTGAACGAATTGGAGAAAGGGGTCAGACTCACACACTCAGGCGCCCGTTTTGAAGAGTATTTGAAAGCAACCCAGAATTTGAGGAAAAACCCATTCTTGAACAGATTCAATGGAGGGTTTCAAATAACGGAAGCAGGGTACTACGAGTACCAAAAAGAGTTTATGAAAAAGGAACTGGATGAGAATACAGGATTGGAGATTTACATTCCGAATTTTGAACAGATTCTATCCGATGTCCATTGTCCGGTCCTCGCCATTTTTGGTGAAATGGATATGAATGTCAATTGGAAGAAAACAGAAGCCCTATACTCTCGGACTATTCCAAGTAATCAGCTCACAATTCGAAGTTTTCCAAATTGCAATCATAATATTTTTCAGACTAAGACAGGAGCCTTTTATGAATTTGAAGATACCCAAAAGGAATACATCCGATGTGATGGATACCTGGAAACTCTCTACAACTGGCTTAAGCAAATAGATTAGAAAATGGGTATTAAACCTATGATCTACAGCTGTCGGTTTTGACTTCTGATTCCTCATGTCTTGGTAATTTTCGCGATTACTGTGACCTTTGTACTCCCATGAAAGAATCAACCCAGGCACAATACGAAACTCAAACTGCCGCAGAAATTCGCCTTGCTGAATTCCTTGCCGAGCAAATCAGAAATTCTGTTACTTATTTTGGTTATCCAGAGATTCCACAGAATAATGACCTTGCGATTTTAGGGGTCAGTGGCTTAGCCAAACTACACCTCAATAATGCTGGTGATCCTTCCATTCATGGCAATTCCAAAATGCACACCAAAGAATTCGAAAAGGAAGTTTTGGCTTTTGTTGCGGAGTTATATGGACTCCAGGATCATTGGGGATATATCACCAGTGGCGGAACGGAGGGAAACCTGTATGGGATGTACATGGGTAGGGATTACTTTAATATTCAGGGTAAAATTCCCTATTTTTTATTTTCAGAATCGAGTCATTATTCCATTCCTAAGAATGCTCACCTTCTTGGCTTAAACCATAAGCAGGTCTCGAGTCAAGACTCTGGAGAGATGGACTACAAGCATCTCAAAACGGTCATCACTGAAATTCATTCTTCAGAAGAAAATTACGGTTTGATCATTAACCTGAACATTGGAACCACCATGACCGGGGCCATGGATCAGCTGAGTGCAGTCCGCAATATTCTGGATGATCTAGGCATAGCTGATGAAAACATCTTTTTACATGCCGACGCTGCTCTTATGGGGTTTCTTTATCCATTTCTTGAGATTAAAGAAGATCTTTTCAAAAATGGTTTGAACAGTATAGCCATCTCAGGACACAAGTTTCCCGGAACTATCCACCCATGTGGCGTATTTCTTTCCTCCCAATCTCTGCAGGACAAAATATTCAAGGAATCAAGCTGGGTTCCTTACCTGGAAGTGAATGATACCACCATCAGCGGCTCAAGAAATGGCTTTCTGGGGATTAACTTCTGGTACATCGTAAAGAAAAAAGGTAAACAAGGTTTTAGGCAAGAGACGGAGACTTGTATTAAAAATGCAACTTACCTCTACGATCAATTGAAATCAATGGATTATCCTGATGTTGGGTATAATCCTCATCAGATCATTGTCACCTTCAAAAAACCAGTGGAATCGATAGTTAAAAAATACCAACTGGCCACTCAGGAGGACAAAGCGCATGTGGTGGTCATGCAACACATAAACCGCCACAAGATTGATGAATTTTGCGAAGAGCTTAAAGGTACTTTTTAAGGGTTCGCCCTTATCTGCTTCTCATCCTTTGGTAGGGAAATACAACAGTTGATTCATTACCGTCTTTTCCTACAGCAGCCACACCGAAATAATAATTGTCAATGACAATGCCTTCCAAGGTGTGTGCATTCACACCTGATACATAGACAAAATTATCCCATGTAGGAGAAGTGGTCAGTCTGAAATAGATTTTATAACCCGCAATATTTGGATCATCGCTCTCATCCCAAGCCAAGGTGGTGGATGGACGAACAGCTCCTCCTATTCTTACATTGGTTGGTGCAGGTGGAGCCCATGCCAGACCAGCAAGAGAAATGGCATTCACTGAAGTAAGTTTCTCGGCATAGTCAAAATTCACACCCTCAATTACGTCTCCGTATTCTATTCCATCTTCAACTCGGATATCCTGGTGCTGGCGGTTATAATTTTCATGTGCTTCCATAATTCTGACACCAGCAAAACCCAAGTCATTGAAGGGACGATGGTGACCTCCACGACCAAAACGATCGAGCCTATAAATCATCATAGGATTCATTTCAGGCATGTAGGTTTTTACTTGCTTATGAATATATCTTGCCAGCTGTCTGGAAATTCCATCTACTTCACCTCCAGTAAACCTTCTCGCTCTCCTCTCCTGCTCTGTTTCATTAGCAGGTGTTGGTTCTGAGAAAATCCTAAAGGTCCGGTTATCAATCACCCCATCTACTCCCTCGATATTTCCGATCATATCATTATTCAGGATACCCACTATGTTCCAATCCTGTCTTCGGGAATATTGGGCTAGGCCCTGTCCACCAAAAAGACCCTGCTCCTCCCCGGAAAGCCCAACGAAAACAATGCTATGCTTGAATTTATATTTGGACAAAACCCTAGCAGCTTCAATGGTGCCCGCCATTCCCGAGGCATTATCATTTGCTCCTGGAGCATCGATGGTATAGTTCATTGTGTCCGAGGCTCTGGAATCGATATCGCCTGACATGATTACATGGGAATTCGGATAATCAGTGCCTCTTAAAATTGCCACCACATTAACTACATAAGCATCCTTGGGAACTCTGGCATTTCCTTCTGCGGTTACGAGATCCTTTTGGTAAAACACTTCAAGACAGCCTCCGCAGTCAGCGGAGATCTTATCAAACTCCGCCTTTATCCATCTTCTGGCGGCTCCAATACCTCGGGTATCAGAAACAGTATCTGAAAAAGTATTTCTCGTTCCGAAACCTGCCAATCTTCTAATGTCTGCCTCTATTCGTTCTGAGGATGTATTTTGAATAATGTCATAAATGCGTGTATCAATTTGTGGAGGCGCCTCTTGGGCAAAGCTAATACTCGCAAAAACAAAGATGAAAATGGGTGTAAGGAGTCTTGATAATCTCATTGGATGATTTTTAGGAACCGGAAAATAAAAGAAGATATTCGAGGGTAAAAAGGAAAGTTTATGAACGGATGGTGGGTTATTGGTAAATTGGTTGATTAGGGATTAGGAGACTATGAAATAAAGAGATTTGAAGACGAAGACATTGAACCCAAAACCAACTACCTTCAACCAAGAGGACAAGAGATAAGCGCCAACCATTAACAAAGTTTTCATCTTAAAAACTATATTGTTTCCAGATTTTATCAACCACCAAACCATTATGAAGAAAAAATTATTACTCTCATCCATGTTTTTACTCGTATTCAATATGGGGGTAAAAGCACAGGATGAAATAAAGGAAGCCGTTCAGGCGAACATTGACGAGAGCTTCGAAGCTCTGACTAATCTCTCGGATCAAATCTGGGCTTTTGAAGAAATAGCTTTTCAAGAAACTCAGTCCGCTGCAGCGCTTTCTGATTATGCGGAGAGCCTTGGGTTCAAGGTCACTCGGGGAGTAGCTGAAATTCCCACTGCTTTTGTAGCAGAATATGGAAGTGGAAGTCCAGTCATCGGGATTCTAGGTGAATTTGATGCTTTGCCAGGCTTGTCCCAAAACAAAGTTCCTTACAAAAGCCCATTGAATGAAGGGGCTCCGGGACATGGCTGTGGTCATAACCTATTTGGTGTGGCTTCCTTAGGCGCCGCCGCTGCTATCAAAGAACAAATTGAAAATGGTGAACTGCAGGGTACAATTCGATTCTATGGAACTCCAGCAGAGGAAAAGTTCTTCGGTAAGCTCTGGATGGTGAGAGCAGGTTTATTTGACGATGTGGACGTGGTCATGGATTGGCACCCCGGTGCTGAGACAAAAACAGCGGTACAAAAAGGATTAGCACTAATCGACTTCCAGGTAGAATTTACAGGACAAGCGGCACATGCATCCTCAGATCCCTGGAATGGCAGAAGCGCAGGTGACGCCTTGGAGCTATACACCACAGGTATCAATTATTACCGTGAACACGTGAAACCAACCGTCAGAATCCATTATCATATTCAAACGGCCGGTGAGGTGGTGAATGTAGTCCCTGACTACTCCAGAATCTGGGTAAGAGTGCGTGATAGCAGCCGAGAAGGACTTATTCCAGTGTATGAGCGTATTCAAGCAATGGCTGAAGGAGCTGCGATTATGGCAAACGTAGATTACAAAGTAAACCTGATATCAGGTGTTCATGAGGTTTTGATAAATAGAACGGGATCTGCGGCTATGCAGAAAAACCTTGAGACATTAGGATCCATTTCTTACACCGAGGAAGAACAGGATTTCGCTCGAAAAATTCAGGAGGCTACAGGAAAACCTCAAATTGGATTGGTTTCTAAGATTGAACCCATGGAAGAAACTCAGGAACATAGCATGGGAGGAAGTACTGATGTAGGAGATGTCAGCTGGGTGGTGCCAACTATCCGACTTCGGGCGACCACAGCACCAAATGGAACACCCTGGCATTCTTGGGCAGTGGTAGCTGCGGGAGGTATGTCTATTGGGCATAAAGGCATGGCCTATGCAGCCAAAGCATTATCTATGACCATGGTAGATCTATTTACAAACCCTGAGCTAGTTGCCGAAGTGAGAAAAGAATTTATAGAGAAAAAAGGAGATTATGTGTACAAGGGATTTGTTCCGGATGGACCACCCCCTATTAATTCTGATCTTCAATAAGAAAAAAAGTCGAGCCAACAGGTTCGACTTTTTTATGCAATTTTCCCTTCAGAATAAAGGTCATAAGCAGCCACTAATGCCTGACGACCATAAGATTCACCAAGCCGTTCATATTCGGCAATTTCATCCCTTGTCTCTGCAAATTTCGGAAGATAGTCCTGCTCCCCTTCATCCCAAATAACCAAAAGAAAAGCATAAGAAATCTTACTCTCTCTCCCCTGTTCTAACCAGGATTCAAATATGGATTCATCTAGAGGTTTGGGGTAATCCCGGCTATCAAACATGGAGAAATTTTGTGTTCTTGTTTGCATCAAATTTAGAGCCTTCTGAATTTATATCCACGATTCTTTAGTTTTTGAATTAGCTCTTGCAATCGAAAATAAAATTTATCACTTCGCTTTGAGTCTGTTCCAGTATGAAGAAGCAAAATAAAGCCATTCAGCCCATTTGAACTTTGTGATTCAAAATTGAGAATACTTTGGATAATGGTTTCAGAATCGACATATCTTTCATCCATATCAGGTGTGGTATAATCCGCATTTGATCGTGTACCCGGACTGAAATTAATAAGTTTAAGTCCTTCCTTACTAGTCCATAGGCTTATCGAATCATTATACCATTCGTATGGAGGCATGAAGAATGACGCCTGGTCTTTTTCTATTCCAAAATCCTTCATCACCCTGTAATTCATTCTAATATCTTCCACAAATTCCTCTCGACTTACCAAAAGTGAATCTCTATTTTCCCAAGCAGCATAAAGCAAATGTTTGTCGGAATGGGCACCAAGGTAATGATCGCTTCTAATCAGTGAGTGGATACCAGATGTATACTTAGAATTTCTGTAAAAATCTCCCGTGAAGAAAAAACTAGCCCTTACATTTTCAATTTCCAGGGTTCGTTGAATGGTATCTAATCCCTCACCAAAATCTCCTCCAGTAAAAACAAGGTAGATTTCCTTTTTCGTAGTGTCCATTCTAATGATACCACCGTAGCTTTTAATGCAATTCTCTTGACCCACACAACCAAGGGAAACTAGGAAGAAGAAAAAACTAATGATTTGGATTCTCATTTTGTCCAATTATCTTTTGAATTCACCCGGTTTACAAATGCCAGCCTTTATGAAACACTTAATTGTAATTCTTTTTTTGAGTTCAATTCTTCGAATTTCTTTTGGTCAAGATATTTATGTCAGAATCAATCAAAATGGCTACAAACCTGGAGAGAAGGTTTCTGCCATAATTCTTTCAAAGAAAAAACTTAATGGAACCTTCGTCATCCAAAATGACGAAAAGGAACAAAAAATAAAACCACAACGAATCGAAAAAGGACTCTGGGGAAACTTTGATTATCAATACGAATTGAATTTCACCGCCGGTCCTTCAGGAGTTTATGAGTTTCTGTATTCTGATGAAATAGTTAGTGAGATAATCATAACTAAAAAACCATATAGTCCTTATTTAAACGATTTAGTAACTTTTATGCAGCAACAGCGATGCGGCTACAATCCGTATTTTGGTGTGGTATGCCATCAAAATGATGGGAAATTATTTTATTCCCCAGTTCCTGATTCCACATTCTATGATTTCAGCGGCGGATGGCATGATGCTGGAGACCAACTGAAATATTTAATCACTTCGTCTAATGCCACAGCTAGAATGCTCATGGCTTATCAAATGGCTCCAGAGAAGTTTGTGGATTCTGTAGATCATTTGGGTCATGGATTCCCTAATGAAATTCCTGATGTGCTTGATGAAGCGAAATGGGGTTTGGATTGGTTATTGAAATTGCATCCTAGGGAGGATTGGCTCATTCATCAAGTGGCAGATGACAGAGATCACCGAGGATTCAAATTTCCTCATTTGGACAATGCCAACTACGGTTGGGGTGAGAATTCTTATCGTGCGGCTTACTTTGCAACCGGTGAGCCGCAAGGGCTAGGAGAATGGAAAAGTGAGGCCACTGGAATAGCCAACCTCGCTGGTCGCACGGCCGCTGCCCTGGCCCTTGGTGCACAGGTATGGCAAAACCTAGATGAATCTTTTGCCTTGAAACTGAAAAAGGCTGCTAAGGAACTTTACGAAATGGGAAGGAAACAACCTGGCTTTCAACAAGGAAATTCTTTTGGGGCACCTTATCGCTATGGAGAGAATTCTTGGGAAGATGATATGGAATGGGCAGGAGCTGAACTTTTTAAGCTTACAGCAGAATCACGGTATTTAAATGAAGCAATAGAATATGCCTACATGATAAAGGATGATGGGGCATTAGCACGCGATAGCATTGCGCACTATGAGAAGTACCCGTTTATGAATATGGGGCATTTTTCTCTGCATGAAGTGGCTCCTGATACTGTTAAAACCCAACTTGAGAAATGGTATAAATCCAATCTGGATAAAATTGAAGAAAGAGCAAAAAGGAATGTCTATCGCATAGGAACTCCTTTTATTTGGTGCTCAAACAACCTCATGGTGAATTACATAACCCAGGCAATTTTGTATGAAAAAATGAGTGGAGATAAAACTTATCGGGAATCAATGCATCGTCACCGGGATTGGCTTCTGGGAAGAAATCCCTGGGGAACCAGTATGTATACGGGCATACCTATAGGAGGTGAAGTACCGGATAATGTTCATTTACCCTCAGTTGCATTAATTAATGACACTCCAAACGGTGGATTAATTGATGGCCCTATTTATCAAAGTATTTACAAATCATTATTAGGGCTGACTTTAAAAAATCCCGATGAATTTGCCGAGTTCCAAAATGACTATGTAACCTATCATGATGACATTGGAGATTATTCAACGAATGAACCAACGATGGATGGTACAGCAGATTCAATTTTGATGTGGGTGCTGATTGACCAATAAAAAAGGGGCTCCAAATAGAGCCCCTCTTTAAAAGCTGATATCAATTATTTTAAATCGAATCGATCTGCGTTCATTACTTTGGTCCATGCAGAAATAAAGTCATTGACAAACTTTTCCTCGGCATCAGAAGCAGCATAAACTTCAGCTACCGCTCTGAGCTCAGAGTTAGAACCAAATATCAAATCCACTCTGGTACCTGTCCATTTAAAGTCACCTGACTTTCTATCCGAACCAATGAAAGCATGCTTACCGCTATCTGCAGGAACCCACTGGATACCTAAATCAAGCACATTCTTGAAGAAGTCATTGGTCAAAGCGCCTGGCTTCTCGGTGAACACACCATGAGAAGAACCATCATAGTTAGTGCCAATTACTCGCATACCACCCACTAGGGCAGTCATCTCTGGAGCAGTTAATCCTAGCAATTGAGCTTTGTCAACAAGCATTTCTTCCGCAGAAGCACTGTGCTTAGGTTTGAAGTAATTTCTGAAGCCATCAGCTGCTGGCTCAAGCGCTGCAAAAGATTCTACATCTGTTTTCTCCTGACTTGCGTCAGTTCTACCAGGTGTAAATGGAACCGTTACAGTATGACCAGCCTTTTTAGCAGCCATTTCAATTCCTACACTTCCACCTAAAACTATCAAGTCCGCAAGAGATACTTTCTTTGCTCCGCTGGATGCATTGAAGTCTGACTGGATTCCTTCGAAAACACCCAATACTTTTCCTAGTTGCTCAGGATTATTTACTTCCCAATATTTCTGAGGTGAAAGTCTTACTCTGGCACCATTAGCACCTCCTCTATAATCAGAACCTCTGTAAGTAGAAGCAGATGCCCAAGCGGTTGAAACTAATTCACTTGATGTCAGGCCTGAATCCGCAATTTTTGCTTTCAATGTAGCAATATCTGCCTCATCAATCATCTCATAATCAGCTGCAGGAATTGGGTCTTGCCAAAGCAATTCCTCTTCTGGAACCTCAGGTCCAAGGAACCTTGAAGTTGGTCCCATATCTCTGTGAGTCAACTTATACCAAGCTCTCGCAAAAGCATCAGCAAACTCATCTGGGTTCTCATAGAATCTCCTGGAGATCTTAGCATATTTTGGATCTTCCTTCAGAGAAATATCAGTAGTCAACATGAAAGGTGCGTGCTTCTTGTTTGGATCAAAAGCATCAGGTACAGTACCTTCACCTGCTCCACCTTTTGGTCTCCACTGCCAAGCTCCACCTGGACCTTTGTAAACTTCCCAATCATAATTGAAAAGATTTTCAAAGTAGTTGTTACTCCACTTAGTTGGGGTGGTAGTCCAAGCTCCTTCTAATCCAGAAGTAATGGTATCCTCAGAGTGGCCTTTTCCGAAAGAATTTTTCCATCCTGTTCCCATTTCTTCGATTGAAGCACCTTCTGGTTCAGCACCCACATATTTATCAGGATCAGCTGCTCCGTGAGTTTTTCCGAATGTATGTCCACCAGCAATTAGGGCTACTGTTTCCTCATCATTCATGGCCATTCTTCCGAAGGTTTCACGAATATCATGAGCTGCCGCCACTGGATCGGGACGTCCTTCAGGTCCTTCTGGGTTTACGTAAATCAAACCCATATGAGACGCTCCAAGAGGATTTTCTAGCTCTCTGTCTCCACTATATCTTTCCTTATCACCGAGCCACTCACCTTCAGACCCCCAGTAAATATCTTCCTCTGGCTCATAGACGTCTTCTCGGCCTCCGGCAAAGCCAAACGTTTTGAAGTCCATGGTTTCTAATGCAACGTTTCCTGCAAGAATCAAAAGATCTGCCCAAGAAAGCTTTTTGCCATACTTTTGTTTGATTGGCCAAAGCAGCAATCTTGCCTTGTCAAGGTTTTGGTTATCAGGCCAGCTATTAAGCGGCGCAAATCTTTGAGTGCCGGTACCGCCACCTCCTCGACCGTCAGCTATACGGTAAGTTCCCGCAGCATGCCAAGTCATTCTAATGAAAAATGGCCCATAATGTCCATAATCTGCTGGCCACCAATCCTGAGAATCAGTCATTAGTTTAGCCAGATCTTTTTTCACTCCTTCGTAATCAAGAGTTTTAAATTCTTCAGCATAATTAAAGTCTTTACCCATAGGGTTTACTTTTTCAGAATGCTGACGAAGAATGTTTAGGTTCAATTGGTTTGGCCACCAATCCGTATTTCGGGTTCCGCGACCTGCACCTTTACTAATGCTACCCCCGATGTAAGGGCACTTTGAGGCATCACCGTTCATGCCTGGATGAGATCCATTTTGTGAGTTGTCCATTTTTAATCGTTTTTAGATTTTAACTTCAGTGTGAAGTTAATGAATACAAAAGTTATAAAGTTTAAAATTCAATAGATAATAACTATGACTCTTATCAATTCTTTGATAGAAATTAGAGATCAAGCCAAGCGGTTATCATCCTTGGGTTAGCAACTTTCTCAGTTTGAGATGGTTCAAAATAGCAAAATTGATATTCTTCTTCTTTGAAACATCTTGAACAATTTAATAAACCAAATTTACTTTTCCGTGTATCAAAACTCACATTTAAAGTATCACACCTGTTTACTGTATCCTCATTAAGACATTTTTATTTATTTTCCATTTCAAATTCACTTCAATGACAAAAACCACCCTAATCCTACTCGCAATTTTCTCGCTTCCTTTGCTCGGTATTGCTCAGGAAAAGACCGATAAACAACAAGTCGAGGCACTAATTCAAAATTCCTTTGATGAGCTCTTTTCAGATTTTAATTCAGAAAAAACAAGTGACTATTACACAGAGGATTTTCTTCTTTTAGAGCTTGGGGAAATTTGGTCCTTGGAGATGGTCACAGAATATTTTGACCAGGCTAAATCAAACCCAAACCGTACCACCCGCCTGAATAAATTTGAATTTATAAAAACAGTAATCGACGGAGATCGGGCATGGACTTCTTACTGGAATTGGGCTACTTTTAAACAAGGAGAAAAAGTAGTTCGAGAACTTAAATGGCTGGAAAGTGCAACGGCTGTTCGAACTGAAGAAGGCTGGCGACTCGATATGCTTCATTCTACGAGGGTGGAAGAAAACGAAGACTAAGAAGTGCAGAAGGACGATACTTCTTTATCCAGAAATTTAGGACTTTTAGGACTGATGGCAACGGGTGTATGCTCCATGATCGGAGCATCTATCTATGTCATCCCCTTTATGATTCAAAGGAATGTACCGGGAATCGGACCCTTTGTTCTTCCAGCGTTTTTACTCGCATCTATTCCAGCCATTTTTGCTGCTATATCTTATGCGGCCTTGTCAACGGCAATGCCAAGGGCCGGTGGGTCTTACTTGTACGCCAGCCGTTCTTTAAATCCATATTTGGGCTTTATCGCCAGTTTTTCCCAATGGTTCGGCTTATCTGTAGTCATCGGAGTTATTTCCTATGTCGTAATTCCATTCTTTAGGGACTTCTTTTTTGCACTTGGTTGGGAAAATCTCGCTCAAACTCTAGAAATAGGCGGTGTTCGTATGACTCTTGCACTTCTGATATTATGGGCTTTCGCCGCTGTGAATATGCTTGGTATAAATTTTTACCAGCGGACTTTAATACCTCTTATGATTTTAATGTTTGGTCTGGGAGGATTGGTAATTATTTCAGGGTTTAGCTTTAATCATGCAGATTTTAACCAAGCCATTTCCGACTTCCAAATCCCAATTATTTTTGAGACCTCAGGCACCTTTAACATCTGGACATTTATGGCTGCTTCGGCCTTGCTCTTTTCTAGTTTTATAGGTTTTGATGCCATCGCTCAGGCAGGCGGAGAAGCCAAAAACCCAACAAAAAATCTCCCACGAGCCATCTGGCTGGCCATTATCGTTGTTGGGACTTTCTACTTTGTATTTACGCTGGCAGTTTATCATGCTGTGCCTTGGGAGTTTGTTGCTTCAGAAGCTCAAAACAAAGATTTAACAGCCGCAAGCTTGCTCAGTTATTTGCTACCCAACTGGCTTTCTGCAGTGATTTTATTTGGTGCTGGCATCGCTCTGCTTAATGATCTGCCAGCCATGATACTTTCAGTTTCCAGGTTAGTTTTTTCCTGGTCAGAAGACGGCATTTTCCCTGAATTTATTTCAAGGATAAATCCCAAGACCAAGGCTCCTGTCCGAGCCATCATATTAAGTACTTCTGTGTCCACTATTGGAATTTTGGGAAGCCATTTTGCAGGGGATTTCTTTCTTGGAATAGACATTATGGTTACTGCTATGCTGGTAAATTTCCTGTTTATGTGCCTATCCCTTTTATTCTTGCCAAAAACAAATCCAGAACTTGCGGAAAAGCAAACTATCATAAAAGGCAAAAGTGCGAGAGCCCTTGTTGGGAGTATAGGAAGTCTATTCCTGATATGTTTTCTCCTGATTCATACATTTAAGGATTTAAGTTCAGAAACCACCCACTGGTACTTTCACTCTACCTACGTTTATGGAATAGTCATTTCTTTAGCGAGCCTCACCTTTTACTTTCGCTGGAGGAATCTCAAAAAAAATGACCTGGACCTGAGAAACAAGTTTAAAACCCTACCGGAACACTGAACCATGACAAAACCCAAATCAATTATCACAGGCCTTTGGCAAATAGCTGATCTTGAAAGAGACGGCAAAACTGTAGACGCCCGCTATGCCGCAAACGCCATGAAAAAATACGTGGATGCTGGGTTTGATATTTTCGATATGGCTGATCATTATGGATCAGCTGAGTTGATTGCAGGGGAGTTTCGGAAGCTATTTGGTCCAGATGCGGCAAAACATTACACCAAGTGGGTCCCGAAGCCAGGTAAGCTCAGCAAGGAAATAGTTAAGGAAGCGGTGACCAAAGCCCTGAAAAGGCTACAAACGGATCAAATTGAACTCATGCAATTCCATGCCTGGAACTATGCAGACCCGGCTTGGATCGATGCGCTTTTTTGGCTCCAGGAATTAAAAAATGAAGGTCTCATCACAGATCTGGGCTTGACCAACTTTGATACAGCTCATCTTTCCGTAATTGTAAAAAGCGGGATTGAAATAAAGTCAAATCAAGTTTGTTTCTCCCTTTTAGATCAAAGGGCCTCGAAGCAAATGGGGGATTTCTGTGAAAAGCATGGCATTGAGCTTTTGGCTTTCGGGACTTTAGCTGGAGGCTTCTTTTCAGAAAAATGGCTAGGTGCCAATGAGCCAAAAATCGATAAATCACTCACCTGGTCTCAGATGAAGTACAAAAGATTTATGGATACCGCCACTTCCTGGCAAAACTATCAATCCTTGTTAAGGCTCTTGGACAAAATCGCAAAGAATCATCAAGTAAGCATAGCCAATGTGGCAAGCAATTTTATCCTTCATCAGAAAGGAGTATCCAGTGTAATCATTGGAGCGCGACTTGGAAAAAGCGAGCACATCGAGGACAATAAAAAAATTCTTAACCTGAAGCTAAGTGAGGGTGAATTGACCGAGATTCAAGAAATGATTTCTGGATTTAATCCCATACCTGGTGACTGTGGAGATGAGTATAGAAAACCGCCCTTTTTGACTGCTAGTGGAGATTTAAGTGATCATTTAGAGGATTTCCCATCTCCATATCCAGTCTATCATGGTAAAAATGGAAGCTTCAAAGCATTGAGTGGAACGGTTTGGGAAGATATCGCGGGCTTTAGCCGAGCAATACGAAAAGGAAACCGAATCTCTATTTCAGGTACCACAGCCACGCATGGGGAAAAAGCAATGGGAGGAGATGATCCGGCCGCACAAACTCATTTTGTTATCGATAAAATTGAAGGGGCACTTCAGTCCTTAGGAGCTTCTCTTGAGAATGTCACTCGAACCAGGATCTTCATCAAAAATCTGGAACAGTGGGAAGCTGTTGCTCGAGTTCATGGAGAACGATTTGCGGGTATTCAACCTGCCAATACCATGGTAAGAGCAGATCTCATCGGTAAAGAGTATCTGGTTGAAATAGAGGCAGAAGCAGAATTATAGACTAGCTAAATAGCTTTTCCAGAATTTTGTATGTGATAAGGTAAGTGGGTCGAACCCCATCTAAACCCAGGGCGCCAGAAGCCAAGGTACTACCTGTTTCCAATGGATTATCTGATGCATAATAGGCATAAAGAATACGGACGTCCTTTTTGATACTTTGGCGAATTCTGGAAGCGGATTGAATGGCTTTTTGATAATGTGCTCCTTCCATTTCTAAACCCACTGCGTTCCATGAAGAGTCCATAAAATATTGAAGTATATCCTTATTTTGTAAGGAGGTTCCCAGTACTGTTACCATTGAGCCTGCGTACACCCCTAATCCAAAGCCTTCAAAATCCTGGCTTTTTAGCTCGTTTTCGAAAGGATAATTATCAGCCGTTCCTTCGAAAACATGAGCATCCGGAATCATAAGATCGCCTTTTTTTCCCTGCAAAATTCCTGCTTTTCCCATGATGGAGGTTGAAGCCACATTTAGGCTGATGGATTCTCCATTTTTCTCATACGGTTTTAAGAGCTCATCAAAGCACTCATAGGCCTGCTCTCCAAATGCGTAATCCATGACCACAATCACAGGTCTTTTGGTTTGATCCTCCTCTAAAAATATCCCTGGAATCAATTCCGATTTGGGAAGTTTTGAGGTATCAATAAGTTGAACTCCAATATTCGTCCCCGTAGTGTCGGGTATATCAATGAACCCATGAGACTTGGCATATTTGTCAATCTTCGCACGATTCTTCTTTTTATCTCCTGTGCTTAAGTCCATCGCCACCTCTTCCAGCCCTTCATAAGTAGAAATGGAGAGGCTATGAAACCCATAAATCGTGTTTTTGATGGAATGCAGATTGGCAGAAATAATATGGAGCTCCCGGTCCAGAAGTCCGTTCTTATCTAGACATTCCTTGATATTTGATGCCCATCTTTCACCATAGACATGATGACCAATTCTTTCTCTTAAGGTAGCTGAGAAGGATATTTCCCTTGCTTCTTCCCCATGTACCTCATTTCTGGCAAGTTTACCCAAATGATAAATTATCCAAAATAGACTATTCGAATTCCTGCTGCTTTCAAACTTTCTTACCGCTTCTTTAGTCTCATCAAAGGTCCTTCCAATGATATGACTCAGATAGGCACAAGCAGCTTCTTTGTCAAAGTCCTCTCCCCTTCGCTCCTTCTCAACGAACTTTTCCAGCATTTCCCAATTCGAAGAAATTCGTCCCTTGTGATCTGTGGAATTTTTAAGGATGGTTTCAGATTCAATGTAGAGAAAGGTCAGGTGAGTCAGAATGTCGTAAATATCGGACCTCCCACGGGTCATTTCCACATACATCACATCTTCATCGAGTCGATAACAGTTTCTTCTTCTTTTCGGCGGAACGATAGGCTCAAGCTGGCTTTTTTCAAATCCTTCCCTGCTAATAAAGCGCACAAATCTACATTCTTCAATACCTCTGGGTAGGCGGTCCATCACATAGAGTAAACCATCCAATTCAAGCTTTTCCTCATCATTTATGGAACCATAAATTTCAGGGCTTAAAACTCGCAATGCATTCACCAATCCTTCACCGGAAACCCCCATGGGTTTATAGCTTCCGCGCATAAAAAGGTGGCGCATGGTAATGTAAAGTCTTTCTATTGCTGCTCTTGACTCCTGGGCTCTAGTTCTCATGGGTTAAAAATTTATCGGTAGTCTTCGATAAGTCGATCTGAAAAGTATTTCTTCAATTTATCCACTTTTGGCTTTACTACGAACTGGCAATACGGCTGATAGCCATTTTTATTGTAATAATCCTGATGATAACTTTCTGCAGGATAGAAATTTGAAAATTCTGAAATTTCAGTGACTATTGGTCTTGGAAACACTTTCTTTTCATTCAACTCATTTTTAATGGAAGTGGCAATATCTCTTTGGTTATCAGAGTGATAAAAGATAGCAGATCTATATTGAGGTCCAACATCCGCACCTTGCCTGTTCAGGGTGGTGGGATCATGAGTAGCCCAAAAAACCTCCAGCAATGACTCAAAACTAACCTGATTTGGATCATAGGTTATTTGAGATACCTCAGCATGTCCAGTGGTACCATTGCAAATATCTCGGTAATCAGGATCCTCAACGAATCCTCCAGAATAACCAGAAACCACTTGCTCCACTCCCATCAATCTTTGAAAAACTGCCTCTATGCACCAAAAGCATCCTGCTCCTAGAGTGGCAACTTCTTTTCCTTCAGGGATGAATAAATCTGTTTTGGGTAAGTGATTCATTTGTATTCAGTTTTGATTCGCATAAAAACCAAGAGTCGAAGGCAAAAGTTGCGCTAGATTTTTGATTTTCCAGCAATCTCTAAAAATCCAATCTAAAAGTGAATAAAAAAATAATTCATGAGCAATTCATACACCATGTATTACCATTAATCAAATAACTCAATCCATGATATAAATGATAGTGGTAGAAGCTTTATGATTTTGTACTTTCAACCCTTTAGTTTAAACCATCAATCAACACATGAAAAAAACTTTGCTAAGGTTAGGAGTACTGGCATTGTCTTTTTCTGTGGGTTTTGGAGCCATCAATGCAATGGCCCAAAGTGATCCCACCGGAAAGAGACGTATTACAGATTCCTATGCCATTAAAGACGCAATGGTGATCACTGCACCCGGACAGGAAGCTAGGACAGCGACCATTCTAATGAACAATGGGGTGATCACTGGAATTGGTTCAAATGTTACCATTTCCGTAGGGACAAAAGTAATTGAAGGAGACTCACTGTACATCTATCCTGGTTTTATAGCTGGTGCCAGTGATGCTGGTATTACTAAGCCGGAAGATCCAGAGAGACCAGAAAATTTTGTCTCTTCAAATCCACCAGATGAAATCGCTGGAATCACTCCTTGGCGTTCTGCTGTGGATCAATTTAATCCAAGTGATAGAAGTGTGGAAGACTTACGCAAAATTGGATTTACTATAATTCAGGCACAGCCTGATGGAGGGATGCTTTCGGGAAAATCTGCTCTGATGCTTTTAGGCCATGACCAAAACTCTAACCTGCTAAAAGAGAACACTGCACTTGCTGCATCTTTCAGAGGTTCTCGTGGCATGTATCCAAGTACGGCTGCCGGAGTTATGGCAAAGTTTAGGGACGTATATAAAAATGCCGAATTGACGGAAAGCCAAATGGCTCAGTTCAGCAATAACTTGGGGGCAAGACGGCCTGAAATTACTGATACTTACAAAGGAATGCAGGATGTAATTTCTGGAGAAGTTCCAGTATTGTTTTCTGCTTCTTCAGAACTTGAAATTCTACGAGTGCTTAAGCTTCAGCGGGAGCTGGGTTTTAAGCTCATCCTCACGGATCTCGAGAACTACGAAGAGGTAATTCCACAGATCAAAGCAAGTGGAGCCGGAGTATTGATCAAGCTTGAAGTTCCTGATGACAAAGCTTCAGAAAAAGAGCTGGATGAAGACGCCACTGAAGCGGCCAAAGAGCAGCTTAAGAGAGTAAAAGAGGCATACCAAAAGTATTTGGCTCAGGCGTCAAAATTAGAAGCAGAAGGAATTCCGTTTGCTTTCTCCTTAGCGGATGTAAAGCCAAATGATGCTCAGGAAGCCATCCAAAAGATGATGGAAGCAGGGCTTTCTGAGAATGGAGCTATGGCAGCATTGACCACCCAGCCAGCTCAGATGCTTGGAATTTCCAGAATTGCAGGAACTTTAGCCGAAGGCAAAATGGCAAATATGGTCATCGCTACAGGCCCAATTTTCGAAGAAGACAGTCAAATCAAGCATGTGGTAGTAGATGGATATGTGTTTGATTATGACACCAAGCAGAAAAAGTCTAACGGTGAAGCCCCTGCAGAAGGAATAGCAATAGCTGGTGTATGGGATTATGAAACTGAAAGTCCTGCCGGCAGCGGTGAAGGAACCATCACAATCACCAGAGCTAGCGATGGATATGAAGGTACCATTACGTATGACGATCCTTCCGGATCAGGAAAAGCTTCAGCCCCAATTTCTAATATTGAGCTATCTGGTTCTACCTTAAGCTTTTCTTTTAGTGTGGATGCACAGGGAATGTCCATAGACATAGAGGTAAGCGGTGACATCACCGGAAATACGATGGAAGGAACAATGGCACTTGGTCAATTTGGATCTTTCCCTCTAAGTGCGACTCTTAATCCCTCATTTATTTCAAGAAAGTAATCATGAAGAATTCAAGAATTATACTCGCAATAATATTAGGAGTTATTAGTCAGGCAGTCCTGGCTCAAACTCCAAAAGGAAGTGTTTTGATTCAAAACGCGACCGTTTTGACAGTGACCAATGGAAATCTGGAAGACACTGATGTTTTGGTTGAGGACGGCATTATTAAAAGAATCGGCCAGGACCTCAATGCTCCAAATGGTGTAGAGGTCATTGATGCTACGGGCAAGTTTTTAATGCCAGGAATTATTGATGCGCATTCGCATCAGGGACTAGACGTTGTGAATGAAGCTTCAGCTCCTATCACTTCTGAAGTACAGATGAAAGATGTGGTTAATCCAACGAGCATTGGCTTGTATCGAGCGCTTGCTGGAGGGGTTACTGTATCTCATGCTATGCACGGATCTGCCAATGTGATTGGTGGTCAAAATGCTACCCTTAAGCACAGATGGGGAACAATGAACCCTGAGGACATCATCATGAAGGATGCCCCTAGAACCATTAAGTTCGCTTTGGGTGAAAACCCTACTCGGGTTCATGGTCGTGGAAATGGAATTCAGCCAAGAACACGTATGGGTGTAGAAGCTGTAATCAGAAATGGTTTTAATGAGGCTTTGCAGTACAAAAAAGAATGGGAAGAATTTAATTCCAATTCGGGAAGCTCTACCAATCCTCCCAAATACAATGAAAGACTCCAAACACTGGCCGATATTCTAGACGGTAAAATCATCATCCACTGTCACTCCTACCGTGCGGATGAGATTTACATGTTGATCAATGTGGCCAGAGATTTTGGAATCGATAAGCTGGTTTTCCAGCATACCAATGAAGGTTTTAAAGTGGCACCAGAGATCGCAGAATACACGATGGGAGCCTCAGTATTTGCAGACTGGTGGGCCTATAAGTTTGAAGTGTACTACTCCACAGCCTATAATGCTGCAATCCTTTCTAGAAACGGAGCGGTCACTTCGATCAACTCTGATTCTGGAGAGCTTATTCGTCACCTTTACCATGAAGCTGCCAAAACACAGCGTTATGGAGGTTTGACTGATGAAGAAGCTTTGGCACTGATTACCATTAACCCAGCCAGACAGCTAGGTATCGACGATAAAATCGGTTCTATTGAAGAAGGAAAGCATGGAGATCTTGTGATTTTCAATGAACATCCATTATCTGTTTATGCTATTCCTCAAATGACCTTCGTGGATGGTATCAAATATTTTGATATCAATGAAGATGAAGATGATCAGAGATTAAGCGTGAGCCCAACTGAGATGGTTGAACCTATTTATCTCACAGAGGAAAATCACAGATGTATGCAGGGAACGATTCGATTTTACGGTGAATCACTATTCCAACATTCACACTAAATCATCAATAAAGAAATGAAAAAGATAAATAATCTATTATTCGCCTTTCTTTTGGCTTGGATGCCTTTCATGGCATCGGCCCAGATTGATGGTGAATTTATAAAACCAAGAACCGGAACATTTTTGCTTAAAAATGCAACGGTAATGACCGTAACCAATGGCACCTTAGAGAATGCATCAGTCTTGATTAAGGACGGCATGATTGCAGGTGTAGGAACTAACCTTCCCGAGGATGGTGCTGAAGTCATCGACTTATCAGGAATGTATATTTATCCAGGATTGATTGATGGAGGTACTTCACTAGGTGCTGTGGAAGTTAGTTCTGTGGCTGAGACAGTGGATAATAGGGAAATAGGAAATGTAACTCCAAATATGGAGATCCTGACTACTATCAACCCTAATTCCGTTGCCATTCCGGTAACACGAGTTTCTGGGGTGACCACGGTACTTTCTAAGCCTGTAGGAGGTTTATTTCCTGGAACTGCAGCTTTGATAAATCTGAATGGCTATACGCCCGACCAAATGTATGCTGGATTCAGAGGCGTGGTTATGGATTTCCCAAGTTCGGCTCGTCGAGGTCGCTTTGACCGAAGGTCTGATGAGGACATAGAAAAGGCAAAAGATGAGGCCGTGAAAGAAGCCAATGAAATCTGGGACAATGCAGTTGCTTTTAATGAAATGAGTTCAAATGGGGCAGAGATGCAGTATTACCCAGAAATGGAGCAGCTTGCAAAAGTAGTGGCCAAAGAGCTTCCATTAATGATCGAAGTGAATGCTGCTTCCGATATTCTTAATGCCATCGAATGGGTAAAAGACAAGGATATTGACGTGATATTCATGGGCTGTGATGAAGGCTGGAGAGTAGCAGAAGAGCTGGCAGAGTCAGGCATTCCTGTGATCGCCGGACCAGTTCAGGATCTCCCAACAAGAAGTTCAGACAGATATGATGCTGCTTATGCCAACCCTGGAAAAATGATGAAAGCGGGGGTAAAAGTTGCTATTAGAACCAATGAGGTAGAAAATGTACGAAACCTACCATTCCATGCCGCTTATGCAGCTGCGTATGGAATGGGTAAAGAAGAGGCCTTGAAAGCAGTGACTATTGTTGCCGCAGAAATCTTTGGGGTAGACGACAAATATGGCTCTATCGAAGAAGGCAAAATGGCAAACCTTCTGGTTTCCACAGGGGATCCATTTGAAACCAGTAGCGATATTATGCATGTGTTTATCGAAGGCTACAGAATACCTCTTTCAAACAGACATATTAGGCTTTATCAGGAATTTTTGGAGCGGGATCCAGGCCTGAATAAGTAAAATTCAACACTTTATTGAAGCGACAGGATAATCGAATTCATTTCGTTTTTCTTGTGGCTTTTCTTTATGCTAAATTCGAGTCTATGAAAAACTCAGCACTTTCACTTTTTCTATGCTTCTTATTCTTCAGCATTTCATGCCAAAGCTCAAAAGAGAAGGAAATAATCGAATCCCAAATCTCTGAACTTAAAGAGACTCTAGCCCCGGATAAAAGGGTAGCCATATGGGATATCAGCTATGAAAATGGTAAGCTGCTTGGCACGACTGATCAAGTTGAAGGGTATGAACAAATGCTTGAAACCATCAAAGAGATGGGATACCAAGTTGATGATGAAGTAGTTCGATTACCAAGCGAAGAACTCGGTGATCAAATCAGAGCACTGGTAACCATTTCAGTAGCAAACATTCGAAGTCAGCCAAAGCATTCCGCAGAATTAGCCACACAGGCCTTGATGGGCACCCCCTTGAAAGTTCTTGAAAAATCAGATGGCTGGTACAGGGTACAAACACCAGATCAGTACATTTCTTGGGTGGATGCAAGTGGAATTCAACTCATGACCGAGGAAGAATTAGAATCCTGGTACAGAACCGCAAAAGTGGTTTTCACTGATTTTAGTGGTTTTGTTATGGATTCTAATGAACGAGTATCGGATTTAGTTGCAGGTGATATCATGGAGCTTGAATCGGAGTCTCAGGAGTTTTTCCAAGTGAAACTTCCAGATGGTCGCTCCGGTCAAATAAAAAAGTCTGAAGCCATGCCCTGGGAGCAATGGATAGCTTCAAGAGATACTGAACCTCAAAGTCTAATTTCTACTGCTAAAACTATGATGGGAGCACCCTACCTTTGGGGAGGGACCTCTATCAAGGGAGTGGATTGCTCAGGCTTCACCAAAACCATTTTTTATCTCAATGGAAAGATCATACCCAGAGATGCTTCACAGCAAGTTCTCGAGGGAGAGCAAGTGGATGTAGATAAAAACTGGGAGAATCTGGAGGTAGGGGATTTACTATTCTTCGGAAAAAAAGCCACTGAAGACAGTAAAGAACGAGTAGTTCATGTAGGAATGTGGATCGGAAATAACCAATTTATCCATTCAAGAGGAAGAGTACGGATTTCAAGCTTTGATCCGGAAAGTCCTCTTTACGATGAATATGAACTCAACAGATACCTAAGAACCAAAAGAATTCTCAATACACCATCTGAAAATATTCTATCAGTTTCATCACTTCTCGAACTCTAACACTATGAAAAAAATTTTAACCCCTCTCCTGCTTTTCTCTTTTGCAGTTACCGGATTCAGTCAGCAACTGGACGGTTTCTTTAAGAGTTCAGTTCAAGCTCAAAAAGAGCTAGAAGAAAAGTTCCTTCAAGCTGTCAAGCCTGAAAGATTCAAGATCCATTTACAAGAGCTCACTAAAAACCCTCATATCACTGGAACTCCAGAAAATGAAGAAGTGGCTGCTTACATGGCTAAAATCATGAGAGAGGCGGGTATGGAAGTCACTCTTTATCCTTATGATGTGTATCTTCCAAATAATCCTGGAAAATCTCTTATTGAGATTAAAAGCCCAGAAATAATAACACTTACTCAGCAGGAAGGACCAGTTCCTGGTGATGATTATGCAAGTGACCCAAGGCTTCACAAGGGCTTTAATGCATTTTCAGGCTCTGCTGATGTAACTGCTCAAGTGGTTTATGTGAATTTCGGAGTTAAGGCTGACTACGAGAAGCTGGAAGAGCTTGGAGTGGAATTAACGGGTAAAATTGCCATTGCTCGATATGGTGGAAACTTTAGAGGGTATAAGGCAAAGTTTGCGGAACAATATGGAGCGGCAGGTCTTATCATTTACACTGACCCAAAGGATAATGGATACTCCCGTGGAGATGTCTATCCTGATGGACCCTACTATAATGAAACTACGATTCAGCGTGGTTCTCTGCTTACCATGCCATTTACTGGTGATCCACTAACTCCGTTTAAACCGGCTTTGCCAAGAGATGGAGATAAAAAGGTAAAGAGAAAAGATCCATCAGAAATGCCCTTCCATACCATCCCGGTTAGCCCAATTGGCTATGGAGCAGCAAAGGAAATCCTATCAAGAATGACTGGAAAAGTCGCTCCAGAAGCATGGCAAGGAGGATTGGATTTTGAATATAAAGTAGAAGGTGGCGAGGAGCTTGAAGTGCGCCTAATGGTAGATCAGCCCATAGACTTTATCCGCGCGAACAATGTAGTAGGTAAGTTTACCGGAACGACCAATCCAGATGAATGGATCATTTTAGGTTGTCACTATGATGCCTGGAGCTTTGGGGCGACAGACCCTAACTCTGGAACGGCAATGCTTCTGACCTTATCTGAAGCGCTTGGAGATTTAATTGACAATGGTGGCGAACTTAAGCGATCGGTTATGATTGCGCATTGGGATGCTGAAGAGCATGGTGTCATTGGCTCCACAGAATGGGTTGAGCAGTTCAAAAAGGAGCTTGGTGCAAATGCGGTGACTTATATGAATTTTGATGCTGCCGTTTCCGGCAAAAACTTCAACGCTTCATCTGCCCCGACCATGAAAAAGGTGATCACTGAAGCCACAAAGGCAGTTCAATATCCCGGAGAAGGCAAAACAGTTTATGAGGTTTGGAAGGGAGCAAATGATGAGCCTTCCATGGGTAATCTTGGAGGAGGTTCGGATCACATTGCCTTCTACATGCATGTTGGTGTTCCTAGTTTGGGAGCAGGAGCAGGAGGTCCTACCCTATACCATTCCAATTATGATAATTTCAGCTTCTATGAAAAATTCTCAGATCCAGAATTCAAAATGGGAGGAATGGTGGCTCAGGTAGCTGGAATCATGAGTTTGAGACTATCCAATGCAGAAGTGATTCCCTATGATATACCTAGATATGCCACAGATCTAAAATCACATGTGGAGAGTTCTGAGCTAGTTGTGAAAAGAGTAGCCGAGGACTTTGGGAAATTTGATCAGGTTCATGCGGAAATTGAATCCTTGGAAAGCAAGTCTGAAAAATTTCAATCTGCCCTAAATTCAGCTTTGGAATCAGGAAGTCTTTCATCCAAAGAAATCGGCAAGCTCAATAAAGGTCTTTTGGCTTTGGAGAAAAGCTGGATCGACCCAAAGGGAATGGATTTTGGAACCTGGTATAAATCTCTTTATGTAAGTACTGATCCTTTCAGTGGATATGCCAGCTGGATACTTCCTGGAATCAGATATGAAGTAGAGACCAATAATCCCGGAAGCCTGGAAGAATGGGATAAAAAATACGCCGATGTCATTCAAGATTTAGGAAAGAAAATTGATAAGCTCACAGCAATTTTGGACTAAAGAAAAAGCCTCGAATTATTTCGAGGCTTTCCTTTTTTGGGTTCGACGGATTTTAGAATATCCCCACAGCCTGAGCTGCATTAAGATTTCCGTATCCGTATTGAGAGCTTTTATTCGGATATAAATCCGAAGACTCTCTCATTTTCTGGAGGATTTGATCCCTGTTGAAATTTGGATACCTCTCCCAGACCAGAGCTGCGATTCCTGCAGCGGTGGCTGTGGCAACAGAAGAACCTCCAACGGTGGAAGGAGTATTTCCAGATTGAGCCGTGGTTAAGGGCTTATTTTCAGAACCAGCTCTTTCCATGACCACGGTAAATTCTACCTGAGAACCAGAATGACAAGTATCGCATCGTTGATACCCACTACCCTCTTTTACGCCTGTTACAGCAACAGTCTCTGGCATGCTTGCAGGAAAAATTACTCCTACCCAGTTTGTAAAGGAGGTGGATGTTCCCGCTGCCGCAAAGATCAACTTACCGCGACTATGGGCATATCTCACAGCATCTGCGACCTTAGAATTAGAGAAAACATCACCAATGGACATGCTGATAATTTTTACATCCGATCTTTTTCCAAGTAGCACCAAAGCATCAGCTACTCCATCTTTTTCATTCCCAGAGTTAACAATCACATCGCTTGTACCTCTCACTGAGACCAGGTTGGAATTATAGGCCACGCCTACAGCAGCGCCCAAATTATTTCTAGGTGAAGCAATCACCCCTGACATAGCGGTACCATGCCCACATCGATCATTCGGACCATCAGGTCTCTTCCACCACCAGAATCCAGTCTGATAGGTTCCAAACTTAGAAATCTGACGATTAGTAGAAGCTCCACTGGAGAAAGCACTCCCCAACAGGGACTGGCTTGAAGAAACTCCAGTGTCGATTATTCCAACAGTAACCCCTGCGCCGGTACTGGTGGACCAGGCTTGGGAAATACCCATTTGAGGATAATTCCAGGATTGCACAGCATTCGGTGCAATCACACTAAAATCACTTCCTGGGATATTGGCATTCGGGTCATTTGAACAGCCGGAATCACTGAAAATTCTTGCTTCCTCAGCAGCCTGAAGTAGGCTAATGTCAAACTCATAGCTAAGAGGTTCATAATACCTTACTTCCTCCATTAATCTAAGATCTCTGAGAACCTGAATATCGGCTACTTTCATTTCCAGAAATGGCAAATCTTCATGAATGTCTGCATCCTGATTGTTTATCCTCAATTGGGGTCTTCCTTGCGCAGATCGGGATTCATTTACCTGAAAGATTACTTTTTGCGCAGCAGCGCTCCATTGAGGGTCTCCTACAGAAATTTCACCCATGCGGGCATTAATATTTTCAGTAGAAGCAGGCTGGTAACCAATGGTCAAAATAGAGTCACTTTGTACCAAAGCACTCCAAATGACTTCATCCGTTTGATCCATCCAAACAAAGTCTCCAGTCTCCTGAATGGATTTCAAAATCAATTGATCCAGTTCCGATTGGGGAATCAAACTTGACTGTGCGGAATCTGGTACCGAGGGGGCTAACTGTGGTTCTTCTTCTTGATTACAGGCAAAAACAATCGCCAGAATAAGAAAAAGAGAAAGGGATTTTTTGGATAAAAATTTCATATTATTAGAGTTTAAAAATGATAATCAAATTAAGATACAAAAATCCCAGACACTCAGCAATTCACTCAGTATGAATCATTTATCAAATCATAAATCGATTTTCTCCAGTTGCGACTTTACATAAGCTCTCAGCTCCTCTCCCTCCTCAATAGTTACTTCTCCGGGTAAGCCCATCACAAAGCGCCCCACACCCGGTAATTGAGGGACCTCTCCATTGAAGTAGTAATGATTTCGATTTTTGATATACATGTAAGGTCTGGCATTCGGATGCTCCTCCTGCATGAGCTGATAGGCTTTTTTACTCATTTTCAATTTTACATGGAATCGGCTTTGGCCACTGAATCCAAATAAACTCGTCCCGGGCATTTTATGCTTATCCTCATGCTCCATGGGGTTTTGGCTCACGAGCAATTCTCCTACTCTTTCAATCTTAAAAATTTTCATGCTCTGGCTTTCTACTTCGAAAGCATGAATTCCCGAATAGTCATTGGTGAAAGCCACAGGTTCTACCAGCCTATCCTTTGTGGACTCACTGCTGAGCGAGTAATAATCCTTCAGCCAGATTTGTCTCTTCTCCTGCATGGCTGATGAAATTTCATCAATCATTTTAGTCAGGTGGGCTTTAAATAATTCCTGACTGCCTTGGTTGATTTCTGATCGGGATTGAAGCTTCTTCATTACAGAATCCCTATACAAACTTCCCTTGGGTGCATGCTTTAGCTGCTGAGCCAGCCATTCAGATTCATCCTTGCTCAAACCACCGAACTGTGAACCGGGCAAAATAGACGGACTAGAAAGCAATTTGTATTTGCTGAATTCCTTCACCACCTCGAAACCCAAGGCCTCCAGAAGCTTAAAATAACGATAAATGGTCCGCTCATCGGTTTGAAGATATTCCGCTAATCGATGGACCGGTTTACCCACATTGCTCTGGAGAAGATTGATAAGTTTAAAGACCCGAAGGATTTTTTGTTGTTCTATTTTACTCGCCATGACTGAATGAATTACAGGTCGAAAATAGCTAAAGCAACTTGAATCAAATAAAAAATGACAGTAAATGTCATCTGAATTTTGGATAGGTTCTTAGTGCCGTGGAAGGATAATTCACTTATTTTGAAACATGTCAAATCAAGTAAGCCTATCACAAAATTTGCGGTCTAATTGGCCAGTTTGGGCGGGCTGCCTTTTCTTGGTTCTGTACTGGTGGTTTGGCTTTGATGGAATCACCTTCAGTGATGACGTTTACTATATTTTAGCTGGAAAAAACTTCTGGGAAGGAAATATGCAGGTAGATGATTACCACTTCTCCAGCCGCTGGGGAGCCTATGTCCCCTTTGGTTTCTTCGGATTACTCTTTGGTTTTGGTCCGCATATTTTTTCACTTTTCTCTCTGAGCTGCTACTTACTTTCCTTCCTGTTGCTAGCCCGGCTTTTAGAGAAAAAGCAGTTACCCCTTTTCGCAATCTGGTTTTGCACTCAGGTCTATTTTCTCCACTTTATCTCCAAAGTTTACCCGGACAGCGCTTTGATATTATGGGTTAGTCTGGTACCTGTTTTTGCTGTGCATAGGCATAAAAGGCCCATTCTGGCAGGGATAGGGTTAATTCTGGCTTTGTTCCTAGGTTTTATCACCAAAGAAACCATCATCTTTCTAGCCCCCTTCCCTATCCTTTTGTTCTTTTTCGACCTACGGTCAAAGCTAGTTTCCAGTCAGTTTTACACTAGCCTTGTGATCTCAGGTTTTCTAATCGGCACTCTTTATTTGGGCTATTTCTGGATAGAATTTGGAGATCCGCTCTATAGAATTCAATCCATCAATGAGGGACATTACATTTCCGAGTTTACCTATGCGGACAAGGGAATTGGGTCCATCCTCAAGAGGCTTACCATTCTACCCTTTACCACGTTTGTTGAAAGAGCCTACTGGCCTTGGATTATTTTTGCAATTCCTTGTTCATATATGGCCTGGAAGAACAAAGGCAAGGTAAAAACGGAGTTTGCTCTGGCAGGAATATGCTTACTTGTCGGCTTCTGGTTTATGAGTTCCACCTTGGAAATCTATAACCCCATTTACCTCAACCCAAGACATCTCATCATCCTGATTCCCATCCTTAGCGTGCTGATAGTTTTTGGTTGGCAAGTATGGCAAAGCTCCAAGAAATGGAAATACGGATTGAGCGCTGCGATATTAATTGGGGTCATGATCGCAATCATTCTCAAGGACTGGAAAATGGCAGCGTTTCACGTGGCATTTATTCCTATAGTCTGGCTTCCAAAACCCAAAATCAAATTCGCCTTTCTGGCGCTTTTGCTAATCACTCCGACAATCCTGGCCATTCCCTATCAAAAGAACTTGAAGGGATATAGTGATCTCCTATCCACTTTAGATGAAATAACTCAACCTAAAGAAAATCAGAACTTTGTGATTACAAATAACTTTCTGGTTTTCAGTCAGGAGGTCATACTACCCGGAAAGGAAAAACAACAAGATATCCTATTCCCCATTGAAGACATAATCAAACTTCAGCGATTTCCTCCTCAGGAGGTAGAAGTCCTCATTTATAACTACTACCTCCATGCCTATCCCAAAGAAAAAGTGGATGTGGACAGACTAGAGACCTGGATATTTATGAATGAATATGAGGTGATAGAAGAATGGAAAGAAAACCAGCTTTGGTACAGAAAATTGTCCAGAGTCAGGGATTAGTATTTCCCTTTCTTCCTCCCTGTGGCAAAAACCCGATTCACATTAAAGCCAAGTCTGAATTCCTCCCATGGGCTATCCCCATTTCCTCCGGCGAGAAGGTAAGGTTCATTTAGCGCCTGAGATGTCACAAAGTACATTTGAAATACATGTCCGCCTGCCTCAATATCCCATCCAATACCCAAGTTATTGGATAAATCAGAGTTTAAATTTGGAATCCATTGCAGGGTTAAGGAAGACCTGTCAGTCACTTTTATTTTGCCGCTAAGGCCTAAAGCCAGGTAAAACTCCTGATCTCCATCGATCTGATAGATTTCTCTTGAATCCACGAAATAGGAAAACATGGGTGAAACCTGAAGACTAACCTTTGAGCTGAATCTTCTCGCAAACATCAATTGACCCCAGTAGCTCGTACGCTCCGCAAAATTCGGAGCAGCCTCAGGAAGAAAATCGTAATTAGAGGAATTCACCCCTCCTCCTCCTGCGAAAGATAAAGAAATCGGCATGTTATCATTTTGGGTTTGCTGTAGAATGTGATACCGACCGAAAACGTGATAGTATTTATCTGTACTGGCCCGAGCCACCCCGGCAGAAAACTTATCAGAAAGCGCAAATTCAAAACTGAATTGGATATTGGCGCCATTATCTAATCCGAAAAGATTTTCAATTCCTGCGTCGATTGGGCCAAAAGTATGCATGATCGCGAAATGCATGCTCTTCTTATCCAGAGGCTCTACTGTTAAAAGATTTATGTGCCTTGGGGCATGGAAAGTTAATTCCACAGGTAAGTTTTCATTTACCAACTTTCTCTCTAATTGGGCGAAGAGAGGATAGCTGATGGTGAAAATCAGGAGAGTAAATAGGGATCGCTTCATTGGGTTTTCTTAAGATTAGCAGTCAGGGTTACTTTTTGGTTTTCAGCCAATTCATAAAAAACCAGCTTAGGTAAGGGAATCTCATAATCACTCAAAAGCACTTCAAAGGAGGCTTCCAGATTAATTTCATCTTCAGACACCCAAGTCAAAAATCCATTCACCTCAATCTCTCTTTCCACTCCATGGATTTTAAATTTTCCGATGGCCTTTACAGGCATCTGTTGATTCATTTCTAAAGAAGGGACGTCGTCTAGTTTACCTGTAAACTCCGCAAAGGGAAATTCTTCAGTTTCCAGGTAATTTTCCCGCATATGCCTATCTCTCAGCCCAATGCCCGTTTCCAGGGTATTTAAATCCAGGTAGAAATCCAGCAGGTTTTGCTCGAGGTCGATTAGGCCCGCTAAATAATCAGACTCCCCTTCAAAACTGCTTAATGGAGCTTCAGATAGAAACACTGCTTTGCCCTCTTCGGTCATGAATTTCTGTGCAGAAGCCAGACTTGTCCAAAGGATAAAGGCTGAAAAAAGTATCAGCCGCATCATTTCGTGATGCTTAGCGTGTCTCCTGAAACAGAAGTTGAAAACTGAGTTAAAGGTTGAGTAGCAGGTCCACGTAGCACATTTCCGTTCGTATCAAACTTAGAATTATGGCATGTACAGGTAAATTCCTCGCTGCTGTATGTCCAGTTTCTGTCGCATGCCGAGTGAGTACAAACTGAGGTAAGTGCGATAAATCCGCCTCCCACATTTGCCACCAAGGTCTGAGCTTCTGGAATCAATAGCCAGGAACCGTCACTATTCAGGCCACTTTGAATTCCAAGATCAATTCGGATTGTATTTCCTGCAACAGAGATACCATTGTCGTTGCCTGGGTTATTGGGTTGGTTAGGATCAGGATCATCCGTGGTGGAACAAGAAGTGAAGAAAGCAGCCCCAAAAAGTGCGAGCACTGCTCCACTTCCTGCTTTCTCAATAAACTTTCGACGGGATTCGGTCAGTTGACCGGTAGATGTTTTTGTGATTTTTTCCATAGTAAGAAGATATACGATAGTAAAATCACTTTTGGATCGATTATGTTTTTAAGAGATTATCTTAAAAATGCTTTCTATTCAGAATCTCATTCAGAACCACCGCCTCTTTGATGCTATTGCGGTTTTTTAGCCGGGTGGCATAGGGGTTCACTTTTTTCTTTTTTGTCCTGTAGTTGACATCTTTCTGGCTGGGAATGGAAGCCGCTACCTGTGCAATTCGCTCTTCCTCCTGCCGCATTCGCTCAAAAGCATCATCCATATCGAAATCCTCAGCAGAAGGGATTTCTGCATCAGATGGCTTGGATGCCCTAGTTTTTTCTGGACGTCTGGAGATTTCCGGTTCAGGCTTCCTTGCCTCTTTGTATGGCTTAAGAGGTGTTTTTTCAGGTTTTACTTCTTGCTTTGGCTTGATCAGCTCTCTAGGTTCTTCCTTCTTTTTAGGATTTTGGGCTTCACGGATTTCTCTCAGAAGATCCTCAAAGCTCATACCTCCTGAAGGTTCCTCGTTAGTGGAAGGATCAGCATCGGGGGCTTGTGGGATATTCTTTTTCTTCTTTCTACTGGCGGTGTAGATAAAGTAGATGATAACCGCAATGATATAAATGATATTTCCCCAATCCATAAAAAGGCTTTTGCTTCAGCTCAGCATAAGGTAGTTCATAGTTTTTGTAAAGCCGAGAAGCTTAATATAAAATTTCAAAATTCAACATAAAAGTAGTACCATTAGCGCCCACTGGAACAGGGTAAGATTGATAACCCACGGCAGAAAAATTGGAAAAGACTAGCTCAGGATTTATACGGAATACCTTATTTCCGAAAGGAAATATATTTGTCCCTGCTACATATTCCGTTGGATTACCATATTCTCCATTGATTTTAGAAGCAATAAAATATCCTTGAAGGGTATTTTTAACCAGCATCATAGATGATCGAATGGTAAACCCAGTATCAAAAAGCTCATCCACAGGAATCGCTCCTGTGCCTTCTATCTTAGAAACCCATCTGGTGTAGTATTCTGCATCTAAAGAAAAACCTCTATACTTAATCCCTCCATTTACGGCAAGCATTTCATATTTAGCATCTGTAATTTGAATATCCTCTCCGAAAGCCATTCTCGAAAAAATAGGAGTGCCATCTGAAATCCTGATTTGGGAGTTCTCTGGGGCATTTTGCCCAGGTTGAGACTGATCCGTTTCATTTGATCTGGTAAAATTCATCCCAATCATCCCACCTGGTTTTTCGGTTTTGAAAAAATCTCCAAATGGGGCTACCCGACCATAATTTTCAGATGTCCACCAAATAGAAGTAGACCAGGTATCGAGTCCCGGATCGAGTTGGCCCGCATCTATTCCAAGCTGGGACATATTATTTCCTAGCATAGTTTTATAATAGAGGTTATTCGTTATCTCACCCTGTGCCCATACACCCGTGGTGAAAGACCCTCTGAAATATTCTTCCGCCATAGGTCTGGCATCTTGCCTTAGCCAACCCGGAAACTGTCCGAGTAGCGCTCTGGTGGTAGGCAATCCTCCAATACCAATTCCTACGTCAAGAAAGTCAGATACTTTATATTGAATATTTCCTGCCACGACCACCTGAGCTCCTAAACCTTGGGAAACATTAGAAGTCCAGATGTAAAGTAGATATCTAAATCTGGGGTTGGTAAACCATCCTTTAAAATAAAGCATCACCTTCTGGAATTGTAAATCATTCCTCCGATCAATAAACTTCTCCCTTCCCAAATGATCTGTGTAAGAGGTATCAATACCCATTTGATTCAAGTATCGGGAACTGGCAAAAAAGGAGAAGGTCATCGCTCCCCGTTCTCCATCAAACAATTTGAATCCAGACCCTGGAATATGCCCATCAATCTCCCTCTTTGGTTTTTCTTCCTCATAAGGGTCTGAAGGTATTTGAGCTTTGGCACTAAAGTGAAAAACTAAAAGTACGCTGAAGATTAAAGTGATTTTTCTCATTTGAATAAAAATTAATACCCTTGACTTTTCTCCCATTCCCGAACTTTAGCATTGGCTTGATCAAAAAGTCTCTCATAGTTTCCTTGAGTTACCAAGTGCTTGGTTTCTGGAGTTAACATCTCCCACAAAGGAGCATACATATTGTAGACCTTTAGATATCCTTCTTGAACAGATGGTGCTACCTCGTCTGTTCCGAATAAAAATCTATCCGGAAATTCATTGAGTAGCATAGCGGTTTCCTTTAGCGATTCTTCACTCCTGACCACATATTTTGCCACCTCATCCCATGAAATATCAAAATACAGATTAGGAAAATCCTCACTTTCTATAGCTCTTCGAATCATTTCCAAATGAAAAGCACTTGGAACTCTATTCACCTGAGAAATCCTGCTCACATTAGGATGAACGACTCTACCTAACCCAGTATGTGCCCAAATGATAGTGGTATTCGGATTACGAGAAATCAAGTCCTTCATCTGTATCATAAAGACTGGATCCTGATCCGGCTTCTGAAAAGGTATGTCGATATCGCTATGCAAAATGACCAGCAGTCCAGTTTCTGCGCAGAAATCTAAAACCCGATCAAGGGCTGGGTTTATCAAACTTGCTACCTCCCCTGCTACTTTTGAAGAAACAAACTCTTTATGAATGGTGAACTCACCTATCCCAGAAAATACTCCGGGGAAGGTTTTCAAAACCCTTTCAATATGGTCTGCAGCATACATGTCAGCAGGGTTAAATCCGGTGATCATCGGGTCAAATCGCTTTTGCTCCTCTTCATTAAGAGAGAGGTACTGCATGGCTATAAAGGCATCCGTAAAGGAATAATAATAAAGTGGAGCGTCTGACTGCAAATAATAGGTAGGAGCATAATCCGCCGAATTTGCATAAGACCAGGTCTGCTGCAGCGGAATACCAAAAAGCGCCACACGGTGTACCTTATCCCCCATAATATCATTCAAAAAAGTCTCGATTTCCGTTCCTTCCTGAATATAATTAGTCAGATGAAAATGGGAGTCGTTGAAAAGAGTCTGTGAAAATGAACTTGGACCAACTAAAAGTGTCCAAAAAATGACTTGGATTTTGAAAAAACGCATAAGCACTAAAATTTTTTCATAATTTAAAGGTTATAAATTATTTTGATTAGTAGACAAATTAATTTTTATAATGATCAGACTTTTTTATTATACCAATAGGCCAATTTTGGCTACGTTAGTTGCTTGTTCACTTACATTTTTCTTCACTTCATCCGCATATGCTCAGGAGGAGGAAGAAGAAAAAGTTTTCGAATTTTATGGTCATGTGATGACCGACGTCGGATATAATTTTGGAGTCGTTGCTCCTAACTGGACCGATGTAATGAGGCCATCCAGACTTCCATCCTTTGAAGGTCAATATGGTACAGAAGGCAATGTTTATTTCAGTGTACGTCAGACGAGGTTTGGAGCTAAAAGTTGGATTGACACACCACTAGGAAAGCTTCACACCATTTTTGAATGGGAACTATTTGGAACTGGTGTAGATGAAGGCCAAACCACCTTACGATTAAGGCATGCTTATGCCGAAATTGGCAAATTTGGAGCAGGCCAGTATTGGAGTCCTTTCATGGATATCGATGTATTTCCTAATACGCTGGAATATTGGGGACCCAGTGGGATGGTCTTTTTTAGAAACATCCAAGTTCGATACATGCCTATTCAAGGTAGGTCTAGATTAACTTTTGCCCTGGAAAGACCTGGAGCTAGTGCTGACGAAGGAATTTATGCGGACAGAATTGAATTAGATGATGTAGAAGCTCGGTTTCCTTTGCCTGACTTCTCTTTCGAATATCATCATGGTAGAGATTGGGGATATGTAGAAATTGCAGGTATGCTTAGAAGAATCGAGTGGGAGGATAAGGGAGATCAACCTTTCGATTTAAGTGGGTCCGCTACAGGATGGGGATTGAATCTGAGTACTAATCTTAATCTGGGTAAATCTTCCATTTTTCGAGGTCAGTTTGTGTTTGGAGAGGGAATCCAAAACTACATGAATGATGCTCCTTCTGACATCGGAATTCGAAATAGATTTGACAATCCAAATTCTCCAATTGAAGGGGTGCCCCTTCCAGTGATTGGTATCGTGGCTTTCTTGGATCATAAATGGAATGATGAATATTCCACCTCTGTTGGGTACTCCACATTGAGAGTGGACCACACAGATGGACAGACACCTGATTCCTTTGATACGGGTGAATATTTCATCGCAAATTTCCTTTGGGCGCCAGCCTCCCAGATTTTAACCGGTGTAGAGCTCCAGCATATCAGACGGCAAAATTATCTAGATGGCTTCTCTTCAAATGCCACCAAAATTCAATTTTCTTTTAAATATTATTTTAGTCAGAGTTTTTATAAAAAATAATTTCACACATGAAAAAGCTAATTAATCGCAGCTCATTTTTAGCCCTGTTTTTTGCTTTGGCGGTAGCCGGACAAAGCTGGTCACAGCAGACCATGACCGTAATGGAGGTGGACACCCGGCCTTACCAGGAAGTAATCGACGAGGTCTATGAAAAAATCAAGGATATGCCCGGTGGGAAGAATGCCGACTACATTCCGGAGCTTGCTCTGGTGGATTCGACCATCTTCGGAATAGCCTTAATCACCGTGGATGGCGATATCTACACCGCAGGCGATCTGGACGACAGAGTTTCTATCCAGTCTATTTCAAAAGTATTCACGCTAGCTCAGGTAATCGAAGAGCAAGGTGCTAGATCCATCATGGATAAAATCGGGGTAGATGCCACCGGTTTAAAGTTTAATTCCATCATTGCCATCGAACTTAAACAAGGCAAGGAGATCAACCCTCTGGTAAATCCGGGAGCTATTGCAGCTACTTCCCTAATCGCGGGTAACAATTATGAAGAGAAATGGAAAAACATCACCACTACCTATAACAAGTTTGCCGGGACGGAGCTATTCGTTAATGAGCCTGTTTACAAAAGTGAAGCTGCCACGAACCAAAGAAATCAAGCCATCGCCTATTTACTGGATGCTTATGGAAGGATGTATTACGATCCAGCAGAGGCGACGGACATCTATACTAAGCAGTGCGCGATCAACGTGAACACTAAAGAGCTAGCGGCCATGGCTTCTACTCTGGCCAATGGGGGAATTAACCCACTCACCAAGGAAAAGGTGGTCAGTCCAGAAACAGTGGCCTTTACCCTTTCTGTCATGGCTACAGCCGGTCTTTATGATAATTCAGGCCAATGGCTTTATGCTACAGGCCTTCCGGGAAAATCCGGAGTGGGCGGTGGGATCATCGCCGTGGACCCTGGAAAATATGGGATTGCAGTGATAGGACCTAAGCTAGATGAAGCAGGTAATTCCGTAAAAGCGCAATACGCGATTTACGAAATTGTGAAAGCCCTTGACGGCAACCCTTATGAGATCACTCCAGTGAAATAAAGCTAACTTATTCTCTATCAGAGCCCTGATTTCCAAAGATTGGAGATTGGGGCTTTTTTGTGGACAAAGCTGAAGAAGTTTTTACCAAAAAAAAGCCATTTTAAACCCTCTACTATCCTTGTCAAATCTCCCAATTCGGGTTAATTTGTTTGATTGTTTGTACGCTAATCTGAAGGATGTTATTAAGTAAGCTTGAGATAAAAGGTTTTAAGAGTTTTGGTGACAAAATGGTGATCAACTTCGATAAGGGGATCACTGGAGTGGTAGGACCAAATGGATGTGGAAAATCAAATGTGGTGGACGCCATTCGATGGGTTTTGGGAGAGCAAAAATCAAGAATGCTCCGTTCCGATAAAATGGAAAATGTCATTTTTAATGGCACCAAAACCCGTAAAGCTTCCAATCTGGCAGAGGTTTCTCTCACCTTCGAAAACACTAAAAACCTCCTCCCCACTGAATACACGCATGTTACCATCACCCGAAGATATTATCGGAGTGGGGAAAGTGAATACCAGATCAACGGAGTCACCTGCCGATTAAAAGACATCACCAACCTGTTTATGGATACAGGGATCAACTCGAATAGCTATGCGATTATCGAGCTGAAAATGATTGATGAGCTTCTGAATGATAAGAACAACTCCAGAAGGGAGCTCTTTGAAGAGGCCGCTGGAATCTCCAAGTTTAAAAACAGAAAAAAGGAAACGCTCAGAAAGCTAGACGATACAGACGCCGACCTGGACCGGGTGGAAGATTTGCTCTATGAAATAGAGAAGAATCTCAAAAGCCTTGAAAAGCAAGCCAGACAAGCCTCACGCTATTATGAAATCAAAGATGAGTACAGAAAAGCCAGCATCAACTTTGCGAAGAAAAGCATAGAAAAATTCACAGGTACGCTGCAGTCCTCCAAAAAGAAAATCGAGGAGGAAAACGACCGCAAGCTTTCCATACAAAGTCAGGTGGCCGAGCAGGAAGCCAGACTTTCGGAGCTTAAAACAGAACTGATCAATAAAGAAAAACTTTTGGCTTCACGCCAAAGAGCACTGAATGATCATGTAAACAAAATCCGTCAGTTCGAGTCCGAAAAGAAGATCAAGAATGAAAGACTTCGATTTCTCGAGGATAGATCCCAGCAACTGCGAGAGCAAATCGATACCGATAGAAAGTCAAATGACCGGGCAGGTTTTTCCGTCAGGTCCCTGCGACAGGAAAAGGAAAATGCCGAAAAGCTTTTCAAGGAAAAAGAAGCCATAGTCACCGAGCTCAAAGCCTCTTACGATCAGCAAAAGCAAATTCATGAGGAAAAGGTAGAGAAGCAGCGGGAGCGAAATAAGTCATTTACCGAGCAAAAGGAAAAACTTTATCAACTCAAAAAAGAGATTGAGATCAAGCAGATTCAGCTGTCCACCCTGAAGCAGGAACTGGAGAGAACCTCCTCCGATGATAGCAGTCAGGAAGCCAGTCTGGTGGATTTTGAAGAAAAGCTGGTGGGGCTTAAAGCCGAACTGGATCAAAGCCAGAGCGAGTATTCCAAGCTCAAAAGCAGACAGGAAGATCAGGATGCCAAGATTGAGGATACCAATAAAGTCATAGAGCTGATCAAGGATGAGCTCACGCAAACTTCCAGAAAACTGGACTCCAAGCAAAACGAGTACAACCTGACCAAATCTCTGGTGGAAAACCTGGAAGGCTTCCCCGAGGCGATCAAGTTTCTAAAGAAAAATTCCTCCTGGGGAAAGGACATCCCTCTCCTCTCCGACTTATTGACCACGGATGAAGCGCATCGGGTGACCATAGAGAATTACCTGGAAAACTACATGAACTACTATGTGGTGGATACTCAGGAGCAGGCGATTAAGGCTATTCAGCTTTTGGCCGATTCGGCCAAAGGAAAAGCCAACTTCTTCATCTTAGATCAATTCGACCGCTTTACTCCAAGTCAGAATAAACTTTTCCAAAATGCCACGGCAGCCACGGAGATCATAGAGTTCGATGAAAAGTACAGCAGACTGATCAACTTTATCCTGGACAATGTCTACATCGTCAAGGGAGATCATAAAGACTTCCCCGAAGACACGGATGCCATTTTTATTTCCGAAAACGGAAAATTCACCAAGCGGAAATTCAGTATTACCGGAGGATCGGTGGGTCTTTTTGAAGGGAAAAGAATTGGCCGGGCCAAAAATCTGGAAAAGCTGGATAAGACCATTAAGGATCTGAATAAAAAGGTCAGCTCCATCCGGAATAATCTGGATAAAAAGCTTTCTGAACTGCTAAAGCTAAAGGAGGTGAATTTTAAATCCACCCTGGAAGAACAGCAGGCAGCCATCAATGAGCTGAACCAAAACTACATTTCAGTTAAGACCAAAAAGGAACAGCTTTCTGAGCTTCTCAGCAACAATGCCAATAAGCGTGAGGATATCCTGGAGAGAATAGAGGAATTAGAACAAAGCCTGAAAGAAATCACTCCACAGCTGGGAACCGAGCAGGAGATTTTTGATCAGCAGGAACTGGAACTGGAAAAGCTAAACATTGCTCTGGAAGAAGAAAGCCAAAGACTGAGCGAACGGTCTCAGGCCTATAATCAGGAAAACATCCTGTATCATCAGCAGCTCAACCGGGTGAATAGTCTGGATCAGGAAATCGAATTTAAGGAATCAGCCTATGAAAGCTCCAAGGCCAGAATAGCCAAGTCTCAGACTGAGCTTTCCTCACTGGATGGGGAAATCAAGGGCTTGCTGGACAATAATGAAATCAAGGATGATGAGCTGGTGGAGCTTTATTCCGAAAAGGAAGCTATAGAAGGTGGAGTTCAGGAAGCAGAAAAGAATTACTATGCCTGCAGAGGTCTAATCGATGAGACAGACACGGGCATCCGTAACCTTCAGAAATCCAAGGAATCTCATGATGAGCTGATCCATTCTCTTGAAAATGCCATCAATGAAATCAAACTCAAGATGACCTCCATGAAGGAGCGTCTGAGTGTGGAATTTGAACTGGATCTGGATGAGCTGGTTCAGGAAAATCCCGATCTGGATCCGGAGTTTGCGGAGTTCTCTGAGGAAGACCTTAGAAACCTGATTCAAAAGAAGAAAGACAAGCTGGAAAAAATGGGCCCGATCAACCCCATGGCCATGGAAGCCTATGATGAGATCAAGGAGCGCTTTGATTTTATTTCCAGCCAAAAGGCTGACCTGGAAGATGCCAAGCAGTCCTTATTAAATACCATTGACGAAATCGATCAGGTAGCCCGTGAAACCTTCCTTGAGGCTTTCGAAAAGATCAAGGAAAACTTCGTGAAGGTATTCCGATCCCTATTTACGGAGCAGGATGATTGCGATCTGACCTTGGTGGATCCGGATAATCCCCTGGAGAGTAAGATAGAGATTATGGCGAAGCCAAAGGGCAAAAGACCTCTGACCATCAACCAGCTTTCAGGAGGTGAAAAGACCCTGACGGCCACTTCCCTACTTTTCTCTATCTATCTGCTAAAACCTGCCCCATTCTGTATTTTCGATGAGGTGGATGCTCCCCTGGATGATGCGAACATCGATAAGTTCAACCATATCATTCAGGATTTCAGTACCGATAGCCAGTTTATTATCGTCACGCATAATAAGCGCACCATGGCCAGCACGGATATTATCTATGGCATTACCATGATCGAAGCAGGAATCTCCAGAGTGGTGCCGGTGGATTTAAGGGAGTTGGCTTAGAATTATTAAAATGAAGGCAAATAAAAAGGGACCGAGGTCCCTTTCTGTTTATGCTCTTGCTCCAGATCTGAAGCCTTGAATGTAATGTTTAAGCATACTGGCCTGAGTTGGAGTAACATCAGACGGTTTTACTAACTTCAAAAATCTCTCTAATCCCATTTCCTCAATCAACGCACCGAAGGAAGAGTTTAAGAATGAGGAAGATGGTGCAGGAGCACCCAAGAAAGAAACTTGAATTTGCTCCCCTTTAGACAATAGCCTTTTCAACTCTGAATAGAAGGTATATCCAGAAGCATTTGTGTAAGTATCTGAAACTATGTCAATTAATCGAATGCACATAACAGTACAAATGTAATAGCTAAAACTCCCAATCCAAAAAATCTTGACTCTCAAGACTTTCCAAGTTATTGATATCAATAGAGATTTCAATTACCGTTCCAACAAAATAGTCTATTGAATTTTTAGCAAATCTTGGCTTTCCATTCTTGGATATCATCTGAATTTGATCTGTGAAAAGGCTCCATTCACCATTATTTGCATAAACAAATGAATTAATAGTATCAAGTCCTCTTCCCGCATTGTGAGGCATTGATTTGGTAGTACTATTTAATCTTAATGCCCATTTAACTGCATCCACTTGACTCAAAAGATCAAAACCTTTTCCTTGGAAAAATCTATTTACTGTCCTCGGTATACCATTTCCTAGATCAGAAACAGCAATTTTGATTTTATTCAAATTGGGATAAAATTGGCTAAAAACGTATGAATCAATAGGAGATTCGGAATGATCGTAAACATTATTCACCAATTCTGAAATCGTAATATTAAGCATACCTAAATCTTTTCCGGGACAGAAGGCTTGGAAATAATCTTGAGTCCTTTGGATGTAATAAACCATAGTTTCCCGATTTACTCTTCTTAAGGGCATTGCCGTGAAACTAGGGATTTCAATTATTTCACTAGGCTCCTGATAGTTCTTGGAACAGAATTCTAGCAGCCCGATGGCCGACAAATATTTTTTGACTTCAGAATTATTTACTGTGAGGGTTACCTCAATCCCTTTTTTCAAACTATAAATAATAAACTCAGCCAGGACCACTACATCCATAGGATGAAGAAATGTGAGGTAAAGGTAAAGATTAACCTCACGCTTCTCGGTTTCATTCAAAACCTGGTAAAAAAGCTTGGAGTAGTCCTTTTGACTTTTGATTATAACATCCATAAAAATCTCTTCTTTAGTAAATATACCTAGAATTTTAATTAAGATATTACTAGATTCATCCCATGTTTTTTCAACCAAAAACCCTCAATAAATAGATTCAAATGTTTGAACAGACTTTTAAAAATATAGATGACATACTCCACAAAGACGCAGGTTGTGGTAGTGAATTGGATTATGTGGAGCAGACCTCTTGGGTGCTTTTCTTAAAGTACTTAGACGATCTAGAACGAGATCGCGCAACTTCTGCCGAACTCACAGGAAAAACCTACTCGCCCATTATCGACCAAGACTACCAGTGGAGCATTTGGGCTGCTCCAAAATTAGCGGACGGAAAGATTGACCACAACGCTCTGACAGGTGATGACCTTTTGGACTTTGTAAACGGAAAGCTTTTTCCATACCTCAAGAAATTCAAACTGTCTGCTGAGAATGCTGATACCATTGAATACAAGATTGGCGAGATTTTTAGCGAACTCAAAAATCGCATCCAAAGCGGCTACAATTTGCGTGAAGTGATTAACCGCATTGACGAATTGCGTTTTCGAACCCATGCAGAGAAGCACGAAATGAGCCATTTGTATGAAGACAAAATCAAAAACATGGGCAATGCAGGGCGAAACGGTGGTGAATACTATACGCCCCGCCCGCTCATTACCACCATTGTAAAAGTGGTTAACCCCAAAATTGGCGACAAAATTTATGACGGTGCAGTGGGTTCTGCGGGCTTCTTGTGTGAAGCCTTCGACTATCTGAAATCAGGAAAAGAACTCAGCACCAAGGAATGGGAAACCTTGCAAAAACACACTTTTTACGGCAAAGAGAAAAAATCATTAGCCTACATCATTGGCATCATGAACATGATTTTGCACGGTGTGGAAGCGCCCAACATCATTCATACCAATACGCTTGCCGAAAACCTGGCCGACATTCAGGAAAAAGATCGTTATGACGTAGTGCTTGCCAATCCTCCTTTTGGTGGAAAGGAACGTGCAGAAGTGCAACAAAACTTCCCCATTAAAACAGGTGAAACCGCTTCCCTCTTTTTACAGCACTTCATTAAGATTTTAAAAGCAGGTGGCAAAGCAGGTGTGGTGATTAAAAACACCTTTTTGAGCAATACCGATAATGCCAGCATTGCTTTACGAAAAGAACTCCTGCAAAACTGTAACCTGCACACCGTGTTGGATTTACCGGGCGGAACCTTCACAGGTGCGGGCGTGAAAACCGTAGTGCTGTTCTTTGAAAAAGGTAAAGCCACGCAAAAGGTTTGGTTTTACTCTTTGAATCTTGACCGCAACTTGGGCAAGACCAACCCGCTCAATGAAAAGGATTTGGCAGAGTTTGTAGAACTGCAAAAGACTTTTGCCGCTAGCGAAAACTCTTGGACGGTAAACATCAAGGATGTTGACCAAAGCACTTTTGACCTGAGCGTGAAAAACCCAAATACGCCAGAAGCTGCCCCACTACGCCAACCGCAGGAAATTTTGAAAGAAATAAAAGCCTTGGATAATGAAAGTGCGGAAATCTTGAACTCGATTTCGGAATTGATATGAAGGAAGGTTGGGAAATAAAGAAGTTAGTTGAATTAAGCAATAACAAAGATGCTATCGTGTCGGGTCCTTTTGGGTCTAACCTGAAAGTTTCTGATTATAAGGATGTAGGAGTTCCTATTTTTCGTCTTCAAAATGTTGGCAAAGGAAAATTCATCAATAAGGATATAAAATACATTTCTGACGAAAAGGCTGAAGAGCTTAAGTACCATTCTTTTAAAGCAGGTGACCTAGTTTTAGCAAAGCTTGGTATTCCAATTGGCAAAACTTGTGTTGTTCCTGATGAATTTTCAAGTGGGATAATTGTTGCAGACGTTGTTCGGTTAAGGCTAGATAAAAATGTAGTTGATTACAAGTTCTTGGAATATTTCTTGAATTCTGATGAAGCGGTCGCACAATTGACAGGTAACATATCAGGAGCAACTAGACCAAGGGTAAATCTCTCCGATGTAAGAAATATAGAGATAAGTCTCCCACCCCTCCCCGAACAACAACGCATTGTATCCATTTTAGACCAAGCCTTTACCGCCATAGACAAGGGCAAAGCCAATGCCGAACAAAACCTCCAAAACGCCAAAGAACTTTTTGAAAGCTATTTGCAGGGGGTGTTTGAGAAAAAAGGCGATGGTTGGGAAGAACAGCTTCTTAGGAATTCTTTCAAATTAAAAAGTGGAGACAATCTAACTGCTAAGAAAATGGTAGAAGGAGATTTTCCCGTTTTTGGCGGTAATGGAATTGCAGGATATCACATTGAATTCAATTTATCAGGTACCAATGTTATTGTCGGCCGTGTTGGAGCATTATGCGGCAATGTTCGGCATATAAATGAAAATATTTGGTTAACTGATAACGCATTTAAGATTGTAGACTTCAAATACGACTTTGACCACTCTTTCCTGACTTACCTTTTAAATTATAAAGACCTCAGGAGCTACGCAAGACAAGCAGCACAGCCTGTAATTTCAAATTCATCCTTACAGGATGTCGTTCTTAACTTTCCAAAATCCAAAGAAGAACAACAAACCATCGTCCGTCAGTTAAATGCCCTGCGAGCCGAAACACAAAAGCTGGAAGCGGTGTATCAAAAGAAAATGGATGATTTGGAAGAACTAAAAAAATCTATTTTGCAGAAGGCGTTTGCCGGGGAGTTAACTGGAAAGGAGGTAAAGATATGAGCTCACTAAGAAGCAATGAAATTGAAATTCCTGCAGGAAAGCCTTTCGATAACTGTAAATTAGACCGCGAGAAATACGCAAAAGTTCTAACTCAAATTATTGAAAATTACTCTGATGGTTTTGTTCTCGCGATCAATAATAAATGGGGAGAAGGGAAAACCACATTCATAAAAATGTGGCAAAAATATCTTGCACTTCCTGAAAATGGGTACAAAGTAATATACTTCAATGCTTGGGAACATGATTTTGGCCAAGACCCTATGGCTGCTATTTTATCAGAAATCAAATCTTTAGATATTGGGAATGAAGATAAATTGAATGGTATAATTAAAAAGGCAGCAAAACTCTCAATTCATGCGATACCCATTCTATTAACGGCTGCTGCCAATAAATATATCGATTCCGAGACTTTTGCAGAAGGGATTAAAAAATTAAGTGAAAAATCAATCGATGCTTTTCAAAGTGAAGTTGATGAATATAAAAAGAAGAAAGAAGGACTGGATGAATTTAAAAAGGCACTCGAAGAATATGTTGTCCCACTTGATAAGCCAGTAGTTTTTATAATTGACGAACTTGATCGATGTAATCCTAAATATGCGGTTGAGGTACTCGAAATAATAAAACACTTTTTCTCTGTTTCTGGAATTGTATTTATCCTATCGATAGATAAAGAGCAATTAGGTAACGCTATCAGAGGGTATTACGGAAGTGACCTCATCAAAGCTGATGAATACTTATGGAGGTTTATTGATTTAGAGTACTCTATACCCAAGCCATCCATTGATCAATTCAATAAATATCTTTTTGAGACTTATAAATTTGCGGATTTTTTTACGGCTGAAAGAATGGGAAAGCATCAGTTTAAAAATGAGCCCTCTACATTATTAAAGATGGCAAATATTGTATTTGATAAGAGAAATGCCTCATTAAGAGAGCAGGAAAAGATTTTTATTTTAACACGTTTACTGCTTTTTTCTTTTGAAAAACATCAATTTGTATTTCCAGCCTTATTTTTCTTACTAGTTTATTTAAAAACATTGAAACCAGATATTTTTTCCAAAATAGAAAGAAAATACTATAGTTGTCAAGAATTAAGTAATGAGTTTTTTGAGTTATTTAAATCTATAGAAAAATCTAATGATGAACTTAACTTTGCGTATGTAGAGGCTTTATTATTATGGTTTTATAATAATGGTATGAAACATGAACAAAGATTAGAATTACTTAATAACAATGGTGAATCAATTACTACTCCAATTAAATCCAAAATTGATGAAGCAGGCAACAAAGGTCAGTTGGCAAGAGCATTTTCAATAATTTCAAATCAATATGAGTTTAATCACCTCAATCTTAAATATCTTATCAAGAAAATAAACCTTACTGAGCCATTAGTATTTGGAAGATGAACGAAGCAGAAACTAGAGCAGAACTTATTGACCCGAAGCTTAAAGCTTGCGGATGGGGCGTGGTAGAAGGCTCTAAAGTGCTTCGTGAATACCGCATTAACGAGGGCAAAATCCAATCGGGTGGTGCACGAGGAAGAAAGATTATTGCCGATTATATCTTGGTGCATAAAGGTATTAAGTTAGCAGTTGTTGAAGCCAAAAGTGATGAATTGGAAGTAGGCGAAGGCGTAATGCAAGCCAAGCAATATGCAGAGAAACTCCAATTAGAAACAACCTACAGCAGCAACGGAAAAGCCATTTACCAAATCTGCATGAAAACAGGCGAAGAAGGTTTGGTAGCAGACTTTCTAAGCCCCGAAGAATTATGGAACAAGACTTTTGCAGAACAAAACCAGTGGCGTGAAAAATTTGCCAATGTTCCCTTTGAAGATAAGAGTGGTACTTGGCAATTGCGTTATTATCAGGAAATAGCTGTAAAGAATACTTTGGAAGCATTAGCAAGCGGCAGTGAACGCATTTTGCTCACCCTTGCCACAGGCACAGGAAAAACGGCAATTGCTTTTCAAATCGCCTGGAAACTGTTTCAAACGCGTTGGACCTTACAACGAGACGGCAGCCGTAGACCGAGAATTTTGTTTTTGGCCGATAGAAATATTTTGGCCAATCAAGCTTTCAATTCGTTTTCTGCATTTCCCGAGGATGCCTTGGTTCGAATTAAGCCAAGTGAGATCAGAAAAAAAGGAAGAGTACCTACTAATGGCAGTATCTTCTTTACCATTTTTCAAACCTTCATGAGCGGAACGGATGATGAAGGCAAGCCTGCCCCCTACTTTGGAGAATATCCCAAAGACTATTTTGATTTTATCATCATTGACGAGTGCCACCGTGGCGGAGCCAATGACGAGAGCAATTGGCGGGGCATTTTAGAATATTTCAGCCCAGCCGTTCAATTAGGTTTAACCGCGACACCCAAACGAGATGATAATGTGGACACCTACAAATACTTTGGTGAACCTGTTTACATCTATTCGCTGAAAGAAGGAATCAATGATGGCTTCTTAACGCCTTTCAAAGTGAAACGTATCAAAACCACTTTGGACGATTATCGCTACACTTCAGATGATACCGTGATTGAAGGGGAAATTGAAGAAGGCAAACTCTATGAAGAAAAAGACTTTAATCGCAGCATTGAGATTGTAGAGCGTGAAGCCAAACGAGTAAACATCTTTTTAGATGAAGCCAACCAAAACGAAAAGGCAATCATTTTCGGAGCAAATCAAGCGCATGCAGCATTAATTCGAGATTTGGTCAATCAAAACGCTAAAAGTAAAGACCCATTCTATTGCGTTCGGGTTACCGCTAATGATGGAGAAGAAGGCGAAAGACTTTTAAGAGAATTTCAGGACAATGAAAAAACCTTACCAACCATTCTGACCACTTCTCAAAAGCTATCGACAGGAGTTGATGCTCGGAACATAAGGAATATCGTTCTACTACGGCCTGTAAACTCCATGATTGAGTTTAAACAAATTGTAGGTCGTGGTACACGCCTATTTGACGGCAAAGAGTTTTTTACTATTTATGATTTTGTAGATGCTTACAAGCACTTTTCAGATCCAGAATGGGATGGAGAACCTTTAGAGCCTGAGCCGAGCGTACCAAGACCTTACCCACCGCCAGAGCCGAAAGACAAACCAGATGTTGAGGATCCTGACGAGCCTAGACCACAAAGGAAAAAAGCGAAGGTCAAGCTGAGAGACGGAAAAGAAAGAACCATCCAACATACTGTTCAAACTTCCTTTTGGAGTGCAGACGGAAAGCCCATTTCGGCAGAAGAATTTTTGAATAATCTGTTTGGGGAGCTTCCCAGGTTATTTAAAGACGAGGAAGAATTACGAAAGCTATGGAGTAATCCAATGACCAGAAAAACCTTATTAGAAAACTTGGATGCCGCAGGTTTTCCAAAGGATGATTTACTGACTTTGCAAAAGTTGGTGGATATGGAAAGGAGCGATTTATACGATGTCCTAGAATACGTCTTTAATGGAGATTACATTGCTATGACCAGAGAAGCCAGAGCCAAGGCAGCTGAAGCAACCATTTTTGCACTGATTAATGAAAAGCAGAAAGAGTTTATTTCCTTCGTTCTAAGTAAATACATCGAAACTGGTGTGGATGAGCTTGATCAGGAAAAACTCCCTATCCTCCTCACCAACAAATACCAATCCCTGGAGGATGCCAAAAAAGAACTCGGCGAAGTTTCAAACATCAGTAAACTTTTTATAGAATTTCAGGAGCATCTTTATAAGAACCAAGTGGCTTAAAGAGATTCAAGTTCCTAGCCAAAAAAACAATTACACTCATTCTAGGATAAATGAATATTAAAACGAAAGTCTACGCATTATTTGAAAATAGAACCCATAAGGAGTTTGAAGGTATTAGAAGTGCCGTCAATTCTTCACCTTTTCTGATTTTGCATGGAAGACATTTAGATAGCGTAAAATCGCACTTTGATAATACAACGTTTGAGCGATATGAATGGACGCTTTATGATCATAAAGGAGATAAAAAATGGCTAAATAAGAAAAAATGGACTTGCTTAGACTGGGGTGAAACAGGTGGTCGAAATCAAAACCTATCTTATAAAATTTCATCCCCTGAGGGTGAAGTTAGACTGTTTCATACCTTAACCTTGAATTGGCACCAAACTGAAGAAGATCACATATCAGAATTTTTTATTTTCCATATTCTAGATAAGCTCCTTGAAATCTCCGTTTATAATTCCTGGGCCGAATTTGAGGTACATGAAAGAAACAAAGCCCTCGAGCTAGAAAATCAAAAGCTTAAGAAGCAAATAGAGTTTTTTGAGAAAGCTAAAAAAACAACCTAGGGTGGCTGGGGTATTTTAACTGTTCAGCTTGAGATATCCCTAACTTCCAAATTACCCCTCTCCACTCCAAATACTTCGAGATTTCACCTTTTAGGTCCATCGGTATACCTATTTTCTCCTCCCTTCTACCCTTTTGGCAGAGTGCTGTCAGCTTATGCTTTAAAGCTGGAGCTTTTTGCTCGGTGATTGGAGCTTTTTGCTCGAAATGCGAGGCTTTTTGCTCCACTATTGGAGCTCTTTGGTCGCTCTTCTGGGCGAGTAGGTTTAACCTTGCAGCTCTAAGGTGAACAAGAAGACCTTTTATCCTAAGCTGTCAGATTTTATGGTGGAATGCCCATAAAAAAGCCGGATCCATCGATCCGGCATGTGTTAAGTTAGAATTTGGCGATCAGATGATCATAACTGATCATCGGTACTACCATTTCGGCTTCTCCTCTCAAACCGCTTTCGCAGGTCTTCATAGATAGCCTTAGCATCTGGTACGTTGACCTTGGCAGCTTGCTTCACCGAGTTATAATAACTCAGCGCACTGACATAGGCCTCAGAACCAGCGAGCATGGTAGTATCACTCAGCGTATCCCGAATCTGATCGCAGATACGTAATAAAGGAAGTAAGCCCGTGACAGCCAGCCAGTCTTTCTCAAACTCCTCCCTATTTACATAAGGAGGTAAGAATTGGGCTGAATCCTTGGCATACTCCACTACCTTTCCTACGAAAGGTTCCGTGCCATCACTCATCTTAGGGATACTTCTCCGCTGATCAGGAGTGAGTGCTACTACAAAAGGTGCCAGCAACTGCTGCACCTGGTCCAAAGCGGCTTTTACCGCGTCTAGATCCCCTTTGGGAATCTCGATAGAAATCTTGTTTTCCATCCTAAAAATAGTTTTGGTTAAAAAATAATTTAAAAACTACGAAGAAGTTAGGGAATAAAAATGGATAAACCAAGAGCTTAGTAATGAGTATATTGGCTCCCTAAGCCTCGTTCTTTTCAAAAGATATTTCAATTTTTTACATTGAGTAGTGATAAGGTGATTTTTCATCTAATTCCTAGATATTTTTTTTTTAAACTAAAGGAAAGTGATTATGCCAGAACAAAGAGATAATTGGACTCAAAGGATTTTAGCCATTGCAACTTTAATTGGTTCTATGACACCATTAGTTATTTATGGGCTAGATAAAATGCAAGAAGGAAAACCTCAGGTTGAAACCTTTGATACAAGAGAAAATATCGAAATTCAGCCTGTTGACCAAGACAGTAAAGAAGAACCGCCTGTGCCAGACAACCCAGGCACAACCTTAGCGGATCGGAGAAAAACTATGGTACCTGAAATGAAATCAAATAATGGACAGGTAGCTAATGAAGATCAGTTAAAAGGCTCAGGTGGAGTTAATGGAGTCAATTCTGATAATCGTCCCCCGGAAGAAATGATGGCAAGAGAGGTTAAGACTTTTCAATTAATCCGGGAGGGTTATGTTTTGGCAGAAGGAAGGTATCTCCCATTTGATGAAAATCAACTTAGATTATATCCAAGTGAAATTGACACTAAGAAACGAGTAGTACAAATAGTTATAAAGGACAATAATGGTACGACCATTACTCGAGGTGAAATTGGTGAAAGTGAGGACTTTGAGTTTGATTACAACTCTTCAAAATATAAAATTCAATTATTGGGTGTTAAATCTCGCGTCTTGGTATCCGACCTTGCTTATTTCAATATTTATAAAATGGATTAGAGCCAAACCTCTCTGGGCGTAGGCTACTCTTTTTGACCATTAAAGTTCTGAGGTCCGTTGGACTAGGTGTAGTTTGCAAAACACCCGAATATCAAAACTGATCTGTAATCAGAAACCAATTCAAGCAAACTTCTGACATAATATCGAATTGCAAATTCGTTTAATAGGAAGGCGTAGTTACAAACTACGCCTAGCACCAGAGATTTCTCCCTTTGGTCGAAATGACGGTGACGTAAACGCCTGTAAATACCCTTAAAATCCCAGGTTTTGAAGGAATGGTGAAACGCGTAAAGAAATTCACTTAGCTCCCGAGGGATCGAGGGAGATCCAGTGAATTTTAGCGGAGTACCATGACAGAAAAATCAACTTGGCACAAGTTGAAAGGGAGTTTAGGGCAAAGGCTTTTGGTTACTTTTGGCCTCAAAAGTGACAACTCCTGTTTCTTTATTGTTCTTTTGGCTTGACCCAAAAGAACGAAAAGGTCAAGTCATGGCAAAGCTTCAACCCACCAGACCTGCGCCGGCCCGCTGCCATGACGGCCTACCCACTGAACACAATTATCATTTCCTTATAATCAGTTCTTAGCAAGACATCATTGCGCGCCAATAGAACATGTAAATTTGTGAATTCTCCCAGACCTAAGGAAGAGATTTCTCCCTTTGGTCGAAATGACCTTGCCGTAAACGCCTTTAAATGCCCTTAAAATCCTTGGTTTTGGAGAGTCGTGAAAAACGTAATCTTTTTGGCCTCCTACAATGGGATTCAAATTATTTAGTGATTTGTGGCATCTGAGATTTTTGTCCCGATAAGTATCGGGATTTGGAGTGAGAGGAGACCGTTTAGAAAATGAGTTAGTTCCTAGCCCGTCTGCCACGGGCAGGCTTGCCTAGGAAATCCACTCATTTTCAGGTAGTAACGAGGCACAAAAAATCCTTTGACCAAAAGGATAAAAAAGATCAATGCCTTGGGTTTTTGGTCCTTTTGGTCTAAGCCAAAAGGACAAGAAGTATCAAAATGAAGAATTACTAGAACTAGAAAGGTACTCCACTTACATCCCATAATTTTCATGGATTCTTTACATAAGCAGGACATTAAGCATATATTTGATAGTATCATGAAGCCTCCCTATTATGAAATCACTCCTCCTATTTTAAAGCTAATAAGTTCTATTGCTGAAAAGGTCGGAGAGATCAAGGCTTCTCATTTGATCATACCTCAAGCTGATTAAAGAAAGAAAAATAGATGGATAAGCAGCCGAAGCCACTTTCAACAAAGAAGCCTCCAGTTCCTTCGAAGGACCACAAGCTTATTGAGGACTGGATGGAAAATCGAATTATGCCAGGTATCCAACCCTTGATTAAAAAAATTGACAGCCTCATTCATGATTGCATTCCTAATCTTCAATATGCCATTAAATGGGGCAAGGCATATTATGGAACAAGTGAGCAAGGATGGCTGATAGAAGTGGCTGCATATGATGTGTCTGCCAATATTGTTTTCCTCATGGGTGCTGATTTGGACCCCCAACCTCCTTTGGGAAAAGGGGAATCCAGATACTTTAAATTAAGGGAAATGGACGAATTGGGAGAAAAGAACATTGCCAGTTTTTTAAAGCAAGCCGGACAAAGAATTGGCTGGAAATAATGGGTACATCTATGCAATTCAGCGACGTAGAAAGCTACATTCAAAGCTTTGATGGACTGACAAAAGAATATCTTGAAGAGCTCCGTTCAATTATTCATGAAGTGGTTCCTGACACCCAAGAGCTAATCAATTATAATATAGCCGCTTTCACTATGGTTGAAGGTGGGAAAAGAGAGGAACAAATAATGATCGCAGGATATAAGAGCCATATTGGCTTTTATCCTCATCCTACTACCATGGAACATTTTTGGAATCAACTTGATGGCTTTAAAAAGGCTAAAGGATCAGTTCAGTTTCCATTAAATAAGGCCCTACCAAAAGTTCTTATTATTGATATGATTGAATATCGGCTGAAACTATTGAAAGAAAAAAACTATCGGATTCATGACAGGGACTAAAAATAAGAAGGCCGGTATGGGATTGGAATGGGTGCTGCTATTGGTCTAGCAGTTGGAGCCGCTATTGGAAATGCTTCAGATGATTTTTCCTTAAGTGGCGCTGTGGGATTGGCAAAAGGAACTGCCGTTGGAGCAATATTTGACTTCAGGAGAAAAAAGAAATGAATTTTATCGCATTTGCGAATATCCAACAAGAGCATACGGGAAGATGCAGACCCTTCTCAACCATTAAAAGTGAATAAAAGGAATATATTTTTTTATAGTGCCCTGACTTTGACCTTAAGTGTCATTATGCTTTTAGTGACTGGCTCTTCCCTACTCACGATGGCATTGGACACTAAGGGAACAATTCCCCTTGGAAGTCTAATAACCTGGGTCGGAATGATCTCATTACCCTTATCCGTTTATTGGGGAGTAAAAGAGTTGAGAAAGCCTTCAGGCAAATTGAGCAGGTTTCTCTCGGGATTCCTAAAAGTCATTATTGCCTTAGGAATTCTTTGGCTCCCGATATCGTACTTACTTGCAGGTAATCTTTCATTTTCCTTTACCCAAAAAGAAACATTCCAGGGCGGTCAAGATGCAATGAGATGGTTTTGGCGATTAAGCTATGGGATTCCAACTGGTGCCATTTTAACTGTTACCAGCTATTGGGTTTCATTACTATTTTCTAGAAATCAAACAGGTACCAAGAATTCATAAATGAAATTAAAAATGGCGGTAATACGAAAGGTTGTACCTCCATTCTATTTAAGGCCTGCAGGCCAAAGCTCTTCTTAACTCTAAAAATTTGCTGTATTTTTCAAATTCAGCCAAACCAGTTCAAACACCCTATCCCTATCATGGTGAATTCTTCCACTACAGAAAACATCTGCAAAAACTGCGGTGCCCCGATTGAGGGTAATTTTTGCTCGGAATGTGGACAAAATGCACGAGTTGGGAAAATCACACTTAGAGGTTTGATAGAGGAAATCAGCTCTAGTATTTTCTCTATCGATAAAGGTTTCTACTTTACCTTCATCGAGTTACTAAAAAGGCCCGGAAAAACCATTCGTGCCTATCTGGATGGAAAAAGAAAGACTTATTGGAAACCTATACCCTATGCTTTGGCCGCTTCCACAGGGTATTTTTTAATCGCCCTAATGATGGGGCAAAACACTTTTATCAATGATTTCATGACTGGTTTTTTTAGCCAAGAGCAAAGTGCCCCAGATGCTTTGGCCGAAACACCCATTCTGGATTGGTTTTCCAGCAACTATGCCTACACTGTTCTCCTTTTGATTCCGGTATATGCTTTAGCCTCCTGGATTGCTTTCTGGTCAAGCAAGCGAAATTACCTGGAGCATATCGTTCTAAATGCATACATCACTGGACAGCAGGCTTTCTTCTATGGGTTTAGTACGGTGATTTTTGGGATTCTGCCCATCAGCTCATTAGAATTTATCCCTTTGCTTGTTTCTGTGGCTTATAATTTTTGGGCTTTTCAGCAGTTTTTCCAGAAAGGAAGGCCTTGGGTTCGCCTTCTCAGGACTCTGGCTACTTATGTTTTATTTTTGATTCTGACTATTCTCTTGACTGGTTTATTATTAGAGATTCAGCGTCTATCTGTCTGATGCAGGAAAAAAACCATTTTAAGAAAGAAGAGATTTCTCCCTCTGGTCAAGATGACCGTGGTGAATGGCTCACGCTTTTCTCAAATCTCCAAATAAATTAATTGATCAATTCTTAACCCTAATCCCTAGGTAATCACAAAACAAGAAACAAAAATATACCTTCACCACTTATCAAAAACCTAAAACATATTGAAATAGGACTTGTTTTCACTGTGAAAATCCATAAAAAGAAAACGCACCGTGAAGGAGAAAAGAAACCTTTTAAGGACAGGTAGCCCCAGCATAGGATCAGCTATTTTTACCCTAATTTTTACCAGCCTAATCAACTTTAGCCTTCTCGCACAAAATGCAGAAGTCATTGGTAAACTTATAGATTCAAAAACCAAAGAACCTGTAAGCTATGCTCAGGTGGCTTTATTTAGTAACAACCCCGACAATGACCCTGAAGCTTTCACAGACACCCAGGATGATGGTAGTTTTCAGCTTTCGGTACCTGCTGGAAATTACAGCTTCAAGGCTTTTTTCATTGGATATGAAGATTTGAAAATTGAAAATATTCAAGCGAATGGACCAATTGATTTAGGAGAGTTGCTTTTTACCAGCGAGGAACAAAATCTAGAGGAGGTAGTGGTTCAAATTTCCAGATTACCCGTGAGAACCACACTCGAGGGACTTATCGTTACTCCAGACAATAATTTGGCAAATATCGGAGGAACACTGTTGGACATCCTTAGAAACACCCCTTCTGTGGCAGTGAATGAAGAAGGTGGAGTTTCCTTGAGAGGAAGCAGCAGCACTAACATCCTGATCAACGGAAGAAATTCATCTCTCACCCAAAACCTAGATCAGCTTCCGGCCTCTGTTGTAGAAGAAATTAAAATTATCAACAACCCTAATGCCCGTTATGATGCAGAAGCAGAGGGTGGAGTGATTGATATAGTTTTGAAAAAGGGAATTGAATTGGGAACACATGGAGGTGTAGAAGGCACGTATGGAACTCGAAACAGAAGTAATTTTGGAGCCAGGTTGAATCGACGTAACATTAAAATGAATGTTTATGCCGGATATAACCGTCGAAATTGGCAGGGTATCGGGGAACGTACAAATACACGGATCCTTTTCGAAGAGGATGAAGTATTAGATCAAGAAACCCAAAGTTCTGATCAGGACATAAGTAATAATTTAAACTTTGGTCTTGACTATTATTTTGGAAACAATACCCTGAGCTATGAAGGTGTGCTTCAGGTAAATGAAACCTGGGATGTCAACACTCTTTTTTCTGAGCAAGTCAGAGCTGGAGAAAGCTTTGACTACGTCAGAAGAAATAATGAAAATGAGCAGGACGATGGAATTGATAATGCTTTGATATTTGAGCATAGCTTTGCTGAAAAAGGGCATGTCTTCCGAGCTACCGCCAGCCACTCCTATCGTAACCAGTACAAGACTCAGAACATTGATATTTATAACAATACTTTAAATCCAATCCCTGAAAATTTAACCGGGCAGGAAAGAGCTTTTACCGATGAGGTAAGAAATATTACAGTTGTTCAAGCCGATTACATTCGACCTTTAGAAAAAGGCAAAGTAGAAATGGGGCTTAAGACTACGATCAGAGAATTCGACAATGATTTTATTTATCAAAGGTTAGATAATGAAAGTGGAGAGTTCGTCGCAGATCCCGGGGTAAGTAATCGATTCTTATACCAGGATCATATTCATGCGGCTTATGGTATTTACTCTAACTCAAGCAGCAAGTTGGAATATGGAGTAGGTCTTCGAGGGGAATTTACTCAGGTCGACACCTATCTTTTCAATACTGATGAAGAAAATAAGCAGCGATACTTCAACCTCTTCCCTAGCGTGCAGGCACTTTACAATATTAATGAAGTCCATGGCATAAAGGCTACCTACAGCCGTAGAATAGATCGTCCAAGGGCTTGGAGATTAAATCCATTTCCAAATATCACAGACAGCCTGAATGTAAGAAGAGGAAACCCGAACCTCATTCCTGAGATGATCAATTCCTTCGAATTAGGTCATATAGCGAACTTCAAAAAGGTAAGTCTTACCACGAATCTCTTTTTCCGAAGAGTAAATAATCAGATCGATTTTATCACGATTGTGGAAGATGGTGTTTCCATAAGGCAGCCAGATAATTTACTCTTTTCAGAGTCCTATGGGTTGGAATTCATTGGTACCTCTGAAGTAAATGAATGGTACTCTTTAAATGGAGGAGCCACATTTTCCAGAATAGTCGTAGATGCCTCAAACATTGGTGAGGAGTTTACCAATTCAGGCTTTACGTTTAACGCGAAGTTAAATCAGGATTTTAAGCTTCCTCTGGGAATTAATTTTCAGCTTTCAGCAAATTACGAATCACCTCAGATTCAAGCTCAGGGACAAAGCCTGGCGGTTTACTTTGTCGATACAAGTGTGCAAAAATCCTTTTTTGAAAATAGAGGAAGTGTCACACTATCAGTACGCGATATTTTTGACACAAGACGGTATGCAGGTAATGCTCTGACAGATACATTCTCTCAGGAGTCTTTTTCAAAAGACGAAACTAGAATTTTGCTGGTTTCAGCTCGATACAACTTCTAAAGCATCCTTTGGGGAAAATCAAATAGCCTCCAGGGCTCTCATTAACTTTTCTCTCACCTCGCCAGCCAATGGTTCGATCTTATCGTTTTTAACGGCAGACATTGCCGCTGCAGGATCCATAATTGACACTTCGAAGGAACCTGCACCTAACTCCCTCAAGGTAACATTACAAGGCAGTAAGGCGCCAATATGCGGTTCTGCTTGAATGACTTTATCGGCAAATACGGGATTGCACGCACCCAAAATCAAGTAAGGCGGATAATCCTTATCCAGCTTTTTCTTCATGGTGGCCTGAACATCAATTTCTGTGAGCACTCCGAAGCCTTCCTTCTTTAATTCAGCCTCCACTTTTGATCTTAGGCTATCCAGAGAATCTGATTGTACTTCTTTGGCCTGATAGTATTGCATAATGATATGGTTTAGAGTTTTGAGTTTAAATTTTAGATCAGATGGAATTTAAAAAAAACCTCATTTAGATTTAAAAAACCCTACAAAAATCAGGTTGTATAGACCATTGAGATATGAGGAATTCCGTCTTCATCATATGGTTCCCCTTCCTCCTGGAATCCTAGTGAAGCATAAAAAGCTTTGGCATAAACCTGTGCACTTAGGCGAATGTTCTTTGGTCCGAACTTTTCATGACAGGCTTGGATAGAAACTTTCATTAATTCTCTTCCCAAACCTGTACCTCGCACTTTTTCTGAGGTGATCACCCGACCTATAGAAATCTCTTTGTAGGACAAGCCCGGTGGAACCAAACGGCTACAACCCACTAGTTTATTTTCTTTATACATGAGTACATGAATGGATTGCTGGTCCTTATTGTCAAGGTCTTGATAAACACAGTCCTGTTCCACCACAAAGACCTCAGCACGGAGCCTTAATAGTTCATAAAGTTCATGTACGGTTAGCTCATCAAAAGCTTTAATAGAAAATGATAAATCCATGACTATCAGAAGCTTTTAAACTCCGCATTGAAAATTAATTCCTCTCCAGATTACCTGCTCATCAGAAATTTCACTTGGATCTATACTTACTCCGTCGAACGCTAAAAAGCCAATGGTATTTCCTTGGCAAGAGTATACTAGCTCTACCGAGTTACAATTCGGACAGCAATTTTTAACGATAAAGACATCTTCTCCTTGATACTTGCCTGAAGTGACATAGAAATACTGATTAAAATAGGATTCATCTAGCTCGGCTGTCAACTCATTTAACCAAGTAAGTTGTAAGACAGGATCAGTTACGCCACAGATTAACAGCGGCTCAGGGTCTTCCTCTCCACAGGAGAAGAAGGAAAGAAGGGTAATGGTGCAGGCAAAAAGGATAGCTTTTGATTTCATTAATGATGTCTGTTTAGATCGAGTTTTCGATTTGACCTCGAATCCAATCGTTTGGAATCATATCTATAGTCAAGTTTATTCTTTCCGAATTTCCTCTGTTAATAATCTTATGGGGATCATTTAGCTTTAGATACCAGCATTCACCAGGCTTCATTGGAACGACGTGTCCATTTAAGTAAAAGTCACATTCAGGATTGTTGGTAATTGGGATTGTCAACCGGATCATGGATTTTTCTTCCTCTAATGCCAAAGTAGGATCTGTATGCTCCTTAACCTCGGAATATGCTGATAATCTAAGGATTCGGACTAAATTGACTGTTGTGTTTTGTTTGAAATTTTCAATGACCTCACTGATATAATCCGACCCTTTAAGTAAATCAGTATCCAGCCAATCAGTCCAGGATCCATCGGCATAATCGCCCGAAGGTTCTGGGAAGGGCAGTTTCGGATCGACCAGATGTGCAGGAGCCCTTAGGGGCAAGGCATCATAATATTCGAAACCACTTAGCTTCATTTTTTGTACTTCCTCTAGTAATCGATCCGCATTAAACTCAAAGTGAAGCTTAACGCGATCCAGACCAATTGTTTTTGGGTATGTCAAAGAATCCATAAAGTATGAAAAATGAAGATTTTAACTTAAAAAACCTATTCTGAGTAAAGAACTGAGCTATAATAGAAAAGCCGCAATTCAAATTGCGGCATTTCTATTTACTTTTTCCCCACACGGGCCATATGGTTTTCTTTAATTATTCTTCTTAGAATTTTACCAACATTCGACTTAGGAAGTTCATCTGCAAAGTGCACTTCCTTGGGGACTTTATAATTCGTGAGGGAATCTTTACAATGTTCAATGATTTCTTCAGCCGTGAGAGATTCATTTGAGCGCACCACATAGGCCACTACTCGCTCAGTGGACTTCGGGTCAGGCATTCCAATCACTCCCACTTCGAGTACCCCTTTACACGAAGCCACTACATCCTCTACTTCATTTGGGTAAACATTAAAGCCTGATACCAGAATCATTTCCTTTTTACGATCCACAATCTTGAAGAATCCGTCCTTGTCCATTACTCCAATATCTCCTGACTTAAACCATTCTCCATGCATCACATTTGCAGTTTCCTCAGGTCGGTTCCAATATCCCCGCATCACCTGCGGCCCTTTGATCAAAATCTCTCCTCTTTCTCCCAGAGGTAAAGGATTTCCCTCGTCATCTGCGATCATGACCTCAGTGTTTGGTAGTGGAATTCCTATAGTTCCTATTCGCTCAGTTCCATCAATTGGGTTACAACAAGCGACTGGTGAGGTCTCGGTAAGTCCATAGCCTTCGGCCAAAGGAGTGCCAGTAACAACTTCCCATTTTTCAGCTGTTGCTTTTTGAACAGCCATTCCTCCTCCTACGGCTATTTTTAGTTTCGAGAAATCAAGTGAACCGAAATCGGGATTATTTAGCAGTCCATTGAAAAGTGTATTTACTCCGGTAAAGACAGTGAATTTATGCTTGGAAAGCTCCTTTACGAATCCAGGCATATCTCTTGGATTGGTAATCAAAACATTTTTCGCGCCGATTTTAAGCATTGCCAGACAGTTTACTGTCAAAGCAAAAATATGATACAAGGGAAGGGCGGTAATGACCACTTCTTCCTTCTCTTTCAACTTGGGCTTCATCCAGGCAGAAATCTGCTGCATGTTAGCCACAATATTTCCATGGGTCAGTTCGGCTCCCTTGGAAACTCCGGTGGTACCACCTGTATACTGTAAGTAGGCTGTATCCTGAAGTGTTAACTTTTCCTTCTTCAATGAACCTGAAGAACCTAGACTCAAGGCCTTTTTAAATGAATAGGCACCGGGGATAGAATAGGCAGGAACCATTTTCTTTACATATTTCACAACGAGGTTGACAATAGTGCCTTTAAGGCCACCCAATAAATCACCAAGCTCAGTGACGATAATGTGCTTGGCATTGATCTCGTTTTGAATTTTTTGAAGATTACTTGCGAAGTTCGCCACAATCACCACTGCATCTGCACCTGAGTCATTAAACTGATGTTTCATCTCCTTTGGTGTATACAGCGGGTTGGTATTTACCACGACCATTCCTGCCCGAAGAACCCCAAACATGGCTACTGGATATTGTAGGGTATTAGGCATCTGAATAGCCACCCGAGCTCCTTTTTTAAGACCTAACGTATTTTGAAGAAAAGACCCAAACTGGGCACTCATTTTATCCAGTTCATTGAAGGTGATACTTTTGCCCATGCATTCATATGCAGGCATATCACCATATTTTTTCACGCTCTCATCAAAAAGGTCACTGAGGCTATCATACGCCTCAATATCAACAGTTTTATCTACGGATTCAGGATAAAATTTAAGCCAAGGAAAATCTTTCATGGGTAGGTTATTTGGTATTAAAATCAGGTTTAATTACATATTTTAATTTGTTTTTGCAATCTAATCCTCACTTTAGGATTTTTCGGGCGATGAGCTCTTTCATGATTTCATTCGTTCCCGCATAGATTCGCTGAACTCTAGCATCCGCATACGCTCTGGCCACTCCATATTCCCACATGTATCCGTATCCGCCATGAAGTTGAACGCACTCATCTGCGACCTTACACTGAAGCTCTGTCATATTGTATTTGGCCGCTGAGGCCATTGCTGAATCCAGCTTGCCTTCATTATGCAGCATGACCAGATGATCGCTGTAAATTCTTCCCTGTTCCAAAGCTGCCATCATCTCCGCTAGCTTGAACCGTGTATTCTGAAATTCAGAAATACTTTTCTCAAAGGCTTTTCTTTCCTTCACATACTCAATGGTTGATTTCAGCATGTATTCACCCAATGCAACCGCCGCCAAAGCCACTACTAATCGCTCCTGAGCAAGTTCAGTCATAAGATATTTAAAACCCTCTCCTACTTTGCCCAGTACGTTCTCCTTAGGAACTTTGACATTGTCAAAGAAAAGCTCACAAGTGTCCTGTGCATGCAGTCCCACCTTTTCAAAAGGAACCCCTTTCTTAAATCCTGCCATATCCTTATCTACCAAAAGGAGACTGATGGCTTTGGAACTTCTCTTCTGTTCAGTTTTTACCGCCACCACCACTACGTCTGATAGATAGCCGTTGGTGATAAAGGTTTTGGAACCATTCACCACATAATGATCTCCCATATCCTCTGCGGAGGTTCTTATCCCTTGCAAATCACTTCCAGCACCTGGCTCTGTCATAGCAACAGCACCTATATATTCACCAGAAATCATTTTTGGAAGGTATTTTTCTTTGGCCCCTTGGGTGGCATAATGAAGAAGGTAAGGCATCACAATGTCACTGTGAAGTGGATAACCAATAGCTGGACCTGAACACCCACTTAGACCCAATTCTTCTATCAGAATAGCGGTAAACCTAAAATCATTTATTCCCATACCCCCGTATTCTTCCGGAGCTTGAATTCCTAAAAACCCATTCTCTCCGAGCTTTTTCCAGGATTCACGTGAAACCATTTTATTCTTTTCCCATTCAGCATTATGAGGTGTGATTTCTTTCTCGATAAAAGCTCTTACACTTTCTCTAAAAAGCTCATGGTCATCATTGTAGAGGGTTCTTGGTAGTCCAAACATTTACTTTAGTTTTTCAGGTTTATTCTATAAAATTAACCAACACGCCTTGAAATCGTTGATCAAAAGCCAAATTTTCTTTGGTTGGATGAGAGACCCTTTTATTCATAGTGTTACTTTCCTTGAGTGGTTTTGAGTATACTTGAAAATGCTTTTACCCTAAACTGAATGCACCTGTTAAACAAAAACCCAGAGTCCTTCATCAATTCACTATCCTTTCTCGATCCGGATGAGATAGCCATTTCTGCTGAAAAAGCAGGAGAAGGGAATATGAATGCAGTTTTCAGAATTCAGACGAATAAGAGAACCTTTATAGCGAAGCAATCCTTTCCTTTCGTACGGAAATATCCACAGATTTCAGCTCCCATAGAAAGAATAGACACAGAGTACCAGTATCTTAAACTAGTGGAGATTATTCCGGAGTTAAAGTCCTATTCCCCAAAAATTTTGGGCTACTTTCCCGAAAATTATTTGTTACTGCTTGAAGATTTTGGGCCTGGATCTGATTTCACGGAATATTACAAACAGTCAAAGCAAATCAAGGATCAAGTAATTGAAGAACTCATCGCTTACCTTAACCAACTTCATTCCCTGAAAGCCCCATTTTTCCCGGATAATATGAAAATGAGGGAGCTAAATCATGATCATATTTTCAGGTTTCCATTTGATGAGAATAATGGGCTGGATTTGGATTCAATCCTGCCTGGATTGCAAAAAGCTTCCTTACCCTTCAAAATGGATGAAAAACTTAAGTCAAGGGTAGCGTCCCTGGGTGAGAGATATCTATCAAAGGGGGATACTCTTTTGCATGGAGATTTTTATCCGGGTAGTTGGATCAGTACCGAATCTGGACTAAAAGTGATCGACCCTGAGTTTGGTTTCGTTGGAGACAGGGAGTTTGACCTTGGTATTTTTGTGGCACATCTGATTTTTTCAGGTTTAAATGAAAATGAAGCCTTGTCAAAGCTGGATAATTATAACCCTTCATTCGATTCGAGTCTAACACTTGCTTTTGCTGGTGTCGAGCTTTTAAGGAGACTTATCGGCATAGCTCAACTTCCTCTGGATTTAAGTCTGAAAGAAAGAGTGGAGCTTTTACAATTGGGGCGAAAAATGATTTTAGCATGAGAAGCTATTTGGTTCTTTTCACATGCATTTTCGTTTTTTGGTCCTGCGGACCAAAGCCAGAAAAAGAAAGGAAAGTGGAATTTACAGACACTTTTATAGATCAATATCAGCTTACCGAGAAGCAGCTTTATGACAAGGTCCTCGGAATGATCGTGGGTTCAGCTATCGGTGATGCCATGGGAGCACCTACAGAAATGTGGTCAAGACCTCAGATTCAGCAAGAATATGGCTTTGTTCAGAGTCTGGATTCAATGTACCGTAGCAGCTCTCCAGAAGGAACCTGGCATGATAGCCTTCCGGCAGGTGGCACCACGGACGACACCCGGTGGAAAATTTTGCTTTCAGAATTTCTTATCACTCAGGATACCAGTGCCTTGAAAGCAAATGATTTTGCCAAGTATATCGGAGAGGAATATCAGAGTTACCTAAAAGAACTTCAGCAAGTTAATTCTTCGGATTACGAGCCTTATAAACCTGTTCTATTAAAAATGGGCTGGCTTCAGGAATGGTCAAAAGTAAGTACAGCATTCATAAGTGAAGATGTGAGTGCTTATTCAGATGCATTGGGGAAGTTTTATGGTGGGGAAATGGTTTGTGCCGGACTTCTCTATTCTTCTTCTGTAGGGGCCTATTTTCCTGGAAATCCTTCAAAAGCCTATCAGGAAGCCTTTAAACTCAGTATTTATGACATTGGCTACGCCAAAGATGTCACTTCCATGGCAGCGGCCATGACATCCGCGGCTATGTCAGAAAATCCAAGTATAGAAAATCTAAAAGCTGCATTGGAGATTGATCCACGAGACTATTTTGATAGCCGATTAGTGGGTCGTTCGGCTTACGTATGGGTAAAAGAAGCAGCAAGGATTGATTCTGAATCACGAGGACTGGATAGTTTGAATTCGAGATTATCTCTTGAATCAGCTGAGCTGGCTTTTGCTTTTCAGGAGTTGGATAAAAGGCAACAAGACATGCCTTTTCATGCCGGTGAAATATTTCTTCAGACTCTTACAGGAATGTACTATGCTGATTTTGACTTTATGGGTACACTCACCTTCCTAACGAACTATGGACGAGATAATGATACTACGGGAGCTTTGGCTGGAGGCATTTTAGGAGCTTTTTACGGCTTTGAGGCTTTGCCTAAAAAAGAAAAGGAACTCGTCCTTTATACAGCCAAATCCAAGTTGAACCAGGATCTGGAGCAAACAGCAAAAGGTCTAACCGCTCATATGCTTGGAAAATAAAAAAGCCCCTGCTTCCAAAGAAACAAGGGCCTTCCAGGTTTGAGAGCTATTTACATGTGAATGTATTTAGTCCTTCCAAGAGCATCGTGTAGCTCGAAGTAGATTTCGTCAGCATCAACACCCTCTAGATAATAGTCCTTTCTGAATCCTTCCGGAGTATCGATAGTTTCTGAGTGAAGGACGCGATCATTGTTTTTATATCTGATCTTCACATCTACTCCTGGTTCCATTAGACCAATCACTGCTAGATTAACGGTGTTATCATCCAACTTCTTTCCATAGGCCATTAGTGGTAGTTCTTCTACGGGGATGGATCTATTAAAAGTGCTCACTGTGTAAAGTACACGCTCGTCATCTGTGGTAATTTCAACCTGGTATTCTCCACATGGCATATCTTCCATGTTGTAAGGAATGATAATATCGCTTCCTTTTTGTTTTACTTTTCTCTGATGAAGCTTCTTACCATTTTCGTCCATGATGGCGATTTTGGCTTCACCTACACCTTCTTTAAGAAGTACGTTTACTGTTTTGTAACGAGCCTTAACAGCGCTTAGCTCCATTAGGTCGTCATTGTTGTCATTTGCAAGGCTTGAAAAAGAGATAGCGCCTGCGAGTGCTAGAGTCATTAAAGTTTTCATAGTATGTTGGTTTAGTGTTCTGTCTTTTCTTATGCGATTGGCATACCAACATTCCCATAGCCCTAGAAAAAAAGTTTTCAGGTCAAGAAATTATTACCCGATTATTAATTGAAATCAAAATTATATTTGGCTAAATGTTAAAAAAGGGTGAAAAGCTGTTAAAAAGTCAAACATTTAACCGTTCGTTTGTCACGCATCCGAACAGTTTTGCCTTAAAACCTCAAAAAGGCAGGTTGCATTATATTGTATAGTTTAACAGAAAATAATTTTAATTTTTTTTTCATAATTATCTGGTATCGTTGGACTTGTGTCCAAAGCTGTACGCTTTTGTACAGGTCTTGTCCGTCAGCACACAAATATTTGATAAAAATCAAAATTCAAACGGTTGCATGAGCTGAGAAAAAATCTTCAATAAAGGAAAATGATGTTTTTTGGAAGTGCCCCGGCATTGGTTCTTCAGTTCATTCTTTTACTTTTTTGATGAGAAGCCTTTCTGATCACCCACTTAAAACTATCCGTTTTCTGAGCTTCATTACGCAGAAGATCTTTCTTCCTCGAGTGTTTTACTTCACTTCAAGCTTATCCTGATATCTATCAGTGGTAATTTAAATACAAGAGCTTAAAAGCTCGGATAGCTACTCCAAAAAATGTCGAACATAAAAAAAGGAGACCATTTCTGGTCTCCAATCATCGTGGTCTTTTTATTCCTTTGTTCTGAAGAATTAGAGGTGAATTACTCTCGTTCTTCCCAAAGCGTCAGTAAGGTGGAAATAAATATCTTCTGCCTCTACCCCATCAAAGCTGTAGTTTTTGCTAAATGCTTTTGGAGTTTCGATAGTTTCGGCATGAAGAACTCTATCATTTTCTTCATATCTGATTTCAACCTCAACACCTGGTTCCACGAGTCCGAACACTGATAGATTTACCTTATTATTATCCAATTTTTTACCATTGGCTTTCAATGGAAGCTCTTCTACTGGAATAGGTCTGTTAAAAGTATTAACTGTATAAGAGACGGACTCCTCGTCAGTAGTAATCTCTACCTGATACTCACCACATGGAAGGTCTTCCAGGTTATAAGGAATGACCTGATCCCTGTCGGCATCCTTCACCTTTCTCTGATGTAGCCTTTTTCCATTCATGTCGTAAATGGCAATTCGAGCTTCTCCTACATCCTCTTTTAAGAGCACATTAACTGTTTTGTAATTTGCCTTGGCACCGCTAAGAGCCATAAGGTCTTCGTTGTTTTCATTAGCAAGGCTAGACATTGATACGAAGCCTGCAAGTGCGATAGTGAATAAAGTTTTCATAATAATTTGTTGGTTTAAGTTTCTGTCCTCTCTTATTGCTATTGGCATACCAACAAATTTTTGGAGTGGCCAAAAAGTAAGACGATCCCTAATCTTTTTCTTGAAAGTGCAAGACCCAGATTTTTCTTAAAAAGCTATAAAACAGCCCTTTACAGCAAAAAATTGTTCGAAAAATGAGAATTTTCTCGTCCGATTGTCACGTAAGCGAACAAATCGATTCAAAAATGAGGAAAGAAAAAGTTGCCAGAGCGACCCATGATTTTCAACTTTTAACTTTAAATTTTTTCTATCCCTTTTTATTTAACCAGATGGGCCAAAAAAAACCTGTACGATTGTGTACAGGTTTGTTCCATTTAAGCACAGAGTTTTGATAAAAATCAAGAATTCTTCAGAGCATTTGAGATCTCCTTGACTCTGGATTTAATATCCATTGATTCAAAATCCAAATTAAGTGAGGTAGCTTCAAGGAAATCTGCAACAGCTCCCTGATGATCTGTGGATTTTCCTTCAGCCAAAGTAACATATCGCATTGTGGACCATAGGACAGTTTTCAATTGCTTCTCAGAATCATCAGTCATAATATACTCGACCACAATGGTATTATGATTATGCCAGATAACTCGACTGAAAATTCTAACCCACTCTCCTACCATGGCAGACCTTACATAGCTGATATTATGATTGTATACCACCCATGCGGCTTTGAAAGTTCGAATTAAATCAATGATTTCCAGCCCATACAGCTTTGGTACCTGATCTTCACGTGCATTGAAGAAGTAATCGAAGTACTTGGCATTATTTAAATGTCTTAAAGGATCACAGTCCTGAAACCGTATAACCACTCGGCTTTCCGTCTGTTTAGGGTAACTTTTCTTTGGATCGTAGTCAAACATATTTTATTCGATTTCCTGGCTGGTAATAATATTAATTCCTTTTGCGACCATTTTCTCAATGGCAAGTTGATCATCATTTTTATTTAGATTCACCGCTCTACTTCCATCTGTAATTAAAAATGTGTCAAACCCCAAATCTATGGAATCCAGAGCCGTAAACTTTACGCAATAGTCCAGTGCCAAGCCGACCACAAATACTCTTTGGACACCTATCTCCTTCAAATAGGTATTCAGCCCAGTATCGCCCCGTCTAGCATTATCAAAAAATCCAGAGTACGAATCGACATTCTCGTTCAATCCTTTTCGGAATATTTTGAGCCAGTTTTTTTGTTCCAACTGATCTGAGAATTCCGATCCAAAACTCCCCTGCACACAGTGAGTCGGCCAAAGAACCTGATCCAGACCATCCAACTGAATCATTTCTCCAATTTTCTTTCCTTCATGATTCGCTGCGAAACTCTTGTGTCCAGGAGGATGGAAATCCTGGGTAGCTACTATTTTTTGAAATTTAGACTGAAGCTTATTCACTATAGGAATAATTTGATCTCCTTCCTTTACAGCCAGCGAGCCACCGGGCAGGAAATCATTCTGAATATCCACCAGAAGTAATACGTCTTTTGCTTGGTCAATCTGCACCATTTTCTTCTTTTGATTTTAAGATAAGCTCCATTCTCAAGTGATGAAGGTTCTCTTCCAGGCCTACCGGATACAAATGAGGGTTCACCAATCTTTTATGTGTCTTATCAAAGGAATCCAATTGTTTTTTTGCTTTAACCTTTATCTCATCCAGACTCGGTAGTTTATATTTCTTCTTTCCTTTTTTAAATATTGGCTTAAGCAATTCCTCCTCCTGATAAAACGCAGGCATGATTCTCTTTCTTCGGGTTTGATCACTTGGATCAATAATCACCAAGCTACCTTTAGTATACTCCTGCCCTTCCAGATGGATCATATCAGCAACTGCTTTATCCTTGGAATAAAATCGTTTTACGGTATGATACCCAGGGATATTGATCTTCAGTGACTGCTGGGAAAGCTTAATCTTTGGTTCCCATTCTCCCTTAGAGTTTTTCAAAGCTGCCAGCTTATAGACAGCTCCAAGAGCCGGTTGGTCATATGCAGTGACTAGCTTTGTTCCTACTCCCCAAACACTAATGGACGCCTCCTGATTTTTTAAAGAGCTAATAATGTGCTCGTCTAGATCATTGGAGGCAACGATTTTGGCATCTGGAAATCCAGCTTTGTCAAGCAAGGTTCTCACTTCATTTGAGTAATAAGCTAAATCACCTGAATCCAAACGTACCCCGAGCATTTCCTTTCCTTTTTCACGTAGCTGAAGACCGACCTTTATGGCATTTTTCACTCCATTAATCGTGTCGTAGGTATCAATCAGAAAAGTAGTCTTATCCGGGAAGGCACCTGCATAAGCTTCAAATGCTTCCAGTTCACTTGGGAATGCCATGATCCAACTATGTGCGTGAGTTCCAGAAACAGGGATCCCAAATAGCTTTCCAGCCATTACATTACTGGTGGAGGAACAGCCTCCAATGTATGCTGCACGACTTGCTGCCAACGCACCATCAATTCCTTGTGCCCTTCTCAAGCCAAATTCCAGAACAGATTCGCCCTTTGCTGACAGGTTGATTCTGGCCGCTTTGGTGGCTATTAAAGTCTGGAAATTAATAAGGTTTAAAAGAGGAGTTTCCAGTAGTTGGCATTGAATAAGAGGGCCTTTAACCCTAATCATAGGTTCATTTGGAAATACAACAGTTCCTTCCTCCACCGCATCAATATCACAGCTGAAGTCCATTTCTTTCAAATAGTCCAAAAAGGCCTTGTCAAAGACTCTGGAACCATCCTGGTTTTTCATGGCCCCCAAATAGTTTAGATCTTCCTTAGAGAATTTAAAGTTGGAGCAAAAGTCTACCACATATTCCAACCCTGCGGCTAGCGTAAAACCTCCATTGAATGGGTGCTTCCGGAAAAAAAGATTAAAAACCGCTTCCTCCTCAGCCTTACCGGATTTCCAATAAGCGTAGGCCATGGTGAGCTGGTAATAATCCAATAGTAAAGTGAGCGAGCCTTGGTAAAGATCTTTAGTGATTTTCATAAGCATCAACTTTACTTCAAAATTAAGGGAGTAAAGGCGGCTTTCAGGATTTTTGGGTTCTTTTTTCGGTTTAACCCCTGACCTACTTTGTTTTTATGTTCAAAAGTATTCCCAATACCACAAGCCCCATTCCTATATAAGAGCCCAAAGTAAACGTCTCATCAAAGAAGATAAAACCAAAAATCAAGGCGTAAATCATCCCCAAATAAGTAAGGCTGGAAACCTTAGAAACATTTGCATTTTGATAAGCTACAGTCATAAAGTATTGGGCACTTTGGGTACAAACCCCAATCCATAATAATAGAACCCAATCCCAGCCTTCAGGGTTTACCCAATTGAAAAAACAAATTACGGTCGCGATCGGAAGAGTAACTAAAGGGAAGTAAAAAATAATTACCAGAGGATGCTCCGTATTCTTCAGCTTGCGGATAACGTTGTAAGCCAAACCAGAGAAAAGAGCCGAAGTAACCCCCACCCCTGCCCATATTAAATCCACTCTGGTATCAAAGCCCTGTACCACAATCACTCCCACAAATGCCATCCCAAAATAGAGGAATTGAATTGGCTTAACTTTTTCCCTAACCAGGAAAATCCCAAGGATGGTGGTGAAAATCGGAGATAAATACTGAATGGTCACAGCACTGGCAAGTGGAATGTTTTGAAGGGTGTAGAAAAAGGTAATGAGCCCAATGGAGCCTACTATTCCCCGGACCACCAGCAACTTTTTATTGTTACCAAAAACATTGATTTTTTGACTCCTCAGGTAAACCAAACTGAAAATCAAACTAAATATGGAGCGGAAGAAAATTATCTCTATAGCCGGAATGTGAGGCAGGAACTTTACAGAGACATTCATCAAGGCGAAAAATATCCCAGCCAAAATCATGGACTGTACACTTGAAAGCTTCAAACTTTTCAGAATTTGAGTTGTAAAGGCAAATTCAGGAAATAAAGTTTAAAATTCTGATTAAGAATTACAGATTTGAAACTTTTGTGGATTCACCCTGTTAGTGAAAATAAAAATTATGGCATTAGGCATAGGAGCAAAAGCCCCGGATTTCAAACTTCCATCCACTTCTGGAAAAAATCTTTCCAAATCAGAAGATTTAGACGGAAAACCCTTTATCCTTTACTTTTATCCAAAGGATTTTACTCCTGGCTGTACCGCAGAAGCTTGCGAGTTCCGTGATCAGTTTGAAGCTTTCCGTGATCTGGATATCCCTGTATTCGGTGTGAGTAGAGATAGCATAGATTCTCACTTAAAATTCAAGAAGCAACATAGATTACCATTTGAGCTTCTTTCTGATAGGGATGGAAAGATTTGTAAGGCGTATGATGCTTTGATTCCCTTAATCAAGATGCCAAAAAGAATTACTTACCTCATTAATGACAAGCATGAAGTCGCCGCAGTTTTTTCGGAAATGTTTGAGTCAAAAGGCCACATTGAAAGTATGTTGGCCTCTTTGAAAAGCTGATCAGACGATCAAACCGTCCTTCATGGTAACCTTTCTGTCAGAGAGATCTGCAAGTGAATCATTATGAGTGACGATGACAAAAGTCTGATTAAGCTCGTCGCGAAGGGTGAAAAACAGCTGATGAAGGGCTTCTGCATTTGAAGTATCGAGGTTTCCACTAGGCTCATCAGCCAAAACAACTTTTGGTGAATTGATCAAAGCCCTTGCCACTGCCACTCTTTGCTGTTCGCCCCCTGACATTTCTGATGGCTTGGCATCAAGGCGATGAGTTATTCCCAGAATCTCCGCAAGTTCTTTCACTCGCTTATTCAGCTCTCCCAAATCAGTTTTTCGGATAAGACCAGGAATCTGAATATTCTCAAATGCAGTAAATTCCGGAAGTAGATTGTGAAACTGAAAAATGAATCCCAACTCGGAATTCCTAAAATCTGCCAGTTTATCCTTTTTTAGTTTCCCCAATTCCAAACCATTCATCAGGACATTGCCGCTATCGGCCTTATCTAGTGTACCTAAAATATGGAGAAGCGTACTTTTTCCGGCACCTGAAGAGCCAACTATAGAAACCACCTCCTTTTCTCTAATTTCTAAATTTACACCTTTCAAGACATGAAGGTTTCCGTAAGATTTATGGATGTTTTTGGCTATCAGCATGCTGCGATTTTCTAAGAGGCCTTAAAATTAGAACAATTGATTTAAATCGAATCAAAAGCTCTTTTTTTTGGTAAAAAAGAAGATTACCCGGTTTGATAAATGAGGCATTGACCTTAACTTCGGGCAAAAATTTTGACAGGATGAATATTCACGAATATCAAGCAAAAGAAGTACTAAAAGGCTACGGCGTAAAAATCCAGGAAGGCATTGTTGCCGATACTCCTGAAGCGGCTCATGAGGCTGCCGTAAAATTAAATGCAGAAACAGGTACGTCTTGGTATGTGATAAAAGCCCAAATCCACGCAGGCGGTAGAGGAAAAGGAAAGATCAACGAAACCGGTTCTAATGGAGTAGTTTTGGCCAAAAGTCTTGATGATGTTTCTTCAAAGGCAAAAGATATTTTGGGTGGAACTTTGGTGACACACCAAACCGGTGCAGAAGGCAAAGTGGTAAATAAAGTTCTCATCGCTGAAGATGTGTACTATCCAGGTGAATCAGAGCCTAAGGAATACTATCTATCCATCCTTCTGGACAGAGCATCTGGCAGCAATGTGATCATGGCCTCAACTGAGGGTGGAATGGATATCGAGGAAGTAGCTGAAAAGACTCCTGAGAAAATCATTAAGGAGTGGATAGACCCTAAAGCAGGACTTCAGGGCTTCCAGGTAAGAAAGGTTGCCTTTAAGCTTGGCCTTACCGGCAAAGCTTTTAAAGAGATGACCAAATTCATAGCGGCTCTTTACAAAGCCTACGAAGCTACGGACTCTTCTCAATTTGAGATCAATCCAGTGTTAAAAACTTCTGATGATAAAATTTTGGCGGTGGATGCCAAAGTAAATCTTGATGACAATGCAATGTATAGGCATCCAGATCTTGCAGCTTTGAGAGATTTAGCTGAAGAAGATCCTTTGGAAGTCGAGGCTGGTGAATCAGGATTGAATTATGTGAAGCTGGATGGAAACGTTGGTTGTATGGTGAATGGAGCCGGACTTGCAATGGCTACCATGGATATGATCAAGCTTTCAGGTGGTGAACCTGCAAACTTCCTTGATGTAGGTGGCGGAGCAAATGCAACAACAGTTGAAGCCGGTTTTAGAATCATTCTTCAAGACCCAAATGTGAAAGCTATTCTTATCAACGTATTCGGTGGAATCGTAAGATGTGATAGAATCGCAAACGGTGTGGTGGAAGCTTATAAAACGATTGGAGATATTTCTGTGCCAATTATCGTAAGACTTCAGGGTACCAATGCAGAAGAAGGTGCTAAAATCATAGACGAGTCAGGGCTGAAAGTTCAATCCGCGATTACTCTAAAAGAAGCAGCTGAGAAAGTTCAAGCAGTTTTAAATAGCTAAAAATAAGCACGCGTAGTTCAACTGGATAGAATATCGGATTTCGGCTCCGAGGGTTGAGGGTTCGAATCCTTCCGCGTGTACAAAGTCCTGGTTTTGCCAGGGCTTTTTTTTTGCACTTTTCAAAGAGGCACAATAAAAAAGCAGGAGAAAATCTCCTGCCCTTTATTTGAAAACTAAACCAACTATTATTTAACTACCACAATGAATTCAAATATATTATAAATATTAAAGAATCAAAACCCCAAATAAAAAATTGTACTTTTTAATTATTCCTCAGGAAAGGTACTTCGCTTAAATGCAATGCCCAAAGCAAGTCCCTGGCTAAACTGAATAGCATTATCCTGATCTAAATCATAAATCATCAAACTCGTCAAAGAAACATTTATCAGATCAGAAACTTTGGCCGTTAAGGCCAGGTCCAAACGGTGATCTATTGCGTTGAAAGCGAAATTCTGGTAATTCGCATACATCTGGTATCGGGTCACGAAAGTCACGTTTTCTGATAATTTTTTATTCCAATCCAGAAGCAAACTGAACGCAGCTGCTTCAGTCCTTACGGTTTCGCCGATTTCCACCCCATAATTCTCAGGAACATTTAGATAGAGCTCTGTATCGGTCACAAAGGTCCATCTCGGGGAGAAAGGAGATATCCTCAGGCTAAACTCGTCATTTGGTTTGTATTCAACCCCTATCGCTGTCGTCAAATAAGCCGGATTCATAAACTTGGAAATCAACGTTCGATCGTTATCAGAGAAGTCATATCCAGGAGCAAACTGAGAAAGAAAATTAAGTGATACGAAATAATTCCATTTTGAATTGATTGCAAGACCGACCTTGCTGTCTAAAAATATTCGGTCATTGGATTTCCGTACATCCTCTCCTTGGTTACGAACCACACCATAAAGTAAGTCAAGGGTATTATCCCAGCTCCACTTATCTTTTTTGTAGTTTCTTCTAGCGAAAAAATAGGTGCCTAAGGCGATAGAGTTCACACCACCACCGGTCCAGTTTCCACTAAATGAGGCTTGATTTAAATTAATACCTCCAGAGGTTTCCTTAAGCCAATAAGTGGTATCCTGTTTGGTTTCTTCAGCTGTGACTTCATCCTGAGCCTGTACTGCAAAAAGGACAACTAATGATAAAAATGCGGTTGTAAAGAGTCTTTTCATAATTTATCTAAAATTTCAAGCCACAAATATTAAAAATAGACGGAAAAAATTGTCTGATTTCTAGAGATTTATCCATAAAAAAAGGAGGCCGAGGCCTCCTTTCAAGCAATTATTAATCTCTTAAGTGTCAATTTTAGCGTATTTCGCATTTTTCTCTATGAACTCACGACGTGGAGCCACATCATCTCCCATAAGCATACTGAATAAATGATCTGCCTCTGCAGCAGAATCTATGGTCACCTGCTTTATGGTTCTGAACTCAGGGTCCATAGTGGTAGTCCATAGCTGCTCAGGGTTCATTTCTCCAAGACCCTTATATCGCTGAATACCAACGCTCTCTTCTTTACCGTCTTTGGCCATTTCTTTCACCAAAGCCGCTCTTTCTTCTTCAGTCCAACAATAGCGCTCATCCTTTCCTTTTTTCAATAAATAAAGGGGTGGAAGCGCAATGTAGATATAGCCTTTTTCGATTAGGTTCCTCATATACCTGAAGAACAAGGTTAAAATCAAGGTACGGATGTGCGAACCATCGATATCAGCATCCGTCATGATGATAATTTTATGGTATCTGAGACCTTCCAGATTCAATTCTTTATCATCCTCTTCTGTACCGAACTTGACTCCGAGTGCAGTTAAGATATTTTTGATTTCATCGTTATCGTAGATTTTGTGCTCCTGAGCTTTTTCTACATTAAGAATTTTACCCTTTAGTGGAAGAATAGCCTGGAAATCTCTATCCCTTCCCTGCTTTGCGGAGCCACCTGCAGAATCACCCTCCACAAGGTATAATTCGCAAACGGATGGATCACTATTAGCACAGTCAGCTAGCTTACCTGGAAGTCCACCACCTCCGAGTACATTCTTCCTTTGAACCATTTCTCTGGCCTTCCTGGCGGCATGTCTGGCCTGTGCGGCCAAAATCACCTTACCGACAATAGTCTTCGCTGATCTTGGGTTCTCTTCAAGCCAATGCTGCAGAGTTTCCGAAACGGCTGAATCCACTGCACCAGAAACCTCAGAGTTACCAAGTTTGGTTTTGGTTTGACCCTCAAACTGAGGTTCAGCGACTTTGACCGAAATAACTGCAGTCAGACCTTCTCTAAAGTCATCACCAGAAATATCGATCTTCACCTTATCCAGCATTCCGGATTTATCGGCATAAGACTTTAAAGTTCTGGTTAGTGCTCTTCTGAACCCGGTCACATGCGTACCGCCTTCATAAGTATTGATCGTGTTTACGTAGGAGACTACATTTTCTGAAAAGGAATTATTATAGCTCATCGCAACTTGAACGGGCACCTCCCCATCATTCGACTCAATGTAAATTGGAGCTTCAATAATTTTTTCTCTGCCAGCGTCCAGATAATCAACGAATTCAATAAGACCTCCTTCAGAGAAAAATTCATCAGACTTGAAACTTCCGTCATCTTCTTTTTCCCGAAGATCTTTCAAATGGATTCGAATACCCGCATTCAAAAAAGCCATTTCTCTTAGCCTATTGGCAACGGTCTCGTACTTATACTCTGTGACCGTAAAAATACTGTCATCAGGCTTAAAGTGGATGGTGGTACCTCTGCGATCGGTTTTACCTACTTCTTTGGCAGGATATTGTGGTACACCAATTTTAAATTCTTGTTCGGTAATTACACCATTTCTGTAAACAGTTGCCTTCAAGTCAGTGGACAAGGCATTAACACAAGAAACACCAACTCCGTGAAGTCCACCTGAAACCTTGTATGTGTCTTTATCAAATTTACCACCGGCATGAAGAACGGTCAAAACTACCTCCAAAGCAGATCGTTTTTCTTTCTCATGCATATCGGTAGGAATACCTCTTCCGTTATCCTCTACTGTTATGGAATTGTCTTCATGGATGGTAACTCTTATGGTGTCACAGTGACCGGCAAGTGCCTCATCTATGGAGTTATCTACCACCTCCCAAATCAGGTGGTGAAGCCCTTTCACACCAATGTCTCCGATGTACATGGCAGGACGTTTTCTTACCGCTTCAAGACCTTCTAGTACTTGAATATTACCAGCTCCGTAGTCTGCTGGATTTTTTGCTTTTTCTTCGCTCATAAGTTTAAGAAAAATGCCTTAATAATGGCTTTCAAAGGTGATTTTTTGACATTTGAATTACTATGCAAGATAAGCAAAAAAAGTCAGTAGATCGATAAAATTCAAACGAGATAAACCTCATTTATTGGATTATGAGTTTGGCTATTTTTTCAAAATTTTCTTTTGTTTTTGCAAAATTCAATGAAATGAAAGAAGATTTTCATTTACAATAACACGGGGTTCAAATGCCATAAATACCCATTGAAACCGTTTTGTTTAATTATGAGGCTTTTTGGTTAAACAAATTATATTCTGTTTCTCTTATCAGTGTAGTATCCAAACTAATAACTAAAATATTATGAACTTTACCATCGCTGCTGATCTAGTCAATCTTGACAGGATCATTAATGCTGACCCGATCGCCATTACCTTCTTTATTGGGTACATGGCCATGTTTGCATCCGCTGTCTTTTTCTTTGTAGAAAGAGGTTCAGTGGAAGGGAAATGGAAGATGTCGCTACTTGTGTCAGGTTTGATAACAGGTATTGCTGCAGTCCATTATTACTATATGAGAGATTTTTACCTGGCTACAGGTGAAAGCCCTACTGCCTTCAGATATGTTGACTGGACACTTACTGTGCCTTTGATGTGTGTGGAGTTTTACTTACTTACAAAGCCATTTGGTGCGAAGGGATCAACTCTGTTTAAATTGATTCTTGCCTCTTTAGTAATGCTAGTAACCGGTTTTATCGGCGAAACATCAGGAATCGAGAGCAACGTAATGTGGGGAATCCTTTCAACAGTGGGTTACTTGTACATCGTTTATGAAGTGTTTGCTGGAGATGTGGCAAAACTTGCTAAGGCGTCAAACAGTGAAGCCCTAGGACGAGCGATGTTCCTTCTAAAGATCTTTATTACTCTAGGATGGTCTATTTATCCAATTGGTTACATGGTACTGCCTGGAAACCTTCTTTCTGGAGCGTTTGAAGTAAGTTCAATTGACTTATTCTATAACCTTGCAGATGCTATCAATAAGATTGGATTTGGACTGGTAATTTATTCAGTAGCTATCGCTGAAACCGCTAAGGCTAAAGCCGCCAAAGCTTAATCAACCAAAATTTAAGAGCCGTTCTCTCTGAGAACGGCTCTATCTTTATGAAAGAATTTGATTACATATTTGCAGGAGCAGGTTGTGCTGGATTAAGCATGATTTACCATGTGCTGAATAGTCCATTAAAGGACAAACGAATTCTTTTAATTGACCCACATTTTGGGGAAATACCAAACAAAACCTGGTGCTATTGGGCAAAAGAGGCTCTCCCAATCCATCCAGAAAAATCACTCAATCAACACTGGTCTAAGTTTTCTTTAGGAACTAAAAACCAAAATCGTACTTACGAATTTGATCAGCTCAAATATTGGCATATCAACTCGAAGGAGTTTTATGAATTTATTCTACCTCAAATTAATTCCTCAGACAGCATAGAAATTGTTCAAGACTCGGTAGTTGAAATATATGAAAATGATTCAGAAGCATTTGTAAGAACGAAGAGCGAATCATTTTCAAGCAAATACGTTTTTGATTCAAGACTCTCCGAGAAAAATAATCAAAACAGTAATTCTTTAAAGCAGGTATTTGCAGGTTGGAGAGTTGAATTTGATTCGCCAGTTTTTGACCCTACTACATTCAGCCTAATGGAGGTGGATGATAGTTCATCAAAGGACTTTAGCTTCTTCTATGTCCTACCCCATTCAGATCGCTCTGCCTTAATTGAGTTTACCAAATACGACACGGACCGGACAAGCCTGAAGGAATTAAAAGGCGCGATAAAAGATTACATCTCTGACAAGTTCGGGGATATTGAGTACAAAATCACCTTCGAAGAAGATGGGATAATTCCTATGTCAACCCTCCATAATTCAATCCACTCTGAGCGTTTAATTCCAATTGGCACAAGAGCAGGTTGGACCAAGCCTTCAACCGGTTATACATTCTTTACCATTCAAAAGAATTGTGAAATTCTATTAGAAAAACTCCAAAATGGTGAGCCTCTTTCATTAACTCCGAAAGAGTCTCGGTTTAAATTTTACGACAATATTCTCCTCAACATTGCCCATAATTGGCCTAGCCAATTAAAAACAGTGTTTTTAAATCTATTCCACCAAAACCCTCCAGATCAGGTGTTTAGATTCCTTGGAGAACAAACTTCTTTAAGGGAGGAGTTTCAAATTCTAAGAAGGCTACGGTTTGGGATCTTTATCAAAAGTCTAATTACCTATGGCAAGTATTAGTATCATCGGGAAGAGTGTAGGGTTAATCATCGCAATAGCCTATTCAGTTATTGGATTTGATTACCCAATACTTGATTATGCGCTATTTGGCTTGATTCTGCTGCTTGTAGGCATACCTCATGGTGCTATTGATCATCTTACCTCAAACCCACATACTTCAAAGTCCACTCTCCTGCCTTTTCTTATACAGTATGTGACAATGATACTTTTCTACTCCGTAGTTTGGTATTTCTTACCTCTACTGGCTCTTATCCTTTTCTTAGGAATGTCTGCTTATCATTTTGGGCAAACTCATTTTATTAAAAGAATTGAAGTTAGCTCAGCAAAAACAGCATTGCTTTACCTTTCCAGAGGAGCATTTTATTTAGCCATAATTATCCTTGGAAGCTTCGAAGAATCTCAGTCTATTCTTGCTTCAATTATTGATATCACACCCCTCTACCATCTTCAATGGTATGTGATTTTTTCACTCTTCTTTCTTTCTCTAATTATGCAAAGAATCTGCAGAGTGAAGTTTTCGTCTGGTGATTTGCTGGAACTCACTGCACTACCTTTGCTACTTTACTTTACACCACTTGCCATCAGCTTCATCCTTTACTTCGGAATCTGGCATTCTATTCCCAGTATGGTGGCCGAGTACAATTACTTGAGGCAATATCCTTGCTGTCAAAATTTGGGGGATTTTGTTAAACAGCTCTTACCATTTACATTTTTAAGCTTAGTAGGTATTTCTTTAATTCTATGGGCAGGGCTAACTTATTTGTCCAGTGAGGAAATCGTATTGCTTTTCTTTGTACTTATCTCCCTCATTTCTTTTCCCCACATTCTTTACATGGATAACTTTATAAAGAAAAAAATCAATACTGACCGGTATTAATCATGACCAAAGTGCAAGCGTTAATGGCTTCAATTCCAGCTTCTGAAGCCTTCCTCGTTAACCTTGGGTTTTGAGCACCAGGGCTAAAAATAATTCTCTCCGGTTTTAGAGAAAGCAAATAATCTTCCCATTCCTCCTGGTGTCTTTCATTCATGTACATAGTAATTGTATGCACGTTATCCAGGTTTGGCTTTGACCGAAGGTCAAGAATTTTTTCCCCTAAAACAGTACCTTTTTTGATGGAAATGGGAATAAAAGGTTTTCCTGCCCTCTTTAAAAATTCAGCGGCAGCATAAGCATATCGCGTAGGATTTGTGGTGGCCCCAACAATCAGGGTTTTATCCTTATTCATGTCTGCTCCCGAAGTGTCGATCCCTCTCAAAGGTATCCATGTGCCTATGCTTTTTGGTCTCATAGATATCACCAAGACGAATCATAATTCCTGTCTCCTCCACTTCTCCAAATTCATCATTTAGCGCAGTACCAAAAGTCATCATCGTAGGAGAGAGGTTCATGTAGGTATTGATTAAAGGGGGAATATTCTCTCCACGAGCCCGAACTTCAGAATTCAAAAGCTTGTATCCAGCTTTATAATCTAAACCTTCAAAGGGATTCTTTTGATTAGGTAAATCAGTTTTGTAGCCTAATTTCAGTTTTGGCTTTGGGGTGACCAAAGAATCATTATCGGGGAAATAGTGATTCATAAAAATCAAAAGTAAATCTCTTGCCTCCGCATCGAAATGAGGATACATGGTTACTTTTCCAAATAGATACTTTACATCTGGATTCAAAAGAACCACGGCCCCAAGACCATCCCAAAGATTATCCAAACTGAAAATTCCTTTACGATTATCTATGCTTGGTTGATATTTTGGCTGAACAAAGGATCTGCCCAACTCAATGGTATAAGGGATAAATTCATTGATGAATCGTTCAGAGAAATCAAATAGATGCATGGTGGAGAGGTTCAATTCCCCATCTTCCGTAAGGGCGTTTTTACAATGAATAAGCCTGTAGCCAGCCACAATTTCATCATCCTCAGGACTCCAGGTAATCAACTGATCATAACAATTTTCACAGGTATCATTATCATCTAGATCCATGGCCATTCCTGTACCTCCCCCAGCTGATCGAAAAGTAAGTTCACGTAACCTACCAATCTCCTTAACCACATTGGGTGAATTATGATGATTCACGAGGTAAACAAGATTGTCTCCATTATTGGTGTATCTCAAAAACTTATCTTCTGTAAGTTCTTTTTTCAGGATTTCCCGATCAATTGGCGCTATGATGTCTTCTACTTTATTCATTGTTTTTCACCCATATCATAAACCACGTTCTTCATGTGATCAGCCCATTGTCCATCATTTTTACTATCGTCAAAATAAGTATAAGGCACTTGCTCTCCTAATCTAATGGTAATCTTCTTTCCTCTTTGGTTATACATTTCATCTGCTAGATAAAACATCTCAAGGTTGGCCTGAATACCCAACCGCTTTCTCCACCTCGCTAGATTATAAAACCAATTTGAGTTCTTTCCGGTGGTATAACATGGGATAATGTTTTTCTCATATTTTTTTGCTTTGGTGATAAAACTCTTTTTCCACTGCAAATCACGGATTATCCCATCTTCTCCCTTTCGAGAGACCAGCCCTGCTGGGAAGATTAAAACCACATAATCTTTTTGGTAAACCTCATCGATAGTATTCAAAGCGTTCGCAGAGTTCTTTCCGAATTTATTCACCGGAACAAAATATGGCTGGAAATTACTGAATTGCATGAGCAGATCATTGACTAGAAAGCGAACATCTTTCCGATGTTTAGTAATGGCATAAATTAAGGCTACCCCGTCCAAGGCTCCTAGAGGATGATTTGAGGCAATGATTACGCCCCCTTTTTTTGGGATGTGTTCCGCACCAATTAATTCCACCTCAAGGTCAAAAACGTCTATCACCGCATTTACAAAGTCATGTCCCTGATAAACATGAATCTTCTCCATGGTATCATTAATCCATTTTTCATGGGTCACCCTTTTAATATAGTTCAGAGCAAAGCCCGGCAACCACTTCAAAAGTGCCGGATTTTTTGTGGCAATTGCTTTTTCTACATCAATAAACTTTTTGCCCATCCTACGGATTATAGCTTTGATTAAAGGTGATTGGAAGGTCTAAATTAACCGTAAAATTTAAAATTCATATCTTCTCCTAAGAGCAAGACAGCTTTCAATGCCCTAGTTCTTTGATTACAAAATACTTACCTCTTATTAAATTTTACACAAATGAAAATACTTCTTACAGGATCGACCTCAGGGATTGGTTGGGAAACTTTCAAAGATCTATGGAGTGAGGGACATGAAATGATTTTGCCGGTCAGGAACGTCAAGAAAGCTGAAGGAATGCTTCACAATTTCGGGGTGAAGGAACGGATATATGTTTATCCAATGGATTTAGCAAATTTGAATTCAGTTTCTGAAGCAGCCGGAATGATCATAAAAGATCATGATCAAATAGAGGTAATAATAAATAATGCAGGTGGAATGTATCCCCAGCAGAAAAAGTCAGATGACGGAATCGACTTGACTTTTTCTGTAAACCATCTTGGCCATTTTTTACTGACCACCCAGGTATTGAAAAAGCTAAAAAAGAGCCCTTCTAAAGTAATCAATGTCAGCTCTGAAGCTCATAAAATAGCTAAGGTTCGAAAGGATGATTTGGGTCTTATCAAATCTACCAGTGACCTTACCTCCTACGCAAATGTAAAGCTCTATAATATCCTGTTTACCATAAGGTTAAAGCAAAAATATGGAGAAAAAGGATTAAATGTTTTTTCTCTCCACCCTGGAGCTGTTCGCACGAACTTTGGCAGTGACTCAGGTCCTATATCAAAAGCGATAATTCAACTGAGCCAGTTATTTTTTATTTCAGCCAAAAAAGGAGCACAAACCACCTTACATTTGGTAAAGCAAGACAATTCTAAATTGGTGAATGGGGCCTATTATAAAAAGCAGAAACCAGCCAATTCAAGTAAAACGGCCAAGGATATGGAGCTAGCTAAGGCACTTTGGGACTATAGCGAAGGTGAAATCGAAAGAATCCTCGGATGATTTCTTATTTTTGGACAACACCACGGCATTTCAGCACCCCACTTTTGTAATCTAATTTCAATTTATTTGAATGAATTCCAGACAATTATTCCTTCAACATCTCGCCCAAACCACCGATTTCCCATTACTTATAGAAATCGAAAAAGCAGAAGGAATCTACATGTTTGGCCCTAATGGGCAAAAATACATAGATCTTATTTCAGGAATTGGAGTGAGTAATGTAGGCCACCGCCACCCTGAGGTAGTAAAGGCTGCAAAGGATCAGATGGACAAATACATGCACCTGATGGTTTATGGAGAGTATGTGCAGAGCCCACAATCACTTTTAGCCAAAGCTCTGACCGACACCTTGCCAAAAAAGCTGGACAATGTTTACCTCGTAAACAGTGGTTCAGAAGCCATCGAAGGCGCAATGAAATTAGCTAAACGCCATACGGGAAGACCTAATATAATTTCCTGCGTGGATGCTTACCACGGAAGTAGTCATGGGGCCTTGAGTGTGGGTGGAAATGAGATTTTCAAAAGAAATTACAGGCCGCTCTTACCTGGAATTAGTCACATCGTTTATGGTGGATTTGCAGATTTAGAAAAAATCGATAAAGATACTGCCGCTGTATTCATAGAAACGATTCAAGGAGAAGCCGGAATCAAAGTAGCTCGCAAGGAATATTTTCAGGCCTTGCGAAGAAAATGCAATGAAACCGGAACCCTACTGGTATGTGATGAAATCCAATGTGGGTTTGGAAGAACAGGGAAATTCTGGGCTTTTGAGCATTTTGACATCATTCCTGATATAGTTTGCTGTGCAAAAGGAATGGGTGGAGGAATGCCGATAGGAGCATTTATTGCTCCAAAAGAGATCATGCATACCTTCGCCAATAACCCTATTCTGGGCCATATAACCACTTTTGGCGGACATCCGGTAAGTTGTGCAGCATCGCTAGCCACCATTAAAGTTCTTCAGGATGAAAAGCTGATCGAAGGGGTTGAAAATAAAGCTAATTTGTTCAAAGAACTGCTGGTTCACCCTTCTATCAAATCCATCCGAAACAAAGGCCTCATGATGGCGGTGGAGTTTGAGTCTTTCGAGGTTTTAAAACCAATTATCGATACTGCCATCGAAAATGGAGTGATCACAGATTGGTTCTTATTCTGTGATGATGCAATGCGAATAGCTCCGCCATTAATTATTACCGAAGATCAAATCAGGGAGGCATGTAAAAAAATTCTTGATGCAATCGCAATCCATAGTCAACCCAAATAATCCAGCAAATAATAAAGATCTTTATTCTAGATGCGAAAAGTTTTAATAGTCCTAGGCTCTCTCTTCTTAATTGCCATTTTTGCCCTTCTCTGTGTCATCACCACGCATACTCCTAAATATGATGGAGATTTAGATCTTATTGGGCTGGAAAATCCAGTAGAAGTTCTTTTCGATAATTATGGTGTGCCTCATATTTATGCTGAAAATGAGTTGGATGCCTATAGAGCTTTTGGCTATGTCCATGCTCAGGATCGCCTTTTTCAATTGGAAATGATGAGAAGAGTAGGAACAGGTACTCTCTCTGAATTCTTAGGTAATAGTTTACTCGACACAGATAAGTTTTTCAGGACTCTGGGAATCTCAAAACAGGCGACCATAAGTACAGACTTCTGGAATAATCAAGCCAATTCTCCTATAAAAGAAGCCACAAATGCCTACATAGACGGAGTGAACCAATTCATTCGGGAAGGCAATTTACCTATTGAATATGTTTTATTGGGTGAAAAGCCCAGAGAGTTCACCGTGAATGATATTCACGCCATTACTGGCTACATGGCATTTTCTTTTGCCATGGCTGTCAAAACAGATCCCATTCTTACAAAAATTCAAAGGAAATTAGGCAATGATTATTTAAAAAGTCTTTCTATCAATACCCTACCAGATCATGTAACTATTCCCAATTTTTACCCTCCTAGCCTATCTGATTCAAATCAAACTAGCGGAAACCTTCAGGCAATGTTGAAAAAGCTGCCTGTTCCACTACTCAAAGGTTCAAATGCATGGGTAATTTCAGGGGATAAAACAGAGAGTGGAAAGGTGATTTTTGCCAATGACACACATATTGGCTTTTCATCACCAAGTGTTTGGTACGAGGCGCATTTAGAATATCCAGGCCACTCCTACTATGGCAATCATTTGGCAGGAATGCCATTCGGGTTGGTAGGACACTCAGATTTTCAAAGCATAGGACTTACCATGTTTGAAAATGATGATCAGGATTTCTTTGAAGAAAAACTGAATCCAAATAACCCTAATGAGATATTAATTGGGAATAACACCTCCCCAATTAGAAGTAGAATTGAGATCATCAAGGTTAAAGGAGAAGAGGATGTGGAATTTGAAGTCAAAGAAACTATTCATGGACCCATTATGAATTCTGTGGTTCCTGAAATAGCTGAATTGACGAATAATCCTGTCTCCTCATGGTGGGTGTATCTTCAGGAGCCAAGTCGGGCACTGGAAGCAACTTACAGAATGAATAGAGCCAAGTCAATTGATGAAGTCGCTCTCGCGGCAGAATTGATTCATGCTCCCGGTTTGAATATCATGTATGGAGATGCAGAAGGCAATATCGCATGGTGGGCCGCAGCAAAACTTCCTATCAGGAATAAAAACTCAAACAGTAAATTTTTCCGTGATGGAAGCGACCCAGCTGAACAACCCACAGGGTGGCTCCCATTCTCCAGTAATCCCCAAAGTATCAATCCCATGTGGGGCTATGTGGTTTCCGCAAATAACCAAACTGATACTTTGTCCACAGGGGATTATGTCCCGGGTTATTTTTACCCGGGAGATCGGTATGATCGGATAGCCAAAACCCTTGAACAAAGAGATAATTGGACAGTGGAAGATCTCAAGGAGTTACAAAATGAGGTCATAAATCTTACGCATCCCAAAAATGCAAAGCTAATGTTAACGGCTGCAAGACTTGACGAATTCCCTGAATTCGAGGGTCTTTTTGATGAAGTGCAAAATTGGGATGGCAGTCATAAAATAGCTGAAATAGCCCCTACACTTTACTATAAGTGGCTATATCATAGTTTTAGAATGGCGATGTCCGATGAAGTGGGGCAAGAAACTTTTGAAAGCTTTATTCAAACATTTGCCATGATCCGAAGCACTAATCTGTTTCTGTCAGATCCTGAAAATAAGTGGTGGGATGATGTCTCCACAGAAGGGGAAGAAGGAAAATCAGACATTCTTACTTTGGCCCTCGGCCAAAGCTTAAAGGAGCTTCAGGCCCAACATGGAAATGACTGGAAAAAGTGGTACTGGGAAAAATCCATTGTCTCTGAACACCCACATCCACTTGGGTCCCAAAAGCCCCTAGATAAGATTTTCAATGTAAAAACCGAGGCTCTTCAGGCAAATGCAGAAGCTGTTAACAAGCTTGCTTTCAGTTTGAATGGAGACGGTGTTTACACGGTCAGATCAGGTCCTGCTATGAGGATTCTTTTAGATTTTTCTGATGTGGAAGGTTCTATATCTGTTTTGCCCACCGGGCAATCCGGAAACCGTTTTAGCCCCCATTATAAAAATCAGGCAAAACTATACACCAGGGGAGAATATAGACCTCAATTGATGAACCGAGTAGAAATTGAAAATGATTCAAAAGACAGGTTAATCTTTACCCCTGAAAATTAACTCATGATGAATTTGTATAACCTGTAAAGACCGTAAAAGAAGCCGAAAGTCAAGGCTAAAAGTGATAACGATACGAGTGTAATAATAAGGTTTATCTTCGATCCAACGATCAAATAAAGCATGCCTGTAAAACCCACCTCAGCAGCGTAGTTTGATTTAGAAAAAGCTAGTAGACCCCAATCAATATTTCTATCAAAAGTCACATAATTGCTGAACCCATCTGATAGGCCGGTGTTGGTATAAAACTCGTAGTCTCCTACCTTCATCTTAGAAAGATCAGAATTATCGCTCTTCTCATCTCGTTCGATTGGATTCAGAAGGTTATTCATATTTTCTTCAGAAAGCCCAACTCCATTCATCACGCCTGACATCCATTTTGAATAATCAATGAGGTTACTTTGAAGATTGAATTGATGGTCCGTATTAAATGCATCAGACGAAGTGATTAATTGGGTTTTGCTCATTCCCAGCGGCATAGCTACCTTTTGTTGAAAAACAGAATCCAGTTGATCAAAGCCAACCTTTTCCACTTCCATAATAGCTTCCATAAGATAATTGAGGCCAATTTCCGCATCTGATGATTCTTTTCCCGGCTTTATTTTATAACCCACAATCCCATCCTGACCTGCACTCGATAGCATTTCCAGTCCAGTTTTATTCGCAATAACTGACCGGGTAGTGATTCCTTCGAGACCAGAATCATTCACGACTTCGGCCATTTCTATGTATTCGGATAAGGGCTTATCTAAGTCCAAACTTCCGTCCTCGACCAAAGTCATTGCAAAGTAGAATAGAATGGGTCTAGAACCGCTATTTAGAAGAAAACGTGTAGAATCACTTGCAGCCGTTTTCGATCCCTCCTCAATAACTCCCTGGTGATAAGTATAAACTAATTCACCATTATTTATTAATCCTAAACTCAGACTTTTTTCTTCCCTACCAGCTAGTTGGCCTTCGAAATATTCATCCAGATCCCCTTTATCAATATTCCAACCGATGATGGTCTTCACTGAATTTTCAGATTCTGAACTGCATGATGAACCACCTAGCAGAAGTAAAACTGAACCTAGGCAAAATAAAAAAGATTGATGAAAATTTTTCATAATACTCCTTTTTCAGGATGACGAGGAGTCACTGTCCTTCCGAATTCTTTCATCTTTTCAATCTCCTCATCCATATCACCTTCTAAAGTAAACATCGGACCCACTCCTGCTTCTTTCTTTTTATAATCCAAGTACCCGATCACGACGGGCACACCAGCCCCTTTCGCTACATGATAGAAACCTGTTTTCCATCTTTTCACCTGACTCCTGGTACCTTCTGGCGTTACCATAATCACCAGATCATCAGACTCTTTTAGCATATCAATCATAGCTTGAGTATAAGTCTGTTTTTTCCCACCTGGAATTCTTTTTCGGTCAATGGCTATTCCACCCAAGCCTTTGAGAAGCCAGCCTAATGGGCCCACCATCAATTCCTTTTTTATAGTATAACGAACCGGAATATCCATCAAATAAAACCCTGCACGGGCATATAGTAAATCCCAATTTGATGTGTGTGGCACTGCTATCAATACGGCCTTATTAACCCCCTCTGGCCAGTCTCCTCGGAAAGTCCAGCCAGTTATCCAAAAGACAAACCTCGATAATAACTTCATCATGCTGTCAAAGATTTGCTACCACTAACCAAATCTAAAATGGAGGGATTTTTCTCCATGTACTCCATTGCGGTATCATAGCCAGCCTTAAAAATCTGTGGAGCTTTACGAATATCAAGCACTCCATATTTACCTAAACCAGGAGCCTCGATAAAATAATCACACTTGCTTTGTCTGGAATAGACGTTGTAATTCATGGACATAATTACGGAACGCTCGATCAAAACTCTCATGTTTTTGACGTTACTTTCTTCTGGAAGATGGTTACAATTCACTCCAATAATTGTATCACAAACTCCATCCAGGGGCTCCACCGGAAGATTATTCAACACTCCCCCGTCTATTAAAAATTTATCCTCATACTCTATAGGTTCAAACATACCCGGAATACATGAAGAGGCCAGCACGGGCTTAATAATTTCTCCTTCTGAAAAGTATACCACTTTTCCCTTTTGAATATCTGTAGCGGCTACAGTCATTGGAATTTGAAGCGACGAAAAGTCATCAGTCTTAATATAAAGTTTCAACAACTTTTCAACTTGACTCATGGTCAATATTCCTTTCAGGGAGATTGCCGGGCGAATAAATTTGAAATAATTGGTGTCAACTATTATCCTGAGGATTTCTTCGGGTTTATACCCAGAACAGTACATAGTGCCCGCGATTGCACCTGCTGAAGATCCACTCAAGCGTGTGGGATAAATATCAGCCTCATTTAATGCTTTTAACACTCCAAGGTGGGAAATACCACGAACCCCACCTCCTGATAAAGCAAGTCCTATTTTAGGATTAGATTTCATCCAGTCTGAAAGTTTGATCGAGACGTACTCCTTTTTCGGTCATTTTCACCGTGCAACATTCATTTACAGGGTCATGTTCCAAAAACAAAATATACTTTTCCCTGGCTGCCTCTTCCAGAAAAGCTGCTTTTTCCTGTAAAGTCAGTAAAGGACGCGTGTCATATCCCATCACGTAAGGAAGCGGAATATGGCCCACTGAAGGAAGTAAGTCTGCCATAAAAACCAAAGTGTGGCCATTATATTGAATTTTTGGAAGCATTTGTTTGTCAGTATGACCATCTGCCGTAATCACCTCGAAGCCCAATTCTGCTGAAGCTTTTATTGGTTCCACATATTTAAGCTGACCACTGTCCTGCATTGGTAAAATATTTTCCTTCAGAAAGCTCGCCTTCTCTCTTGGATTGGGTTCTGTTGCCCATTTCCAGTGATCTTTATTTGACCAGTAGTCAGCTTTGGGGAAAGTCATCTGAAAACTGTTTTGGTCGATACCATATTTCACTCCTCCACCGCAATGATCAAAATGAAGATGAGTAAGGAAATTATCAGTGACATCGTCAAAGCTTACCCCAAGTTTATTCAAATTTTTCTCAAGGCTATCATCACCATGCAAATAGTAATGAGAAAAGAATTTTGCATCCTGTTTATCTCCTATTCCATTATCTATCAGAATAACCCTGTTTCCTGTAGTTACCAAAAGAGATCGCATGGCCCAGGTGCAAAGATTTTTTTCGTCTGCAGGATTGGTTCTGCTCCAAAGAGACTTTGGCACCACCCCAAACATGGCTCCTCCATCCAGTTTAAAAAAACCAGTATTGACAACGTGTAATTCCATAGAAATAAAAAACCCGAACACTTATGCATTCGGGATTTGCTTATTCGACTACAACCCCCATCGAGCAAAACTTATCAATTCGCTGATCGATTCGCTTCTCAGGTTTAATCTTATCGAGTTCTTTTAGTGATTTAAGAATGAATTCCTTTAGAGTTTCCGACATGGATTTTAGGTCTTTATGGGCTCCGCCCAAAGGCTCAGGAATAATTCCATCGATCAGACCATTTCCTTCCATATCCATCGCAGTGAGTTTCAATGCTTCCGCCGCTTGTTCTTTGTAATCCCAGGATCTCCAAAGAATGGAGGAGCAGGATTCCGGAGAAATCACTGAATACCAGGTGTTTTCAAGCATGAAAACCTTATCACCGATCGCAATACCCAAGGCACCACCTGAAGCTCCCTCACCAATAATGATACAAATTACAGGCACCTTCAGCATAAACATTTCCTTAAGGTTTCTGGCGATAGCTTCACCTTGTCCTCTTTCTTCTGCTTCCAGTCCAGGAAATGCCCCAGGAGTATCAATTAAAGTTACGATAGGCTTGCCAAACTTTTCAGCCATTTTCATAAGTCTCAAAGCCTTTCGGTAGCCTTCAGGGTTGGCCATACCAAAGTTTCTATCCTGGCGCTGCTTGGTATTCCTACCTTTCTGCTGGCCAATAAACATTATACTCCTACCATCAATGTCTCCTAGACCACCGATCATCGCCCTGTCATCACGGACGTTTCTGTCGCCATGAAGCTCTATGAATTCATTGGTGAGTTCGAAAATATAATCAAGTGCATATGGTCTTTCCGCATGTCGGGAGAGCTGCACTCTTTGCCATCTGGTCAGATTTTGAAAAGTTTCTTTCTTCAAGGCGAGGATTTTTTCTTCCAAAGACTCAATATCGGAACTTAAATCGATATTCCTTCCCTTTGCCAATTCCTTCATTTCCTTGAGTTTCTGCTCGAGATCAACTATGGGTTGTTCGAATTCTAATATCATTTTATGTGATTTTGGAAGAAACAAAGATAAACAATATCTCTCCAAGACAAACTGATTAGCTCTCCTCAGCTCGGAGAATTAATTCTTAAAATTATCTGACTGAATGCTAATTAGATAGAGAGAAGAGTAAAAAAATTTTCTGGTAGGGTATTGCAGAAAAAAAGCAAATACCTACCTTTGCATCACTTCAAACGAGAAGGATAGCCTGAAAGGCAAATAAATATAAAAGGAGCGGTAGTTCAGTTGGTTAGAATGCCTGCCTGTCACGCAGGAGGTCGCGGGTTCGAGTCCCGTCCGTTCCGCATCAAGCCCCAATATTTGGGGCTTTTTTGTTTTGTACTGATTGAGAATGCCAGTCCAGATTACTTGGGAAGGTCACATGTTTCTAAATAACTAATGGATCTCCTGATTTTTGATTTTTTGTTTCTGAAAATTTGAAGATGATCTAGTCTCGTACAAACCATTCAAAAAGAATTTATTGACAGATGCCATACAATTGGCTAACTCGCTATGGTAAAACCTTATTTGAATGAAAAAACATATCACCTCCTTTATCATTCTGGCACTTTTTAGCTTTAACATCATGGCACAAGACCGAGTTACAGGTAAAAATTTCGCCACCAGATCAGAAATCTTAGCTCAGAACGGTATGGCTGCGACAAGTCAGCCTTTAGCCACTCAGGCAGCTTTGGATATTTTAAAAAAGGGCGGTACCGCAATGGATGCAGCAATTGCTGCCAATGCCATGCTTGGATTAGTAGAACCTCATGCCTGTGGAATTGGCGGAGATGTTTTCGCCATTGTCTGGGACGCGGAAGATAAAAAGCTTTATGGCTTCAATGGAAGTGGTCGTGCGCCAGAATCTTTAACCATGGAGGTTTACAAAGAAAAAGGATTGAATTATGCTCCCTTTCTTGGTCCCCTACCTATAACCGTACCGGGAACGGTAGATGGATGGTTCCAGCTACATGAGAAATTTGGTAAGCTTTCTATGCAGGAAATCCTACAACCAGCTATCGATTATGGAAATAATGGTTTTCCGGTTTCTGAGATTATAGCATGGCAAATGAATGATGACTGGCCTAGAATGCAGGACATCCCTGGATTCCGAGAGACCTATATGCCTAATGGCAAATCAACTCCGGTCAAAGGAGAAGTATTCAAAAATCCAGATTTGGCCAAAACCTACGATATGATAGCCAAAGGTGGTCGGGATGCATTCTACAAAGGTGACATAGCTCGAACCATAGACGAATTCATGAAAAAACACGATGGCTATTTGAGCTATGAAGACCTGGCAAAGCATGAAGGAGAATGGGTTGACCCTGTAAGTACAAATTACAGAGGATATGATGTGTGGGAACTTCCCCCTAATGGACAGGGAATAGCCGCCTTGCAGATGCTCAATATTCTGGAAGCCTATGACCTTAAAGCTATGGGTTTTGGTTCTGCTGACTATTTACATGTCCTTACTGAAGCAAAAAAGCTAGCCTATGAGGACAGAGCCAAATTTTATGCTGATCCAAATTTTAATAAAATCCCTGTTGAATACCTGATTTCAAAGGAATATGCGGCAGAACGAAGAAAACTTATCAATATGAATGAAGCGGCAGACGAATACCCGGCTGGCGATATTGAAAAGGGAAATACCACCTACTTGACGGTAGCCGATAAGGATGGAAATATGATTTCCTTTATTCAAAGTATTTATGATGAGTTTGGATCCGGTATGGTTCCAGATGGACTTGGCTTTGTGATGCAGAACCGTGGTCAAATGTTTAATGTACAGGATCCTGATCATTTCAATTCACTTGCCAAAGGTAAAAGACCTTTTCACACCATTATTCCAGCATTTGTCACAAAGGATGGAGAGCCGTTTATGAGCTTCGGCTTAATGGGCGGAGCGGTTCAGCCTCAAGGTCACACCCAGGTACTGGTAAATATTATAGATTTTGGAATGAACCTTCAAGAGGCAGGTGACGCTCCACGAATGCGCCATGTGGGATCTTCACAACCCACAGGTTCCCAAATGAGAAATGGGGGGTCACTTAATTTGGAAAGTGGTTTCTCTTATGAAGTAATCCGAGAGTTAGAAATCAGAGGGCATAGAGTTCAGTTTGGAGTGGGGCCCTATGGAGGTTATCAAGCTATAGGTTATGATCCAGTAAACAAAGTTTATTACGGAGCATCAGAATCAAGAAAAGATGGCCAGGCGGCAGGATACTAAAAGAAAAGACCATCAAATTGATGGTCTTTTTTTATAAACTCTTTTGCCAATTCCAGCTATCCCTCATTGAATCATCCAGGGACTTCTTGGGATACCAACCAAGCAAATCATTAATCTTGGTGGTGTCAGCCCATACTTTTATCACATCTCCTGGTCTTCTTGGCCCTATTTCATAATTGAGCTTCTTACCACTTACCTTTTCAAAGCTTTGGATCACCTCCAAAACTGTGTTTCCTCGTCCCGTTCCCACATTAAATACGTCATAAAAATCCTGAGTCTGTCCTTCTAAGTATTGAATGGCTCTAAGGTGGGCATCTGCCAAATCTACCACATGGATATAATCGCGGATACAGGTTCCATCCGGTGTTTCATAATCCCCCCCAAAAACGGTGAGTTTTTCACGGATTCCGGCGGCAGTCTGAGTCACGAAAGGAACTAGATTGTTCGGTTTTCCTTTGGGAAGCTCACCAATTTTTGAAGATTCATGAGCTCCTACCGGGTTAAAATATCGAAGAGAGATGACTCTCAGACCCACTTTACTTTTGACAACGTCTACGAGAATATCTTCACAAATTTTCTTGGTGTTTCCATAGGGACTTTCGGCATCTTTTCTAGGAGTATCCTCAGTTACTGGTAGTGTATCTGGTTGGCCATAGACCGTACATGATGAAGAGAAAACAATATCCCGGATGTTATTTTCCTGCATAAAATCCAGTAAGGAAATCAGCCCACCAACATTATTTCGGTAATACTTTAAAGGCTCTTCGGTACTCTCTCCCACCGCTTTGAATGCAGCAAAATGAATAACTCCGCTAATTTGGTGATCCTCTGAAACTTGGTTCAAAAGAGCTTTGTCACCACAATTCCCCTTATAAAAAGGCAATTCCTGACCGGTTATTTCCTTCAGCCGATCTAGAACACCGATATCTGAATTTGATAGATCGTCAATAATTATAGGTAAAAAACCCGCTTTTACGAGTTCAACTGCGGTATGAGAACCTATGTAGCCAGCTCCACCCGTTATTAGTATTTTTTTCATTCTAAAAATTTTGACAAAACTATTCAATCAAAATAATTCCTAAAGGATTATTGAAGAATTATCTTACTAAAGTAAAGTTACCTCTCTCCAGTTCATTGTAAGTTTGTCCGCCTTCTTGATATTCATATTCTAATTTGAAAGAATAGACTCCAGATGGCGCCTCTTCACCCGAAATGTTTCCATCCCATCCCTCGTTGCCAGTGTACACGAGTTGACCCCATCTATTCCAGATCATCAGAGAATAATCTGCTCCACAAAGAATTATTGGAGCATAGAGGCCGTCTTTAGGAATAAAGCCAGTTGGCATTCGCACTTGGGGAGTTCCGCGTGAGACTTCGCCGATCCCTTCGATTATACATCCGTTAGCATCAGTAATTGTTACGGCCAGTGGACCTGAAGGTAAACCGGATGCTGTTGAACCCGTTTGTCCGTCTTCCCAGAGATAGGTATATGGAGGCACCCCACCTATTACTTCTACTGTCAGTTCTCCATCTCCTGCACCTGGACAACTTGGGCTGCCCTCTATAAAATTTAAATCAATTACCTGTCCTTCAGGTATGTTTCCAGTTATAGAAACCCCACATCCTTCTTCATCCTGAATAAACACTGAGAAAGGTCCAGCCGAAAATCCAGACATGGTCAAAAACTGACCATCCCAATCAGAATCAAAGTCAAAGGATTGTAATTCACCGGTTCCACCCGATAATTCAACTATGATTTGACCATTATTTCCACCCATGCAAGTAGGTGCCAGGATCTCTGGGCCACTAAGGATTCTAATCGGAGCCGGATCAACTAAAGTAAACTCATAGCTTTCCACGAAGCAGCCACTTGCATCTTTAACCTCAACTGAATAAAATCCTGCGGAAAGGCCTGCGGCCAAACCAGATTCTAATGAAGGGTCGTGAGACCAACTATATTCAAACTCTCCTGATCCACCAGATGGGATGATTTCAATTATTCCATCTGAATCCCCAGAACATGCAGGATCAAAGAAGTTTTCCTCTATCGTAACGGGACCGAAAATCTCTACCGTTAAAACCGCAGATTGCCCCGAACAACTTGCATCGAACTCACTTGTTTCCGTGAAGAACAATTGCTTCAATGGACTATTCTCATCCCAATCCACAGTAACCTGCTCTGTATCTTGCCCAGATACAATGACTCCCCCGGTAATTTGCCAGGAATACTCACGTCCTTCCAGCGGAAAGGGAACAGAATAGGTCAGCCCATTAAAAACCCCATCACAAATCCCAGATGATCCATCAGGAGCTTCTGGTTCTATATCTTCCGTAACTTCAACCTCAAGAACCAACAAGTCTCCATAACACCCTTCATCGGTTAGTGGAATAGCTTCTATAAGTCCCACACCAGAATTTACCCAATCAACGGTAATGGTACTATCAGTTTCAGCAATCACATCTCCACCTTGAACATCCCATATAGCTCGCTCAAAATTGACCTTTTCGCTTATTTCATAAGTGATCTCACCATTATCGGGACACACAGATGAAGGTCCTGAAATAACTCCAGACACTTCCTTCACTTCAACTTCGAAGGTGAACTCGTCTTCCTTATCACATCTATCTTCTCCAGTAGATGCAAAAACTTTGACCTCAAAAGTACCAGTTTGTGTGAATGTATGTGCCACATTTTGGCCATCTTTTAGCTCAGAGCCGTCTCCAAAATCCCACGTAAATGAATTGAATTCTGGATTATCAGGCAAAATGGTCCACAACCCTTCCTGATTAAAGCAGGCTACCCGGTCCCCCTCCACCTCAAATTCGTATTCTGACTCTGTTTCAAACTGAATGCTTTCTAAGCTTGATCCAATGGAAAAACCATACGATTCAATAGAACCAGATCCATAAACATAACCTATCAAACCTTCCGGATTTGAAATACTATTCACCCCATAAGGAACTTCAATCTTGGCATACGAAAAACCACTATTTAAGGCAGGCTGAAATTGGCCTCCAATATTCTGACCATTTAAAACCGTCTGATTAGCGGCCTCACTATCCACCAAAACAGTTAAAAAATGAACTATATCCTGATTGAATGCCCCAATAAGTTTCCCAGTAGAAAAGGTAATATTTTCGATCTGCTGGTTATTTGGCGTTAAAAGAAACAAGGTGGGATCTCCTAATGGAGCAACACCAAACTCATTACAAGCGGCACTCTTAGCAATGACGGCAACAGATGTTGGTTTGGAAGTCTCAATAAGAGCTAATTCATCTTTGGCAAATTCGAATCTCGTCCACTCCCCTGCATCTAGGGTGGCTTCCAGGCTTCCATTAATCCTTACTTGAGTACCATCTTGAGAAGCCAGGACTTTTACAATTTCCCCTGAAGTTCGCCCAGCCAATGGAACATGGATATACTCTTTCCCCCAAGTATCCAGAGGATAAGCTTGCTGAAAAATGTGATCACCACTTGTACCGCAATCGCCAGCACTACTGGTTTTATTCCCGCCGAAAACGGCTAAAAGCTTACAACTACCCTCATCCTGATTTAAAACTCTGACTCTGGATCCTGATAAATCAGCCTGAGCTTTGATTTGATAGCTTTCTCCGGCATTCAGGGTTATTCTGATTGGTGCTCCTGCCGGAATGGTGTTTACTGTGGTGGCAGCAGGAATAATCTCCACCTCTGTATTGTTCTCAACGGCCATCACCAAAAAAGTACTTTCAAAATTCTGATTGCTACCTGGGTCAATACCGGGTGGAAAATTTTCATAATGAGCCATTACCATATATTCAGAACTCAGAGAGTTCAAGGGTAGAATCACCGTACCATCTGAACTATACTCCCTCCCATTTAAGGCGTGAACCGTAAGATCACCTGAACTGGTAATGGTTAAAGGCTTAAAGTCTACAGCACCGCTTCCTCTATGGATCAATCCTTCTCCATCTCCATCAAACTCTTGAATCAACTGTTCTCCAGCCTCCAGATCAAAAGTTATTGTTTGTCTTGGTGTCTGGATGGTTCCTGCTGCTTTCTCCACAGCCGTCATGAATATCACAACACGATCAGGCTGAGAATCTCGTCGATTATTATCCATAAAACCGATGTAAAATTCCCTCCCAATGGTCGAAACCTGTGCGGAAATTATCTGTGGCAGGATAATTAGCCCAAAAAGAAAAACATATTTTATCAGGCGCTTTTTCACATCAAATTCTAAACACTAACTGTTTTACCTGATTAAAGTGAATGTTCCACGTTTTTGTTGTGTTTGCGGGACTTCTTCTATAGTATATGAGTATGAAACCATATAAGAATACGTCCCAGTGGGAGCATCATTCCCATTTATCTGACCATCCCACCCCTCATTGCCGGTGTAAATAAGCTGACCCCAACGATCATAAATCCAAATTTGGAAGATTACTTCACAATTTGAAACACCTTGATATAATGGAGCATTATTTTTTGGATCAAAGCCGGTAGGCATCCTTATCTGAGGTGCTCTTTCTACCACACGGCCTCTTCCCAAACTCACACAACCATCGCTGTCAAGCACAGAAACTTCATACTGGCCTCTACCCAATCCAATCAGGTTTGCACCACTGGAACCTTCATCCCAGCTATAAACATATGGGCCATTGCCACCTGTAGGGATGGCAATGAGCTCTCCATTAAATCCACCAGGGCAAGCCGGCCTTTCCAACCGAACATCCACTTCAAGCGGTGCCGGTGAGGTTATTTCAAATTCCACTAGAATTATACAGCCATTGGCATCCACTACGTCCCAATTGTAAACACCCATCTCTAAATCGGTGAAATTTACCGAGCCTGATGAATTAATACCATCTCTGAAATCAATGGAGTAAGGAGCGACTCCTCCGGTAATTTGCAAATCCAATGTACCATCTGCCTTACCAAAGCAGCTTGTTCCCTCAAAAGCTATTGATGCAATAGCCATAGCCTCAGGCTCAATCACTTCTATGTCTGAAATTAACCTCTCACATCCAATTGCATCTATCACTTTGACTGTATAAAAACCTGCAGAAAGGTTTTCAGCAGTTCCTGAATCTAAACTTCCATCATGTTCCCATTCAAAAGAATATGGTTCGACCCCTCCTTGAACATCGATTTCAATTGTTCCATTAGAATCTCCGTTACAAAGCAATAAAGGGTCATTCGAAACAGTGGCAATAAATTCTTCTGTCACATTAATATCTATAAAATCAGAGACCCCCTCACAGCTTTCATCTACGAGACTAGAAACCGTATATCTGATTCTGCCGGTTATTCCTGGGTTGTTCCAAATTGCCTCAATTTCTGAAGTACCGTTTCCACTCAAAATTTCTCCACCTTCAATTTCCCAATCATAAAATCTTCCGCCCACTGGGTTGCTTACTTGATAAAAATGAGATACTGCGGGATCAAAACATATATCAAGGGGCCCTTCAGGCAAGGAAGCTTGCAGTTGATTGTTGATTAAAACATCGAGGATTATTTCATCACCTGGACAGCCATTCTCCGCAAATGGTTTGGCGATAACTCTCGCATTTGGATTTGCTGGCCCCCAGGCCACCAAAATAGAATCACCATAGTTCTCCAGGATGGTCCCTCCTTCTACTTCAAACTCCACCAAACCTATGTTCTCCTTTTCTCCAATTTTGTAAATGACCTCCTCGATATCAGGACAAACGCTGCTTTCACCAAACAATTCAGCAGAAAGTTCATTCACTTCAATTTCGAAATCAATATTCTCCTGCTCCTCACATGTATTTGGGCTTAGAGCCGCACTTACACTGACTGGGTAAGTACCCGGCTCAGAATAAATATGGGTTACTGTTTGACCTACAACCGGGTCGCTCCCATCTCCAAAATCCCAAACAAAATAGGTGTAATCGGGATTCTCAGAAACAATTGACCATTCTGCCTCTTCGTTCAAGCAGGCCACATTTATACCATCTACTTCAAATTCATAAGCCGCCTCAGTCTCAAAATTTAAATTATCCAAAGCGGCGCCAACAGCAAATCCATAAGATTCCAAAAATCCAAATCCATAAACATAGGCCGTGAAACCTTCCGGATTGGACAATTGATGAACGCCCTGGGAAATATTCATCCTTGCATATGAAAGGGATGGATCACTAAGTAAAGGAGAGAACCTTCCTCCCACATTCTGGCCATCCAAAATGGTCTGAGGGGCAGCCGCAGTACTCACTACTACGTTGACATAATGGGTAACAATGGATGGCAAATCCAAGGCATTGAATCGAATGGACTTTAACAGCTGCTCATTTGGGCTGTAAGAAATCATAAAGGGATCCCCATTCTCATAGTTTGGAGCATTTGGCTGATTACATTCCTGACTCTTCGCAAACATGGTCACGGAGCTTGGTTTGCTTGTTTCTATTCCTGCTGACTGATTGATTCCAAACTCTAAAGAAAGAAACTCTCCTGCATTGATGGTTCCTCGGCTTGTCCCATCCACAAATACTTCGGTTCCATCTTCAGCAGCCAAAACTTTGACAAGCTCACCTGAAGTTCTTCCCGAAAGTGCTACATGCACAAAGGAAGTACCCCATGTGTTGACAGGGTAAGCCTGCTGAAAGAGATTATCATTTGCGGCACCGCATTGACCAACAGAAGTCCATTTATTTCCACCGAAAACAGCAATCCTTTTACAATCATCTGCATTATCCCCAACCACTCTAACACGGGTTCCTGTCATATCCGATTTTGATTTGAGCTGGTAACTTTGACCCCGATCAAGAGAAATGGTAAAAGGCACATTTGCTGTGCCACCGCTTAGAGTGTTTACGGTGGGTGTGATTTCCACATTGGTATTATCCTCGGTAGCAATCACAAGAAGTTGACTCTCATCATTTATGTTGCCATTATAATTAACTCCGGTTAGCACCTCATAATGCGAGGTAATTCTGTAATCTTTTCCCAGAGCTCCTATCGGCAACACCACAGTTCCATCTGCACTCCTAAATCGCTCATTAAAAGCATAAACGGCGACTTTTCCATTGGATAAAATATAGACCCCCTTATTCTCCCTTAATCCGCTGACCCGGTGGAGCAAGTCTACCTCAGTGGATGGAACCACATGGGTGAACTGCTGGCCCTGCTGCAAATCAAAGTCTATGGTTCTTCCAAGATATTCTATGGTACCGCTTGCATCTTCATTTGCAGAGATAACAATTACTGCCTGATCAGGAGCATCCGGAAGTATCCGGTTATTATCCATAAAACCCACCCAAAACTCCTTTCCAACCGTCGAGAGTTGACCAAAGGCAATATTTTGTAAACTGCTAATTAAAAAAGTGAAAAGAAATGCAAGTAGAAGTTTCCTCATTCAGGGGTGTTTAGCTTTGAAGATTTTAATATAATTAACCCCTTTTAGAAAATAGCTTAAAACCGCAAAAGGATAGTAGAAATAGAACCTGAAAGACCTTCTTAAATTCAGGGGATAGAATTTAATTTCTATCTTTGCGGCTCATTTTAGAGCAAGAAAAATCAATGATATCAGTAGATAATCTTTCCTTAAAATTCGGTAAGCGGACCCTATTCGAAGATGTTAATTTAAAATTCACTCCAGGTAACTGCTATGGAGTAATCGGAGCAAATGGAGCGGGTAAATCCACTTTCCTGAAAATCATATCAGGAAAACAGGACAGCACTACAGGATCCATAAATATTACTCCAGGTCAGCGAATGGCTGTACTGAAGCAAGATCACTTCGAATACGAAGATATAGAAGTGCTTAAAGTGGTTCTGATGGGGCATAAAAAGCTTTTCTCCATCATGAAGGAGAAAGATGATCTTTACATGAAACCTGACTTCTCTGAAGAAGACGGGATCAAAGCGTCAGAATTAGAGGCTGAATTTGCTGAAATGGATGGTTGGAATGCTGAGTCTGATGCAGCAGCTTTATTGTCGGGCCTAGGAATCTCTGAAGACCTGCACTATCAGCCTATGAGTCAACTTGCTGGTAACCAAAAGGTAAGAGTCCTTTTGGCTCAAGCCTTGTTCGGAAATCCTGATATTCTAGTACTTGATGAACCTACAAATGACCTGGATGCTGAAACCATCGTTTGGTTGGAGAATTTCCTTGTGAACTTCAAAAATCTTGTCATCGTAGTTTCTCACGATAGACACTTTTTGGATGCCGTGTCAACCCACATCGTAGATATTGACTTTGGGAAGATTAAGATTTATTCTGGAAACTACACCTTTTGGTATGAATCCTCTCAGCTAGCGCTAAAGCAAAGAGCAGATCAGAATAAGAAGGCGGAAGAAAAAAGAAAGGAGCTTCAAGCCTTTATTGATCGTTTCTCGGCGAATGTAGCTAAATCAAAGCAAGCCACATCAAGGAAGAAAATGCTCGAAAAGCTTAATGTTGATGATATTGAGCCTTCAACAAGGAAATATCCAGGGATTATTTTCAAGCCCGAAAGAGAAGCCGGTGATCAGATATTTATGACAGAAAATCTGGAACTGATTGAAAATGGGGTTACCTACTTTACGGATGTGAACCTCATGGTCGACAAAGGCGACAAAATCGCTTTCATTTCAAAAACCAAACAGGCTGTAAATAAATTCTTCCAAACGATAATGGGGGAAATTCCTGTGCAAAGTGGAAGTTTTAAATGGGGAGTCACTATCAATAAGGCCTATCTTCCCAATGATAATTCTAAGTTTTTCAATAACGATCAAAATCTTATCGATTGGCTAAGCCAATACTCTGATAATCAAGAGGAAGCTTATGTGAGAACTTTTCTTGGGAGGATGCTTTTCACGGGTGAAGAAACTTTTAAGAAGTCATCAGTCCTTTCTGGTGGAGAAAAGGTTCGATGCATGATTTCAAGAATGATGCTGCAGAACCCTAACCTTTTGGTAATGGATGAGCCAACCAATCACCTTGATCTTGAATCCATCACAGCTTTCAACAATGCGGTGGTAGATTTTAATGGAACAGTTCTAATGTCCTCCTATGATCATGCTTTTGTACAATCTTCCGTAAATCGAATTATTGAGTTCACTCCAAAAGGAACCATCGATAGAAGGATGGAATATGATGATTATTTGGAAAGTGAGCAGGTAAAGTCTGTTCGTGAAGAAATGTACGCATAGACTCAATTAGCGGATGGACTCGATTCCCGAATTAAAACTTAAAAAAGGCAAGGAGATTTCTCTCAGAAGGCGTCACCACTGGGTGTTTTCAGGGGCTATTTCCTACAAAGATCCAACACTCTCCTCGGGGGACTTGGTCAGGGTTTTATCATCACGGGATGAGTTTTTGGGTCTTGGCCACTATGCTAAAGGCTCTATCATGGTCAGAATCCTCAGTTTTGAGGATATCAATATTGATCAGGGATTTTGGGACCAAAAGATTTCTGCAGCTATTCAACACAGAAAGAAAGTAGGGTTATTAGACTCCGAAAAAACCAACGTTTTTAGATTGGTTCATGGTGAGGGCGATGGCATACCAGGATTAATCATCGACTTTTACAACGGGACAGCTGTGATTCAGTGCCATGATCCGGCTTTACTCAAATACAGAGAAGCTATCGCTAAAGCTTTAAAAAATGGTCTATCTGAAAGGCTTCACGCTGTTTACGATAAAAGTCAGGACGTTTTGCCCAGAGAGTATCAGCATGAAGTAAAAAGGTTTCTCCTTGGCGAACCAAAAACAGACCTGGTAGTAGAAAATGGCTGCAAATACAAGATAGATTGGGAAAAAGGTCAGAAAACCGGATTTTTCATTGATCAAAGAGAGAATCGGGCTTTGCTCGGAGAGTATTCCAGAGGAAAGAAAGTATTAAATACCTTCTGCTATTCCGGCGCCTTTTCAGTTATGTCCCTACTCTCGGGTGCCAGTGAGGTTCATTCCGTTGATATTTCAGAAAGTGCTATCAAATTGACTGAAGAAAACCTTGAATTGAATCCTGAGTTCAAAGGCATTCACAAATCTATCCAAGCAGATGTGGTCAAATATATCCGGGAGATAGGAAATGATTTTGATGTGATAGTTTTGGATCCACCCGCTTTCGCTAAAAACATGAAAGCCAGACACAATGCCGTTCAGGCATATAAAAGATTGAATTTAGAAGCCCTGAAAAAAATCAAAACAGGGGGAATCTTGTTTACCTTTTCGTGCAGCCAAGTGGTGGATAAGGCTTTATTCAGAAACACCATCGTGGCGGCAGCTTTAGAATCGAAACGTGGCATTAAAATTCTACATCAATTAAGCCAACCAGCTGATCACCCGGTAAATATATATCACCCCGAAACCGAATATCTAAAAGGGCTTGTTCTCTATGTAGAATAGGCCAAGATTGATAAAATATAACAAGAACCTCACCTTTCAACAAAACACAACATGTATACCGGCCTTCTTCATTTACATTCAGGAGTAGCGTATTTAGCCTTGCTTGCTTTAGCGATTGTCTTCATCTATGCCCTTTTTGGGTCTCTCAGTGGTAAAGAATTCACCGAGAAGGATAGAAAAATAGCTATGGTTGCGTTCATTCTTTCTCACATCCAATTGTTGGTCGGATTGATTTTGTATTTCGTGAGTCCGCTAGGTTTCCAGCTGTTGACATCAGAAGGCACTATGTCTAACTCTGCAGCCAGGCTCACTGCTTTGGAGCATCCTCTCATTAACATTTTGGCGATTGTAATTATTTCCATAGGATATATTCGAGCCAAAAAGATTTCCTTGTCCAGAGCCAAGTTTAGAAGCATTTACATGGCATATGCCATTGGCTTGGTTTTAGTTCTTTCTAGAATTCCTTGGGGTTCTTGGTTGGGTTAAAAATTGAACTTCTAACACAAATCTAGAGCATGATCTATTTGAGAAAAATTGGGCTTATTATACTAGGCCTTTCAATTTTTACATTGATTGGTTGTGATAGTGATGACCCTGCTCCTATTCAGCCTGTCAGAGGTACCATTACGGATTTGGAGCTGAACTTCGAGGAATTGGATGATATGGGAAACCCAACGGGAACAACTCTGACTTTCAGTGCATCTAATCCCAACGGAATTGAAATCAATCAGACTCCACTAGAAACCATCAGAATCGATGAAGGAAAGTCTTATAGACTTAGACTGCAGCTCACAGATACAAGAGACAATATTGACATCAATGCCCAGATTCTTAACGATCCGGAAGATTACCAGTTTTTCTTCTTAGGCTCTACTTTAATAGGGTCCTCGGCCACAATGAATTATTCTTACAATGATGATCAGATCGGCTTGGATGGTGATGTGAGCGTTTCTTTTACTTCCATTTTTGCAGGGCAGATGCGCATAGTTTTGCGCTATGAACTAAATAAAGATTGGCCCGGAGCAGACGATCCTAATTTTCAGAATTTTGAGGATGCAGGTGGACGAACTGATTTAGATTTAACTTTTCCGGTTGAATACAACTGATACAAAAAAAGGCAACCGATTGGTTGCCTTAATTTTTTTAACCAGTGTCAATCACTCTGGTGAACAAAGCGTGATTTTATTGACATCTATACCCATTCCTGCCGTATAATTCATACCGATATTTCCTGAAACTAAAATAGTTTCATAATCGGGACCATCAGCTGCCAGATGAATTTTTATATGTCCGTCAAAGCTTTTGAAGTCTTCAAAAGAAAGATTCTCCCCATCGGTTAAAGTGCTTAACCTCGTCGAACTTTCTAGTGTGCTACCGCCAACGGGATTTAGCATATAAGCTATTTCAGCCACCGGCGCGTCATAAGCACCGAAATGCAAATGAGCGGGAAATGAAACTCCTGGTGCAGATGCCCCTGTCAAACTGATATTGAGCTCGAGATTTCCGTCCTTCAGTTCAACTACCTCCAGTATTCCATTGTATTCAAAATCACTGCTTTGAAATAGCTCAAATCGTAATGAATTTGCTACGGGATCTGGATCTGGATCACTATCACAAGCCATGAACACCATCGGGCTTAAGAGAACTAGGAGAAAACATTTTAATCTATTCATACTATTATAAACGCAAAGCTTTGCAAAGCTGTTCATTTGCCCTTCCAATTTGTTCAAAAATTAAAACAAATTCTTAAAAAGGGGGTAATTTTAATCGAATGCTACACTTTGCACAACTAATTTCAGCACTTGACGTATCCAATAAAACCAAGGATAAAATCACAGCCTTGACGCAATTTTTTGATGAGGCAAGTAATGAGGATAAGGTCTGGGCAATCGCCCTTTTCACTCATCGAAGACCCAAAAGACAAGTAAAAACCAATCAATTGAGAGAATGGTGCATTGAAAAAAGCGGAATTCCCCACTGGCTATTTGAAGAATCTTACCACACAGTAGGCGACCTTGCTGAAACAATCGCCCTACTTTTACCACACCCAAGTACAAAATCAGATCTAGCCTTAGCAGAATGGATTAGGTATCTAATGGACTTAAGTGATAAAGAAGAAGCGGAAAAGAAAGAAAAAATTCTATCTGCCTGGTCAAAACTGAATAAAACTGAGTGCTTTATTTTCAATAAAATTCTCACAGGAGGATTTAGAATTGGGGTTTCTCAAAATCTCATCACCCAAGCTCTATCTGGTCATTTAGAAATGGAAAAATCAACAGTGTCCCACTGTCTGATGGGAGACTGGAATCCAGCGGAGATTACATATGAAGAATTGCTGAGTACGGATAGTTCCAAAAAAGATTTATCTAAGCCTTATCCTTTTTTCCTCGCTCATCCATTGGAAAAAGATGTTAAGGACTTGGGGCTTGTTTCGGATTGGCAAGTAGAATGGAAATGGGATGGAATCCGCGGTCAATTAATAAAAAGGAGCGATGAAGTATTTGTTTGGAGCCGAGGCGAGGAATTGGTAAACGATAAATTTCCTGAACTCGTCAGTCTCGGAGAAAGCCTACCTAACGGAACGGTCCTGGATGGAGAGATTTTGGCTTTTCGGGATGGAGGCCCTTTACCCTTTAACCTGCTTCAGACGAGAATTGGGAGAAAAACAGTCGGCAAAAAACTACTCCAGGATGCCCCAATTAGTCTTCTAGCTTACGACCTTTTGGAGTTTGATGGAAAAGATCTTCGATCAAAGCCCTTACACCAAAGAAGGCAAACCCTAGAAAATCTAGTTATCCAAAACCCTCATCCAAATCTTGAAATCTCTTCTCCTATCGTCGGTGAAAGCTGGGAAGAGCTGAAGGATCTTAGGGAAGAGTCCAGAAAGTATTTTGCAGAAGGCTTCATGCTAAAGGAGAAATCCTCAAGTTATGAAGCGGGACGAAAAAGAGGAGGTTGGTGGAAATGGAAAATTGATCCGCTGACCATAGACGGAGTAATGATCTATGCTCAAAAAGGACATGGTCGAAGAGCAGATTTATATTCTGATTATACACTGGCCGTATGGGACGGTGACGCTTTGGTGCCCTTCGCCAAGGCATATTCTGGACTTACAGATGCCGAGATGAGAGAAGTAGATGCTTTTGTAAAGAAGAATACAAGAGAGCGATTTGGGCCTGTGAGAACAGTAACGGCCGAGTTGGTTTTCGAAATTGCTTTTGAAGGAATTCAAAAAAGCTCGAGGCATAAAAGTGGAATTGCTCTTCGATTTCCAAGAATTTCCCGCTGGAGAAAGGATAAACCAAAGGAGGAAGCGAATAGCCTTGAAGATCTGAAAGACATGCTGAATCTTTATGGAGGATAAAAGATTTGAAGTTGCCCTTGAGTATTTCCGCTCAAAAGGATGGAAACCTTTTCCCTTTCAAATTAAGGCATGGCAACAATATCTGGATGGGAAATCAGGGCTATTAAATGCTCCCACGGGATCTGGCAAAACCCTGGCCCTTTGGTTTCCTGTAATTTTGAGTTATATCCTAAAACACCCTGAAGACTGGCAAAAGCCCAGAAAAAATGGAATTCAAATTATTTGGGTTTCGCCGTTGAGAGCTTTGGCACAGGACATTCAGCTTGCCATGCAGGAAGTTTGTGAGACCGTAGGGTTGCCTTGGAAGGTTCAGGTGAGAAATGGAGATACGGATCCAAAAACCCGCAATCAAATCAAAAGAAACCCTCCTGAATGCCTGATTACTACGCCTGAAACACTGCACGTGCTGATCGCACAAAAGGACCATAAAAGGCTTTTTAAAAATATCGAAGCAGTCATTGTTGATGAATGGCATGAACTAGTGGGAAATAAACGTGGAGTTCAGGTCCAACTGGCATTGAGCTACATTCAAGCTATTTGCCCTAATAAGTTTAAGCGTTGGGCAATTTCTGCCACTTTGGGAAATCTAAAAAATGCAGGTGAAGTTCTACTAGGAAATAAACTCCCTCTAAATATTGTCAAGGCTGAAATTGAAAAGGAAATTATCATTCATTCGGTTTACCCGGATGAGATCGAAAAGTATCCTTGGACGGGTCACTTAGGAATCCGAATGCTAGATAAAGTAATCCCGATCATTGAAGAAGGTCAGTCTGGGTTGCTATTCACGAATACCAGATCACAAACTGAAATTTGGTATCAAAAAATAATTGAAGCCAGACCTGATTGGGCGGGTTGGGTAGCCATGCACCACGGTTCTCTGGATATGAAAGTTCGTGCTTGGGTAGAAAATGCATTGCATGAGGGGAAACTTAAGTTGGTGGTTTGCACCTCGAGTCTCGATCTTGGGGTGGATTTCCGACCGGTGGATAGGGTGATTCAAGTGGGAAGCCCTAAAGGGGTTTCCAGGTTTATGCAAAGAGCTGGTCGTGCAGGGCATCAACCCGGATTGCCTTCAGAGGCATATTTTGTTCCTACCAATGCCCTTGAGTTAATAGAAGCTTCAGCTTTACGAAATGCCATTGAAGATAAAGATATGGAGTCCCAAAGCTCCCCTACTCTTTGCTATGATGTCTTGATCCAGTTTTTAGTCACTTTGGCTGTGGGAGAAGGATTCAGACCAGAGGAAGTTTACCCTATTATAAAATCCACCCATGCCTATGAAAAGCTAAGCAGCAGGGAAATGAAATGGGCGCTGGACTTTATCACTCTAGGTGGTGAATCCCTTAGCAGCTATGAGGATTTCCGAAAGGTAGAAATCATGGAAGATGGGCTTTACAGAGTCAACAATAGAAAAATTGCTATGAAGCACCGACTTTCTATGGGGACCATCGTTTCTGAAGCTTCGCTGAAAGTGAAGTTTAAAAATGGGATGTATCTGGGATCTGTCGAGGAGTATTTCATTACAAAACTAAAAATTGGCGATCGCTTTTTCTTTGCTGGCAGGAGTCTTGAGCTTCTACAGATTAAGGATATGAGTGCTATTGTTAAGGTCTCCGATAAGAAGTCAAATAATGTCGTGAGTTGGATGGGAGCGCGGATGTCTTTGTCTTCGAAACTAGCAGATAAGATTCGGGATATTCTGGTAGAGTACAATATGGGAATCAGCAATTCTGAAGAAGTGAAGCAGGTTTTACCTATTCTTGACTTACAGTCAAAGCTATCCATAGTCCCGGATAAAGATCAGTTTCTTATTGAATCACATCAGTCTAAAGAAGGTTACCATCTCTTCTTTTATCCTTTCGAAGGAAGAATGATTCATGAGCTGATGAGTGCCATGGTTGCCTACAGAATCTCAGTGAGCTATCCTGTTTCTTTCAGTATTGCTATGAATGATTATGGGTTTGAGCTCCTTTCAGACACCTATCTGGATATCGAGGAATTGCTCGCAGAGGATCTTTTCACTACCAAAAATATGAAAGAAGACATTCTGGCCTGTGTAAACGAAAGCGAAATGGCCAGGAGAAAATTCAGAGAAATTGCAGGGATATCCGGATTGGTATTTCAGGGGTATCCTGGAAAACCCATGACATTCAAGCACATTCAATCCAATTCCAGCCTGTTATTCCAGGTTTTTGAAACATATGACCCTGATAATCTCCTTTTGCGTCAAGCCCAAAATGAAGCCATAAATGATCAAATGGAGGAGAATAAAATGTTTGATGCGCTTTCAAAGATCAATAATCAGAAAATAGAAATAAGAAAACCTGTACAATTTACGCCCTTCTCCTTCCCTATCATGGTGGATCGTCTGAGCCGAACCAGCATTTCATCCGAGAGCATTGAAGATAGAATCGCCAAGATTCAGGCAGAATTCAGCGTACAGGATTAATTTGTTCTCCAGAAGAAAGGAGTGAACAAAATCAAGATGGTGAACAATTCAAGTCGCCCCAGAAGCATTATAAAGGACAAAAAGACCTTTGCGAAAGGAGAGAAAAAACTAAAGTTATCTACCGGCCCCACCTGTCCAATTGCCGGTCCTACATTTCCGAGTGAAGTTGCTACTGCCCCTAATGAAGTGGGTAAATCATAACCGATCAGTGACATCACTAATGCTCCAAGAACGAAAGTGAGTAGATAAATTAAGAGGAAGTTCATGATGTGGGTAATGATCCGTGTAGTTACTCTATCCCCATTGATTAGAAGAGGCACTACAGCCCGAGGATGGATCAATCGCTTAAATTCCAACCAGGAATTTTTTATAAAAGTCAGGTGTCTCACAAACTTAATCCCACCAGCGGTGGATCCCGCTGAGCCCCCTAGGAATAAAAGCATGAAACATAAAAAAGTGACGCCTTGACCGTATTGGGTGTAATCATCTGTCACATAGCCTGTTGTTGTAATTAGGGAAACCACTTGAAAAAGAGAAGTTCTAAATGCTTCCTCTCCAGAGAAATCTGCCCTTTGGGCAATGGGGTAATACAGAATAACCGAAATACCGAGAAGGAAAAAAGCATAAGTTTTAAACTCATCGCTTCGAAATACCCTTTTAAACCTACCAAGAAGTCCAAAGTAGATCACCGTGAAGTTAGTACCGGCCAGGAACATGAAAAAGATGGCAGTATACTGGATAAAGGCCGAGTCATAGAAAGCCATGCTGGCATTTTTGGTCGAGAATCCACCTGTGGCCAAAGTAGTCAATGCATGATTGATGGCATCAAAAAATGTCATACCTCCAGCCCAATATAAAAGCATTGCAAGAAGAGTGAGTCCTACATAGACGTACCAAAGTCTTTTCGCTGTTTCTGAGATTCTCGGATGAACTTTATCTGATGTTGGGCCAGGAGATTCCGCTACAAAAAGCTCAATGCCTCCAATTCCCAACAGTGGAAATATAGCCACCGTAAGTACGATGATTCCTAAACCGCCAATCCATTGAGTCATACTTCGCCAGAAAAGAAGGCCTTTAGGCATGGCTTCAATATCTGTCAGAATCGAGGCTCCAGTAGTAGTCAAACCTGACATGGTCTCAAAAATCGCATCGTAAAAAGAAGGAATTTCTTTGCTTAGAAGATAAGGCAGCATTCCAAAAATTGCCATTACCAACCAACTCAAGGACACAATCAGGTAGCCTTCCCTTTTTCTAATATTCCTATCATCCTTCGAAAAGGAGAAAAAGAGAATCAAGCCAATAACAAGCGAAATTGATGCGGAAACAACTATGGGAAAAATGGTCTCACCATAGTGTAAGGAAAAGGCTGCCCCCGGAAGCATCAATAGACCAATGAGCACCATCAGGGCTCCCATGATCTTCGCAATTTCCTTGAAATGAATCATGTGTTAATGGAAAAGTTTTTCCAAGGTATTCCTTGCTTGTGGCAATGCCAAAACGATGGCCTTATCATTTAGCTGCAAATTGAAATCTCCATCCGGGATGAACACTTCCTCGCCTCGGATTACACCCGCCACAATGGCTGAATCAGGGATATGAAGATCTCTCAAAGGATGCTTTGTGAGTCTGTTATTTTTACAAACACTATACTGAATAAATTCCGCATCCACCCCATAAATTCCAGACACCGCTTCTACGGTACCTTTTTTAAGAAAGCGAGAGATCTCATTGGCAGCTACCAATTTTTTATTGATCAGGGAATCCACCCCGATACTATGGGAAATATGGATATACTCACGAGTATCCACGTGGGCTATGGTTTTGTAAACCCCATGATTTTTTGCGGAAAGACTGGTGATAATATTGGTTTCAGAAGAATCCGTCAAAGCTAAAAAGGCATCCATCTGCTCGAGGCCCTCTTCGATTAAAAGCTCGATATTTTTATAATCACCTGTAATTACGAGGGTGTTTTTCAGATGCTCAGCAAGCCATTTACACCTTTCCTTGTCTTTATTCACCAAGGTCACTCTGAATTTGTCTTCAAGCCTTAAAGCGGTGGTGAGAGCCATATCATCGCCTCCGATGATCATTACATTCTTTACTGCTACCTTTTTCTGACCTACCAATTCCAGAACACTTTCCGTATTCTTTTTATTCGAAATAAAGAAAACGTGATCCCCATTTCGAATAATGGTACTTCCCCTTGGAATAATTGTCTTTTGATCTCTTAAAATTGCTATGATTCTAATATCATCGAAAATAGGATCAGAACTCATATCCATAATCCTTTGATCCACAAGAGCATTGGATTTATCCAAGGTGATCCCAACAATATTCAGCTTTCCACCTCCAAAATCGAAGACCTCAGTAAAACTGGAATTCTCAATCATATTGAAGATTTCCCGGCTACAGAGCATGGTTGGAGAAATTAGATTATCAATTCCAATATTCTCGAAATACTTGATATTCTCTTCGTTCAGGTAACTGTGATTTCTGACTCGCGCCATTACACGCTTTGCACCAAGCTGCTTAGCTAATACGGCTGTTACGAGATTGGTTTTCTCTGAGGTTGTTACAGCCAAAACCATACTTGCATTGGCTACATCTGCTCTCTGCAAAACCTCAAAGGAGGTTGCGTCTCCCTGGACGGTTAAAACGTCCAGCTTTGAAGAGACATAATCCAATACCTCTCTGTCAGTATCTATAAGGATGATGTCCTTATCATCGTAACTTAATTGCTCAGCCAAATGATATCCCATATCCCCTGAACCTGCAATTACTATATTCTGCCCCATGTAGGATTGTACTATTTCGAAGCCAAAATTAACATCTTTATCAATGTCAATAAGACTTTGAACAGTTTCTTTTTGATTTCAGAGACAAAACCATGATCATGACCCAATAATTCATTGTGCGCCAGCAATTAACAAATCTTAATCTAGAAGCTTAGAGCGTTCATCTTCAGTGATTTCCTCCACATCTTTTAGCTTCCTCTGAATAGCCCTTGTCCTGGTTCCGATTAGCTTATCAAGTTCGGAATTCGCCTCATTCAATTTTCTTTGAGTCTTATCCAAAAGATCTCCAAACTTGGAAAATTCAGTTTTCACAGCTCCTAGAATTTGCCAGACTTCAGAGCTTCTTTTTTGAATGGCCAAAGTTTTAAAGCCCATCTGTAAACTATTCAACAAAGCCGTCAAAGTGGTGGGACCTGTGATGACCACCTGATAATCCATTTGAATTTTCTGGACAAATCCCGGTTCACGAAGGAGTTCCGCGTACAGGCTTTCCATGGGCAGAAATAAGATCGCAAAATCAGTAGAATGCGGAGGCTGAACATACTTATTGCGAATATCAGAAGCTGCTTTCTTTACACTTTGAAATAACTCGAGCCGATAAGCATTAATCAATTGATTGTCAGTGCTTTCATAAGCATCAACCAAGCGGAGATAAGATTCTTGTGGAAATTTAGAATCAATGGGCAATAGAACCGGATGATTATCTCCTGGCATCTTAATCGCAAATTCTACCCGCTCCCTGCTATTGGGAAGAACTGAAGTGTTTACGAGATATTGTTCTGGACTCATTACATTCTCCAAAATTGCCTGAAGCTGAAACTCACCCAGAATCCCTCTTGACTTAACATTGGTTAGAACCTTTTTTAAATCTCCTACTCCCTGAGCCAAATTCTGCATCTCACCCAACCCCTGCTGAACCGCTTGGAGTTGTTTATTTACCATTTCAAAGGATTGACCTAGCCTTGCTTCCAGAGTCTTCTGAAGCTTTTCATCCACAGTCTCTCTGATTTTTTCCAGGCGTAGCTCTGTGGAACTTAAAAGGTCTCTCTGATTTTGATTTAATTCTGTAAGCTTTTCCTTTTGGGCTTTATTTAGTGACTCAACGTTTTGCTGGAAGAGCTTTCCAAAATCCTTTAACCCATCTGACTGATTTCTCGAATTCCTGTCCAAACTATCCAAAACCAGAGCAAATTGCTGGGTAAGGTTACTTTGGGATTCCTTCCTTAGTGAGGCTAGCTCCGCGCTTATTTCCCTACGTAAAAGGGCAAAATCTTCATTTAATAACCTCTGGGACTGCTTATTCCTTGATCTGATAACTAGAAATACCAGAATGAAAATTTGAAAAATAAGAATAGCAATCAGTAAGAAATCACTCATTTGAAGAAATCAGTTTAGGGGAAGAAAAGTAACCGTTTCTGATCTCTACCCCTAAAAAAGCTAAATATTCTCCGACAGATTCCGTCGGAATCTCCTCCATGGGTACATGTCCTGCATTTTCGAAGACTTTCAATTTTGACCCTTTAATAGAAGTCTGCAAGGCTTGCCCATTTCGAAGGGGTATCCAATTATCATACTTCCCCCAGGTAATTAAAGTAGGCATAGTCAGATTGTCGTAATCAATAGTTGTTTCCCTTGGAGCCATTAGTCGATCCAGTGTAGCTTGTCTATTTCCTTCACGAAGCATTAATTCATAATAGCGATCAATCACTGCCTCTGAAATTTTTGTTTCATCAAAATAAACCTGCTCCATATTCATTTGGAAAAGAAATTTTGGGGTACACTTCAAAAGGAGCTTTGAAAAGACAGGGTTTCTGGCAAGCTTGAAAATAAAGGCTTCGTCCCTTCCAGAATCTTCATTGGAATCCAATGTTCTGGGTTCCTCAACCCCTTTAGGAGCTGCAGATGAATTCAGTAAATTCAAGGATTTAACCAGTTCAGGATGATCACTGGAAAGCTGCATGGCCACTGCTCCTCCCATAGAATTACCAGCAATATGAAAGCTTTCCAAATCCAATTTTTCAGCGATTCTTCGAATCAAAATGCTGTAATCTTTCACTGAGTAATGCTTACCCTCACTTGGTCCAGTCAGTCCATGTCCTGGTAAATCAAGAGAAATGGTCAGAAAATATGGGCTTAATTCTTTTTGCCAGATGTCCCAGGTGTGAAGAGAGGAAAAACTCCCATGCACCAAGATCACAGGTTCCCCTTCGCCCATGAGGCGTAAATGAACCTGCTGGCCATCTACATCAAGAAATATGGATTCCGCAGTTTGATATTTTTCCTGAACGTACTCAGGAGAAAGATCCGGACGATAAAGGGTTAGCAGAAAAAATATTACTGCTAAAACCAGAAAGACAATAACTCGAAGTGCCTTTTTCAACATAAATAAAATTTAGAATATCATAAGTTAAACAGAGATTGTACCATAATTTCTATTTTTAGTAAAATCGAGTCCTTGAACATCAAAGAAATTTTTAAATCCATCGGACCAGGCCCCATCGTGGCTGCCGCATTTATTGGGCCAGGCACAGTCACAGTTTGCACACTCGCTGGGGTTAACTGGGGATACAGTCTAATGTGGGCTATGCTCATCTCCATCCTAATCACCGGCTTTTTACAGGAAGCCTCTGGACGGCTTGGGGTGATCACAAAAAAAGATTTAAGTGAAATCCTGAGAGATTCTGATTTGGGAATACTACTAAAGTGGTTTGCTCTTCCTTTGGTACTACTGGCGATAGCCCTTGGAAATGCCGCCTATGAATCCGGGAACCTTACTGGTGCTGCTCTTGGTCTGGATGTGATTATTAACCCTACAAAGGTAATACCTGAAACCTTTTCCATCAAGCCAACTAACCTGCTGGCGGGTGTTCTGGCTCTTGCTCTTTTATGGTATGGTTCATTTAAAACCCTGCAAAACGTACTGACCGGACTAGTCATCGTTTTATCTGTCTCCTTTTTGGTCACTGCTTTTATGGTTTTACCAGAAATTACCACTCTAGCAAAAGGCTTTATACCAAGGGTAAACTCTGAAAACCTATTGCTCATCGCCTCTATAATTGGAACGACCGTGGTACCCTACAATCTCTTTCTTTACGCCAGCCTGGCAAAAAAGCAGTGGGAAGCCGCTTCTGAAATAGGAGCTATGCGCAAAGACATCTGGATTTCTGTTGTTCTAGGTGGGATTGTCTCAATGGCAATTATAGTCGTTGGAGCCTCGAACCCCAGTACTGAGATCAATTCTGTTGTGGATCTTTCGAAAGGATTGGAATTAACCTTAGGAAAAACTGCCAAATATTTAACTGCTATTGGCCTATTCGGAGCAGGAATCACCTCTTCTATCACAGCCCCTTTGGCCACAGGTCTGGTGGTTTGCGGATTATTTGGGTGGGATCAAAATATCTCCTCAAAACCCATGAGATGGGTTATGATTTCTACAGTCTCTCTTGGTTTAATTTTTTCTTCATTTGGAATCACACCGGTCCAACTAATAGTCACGGCACAGCTGGCAAATGGAATATTGCTTCCCTTGGTGAGTGGTTGGATACTTTGGCTTTCAGCCCAAAAAGGGATCTTGGGAAAGTACGCCACCAGAAGAAGTGGGCTTATTTTTGGGGTTTTGATTTGGTTAATGACCCTGGCCTTAGGTATAAAAAGTGTAAGCCTGGTTTTTGCTTAGACAGAATTAAAGATCGGCCTGGCCAAATGTATCTCCCTGACTTAAATCTCCAGTAGCAAAACCTTTTGAAAACCAAGCCATACGTTGTTTGGAGGTTCCGTGAGTAAAAGAATCTGGAACCACTCTTCCTGTGGCTTGTTTTTGCAACCTGTCATCCCCTATAGCATTTGCTGCATTAAGAGCCTCCTCAAGGTCTCCTTGTTCCATCATTGCCGCAGTCTTCTGACTATGGTGTGCCCATACACCTGCCAGAAAATCAGCTTGCAATTCAAGCCTGACAGAATATTCATTGTACTCTTTTTGACTCACGCTACCCCTCAATTTTTGCACTTCATCGGTTATCCCCATTAAATTTTGAATGTGATGCCCTACTTCATGGGCTATTACATACGCCCATGCAAAATCACCCGGGGCATTTAGCTTAGTTTCCATTTCTTTGAAGAAGCTGAGATCGATATAAAGCTTTTTGTCCGCAGGACAATAAAAAGGACCCGATGCACTTGAAGCCATTCCGCATGCCGAGGAGACAGAATTTGTAAACAACACCAGCGTGGGCTCTTCATAATTATCTATCAAACTGCTCCAAACCACTTCAGTATCATATAAAATGGTGGCACAGAAATCAGCCATTAATTCCTCTTCAGGGCTGGGTTGGTAGTCTGTAGCAACTTCAGTAGGAACACCTGTACCTCCTACAAATCCCCCTATGAATGATAATGGATTCGTTCCTGTCAGGAAAGAGATGACCAGCAGAATTCCTACAATGACCAGTCCGGTTTTTGAAAAGAGAAATTTAATCAGGGGTACAATAAGGTAGGGGTTAATACCACCACCTGGGCGTCCGGCACTCTGGCCACGACGATCCTCCACATTAGTACTTTTCCTTCTACCCTGCCATTTCATGCTTTATAAAATTCTGAGGTAATAAAATTAAAAAATACGCTAAATAATTGTTGCACTAGCCTTAAATTACTTTCTAAAGTTAATAACCCAGTAGATAACCATGAAAAATACTTTCCCGAAACTCTTATTTTCTCTTATTCTAATTTCTTTTACCGTTCCGGCTTGGAGCCAAATTGGTGTCGGTGCAGAACCCATAAAAGGTGCAAAGCTATATATGGATGGCACCCGCGAAATGCTTGATAAGCATTGGGAATATTGGGAAGGCCCAAGATTCTCCACAGAAATGCCAATTAAATGGTTGGATGCCAAAGACCCGGTTACTGGAGAGCCCGTGATTAGCAGTAATGATCCTGCGGCAGCTGGTGGGCTTTACGGTGCAGCAGATATTGTAACCAAGGATAAATTCGAAGACTTTCGTGCCCATGTGGAATTTTTGATCAATGAAGAAGGTGGCAACTCTGGTGTTTATCTCCAAAACCGTTACGAGGTTCAGATTTTAGATGGCGACTATGGAATTCATGGAATGGCGGCATTAATTAATGAGCACCTTCCTTCAGAAGAAGCTTACAACGGCGTTGGAAAATGGAACTCGTATGATATCATGTTCCGTGCGGCCCGATTCAAAGATGGGAAACTGGTCGAGAAACCAAGAGCTACAGTTTATTTCAATGGAGTAAAAATCCATGAAGACAAAGAAATTCAGCAGGTTTGGGGCGGACCCAACTCTGGATTGGATGGTGGAAATGACGGTGGCAAAGGGATCACTGATCGGCCAGGAGGATTAAAACTACAGGCTGAGGGATATGACGTTATGTATCGAAACATCTGGATTAAAAAGATGAAGCTAAAGGCTCCTGATACAAACTTTTAAACTTTTGTTTAAAACAAATTAAGAAGGCTTTCCCCATCGGAAAGCCTTCTTAATTTTTAATCCAGGAAATGGAGCAGGTATCCATTCCAATCATTTGCCAATCTGCTACTTCTAAATCTAAGTTTGCTAAAGTCCCGGGAGACATATTTCTGTAATCCGATCCCGTGAGCTGCGCTAATAAAAGAGAAATGATAGGATTGTGTCCTACCAATAGACATGAATTAACCCTTTCCGGTAATTCCTCGATCATCGAAAGAAGGTCTTTCAACTTCCCTGAGTAAATCTCCTGACGATATTCTTTCTCCGTAATGGATATTCCTTCCTCAATGACCTGAGCAGTCTGTCTGGTTCTTTGCGCCGTAGAACAAAGCATATAATCAATACTCGGAACTTCCTTGGCAACTTCAAGGGTGAGTTTGATCAATTGATGAATTCCATTAGGTGTCAATTCCCTATTGAAGTCTGTGGTCTTTGCAAAACCAGCCTCACCGTGTCTTAATAAAAATAGTTTTTTCACTCCCTGTATCTAAGATAAACTACACGATTTAAGCATCAAAAACTCATCCAATTCCTTTGCTCGGCGAACTATTAATTTGGAGGAGAAAACAAAGCCGTCTATTTTTGGCTTGTTCAATCGGATAAAATTCCGGAATAAAAAACCGCACAGATGTCAAAAAACCTAGTAATAGTCGAGTCCCCCGCCAAAGCGAAAACCATTGAAGGTTACCTTGGAAAAGACTTTAAAGTAGTGTCCTCATATGGCCATGTGCGTGATCTACCAAAGGGTGATAAAGCAATAGATAAGGAAAATAAATTCAAGCCGACCTACGAAGTTACGCCTGACAAAAAGGAAGTAATCAAAAACCTAAAAAAACTAGCTAAGGATGCAGAGACAATCTACCTGGCAAGTGATGATGACCGTGAAGGAGAAGCCATTTCATGGCATTTAAAGGAGGTTTTGAATCTAAAAGATGAGTCCACCAAAAGGATTGTGTTTAGGGAAATCACGAAAAATGCAATTTCTAAGGCGATCGAAAATCCCAGAGGGATTGACTATGACTTAGTGAATGCCCAGCAGGCAAGAAGAATCCTAGATCGATTAGTGGGCTTTGAGCTCTCTCCTATACTTTGGAAGAAAATAAAAACAGGACTATCTGCGGGAAGAGTTCAATCTGTAGCAGTTCGACTGATCGTAGAACGTGAGCGGGAAATTGAAAAGCATAAAGCGGTTTCCAGCTTTAAGATTACAGCCATTTTTACCGCTGATGGAAAAAGCTTTAAGGCAGAACTTCCTAAGAAATTTGAGACGAAAGAGGAAGCTGAAGAATTTTTAAAGAAATGTCTCGACGCCAATTTCTCCGTAGAAAATCTTGAGAAAAAGCCTGCAAAGAAATCCCCTGCTCCTCCATTTACTACTTCAACCATGCAACAAGAGGCGAGCCGAAAGTTATATTTTTCGGTTGCTCAAACTATGTCTGTTGCTCAGAAGCTATATGAAGCGGGTAAGATCACCTACATGAGAACAGACAGCCTGAACCTTTCAAATGAGGCTATGGCTTCTGCGGAGAAGGAGATTAAGAGTGCTTATGGTGATGATTTTCATAAGCCAAGAAAATATAAAAGCAAGTCTGAAGGTGCTCAGGAAGCTCACGAAGCCATCAGACCTACCGATTTCTCTACATTGCAGGCTTCAGGAGACAGAAACGAACAAAGGCTATATGAGCTTATCTGGAAAAGAGCAATTGCTTCTCAAATGGCAGACGCCAAACTTGAGAAAACTACGGTAACCATTGGGATTTCAAATCAACCCCAAAAGCTCGTTGCGAATGGTGAGGTGATTAAGTTTGAAGGATTCCTTAAAGTTTATTTAGAGGATACGGACGACGAGGAAGATGAGAATGAAAAGTCAGAAAAGGGTATTCTTCCTCCTATTCAGGTTGGTCAAAACCTTGATTTAGTAGAGATGAAAGGGCGAGAATCATTTACCAGATCAGCCCCAAGATATACCGAAGCTTCTCTTGTGAAAAAGCTTGAAGAACTTGGTATAGGGCGACCCTCTACTTATGCACCTACCATCTCTACTATACAAAAACGAGATTACGTCATTAAGGAATCAAGGGACGGTAAGGATCGTGATTATGTAGAAATGTTGATTGCCGAAGGCAAATTCAAAGAAGAGAAAAAGACAGAAATCACAGGAGCGGAAAAGAATAAACTTTTCCCTACCAATATTGCCATGGTGGTAAATGACTTTTTGGTGGATCATTTTCCAAATGTGATTGATTTTAATTTCACAGCCAGAGTAGAAAAGGAATTTGACGATATCGCCCATGGAGGGGTGGTATGGCAGGATATGATCGACAACTTCTACGGTAAGTTCCATCCTAAAGTAGAGGAAACCGAACAGGTAGCTAGAGAGGATATCAAATCCAGTCGATTGATCGGTAAGCATCCTGAGAACGGCAAACCAGTCACGGCCCGGCTAGGCAGGTTCGGACCTTTGGTTCAGATTGGGGATAGCGAGGATGAGGATAAAAAATTCGCAAGTCTCAAGAAAGGTCAATTCATAGAAAACATTACTCTTGAGGATGCTTTGGAGCTCTTTAAGCTCCCTAGAGATGTTGGGATGTTTGAGGATAAAAAAATGGTCGCAGCTATAGGACGTTTCGGTCCTTATATCCGACATGACGGTTCTTTCGTTTCCCTTCCAAAGGAATATGACCCCCTAAGCGTAACAGAGGAAGAGGCGATTGAGTTAATCAAAGCAAAGCGTGAGGCAGATGCCAAAAAGCATATCAAAACCTTTGACGAAAACCCGGACATCCAATTGCTAAATGGTAGATGGGGGCCCTACATCAAATTCGGAAAAAAGAATTATAAAATTCCAAAGGATAAAGTAGCTGAAGATTTGACTTATGAAGAGACGGTTGAAATAATTGAAAACCAACCGGAACCGAAAAAACGAGGTCGATTTGCCAAGAAAAAATAAAAGCTCAATGAAAGAAAAAAGGCCAGCAAAACTGTTAAAAACGCTTTTGTTGGCCTTTTTTTTATTTCCTGTTTTTCAGGCCTTCGCCCAAAACAAATTCTATGGGCGAGTGGTAGAGGCCAAATCCAAAACACCGGTTCCCTATGTTACGATTTACTTGAATAATACCACTTTTGGGGCTGTTGCTAATCTGGAGGGGGAGTTTGAGATAGATGTGCCTGATGGAAATTATGAAGTCATCGTGAGACTTTTAGGCTACGAAACGCTTACATTTTTTATCAATACAAATCAATTAGCACCACAAGGTTACAGAGTTGAACTTTTGGAAAGTGAACAGGAGCTGGAGGAAATTCAGGTAGAGGAGGAAAGGGATCCCAGCTGGTATAGAAATCTTAAAACCTTTAAAAACAACTTTCTAGGATCTTCAATTAATTCCAGAAAAACAGAGATTCTTAATGAAGAATCATTGATCCTTAATGCAGAAAGCAGCCCAGGAGAGCTTGTGGTCAGTTCAACTGAGGTTCTAAAAATTGTGAATGAGAACCTTGGGTACCAAATAGATTATATTCTGAAACAGTTTAGTTTATCGAGAAAAGAGGGAAGAGTTGTTTATGGTGGTAATGCCCTATTCAGAAATGACGAAAGTTTAAATAATAGGAAGCTCAAAAGAGTCATTAAAAATAGGGATCGGGCTTATTACGGAAGTATTCAGCATTTAATGCAAGCGCTATACTTTGGGAAAGCAATAGAACAAGGGTACATTTTCAAAGAAATCAGAAGAATACCCAACCCTGAAAGACCGTCTCAAGAGTTGATTGATGAAGCGAAGAAAATATACTCAGCATCAGAAAATCAAGAAGTTAAAGACTCACTTAGAATTAATTTTCTCAATAAGGAAAAATTACCTGAGTTTGCCCGTCAGTTGATTGATACTGAAATTAGCCCTGACTCCTTCATTCGCCGAACCGATGATGGAAGGGTTTTTCTGGAGATTAAAGATTTGATTCAGGTGTCTTATCTTAAGGAAAATGAGGAAATAAATTATGTAGGATCAGCGAATGCAAAGAATGTTTCATTTCAAAAAAGCATAATCGACCAGCTTAATTCTGATTTTGAAATATTCCCAAATGGTACGTATTCTGACACATTTGGCTTACTTTTCGAAGGATACATGGCATGGGAAAAGGTAGGAGATTTGATGCCATTGGACTACTTGCCCGAGAATATTCCTTGGAGGGCTGAATATTAAGGTTACCTTCCCCCGGTGAGTAATATCTAATTTTTTCCCCATCTTAGAAGGTATCATTTCTCTTTTTAAGTGAAAAATAAAAACACATCTATTGTCTCTATTGCACTTATAGTAGCACTGGGAGGACTTTTAATGGGGTTTGATGCTTCTGTTATCTCAGGAGTTGTAAAATTCATTGAACCAGAGTTTAACTTAAGCTCCTTAGAGCTAGGTTGGTCCGTAGCATCCTTAACACTAACAGCGACTTTGGCTATGATGCTAGCTGGACCATTAAGTGATAAGCTTGGCAGAAGGACAGTTCTAAGGTATGCAGCGATTCTTTATGCTATTTCGGCTATCGGATCTGCCTTGGCACCCACCTTCATTTGGCTAGTAGTAGCAAGGATGGTTGGCGGTTTTGGTGTTGGAGCATCTTTGATTTTAGCTCCCATGTACATTGCCGAAATTTCTCCTCCTCAACTTCGGGGACGTATGGTTTCTTTCAACCAATTGAATATTGTAATAGGTATTTCGCTGGCATTTTTCACCAATTACCTGATTCTCCAATTAGGAAAAAGTGATGCAGAGTGGGCATTGGCCCTAAAGTTTGATGAAAATAACTGGCGATGGATGCTTGGGTTAGAAACCCTACCGGCTGTGCTTTATTTTCTGGGATTATTTTTTGTTCCGAGAAGCCCGAGATGGTGTGTTATGCATGGAGAAATGAAGGAAGCTTACAAGACCATTTCTCGATTGGCCAGTGAAGAGGTAGCCAAAAAACAAATCAAGGACATTACTTTAGCGATTGCTTCGGAAGCAAATGAAGACAAAGGAAACTTCGTAGACCTCTTTGCTCCTTCTATGCGGTTGGTTCTCACCATAGGAATAGTTGTGGCTATCCTCCAACAAATCACAGGAATAAACTCTGTGTTTTTCTATGCTCCATTAATTTTTGAACAGAGTGGATTAGGAACAGATGCGGCCTTTGTACAAGCTATTTTAGTAGGGTTGGTGAATTTAGGTTTCACCATTTTGGCCATGATATTCATTGACAAGCTAGGTAGGAAACCTCTCCTTACCTTCGGAGTGGCAGGAATAGCGATTGCTATGTTTTTGTTATCCTATGGCTTCCAGAGTGCAACTTTCACGCTCCAAGAAAGTGTCATTTCCACTCTTCCCGAAGGAGTGAGAAGCTTTGAATGGAATGAAATAGTGGGCAACACTTATGAATCTGAAGGAGAATTTCAATCTGCAGTTGAATCCATAATTGGCAAGGAACTTTTTATTGAAAACAAAACTGACTTAGTCAATTCGTCCATTCAGATGAATACTATGCTGATTTTATTCGCAATCCTAGGGTTTGTAGCGTCGTTTGCAATTTCAATTGGACCAGTAATGTGGGTGCTTTTTTCAGAATTATTCCCAAATAGAATACGTGGAATCGCCATTTCCTTTGTAGGATTGATTAATTCAGCAGTAAGCTTTTTAGTCCAGTGGATTTTCCCTTGGGAATTAGAGGTATTGGGCAGTTCAATAACCTTTCTCATTTATGGAGTTTTTGCGGCGTTTGGATTGGTCTTCATTGTTAGAGTAATCCCTGAAACGAAAGGAAAATCATTGGAAGAACTAGAAGAAGAATTGGTAAAATGAAGCAAAAAATGGTCGTGCTTTCTGGGGCAGGTATTTCCGCTGAAAGTGGAATAAAAACTTTCCGTGATAGCGGCGGACTTTGGGAAGGTCATGATGTAATGGAAGTAGCGTCCCCTCAAGGCTGGGCAAGAAATCCAGAGTTAGTTTTGGATTTCTACAATCAAAGGCGAAAACAGGCACGTAATTGCAAGCCTAATGGGGCTCATCATGCCTTGGTAGAATTGGAAAGGGAATTTGATGTACACATTATAACCCAAAACGTAGATAACCTTCATGAGAAAGCTGGTTCATCAAAGGTTTTACATCTTCATGGAGAACTGTTTAAAGCCCAGAGTTCACTTGATCCCAAACTCATTTATGACCTGTCTATCATTGACATAAACCTTGGAGATAAATGTGAGAGAGGAAGTCAACTTAGACCAAATGTAGTATGGTTTGGAGAGCCGGTTTTTGCTATGGATCCCGCTATTGAAATTACCAGAAAAGCCGATCTGTTTTTGGTAATAGGAACATCCCTTCAGGTTTATCCTGCCGCCAGTTTGATAGATTTTGTCCCCAAATCTAAACCCATTTACCTAATTGATCCGCAACCGATTACAACCTACAATCGCCAAAATGTAATACAGATCCAAGATAAAGCGGTAAATGGCATGGAAAGGTTTAAATCCATACTAAATAAGAGGTAGTGGTTTTAAACAAACTTCATTTCTTATAAATTACACGTTCATCATTTTTAACAGGTAAATATGAAGTGGCCTGAAATCAAATTCGAGGAGAGCGAGAATACTTTTGAACTTCTCCATCAATGGACTCAAATAGTTGGTAAAGTCAGACTGAAGCTTTCACCAAGAAAAAATCATTCATGGCATGTCACCTTATACCCCAATTCAGAAGGCCTCACAACTGGCCCCATACCATATGAGCCAGGTATTTTTGAAATTAAATTCGATTTTAACAGGCATGAGTTGAAGATTAAAACCAGCTCAGGACGTCAGGATAAATTTGCTTTGGCGGGTCAGACGGTGGCTAGCTTTCATGAGCAATTGATGGAAAAGCTGGATTATCTGGGAGTGAAAGTAAAGATTAACAACACCCCAAATGAAATTCCCAATGCCATACCGTTCCCAAAAAACACCAAGAGAGTTCCATATAATCCCACAGCGGCCAAAAATTTCTGGAAAGCTCTGATTTGTATAAAAAGGACTTTCTTGGAGTTCGGTGAGAATTTCGCCGGAAAATGCAGTCCCATTCATTTCTTTTGGGGATCGTTTGATTTGGCATTTACGCGATTTTCAGGAAGACTTGCCCCAAAGTTTGAGGGTGTTTTACCCAATATGCCGCAAAGCATAATGCAGGAAGCATACTCCCATGAGCTCTTTAGTGTAGGTTTCTGGCCTGGAAATAAAGATTTCCCAGAACCCTCATTTTATGCTTATATCTATCCAAACCTACCCGAATTCCGAAAAGAAAAGGTAAAGCCAAAGGAGGCCTATTGGAATGACAATCTCGGGGAATTCATGCTTCCTTATAATGTGGTGCAAAAATCAGCCAATGGTAACAAAACTCTTTTAGAATTTTTAAATTCAGCCTATGATGCGGGTGCTAAGGTCGCAGGCTGGGACACTGAAGCTCTTGAAACCAAATTCTAAGAGGTAAAAATTAATGAATCGAAAAGTTGCTATTATAGGTGCAGGACCCTCTGGGATTACTGCTTTAAAAAATTTATTGGACAAAGGAATTGAAGCTGTCGCTTTTGACAGGAATTCGGATGTAGGTGGAAACTGGATTTATTCTGAGTCAGAAAGTCACTCCAGCGTATTTGAAACCACCCACATAATTTCGTCTAAGACCCTTTCCCAATACGAAGATTTCACCTTCGATGAATTTGATCCGGAAACTTCTGATTATCCCTCACACGATGAATTAAGACGATATTTCCAGGCTTATGCCAAAAAATTCGACCTTTACCCTTTCATTCGATTCGAAACCATGGTCAAATCCTGTAAGTGGATAGATGATCAAACCTGGGAAATTACTATAGAAAAAGACGGAATCGAGGAAAAGGAAATTTTTACAGATCTGGCAGTATGCAATGGGCATCATTGGAAACCTAGATATCCGGATTATCCGGGGGAGTTCACTGGTGAGTTTATCCATTCCCACCACTTTAAGAAAGCAGCTCCTTTTAAGGATAAAAAAGTGCTGGTTATCGGTGGAGGGAATTCAGCTTGCGACGTAGCGGTGGAAACTTCCAGGGTCAGTAAAAAAACAGCCATCAGTTGGAGAAGAGGATATAGAATAGTTCCAAAGTTCTTTTTTGGAAAACCATCAGATAAAGTGGCTGAACGAACCAAATGGCTTCCAGTGGAAGTCCGCATGTGGCTGAATCAGATTTTATTAAAAATCATGATTGGTGATAATGAAGCCTATGGGCTCAGGCCGGTAACTGAACCATTTGGTGCTACTCACCCCACGATCAATGATGAACTTCTGCACAAAATCAGACATGGGAAAGTTAAACCACGGATGGATATTGAACGCTTTGATGGTAAAAAAGTCATTTTTGAAGATGGAAAAGAGGAAGATTATGATGCAATTGTAGCTTGCACGGGTTACTGGTTAAGCCATCCGTTTTTTGATCCGGAATTCATTGATTACAGCAAGGGCCCTGTACCCCTTTATTTAAAAATGTTTCATGAAAAATACCCCAACCTATTTTTTATAGGGATGTTCCAGCCATTGGGATGTATCTGGCCCGGAGCAGAGCTCCAAAGTAAAATTATGGCTAGAAACCTGAGCGGTGAATGGAAAAGACCGGAAAACATCCAGGAGCTTTGTGAAAAGGAAGTAAAAAACCCTCATTTCAAACAAGTCAATACTCCAAGACATACCATAACCGTCGATTATCATTTGTTTATCAAAGCCCTGAAAAAGCAACTACCAAAAGAATATGTTTCTAAATCAAAGCGGAAATCAAAGCTAGTTTCTTCATAGATTTAATCTCAACCCTCAATTATGAAGCTAAGCTTTCCTCACCCTATTATTATCCTACTCTCCTTTGTAGTGATATCCGCTCTTGCAACACTGATTATTCCTTCGGGTGAATTTGATCGGGTGCTGGATGAACAAACCGGAAGAGCTGTGGTGGTACCGGGAAGCTACCATGAGATTGAAGACAGGAATGCCAGCGTTTATGATATCTTCCTTGCTGTGCCAGAAGGCTTTATTGAAGGAGCAGATATCATTGTACTAATATTGCTTTTGGGTAGTTCCTTTTACGTCATCGAAAAAACAGGAGCTTTGGAGGCAGGTTTGACAGCTTTAATCTCTTCTTTTGGTAAAGCTAAATCTCTTCTCTTTTACCTTCTCTCCATATTCTTTGCTCTTTGCGGGGCGACTTTTGCCATGCAGGAAGAGATTATTGCTTTGGCACCAGTCCTTGTGATTTTTGGACAAAGAATTAATTATGATTTAAGAAGCGTAGTAGCCATTGTGTTGGGTTCCTCATTGATTGGAGGTAGCTTCTCACCCATGAACCCTTTTGGTTCTCTTTTGGCATTAAATACAGCTGAACTTGATCCTTCTGAGGGATTCATTTACCGCCTAGCCTTTTTGGCCTTGGCCATTCTGATCTGGACTACCTATCATGTCCGAGCTGGAAAATTAAAGGGAGCTACAAATGATGAGACGGAAATATTATCCAATACTCCCCTTAGCCTACGACACAAAATTATTCTTCTTTTGACACTTGGAGGAATTGGGGCAATGGGCTGGGGAATAGTCATTCAGGATTGGGGCTTTAATGAAATGTCCGCATGCTTTTTTGCAGTAGGAATTGCTGCAGGTCTAGTAGGAAAACTTGGACCTAATGGCACGGCGAAAACCTTTGCTGAAGGCTTTGGAGAAATGATTTTTGCAGGGGTAATAGTCGGGCTTGCCAGAAGCGTGTACTTAATTCTCCAGGATTCCTTAATTATTGATACTATTATTTATGGATTATTTCAACCCCTGGAATCGCTGCCTACACCACTAGCAGTGACAGGGATGTTTATAAGCAATTCACTAATTCATTTCCCTGTTCCAAGTACATCTGGCCAGGCCTTGCTTACTATTCCCCTGGCGGGTCCTCTCACCGATCTTCTAGGTCTCTCCCGACAGGTGGCAGTATTTACTTATCAATATGGTGCGGGACTTGTGGATGTATTTTCACCGACCAATGGCGGCATGATGGCAGTCATTGCGGCAGCCGGTATTAGCTATAATTATTGGCTGAGGTACATTTGGAAACCAATATTGATTATTATGGCTTTGGGCCTGATGGCCTCTATTCTTTCAATTTATTCTTTCTAAAAAACTTACGGAAATGAAAATAAACGATTCTTCCCCCCTAAAGACTTATGTAGCATCCGAAGACAGGTATGACAAGATGAAGTACCGGAGGTGTGGAAATAGTGGTTTAAGATTACCGGAATTGAGTCTTGGCCTTTGGCACAACTTCGGTAACAATGCAGATTTCACGAAAGGAAGGGAAATTCTGAGAACAGCATTTGATCTTGGGATTTGCCATTTTGATCTGGCAAATAATTATGGCCCACCATATGGCTCAGCTGAAGAAAACTTCGGGAGAATGTTTAAAAAGGACTTTTTACCCTACCGGGATGAGCTGGTGATTTCTTCTAAAGCCGGCTGGGATATGTGGCCCGGACCATATGGAAACTGGGGATCAAAAAAGTACCTTGTAGCAAGCCTAGACCAAAGCCTCAAGCGCATGGCGCTGGATTATGTAGATATTTTTTATCATCACAGGCCTGATCCAGAAACCCCATTAGAAGAAACTATGCAGACTCTGGACCTTATGGTTAGACAGGGCAAAGCTCTGTATGTTGGAATTTCTCAATATTCTGCAGAGGACACCCAAAGAGCCATTGATATTTTGAATGATCTGGGTACGCCCATGCTTATCCATCAGCCTAGGTATAGCATGTTTGATAGATGGGTAGAAAATGGATTAATGGATATTTTGGGATCCAATGGTGTCGGAAGCATCGCCTTCTCTCCTCTTGAACAAGGACTTTTAACCGATAAATATTTAAAGGGTATACCGAAAGATTCGCGCGCAGCAAAAGATGGTCGATATCTAACGGTCGAACAGATTTCTGAGGACAAACTTTCCGTAATCCGAAAACTCAATGATTTGGCTATTTCTAGAGGACAAACCCTCGCTCAGATGGCAATTAGCTGGCTTTTAAAAGATGAGCGGATTACCTCGGTTCTAATTGGTGTTTCCAGACCTGCTCAGATCCAGGACAATGTTGCAGCCATTGAAAATACAACTTTCACGAAGGAAGAATTAGACAAGATCGAGAGTATTTTGGCTGATAAATGAAAGCTATTTCCCAAAGGCGGGCGCTTATCCTGATTGTACTTGCACAATTTCTGGGGACCTCAGTATGGTTCGCGGGAAATGCAGCCATTCCCCAATTTGAGCATATTCTGGGGATGGATAACCTGACTAGCACACTGACTTCTTTGGTACAGATTGGGTTTATTTCGGGGAGTTTGATTTTCGCCATTTTCTCTGTGCCAGACAGGTTTTCTCCATCCAGTGTATTCCTGGCTAGTTCTCTTTTGACGGCCTTTGCTAATATTATCCCCAATTTTCTGGAACCTAATCTGGAAGTTCTTTACTTCTCAAGATTTTCTGTTGGGTTTTTCTTAGCAGGGATTTATCCGGTAGGAATGAAAATAGCATCAGATTATTTTGATAAAGGCTTAGGAGTAGCTTTGGGTCTTTTGGTTGGTGCACTTGTTATGGGTACTGCTTTTCCCTATTTGCTCGGTGGCCTTGCCTTAGAAATTTCGTGGACGGTAATCTTTTTCAGTACCTCGTTTCTAGCAGTCACAGGTGGAATAATTCTAGGGTTTTTCGTTCCTGATGGACCTTTTCGTAAACCCATGCCTAATTTTGACCTAAGGTTGATTCCAAAACTTTTCAAAATACCTAGTTTACGAAAAGCGGCATTTGGTTACTTTGGGCATATGTGGGAGCTTTATACCTTTTGGGCTTTTGCTCCCCTTTTGATCACCTATTTAAATCAGGAATCCGGCACTAACATTTCTCCACTATTATTGGCGTTTTGTGTGGTTGCCTCAGGTGGGCTTTCATGTGTGGCAGGAGGATATTTAGCGAGATCAACTACAAGTAAGTTTGTGGCTTCGTTAGCGCTTTTTGGGTCAGGGCTATCTTGTATTTTACTTTTGGTGATCCCCACAACTACCCCAATTATTTGGATTTTTCTACTGATTTTCTGGGGAATTTCGGTCACTGCGGATTCACCCCAGCTTTCCACTTTGGTAGCTCAAAGTGTCCCTCAAGAGTATAAGGGTACAGCTCTCACCATGGTAAACTCTCTAGGTTTTGGAATTACTGTAATCAGCTTATTTATTTTAGAAAGTCAAATTGAAAAAATCGGGATAATTGCAGCCATGAGCCTTTTAGCCATAGGGCCACTGGTTGGCTTTCTCAGTCTGAATTTTGGCACAAAAAAAAGAGGCCTCAAATGAGACCTCTGATGTACGATTTCTGAACCGGACTATCGTACCACGTTTTCTAGTGTTGCTAGGTAAACCCACTTTTGGTCCCTAGAGTTCAACCCTTCGTTCACTGCTGCTCTTTGGGCATCGTCCTGATTCATATCTTCATAAGCCTGCCCATTAAAAAACTGCATGTAATCCTTATACATATTCAGAGTTAAATGGGTGGACTTGGCTTGAGAGCCTTGCGGCAAAGCTGTTCTTAAAAAGGACCAATGCCCCATGACCCCTTGTTCGATCCGATTCTGATGGATGGGACGAAAAATCTCCATTTCTGCTCTTTCATAAGCATCAAACTGCCCTTCTCTTGCCTTCATCAAATCAAAAGAGGCAAGGACTCCGGGTTTCATCACAAAGTCATCATCCGTGCTTACGATTTCACGCATGTATAATCTCATGGGCATATCCCGCATTTCAAGTTCATCCTGAAACATTTTACCAATCTGAACATCCGTAAGGTGAGGGTATGCGATTTTCGTGTATTTAATCATGGCTTCTGTATCGAGGCCATTCATCATATTCACAGGATCATCGTAATGGGTTACCATAATATGCTGGAAATCTCCTTCATCTGCACCAGATTGAAGAGACCAAAAGTCCCATCCACTGATCTTTCCATCATTTAAAGCCTGGCGATAAACCTTTTCCATGAGGTCTTTATACTCGATGTAGTCAAAAATCATATCATTTTCGACCTTGATAAACTCGAACACCATGTACTTAGTGTCATCTTGTGCATAGCTACTGCTGACCCAGAGCAGAGCACAAATAATAATTGCAAAAATTTTTTTCATAGTTCTGTGGTTTGCATTAAGGGTTTGCTTTAATTTAAAAATTAAATTCGGTTTTATTGAATTATAATAGGATATATTTTGTCATGAGCGGATGAATTCAAAATTTCATTAAATACAATTTTATTTATCCAATCATAAAAAAAAATTAATATCACTACCTCAGATTTATTACATTCACAAGAAAAGAGAATAATTATGGAAGGATTATCAAGAAGGACTTGGCTAAAAAAAGCAACTCTAGGTGGAGGTCTAGCAGCCTTAGCCTCTCAAGGAGTAATAACCAGTCTGAGTGCAGAAGAAAGAAGAAAGTTTAATCCACGCCCGCTTGAGGATGTAATTCAACTAAGTTCCAATGAAAACCCCTTCGGTCCTTCTGAATCCATGAGAGAGGCCATGAGTTCTCACTTTGATCTTGGCTGTAGATATCCCTGGAAGTATAATGAGGAATTGGTGGAGATGATATCCAAGAAAGAAGGGGTTCCTGCAGATCATATTGTGATGGTTGCAGGATCCACGGAAGGCTTGAAGGTAACTGGACTCACCTTTGGTCGAGGAGGTGAAATCATCAGCTGCGCTCCCACTTTTCTGGCTATGATGAATTACGCAGAGCTTTGGGACACCGAAATCAACTGGGTTCCCTTGAACAAAGATCATGATTTTGATCTTGAAGAAATCGAAAAGCGGGTAAGCTTTGAAACCAACTTGGTCTTCTTATGTAACCCAAATAACCCAACGGGAAAGCTTTTGCCAGCGGATAAGGTGAAGGATTTCTGTAAAACTGTGAGCCAGAAAACGGTGGTTTTCAGCGATGAGGCATATTATGATTATATCAGCGAACCAAACTATCCTTCCATGGTACAATTGGTAAAAGAGGGGTATGATGTGATCGTTTCGCGAACCTTCTCCAAAGTCTATGGACTTGCTGGAATTCGACTGGGGTACTTGATTGCGAAACCAGAGATCGCCAAAAAACTTTCAGAGCGCGTGGTAGCCAACACGAATATCATGGCAATTGAAGCCGGTAAGGCAGCTTTGAAAGACGATGAGTTTTATAAATTTTCATTGGATCAGACCGTGAAAGCACGTAAGATGATCACGGATACCCTGGATGAAATGAACCTGGAGTACTTGCCCTCAAATACAAACTTTGTCTTCTTCCATTCGGGTAGAGATATCACGAAGCTTAATGAGCAAATGCTCGCCAAAGGTGTAAGAATCGGCAGACCCTTTCCTCCGCTCAATGACTGGTGCAGAATTTCAACGGGCACTTTAGAAGAAACAGCCATGTTCAACCAAGCCTTGAAGGAAGTTCTGGGATGATGGATTTTCCTTTGGATTTGACCCTCGAGGATGGGGGTCTTTTCCTTAGACCCCTCCAGAAAGAGGACTTTCCAAAGCTTCATAAGCTTTGTAGTGATTCTGATCTTTGGGATTATTTCACCCACGATTTATCAAAAATTGAAAGTTTTAAACCCTGGGCTGAAGATCATTTTCTGGGAAAAAGATTGCAACTGATTGTCACTGATAAGAATACGGGGGAATTTTTTGGCTCTTCCGGCTTCGGAAATTATTCGAAAAGAGATGAGCGGGTTGAAATCGGATGGACTTGGTTTGGTAAACAGTTTCACGGAAAAGGGATCAATCCCAGAGTTAAGAAATTAATGCTCCGCTATGCCTTTGAGACTTTGGCACTCAAACGTGTAGAGTTTAAAACGGACGTTTTGAATATTCCTGCAAGAAAGGCACTTCGCAAGTTAGGAGCTGTTGAAGATGGGGTTCTTAGAAGCCATACGCTTTTGCATCACGGAAGGCGTCGTGATACGATTTTCTACAGCTTTTTACCGCAGGATTGGTCAAAAATCAATTAGCCAAAACCTTTATACTCTCAGGCCTCAGCGTATGAATGAACCTTCTAAGAATATAAAATGTCTCAGGAATTCTAGGAACCACTGTCCATTCTAACCTATTGTCTTCTGGTTTTTCGTCGCTTCTGAAAATGTATTTGCTAAGAATTCCATTTTCAAACACACATTCAACAGATTCAAAATCCTCTGGTGCTTCTAATTCAATGGAAATTTCACCTTTTGTTTCTGCCAAACTTGAAAGCATGGCGGCTACCCTTTGGTTATAATTCTCAGGTTTTATTTCTCCTGTGCAGGCTCCACCACATATCGAATCCGTCATTTTCTTACAGTTAACCTTTCTGAGTCCACATAGCTTCTCACATAATTCAAATTTGGAAATAATTCCTCGAGTAAATTCCAGTGCTTCATCATGACTAAAGAATGTCTCTAAAGGCAGAATGCCTTTTCTCACAGGAGCGATCTGGAATCTTTGATACCCATTTCCATCCTCAAACTGAAAGAGTCCCCAGAGTCTTTTAGGTCTTTTTAGAGCCGAATTGTATTTCGGCCAAAGCCGTTTTATCTCCAAAGTTTCGAACAGCAAGGCAAAAAACTCTGTCCCCGTCAATTCCCACTTTAAATCCACTATTTCTGATTTCAGGGAATCTTTAATTTTTGGTAATAAGTTACCTGAAAAATGACTCTTAAATCTCTCTCGAATATTGATCGCCTTACCTACATAAATCACCTTCCCCTTTTCATTTAGCATGTAGTAGACCCCACATTCCTGCGGTATTTTATCAAATTTAGCCTTTGGAAAATTAGGTGGCAAAAAGGCCTCTCCTGTATTTCTCCTGAGAGATTTGAAAATAATTTCCTCATTCTCACGCATCATCTGCCCAAAGAGAATGGCAGTGGCTTTGGCATCACCCATCGCGCGGTGCCTTGCCTCTATTTTGATTCCTCTGCTTTCGCAAAGCCTTCCAAGACTGTATGATCTGTACCCGGGAAAAATCTTTCGCCCCAGTCTGACTGTACATAGTTTTTGAGCAGAGAAAGTAATTCCAGCCCGATTAAAGGATTCCCTAAGAAAATTGTAATCGAAATTCACATTGTGAGCCACAAAAATCTTATCCTTCAAAACATCGAATAAATCTTCGGCTATCTCCTCAAAGGTTGGGGCATTTCGGACCATTTGGTTGTCTATCCCGGTGAGGCCGGTGATGTAAGTAGGAATTCCTGTTTGAGGATTCACCAAGGTCTCAAAAGTCTCCAAAATTTGTTCACCATCATGAACCACCACTGCTACCTCAGTGATCCCTTCCATCCTGGCTGAACCACCAGTGGTTTCAATATCTACAACTGCAAAAAGCATGAATGAATTTAGTGATTATGCTGTCAGAAGAAGCATTTTCGACGTGGAATGTCTTAGAGTACCTGTTCTACATCTATTCTGGCATATTTGGCCAACAAATGCTCGGCACAGCGCTCACCATCCATCGCCGCTGATACTATCCCTCCTGCATAACCAGCCCCTTCGCCACAAGGGTAAAGTCGCTTTACAATTAGGTGCTCGAATGTTTCCCTATCTCTGGGAATTCTAACTGGAGAGGATGTTCTACTTTCAACACCAATTAGTTGAGCATCATTAGTAAAGTAACCCTTTTTCTTTTTCCCGAATGCTTGAAATCCATCGGCTAACCTATTAGAAATAAAGGGAGGCAAAACCGTATGCATATCAGCAGACTCTAAACCAGGTTGATAGCTGGTTTTCAAAAGAGATTGACTTTGTTTTCTGTTCACAAAATCGACCATTCTCTGGGCAGGAGCAGTTTGACTTTTCCCTCCATGCTCCCATGCTTTTCTTTCCACATCTGCTTGAAAATGCATGGCTGACAGTGGACCGAATTTATGATAGCCAGGAATATCTTCAAGCTCCACTGCAACCACTATTCCCGAATTTGCAAACTTTCCATCTCTTCGACTTGGACTCATTCCATTCACCACAAGCTCTCCCGGACTCGTAGCCGATGGAACTATGAATCCACCCGGACACATACAAAAGCTAAATACACCCCGCTGCACACCCTTAAAATGACTCTGATGGACCAAAGAGTAGGCTGATGGGGGAAGATATTGGCCTCGATCTATTTTACAGTGATACTGAATTTGATCTATCAATTGCTGGCTATGCTCGATTCGTACACCCAAAGCGAACGGCTTTGCCTCAATAAGCACTTTGCGATCAGCTAACAGTTTAAAAATATCTCTTGCCGAATGGCCTGTAGCCAATATTACTCCGAGACCTTTAACAACTTCTCCATCCTGCTTCTTAACGCCTTTGATTTCATTATCCTCTAGAACCAAATCATCCACTCTCGTATCAAATAGTATTTGACCACCAGCCTCCAAGATACTCTCTCGGAGATTCGCTACTAGTTTTGGCAGTTTATTGGTACCAATGTGCGGGTGAGCATCCACCAAGATTTCTTCAGTAGCCCCATGGATCACCAAAGTTTCCATAACTCTTCGGATGTTCCCCCTTTTTTTGGATCGGGTGTAAAGTTTCCCGTCAGAATAGGTGCCTGCCCCTCCCTCACCAAAGCAATAATTGGATTCGGGATTCACCACGTGATCTTTATTTATGGCAGCAAGATCCCTACGACGGGATCGTACATCTTTCCCCCTCTCAAAAATGATAGGTTTATAGCCCAGTTCTATAATTCTGAGGGCAGCGAAAAGGCCTGCCGGCCCAGCACCAACTATCAAGACTGGGTCTTTTGTGGAAACATTCTGAAGGTTAAGTTCTTTCTGAACCAAGGAGCCTGGGACTTCATTTACGAAGATTTCAGCTTCGATATTTACTTTGATCTGCTTACTTCTGGCGTCAATAGACCTTCTGGTCTGCCTTATAAATGAATTAGAAAAGTCATTTATTCCGGCCTTCCTTAAAGCAACCTTTTCAAATCTTGCCTCATCAAAGGCCTCCTCCGGTGGAAGTTGTAAATTGATCTTCTTTTTCATTGATCGACAAAATTACGCATTGCCTCAGGCAAAAAAAAAGCTGCCAAAAGGCAGCCAAATAAGTTTCATTTAAGAATTAATTCATCCTGTCAAGCACCTCGAATCTGGAAGAGTTTGAAATGAATTCGGGAACTATGGTCTTCAAATGCCCCACTAGTTCATTTTCTGAATTTTGGTTTACCAAATCCATAAATAAATCAATCTGACCATCAATCTTATGATAAGCAGAAGGTAAAACCTGGGCTATTTTAATCTTGGGATGGTGGGTAATTTTTACCGTTTCAAAATCATTCAGGAGCTCTTCATATAACTTCTCACCTTCCCTTAAGCCGGTAAATACAATCCTGATATCTTCATCCACTTTTTTACCAGACAGCTGGATCATTTTCTTAGCCAAATCAAGGATCTTAATCGGCTCACCCATGTCGAAAATATAAATCTCTCCGCCTTCACCCATTACTCCGGCCTCAAGGACAAGCTGACAGGCTTCAGGAATGGTCATAAAATAGCGAGTAATTTCTGGATGAGTCACAGAAATAGGACCTCCATTCATTATTTGTTTCTTGAAAAGAGGGATCACTGATCCGTTCGATCCTAAGACATTACCAAATCGGGTAGTGATAAATTTCGTATGATATTTCTTGTGATTCGTTTCGAGGTATTCATTAAGAGCCTGAACATACATCTCAGCTGCACGCTTACTTGCCCCCATTACATTTGTCGGGTTTACAGCTTTGTCCGTGGATACAAAAACAAATTTATCTACCTGACTCAGCACTGAAAGATCAGCTAGATTCTTAGTGCCTATTATATTCGCATGAATAGCTTCTTCAGGATAATTCTCCATCATAGGCACATGCTTGTATGCAGCAGCGTGGAATACAATCTGTGGCTTGTACCTACGGAACACCTCTTTGATTTTTCGCTTATTCCTTACATCACCCAATACAATCTGGATAGGACAAGAAATTTTACTCTCTTTAAATTCCTGTTCCACATCGTACAATGCTGACTCAGCAATATCCAATAGCACTAAAAGTTTTGGCTTGTAATGGCATATCTGTCTACAAAGCTCACTTCCAATAGACCCAGCTGCTCCAGAAACCAACACTACACGACCCTGTATATCTTCTTGTATTCTTGGGTTGTCCAAAACAATTTGCTCCCTACTAAGCAAATCTTCGATTTTCACCTCACGAATTGCCCTAGCAGTTAGGTCTCCATTAATCCACTGGTTCACCGGTGGAATAATTGAAACCCGAACATTCAATTTTAGACATTCATCGGTAATCTCATTTTTCCTTTCAACCGAAAGGTCTCGAATTGCAATAATAAGCTCAGTAACTCCTCGAGTTTTTACAAGGTGTTCCAGCTTTTCTATTCCTCTGTAAATTCTCTTTCCGTCAATGTTTTTCCCTTCTTTTTTGATGTCATCATCAAGAAAAGCAACGGTATTGAAACCAGACTCCCTATCGCTCTTAATTGCCTCCTGAGCAATAATTCCTGCTTCACCTGCACCGAAAATCACACCATTTTTCACCTCATTTTCAGCGATTCCATTCTTTACATATTGGAACAATTCTTTTACCAGAAGTCTGTAGAAAATAAGAACAAAAAGAGAGGACAAACTCGCAATAATCAGAACAGATGTTGGGAGTAAAAATCTGTCATTCAGAAAATTACCAGAAAAGAAATTAAGGAAAAGAAAAAGGCCAAAGGTGATAACCACCGTCTTAAAAATATTGGCACCATCTCTAAAGCCCGTATGCCTTACTATACCCTCATAGCTTCGGGTATTCTGCATAACCAATAATGCTCCTACAGTGAAAGTCAAACTTCCTACAAAAGCGTCATTCTGTTCAATTACAGCAAGGTCAAAGTTAAATCGAACGAGATATCCGAAGATGGCACAATAGAAAAATATTAATGCATCTAAGGAAGCGATGATCCATCTAGGAAGGATCTTGAGCCGGGTTAAAAAAGTCATTTTTTTACTTCATTAATTGAATGTCAAAAATTCAATTTCTAGAATTAATTGAATTCAAATTACCGAACAAAGTAAGTAACTTTTGAAGAATCTACAAACAACCGTCTAAAAGTTGCAACTTTTATAATAATTATTGAACTTTTCTTATGATTCAATCGTGGATAAGGAAGACCTCGTAAGAGACCCTCTTTCTGAGTTCCCCTTAAACTTTCCCACGGTCACATGACCTTTTTGGGTGATTCCTTTACCCAGCAAAACATTAAACAGGGTGATAAACAAAATCTTCCAATCCAGAAAAAATCCATAATTATCTACATACCAGACATCTAAGTCAAATTTCTTATCCCATGAGATGGCATTTCTTCCATTGATCTGTGCCCAACCTGAAACTCCAGGTTTCACCTCATGTCTCCTTGCCTGCTCATCTGTGTAGAGTTCCAGGTATTCTTCCAGTAATGGCCTTGGTCCTACCAAACTCATATCTCCTTTTATCACATTCAACAACTGAGGCATTTCATCCAGTGAAGTTTTCCTCACCCACTTTCCAACTTTGGTAAGGCGTTCAGAGTCTGGTAACAATTCTCCATTTGGACCAATAGTATCCTTCATGGTTTTGAATTTCAGAATCAAAAAGTTTTTACCATTCAGTCCTGGCCGACTTTGAGAAAAGAAGGGATTCCCAAGATGATAAACTGAAAGAAAAATAGTAAGAATCAGAAATATCGGGCTGAACAAAATCAGCATAGCTAAAGCTAAAAAAACATCAATTACTCTCTTTAGAAAACTTCTGTAAAACACTTATGAAATGGTATTACTGAGGTTGACTTTCATCAAGCCCACTATTTCCCTTTGATTGTCCAAAGATAAGTTTACCGAACTGGGTAGACAAAGCCCTGTTTGAAATAAACTTTGGGCTACATCACCTCCAAAGAAAGGCATATTTCTAAATACCGGTTGAAGATGAAGAGGTTTCCATAAAAAACGAGATTCAATATCCTTCTTCAATAGAAGTATTCGAAGTTTGTCATTATTGGTATGGGACAAGTCAGGATCGATCGTTATGGTCGTTAGCCAATGATTAGAAAAAACTCCATCTTTCTCATCCAAAAAGAAAATTCCGGGCATATTACCCAATAGCTCCCGATATCTTTTGTTAACATCCCTCCTCCGTTCGATAAATTGATCCAAAAGCTCCAACTGGGCAAGCCCTATAGCCGCAGCCATATTATTCATTCGGTAATTATAACCTATTTCAAGGTGCTGATAATAAGGTAGGTCTTCCCTTGCCTGAGCGGATAAGTAACGAGCCTTTTGCAAAAGTCGGGTATCACTCGAAATAAGAGCTCCCCCTCCTCCGGTAGTCATTATTTTATTTCCGTTGAAGGAGAAAATCCCTATAGTTCCAAAAGTACCACACTGCTTCCCATCAAGGGTTGATCCAATTGCCTCAGCTGCATCCTCTATTACAGGAATATCGTAACGCTGAGAAATTTCCATGATCTGATTCATTTTGGCAGGCATGCCAAAAAGATGCACAGCAATAATGGCTTTGGGTTTTTTACCCTCATTGATCCGATCAAGAATAGCGTCTTCTAGAAGTTCCGGAGACATATTCCAAGTGTCTCTTTCACTATCTACAAAAACAGGAGTGGCTCCCAGGTAAACAATCGGATTTGCAGAGGCGCAAAAGGTAAAGGATTGGCAAATAACCTCATCACCAGGCCCCACTCCTAAAAGGACAAGAGCAAGATGCAAAGCAGAAGTTCCAGAATTAAGCGCAACAGCCTCGTGGGTACCTAGTCTTCGAGAAAGAGCTGACTCAAACATCCCAATGAATTCTCCATGCGTCGCCAAATGCCCGGACTGAATCGCCTTAGAAGAATATCTTTGTTCATTTCCTTCAAAAACAGGGAAAGAAAGTGGTGTTTTAAATGTCATTCTTATTACTGGGTGTAGGCAGAACCTGTTTAAATTTAATCTAGAGTTTTACAAAAACCAAACCATAAACTTACAGACATAAAAAAAAGACCCTTGCGGGTCTTTTATTGTACTTGATCATATTTACTTTCAATTCAAATTGATCGTCGAGTCTTTAAAACCCTTTCGATCCACTACTGCCTTCCTCGTTTTTCTATTTTTCTTTTCTAGAACACGTGGTTCCTTAACAACCTTTTTCTTCACATATTTTACTGTGACTTTATCAAGCCTGTATCCCATAAATAATACCACGGCACTAATAATTGGAAGTGCAATATGATCTGAAAAATCTTTGAGAAGGAAGGCAAGAGCAATAAAAGCAACTTGTGTGATTCCTAAAATAAGTGCGACCTGGTCATGTCTGAGCCCCATTCTCATTAGAAAGTGGTGAACATGACTTTTATCGGGGGTCATGGGACCTAGTCCTTTACTTATTCTTCTGGCAAATACTCTTGCCATATCATAAAGTGGGAATAGCATCAGGGCTATTCCGGTGGTAAAAGTGGGTTGAAACTTAAGGACTGAGCCTTCCGGCAAAGCTGCATTAACCTCCATAAAGGCAATCACCAAAGCTCCCAGGGCAAATCCTAAGGTCAGGGAACCTGTATCTCCCATAAAGATTTTGGCAGGATGCCAATTGAAACACAGGAAAGCGAGGATAGCTCCAAGAAATACAAACGAAACCAAGGCGTAACTCTCCAAACCTTGGATATAAAACCATGCACCAAGAAATGCGAAAGTGATAGAAGCAATTGTTCCAGCCAATCCATCAAGCCCGTCAATAAGATTGAACGCATTGGTTAATGCAAGAATTACAAAGGCAGAAAATGCATAGCTAAAATAGAGATTGAGCTCTTCTACTCCCAGGAAACCATGTAAGTCTTTAATACGGATATCAGACACTACAACGACCAATAAAACAGCAACAAGTTGGCCCGCAATCTTGTGGGATGCTTTTAACTCCACCAGGTCGTCCCTCAAACCCACAAAAAACATGATAGAGATTGCACCTAGCAAATATCTAACATCTGGTATAGGAAACTGCCAGGCCCAAATGGCCAAGGAAACGGCAGCGGCTGCATAAATCGCAATTCCACCCATGGATGGAATAAATTTTTTATGAATTTTACGACCTCCAGGTTGATCACCTAATCCTTTGTTTTTAAGGACCTTAATTAAGATCGGAAAAAAAAGCAGAGCGATTGCGAATGCTATTACAGCGGCAAATAAAAAATCCATATCTCTAATGTTGACTTGACAAAATTACGAAAAAAGAAAAGAAATAAGCTTTCCGTTAAATTATTTATAATAACTCATTTAAAACAAGTTACCAAATACAAAAATTATAGTGTATAGTTCGAATTACTGAGTTTAAAAGAATAAAGATTAGTGAATCTAAGCAATTCTGCAGATAAACCAGGGATTCAAAAGATCTTCTTTATTGTAAATCAAACTTTCGCTACCATCAGGATAGCGATTGACCTTACCGCCTATTGCATTGATTATCCCATGAGCCGCTGCGGTATCCCATTCCATAGTGGGCGCAAAACGAGGATATACCTGAGCCTTCCCTTCCGCCACCAACATCAATTTTAAAGAAGACCCCATAGAAATTACCTCAGCGTCTTGGTATTGATCGATGAATTCTTTGGTCTCCTGACTTAAATGTGATCGACTCGCTACAATGGTATTGATTGAATCAGAATCTTTAATTTCAAGCTTTACTGGTACGCTTCCCTTTTCTGATTTCAACGCGCCATCAGATTCATTACCCCAGTACAACCAGTCCAGAACCGGAGCATAGACTACCCCCATCACAGGTTTATCTTTCTTAATCAGAGCGATATTAACCGTGAACTCTCCATTCTTCTTGATGAATTCTTTGGTTCCATCTAAAGGGTCAACCATCCAGAAATAATCATAACTCTTACGCTCTTCATAAGAAATATCTCTGCCTTCTTCTGAGAGTATTGGGAAGTTCGTTTTTGACAAAGCCTCTACGATCACCTGATGAGCCGCTTTATCCGCTTTGGTCAAGGGAGAATCATCACTTTTGGATTCTACCCCAAAGTCAAGGGAGTTGTAGATTTTTAGTATTTCTGCCCCTGCTGCTAAAGAAGCTTCTTTGGCAAGGTCTGTAAGATTTTTTAAATCGATCATTTTAATAACCACTAAGAGCACAAAGGGCTCTAAGCTATTTCTTAATTTATTACTCTTTTTATTCCATGCTTCAGAAGGTTCACATTGAAGTTGACCAGTAAGCCCAGCTTCTTGTCTGAAAGTTTAAGATAGGTTAAAACTTGAGCTAAATGAACAGAGTTCAGTTCTTCCACTGCCTTTAATTCTACAATTATTTCGTCCTCCACAAGGAGGTCAATTCTGTAACCAGCATCAATCTTAAGCCCATCATAAACAATGGGTAGAGAAAGTTGAGACTTAACGTTCAAGCCTATTTTTCTTAACTCATAGGACAAACATGCCTCGTACGCACTTTCAAGCAAACCCGGCCCCAAGGCAGAATGAACCTTAAAACATGCATCAAGGACAAGACTAAAAGTTCTCTCAAGTTTATCTTTCTGCATAAATATTAGTGTTGCATTTTGCGTCACTTGTAGTTAAACCACTCCTAATCCCTTGGTTTCTAGGTCTCTGAATATCCAATCTTTTGTTTCAATCAGAGAAAGCTAATAGCCCTTCGAGCCCTTGGTAATTGAACTATTGTAAATCTCTTTGTCCCCAGAATTCAACATTTCAAAGTCTCCAAATATCCAGCCATTAAGCCTAAATATCAAAGTAGCCCTTGTGTTCTTCGTGCTCTTTGTGGTTAGAAACTTAAATAATCATCCCCGCTCCTACAGTCTCATACGTATTCGGATCAATTAAAATAATCGAGCCGGTTTGTCTGTTTCTTTTATATGCATCCTTGAAAACAGGTTGTGCGGATCGGATAGAGATTCTGGCAATGTCATTCATCTGAATTTCACTTTCATTCTCAATCCTGTGAAGAGTATTCACGTCTACCTTATACTGAATATCTTTCACCATAGCCTGACATTCTTTCGTGGTATGCTTGATCAAAAGTTTGGTTCTGGACTGTAATGGCCTTTGGTTCATCCAACAAACCATAGCTTCCAAATCCTGAGTTGCATCAGGTTTATTATTCGGCCTCACAATCATATCTCCCCTACTAATGTCTATTTCATCTTCAAGAGTCATAGTGACAGACATGGGTGAAAAAGCTTCTTCAATTTTTTCGCCATTCAGCTCGATTGACTTGATCTTTGTGGTGAACCCTGAAGGCAAAACTTCCACTTCATCTCCTGATTTAAAAATTCCTCCTTCTATCCTTCCAGCATACCCTCTAAAATCCTGGTGTTCCAGAGTATGAGGACGGATAACCATTTGAACAGGAAATCTGCAGTCAACATGATTATAATCTGAAGCAATATGAACGTGTTCCAAATGATACAATAAAGTTGAGGCTTCGTACCATTGCATGTTCTTAGATCTTTCTACCACATTATCTCCTTTTAGCGCAGAAATAGGAACAAACTGAACGTCCTTAATATCCAGCTTTGAAGAAAAAGCCTCATAATCTGCAACTATCTTATTATACACCTCTTCCGAGTATTCCACCAGATCCATTTTGTTGATACAAACCACCACATGAGGAATTTTCAGTAAGGAGGCAATGAAGGAATGTCTATAAGTCTGCTCAAGGAGCCCCTTTCTGGCATCAATCAAAATGATCGCCAGGTTCGCTGTGGACGCACCCGTCACCATATTTCTGGTGTATTGGGTATGACCAGGTGTATCCGCAATGATGAATTTTCTTTTTGGGGTAGCGAAATAGCGGTAAGCAACGTCAATTGTGATACCCTGCTCTCTCTCTGATTTTAGACCATCTGTTAAAAGAGAAAGATCTACATAGTCAAAGCCCTTTTTCTCAGATGAGGTTTTTACTGCCTCAATCTGATCCTCAAAGATCGATTTTGAATCATATAATAATCTTCCGATCAAGGTGCTTTTTCCATCATCTACTGATCCGGCTGTAGTAAATCGTAGGAGTTGATTGTTTTCTTGAATGCTCATGGCTGAGTGATGTTAATGGTTAAAGGTTAAGCGTTAAAGGTTTGATAGTTCAGGGTTCTGGGTTCAATGTTGTCGAATTGATGAATTGAAGAATTGATAAAATCTATAATTGTCATTTCGAGCTCGCCTGCTTGTCGGGCAAGCCCGACTGATCGGCAGAGCAGGAAGTCTCAAGGCGTTCATTTGAGAAATTTGACTCAAGGCTTTATTAGAGATTTCTCACCCTTTCAGGGATTCGAAATGACGTTTCATTTGTCATTTCGAGGGAAGCGAAGCGACGAGCCCGCCTGCATACGGGCAGGAAATCTCATAGCGCTCATTCAACCCAGATCTGACTCCAATTCCTGAGAAGAGATTTCTCACCCCTGCAGGATTCGAAATGACGTTTCATTTGTCATTTCGACGAGGAACGAGGAAAAATCTCAGTGTATACTTTTATTCCCAACTTATATTAAAAATACCCCTGCTTCTTCCTGTCCTCCATCGCGGTCTCCCCTCTTTTATCATCAGCTCGGGTACCCCGCTCCGTCGTTCGGGTAGTGGCCACTTCTTCGATAATCAATTCCAGCGTATCCGCTTCAGATAACACCGCCCCGGTAATCGGCATATCACCACAAGTTCGATAGCGAACGACCATATTTTTCACTTCCTCATCGGGTTTCAACTGAATGAATTCCGAGTTTGCTAAAATGACTCCATCACGAACCACACAATCTCTTTTATGAGAAAAATATAGAGAAGGCAAATCTATCTGCTCCATTAAAATATACTGCCAAACATCCATTTCGGTCCAATTGGAAATTGGGAAAACCCTAAAATGTTCTCCATGATGTTTCTTACCATTGAACAAATTCCATAATTCAGGTCGCTGATTTTTTGGATCCCATTGCCCAAATTCATCTCTATGGGAGAAGAAACGTTCCTTTGCTCTGGCTTTTTCTTCATCCCTCCTGGCTCCGCCCATGGCCGCATCAATCTTATGCTCCTCCAGAGTATCCAAAAGAGTAACGGTCTGTAGCGCATTGCGGCTGGCATTTACACCTGTTTCCTCCCTCACTCTGCCTTTATCAATACTCTCCTGCACAGAACCCACAATCAACTGCACACCCAACTTCTCAACCAGATTATCTCTGAATTCTATGGTTTCGGGAAAATTATGTCCAGTATCAATGTGGATTAAAGGAAATGGTATTTTGGCGGGGTAAAAGGCCTTTTTCGCTAGGTGAGATAGAAGAATACTATCCTTTCCACCCGAAAAAAGTAAAGCCGGTCTTTCAGATTGTGAAACTACCTCTCGTATCACAAAAATAGCTTCTGCTTCTAATTCTTTTAAATGAGGTAAATAATAGGTTCCCATAGGGCTGTACTTGATTTAATCTTTAATTAATTCTTTAATTATAAACCTGTTCTAAACTTCATATTTTGTCTGAAGTTCAGGGTTCAAAGTTCAAGGTTTTGTCTATTTAGTTAAATTCAATTTTGGCAAGATCACTCCCAATACTTTTTGAATGGAGTCTTCCAGTTCTTCTTTATCTGAGTGAACATGTGCAACAGGATTCAAAGGTGCTTCATAAGGTGAATCTATCCCGGTAAAATTCTTAATAATTCCTGCCCTTGCCTTTTTATATAAACCTTTTACATCTCTTTGTTCGCAAACTTCAATCGGGCAATCCACGAAAACTTCCAAAAAATTATCTTTCCCAACCAAATCGGCAATCTTTGCCCTTTCATTCCTAAATGGAGAAATAAATGCAGCCACTACAATCAGGCCTGCATCCATCATCAACTTTGAGACTTCTGCTATTCTTCTGATATTTTCTATTCTATCTTGAACAGAAAAGCCAAGATCTTTATTTAAGCCACCTCTAATATTATCCCCGTCAAGTAGATAGGTTAAATAGCCCTTTTCGAAAAGATTAGATTCAATCGTATTTGCAAGAGTAGATTTCCCAGATCCCGATAAACCAGTAAACCAAATCAATTTAGGATTTTGCTTTAACCGATGTCTTCTCCTTGACCCAGAAATTCTAAAGTTATTTGGATATAAATGATCTTCCATATAAGGAAAGTATGGATTGTTTAATGACATATCAAAACTTCTAAATCAAGATATAGAAAGTCACAAAATTAGTGAGGGATTAACCTCTTGAATTCCTAGGTAAATTATTAGACTGACACACATAATCAATATTCCCTATGGGTTTTATAGGTTTTAGAAAAAAATAAAATTCTCTCGTACCCCTAAGCCCTCATAATTAATCTCCAACTTCTTTAATCTCACCATCTCTAATCTGATCGTTCCTCAGTTACCTTGATGCTCTTCGTGCCCTTTTCGGTTCTGTATCAAACCACTAAGCCCTCTAAGGACCCAAAGGTAATCTCCCCGTACCTTCGTCTTTAAGTCTCTTTGTTTTTTCAAAAAAACTTAGTGCTCTTTGTGCCCTTCGCGGTAAAAAATTATTGCACTTAACTTCCTTTGCGGTTACCCATCAAACCACTAAGGACTCAAAGCTATCCAGTTTTGTTCTCTCCATTCTATTGGTCCCTAAGTCTCTCCGTCTCCTTAGTGCTCTTGGTGCTCTTCGCGGTGAACCATCAAACCACCAAGCTCTCCAAGGACTCAAAGGTAATCTCACGAGTGATCCATCCAAATTACCTTAGAACAAATTGCCACCTGGCCCATCGCTAAATTTATTCACCGAATAAATTTTTAACGCTCCGTCCTCCCTTCGTCCCCAAGTCTCTCCGTCGCTAACCCAGTTGAGTTTAAATATTTGTACACAAAAAACCTTCGTGCTCTTAGCGCTCTTCGCGGTAATAAAGTTAGCGCTCTTGGCGGTTAACCATCAAACCACTAAGCCCTCCGAGGATTCAAAGCTAGTCTCACGAGTGATCCATCCAAATTACCTTAAAACAAATTGCCACCCGCCACCTGGCCCCTCGCTAAATTTATTCACCGAATAAATTTTTAACGCTCAGTCCTCCCTTCGTCTCCTTAGTGCTCTTTGTGCCCTTTGTGGTTCACCATCAAACCACTAAGCACTCTAAGGACTCAAAGCTAATCTGTTTTCATCCCTCATTTTGAATCTCTCAGTTCCTCCGTCTCCTTAGTGCTCTTTGTGCCCTTCGCGGTTAACCATCAAACCTCCAAGCTCTCCAAGTACACAAAGCGAAATCCTTACTTTGCCAATTTCTTCGTCCCTCAGTCTTTTTTTTTAAAAAGCTTCGGGCTCTTCGTGGACTTCGTGGTTAATCTCAGTCCCTCTTATTCCAGAAATAAATAAGACTCGCCTGAGCCATCACCGATGTCAGATTCTCCCCTTTTGGGAATTCAGGAGTACTATCAGGAGACAGCTGCCACTGATAGTTTTTCGCATGGATGATCTGGAGCTTTGAGCTAAGCAATAGGTTCCCAAATTTTCTATCGTAAAGAAACCCAAGGGAAAGATCTGTCCATGGTTTTCTTTCGCTTGGTTCATAGTATGATCGATAATAAAAGCCCTGATCTCGAGCTACTCTTTCAAATAATAAACCCAACTTATCAAATCCATCCACAAGTCCCACTTCAAGCATTTGAACATTTGCACCTTGACCGGTACCGACTCCCATACCTTGGCCAAAATTGGTAAATCCTCTAGCTTGAGCATGTTCATGCCAACTATTCCTCCCTCCTAATCCTGAATAACGAACAATCCTATTTATCGACTCCTGTTGGTGCGTGATTTCACTTCTAACTTGAATCTTGTAGTCCCACTCAGGAACCTTGAAAAGCTTCAAAAAGCCAAATAAGAAAGCCCTAGAATGGTCTGGATTTAGTACAAATTCTCTCCAATTTAAGGCGTGATCTCTCTTCCCATATTCGAAATAAATCTCCATCTGTGCCTTTGGAATTCTAAAATCTCCAAATAACACAACTTGTTGATCCCTTCCGTTTCCATCGAAATCAACGGTATTTCCGTCTTCGAAGAATCTCTCTTTTTGAAAAGGCTCAAATACTGGCAACCAATCAAAAAAAGAATTTCTAGGAATTGAATCGTAAACCTGAAAGGTCCTGGCAAAACCTAATGTTAAGTTGGGTACCCATTTAGGTTGGTAGCTTACCATCAATGCGTTTAGATACCTTTTATCATCAGGCAATGGACGCTCAATATATAAAGAGTTCAAACTGTCATTTTGCGATGGTGCTTGTAAACTAGATGAAGCTTTACCAATAAAAAGCTGTGCTTCAAAATCACCTATGAAAGTCTTTGCTGGTTTGGTTGTGTTAATAGTCAAATGAGGAAATCCTGGTGCATTGTTGGAAAAAGTCAAGGAGTTCCACTGTCCTGGTCCCCACCAGATATTTTGAGTTGAGAACCCAGCTTCAAAAGAACCAAAATTCGCAGTCAATTTAGATTGACCCCACCAAATCTTTGAATAGGATTTCGCAGCGTACCTTTCAGGAAAATCACCTCTACCCCAAGTGAAATAGCGATCTTTATAATTCCTGGTGGACAGATCCTCACCTAAACCCTGATGATTACCATTCTGAGCCCAAACAAATTCAGGTTGAACTTGCAATCTGAAAAATTTCCAAGTCACATTAATACCAGTCGAAATATATTGCTGGAACCCTACATTCGGAATCATCAACATATCACCCCAACCGTACGGTCTTTTTGTGTTTATCCTTGTAATTGCGTATATGGGGAGAATTCTTGTTTCTAATCCCTGTATGCCCAAATTGATGAAGGGGTCCATCGATAAAAGCGAATCTGAACCAAACCGAAGTCCGGGTCTTATAGGAAAGCTGGAATCAGAAGATTCAAGGCTGAAACGACGAGAACTTTCACTTAAAAGAGGAAAATCCCTGAAAACATCCTGAGCAACCGCATCAACTGTTAAAAAGCTAAAAACCGCAAGAATGACGATCTGTTTCATCAATTAATAATTGATATCAATTTTAACAATATAGAATGCCCATTCAATCAAGTATATGTTTCAAAAAAATCAAGCTTTGAGTAAATCAAAGTTTGATTGTACATTTTTAATTTTTGATGATCCATAAACAACATAATCTAATTTCAAATTCTTAATGTATTGTATAGCATCAGGAATATCGCTTACTCCTCCACTTGATAGTATGCTCATTCCCATTTTTTTAAAATAATGATCCTTTCCAATAAAAGTCTCAACCAAATTCAAATTTGGAAAAACATTGAAACCTTTTTTGTTAATGTTAAAACATACGACTAATTCACTCTGAACTGTAACTGGAAATTCTGCTATTGTTTTTTCAAGTATCAAAGGATTAAGTGTAATCAAACCAGGTTTAAAACCTTTTTTAATCAATACTTCGCAAAACTCTAAAAGCAGATCGTCGCGCTTCATTCCCAATACTAAATCCGTGACAATATTTTGAAGATACACATAGCTACCTTTTTCTAATTTATGTGGGAGTTCGAGTTCAATGATTAGTGGTAACAAGTCTTTAATATTCCTTGTAATTAGAAACTTAGGAGCTTTTCTGAATAACGAATTAAAAGAAGCACTCCTTAACGCATACTTAAACAATTCTAACATACCCTGCTCATTCACCATAGTTGCGAATTTATGTGGGTATGGTACACTATAATGGATCTCTTTACCTTTATCCAATTTTATCGAGGATACAATATTATAACCTCGGTCGTTAGAATTCATCATGAACCCATCAAGTCCAATCATCAAACTCTGAGAAATGAAGCTAATTATATCCTCATTAGATGAGAATTTAGCTTTTGTACTCTCTGCTTTATCAAGATCATTATGATTTATACCAAAAAATTGGTTATCTCCCAATATCTGTCTCATCCTTCGATAACGTTTTTAATTATTTCCCGAGTAATTAATGACTCTTCAACAGAGCCTATGACCTTTTGGTCACCTGTAAAGTCTTTCATTTGATCTGAAAATTCAACACCGCGCAAATAAAATTCTGTCGTCTTTGAAATATCCACTGTTGTTATCTTATTAATTACTTGATCATTTTGATTAACATGCTCTACTTTCTGTTGATCAACAATAAATTTTGACCCATCATTCATTTCATAAACCAACTTAAACACAGGTTTTCTGTAATTCTTATTTACCCAGTCAAAATGAAAAGAATAATCTATGTTCTTCGACCTAATATCGAACGAAACTATATCATCAACATCAGATACAATTGATCTTTTATCCAAAACTTCAATAATAGATTTGTCTAATCCTAATGTGTAAACGGCTAAATCCAGAATGTGAGATCCCATTTCATTGCTTACACCTGAATAAGGACCATTTCTCCAACCATTTGGTTTTTTTTCAATTGTATTACTAAAATAAGAACCTCTAAAAGCCACAACATCTTCAACAGGAAGATTTTTCTTAATCCATTGGATAACTGGAACAAATCGCAATACATAACCTACTTTTATTCGATCAAAATAATCACTTAAACCCTCATAGTTATCATCAACACCACCAAATGGTTTTTCAACAAAAATACTAGAATCTCCTCTAGATATACATTCCCTAATAATACCTAAATGAAACATTGGAGGGGTACAAATTAAAGTAAAATCCGAAGGTTCCTTAATCCTCACATCTGAAGCAAAAAACATTGCCTTAATATTATTTCGCGCAAAAGAGTTCACGAGTTTATTGGAATCTACCATTATATAATTCGCATCCTCCAATAATTGATTAAGAATGGCATAATGGGTTAAACCCATTCTGCCAAAACCATAAATAACGACTGATTTTTTATCCATTTAACCCAAATTTTTGACTTTTTCATTAATCATGTTGAATGCCAATTCTCCCTTTTTGAAGATATCTTCGTTTCTAGAAGAATCAGATGCTTTAATTAGTTTTTCCACAAGTTTACCCGAAGGATTTCTATGATAAGTCATAAGCTTATTCTTTATCAAGTAGTTGTCTACTTCGAGCAATTCTCCTTGATAGATTGACAAAGTTGGAACTCCTAAAATTGCTAACTCCCTTGTCATAGACCCACCTGCACCTATAAAAAATAAACACTCTTGAAAAATTTCTTTCAAAGGCAGAGGCGAGGTCCTTATTTCAACATTTCTAAATTCCTTATTATTCAGATGCTTTGCCTGCTCCTTGCTCCTGGGTAATATTACAATTGGATACTCACTTTCAAGTTGTTGAATAATGTTCTCTACGAAACTTCCATCTCCTGAATAATACTGAGCGGTCCAAGGCTCCAATCGTACAAAAATTTTCTTCTGTTTCGTTGGAGAGTCTGAAATATCAAAGAATTCAAACACCGAGTTTAAATAAATAGCCTCTTTTACTCCAGGATAAAATTGAAATTTGTTGTTTCTAATCCAGAAAATTTTTTTTGAATATGGAGCCAAAAACTCAGGCAACATATTCACCGTCGAGAATAAAAAGGCAATGTGATTTCCTTTGGCGTGTTCATTATCATTAAGGTAAATGGAAGGTATACCAAGAAAGCTACACACTACCGGAGAATAAAAGGAACTTTGGGAAATACCGATTGTCGGTTTATGCCTTTTGAGGTAGGATTTCAAATTCCAGACTCTTTTTGGAAAATAAGCGAGTTTTTTGAGGGTACTTTTTCCAGCATGGCCACCTACTTCCTCATATGACCACCCCTCTTGTTCAATAAGCGAAATGGTGTTGGCGAGATCTCTAGCAGTAATAATTAATTCTATTCCATTATTTTGCCATTTTTCAATAAAAGGTTTGAAAAAATTAATATGTGGTGAATTTGTAAGGTCAATCCAAATTTTCATAATCTTTCATTGTCTCCTTCAAAAAAGCGCAGAGCGCATAAAACATCCAAGCCTGTGCCCACCTCATGTATGGGATCTTTGAAGTAACACCTTTTTTCATTTGATAGAAATAGTAGCCTTTTTTAGACTTCATATTGGCAAATGTCCATCTCAAAACTTTCTCACAGAGCTGAATATTCTGTTTCAGTCGACCGGTCTTGATCAACGTAACTGTTAATTGAGCCGGAGAGTGAATATCGATAGGATAGGTCTTGTTGTGATAGTACTTGGGTATTCCATCTGCTTTGAAAAAGGATTTCAAGTAGAAATCGATACCACTATTAAATGAATCTTTGAAATCCATATCTCCAGTGTATTTCATGTATTCAAATATACACTCCAGGTTAAAGCCCGTATGGAAGCTGTCTACCCATCCCTGTACCGCAGCTTCCCCATAAATCCACGAACCATCTGCCTCTTGCTTATCGCAAATTGTCCTTACTGCTTTCTGTGACAGTTTTGTGTCATCTATGGAGCCTGAATAAGATGATGCCCGAGCCAATAATCTGGCTCCCAACAAGGAGGCATTGTATACCTTGGAATCATCTAAAGGTGAATAAGAGAAAATAAGCTCATCCCTATTTTCATAACGGTTGAGGTCATACTTAACAAAATTTGCTGCCGACAATGCCGCATCCAGAAGCCTCCGATCTTTGGTGATCTCATACCCCTCAAAGAGTGCATTGGCTACAAATGAAGTGGCTACCACTGTTGGGGTATATGCTGGCTGAAAGAAAACCCGGTTTTGCCAATCAAAATTATAGCCCCAACAAAAGTTATCATAACCTTTTGAGCGAAGCTCCAAAATCTTATTTCCAATAAAATGAATTCGTTTCAGAATTTCTGGGTCGTCTAGTCCCAGTGTCTTTTTCAAAGCATCACTACTACGGTAAAGGTCGCAATAACCATGTAGAAAAAGTCCAAGCCCTTTGGTGTTATAATCTTTCTTTACTGCGAGAAAAGGACGAAGGTTAAAAGGGTTGCGCTTAAAGAGTTGTATCCAGGCAAGTCTGGCAATCCTGGAGTGCTTCAGCGGAGTAGCCTGAAAAAACAGAGAATTTAGACCATCATATGGATCCCAGCCTTTGTAACCATTAGAATGACAGTAGTCAATTAAGTCTGAAAGCGCTTGATTTGACTCAGACCTCAACTTGTTGTCCTCCATTTTTTAATGAAGTAAGTACGTGAATGGTTGCTTTGCTGACTGCATATATTTCCTCAAAAGAAATAGGCGTTCTACCTTCGGATTTGAGCCCGTTGAAAAAGCTTTCAACCATCCCTTTCTGGCCTTTGTCCTGGTTTAGTAGCTTCTTCTTGACTGTATTTCCCTTCCCATAAATTTTGAGTTCTTTGAAATCGTTGATGATGGCAGAGCTACCAGAAGCAAATATTTCTATATATTCTTTCGGTAGGTCTTTGGCACCATTGGCATAATACGCCACCACGCCAGTTGAGCCATTGGCAAAGGTTAATAAAATATTGACCGTATCATTATGACCATGATGATCAGGCACTGCCGCTGCAGCCACCTTAATCGGTAAACTGCCATTGATGTAGGTAAGCAAGTCGATGAAATGGCAAACCTCTCCAATAATACGCCCGCCACCAATCTCCATGTCTTGTATCCAGGTATCTTTTGGAATCACTCCCGAGTTGATGCGATAGATCATGGACATTGGCCCATCGCCAAACTTCTGCTTTACCTTTTGAGTCAGTGGTGAAAATCTCCTGTTAAAGCCAACCATCAATGACCGGTCTTTCGCTTCGTAGATTTCTTTTATCTCCTCCAGCTCTTCAAGTGTGAGACATACTGGCTTTTCAACAAAGACATGCTTATCAGCTCGAAGTGCTACCATTACATATTTGGCATGTGAATCATGGCGCGTGGCTATGAATACTGAATTAGTTTTTTTATTGAGTACATCCTGTTCATTGGGAGTACAAAATTCAAAGTCGAATTTCTCTGCAACCCTTTTCGAAGTAGTACCGGTATTGGTCAATACGCCTACGCGGTTGATCCAATCAACTTTAGGTATGTTGGGTAGCAGATTTCCCTGTGCGTAACTTCCTGCTCCAATGAATGAGAGGTTGACCTTTGAAGACTTGTTGAACTTATTGATGCTCACCGCTTCGGTTTTTTGCGGTTTCTCTACGTCATATTTCAGAGCCACACCAATGAAAGGTTCAGTCCTGTTCATGATCAAGTCATAGGCCTTGGCTGCATCTGAAAAATCAAACTCATGTGTGGTCAGGTAACCTATGTCGATAGCCTTGGTGCTGAGCAATACCTGAAATGCTTGCATATTTCTACGTTCTGTCCATCTTACATATGCAGCCGGATAATCAATGCCTTTTTCTTCGTAATTAAGGTCGTATCTTCCAGGCCCATAAGAGCAGGCCATTTTCAGTTCGAGTTCTTTCATGTACCAATATGGGTCCCTGTCGAAGCCGGTTGGCACTGCTCCCAATATGATCACACTGCCTTTTTTCTTACATATGGAACCGGCAAAGTTGATAGGGTCTGAACTTTTGGTTGCTGCAGCGATGATCACCGAGTCTACTCCAATGCCGCCAGTAAAGTCCCGAATTTTTTCTTCAATGCCAGCAGTATCTCGCTGCAAGGTAAGATCAGCGGCGCCATTATCTCTGGCTAGCTTCAAAGTACCTTCAGCGATATCAATCCCCACAACCCTAACTCCCGAAGCTCTAAGCATAAGAGAAGCTAGCTGCCCAAGAAGCCCAAGGCCAATTACGGCACAAGATTCTCCCAGCCTAAGGTCGGCCTGGCGAATTCCTTGCAGGGCAATAGCACCCAGAGTGTTATATGCGGCATCTTTTAGACTTACACCTTCAGGTAATTTAACGCAGAGATTATTGGGTACGGCCACCACCTCCGCATGATTGGCATAACCAATCCCTGCACAGGCTACAAAATCTCCTTTTTTAATATCGGTCACCCCTTCACCCGATTCTAACACTTCACCGGCACAGCTGTATCCTAATGGTGAGTAGGCATCAAGCTTCTTTTTTACAGCTCTATAAGTTTGAATCGGACCTTGTTTTTTGAGCACATCCAGCACCTGCAATACTTGTTGTGGTCTTTCCTTAGCCTTACCAATCAAGCTTTTTCTTGCCGCAGAAACTGTGCTTTTCTCTGTTCCAGCGCTGATTATGGAATAATGATTTCTAACAAGAATCATCCCCTTACCTACCATTGGCATTGGCACCTCTTGAACCTCCATTTCACCAGACCCTAATTTTTGGGTAAGTTGTTGCATCAATTAGAATTTAAGATATTAATGTGTCTTTGTTGTTGCTCTTTAGTAAATCTATCTTTAATCTTTTTACAGGGATTGCCAACGCAAATTGAATATTCGGGAATATCTTTAGTCACTACACTGCCAGCACCAATTACAGACCCCCTACCGATAATAACTCCTGGAAGGATTGTCACATTTGCTCCAATCCAAACGTCATCTTCAATTTTTACTCCCTTAATAATCCGACTATAGCTGTTTTCAAACATGGTTCTACCAACTTTATCATAAACATGATTATCACACTCTATAACGACATTCGGACCAATCAAAATATCATTACCAATATAAAGATTCCTGGCCGAAATGTGAAAGTTATTTGAAATAAAAACATTACTTCCAATTACAATTTCTTCCGGTCTAATAAACACTCCATTTTTAGAAAATACTAAATTACTCCCTCTCTTTTTAAATTTTCGCAGACTACGAAAATAATATATTTCTTGTAATAAATTTCTCAACCACATCAGTTATTAATAATGTTATAAAAATCAAAATTTAATCTATCCGAAGAATACAACTTAGATTTTTCAATACTTACTTTATTAGGATTTGGCAATCTCAAGGCTTTATTCATTAATTCAGAAAAAACTTTAACATTTCTATCTTTTAAAACAAAGCCATTGACATTATGTTCTACCATATATTTCGCACCACTCACATTGGATGTAACAATATTTTTACCACATGCGAGAGCCTCAGTCATAGCGGTCGGCCAGCCTTCGAACAATGAGAACATAACAAAAATATCAGCAGCATTTAAATACTGTGAAATTTCATTAGGGCTTCTTCTACCTATTAATTGTATGGTTTCATTTTCAATTTCATCTTTAGCGTAAATGCGAATATCCTCTTCATCCTCACCATCACCGATAAAAATTAATTTTGAATTTGGCTCCTTCATGAGAAAGAATCGGTATGATTCAATTAAATCTTTCCACCCTTTGACATAAGATAACCTCCCCACTGAAACAATAAGTTTTACATTTTCCTTAATTTGCAAGCTATACCGTATATTAGTATTTTCATAAGGATAAAATATACTTGAATTAAACCTCGTTGGAAAAAAAACGATACTATTCTCACGCAATCTGAACTTTTCCTCTTTTTGCAAAATAGACTCTCTATCAGCCGCAGCTAAAATATAATCAAAGTTCTTCTTAAGATCATTAAAAAGCTTCTTCTCATACATTCCTCCTAAGAAACGCAAACGCTTAAACCTAGAATTTTCAACTGAATTCGTTAACCCTGCAAAACAAAAAACTGTTTTCTTCCATTTTAATCCACTTAACAAAAAAACGAATTGTGGTGTTTGGGTGAATACAACATCATAAAAATATGCATTTAAATGAATATACTTAATATATTTCCTAAGCATCAAATATGAAATCAATCGTTTAGGTAGCTTGCTATGTATCACTTGTGAAGTTGGCCCAATAGAAAAATAACTAATTGTCCTATCATTAAATTGTTTATTAAACCACTTTCCTACAGGTTCATTATCATCACCAAATCCAACCAAATAAAATTTCGCATCTACGCTGTGCACAAATTGTTTAGCAAAAGTTAAGGTACCACCAATTGGAAAGTTTAAAAAATTACAACTCTCCAAATATAAAATATTCAACATAACATTTAGAGTTTAATAAAATGATCGATTATTACATCTAAAGTCTCAAAAGTTCAAAATTCTATTCAAATATAAACCCGAAACATAGGAAACCCTATATTTTTCTAATTCATGTTTATCGATTGGCTCAATAGATTTCATATTATAAAAAAAATCTGACAAAAGCTTAGATAATTCCGTTTCAGAAAAAGATTTCAAAATATAACCATATTTACCATTACCTAAAAGTTCAGGAGCTGAACCTGTACTGGTTGCGATAATAGGCAAATTAAAAGCCATTGCTTCAATAAAAACATTTCCAAAGCCTTCCCATAAAGACGTTGAAACAAATAATGACGCGAATTTATAGAATGGAAAAGGATTATTTTGACTACCCAATAATAACACTCTCCCATTTAATCCAAGCGAATCTATTAAACTTTCAAGATTGGACCGTAGAGTACCTTCTCCAATAATTACAAGATAACACAAGTTTGATAATTGGCTTAAAGCATATGATTTAATTAATAGTTCAAAATTTTTTACTTTTTCAAGTCTGCCTACAGATAGTATAAACCGTTTTTCAATTAAAAAACTCGGAACAACGTAATCTTCATTAGCTAATTCATTTATATTTTCAGATATAACCGGGTTTTGAATTGTAACAACTCTTTTATGTTTAACGAAGCCACTAACAATTAAACTCTCTTTTGTTGATCTTGAATTACAAATTATCAATCCCGAATATTTAAAGCTCAATCTAAGTAAGTATTTTATAATTTTACCCCCAAAGTTACAATAATTTTGTAATTGTTCTGCTTGCCTAGTTACAACTAAGTATCTGCTTCTTGTAAACAAACTAGCAGCAAAATTGAGAATATTAGGAACATTTAAAGTAGATAAAACAAACTTTGGACGAATTGTATCAATAAGCTTTATTAAATCAAACAAAGCCAATAACTTATTGGTGGAAATACGTACTCTATTTACACTAAAATTCAATTGGTCAGAATAAAACTCATTTTCATATTGCGTAATAAGAGTTACATCATGTTTTAATGACCACTCATTAGCCAAATTAACAAATACTTTTTCAGCTCCTCCTCTCCCTAAACTAGGTAGAAATAATATTATTCTCATATCCTAATGAAGTAAATCGAATATTAAATTAGAGATAGCCCTCTACTAATACTTAAAGCCATAATAAATGTAAAAGGAACAAGCCCAAAATCAGAGTAAAAAGATCCATGCGTAGGAAGAGTTAAAAGTAAAAGAAGAAAAGAAAATAAAAGAATATATCGACAGTATTTGAAATTTGGGGATAGCAAAAACTTGATATAAAAAATTAAAATAAACAGAACACCAAAAATACCAAAATAATTAAGCAAAGTAAGGTAACCAGAATCAACAGAATATAGAGTAAAAGCTCGATTACCAGCAATAGAAGTATCTAAAAGTCCAATTTCTTTACCATATCCGGAATTATGATGAATAAAGCCCCACCCAAAAATTGGTTTTTCTAAAAATCTAGGGATCGTATAAATCAAATCAAGTTCAATCCTTCCAAAGGTAGTACTACCTTCGTCCGATCTTGATACAAAGTCCAAGGGAATAGAAATGAATTTATTTGTTATTTGTCCATTCAACCATACAAAGTCGAAAACTAGCAAAACAGGAAATGTAAGGCAGGCCCAAAATAACAATCGCAATACTTTTTTAGACTGTATTTGTAAAACTAGATACAAAAGTAATAACAAACTCAATACTAACAAATAAGACCTAAATCCTTGCAAACCAACTGCCATCAAAAACAATAATAGCAGTAACGAATTAACTATATTATTTTTGTTAGAATTTCGAATTGTAAAAAAAATATAAATCGCACCAAAATGTGGAAATAGCATAGTTTTCGAAATAAAGTCATTCCTTTGAAACTCATATTTGTACCTTTCTCGAGCCCTTACCTCTTGAAATAAATCACTAACTAATTCAGGAGAGATTGAATTTAATAATATTTGAATCGAAGTAAAAATTGCTAGAAAATAAAATAAATTTTTATAATAGCTAAAATTGTCATTCCTGATAATATCATTTATTAACAGATAAAATAGGGGCAGGATAAAGAAATCTCTACCTACACGGAATGACATAAAAATATTAATATCACCTCTAAAAGGCATGAAAAGAACAATACCTAAAACATAAAAATAAATAATTGTGAAAAAAGTAAAAGGTGTTGAAAACAGTGCATTAGAAAAGACTGGATTCATTAAAATTAATAAAATAAATACAATATTCAATAAAGCAATTGCCAAGTCATAAGAATGCAAACCAAAAAAAATTGCATCTGATTGGAAATTATACAAACCTAGGGCACCTGTAAATATAACAATCAATACTGTTAAAAAAACTTTCATGGAAGAATAGTTTTTTTCTTTAGCATTGAAAAAACGTGAATAAAATAATAAGTTGTCACAATTAACACTGCCAAACCTATTGAAAACACGGCGCCTTTTAGCCCGAAGAGAGGGATAAACAAAAACAAACCAACAACCAATACAATTAATTTAAGAATTGTACCGTTAAAATAAGCCTTGTCTCTTTCCAGATTATTTAAATAAGATGATAATAGGGCATAGATTGGCCAGAGGGGCATTAAAAAAATACAAAAATATTTAAATATAATCTTCGAATCTTCAAAACTTTTACCAAATAATATATCAATAATTTCATCACCTAGCACAATGGAAAAAGAAGAACAAATAACACCAATGAATAAATATAGAAATAATAGATTTCCAAACATTCTTCTCCTAACAGACAATGGCTTATTTTGAGATTCAACAATCCAAGGAGAAAAGACCAAATTTATGGAATGAAGAAGAGTTGTCAAAACCAAAAACAACTTAAATGAAGCGCTATAAACTCCTACATCTTTTGAAGCCAAAAAAAGAGGAATTATTATGATTGGCAAAGAAGAAACAAAGAAGTTTGACTTCGCACCTAATCCTAATAAGAAATTGCCTTTTAACAGATAAAAACCTTTCTTCAAACTAAATAATTTCATTTGAATGATTATTTTTTTCGTTACGGGAACGATTAAAATCACAGCCTCAATCAATCTTCCAAAAAAATTAAAGAGAAGAACAATTAATATTGAATTAATAAGGCCTTCAAATAAAAGTAGCATAATTAAAAAAAAAAATTGACCAAAAAATGAACTGAAGCTTGGTAAAAATGCTTTTTTTTGTCCATAATAAAAATAGTCTATCGAAAGAGCAACACCAAAATTAATAAGTATCGCCATAGATATATATTTAAAATTTTCAATGGAACCAAACGAAGGAAAAATAAGAAGCAATATAATTCCCCCGAAAAACCATAAAGAAAGGCGAGCAGGTGTTATTCTTTCAACAATTTTTAAACCACCTTCCGGAGATTTTGCAACGTCTCTAATTCCTTTTGCTAAAAAACCCCAATTTGCAGGTAAAAATGCATAACCGGCTAGAGCAATAGCATAACTATAAATACCATAATCATTTGGCCCCAAGGCACGTGAGATTATGGGAACAGAAATAAAAGAGACAATACTACCTAAGGTGACAAAACCAACTCTACTAAAAAGATTTCTAATTATTATTACACTCACCTTTAATTAGTATAAGTAGCCATTATCATATGGAAATTCAAATTCAAAGTCTTGCATCTACTTTCTGTTTAGGTAATATACTTTTCACATCAAACACCACTTGATTATCAGATTTCTGGATTTGCCAAGATTTGAACTCTATATGTGCCACAGCCAAAATAATCGCAGAGTACTGATCTAAGTTCTCTTTGGTTTTGCCATTGATAATTTCTAAGCCATACTCATGCTTAACTTCAGCTGGATCAGCCCAAGGATCATAGATATCTACATCCATATCGAAGGATTTGAGTTCTTGGTAGATATCGATCACTCTAGTATTCCTCACATCCGGACAGTCTTCCTTAAAGGTAAAGCCTAAAATCAAAACCTTAGCATCAATCACTTTCAGGTCCTTACGCATCATGTGCTTGATTACCTCGGTAGCCACGTGCTTACCCATGGAGTCGTTGAGTCGACGTCCTGCTAAAATAATTTCCGGATGATAGCCTACTTCTTGTGCCTTTTGGGCGAGATAATAAGGATCAACTCCAATGCAGTGCCCTCCTACCAGTCCAGGTCGGAAAGGAAGGAAATTCCACTTTGTTCCTGCAGCTTCTAAGACTTCCTGCGTGTCGATATCCAATAGATTAAAGATCTTGCTCAGTTCATTGACAAAGGCAATGTTGATATCCCGCTGGGAGTTTTCGATCACCTTTGCCCCTTCAGCTACTTTAATGGAGGAGGCTTTGTGCGTACCAGCTGTGATTACTGACTTGTATAGCTCATCCACATAATCTGCTACTTCAGGAGTACTCCCCGAAGTAATCTTGAGGATTTTGGTTACTGTATGCTCTTTATCTCCAGGGTTGATGCGCTCGGGAGAATAGCCAGCGAAGAAGTCCTCATTATATTTCAGACCTGAAATTTTTTCCAAAACCGGCACACATTCTTCTTCCGTTACGCCCGGATAAACGGTGGATTCATAAATTACTACATCCCCTTTTTTTAGTACTCTCGCGATGGCTTCCGAGGCTTTGAGCATAGGAGTAAGAATCGGGCGATTGTGTTTATCTGTTGGGGTAGGAACAGTTACGATAAAGATATTTGCTGTGGAAATGGGTAAAATAGCATCCGTAACCTGCAGTCCCCTTCCTCTTTCTTCTAATTTTAAAGGGTTTTCAACAAGTACTGATTGAAGATCACTGTCTTCTACCTCCAAGGTCCGATCATGACCTTTTTGCAGTTCATCCACTCTCTTTGGATCTATATCATAGCCTACTGTTTTGAATTTTTCAGCAAAGGCAACTGCCAAGGGAAGACCTACATAACCAAGGCCGATAATGGCGATTTTACTTTCATTTAATGGTTTTAGCATGGAAGAAGTGACGAATTTAGGGTTTGGATTTCAGGTTCGAGGTTCAATGTTCGGAGTTCAATGTTCCGAGTTGGTATCAAATACAATTAAGAATGTTCAAGGTTCTTTGTTCGAGGTTCGGGGGTTAGCTCATTAGGGATTAATTGATTAAGGATTAAAAGTTTAACCGAAATACTAACCTAATTCCTTACCCTTGATTTTAAGTCTTTTGAAGAGTTAATTTGATACTTATACAGAGCGTTTAACTTCTTTATGATTATATCAAGATTATTTCTCAGCTGCTCATACTGCTGATTCTCAATGTATTTCATATCCAAAGCATAACTTAAATGATCGATTGTTTCCAATGCACTGGCGAAAGAAATATTTGTAAAATGGGCTTGGTCTTTTAGGCTAGCTCTTCCGGAACCTTCAGCAAGATTCGTGGCTATACTTGAACTGGATCTTCTGATCTGAGAGATAAGTTCGAAGCGTTCATTTTTCGGGAAATTTAGAGTCAATTTCTTGATTTCAATTCTAAACTTCCTGGCCAATTTATAAACCTCTAATTTTTCAAATGAATAAGAAAAATACATTTTGACCTCAATTAACCTTTAAACAATTAAAAGATTAACCAATCCTAACTTCCAAACTCGATTAGACTTAACCTTGCGCTCGATACAGCTTCGCCCTTTCAGTCCCAGGGACTTAGCAAAAAATTCTTGAAAAATCGGGAAACCCGTTCCCTAAGATTTTTGATAACTAGATCAAATAGAGTTGCAAATTAGCAATGAGCTTGCCATCCTAATTAATTCTAAATTATCAATAAGTTATTTGAGTTTACTTCCTTCTTAAAGCTCTTTTCCACCAAGGCAGTTGGGCTTCCTCATGGTACCCGTAAGAGTTGTTTCCATAACCGTAACCATACCCGTATCCATATCCATACCCGTAACCTTTATCCACATGCACATCATTAAGAATGCCGTAAATCTTGGACACCCCTCCCTTTTCCACCAGATTATTTAGAATTTGTGTATTTCCTTTCATCGAGTATGCCTGACGGAACACAAAGAAGTTGATATCAGAGAAGGCGAATAATTCCTTTGTTTCTGATACCAATCCAACGGGAGGACAATCAAAAATTACCACTTCGTATTCTGATTTTATTTCTCTCAAAATCTTGCCAAATTTTTCCTGTAAAAGTAACTCAGCCGGGTTCGGAGGAATAGGCCCCGAAAGTAATACATCAAAGTTTTTATAACCCGTGGGTTTTACTGCTTTTCTCCAATCTGTGTCACTACTCAAACAGGTACTCATACCCACATCATTTGGAAGATTAAAATCTTCAGCAATTTTTGGTTTCCGAAGATCCAGGCCGAGAAGAATCACCTTCTTGCCCATCAGGGCATAAACAGAGGCCACATTAATGGATACGAAGGTCTTACCCTCTCCGGAAATTGAAGAAGTAAATAGAATAGTAAGATTATCCCGGCTTGGACTAAGATAGGACATATCTGCCCTAAGCGATCTAAATGATTCGGTTACAGAAGACCTGGGATTATTTAATACCGGAATAGCATCCTCTGATTGATTTCTACCAATCATTCCAATAAGAGGTACTTTTATCTGCTTCTCCAGCTCCTTGGGATCCTCAATTTTTGTATTCAAAAAGTCCTTAACCGTAATGAAACCTATGGGCACAATAAAGCCCAGAATTAATCCTATAAGCAAATTAAGACTGGTTTTTGGTGCAATAGGTAATTGTCCGGCTTTCGCCGTGTCAAGAATGGTATTCTTTGGCATATTGGCTGCCATAGTAATCTGAGCCTCCGCCTTTTTCTGAAGCAGATAAACGAAAATATTCTCGTTGATCGTAAACTGCCTCTGAATGCTAATCAGATTTCTTTCAGTTTCGGGAAGAGAACTCACATCGCTCTCGATCATTCGAATTCGGCTATTCAAGTCAGCCAATACATTTTCGGTATTGGCGATAGCAGAATTCACATTTTCCAGCAAAGCTCTTTTGGAATTCGCTATCCTATTTTGATTTTCCCTGACGAAAGGTGATTCCTCAGTGAAATTAGAAGTGAGCCTTTCATTTTCGGCCTGTAATTCACTCAGAGATTCAACCAGACTATTCAATAATGGATCTGCCACTCCTATAAGTGATGGAGCAACCAGATCTCCTGATTGATTTGATAATAAATAGTCTTTCAGGGTCTGATAATACCTCAGGTTAAGTTCGGTCTGGCTCTTTTCTTTTTCCAGTTCTTGTAATTGTTCAAAAATTACAGAACCCTCTTGAGATAGGTTAAAAACCTGATTTTCAGTTCTATATTCCTGAAGACGGCTTTCAGATGACTGCAAATCTGCTGATATACCTGTTAGCTGATCATCAATAAATTCAATGGTACTTTCAGATGCCCTGTTCTTTTCACCAAGCTCACGCTGAAGGTACATTTCCATCAGTTTATTGATATAATCTTCACCAAGTCTACGAACGGGGGTCTCCAAAGTCAGGGTAAGAATGGCTGACTGCTTGTTTGTGGGTGCAACGGCTAAATCCTCTCTATATTTAAGCGCCAGACTTGGGGAGTCCACCAATCTAAATAACAGGTTATCTCCTGCGAGAGACGACACCTGGTTTACCGTGAATGCAAAGTCCTCACCTCTTATTTCCTCTCCAAAATTATAGATACTCTTGGATAACCTTACCTGGTTTTTAGGCTGAGTTTTATAATATGGATCTTTGGGATCAAAAATTTTAAACTCGTCATTTTCAATTGTCAACTCAAAGGATTCATCATTGAGCACCTCCAAACGGAACATACCCTCAACAAGCTGATTTTGGTTCCAATCCACAGAGACAAGAATGGCCGGGTTATCATAGCGTCTTGTTGTCCGTACAAAGCCCTCTTCAAAATACTCTACATTTAAATCCAGAGCATTTATTGACTCCTCAGCCAGAGTGTAGGATTTAAGAATCCCAATTTCATTCTCAATGTTGCTTTGTCCCTGAAATCCTCCAAATCCTGCAGATTCAAAAAGATCCATCCCTAGGGAGGCTTCCTCATCTTCTATCAGAACACTGGATTGAATCTGATAAATCGGTGTTGAGTAGCGATTAAACGCAAATGCAAAGACAATCCCCAGGAACATACAAATCCCAATCCAGGGCCAGTATTGCAGATAATTAAAAAGCAAAACCTTTAGATCAATTTCATCCTCCTTGTTCGCAACAAAAGGGTTTGCTTGCTGATTTCCGTTATTTGGAATATTTGAATACATGTAATTCCTTAATTATTAATCAGGTTAAGGATCAGGGCCAAAGCAGTAATTGCTGATATTACCAGAGCGATTGATTCAGCTGCATTTTCACCTGCACCTATTTCTCTCACCTTCATGGGCTCAGCATAAATCTGATCGTTTGGCTGAATAAAGTAAAATGGAGACTCAACTATTTGTCGATCCAAAAGATCTATCTTATGAAGTTTGGTGCCATCAGGGTATTGACGAATTAAGAGCACTTCATCTCGTTTTGCAACAGGACTCAAATCTCCGGCATTGGCTATGGCTTCAAAAATGGTCATTCTATCCTGCAGAACTACGAACTTACCTGGGCGTCTAAATTCTCCTAAAGCAGAATATCTAATTCCTCCCAGCTTCACTTTTACATAAAGCTCGGTTTTTACAATAGATTTTAATTTTTCTTCAATGGCCACTCTTGCTTCATCAATGGTCTTGTCTTTTACATTTACTTCTCCAACAATAGGTAGTCTAATATTGCCATTAGTATCAATGGTATACCCCGTCATGTAGTAAATATCACCACCGCTCTGTCCAGCTACATTTCCCATTTGAGCATTCATAGGTATATTTTCGCCGTTAAAGCCATTTTCTATCAGCTGCTCAATGGTCTGTACATTTACATCAAGGATGTCATTGTACTGTAGCCTATACTCCGGGATTTCGTAGGTGATCAAAGAATCCTCAGAAATGGGTTCATTCTCTTCCAGATTCTGGAGATAGATGATTTTTTTATTGGAAACGCAGCTGGAAATAAGAATTAACACCAAAAAAGGTAAGCCTGCCTGTAAAATTCTACTCATATAAACTCTTTGATGCTTCGGATTAAAACGTGGTAAAAGTATAAATTTTCACCTTATTCAACCTACTTAATTGCTGATTTTGCAAAAAGAAATCCTCTATTTTAACGAAAACTTATTTATGGCCTTTTCTAAATCTTCCTGAGTGTCTATTGCAATCGGTTGAAAAGAAGTTTCTACCATTTTTATTTTCAAACCTAAATCAAATGCTCTCAACTGTTCCAGCATTTCCACTTGCTCCAAAGCCGACTTAGGAGCTGAAGTAAGTTTCAGCAAGGCTTCCTTTCTATACGCATAAATCCCCAGGTGCTTCCAATAATGCACATTTTTAGAATTATCCCGATTGAAAGGAATTTTAGAACGGGAAAAGTATAGAGCCTCATTATTCGAATTCGTCACCACCTTCACCACATTAGGATTATCGGCTTTTTCAGATGAAATTTTCGTTTTCAAACTAGCCATTTTCACTTTTTCATCCCTAAATACTTCAATAAGGGATTTGAGAGTAGGTTTATCCTGAAAAGGTTCGTCCCCCTGCACATTTACAACCAAATCAGCCTCCACTTCTTCCAACGCTTCAGCTATACGATCCGATCCACTTTCATGTTCCTTTCGGGATATAAAGACATTTCCTCCTAACTCTTTTATTTGCCCTTCGATCTCACTTGAGTCAGTCACGACCCAGACTTCATCAAACAAACCAGTTCCCAGAGTACTCAAATAGGTTCTTTGAATGACAGATTTACCCCCAAGATCCTGAACAAGCTTTTTCGGAAGGCGAGTGGAATTGAGTCTTGCGGGAATTAAGGCGACTGTTTTCATTAAACTCTAAAAGCCTTTCTAATCTTCTTGAAGAGATTCCAATCCTTCTTCTTAATCAACTTCTTTTTGTTTTCAAGATCATCCCCATAGTAATTATACATGTACTTGTTGTTCTGGGAATAGAGGTAGGTATTACCATATCCGTAATTGTAGCCCTCGTAATGGTAACCAGAATTCACGATGCCATTAAAGACTCCATATACATTCACCACCTGCTTGTTATTAAAGAGGTCATTTATCATAACCAGGTGATCTTTAACGGTATAGCTTTGTCTGACTACATAAAGATTGATATCGAAAAGACGCATCAGATCAATGGTCTCAGAAACCAATCCCATTGGAGGCGTATCAAAAATGATGATATCAAAATTGGCTTCGAGAAAGGCAAGGAAAGTTTTAAGCCTGGGTGTTTGTAATAATTCTGCAGGGTTTGGAGGAATTACACCGGATGGAACATACCATAAGTTCTCCTGCTCAGTATCACAAATAATATCACGAGCCTCAGCTTTTCCAATTAAATACGTGGAAAGCCCCACTTTCTCATCACCCCCAAAATAGGTAGCAAGCTTCGGCCGCCTCAAGTCTCCTCCTACCACAATTGTCTTTTTGGAACCCAATGCCATGGCAGAAGCCAGGTTTAATGAGGTAAATGTTTTCCCTTCTCCCGAGACGGAGGAGGTAACCAAAATTTTCTTTGAAGCTTTATTGCTTGCCAGATAGGTAATGGCCGATCTTAGCGATCTAAATGATTCGGAAACGGCCGACTTTGGGTGATCCAAAACCACTTTATTGGTATCCTTTTCACTAAAACCGATGACCCCAAGCTGGGGAATCATAAAATGCTTTTTCAGATCTCTCTGGTCCTTGATGGTATCATTAAATAGATCCTTGACCACGATAAAGCCAAAAGGAACAAGGAAACCCAAAATGACTGCTAAACCGTAGTTTTGCTGCTTCTTTGGGAAAACAAGAGTGCCCTTCTTGGCTGGATCCAAAATAGAATTATCCGACACATTCGAAGCCATCGCAATCCCTGCCTCGGCTCTCTTTTCCAATAAATAGGTATAAAGAGACTCCCTCAGCTTAAACTCTCTGAATATTCCCGAATATTGGGATTCTGATTCGGGAAGGGTTGAAAATTCAGCATCATAAACTGCGATATCGTTATCTATAGTCTGGATTTTCTGTTGCGTATTTGCGATCAGGTTATCAATATTTTCTTCCAGAGCTTCCTGAACCTCCATCATCTGCACATCAATCTTGATTACCTCGGGATGCCTCTCACTTACGGAAGCCAAAAGCTCTCTTCTTTCCTGTGATAGGGTGACCAAAGTTGTAATCAAACCATTCAAAAGTGGATCCGGAACTCCAACTACGGATGGGGCAATCACATTAGAGTAATCCTTGCTGCGGGAATCCATGTAGCCCTTGATCTGCCTGAAGTAATTGAGCTGATAGTCTAATTCTGCTTTAGTTTCATCCAGCATATTCATTTTTCCAAGGATATTGGAAAATTCTGCTGAAACATCGAGTAACTGATTCTCCACTTTGAACTCCTGGAGTTCCTGCTCTTTATTTTTCAGGGAATCCTCAAGGAAACCCAGCTGCTCTTCGATAAAGGCCAGGGTATTTTCCTGAATCTGATTTTTTTCATTAAGGTCAAATTCTATGTAGGAAAGCATCAGCGCATTAATGTAATCGCTTCCCTTTTCAACCACTTTCGTGGTTAGACTAATATTCAAAACAGATCCATATTCATTAGCCAGACCCACCGAAACCTTGTTTGAATACTCATTCGCCAATTCTAATGGATTCCTGAAATTCACCACCACGGCATCTCCTACTCTCCCTGGATTCACCAGATGAACAGTAAACTTGGATCTTGCTGTGCTAATCTCATCTCCAAAGGAGTAGGTTTTATTATAAATCGATTCATCACCTGCCGAAGCGGTAGCGTTCATACCCAAAAAGTCATCTTCTTCAGGAACCAACTTATATGTATCATCCGAAAGAATCTGAACTTCTATTGGAGTATCGGTAATCTGAAGGTGTTCCCAATCCACTTCTACTCTAATCGGAGATCTATCGTAAAGCTCAATGGCTTTGATATTTGTCTTGGCAAAGTACTCCACATCGAAATGCACTTTTTCCAATGCATTAAGAGCTAAGTTCTTTGACTTCAGTCGGGCGATATCGTTTTGAAGGTTTAGGCCTGTGGAAAAAATATTCGAGCGGTCAAAAATTTTGGACTCCGGAGAATCATTGGTTTTGATTACCATCGAACCATTCACCTCAAATTCATCCACCGTGTATCTGTGGAAAAGGAAAGTCCCCACAAAAAAGACGAAAATAAAGAGCACATACCATGGCCAAAAGCGAAGGTATTTGGCCACCACATACCTTATTTCTAAGGCTTTCTCTTCATTATCCAGTTGGCTGAGATCTAACTTCTCCATATTAGTTACTTCCAGAGACCAAATTAATGATTAGCAAGGTAGATGCCAATAGTCCCGCAAATAAAGCCATAGTTGCAGTAAGATTATCAGCTGTACCAATTTGGCGTATTTTCATGGGTTCCAGATACAAAATATCATTGGGTTGAATGAAATAAAATGGGCTGGCAAGCAAAGCACGATCATTTAGGTTGATTTGATGGATTTTCACTCCATCATCATACTGCCGGATCAGAAACATTTTATTTTTCTTTCCTAGAATGGTGGTCTCACCTGAGTTTGCCAGAGCATCGAAAATAGTTGCCCTATTTTTAAAAATGATCTGAATACCAACACTATTAAACTCTCCAAGTGTGGTATAGCGAATTCCGGCTATTCGTAATCGAACATATACCTCTTCCTTAAAAAAGGCATTGATCTCCTTCTGCACCAAATTCTTCGCCTGCTCCTCTGTTAATCCTGCAATCTTGATTTTTCCCAGCTTTGGCACCTCCACCATTCCCTCCTGATCAATTGAATACCCTGTGAAATAAAGTGGATCAGATCCACCTTGGCCTCCACCACCGCCGCCCATACCTCCTACTCTTCCCTGATTTCCGGTATTGTTTTGAAAGGAAAAGGCCTGGGTGAATTCTTCATTGCTAGACGCAAAGCTGATTTCCACTATATCAAAAGGCTGAAGCACATATTCATAATCTACTTCTGCATAAGGAATAAATTCCTCAAGCTCAATGGGTTCATTCTCGGGTAAATTTTGGAGATAGGTGATCCTTTTATTGCTGATACAGCTCGCGCAAACTGCCGCCAAAAAAATTATCAAGTAAACTTTTCTCATGAAGGGTAAATTGATGGGCTAAATATAGAAGTTTTAGGTTATATGTTGTCCGTGTTGGTCCCGATAGCTATCGGGATAGGTTGTAGGTTTTTGGTTGTAGGTTCGGAGTTCAGAGTTCAAGGTTTAGGGTTCAGGGTTGTAGGTAAAGAGTTAAAGGTTAACGGTTAACGGTTAACGGTTAACGAATTTTGTTCATGTGTTTGAGATTACTAATTGGATTTAATAATGACTAATCTCAATTTCCTAATCACTAATCCCTATTCTCTAAGTCTCTTAGTCTCTCCGTCTCCCATTCTCTCATTCCCTAGTCTCTTCTATCCAATCCCTACTTAACTAATCACCAATCAACTAACCACTAAACCCAAATCCCCATTCTCTCATTCTCCTAATCACTAATCAACTAATCCCTAACCACTAAACCCAAATCCCTATTCTCTCATTCTCCCAATCACTAATCAACTATCCCAAATCTATATCCAAACCCCAGAAGAGATTTCTCACCCTTTCAGGGATTCGAAATGACATTTAAAACATTTAACCAATTAACTAATCTCTAATTCTCTCCTCTCTAATTTCCTAATCCCTATTCTCTAATGAACTAATCACCAATCAACCAATCACTAAACCCAAATCCCTTATCTTGCGCCTCAGTTATGCAAATCAGAAAAGCTTCCGAAGAAGATATCCCAGCTATTATTCAGCTCTTAAAAGAGTCCTTGGGCGAGTCCATGATTCCAAAATCTGAAAACCTTTGGCGATGGAAGCATATTCATAATCCCTTTGGAGAATCACCTGTATTGCTGGCTGAAGAAGACCAAAAGCTTATCGGAGTGAGAGCCTTTCTCCGTTGGGACTTTATTCATTCCGGCAAAACCTACAAAGCCTGTAGGGCCGTAGATACTGCCACCCATCCCGATTACCAGGGAAAGGGAATATTTAAAACCCTCACCACTCAACTGATCCAGGAAATTCATGAACAGGGTATTGACTTTATTTACAACACTCCCAATAAGCAAAGTACCCCGGGTTACCTGAAGATGGGATGGGAAAAATGGGGTCAACTTCCTCTTAAACTTCATTTTCATCTTAACTCTGGAAAAAACACCCATCCGCTAGACCCTCTACCCTGGAAGGATATTGAGGGTTTGGTGAGTCAGATTGAAGACCGGGATGAAGTAAGTGATGGTACTGCCTTAAAGAAAGGGTATTTGAAATGGAGGTATCTGGATTGTCCGCTTTTTCCATACTACTATTTAAGCGATTTTGAATCCTATCTTCTTTTCTACCGAATCAAAGAAGGTAAGCTCGGTAGAGAAATAAGAATTTGTGATTTCTTTAAAACCAGAGATTTAAACCCAAAAGAAATTGAAGATTTGAAAGCTCAACTGAGTGAGGCACAAAATCTATCTGGAGCGAGATTTACGTCCTTTTCGGGTTTAAGCTTTGCGAAGCAAAAAGAAATAAACTTAGGCCCCATCCCAATTCTCAAAGCCGGACCATTGGTTACCTTAAGACAGGTCAATCCAGACCTCAATCCATTTGAAATCTCCTGGAACTGGTCACTGGGGGATTTGGAACTATTTTGATTTTTCAAATCACTTTTTCTTTCATCATTTGGCCAAGAGACGCCATATGCCTGGACTGCATCCCCTCACGGTGGTCGGTGTCCCCACCGAACACTGAATTCCTACCTTCTCCTCACCGTGGTCGGTGTCCCCACCGAACACTGAATTCCTACCTTCTCCATGGTCTGTGTCTTAAAACACATCAAAATCTCTCTCGATAATCTGTTAAAATTCCAAATTCATCTTGGCCACCTTCATAAAATCTCGCCGAAGACCATTTATACGCCTCCGGACTGACCGCTAAGTTCCAATGTACCTGCAAAGGATTCAAATGTATATACTTGATCTTCTGCTCTACCTTCGCCTTGGTGTCCATCAGAACCGCCAGAGGATCACGCTGCCATATGCGAACTTTTCGATCTGATTCATCCACCAAAAATCTTGAATGAAGCGAAAGGTTTTCGAATTTTATTTTTTTGGCTAAAAGATGACTTGTAAACTTATTGAAGCTTGCATGAGGCATCTCTTTTCCATTCATCTCCATCATTTCCCAAATTAAATGAATGTGATTCGGCATGATCACAAATGCATAAATCTTTATTTTTCCTCTCATCACCAATTCCTGAAGTGAGGAAATTAAGACCCCTTTATATGCATCCTTGGAAAGTACTTTTATCCAATCCTTGATCGTGTCGGTCCAAAAATAAACCTCCTCTAAATCCATTTGCGAATTCCTTATGTTTTCAGTTAAAGGGGTCATAACTTATGTGGTCTGCGAGGGGATTAAGTGGTCTGTGAGGGAATTATCTGGTCTGTGAGAGGATTAAGTAGTCTGTGAGGACACAGACCACGGGGGGGGGAGCTCTAAAGTAACTGTGAGACACAAACCAAGGGTGAGGTGATCTGTGAGTGAATTAAATGGTCTGTGAGGACACAGACCATGGGTGCGGTCACTGGGGGATTTGGAGCTCTTTTGATTTTTCAAATCACTTTTTCTTTCATCATTTGGCCAAGGGAAGCCATATGCAGGGATTGCATTCCAAAATTCTCCCTTAGTAAATCATAATAATCTAAAATCTCCTGCAATTCTTTGAGGCATTCTTGAGGGGCTGAACCAAAATTATGAGGGTGCCACCAAAGATGATAAACCTCTCCATTTTCTGCTGCAAATGCCATTTCATCCTTCACTCGCTTTAATCTTTGGCTATTCATCCATCCATTCTTTAAAGAATAAGGTCTAAATATCCTCGATGCAGGAATAATCAAGGGTTCATTCGGATATTGAACCATCTCATCATATCCATAGGAAGTCTTGGCCCCTACCGGGAAAAAGCAGTCTGCAGATCGGAAGAGCTTTTTGCTAAAGCTTTCATGTTGGGTTTCCTGCCAATACCAATTCTTGGGATTTCCCCTCACTTGCTGATAACCCTCCTCTAAGCAAACCTTAAGATAAAGTTCATTGATATGGTTTCTGGGAAAGACCAGCGACTCAAGGCTAAGGCCAAATTTCTCTTTTGCAATTTCCTGGGTAGCCTGTAAATCCTGCCGAAACTGCTCGGGGCTTTGCCCACGCACCAAAGTGTAATAATGTGCATAGGAATGAGAACCCAGTTCCTGTCCCGGAGTATCCAAAATCATCTTCACCAACTCCGGAGCAAAATGCACTTCAGGCTTAATTCCATATTGCTTCACCCAGTGATAGGCCGATAGTTCCCTATCCCGATAAGAAGGCTGAAATTCGGGCGAATACTCCTTCCATTCTTCTTCATTTTCCGCAAAAAGCATCCCTACCGTCGCCCAGGTAACCTCCACCTTATGAGCTACAAACATCTCCAGCATGCGAGGAATCAGCTCCCGCGTATTCGAAAAGTACTCAGGTTTATACTTGGTTCCCACTTTGTCAAATATCCCCCAAAGGAGTTCGAAGTCGAGGCTTATTGTGAAGGTGGCGTTTTTGATTTTAGTAAGGATTTAAATTAAAATTGAGGAATCGACTGTTTGAAACTAGAGAATAGAGAAACAAAAATGAGGGATCAGGGAATTGGGATTAGGTACTTTGTATTCCAGACATATGAGTGAAGAAATCATTCTCTGTTTTTTTCTGTGAGGTATCTGATATATCCATTAAGAATCTTCAGAGATTTCTGACATTCCTCTTTCAAAGATTGAAAAGTATCTTCTGAGATATATTCCTCTTCTTTGGCTTCAATTAAATGATCTAATACTTCAGCTAAGGAACCGCGAGAATTATAAAAGAATTTTCTACTATCCAAAAAGTGGTACCGGCCCCAACCCTCAGCAATATTTGCGGTAGCAGACCTAGCCGCTCTCAGTAGTTGAGAATGCAACTCATATTTTTCTTTTGTAGGAAGGTTATTTAACACCTCTGTTTTAATTCTTCTCTTCAGTGTTTGTGCCGCCTGCCAACACTTTAAATCCTCAAAAGTATCCAAAACCCTTATTCCTGATAAACTATTTCCAAATCCCTAACCACTAATCAGCTAATACCTCACCCCTAATCACCAATCAACTAATCCCTGACCCCAAATCTCAACACCCTCCCCGCATCCTGGCCCCTCGCTAAAATGATACTCAATCATTTTTTAACGCTCGGTCCTCCCAAATCCCTATTCTCCTATTCTCTCAATCTCATATCAACCAATCTACTTCTCAACTACTAAACTTTCCTCCTCAAGCCTCCTCCTCTCCTCCTCCACAATCCTATTAAAAATCTCACCTCTTTTCTTAATCCGGTTTGTTTTCTGCCAGTCCATAAAGGCTACGATCACAAAGAGCATGAAATACATGATCTGTGACTTCTGACGGATAATGATTCCCAGATTCGACATTACGAAAGTCATGGAAATAGAAATAGAAATAAATACCACTCCGGACATCTTCACCATAGCAGGTGCCTGCTTGATGTAGGTGATAAAATCCTTTTTCAGGATCTTGCTAAACATGTAGATGTAAAGTGCATTCTCCATGGAAACCACCAGACCTATGGCATTCGGAGAGTCTATAAATAGCGGCCTAAACCAAAAAGTAAACAGCTTCATCGGTAGACTATAGGAACCCATATCAACAGCAGATCCTGCAGATTGTAGCCTTTGCCTATTTAGGGCGGATTCCTCATAAAAACTTTCAACAATATTATTCGGGTCATATCCCAAAAAGGAAATCAAGTCTTCATACACATAAATGCTCATACCTATGGCGAAAAGCACAACCAGATACTTCTGATAGACGGGGACTTTCTCTCTACCCAAAACAAAGCCTACTCCCATTCCAATGAGTGTAGCAAAGAGTATGTGAGGGCGAATCATATAGGTGAGAAATGCTCCAAATGCAATATGGTAAGGTCGTTTGGCAGGCCAGGACAATCCATAAACCAAAAAGCCAATCCCAGCAAAAATTATGGCTCCCTTGCCCAAAGAGGCTGTCCAGAAATGCATATTTGGCAAAAACATAAACAGGGTAATCGCATCCCAACCTTCGAACTTGGGATTAAAGCGTAGGTTTTCCTTAAAAAAACAATAAAAATAAACAAAGCCCCAGTACCCCAGCCAAGTACAAAGGAACATCATCATATCATAGTTAAAGCCCAGCCAATTGGCAAAGGGATAATTCAACCATTCCACAAATTGGGTTCCCTCATGAAATGCATCAAACCAATTATTGTAGTGTTTATAGCTTTCGTAGTATACTACAGAATCAGATCTATTAAACTGAGCATAGGTCCAATACACCAATCCAAAGAACATATGATACCAAAAAAGTTGATTTAACAACCCTGCTTTCAGCCATTTATGCCGTTTCTGAAGATTACTCAGTACCGGCTGGCTAATGCCAAAAAGGATCAATATAAGTATTACTGCGCCGAGCATTTATCGGTTATCCGTTATCCGTTATCTGTTGTGGGTTGTCAGTTGTCAATAAAACTTAATGTTGATTTGTCATTTCGAACAAAGGGAGAAATCTCTATTGGTTTTAGGTTCGGGGTTCAGGGTTCGGAGTTCAGGGTTCGTCTAATCTCTCATTCTCTTGGTCTTTCCAACCCCCTAGAAGATATTTCTCACCCTTTCAGGGATTCGAAATGACACTTGAAACAATTCACCAATCAACTGATTAACCAATTAACTAATCATAAACTAATTGATTCTCCATTCTCTAAATCTCTCACTCTCTATTCTCGTTTCAACCAATCCCTAATCAACTAATAACCGATTCATAAACTGCCTCAATCTCCTTCACCATTCTCTTCATACTAAACTTCTCCACTACCCTGGCTCTGGCTGATTTAGCCATTTTAGACTGCAGTTCAGGATCGCTCAATAATTTGATACAATAATCAACCAACTCTTCATACTCATCAATTTCGGAAAGAAAACCTTGATTTCCATGTTGGATGATCTCTCCAATCCCACCTGCTCGGGTAGCCACCACAGGCACCTCGCAGGACATGGCTTCCAGCATTGCTATGGGTAAACCCTCGAATTCAGAGGTGCTCAGATAAATATCCATTATGGATAGATATGGGATCACCTCCTTTTGAACCCCTACCAAATGAAAGTTATTCCCAAAACCGGATTTCTCTATTTGCTCCTCAATTCTTTCTCTCCACTCTCCATCTCCCACCAGCAAAAAATGAGTTTCGGGTTTCAACTCTAAAATCTTCAAAGCTAAATCAACCCAGATCCATAAGCGCTTTTGGGAACGAAATACTGCGACTTTGCCGATGATTTTAGAACCTACTGGAATTGATAGTTCTTCTTTCAAATTATGGGTTGTACTGGGTTCCGCGATAAAATTTTCCAAATTAGTTTTAGAGATTCGGGATTGGGGATTAGGGTTACCTTGAGAATTCTCATAATTAGAGACAGTAGGCTTTGAAACTGCACCGGACTTAGAGACTAAGGGACTAGGAGATTCAGAATTCTTCTCGGGATGATCCCTTAGTCTCCCAATCTCTAAGTCTCTATGTCCTTCTATACCTTTCCCCTGATCCCTATCACCTATTTCCTTTCCCCTTATCTCTAATCCCTGATCCCTATTCTCAATTGGCCGCCCACATCCTGGCCCCTCACTAAATTTATCCACTGGATAATTTTTTAACGTTCGGTCCTCCATATCAACTATTTCCTGTCCCCTATTACCTAATCCCAAATCACTGTTCCCACATACTTGAGCCCTATTCACAAATCCCTGCTCCCCAAAAACAATTCGTCTAAAAATATCGGTATTCACCCCATTCCGAATCACCCTCACCTTTAATCTCCCTCCTCTTTGGTATGGGTCAAAGATGGAATTCAGCTGCATGGAAAGTGCCACCTCATTGGAAACGGCGATGGCTACGTCCTGTTTTTTGAACGTAAAGCGATTACCCCAATAGGAAATAGAATTATATCTATCCCAGGTATTGTGCTCTGTGTATACGATAGGAATATCAATTTCCTTTCCCACCAATCTGGAAAGTATCCCTGCCCAGGGCAAATGAGCATGTACTATATCGATTCCCTTTTTCTGGATAAACTCCCGAACCTTTCGGACCTGAAAAAACAAACCCAAATTACCGGAAGGAATTAATTCTACCTGAATACCTGATCCTTCAAGTTCATCTACAATATTATTCTCCTGATGATAGAAATAGAGGCAGAAAAAATCGTATTTCTCCTGATTATGTACCTTGGCTGTCTCGGGTATTAATTTTTCAGCTCCCCCTCGGCCCAAAGACTTTATTAAATGAAGGACTTTGACCCTTTTATCCATTCTTTTCGATAAGTTCTTTATAAAATATCTCGAATTCTGTTGCCACTTTACTCATGGTTAAGTTTTCTGAAACCAACTGAAAAGCCTCTTCTACTTTTGTTTCTAGTTGTTCTTTTGGTTCATTAAAAACCTTTTGAATGGCTTTGGCAAAACCTAAAGAATCCCCGGCAGGAACCAACCAGCCTGTTTTCTCTGATAATACTTCAGAAATCCCTCCTACATCATAAGCTATTACAGGAACCTTACAATACATGGCTTCTAAAATTACCCCAGGTAACCCTTCAATTTTTGAAGGCATCAATAAGGCACGAGCTTGTTTTAAAATGGGAAATATATTCGCTTGGTTAGGAATAATCTTCACTTTATCCCTAAGCCCTCGTTCATTTATAAATCTTTCAAGCTGTGATTCAAGTTTTCCAGAACCCAAAAAAACCAAATGAAGATCGTTCCTTTCCAATTCTTCAAAAATACTGAGCATCCCTATAGGGTTCTTTTCAGAAACCAAACCTCCGATTTGGATAATAAAATTCTCTGGTAAAGAAATTTCAGGGATGTCTTCCATTTTTTCGTCAATTTCAGAATTAACTATTCCGATTGTCAATGTTTGATGTGACTTTAATGAAAGATTGAAACTTTCCATCAAATCATTTTTTGCTATTTCTGAAACGGAAGCTATTCCATCTATTTGATTCAGAAGGAATTGATTGAATTTTCTGTGGAATGTTCCTCTGATAAAATCACCCATCATATTAGCATTTCGGTAAACCAAAGGACTTTTCCAGCCAAACAAAAGTTTGGAAAAAACACCGAATTTTAACGTATCTGCAGCATTCAGTTGGATAAGATCTGGTTTAGATTCTCTAATTAACTTTGCGAATGTTCTCCATCCTACATAATCAAAAAACCTATTTTCAAGTCTTCTTTGAAGATGAATCGTTCCACCTGAAAAAGTTATCATATTTTCTTCCTTGAAAATGGAAACCAATCTCACTTCATGCCCCATCTTTTGGAGTGCTTCAGAAAGTTGTATCGCGAAAATCTCAGCTCCACGGCGTTGGGGTTTTTGGATGACCTGGATTATTCTCATTTTTCTATTCGTTCGAAAACCGAATAAAGTACTTTCTCATAATCCTTTGAGATTACCTCTATATCAAAATCTTTTTTAGCTTTTTGCCTAGCTTTTTCTCCCAAAACCTTCACTTTCTCCTTGCAAGAAATTGCCCAAATCATTTTTTCAATCAAAGCTTCTACCTGACCCACAGGGTAAACAAGGGCGGTCTCGCGATCGGAAACGGCTTCAAGGTTCATCGAGATATCCGAAGCAATAATTGGTATTCCTACCATCATGGCTTCTACCAAGGCCCCTGAAAAACCCTCATACCATGATGGGAAAATGAAGCAGTCGTAATTGAGCAGTAAATCAGCTGGATTAATGACTTTTCCTGGTAAGGAGACAGAATCTTTTATAGCCAATGTGTGAATAAGATCTTCTAAATTATGCCGAAAGGTCCCTTCTCCAAAAATAGTCAAAGTACAATTTGGATATTTTTGCAGGACCATTGAAAAAGCTTGAATAGCATCCTGAAATCCCTTCCGCTCCAATAAACGGCCATAGGAAAGGAAATTATAACCCTTTTGAGATTGCTTCGTCATTGCGAGCGAAGCGCGGCAATCTGATTCTGACTTTCCTTTACCTAAGTCCCTTTTCCCTTTTCCCTGATCACTATACTCTAATTCCTCCCCACATTCTGGCCCCTCACTAAATTTATCCACTGGATAATTTTTTAACGTTCGGTCCTCCCTATTCCCTAATCCCTGATCTCTTTTTCCTAATCCCTGATCCCTACTCACAAATCCCTGCCCCCCAAAAAAAATCCGTCTAAAAATATCGGTATTCACCCCATTCTGAATCACTCTGACCTTTAATCTACCTCCTCTTTGGTACGGGTCAAAAATGGAATTCAGCTGCATGGAAAGTGCCACCTCATTGGATACGGCGATAGCCACATCCTGCTTTTTGAACGTAAAGCGATTGCCCCAATAGGAAATGGAATTATATCTGTCCCAGGTATTATGCTCGGTGTAAACAATAGGAATATCAATTTCCTTTCCTACCAGTCTGGAAAGTATTCCTGCCCAAGGCAAATGTGCATGTACTATGTCAATTTCTTTTTCCTGAATAAACTCCCGAACCTTTCGGACTTGAAAAAACAAACCCAGATTACCGGAAGGAATTAATTCAACCTGAATCCCTGATGCTTCAAGTTCTTCTACAATATTATTTTCCTGATGATAGAAGTAGAGACAGAAAAACTCGTAATTCGCCTGATTATGCACCTTGGCTGTCTCGGGAATTAGTTTTTCTGCCCCCCCTCGGCCAAGCGATTTAATTAAATGAAGAATCTTTAATTTCTTAGGCATTGGTGTCAATTACTTTCCGATAAAAATCTTCAAACTTGGATGTAACTTGAGGCAAGTTGTACTCCTTTTCAACCAGATTTTTTGCACACTCTAATTTTCTATCCAAATCTTTTTGATTTGAATTAAGAACTTCCTCAATTGCCAATAAGAAAGAGTCGACATCACGCGTAGGTACCAACCAGCCAGTGTTACCAGATAAAACTTCTGAAATTCCTCCAACATCATAGGCAACGACAGGTACTTTACAATACATTGCCTCAAGAATAACTCCTGGTAAACCTTCAATTTTTGAAGGCAAAATCAAAGCCCGAGCTCTTCTTAGAATAGGGAATATATTCGATTGGTTAGGGATAATCTTCACCCTATCAGCTAGCTCTCGTTCATTTATCAATCTTTCAAGTTGTGATTCCAGTTTTCCAGAACCTAAAAAAACTAAATTAAGATCAGGCCTTTCCAAAGTTTGAAAAATACCGAGCATGCCTATTGGATCCTTTTCAGGCACCAAACCTCCAATCTGGATGACAAAATTCTCAGGTAAAGAAATTTCAGTGTTACGATCTATTTTTTGTTCGATATCAGAATTGACTATTGCGATGGTTATGGCTTCATGTACCTTGTATGAGTGATCGAATGTTTCAATCAAATCGTTTTTTGAAGATTCTGAAACAGATGCAATTCCATCCACTTTATTCAAAAGGAATTGATTGAATTTTCTGTGTAACACTCCTTTGATAAAATTGCCCATCATATTGGCATTTCTGTAAACCAGAGGAATCCTCCAACCAAACAAGAGTTTCGAAAAAACGCCAAACTTCAAGGTGTCTGCGGCATTTAACTGAATAAGATCTGGTTGAAATTCTTTGATTAGAAGAGCAAAAGCCCTCCAACCGAACCAATCATAAAACCGCTTTTCAAGTGGTCTATTAAGGTGATTAATCCTTCCTGAAAACACCAACTCATTTTCATTTTTGAAAATGGAAACCAGCATCACTTCATGGCCCATTGTTTGGAGTCCTTCAGACAGTTGTATCGCGAAAATCTCAGCTCCACGGCGCTGGGGTTTTTGAATAACCTGGAGTATTCTCATACCGCTATTCGAGCAAAAACGGAATGAAGTACTTTCTCATAATCTTTTGAGATAACTTCGATGTCAAAGTTGTTTTTTGCTTTTTGTCTGGCTTTTTCTCCCATACTTTTCATTTCCTCCTCATGGGAAATAGCCCAAATCATTTTTTCAGTCAAAGCTTCTACCTGACCCACAGGGTAAACCAAAGCGCTCTCCCTAGCGGAAACTGCTTCTAGATTCATGGGTATATCTGATGCAATAATGGGTATTCCTGCCATCATGGCTTCCACTAGGGCCCCTGAAAACCCTTCATACCAAGAAGGAAATATGAAGCAGTCATTTTCTAATAAAATCGTGGTGGCGTCATTGCGAGCCGACCGAAGGGAAGGCGTGACAATCTCATTCTCTTTCCGATAACTATAGCTACCTCCAAATCCAAATTTACCAGGAAGTTTCACATGATCAGTGAGGTCTAGACTAGTAATTAAACTTTCTAATTCAGATCGATAAGGCCCTTCTCCATAAATGGTCAGGGTACAGGCAGGATATTTTTTAATCACCTCAGAAAAGGCATTTATGGCATCTTGAAAGCCTTTGCGTTCCAGTAGACGACCGTAAGAGATGAAGTTTCGAATCTGACCCGTCATTGCGATCCCGATAGAATCGGGAGAAGCAGTCTCCTCATCAGAAGATTTTTCATTGTCTTTCGAGATTGCTTCGTCCTCGTACCTCGTCCTCTCTCCCGATAGCAATCGGGAGACGTCTCCGCTGTCATGCACAATATAAGGAGCAGCCCTCCCCCGATAAACCACCGAAATCTTATTTCGGTCAATTTTCAATGTCTTTACATGTGAATCTGCTAACGATTTAGCATTGGCAATCCAATGAACTGGAACTTGGGCAGTCCATTTATCCAACCAATAAACGATTTTATATTTCAGCCCCTTCTTATTAGTCCAAGCAATAGGCGCATAACTATCATTTACCAAAGTACCCACCAAGGGTATTCCAGTAAAAATGGAAGCCATTCTGGTGATGATATCTGCCCTCCAAAGCGAGGAAACTAGGAGGTCAGGCTTTTCCATCTTGATCAATCCAACCAAACGATAAATGGCCAAAGGGAAATGATAGGTTTCGGGAATATCCAAAAAAACGAGCTTGATATCTGAGCGCTCGTATTGTTCGCGTAGGTCATGCTTTGGGTAGAGGTAGACAAAAATCAAGTCAATTTCATCCGAAAACCTTGAAATTAATTCCAGATGACTTTTTTCAGCACCACCCGCATACAATCCATCTTGAATAAAGAAGAGCTTCAATATAAATCCATTGTTTTACCACTCACACCTTTGTTGTAATGGTAAATGGCAAGCCAAATAAGCCGGAAATTTTTCAGACCATAATTGATCCCAAATCGAAAACCATAGAAAGATTTCAACACCCACTTTTGATACAATCTTAACTTCATTGCTTTTAAGGTCAAAGTATCTGAAATCATGAGAAGGTTTCTTAGGCTATAATACTCTCGAATAAGGTTGTTCTTTTTTTGATAGAGGGGTCTTTCAAAATTAAGACGTTTTGCTGCTTGTCTTGCTTCCAGAAATAATGAGCAATCCACCATCAAAGCATAACCAGCTCGAGATACTTTCAGACAAAAATCCAATTCTTCGAATCCAAAAAAGAGCTTTGGATTAGGTGCAATTTTTTTCTTGGCAACTTCTGAACTTACAAGCATACACATACCCCCTGCGACATAATCTACCTCCACAATCTCTTTTTTCTCCAGCAAACGAGTTTGAACGCGTTTGATAACACCTTTTTTCCGATCAAAAAATTGACCAACACATCCCAAAACACCAGCAAATGGATTCTTTGTGCTAATTGCCAATAGTCTCTCGAAACAGTCATTTCGAAAAGGAGGGTCATTGTCATCGCCCCAATAAATCCAATCTACACTCTCTTTGGCACACAATTCCAACCCCTTGGCTGCTGCTCCGGCGGGTCCTGCATTATGACCCATTCGATGGTAACGGATCCTAGGATCAAGCAATGAGGCGACAGCATGATCGGTTTCGAGCCCTTCAGAATTGTCGATAATCCAAATGAACTCAGGTTTTAGAGTCTGGTTAAAAACAGAGCTAATCGTGTCTATCAGAATAACTGGCCTATCGTGTGTAATGATAAATCCTCCCAATTTAACCATGATCGACGGTCTCAGAATACAATCCTCTAGCAATAAAGGGAAATAGAGAAATACCCCACCTACCCCATGTCGAGGGTTTTGAAGGTTTGAACTTAACCGCTTTCCAAAGATGAGTTTGAGCCTTTCGGAAATCTCTGAATCTAAGATGATTTACTCCGATAATCTGATGATATAAATGCTTTACATGGTCATTTAAAGAGGCAGAATGTTTTTCTAAAATTATTGAAAGTGAGTCCACCATGTTTTGAAGGTTTTTAGAGCCGCCGGTAGGACATGGGTGGTAAATGAAATTAAACTCTGAGATGTAACTTACTTTTGGTTTTTCCGAAAACGCTCGATAAAAAAACTCCGTATTTTCTGCAAAAAGCAACCTTTCATCATATCCATTAAGATTTAGAAAAAAATCTCGCCTAACCATCCAAGCACCTGGGATTACTATTCTATCACCCATTGCTCCAAGTGAGTTATCCGAGGTAGAAACATAATGTCGTTTCCCATTAGGCTCAACCGAAATCATGTTACAGAAAATTAAATCAGGAGTCTTTTGGATGTGACTTCTAAAAGAATTTAACCATGAATCCGTGAAGTCATCATCATCATCGAGAAAAAGCAAATAATTTGATGTTGCTAATTCAGCCCCTAAATTTCTTGCAGAACTTACACCTAGTCTTTTACCTCGATTCTTGTATTTAATCTTTTTTCCAAAATTAGCTTCAATAGCTTTATTTAAGCTCTCCATACTGTCGTCGACCACGATTATTTCATCTTCATCATCAAAATGGATGATTTTCTCTAAGAGCTTGATTAGTTGAGCAGGACGATTTAGGGTAGGAATAATTATGGAAATTCTTTCCTTCACTATTTAACTTTTCTCTTAGCTTGAATATTTTGAAGACTCTGAATGGTATCTACGGTGAACCAATTTTCGGGAGAAATTCTTGAAGCAAAAAGAGAGCTACTTGAAATTAAATCCATCCAAACTTCAGAGAAATTGGATTTCGGTGACATTAGGTTATTCAATTGGTAGGGATTCAAAATTTGAATTCCAGAACAGTAAGTTGATGCTGGATCAGACCTATCCAGTTTTTGAACCACTTGATTACTGTGATGGATGAAATCACCTTCGAGGCCAGAAACTGGTTCGACTGGAACTACCATACATGGTGGTTTATTAAGGTTTAAATAATCTTCATACAAATCCTCAACCTGAAAATCGGTCACATTATCCGCAGTCATCACCAAAACAGGTTCATTCAAATTCTTCAGCAGTGAATTAAAGATCCACCAGGCATTCCCTTTACCTTCGGTATTAATTACTGATGACACACCTAATTCAATAACGTGTTTTGCCAATTCTGCCCCTTTGTATCCTACGGTAATATGAAGGTTTTCTAAATGTGGCCTTACCTTTCTAATACCAGAGGCTATGAGCGTAGAACCCCACAACGGCGCCATTGGCTTGGGGATTAAGTCTGTTAAAGGTGCCATTCTAGTTCCTCTTCCTGCGGCCATAATTATTCCATGCCTGATCATACTTTGTTTTTATTCAGAAGGGGATTTATCAATTAGGTTAACTATTTCTTCTCTTGATAATCTTTGAGTGTTTGCAGAGGACAAACCAACTTCCAAAGGCTTTTCTACCCTTTCATTAAATGAAATCAAATAATGGCTTATACCTCCTATATCGAGTTCCTCAGTGTAAGGTAATTCTAAATCTCCTATGAGAAATTCATCATCCCTTTCACCTGGCCTCCCTTCAATTTTTTCCCATTTACCGCCTTTTTCTTCGATCCAAACTTTTAGAATATCTTCGATTTGAGCGGCTTTCATGTATCTAGACAAAACTTTTCCCTGAACCAAATCGATATTTCGGATTGCATTTATTACCAATTCAACAGCTTCTTCGACCGTGAAAAAGAATCTTCTCATTTCAGGACCGGTCGTACCAATAATCTTGGTCTTTCGATGCATTTCAGACCAAATCGGTAAAACTGAGCCTGTGGACCAAGCCACATTCCCATAACGCACGGCACAAAACTTAGTGACTGCATTGTCATTCATGGCACAAAAAACTCGTTCCATTATACTCTTTGTCATTCCATATAGATTTCTTATTGGAGGGGCAGCCTTGTCCGTAGATATTCCAACTACAATTTCAACTTTCTTTTCAGAAGCGACTCTAGCTATATTTTGGGAACCCAGCACATTCACATCTGTACACTCCATAGGGAATTTTTCAGCCAAATCAACGAATTTCGTCGCTGCAGCATGAATAACGATGTTTGGCTCGAATTGCGAAAAAACATCACGGATGGATTCAATATTTACGATATCCATCGGAGCGACTTCACAACCAGTTGAGCTTTTTGCAAACATATTCTGCTTATTATTTCTACCTGTAAGGATTACTCTAAAGTCCGTTTTTAAAGCCTTTGCTAGATTTCTGCCAAGAAATCCTGTTCCTCCTGTTATCAGAATTGTTTTTTTCATCTTAATTTTTTTTCTCTCTGGAATTTATGATTGCTTCAAAAACCTCCAATTTACCTCTCCGAAATCTTTCGTCTGGTTCAAGGTAATTTCCCTCAGCCCACTCATTCCAACTTTTTATAAAAAACATCGAATCTTGATTAGTATTCATACAGTCTATTATCTTTTCAATATGCTCCCCAAAGAGTTTTAAACTAAAGTCATAATGTACAATACCTCTTTTTCCGGATCGAGGAGTATTATCCCAGCCCGTATGGAGAGTAGGGTAACAATCAGAAGGCATTGGTTGATTATAAGTGCGCTCAACCATCTTCTTGTAAGAAGACAATACACACCCATTTCTTAATTTGCTGAAAATTTCATCCGGGTATTCTCTGGTAATTTTTTTTATAGCTTTTTCAAAGAAGCTGAAATTACCCTTCTTCAGGAACGTATCATGAAAGACCAAACCATTCAAATTTTGGTATGGATTTTTTTGATGATACGAAATGCCCAAAAAATAAACACCCTTTAAACCAGCTTTTATCGCAAGAGAATTCCAATGACTTATAAAATCTTCTAAATAAGGGTGGTCGAAGGGCCTATAAATTAGAAATAAAGGTTTTTCTTTAATTCTGATGTACCTTGAGTCTAAAAAATAAGGGAGTACTTCCTCAAAGTGAGCTTGATCATCCTCCTTCCCCAAATACTCCTGCCTTATTAAAATCCTATCGGGGGCTCCATGCCATATCCCTGACCAAGTTTGATTTGCCCAGGCAAAACAGATGGGAAAATCAGGTTTTCCTGATCTCAGAAAATCATCTGCAGGCTTCTCTAACAATCTTCTGCCACCACCAAACCAATAATGCCAGTAGCAAAAGCCAAAAACTCCAAACTCTTTAGCAAGTTCTGCTTGCCTAATTCGAACTTCCTCATCCCTTAAATCATAATACCCTAAATCTGAAGGAATGTGAGGTTGATAATGGTTATTAAACAATGGCTTCGCTTTCCTAACATTTGTCCACTCTGTAAAACCCTTTCCCCACCATTCGTCATTTTCCGGAATTGGGTGAAATTGAGGAAGATAAAATGCAATTGGTTTAAGCTTCATTCTACTTAAACTTCCTAAAGAATCTCAATAAAATGGGTGGCACAAAGTCCCGAATAGAAACTCCTCTTTTTTCATTACTTTTTAATAGGAACAGGTTTTTATGTTTTTCCATAAGTTTTCGCTTCGCAATCTGGACCGCCTCCCTATTTTTTGAAATATTACTTTCATGAAGTCTTATCAAAGTACTTTGATCAGGTTTGTAGCCTCGGTAATGAAATACCTTCCCAGCTAAGGCGCATCGGATCTGAAAATCCCAATCTTCAATATACTGTAAAGATTCATCATAAAAACCAATCTCTTTAAAGACCGATGCACGGTATAAAGGTGCAGAAGTAACAAAGGGGTTTCTTTTCAATATGGTATTCAGTACGGTCTTATCAGATCGATCTATTTCCACAGTGCCTGTCCATCCTGAATCACTATAAATATGCCTTGTTCTATGGGGGTCATCAGAGTAAAAATATCTGGCTCCGGAGTAAACAATATCCACTTCAGAATGGGACTCTAAAAAGTGAATCTCATTACTAATCTTGTTTGAGGTTAACAAATCGTCTGAATCCAAAAGCTGAATAAAGTCTCCCCTAGCCTTGTCGATACCCAGGTTTCTTGCACTTGAAATTCCACCATGCTCTTTTTCAATAGTAATAAATCTTGGGTCTCTGGAAATAAAGTCCTGAGCAATGGAAATCGTATTATCAGTTGAACCATTATTAACAATGAGACATTCCCAATCTTGAAAGCTTTGCTCTACAAGGCAATCCAAGGTTTCTTCGAGGAACAGCTCCGAATTATAACATGGAATTATGATAGATACCCTTGGGCTCATTCAAACAACGCGTAATGAGACTTTTTAATCAAATCCAATCTTTCTTTAACTGTGAGAAAACCATTTTTCAGAATTTGAATACTGGTTCGTATATCTTTTGAGCTTCTATAAAAATTTCTTAAAAATAGTTTCTTGACTACACGCCGAACTTCATTGTCACAATCCCAGGGATCTTTTCGAAGAAATTCCATACACAAATCACCTACCTCCTGTAAGTTTTGGTTTTGACCTGATGGACCTACACTGACAATGGATTTTTCTTCCTCAGTGAGCTCACGTTTTAACCAAAACCCGGCGAATTGAACACGCAGTTTATTTGCCTCCTTTCTTCGCTTTTCAAAATTTTGAGCTGTGAATTGGTTTTCACTCTGTCGATATTTAAGCAAAACCTCAGGAAGTAGCCCAAAGTCTGTGATGCGACTTAGGTTCATCCAGAGTTGGTAATCCTCCAAATACCCGGAAAACACCAACCCATACTTATCCATAACTTCCTTCCTAATAATTACGCTCGGATGAGCAAATGGACAGTCTAACAATAAAGAGGGTTTTAAGTATGCGTTCTCAACCGGCGAATTAAATAGAGTTCCGTCAAAATATTCGACCAGCGTTCCGCTAAGTCCAATATTCGGGTTTGTTTCCATATACTCTACCTGTCTTTCAAATCTCATAGGTAAAGCAACATCATCCGCATCCATCCTTAGGATGTACTTTCCAGAAGCTTCTGCAAAACCAGTATTCAAAGCTCCTGCTATCCCAAGGTTTTCCTGCAGTGATAGAATCTTGATTCTTGAATCTGTAAAACTTGAAAGACTTTTAAGTGAATTATCCGTTGACGCATCATCGACAACAATCAGTTCAAAATCTTGCAATGTTTGGTTCAATACACTTTGAACTGATTCTTTAACACAGGTCTCCGCGTTAAAAACAGGCATCAAAACTGAAACCAAAGCCATTGTCTAGTTTAAAAGAGCTTTAAAGAATCTTTTCAGGTAAAATTCCGCATTGGCTTTCCCAGTCTTAATTCTATTCAACTCATCTTCAAATTGTAACTTCTTTGCGAGTTGCACTTGGTATAGGTCAGGGTGAACTACATAAGAAAGTAGTGGTTTGGGTTGATCTAAGCCATCCTTTGAAAAAAGAAATATATTTTGCTTATACCAAACATCCACTTCAGGATGATCCCAAAACTCTGGTCTTATTGGATCATAAACCTCATAGCCCTGATTTCTGAATTTATCAATCCAATACTCAGGCCTTTGTTCATTCAGGTGATTTTGTCCTCCTTGGCCTGGAATAGCCGCAGAGAATAGTATGGTATCCGAGTGATGGCTCAGTGATTCGATTAAGATATCAGCAGAAGAATCTTTAAGGTGTTCTGCAACTTCCAGGCAGAGACAGAGATCAAATTTTCTTTCTAGGTTTAAAGGTTGATTAAGGTCATGCGAGTGAAATTCATCTTGTGATAAGTACTTTCCGAGAAGTTTCAGATCGACATAATCTCCATCCACACCTTTGATATCCTTTACTCCTAATTCCTTGGCTATTGAAAGCCAAGTACCAATACCACAGCCGATATCAATTATGGATTTAGGATTAAGTAGTTCAATTAAAAAAGGTAGAATCTGTTCTGCAGATTTTGTGTTATGAGTTGATTCTACGTGGACGTAATTCATTTAATCCTGTTTCTTAATGTAAGCGATTCCAGACTCAGAATTAACTCTTGACATTGAACCGATTTCATTTAAATAACGATGAACTGCCCGACTACAACCATCCCATGTGTAATAATCATCGATAATGATTATTCCCCCTCTCGCTACTTTTGGATAAAGTTCACGAAGGCAGCATAGGGTGGAATCATACCAATCGGCATCAAGTCTTAGAATGCTTATTTCTTCTAAATGTGCAGTTTGAATAAGTGTTTCTTCAAACCATCCTTTTGATGACTCAAATTCACAACCTGACTTTTGCATTGCTTCGATTGCAAATTTTTCATCGGCCATACAATTGTCAAAATAATAAGACCCTTCAACATCCTTTTGCCAATTTAAAGCGTCTTGACCATCGATTTCTCGTGCATCCGGCAACCCTTCATAACTATCGAACAAGTAGGCTTTCTTGGTTGCAATTAACTCTGTCATACCCGCGATCATCCCACCCTTCCATACCCCACATTCTACAATACTTCCTGGTACGTTTCGGTAGTGGTAGGCAAGGTTAAGGTTTGCAAAATAAAGACCTTGAGGAATCATTGTGTATTCCGAATACTTTTCAAAAAGTCTGGAAAACTCCTTCTTGAGTTTTACCTTTTGAAGCTTTTTGTAAACTTCTATTTTAAGAGACTTCATTTAAGTTTTTAAATACGGTAGAGGGGGGACAGAAATATCCATTATGGATAGGCGAATGTGGTGTGGTTCTATCTTTGATTGGAGATTCTAAGATTTCGAAAGAGAGAATATTTTTTTGCCAGTCTAAAGTGTCGGAATAATCTGTTCCAGCCCAAATTGAAACATTGTAAATTCCAGGTACTAAAGGTGGCAACGTCAATTGAATTTTAACCGATGTCTCATCTCTGGAAAATTTAATGGATGGTTTGGGCTCTGGTATGGACTGAAAAATATTCACCCCATCCCAAGAAGAAACATCAATTGCCAGAAAAGCGTCTTTATGCTTAAGAAACGAGCGAAATCGAACATTTATATTTAAAGTGAGGCAAGGCTGTTTACCCTTCAAAACCACAGCAGCACTCAAAAAGTGGAAAACTTTTTCAGGATCAAAATTAGGCGCTATCCATTGGCTTTTCAAATATGAATTAACATTTCGATTCAAGTAAGTTGATACAATTTCATTTGTTTCTCCATTTGCAATTACTTTTCCTTGCTCCAAAAATAAAGTTCGAGAACACAAATTCTGAACGGCAGCCATATTATGACTCACAAACAACACCGTCCTTCCTTGATTTTTGCTTACATCCTCCATTTTACCCAAGCACTTTTTTTGGAACTCATAATCCCCTACCGCAAGTACCTCGTCAATAATTAAAATTTCAGGATCTAAATGGGACGCCACCGAGAAACCCAAACGCACTTTCATTCCAGAAGAATAGAACTTTACCGGTGTATCAATAAATTTTTCTACTCCTGAGAAATCGATGATTTCATCCAGTTTGGAATCAATTTCTCTTCGAGTCATACCTAAGATAGTCCCATTCATATAGATGTTCTCCCTACCCGATAATTCAGGATGAAATCCTGTCCCAACTTCTAACAGTGATGCCACGCGTCCGTAAATTTCGATTTTTCCCGAAGTAGGATCCGTTATCTGAGAAAGAATTTTAAGCAGTGTGGATTTTCCCGCTCCGTTTTTTCCAATGATTCCTAAAACCTCTCCTTCTTTGACTTCGAAAGAAACCTCTTTCAATGCCCAGAATACAGATTCATCTTCTGATTGAAAGCGGTTAAGGTCACGAAGCCTCTTAAGGTTATCGAAGGGCGATCTAATTATTTGAGAAATCTGACCTACAAGAGTTTCCGATTGCTTTTCTCTCAAACCAAGTCGGTAGCGCTTGGAAAGGTTCCAAACCTGAATTACCCTCATTAAATCGTTTGTTTAGAAATGTATTTCTTCAATTTCAAATAGATCGTATATTTCATTCTTTTAAAAAATTTGAAGGAAATAAGTTTTCCATTTTCACCGTTAATACCACTGTAAAACGGATAAACGGGCCAGTAAGAAATCTTACCACCTGAATATTGAAATAAGTGTATTGATCTAGCATATGATTTTTCAAAAAATTCACCATTTTCCTCGTCAAGATATTTTTCCAAAGTCGGAACAAAAAATTTTTGGAAAAATGAACGTTCAAATATTACTATACGACTATCCGCCCAATTCATATTTCTTGACAAATTACAGAAATGATGATTTATACTAAAATCAACTTTTGATATGAAATCAGCGAAATTAGTAACAATATATCTGCCAGAAATCTTTATAAAATAGTCACATAAACATAAAAATTCAGAATTGTCAAAAGCGTACTTCAAAATCTCTAATTCACCATGTCCTTTACCTCTAAAGCTCTCTAAACTATCAAAAGCTAAATATTGAGAATTTGGAATTTGGGAAATTTGACTTTGAATTTGCTCGCTTACATAATCAGAATTATCTATATAAATGATTGGAAAACCAAAGGTTTTGTAAAATCGAACAGCTTTTAAATAATCGTTTTCCCTATTCACTATTCCTTTTCTTCCAACAAATTCATAATCTCTAGGATTTATTGTAGAGGTAAGTAACAAACAAATTTTAGTCATTTGGAAAAACTCTTCTTCTTTCAATTCTAAATATTCCTTTTATTATTGCCTTTACCAAATTAAAAATATCTAGATAATTAAATAAGGAAAGCAAATTATTGAATTGAATGGATTGAAATATCACCTTATTAATAGGGTATATTTTATCTTCATTAAATCTCATTTTAAGAAATAATCTAACCAAAATACTGGACGTGTTATTCGCAGTAATGAGTAAAGATTTTTTAAATTTCTTCCTCATTGAATCGTAAGATTTACCTGAAAAAGAACCTACACCAAAGCGGTAAACTGCACCTTGAAAATCAAGTCTCTTAAACTCCCCAAATTGAGAAATATATAGATAAAGAAAAAAATCACCTACCTCAAGATCTAAGAAATAAGATGGAAACGGTTTGTAGTTATTTCGAAAAAAAAATGTTGCCGTATGTATGAAATTACCATAAATTAGAACATCATAAAAATTTGCTTTTGAAGCACGAAAATTTGTTTCTGCAATAAAATCATCTTTTATTCCTTGATTTTTTGTGTAAATCATTGCTGGATGATATGTAGCGACATAAGATTGATGAGATTCCAAAAAGTTGGCCTGAGTTTGCAATTTGTTCATATCAACCCAATAATCATCTCCTTCACATAAGGCTATGTATTTGCCTTTGCAGTTTTCAAGTGCCCAAACAAAATTACCCATCATCCCAATGTTGCTCTCTTGTCTGGTATATTTAATCCAACTACCTCTCGGATCAGTTTTAATATATGACTGAACTATTTCACCTGTCCGATCTGTGGAGCAATCATCAGCAATAAGCAGCTCAACTGCAAAATCCACCTCCTGCATCAACACACCCTCAATAGCCTCGGAAATATATTTTTCATGATTGTAGGTAATCATACAAACTGAAACCAGTGGGACCTCAGACAAATCTAGAACCTTTTTTTAAAAACATTATTTCAACGAGCCAAAGGAGGCCATTGGAAAAAGGACGATTTAAGTCAGTAAAATCAAAAACTTCATAACCCTTATCATCCATAAAATTCATCACTTGGATGAGTGAATTGGGGAAACTCTTCTGATGAACAGCAGACTCGACCAAAATACATTCGGTAATTCCGAAAATAGTTGTTCCACCTTCTAAAACATCTAAATCTAACCCTTCTGCATCAATTTTAACCACATCAGGAACAGGCAAATTTTCATCTTTTAAAAAGGTATTCAATGTTTTCATCTGGACTTTTATTCTCTCTATAAATTCGTAGCCGACGATATTGGTTTTGCTCGGTCTAAAAGAACTACTGTCGTCACTTTGATTGATCGCAAACTCAACTAGGCTATTTTGTTTGCCAAGACCAATTGGATAAAACTCGATCTTGGAATTTAACCTTAAGTCCTCAATCGAATTTTCTAGATGCTTTTGAGGTTCAACCAGATGGTATGTAGCATTCGGAAATACCTTCAGCATTTCTCTTGTCCATGTCCCGTGATTTGCTCCAACATCAAGAATCAAAGAAGGCATGAACCCCTTGTGTTTCAAATAGATGAATGCCCTCCTTGTCAAGAGGGATTTATTATCCTTAACTAGATTTTTTTGGCAAAATCCAACTTTAGATGCGTAAGGGGAGATCAATTTTATTAGAGAGTTTAGAATTTTTTTCCTTGTGCTCATTTTCTATGATATTATTCTCGCTGGTACACCTATCACAGTTTCCCCATCCGGGACATCTTGTGTCACTACCGAGCCAGCCCCTACAGTCACCCTGTTTCCTATTTCCACTTTTGGTAGAATGGTTGCATTTGCTCCAATCGAGCAGAACTTTCCAACCAGTACTTTTCCAAGTAGTACGGCCCCTGGATTGACTTCGGTGAATGCTCCAATTTTTACTTCATGATGGATTTGGGCTCCCGTATTGATGAGGCATCCATTCCCTATTTCAGTATTCGCTCCAATAAAGCAGAGATTGAAGATATCTGCCTCCTCAGCTCCTGTGGAGAAATTACTAAAGGCCACTCCTTTCCCCTGTACTGATATTAATCTTCCTCCTAATTCTGTAAAACGCTCATAAAACTGATGACGTACTTGAGGATTTCCTGTTCCTAGAATAAAAAAGGGATCTTTTTCGAAGTGTGCTTTTACCTCTTCTTGAGTGTGGATAATCGGAAAGCGATCTTGAAAAATATCCTCTGGATTGATCTCATCGAAGAAAACCAGATTTTTGGTTTTCCCTTCTGAAATCAAAATATCAAGAAGTTCGAAAGCATGTCCTCCTGCGCCAGCTACTAGCATTTTAGATTAGTTTTCATAAAGCAATTTATTGGCATAATCATAAACCAGATAATCTAATTTATTCTTTTCCTTAAACGTGTTTATGGTTTGTTCATCAAGCTTTTCCTTTTGAGAAAAAGAATCGGTGCGGTTCACAAATGGAATCTCATCAGGAATAGGTCTATTTAGTTTTTCACCAAGTTTATTTATAGAAGTTTGAAAATCCTCTGTCAGTCCAATAAAAAAATAGGAATCTAAAACTTGCTTGTAATTCTTCTCATCGCATTCCATTGTTCTTGCCATGAAGTTGCTCTCTAGTAAGACAAAATGATCTATAGACAAGTCATTAACCCATTTATGGCCTTTTTTCTTGGCGTATTTATACAAGGACACCCTCCGAGCTAAGGGATCTCTTAAAAAAGTAATTAATCTCAAATTCTTATACCCATATTTATTCAAATATCGATTCGAAAGACTATGGTTATGGTAGTGCCCAGCCACGACCTGGAAAGGTTTTACTTCATCCAAGCGAAGAGCTGATGCATCATAAATTTCCTGCGCTTCAATGAGCCTTAGGGGATCAGGATATTGCAGGTCATGAGGAGGGTAATCTCGGAGAAAATGAAACCATTTTCTTAAAACTACATTCAAACTGGATCCCCCACATTTAGGAATGTGATTAAAAATAAATATTGGATTCTCTCCTATTTCTTTTGGATAGGGCCTAATCAAAAGATTTACCTGGGCCTTTCGATAAAGGATTTTGTCTTTAATTGCTTGAAATTCGTCTGTTCTTCTAATTTTTCCGAAGAGCTTCTTTTCCATTCTAAATCACCCTCCCCGGCACTCCCACCACCGTTTTTCCATTTTTCACATCACGGATGACCACTGCCCCCGCTCCTACGTTTACGCCATTCCCGAGCTTAACTCCTGGAAGTATCGTGGCATGTGCTCCTATCGAGCAGCCCTCTCCGATCTGCACAGCCCCAAGAAGAAATGCTCCAGGATTGATTACAGAAAAGGCTCCCACCCTGCATTCATGATGAACCTGGACTCCGGTATTGACCAGTGTACCTTTTCCTATGCTGACTTCCGGACCGATAAAGCAGTGATGAAAGATATCTACTCCCTCCACTTCTGCAGAGGAGCTGATTCTGGACGAGATACTTTGAATGGCTTTATAACGTTTGCCCTGATTAGAAAACACCTCGTAAAGGGCTTTTCGGGATTTTGGAGTTCCTACGCCCAGACAAAAATTAGAGGAAGTAAGGGTATTTAGCTCGTGATGTACGGAGTACTTCTTCTTGAAAAGGGTTTTGGAGGTGTCCTGATCATACATCTCAAGGCTGTCTCCCAGTCCCAGTTCGAGGATAAGATCGTAAAGTTCTAAAGCATGTCCCCCTGCGCCGGCGAGAATCATGATTTCGAGTGGTTTTGAACCCGAAGTAGCAGTCTGGCAATCATTCTTTGCTCTTCAGCAGACAGGGTATGATATAAAGGAAGACAGAGTATTCTGCTGGAAAGATTATCCGATAGCGGAGTATGACCACCTGTGTAGCTTAAGTGATTTAAGCTGGGATAGAAATACCTTCTGCACCCCACTTCATACTCCCCTAGCAGCTTGACGGATTCCAATAGTCGCTCCTCTGTTTGGAATACCATAGGGAAATACGAGTAATTATAACTCTCTGAGTTGGGCTGCGTGGGAAATTCCACATTCAGTTGGGAAAGAAGTTTTAGGTAGAAAAGAGTTAGTTCTTTGCGTTTTTGGATGATCTCATCGAGATACCTCAGATTTACCAGGCCCATGGCTGCGTGGAACTCTGAGTTTTTACCATTGATACCTACGCCCTGAAACTTTTCGGGGCCATCATGGCCAAAATTTCGGGAATAAGCCATTTTCTTCAGTATTTCGGGATCTTTACAGATCACCGCTCCACCTTCTATGGTATGAAAGATCTTCGTGGCGTGAAAACTACAGGTACTGATATCTCCATACTGGAAAATGGATTTCCCTCCCACTTTGACCCCAAAAGCATGCGCCGCATCATAGATTACTTTAAGGTTGTGCCGGGTGGCTATTTCCTCGATCAAAGCTACATCACAGGGAATTCCATATACATGGGTGGCCAGAATGGCTGAGGTCTGATCGGTAATGGCCACCTCAATCTTAGAGGCATCTATGCAGAGCGTTTTTGGATCTATATCCACATAGACAGGCTTACATCCCTCCCATACGATGCTACTCGTGGTGGCCACATAAGAAAAAGGAGTCGTGATTATTTCTCCGGAAAGGTCCAGCGCTTTAATGGCTATCTGAAGTGCCACGGTTCCATTAGCCACAAAGAGTAGATGGTCAAGGTTCAGGTACTCTTTCAGCTGAAGTTCAAGCTCATTGACCAGGGGGCCATTATTGGTGAGCCAGTTACGCTCCCAGATACCATTCAGATATTCTTGGTACTCTACTTTGGGCGGTAAAAATGGTTTAGTGACCGGGATCAAGGGGGATTAGGTGTTTGGTTTTAAGTTTTTGGATTTAGGTCCTAGGTTCGTCATTCCGATTTTTGAAGCCAGGCGAAAAAATACCGAAATCTTTGGGTAATTTTATGACTTCTGATTGTTGCTGCTTGAATACAGCTTCGCTCGTTCACTCCCATTCCTGGCAGCTAGCAACTGAGTAATAAATTTACTCGGTCACCTTGAAAGTGCAAACTATTTGGGGGATATCTGTTGGCGGTTTTCAGTTGTCTGTTATCTGTTGGCGGTTGTAGGTTGTAGGTTGTATGCTATGTGTTGTTGGTTCGATGTTCGGGGTTTGGGGATGTAGGTTAAGGGTTAAGGGTTAATGGTTGTTGGTTATAGGTTGTAGGTGGTTGGTTCGATGTTCGATGTTCGAAGTTCGAAGATCGTTGTCCAAAGTTAATTCAGGTCGCGATTTACTAATTTACTTTTCAACTAATCTCAGTCTCTTTATCTCTCAGTCTCTTGGTTCCAACGTCTCTAATTCCTAATCACTAATCCCTTTTTCCTAATCCCTAAATCCTAATCAACCAATTAACTATTCAACCAATCACCTTCTCCAAGTCTCTCCGTCTCCCATTCTCTAAGTCCCTCAGTATCAAATTCCTAATCACTAATCCCTTTTTCCTAATCCCTAAATCCTAATCAATCAATTAACTATTCAACCAATCACCGTCTCTAAGTCTCTCAGTTTCTAACCCTCTACCCGGAATCTGGCTTTCTGACCCTCTATTGGTACGAAGGATCATTCAAATAGTAATCCCATCCTTTCTCCTTTAAGAAACTCACCATTTCAGCATAATTCTTTATCTGCTTTTCTAAAGGCTTTTTTCCAGTCCTTTTCAATGATGTAGAAACCTTTTTGGGCCCAAGACCAAAATGATCCAATAATCGATTAATGGTTTTTTGATGCATGCGTGGATCTAGAAGGTCCTCTTCATAACAAACCTCTTCATACTTGAGACCCTCTAAATTTTCTCTTTCCTTTTTGAGATAATCCATACGAAGCTGGATTTCATATTCTAATTCCTCGAGATCTATTTGGTAACTCTTTTCTATATTTTGATCATTATGTTGGTGAAATAAATTTCTCTGATTTGCTATTTGTTTGGAGATGGATTGTCTAAGAATATTCTTTCTATTAAGATATACGATCTTCCACCCTTCCTTGTAAAGCTTATGGAGAAATTCACGAGGATCTATCAATTCGAGACCTTCATCAGATAATTGATAATCCTTTACATGAAATATGAAATTTTCCTTGTAGTAATGGTTCGCAAAACCTTTAACAAAAGCCAAAGGTGAACCAAGAATTCTGCGATAAGGCCTTATGATTTCACCTTGTTCCTCAAAATATCCTGAGCTACTGATAAGACTCTCCAGAAGAGTACTCCCTGATCTACCCTGACCATAAATCACAACCTTTACGTTTTGGTTCTTTGGTGGTAAAACGGACCTTAAGTTTAGATATGCTACGTTTAACTTATGTCTCAAATTGACTTTAAGGGTAGGCTCAAAAAGGTTTGGTTTCTCTTTAGTCATATGAATTCAAATTATTTTACAAATCATTCTTTCCCCATTCCTTGTTCACTTTATCCAACTCCAAGAAAAAGGGCAACCTCAATAAGCCCCTCGAATATTTATCTGCATTTGGAAGTTCTCTCTTAAACTCCTCGGGAAATTGCTGTTTCGAAAAGTCAGATTTATGAAGACTCTGGTAATGGAAAACCGCCATGATCCCCTGCTCGCTCAGAGCTTCTGAATATGCCTTTCTCTCTTTCTCGGATTCGAAAACCAAATAGAACATATGACTATTGCCTCTGAATTCTAAAGGCTGAATTCTGAAGTTTGAATTACTATCCATGGAATTTCGGACCAACTCAAAATAGGAATGCGATTCCTTTAAATCCCTTCTACAGAAAATATCAAAATACTGATCCCAAATCCCTTTTCTCTTCTTTCCTATCTCTTCCATCTCCTCCAGTTGACTCCAGAGAATAGCGGCATTCACTTCTGATAGTTGGAAGCTGCTGCCCAAGTCCTTCCACTGGTATTTTGACACTTCACCCTGTAAGAATTTGGCTTTATCCGTACCCTTATTCCAGATCACTTCTGCCCTATCTAAAAAACGCTGATCATTAATCATCAGCATCCCTCCTTCCCCACATTGGATGTTTTTGGTCTCGTGAAAACTTATGCATCCCAAATGTGCGATTGAGCCGAGTTGCTTCCCCTTAAATTCACTTTCAATCGCCTGAGCCGCATCTTCCACTATGAAAAGGTTATATTTTGCTGCCAAAGCCATGATGAGATCCATATCACAGGGCACACCTGCATAATGGACCGCCACTATGGCTTTGGTTTTTTCATTGATTAAAGCCTCTATTTGAGATTCATCCATCCCGGGATGATCAGCCCTACTGTCCACGAATCGAATTTTGGCACCTCTGAGGACAAAAGCATTTGCCGTACTCACAAAGGTAAATGAGGGCATAATCACTTCTTCTCCAGGCTGGATTTCCAGAAGAATCGCAGCCATCTCCAGAGCATCCGTACAGGAGCTAGTCAAAAGGCACTTATCAACCTGATATCGCTCCTCAAAGAACTTTTGACACTTTTGGCCGTAATGGCCATTCCCCGAAATATGTCCCCTATCCATAGCATCCTTGATATATTCCAAGGCTTTTGGTGATTGGTAGGGTTTGTTAAAGGGAATTTTCAAGGTTGTCGGTTTTAAGTTCTAGGTTATTTGTTGATGGTTGTTGGTTCGAGGTTCAAGGTTTGAGGTTCGGAGTTCGAAGTTTTGGGTTGTAGGTTCAAGGTTCGAAGTTCGAGGTTCGAGGTTAATTCAGTTTCTGATTTACTAATTTACTATTCAACCAATCTCCGTCTCTTGGTCTCCCTGTCCCTGCCCGCCATCTGGCCCCTCACTAAAATGATACTCAATCATTTTTTCACGTTCGGTCCTCCCTGCTCTCTATTCTCCTAATCAACCAATTAACTATTCAACTAATCTTTGTCTCTCAGTCTCTTGGTCTCCAAGTCTCTAATCCCCAATTCCTAATCACTATTCCCTATCCCAAAAATGACAAACAAACCTACTCCCCACTTCTCTAAATCCATTTTTCACATAAAAATTCACAGCAACCGAATTCGCTCTCTGTGTTTTGACGGTTAATTTCTTAATCCCTTTTTGCGATAGTTGGAACTCCAGATGTTCCAAAAGCTTTCTCCCTAGACCTTGACCCCTAAATTTTTTATCGACCGCGAATAAACCGATTTGGGCATTATTTCCTGAACCGGACACGCTGATCAAGCCTTGATTTTCATTGATTAAAAAGACCTTTCCCTCTTGGTATTCTTTATGTAACCAAATGGAATATAGCTTTTCAAATTCTCCATTAGTAAGCCTTTGATCTGTTTTGAATCTGGAAAATTTCCCACTTTGAAAGGCAAGTGATAAGTGATCCTTTGTTGGGCTTTGTGCCAAAACACTAACTTCTTTTTGCTCCTCAGAACTACCCTCCAGGCTTTTTGAAAACTGAACCGTTTCTCCGGTGGGAATTATTTGCTTTGACTGAAAGTCCAAAGGGGCCCCAGAGAAAAGGTAGACTAATTGAAAGGATTTTGAAGCCTCGAGTATCTCTTTTTCCGAACTTGAAAATTCGATATCAGCTTTGCCCACCGGGTACCCAAAGAGGGCTGAATCAAAATCAAGTGGATCAATTTTAATCATGACTTTGACCTAAAAATGACCTTGTCAATCATGTATGGCCGTCTGCCAAGTTCGGTCGTGGCAAGCAGCGCTCTTTTCCATGGAGAGAAGGTTTGAGTCCCGATATATCTCCGGAAAATCAGGTTCATCGCATCTTTACGTACTTTCTTATTTTTTCGCAAGGAATGGTACAAATAGGAATACAGCACCCTCATGCTTTCATCATCCAGCTTCCTGGAACTATTGGAATCATGCACTCTTCGGATGGCTACGGCTTCCCGGTGAAGTCCCTGTTCAATATTACCCAGTGCCGCTGCTCGAATCCATAAATGGGTATCCTCTCTCAGCCGCATTCTTTCATTAAAATATCCGATTTCATCGAGAAATGATTTTCGGAAGGTAATGGCGTCAGTAGTAAATCGATCATGAGTGGTATCCAGAAAAGTCATGACCAAATCCTGAGGTTTTACTTTCTTCGGAATGGTGGTGAGTTTTTGGGTATTTAAAACCCCATTTTCTTCCTCGAAAAATCCTGTAGCCCCATAAATACCATCAAAGGCTTTGCCCTGGGAGACTAAGTCCTTTTCAGCTTTAAAGCGATTGGGAAGATACCAGTCGTCGGCATCAAGGAAAGCCACGTATTTTGCTTTTGCAGACTTGATACCAAGATTTCTACTGGATGAAACTCCTCGGTTCTCTTGATTTGGATGTTGGAGAAGTCTGACTCTTTCTTCCTTCTCGGACAAAGCTTTGCACAACTTCAAGGAATCATCTGTGGATCCATCCTCGATCAGGATCACCTCCAAAACCTCAGGTAAATCCAGAGCTGACTGAACAGATTTCTCTAAATATTTTTCAGAGTTAAATACCGGAATGATGACAGATACCTGGAAACTCAAAACTTGATTTTATTGGTATTTTCTTCCTTGGCCTTATACTTGGAAACTTCTTTCTCCACTACATAAATGGGCCTGGCCTTGGCACTCTCGAAGGTTTTACCCACATAAAGCCCTACCATCCCCAGGGTGATCAAAACCACTCCAGTTAAAACCCAAATAGATATAATTAAGCTGGCATATCCTGCCACCACGATGTCTCCCTGCAAATATTTGATTAGGGTGTATAGGGCAAATAAAAATCCAATGGCTGCTATGATAATTCCTGCTTTGATGGTTAGCCTGAGCGGTTTATCACTATAAGCCAAAATGATATCCAGACCTAGCCTTGCCAGTTTACCAAATGAATATGCGGATTTCCGTTCCTCGTTGGCTCCGTGTTGCACAGGAATGGAAGTTTGCTTAAATCCAACCCATTTCACCATGCTCGGGAAAAAGCGGATGGACTCTCGCATTCCTATGATGGCATGAATCACTTTCCTATGATAAATTCCAAAATTCGCAATGGTTTCATCTTGTTCCAGGCCCGTTAGCCAAGACAGGGCTCTGTAAAAAACTTTTGAGCTCAGCTTTTTAAGAAGTCCATCCTTTCTGGAAATTCTTCTCCCCTGCACCACATCAAAGCCTTCTTGAGCTTTGCGGAAGAGATTTGGAATTTCCTCAGGAAGGTCCTGAAGGTCACAATCCATCACTACAATCCATTCTCCTTCCGCCTTATCCAATCCGGCAGTGATGGCATAATGTTGCCCAAAGTTTCTACTCAGTCTAATTCCAAGGACCTCGTCATGAATAGATGCCAGTCGCTCTATTTCCAACCAGGAATTATCGGGGCAACCATCATCCACGAGTATAATCTCAAAAGAATCTGTCACAGTCAATACTGACTGCTTAATCCTCCTCAACAGCTCCTCAAGGGTGTTTTCAGCCAGGTAAACCGGGGAGACGATCGATAGTTTGACAGCGGTATGGTTTAGAGAGTTTGAGATGGGGATTTAGGTTGTTGGTTGTTGGTTATTGGTTGTTGGTTAAAAGTTATAGGTTATAGGTTAAAGGTTAAAAGTTATCTGTTGTCTGTTGTCTGTTGTTGGTTGATTGCTAAGTTTTCCAATATTTCTTAACATATTCGATAAATTTGAAGAGTTTTGCTCCTAAAGCTTCATATTCTTCCATTAATTGATCTGCCTGCCAAGATTTTATGGAGTCAAGTACTTTGAAATACGTTTTAAAACATCTTCAGTAGTTTCAAAAACCTCCTCATTCCTAAATCGAATTACAGTTATTCCGAGTTCTTTCAATTCTTCCGTTCTCCCTTTGTCATACTCTGACTGGCTCACCTCATCGTGAATACTTCCATCTAGCTCAATAACTAGTTTATTGCTGTGGCAGTAAAAATCAGCTATAAAATTTCTTATTGGATGTTGTCTACGAAACTTGAATCCCTCTAATGCTTTTTTCCTAAGCAAATTCCATAGGACCCTTTCGGCTGGGGTTAATTTCCTTCTTAACTCTCTGGCCCTTTTATGGATCAAAGGAGAGGCTCCGTAAAAAAGATTATCAGAATAAGACATTTAATTTATCCCCCCAAGCCCCCCTGTAGGGGGATTTTAGATTGTAATTAAAATATAAAAAAGTACTAGCATTTTTTTTTGATAGCGTACCTCCCCTCCTTGAGGAGGGGTCGGGGGTGGCTATGCAACATCCGCAAAGATTCTCTCCATCCTTCGGAAGTAAAACATTCCAAAAACGAAGACCACCACTGCAACAATACTTCCGGGCCAGATCCACTCCCAAGGCATTGGACGAGCCAAAAAGGCAGCTCTGAACCCTTCGATTACGCCCACCATTGGGTTTAAGACATATAAGCTTTGGTATTGCTCAGGGACAGCAGAGGTACTATAAACGACTGGCGCAGCGTACAATAACAACTGAACCAGAAAGGTCAACGCATGCTTGACATCTCGGTATTTCACTGCCAAAGCAGAGAGAAACATTCCTATCCCAAGACTGCACATCAATAACTGAATGAGTAGAATGGGTAGAAAAAGAATTCCCCAACCCGGAACTTGGCCAAAATAAATGAGCATTCCGAGTAGAACCACGAAGGCAATCGTAAAATCCAAAAGCTTAGAAAGGATAGCAGATAGAGGGAGTACCATCCTGGGGAAATAGACTTTTGTGATCATGTTGGCATTTTGGACCAAAGAATTCGCAGATTCAGTGAGCGTTCCTGAAAAGTAATTCCAAGGCCACAGGGCCAGATAGGAAAATAAAATGTAAGGCATCCCATCAGAATCCACCTTGGCCAGGTTTCCAAATACAATGGTGAAAACAAGAGTGGTGAAAAGTGGAACAATGATGGCCCAGGAGACTCCTAGAATAGACTGAGCATATCTGGCTTTGATTCCTCTAAGGGTCAAGAAATACAAAAGATCTTTATATCTCCATAGCTCCTTAAAATCGACCATTTTCCAACCTGAGCTGGGTTCGATTACTTTGTAATGATTGTCGCTTTTATTCAATTGATTGGTTGGAAATTATTGCTCTTTTCGAATTCTTTATAGAGCTCAAAATAGTTTTTGTCCAAATTTTCTTTTTTCCAAAATTGTCCCAAAACATAATCTGTATTGATATCGGAAAATTGCCAGCAGCCCCCGCCCGTATAATGGGTTATTTCTCCAAAAAAGATTTTGCCTTCTATTTCATAAAGATCAATTCGGCAGTAGTCAAAGTCTGAGGCAAGCTTAGCGGCCAATTCTTTCATTTCAGAAATATTCGTAGGAATGCGAGCCTCATCTGCCCCCTTAACATCATGCACTTGAGCCCCTTTTATTTCCTTAAAATTTTCATCGCAGAAGAACCATCTCATGTCTTCGTACCGGTCCTCTACAAAAAGGATCATTTTTAATCTGCCATGCCAAAAATAAAACTTAATGTCTTGAGGAATTTTACCATTAGGCGTCCTCAAGACTTTTTCAAAAAGAACCCTTGGCTTAATCTGTCCATAGGCCCATTCGTGATCTTTTTGCCTGTAGGTAGAATCCAGCCAGCTCTTCGCTAGCTTTTGGATTTCAGAAGGCTTATCATTGCTGGTTACAAGTTTATTTGCACCAGAAAAGTGATTTGCCTTCATGAAATACTCTTCAGGCAATTTAGAAAAAGGTATCTTTTCCACTGAATCACTGATATGGTAAACTGGGATAAGAACTTGATCACTTAACTCTTTGCCTAGCTTTCTTTTCACATAATTCCTTACCCTGACCTTATCAGCTGTCTCTACTAATAAAGGATTCCTATCCTTAATCATCTTGTGAACAATCCATTCATTATGAGCTAAAGGATTCTCCAAATCCAAAGGATAGCCATGAAATGTCATAAAAACTTTATGGGCTCTGGGATAGCCCAAAAGCTTCTGACTTGCATGAAAGCAAGAATAGTAAAGCCTTCTAAGTTTTGATTTGATCGACATAACTTTTTAAAGACTTGCCATTTATGTATAAAAAAACCTATCTCTTCTTCGATGGTCGGTTATAAAAAGTGACTTCTTTAAATGAGAAAGACCCTCAAATCAAGCGACTGAAATCTCTTGTTTCTTGTAAAGATCAAAAAAGCTCTTATGCTTATTTTTTGACTTCCAAAGCTCTCCGAAGGTTTGATCAGTTTTTAAGTCATCGAAGTAATCAAGACCAGCACCCGTGTAATGCGTAATCTCTCCAAAATAGGTTTTACCATCCACCTGATACAGATCTATTCTGCAATAGGTAAACGGCTTCGCTAACTTTTCAGAAAGCTCTTTCATCCACCCAAAATTGACTATTCCAGGTAAACTCTTGGGCTTTTTCTTTTTTAGCATTTGAGCGCCAGGAATTTCATTCAAATGCTCGTCGGTAAAGAGTCTTTTAGGATTTCCTGTAAACCTATCTGATAGAAACAAGATCAACCGAACCTTGCCATGGAAACAGTAGAATTTGATGTCATTGGCAAGTTGTCCATTAGAATCCCGAATCACCTTTTCACAAATAATTCTCCGCGGAATATCTCGATAAGCCCATTCGAATTGGAATTGCCCATAGGAAGTACTGAGCCATTGCCGACAGAGCTTAATTAACTCATTTCTATCATCCCCAGGCTTAACCAGTCGATTTGCGCCACTCGAGTGATTGGCTTTCATAAAGAATTCATCCTTTATCCTGTCAAATGGAATATCCTTCCCATTTTTGCTGATATGATAAACAGGTATTAGGATTTGTTCGGCCACTTCGTGACCTAATTTATCTCCCACGTAATCTCTGACCCTAACTTTATCAGCCGTCAAAACCATCAAAGGGTCCCGATTAGTGACCATTTTATGTACTATCCTCTGATTGTGGGTGATTGGGTTTCTTAAATCAAGGGCATACCCATTTCTTGAGTAAAAGAGCTTTTTAAGTGACGGGTAGCCATTGATTCTTTGATTTAATTGATAAAGTCTATCTCTAATTTTTCTAACTCCGGAAGCGAATCTGCTTGTTCCTAGATTCATATTAAAAATCTCTTTTTACAATCCAGATAATCATTAAGCTGAGAAGAAAAAGAAAGCCTCATCGGAAAATTCCTTTTAAATATTCAGATAAAAACCAATAGGCTTTACTCCCCTTTTTGTGAATCAGACTGAACCTTAGATATCTAAGTAGGAACTCTTGCCTGACTTTGGCCGGTGCCAAAGCAATTTGAGGATTTGTAGAATAGCTCAAAGCGGTCTGAATCGCATGGATTTCTGCCTCAACCAATTTATCTCTTTGGTCCATTCGAGCTGTGATACTGTCATTATTTATCTGGTAGATATAACCTTCATCATGAATGATTCCCCATTCGGGATATTTTAAAACAGCCCTAAAAAATAACTCCCATTCCTGATGCTTTCTCAGACTTGGATTAAAAAGCCCAACTTCTTCAAATACCTTTCTTCTGAACATGGGTCCTCCGGGTAAAAAAAGTAATTTAAAATTCAGGTAATCCGGAATAGGGTTCTCCGACTCCATGGAATGCTCGAAATTTTTCTCGCCCTGATAATCTTCCTCAAAATGAATCTGAACCTTTGATACCACAAAGGCGAATTCAGGATTTTCTTTCAAAAATTCGACTTTATCTTCCAAAAAATTAGGCAACATAATATCATCAGAATCAAACCATTGAATTAATTCTCCTGAAGATTTTTCGAAAGCAAAGTTTCTACAAATATTACCACCTTTTGGAAGATGATCAGGTCGTTTAAAAAGCTTTATTCTACTCTCCCTTTCGGACAATTCCTCTAGGTATTCAAAGGATCCGTCATCACTATGATCGTCAACCACGATACACTCCCAATCCTGAAAGGTCTGAGCTAAAAGGCTTTGGAAAGTATCCTCTATAAATCCAAGTTTGTTGTAATTAGGTATGAGAATGGAAACCAAAGGCATGACTTATTTCAAATATTCAGGATGGAAAAAAATACTGGTTTCGTTAAAGGCCCAATCGTAGATAGTCACTCCCGAATAAACCTCTTTGCTCCAACCTCCAAGCACTTCTTCAATCGCTTCCTGATAGGAATCCCGATCAGAATTGTCAAAAACAAGGATTCCACCTTTTTTAAGTTTTGAGATGCTATTCCGTAAGCACTGTGGTCTGGCACGTCCATCAATTAGAATAATATCAAAGAATTCCTTATCGAAATGATCAGCCCCATGTGCATAGGCTTTCCAGGTCAGTCCTTCTGAAAAAAGGCCATGTTCACTCGAGTAATTTGAATCTATTGTTGGGTCATTTACCTCCGGTTTAATCAGGTTCAAATGAACTTTATCGTCTGCCTCCAATTCGCCTTTGACATTATTAAACCATTGTTCGTCATGCTCAAAAGAGTATACTTCAGCCCCTAGGTTCCTGAAAAACAAAGTACTTCCTCCCATACCAAACTCCAAAACCCTCATGTCTGGTTTGACGAGTCCCTTAAGCCGCTCATATGCATAATGAGTAATCCAGGGTAATTTCTCTTCGTAGTGGGATTTTATTTGCCTGTTGTATTGAAAGTAAATTTGGAAAGCCCCCAATGCCTGGGAAATGGGCCTGCCTGCAAAAATATATTTCCGCAGTTCATCACTATACCTTAATACAATTTTATACCAAGGTTTTATATATATGGAAGATGGTCTACTCAAATTTTTATGCTTTATTTACCATAAACTAAAATACCCGAAACCTCGTCAGAATCCTTCTCAAGGATGGTGACACTCACTTTTCTATTGATTTTTTCATAAGTCTTTTCAATTAGGAAGTCTAGATATTCCCGGTCGAGGTCCTTACCAATCAAGGTCATCTGAATGACGCCTGAATCAATCCCATTGGCATAATCACCCGTGATGATGGCTTTCTCTACATTTCCCATTCTTTTCACTACTTTTTCAAGCAAATCATCTAAGCCCAGAAATTTAGCCACCATACCTTTGATCTCACCAAAAAATGGATGCGCTTCATTGGCCTTATAAACTTTGGTTTTACCTGCATCATTTGAAACTAGCAAACCAGCTTCAGCAAGTCGGTTTAGCTCCACCCGGACAGAGTTTGTGGATTCATCAAATTCTTTGGCAAGTGAGCGCAAATAGCCTGAATTAGTATGCGAAAAAAACTTCAGAAGAAGTTTAATTCGAGTCTTTGAAGTAACTAATGAATCGAGCAAAATTTGTTTAAAAGTTTAAAGTGCGGAGTTTAAAGTTGAAGTATGGATCCTATTTTTTGGGATTGAGGTTTTGTCCAGATTTAATAATTATTGAATTGAGGATTAGAATAATCTATCCTATTTCCTGCTTTAAGAATTTAATCTCCTCAAAATCAAGCAAAAGCCCTTCCCTGTCCAGAAGGTTTAACCAATATTGAGTCTCCTTCGCTTCTTTGTTTGCAATGGTCAACTTTGCTATAAAATCACGTTTGGAATGAGCGACCTGAGCTTCTGCTACATTCGCGCCAATTGAAGTACCAGCTCCAACTAGCTGATCTGCAAGACGGAAATGTTTGTTTTCTCTTAAAAATAGATAGGCGGTAATAATTTTTTCCGCAAAGTGAATAGTTCTATTTTGGATGGGATTTTCCACGAACCTTACTGTTTAGGGCCTTATAAAGAATTTTGTTTCACCTAGCTTAAACGGCCACTTTCCACTTTAAACTATTCACTTTACACTGCAGAAAGCTTCGCCCTTTCGGTCCCAGTCGGGAATTAGCATTGAGTAAAAAAATTACTCAATAGCAAATATATTAGTATGTGCAAAAAAACCAATAGGCACCAAATCCCTATTGAACTTTTGAATATTCATAAAAATTAAAATACTGGCCTTTCTCAATTTTTTGTAAATAGAGCTTACCATTCAGAAAGGAAACATAATCTGGGAATATGGGTGGTTCCTTAGATTTAGCTTGAAAAAGATGGAAGGAATCCAAGTTCCGCATAGAGGAGATATTACGTATTCTTAAAGCTTTTGATTGAAATTCGCTATTACTAATCCATCCAAAGCTTATGACCGGCGCCAAACTATCTTTATGATAGACATGCTCAAAATGGTATTCCATGTAGCCCTCGGTAAAAACTGGGTCTTCCCCATTATTTTCAGACAGTAAATTGAAAAATTCCTGGTTCATCAAATGCCTTTCCTTTGCTTCCATCCTGGTGTTAATAAAGTGCAGACAGAGTAAACCCAGCAAAACAAATCCTATCCATTTAGTCGGTAGGTTCCATTTGAACCGCGAGCCAGGCATAAGCATTGGAAAAAGAAAAACAAGGGCAAAAAGCACTTGAACCCGTCCTTGCAAAAGAAAAAAGTGATTCATCAAAAGAAAAAACAAGATCCATAAAACTGCACCCGATGAAAGCTTCCAATTCTTTCTCATTACCAGAAACAATAGAATTATGACCGACGAAATAAACACCTTAAATAATTCTGTTTTTCCTATAATCCAAAGTCTTAATATTGAGTTTTTAAAACTGTTTTTTGAGAAAATCAACTGATCAAGTTCATCTTTTTTTGCTTCTAATTCTTCCACACTTAAGTCAAGGTCATCCATAAACCATCTGGAAAAATATTTCCAGTCTGTCCCTTTTTCTATTCCCTTATTCCTCGATAAATGATAAAAACCGGGATGGTCTATGACGGAGGATCTGGCTTTATTAAATGCTAGGAATTCTTTATCAACATTCTTCTTCTCATAAATCAATTTTGATCCGAAGGCCAATCCAATAAATAGAATAATTAGGGCATAACGAGGAAGGTTTTTTGACAGAGTCCTCATACCGTTTGAAAATACCTGAAAGACTATCCAGCCAATAAAAACAAGGATGCAAGATTCAATCCTCACCAAAAGTCCAATCACCAGCAAAACGAATCCGAAAAGTTGTAGACCTGTGTCCTTCCGGGAACCACCTTCGCTAAAAAGTAATAACAGGGCGGAAATCATACACCAACCTGCCACAAGGGTAAATTGGGGAAAGAGACAAAAATGGATGGAAATCACAAAAATTAAAGTGCAGAAGATTATTCTCAATTCAGGCTTGATAGCCTTGAAAATTGTCAGAATTAAACCTGTGTAAGCAAAAAATAAAAACAGAAACCAAAAAAATCCATACCAATTAAACCTCGGGAAGTGATCATATAAAACGGAAAGGCAAAGGCTCAAACTTGGATGAATAAAAACTGCATACGGTTCCGGTACTCCGGTATAGGCCCCAGAAACCAACCACATCATGATTACATCATCATTGGTTTGAAATCGCCATGATAAAAACCATAGTATGAACATGGACAAAAATCCTAGTGCAATCCAAAATCCAGATCGTTCCAAATACCTCATTTCTTCACCAGGATTTCAAGTTTTTCTCCGTTTGGTTGGGTCAAAACTCTTTTTACTTTCCAGGCCTCTGATGCAAATGGAAACTCCACTAATCCATTATATAGAATCAAACCAAGCTTTTCCTCCTTTAAAAAGTTACTTGCTTGAGATTCTGACCAATAGCCGGGAATTTCAGGAGACTGCCGGTCCAATAGGTATAAAATGCCTGGGTTCATATAGAGAGAAACTATTTCCCCGGACTCATAGCCATTTACCTCTGAGTTAATCTCTTTGAGAAACTCGATATACTCAGCTGACAATTGAATGCTTTTTCCATCATTAAACACCCATGATTTATCAGCTTTCCAATTTGGAACTCCCTCAAACGGGGATATCCATAGACCATATAGGCACACCAAAAAGGACATTGAATAAAGGGGTATTAAAAACTTCCTGGAATTGGAAAGTTTAAAATCGGATCCAATTAGTAAGCAAATCGCTAGAATTGGAAAAACAATGTAATGGATTCCCAGCCTGAACCAATAGACATTGCTCCCAAAATGTAGTGCGTATGGCAAAATCAAAAGGACACAAAAGATCATCCTTTCTCTGGACTTTATATTTTTAAAACCCCCATTTCCGAGCAGAATAGCAAGAACCGCTAAAGCAGAATGATAGAAAACATGTACCCAGCTATCTGCCATTTTAGTTATAAAAGAAATCCAAAGCACCAGGCTTAAGGAAATGACATATAGTACTGATTGTTGGACTATCCCACTTTTCAATATCTGCGCTAAAATGAAAATCGGAGTAAATACTATCAAGCTCCAAAGAGGCCCCACTGCAGAATACCTAATTAGCTGAATTATTCCATAATCCTCTCTAAACGCATTTCGACTCAATCCTTCCAATATTCTAGAAACTCCATTTTCATTAAGAGTCAATAAAAAAAGAAATTCAAGGAACAATCCTGGAACCATGATTATCCAAATTTTAATCCAACTAATCTTAGCCTTGTAAAGAAGAAACCAAGTCAATGGAAGCAATCCAACAAGGGCGGAAATCTTAGAATAAAAGAGAATTGAAAATGATACCCCTATGAGAAAAAGGTCTTGGTTTCGGATATTTCTTTTCGAAATTCCCAAAAACCAGATACACACAGCGACAACACTTAATGAATTATATGAAAGTGAAGGTGGCAAGAAGCCATATCCTGCAAATAGACCTAAAGCTGAAATCAAAAATACAATGGTAGAAATAGTCTCCTCATCCTTAATATTCCTCCAGGCCTTTGATAAAAAAAAGGCTCCTAAAAGATAGCTAAGCAATCGGAAAACCCTAATGCCAATAATTCCAAACTCTAGACCTGTGAGCTTAAATAAGAGCTTAAAGAAAAGGTCATAGTTGATTATGCCAGCTTTGTTGCTTTGGAAAGGATCAGATAAAAGCAGGTAAAAGCCCTCATCAGAAAAGTCAAACCCTCGAGGAATCGCAAATATGATCAGCATCAAGATGCCGAAAAAAGAAACAAACAATACCCAAGAGGCCAACTTACTCATCAATTACTTGAATTGAAATCACCTAAATAATACAACTATCTATTTAAAAAGGATAATTTTGTGGAAAACTAACACCCTGAAAAACAAAAAAATACCCTGTACTGGGTATTTTTTTTTGACTTACAGAGTATACATTTATGTCAGGGTGATTAAGCAATTTTTCTCATTACTTTTTCTAGAACCATTAAAGGGATTTTTTTCAGCATTTTTTTTACCCTTTTCTTTTTCACACTTAGTAATACCTGACCTCACAGTCAGGTATTTCACTTTTGAAGCTTTCCACACTCCTTGAACTTACCCTTGTATTAAAGCAAGAAAGCTTTTTCAATCCTTTTAACCCCTCTATCGGACGAAGTGATCGTAGATTTGTGCTGGCCACATCAAGTTCCTCAAGAGAAACCAAACCCTCTAGCCCCTTCAAATTTCTAAGATTGGTGCCCGAAAGGTTCAGATACTTAAGGTTGGTCAGGTTCGCCAAAGGGTCCAGATCCTCGATCCCTGTATTTGAAATATCCAGCTCCTCAAGAATGAAAAAATTACTAATTGGCAAAAAGTCCACCACTGGAACCTGAGAAAGACGCAATTTTTTAAGATGATCCAAATTCGCAATTGGCTGAATATCTGCTAATGGAGCATCAAAGATTTCTAAACTTCTTAGGTTCACAAATTTCAATAGAGGCGTGAGATCATTAATACTGGTTTGGTTGAAAGTCAAAGATGAAACACCTGTCATTTCGTGAAGCTTACGGGAATCCGGATCTCCCTTTATCTCAAAAGTTTTGGCTAAAAGCCCTCTCCAATCGTCATCCAACTCATTCCACCAGCTTCTCAATTCTTGATCTCTGTAAATGATGACCAAATTTGGTCTTTGAATAAGTATCTCAGGAACTTCCTCCAGAAAGAACTCCCCATCATTTACCCGAATCTGATCCAGATTAGGTAAATCCAATGTTGGGAGAATACTCTTAATCGGAGCTCCATCGAAGTTCAACTCTATCAATTCTTCATTTTCGTTGATTGGCTCCAAATCCTCAATGGCTGTATTTTTTCCTGAAATTTTTCTAAGCGTTCTTACTTCAGAAAGAGGCAGAAGATCATTAACCTGATTATCCGAAAAATCAATTTCCACAAGCTTTACAAACCTGGTGACTGGATTCAAGGTCTCTATGCTTTTCCCGCCTAAATCGAGGCTTTCTAAACCGATTGTCTCAGTTAAGACTTCTATTCCGGGATCATTAGATTTTAGATTGGAATTATTTTCCCTAAGCGCAGATTTCCAGGAATCTGAAAGTCGATCCCACCATGCCCGCAAATCCTTCACATGATGAATCAAAAGAATATCCGGATTGGCACGAATGAAATTATCTGCGGCCACCACACTTAGTTGAGTTTCATCTGCCAGAATTTTATCCAGATTCTCCTTGTTATTGAGGGGCGAAAGGTCACTTATTTCAGTCTTGGTTAAATCCAGCTCGACCAATTCATTCATATCCTTTAAAGGAGTCAAATCCTGGATATTAGTTTCGGACAGGTCAAGATACTTCAGGGACGTTAATCCTTGAAGTTGGGAATAGTTGACGATGTAATTTTGAGAAAGATCCAGCACTTCAAGCTGTTTAAGGTCCTTTATATTCTCGGCATTATTAAAACCACTACTTCTCAGATGTAGATTTTTTAAGGACTTAAACTCATTCAAAACCGCGAAACTCATGATAGGAGTACCCTCTGCCCTTAATTCCTCCAGACTTTCGAGATTCACAAGCTCGCTGATATCTTTGACCTGGGTATTTGAGACATCAAGGAAACGAAGACGATCGGAATATTTGATGAACTGAATATCCTCTGCAGGCGTATTCGAGATATCCAGGCGCTCCAAAAATGTAACATTCGAAAGTGGAGCCAAAGAGTCAATCTGCGTATTACTTAAATCCACATATTTCAATTCCCTGAGTGACTCAAGCGGAGTGAGATCCATTAGAGAATCTGTTCCTGAGATATCCAGTGAATCCACACTAACGAATCGATAGATCATATCAATATCCACCGAATCAAATTCACTTAGTTCAAAACGATCGGTGAAATATCCTTTCCAGTGAGAATCCAGCAGCTCCCACCATTCTAAAAGTTCCTCATCCCTACTGAGCTTGGTGGTGTACATGCTCACGATTTTCAATTCCTGAGTGTTTTCCTCAAGATTAATCTCTATAAATCTATCCTTGGTATCAGAGATTTCTTCACCGGAATTTTGTTTGGCTGTCAAAGTTCTATCCAATGAGACCAGGAAGAAAACCTCCCCGTTTTCCTTTTGTCCCGGTTTCACCTCACGCACTTTAAACTTGAACTCCACATCCCGGAAGAAAAATTCGATGTCCTTCATGTAAGAAGTCACATCCTTATTTATCACCACTTTCCTGTCCAAAATTAGATCATCCTCCACTTGTACCTTTTCATCCCTAAAAATCTTTAAATAGCTCTCACGAATAACCACATCCTTATCACGGGCAGGAGTTTCGCTATCCCCCACCGTATTCAAGAGGTATTCCAGGAATCTTACCTGATCTTCCACCTTTTCTGAAAATTCAGCGATTTCTTCTTTGGAATAGCCTTTTATGCTTTGGCCACAGAGTGGCAAAGCATAAGAAAAAGCAAAAATAACGAGTATGAATACCCTAGTTTTGATCATAAATAAAGTCCAAAATAGTTTCTTGATCCCCTGGATTAAGTTTTACTAAGTTTGCAATAAGCCAGCCAGTATTGAAGCCGGGACGATTAAATTGATTGACTTCAAAATACCATCCGTCAATCTGAAAAAAATGAAATTTCACTCCTTTGACTGTTTCAAAACGTAAATTCCCCTTATTCATTTCATATAAAAACAAAGTCAGGTAGTCTGGAGAAAAAGCCTTTTCTGTATAAGATTCCGGAGCACCGGAATCCTGAAAAGCCCGCCGCAAATTCATAAAACCCAGTTCATGGCTTAGAGGATGCAGGAAATCCTTGTTTTCACCTTGGGGTTTATTAAATAATCTTTGAAAGGTAGGAAAACTCACCTCTTCTATCACCCACTCGTAGCCAAGTCCTTCCGGCTGAATTTTTAAGAAAAGCGTGGCTTGTTCTCTCCGACCATTGAAAATGAATTCAGTTTCAACTTCAGCAAACCATCCATCCCTATGAAAATTGATGTATTGAGGATAAACTCCTGATAAAACATGATCGATAAATTCCTTCTTTAAGGAGGGATTCACCGATGAGGTCTGGTTGTCAAAAAGAATCTGGATGAACCCCTGTCTTAAAGGGATATTATGATAAAGAGAATCTCCCGGATAGTAGCGCTTGCTACCATCGGGAGATTCCTCTGCATTAAATCGTCTAAAGAATTGATTAAGCTGTTTTGTAGAAGCGGCAAATCTTCCATCGTCGATTACTGTCCCTGATCCTCTGTATGTCTGAGCAGAAACAAAACCAATTGAGATAAAAAATACCGCAAATAGCGCCAGGCTTAATCTCATGCTGAAGTTTCCGTCACTCTCACATCACCCAGCATTACATCCCAGAAATCGATGGTTCGACCAGCGATCTGAGTCTGCTTCTTCTCTACATAAATGGTGATATCTTTTTTCGTGGTATCCTTATAGTTCATACCGGTTTCTATAGAAGTTCCTTCGAAACGTTGATAAACTGTAATTACGCCTACATATCTACCATCTGGCTGTCTTTCCAAATCGGAAATGTATTGAATATCGTACCAGGTAATGTTCACTCTATCGTAGTTCAAAGCCATCAATCTCTCGAAATAGCGACGAACTTTGTAATAAGCGATATCATTTGAATTGATGCTTGAAACACCCATCTCTGCGCCTGGAGCGAAAAGCTCTTCAGCACGGTCCATGACACGGTTGGCTTCTGAAAACTGTGTTTCTTTGCTTCCGATTATGGAAATGTATTGACTTAGATCTTTAACTTTCTCCAGGGCCAAAGAATCAATAGCCTGCTTTCTTGCCGGGCTGATAGTTTCTGACTGAGAAAAACCTGAGGTCAAAGCCAAAAAGAAAACTATAGCACTTAAATATATTCTATTTTTCATCTTACTTTTTTTAAAGGTTTTGTGGTTATTTTCTTCTTAGCTCTAATTCGGAAACTTTACCGTTAGCATCTAATCTGATATCACTGATATAGTTAAGATTCTTCTTCGTATCCTTTAGGTATTCTAAGTATTTACGAATGGTGGTTGGCTCGTCATAGTCCTTGATGCCATTCTCTTCATGAATAACTATAAGAACAGGAGCTTCCTGATTTGAAAACATGGAAAGGGTTTCTTCTACAGACTGATTAGCAATCGAAGTATTTCCTGCTGCAGCCACTTGATTAAAGGCATTTTCCAATTTCTGTGCTGCAACTTCTTCAGGTGCCGGAGCTGGAGGCGCTGGAGGTGGTGTTTCTTCTACTTCTTCAACAGGTGCAGGAGGAGGCGCAGGCTCTGCTACCTTCTTTTTACTTTTACAGGCTTCCATGGCCAAAGTGACCATAATGGCCAAGACCAAGGCTCTACTGATTGAAAAGGAAAATAGACTTTTTTTCATTATCCAAATGGGTTTTTATTGTGTTATCGATTATGTACCATTCTGATTCCGGGCTTCGGAAACATTCGTGCAAATTAAATAAAAAACGAGTCATTCAAGACAAAATATATACCAAAGGGAAAAGACTTTTGTGAATGATTCCTAAAGCGTAAACATCAGTTGCATTGTTGGAAGCTTTCTGTCTTCAATAACTAATCTTATTCGAGATGAAATTCGAGCAAAAAAATGAAAAATGGGTCATTTACCCCCAAAAAATACCCATTTCTGGGTATTTTTTTTACCGATTTAATCCCTGAACTTTATTCTGTGTTAAGTTAAGTTTTGGCGAAAGCCAATAAATAAAAAAAGGCCTTTGGGATTCCCAAGGCCTTTTTTCTTTTGACAAATAGAAAACTACCCAAAAAAAGATAGTAAATATTTACCCTGCGCTTCAGGGGTACAGTAGTTTTCAAAATACGACTTTCCACCTCTGGAAATTCTTTCGTGAAAATCCTTGTCTTTAACTGCCCTTTCTATTAGCTCCGGGTATTCCTTTTCATTTGTTATATAACAAATTTCCATTCCATCCTTTGGAACCTTCGGAAGATCAATCTTAAATGGAAAAGAAAGAACGAATGAAGAACTATTCCAATATTCAGCCAGCCTCCAGCTTACTGCTCCCAGTACCGCGGGGTTGTTCAAAGAAATAAGAGATCTTGAACTTAGTCTGGAAAACTCTTTTGGGTTGTATTTTTTAGTATTTAGCTCAGAATCATAGCCGAAATTATTCCCATCTGATCTGGGTATAAACCCTCCTTCAAACTCTATGTCAGGATTAGCTTTGCAGGCACGAATGAATTGTGCCCTGATCTCATTTGCCCACGGCTCCTTTTTCCAGGTACTCCCAGAAAAGAAAACGTAATTTCCATGATGGTAATTCGTTTCGGGTAGACTTTCATAACCCGGTCTGGAGTTCAAAACATAAATCTCCCTGGCCAAATCCCGAGGTTTAAGTTTAGTCAACAAACTGAATCCATAAAGCCTCAAATAAAGCCCCATAATATTCACAGGATAATGTGGAAAGATAGGCTTCACTTTTTCCTGATCATACGAAGGATGGTCCAGAAGCTTATTTGTAGCAAAATAAAAATCAGCCGTTTTATACAGCTCTTCCTCTACTCCGACTGGATCATGATTATCCACCACCCCTAGTTTTCCTCGAAATCGAAAAATGACAAAACCCCGATTATTAAACTTTTCAAATTGTGGCTCAGGGCGATAAACGATTTTTCCAACTTTGCTTAAAGCAAGAAGGTAGTAGCTAGAATAAAAATTAGAAATATTCAGCAGCTCAATTTCCATCATGAATCAGTGGCAAATTTTCGTTCGACAAAAGACTTACCACCGATATAGATAACGGCAGCGGCTACAAGGATAATCGAAGCTGCATATGGACTTGGAGTATCCTGAGGCAAAACGAAAAACAAAATATTAATCCCGAACTGTATACCTGCATAAGCTAAGGCGATGATCACATGAGGTGCTTTGGCCTTATTCACCAAAAGCTGATATAAGTGTGATCTATGCGGCTCTCCTATATCTTCTTTCTTTCTAATCCTGTTTGCCAAAGTGAGGAATGCGTCCATACCATACACCATGAGGAGAATGATTATGGTCCAGTCTCCACTATACAGATACCAATCTGCGAGGTAATAAATCATTAAGTATCCCAAGGAAATACTACCAATATCCCCGGCAAACATAATCGCCTTCTTCCGAAGATTGAATATTAGAAAAACTGCAATTGCAAGTATCTCATAATTGATCAGGTTTACTTCAAAAATGGGCAAATAGGTATTTACTGCCAAGATTGTACCGAAGAACACTGCGGCATACAGACCAGATATTCCGTTGATTCCATCCATAAAATTGATGGCATTCAGGATACCCAAACCTATAAAGTACAAAATGGGAAGACTCCACCAGCTCATCTGTTCGAAAAGCCCCAAATCATAAAAAGCCATGGATAGAGCTATAAACTGTACGGTCATTCTCAGTTTACCCGACAGGCTGTAAATATCATCCAACATCGAAATAGCTGATACCCAGAGAAGACCTATGATCATCCAAGTATGCTGGAAATCATAGCTAAACCACCAGAGTACAGCTGCACAAGGAAAAATAATCCCCCCTCCTCTCACGGTAAGGTGAGAATGGGAGCTTCTGTGATTTGGCTTATCTACGATCCCAAACTTTTTTGCTAACCTATGATAGATCAGGCTAAGCAGTAGAAGTATGAGAAATACTATGATTTGGGATAAAACCATTAATCTTTAAATGTCTTAGAGTACCAATAAGAATTAAAAAACAATTGTCTAATAAAAGTGTAGTTTTTTATCGGATTTGCCTTGAATTCATTTACAATTTGCTTCACATCCACATATTTCAACCAGCTCATTTGAAAAAGTGGGTTTTCATGCATCGTTTCTAGATGCTCTCGTAGTTCAGGAAGGTTGAGCATGTATTCATTCCATGGAATAGCCAATCCGATTTTTTCATGGTTTTGGATATAATCTGGCAGCTTCTTCCCTATGGTGTTCATGGCTAAATATTTCCCCTTTCCTTTTGTAGAAAAGTATTTATCCGGGAGGGAGGCGATCCCTGTTACCAAGCGATAGTCTAAGAATGGTTCCCGACATTCGATGGATCCACCCATTGTGGTTCGGTCATTCTTATCATTTAATGAGCTTAGATGAGTGTGCTGCTCTAAATAGAGAAGCTGTCTTAAACGATTATTCGGATAAAATTTCTTCCCTTCCTCGAGGATTTCCACCCTGTACTGAGGCAAAACATCCAAATGCTCCAACCCAAGTTTTTTAATGTCCCCAAGATAGTATTCGTTCGCATTGGTCAAAATATGAAAGTCTGGATTTCCAGAAGCAAGGTACCGTTGAAGTTTTCTTAAACGTTCCTTTTTCAGCCAACGCTCGGGCACATAGTTAAGCAAATGTAATGCATGGTATCTGGCCTCATTACCAAATATTTTATAACGAACATAACCAGCCATGATTTCATCTGCACCTTCACCGGTGTGTAGAACAGTTACCTTTTTCTTGGCTTCTTTGGATAAACCCAAAAGCAAGGCATCAGTGAAATGCATCAGAGGCTCATCGTTTATTCTTATGGATTCGTCAAGCAATCCGACGAGATTGGAACCAATAAATTCATATCCATTATACTTTACACCGTAGTCCTCGGAGATCCTTTCAGCGAGAAAGGATTCATCCTTTGCGAAGCCAGGAAATCTCAGGTTCCAGGTACTAATGTCGTTAAATCCCTGGGTGTGCTGCGCATATAGAACACCCGTACTATCCAAACCTCCACTCAGCATTGTGCCAACCGGTACATCAGAAATCATGCGGAGCTTCACTGAATCAAAGAAAGTCTCCGAATACCATTCCAAAGGATTCTTGATTGTTGAAAAATCTCTCGCCTCTTCACCCAAGTGATACCATCTCGTTTGTGAATTCAATACACCATCTTCCCAAACCTGAAAGTATCCCGGAAGTAGCCTTTCCACACCTTGAAATATGGTGTCTGTTCCACTGACATGCCTATAGAAAAATAGTTCTGATAATCTGTCTTCCCTTATTTCTTTCTTAATGCCTTTGGCAAAAATCCCTTTGGGCTCAGAAGCAAAAGCCATCCCCTCTTCATCCTGATAAATAAATAATGGTTTTACGCCATATCTGTCTTTCACCAGGAATAGCTTATTCTTCTTTTTATCAAAAAATGCAAAAGCAAAAAAACCATTGAGTCTAGAAAGTACTTCCATCCCATACTCCATCAAAAGATAAAGAAGGACCTCAGTGTCAGAAGTGGTTTGGAATGTGTAGCCTTTGTTTTTAAGCTCTGGATAGAAACTTTGGAAATTGAAAATCTCACCATTAAAAACCAAACTGAAATTACCGCAGGCGGAATGATAAGGCTGGTTAGCATGCTCGCTAAGATCGAGAATGGATAGCCTTCTGTGACCCAAGGCCAATGAACCATCGATGAAATATCCACCAGCATCTGGCCCACGGTGGTAAAGAGCATCTGTCATACTTTTTAGAATCTCCTTATCGGCTGGTTTTCCTTCTCTATTCCAATATCCTGCTATTCCGCACATATTATTTATTCGCCAGTACCTCCTGGTATTTCGAGTAAAATTGGTTCATGTTTTTCTCCAGATCGCACTCCTTCTCAATGAATCGACGATTATACTCTATTCCCTTCGAATAGGCAGCAGGATCGTTTAAAAATCTTTCAATAGCTTCTGCAAGCTTTGGTACATCGCCCACAGGAACCAGGAATCCATTGAATCCATTCTCAATAAAAGGTCTGTTGGCTGGCAGATCCGTAACAATTGGAAAACAACCAGTCGCCATTGCTTCAAAAAGAGATGCCGAAACTCCTTCTGTTTCTGGAACGGCCAGATAAATCTGAGCAGAGTAAAGATATTTTGGAAGGTCGGGATTTGGGATTCGACCCTTGAAATCCACTAGTTCTGAAATCGAACGGTCTGAAGCTTCCTGTTTCAGTTTTTCTGATAACTCCCCATCTCCAACTATCACACAACTTAAATCCATCCCTTTGCCCTTGAGCAACTCCATTGCTTGAAGGATTTCACTGTGCCGGTAGATTGGATATAAACTACGTGTGACTATTGCAGAGTTCTTCACCTTCTCAGATGGAGGACAGTAAATAAACTTTCCCAAGTCCAAACCCTTTGGCTTTACCAAAATCTTAGCAGGTGAAGCTCCGGTATCCAGCATGGCATGGGTCATCACATGGCCCCAAGCATGAATTACATCTACATTTTTATACACTCGTCTTTGAAGCCATCTTTTGAACTTTCCTGTAAGTCCTTCTTCGGGAAAGGCGTCAGTTATTCCTTGTTGTGCAACTACCCTTAGCCTCGAATTCACGAAAAGGCTGAAAAAACCATAACTAGTAGCTCTCTCCGCAAGACTGATATCATATTTCTCTGAATTGAAAATCAAATGGAAGAAAAAGGAAAAAGCATTTCCAATTCTTCCCAACCGAGTCTTGCTTGGCGAAATTTCCTTTGTCTGAATTTTAATTCTACCTGCTTTTTCTATACCCTTAATCCAGGTCTGAGCATCAGCTCGGTATGTTTCACCAAGAAATAAAATCTTCACAATCTGGGATCAAAATTTCCTATTACTGACCTTGGCTTCCAGCCAAAATCTTTTTCAGCTTTGGCACAAGAAAATGTCAAAGAAGTTTGAAGCTTTTCCACCCTGTAGGAGTTCAGAGGAAAAGATTTAAAAGTATCCCCGATTTTGGCGGCAAAGTTCAAGAACCCTTGAGGAAAGCCTTTAACTTTACGATTAAAGCAGGAAGCAAGGTAGGTATCAAATTCAGCCATTGAGGGATTTTGACCATCAGTTAGATTGTAAACCCCTTCCATATTTTCGCAATCTCCAACCAAACCTGCCACATCCTCCGCCAGAACCATGGATTTCCTTGCATTACCATCTCCCAAACGGAAATAGAAGCCATTTTTAATTGCTTTGACCATAGCTCCAAGGTTTCCCGGTGCATTCGGACCTACCACTAATGGAAGCCTGAGAATGAGAACATTAACCTGATTCTTTATACCCCAGTCTTGAACCAGTTTTTCTGCTTCAATTTTACTTCGGGCATATGGTGTATCCCCCTTTAATTCCTCCGTTTCTTTAATCAATCGTCCTTCATCAAGACCATAAACAGCAACAGTACTTATAAACACAAATGACTTTGGAAGCACTTTAATCCCTTTCAAAAGGTTTTTTGTTCCTGTGACATTTACTCTAAAAAATTCAGCTTTTTCATTTTCTGTTTTAGGGACAATATGGGCTTTTCCTGCCACATGAATAATTACATCCACTGGGGGCAAAATAGGCTCCTCCATGGATAAATCAGCAATAATCCCATTCGTAATACTTCTTCCCAAGGTCACCACATCATGGTTCTGCCTCAGGGAGTCCTTTAAAATTCCTCCCAGAAAACCAGATCCTCCCGTTAGAAGATATTTCAATCCACCACCTCCTCGATTGCTTTGATCATTTTTTCAGCCAGGTAATCCTTATCAAATTCTTTTGCCGCGATTCCCTTTGCCCTGATACCCATTTCACTTAATTCTTCCCCTTTTTGATCTAGCTCCATTAATTTATTTGCCAGTGCCTCGGGATCATTCGGATCTAAAGTATATCCAAGTTTCCGCTGCTCTAGAAAGTCCTTCATCCATCCATTCGTATTTTGAATCACAGGCACGCCAGCAGCCAGAGATTCAAAGAATTTATTCGGTGAAGAGGTGTCCAAAACTGGAGTTCCTTTTAAAGGGACAAGAGAAACCATAGCATTCTGAACATAAGAGACAAGATCTTCTTTTGGCATCAAGCCCCAAACCTTCAATGTCTTAAGGCCAGAGTCTTTAATCTCTTTTTCAATTAATTCCCGCTGTTGACCTTCACCAATAATCAAAATGTCGATATCTGAGTTTTTTTTCTGCAAAATCTTAGCGGCTTCTAGAAGCCAAAGTGAATTATTCACCACGCCAATATTACCAGTGTAAATGGCATACTTTTTTGGTCTCAGCCCATCCTTTTCTTTGAATTCGCGAGGCTGGGAAAATAGTGAGATATTGGCTGCATTGGTTACACTGATAGCATTCACATTAGGAAATCGTGCATTGATATTATTTCTCATTCCTGGACTTAAACCCACCACAAGAGAAGAAGCTTTATAGCATCTGCTTTCCAGAGCATAAGCCATTTTTTTAACTGTTGAATTTTTAATTAACCCCAGCTCAATGGCACCTTCAGGCCAGAGATCTCTAGCTTCAAACACCATCTTTTTCCCTCTGAGATATCGTGCTACCAAACCGGGAACACCTACTGTAATTGGACCTGAAGAAGCGATAACTACATCAGCTTTTGCCGTCAGGGCATACCAAATAGAAGCAAAAGCATAGGACGCAAAGGTAAGTAAGCGTTTATGAATTGGTTGCTTATTATCAATCCTGACATTAATGACTGTCACATCTACCCCGTCAAAATTCTGATGCTCAATAAACTTTTTGGCTTTTAAATCGGATTTTGAATAAATCGAAGAAACCACCTGAACCTCGTGTCCCCTTTTGACCCATTCCTGGGCAAACTCATGAACTCTGGTCCCCCAAGATCCTTTGGGCGTGGAATAATACTGATAGAAATAAAGAATTTTCACTTTGGCCTAAGAGATTTTTCGACTTGGTCCGGGAGCATTCACCAGCTTCACCTTACCGTTTTCACTTCTATACTCGACCTTCTCCAATTTTTTGTAAAATCCTACCATTTCAGCTATGGTGGGATTCCAGACTTCCTTATTTGAGATCAATTGGCCTAGTCGCTCGAAGCCCTGAACTGCAACCTCATTTTGTTTTCCAGAATCGTCTAAAAACAATCTTCCTGCGTGATTTGAGCTGGTATAAGCAAAATAGGTATGAGCGATAAGTACTCCTTTTTCTCGTTTTAGCTTCTCAAGAGAATATTCGCTCAAGGCAGTTTCAAAGTTTTTGACCGAGGCAGTTTGAAAGGAATAAACTTCAGTGTCCTTTTGATGGGGCGATTTGAAAATAATGGGTGTGAATCGATTAAAATGAAATGGCTTTGTCCTTCTTAAAAAATTTTGACTGATCACTTCAGGGTTTACTGCATGCTTCAATGTTTTTAGAAAATTTCGGGTGAGGGCAGGAAAAGCCTTAGCCTTTTCAGTCCTGAATTGATGGATGGAGGTATTCAGATGTTTTACCGCGAAATCCAATTCTTCAGACGTCCCATAGCTCAACCAAGCCTTAAAAAGACGTGAGGAATCCTCATGCAACCCTTCCTTTTCATGAATTTCCTTGCTCTTCCATAGAGCTGCAATTGAACTGTCATAAGTGGACAATTGATTATTACAAAAGGCTGTAGCTTCGAATGAATCCACATAATTCCAAACCTGCTGAATTCCTTTTTTATTTTGATGAGTAAACCAAGCAGCCAACTCATTAGGCTCTCTTTGGCTGGCATTATAGCTCAGGAAACCGTGATCGATGTAAGTTTGTATAGGCTCAAAATCAGCCGGACTTTGATAGTAGTTAAAATGCTTCTGACTTTCCTTGCCCTCTGATTTGCTAAAGGCGTGATAAGCCAGTTCGTGGCCATCATCTTCCCAAAGTTTCAATTCTTCCTTGATTCCTACATTTTCAAAAGATGCATGAAATGGACGGTCGCTCTGGTCGTAAAGAAAAATTCCTTTGGTGGTTCGAATACCTGTATTTGAGAAAATCAACCTTTGTTTGGTCAGCAAATCAGGAGTATCAAAATCACAATGATCCGTGAAGCAAACAGTTGGAACAAAACCTATTGGAGTTCTTGCCCATTCTTCAATTTCATCCTTTGTAAATAGAAATTGGAGTTTAAAAGAATTTCCCTCGTAAAAATCATACTCAAAATGCCAAACCCTGTGGTCGGTCCTATCATAAGTAAAACTTGGGGCTAAATCCGGATGAACTACATACCATCTTAGCAAACTCTTCTTGGGATCAATTTCCCAGGATCCAGAATTAGTTGCGGACACAGCTTTTACTTCATCCTTCCATCTGATGATTTTTGGGGAATAAGAGGATAGCATCAGCTTATCATCCAAAATCTCCTCCCATTCATACGATACATTCCTATAATGAGAAGGCGATTGAATGAATGTAAAATCAATATATAACTCACTGATAACAATGTCTTTAGAAAAAATTATTTCAGTAGTACTTGAATTATCAATAGACTTATTTTTCAACTGAAAATTTTCCTCCATGTTAAGAGTTTTACCATCTCTTTTCACAACCAACTCCTTGAATTCAATCAAACCTTTCAATTTCTTTATTCAAGTAGATTGGTCCAATTTTTAGGCATTTGATCCGGGCATCCTTTTTTGCTCCAGACTTTTCAATCCCGCGAATTGAAGCCATATTATTGGGAGCAACCAAAATAAAAATCTCAGCTTCATTCTGGAATTTTGTATAAAGGTATCGGAGCATTTTTGGGTACAAACTCTTTCCTCGATACTCCTCGGGAGTTTCACAATCACCGATGCATAGGATTGGGGTCTTATATCCAAAACTTTTCAGAATTCTACTTCCCCTAAAAATTTTGCTTTTATGTGCCTGCTTTCCCTTATCCTCAAAAACAAATACATCTTTGGCTTTCTCTGTAACTGGGAAGGGTAGAATTGCACTTTCAGGGTTTAGACTTTCTGGTACCTTGAAAACCAAAAGATCAACTTGATAGGGTCTAATTTTGGATAGTAAACTCAAAATTGAATCAATTTAGACGGCTTTCAATCAACTGGAATTTCCCTGTTTTGGCCTTGGAAATTTTGGGAACCTGAGTGAATTTGATATTCAGCTTTTCCTCAAGTACCCTTTCATATTCTGAGGATATTTTCTCTTCATATCTAGAGTCCAATTTTATTCCTGAAACTAATTCGATTTCTAATTCGCTTTCGGAATGCTGGATTACCTTGTATTGATCTATCTCCTCAAATTTCTTCATCAAACGGACCACCGTCTGAACTGTAATATATTTTCCTCTGGGTGTTTTAATAAACTCAGTGATTCTTCCTACTATTTCACCTAAAACAGGTAATTGGAGTCCACAGGAACAGGTCTGATCCGAAGCTTTGACCGCTAGGTCTCCAATCTCATATCTAATCAGCGGTAAAGTGAAATTATCCAGCCCAGTTAATACAACCCTTCCCATTTCTCCGGGTTTCACCTCATTTCCCTGCTCATCCAAAATCTCCAAAACCAAATGAGGGCTCATAATATGATACGTTCCTTTCCGGCATTGTGAGGCAATTAAGAACCCCTCAGATGCCCCATAAGTATCATAAATTGGCGATTGAAAGGCGGTGTCTATCTCTTTCCGGAAGTTAGGAAGGAGCTTCTCTCCTATGGAAATAATCGAGTCAAATTTCACCCCTTTGATATTGTATTTATTGGCCACTTTGGCAAAAAGAAAAATACTCGAAGCATAACCCACAAAATGCTGTCTGGGATGCTCAAGCAATAGTTCCAATTCCTCCTTAATCTGATTTTCATCGTGGCTAACAGCGTCGATATATCGAGTATTTAAAAGATAATCCTTAAGCTTTTTTTCGGCGCTTCGCTTCATGTTTACCCCAGTTTGCAACACAGAATTTCCAAACTTATAGCCGGCCCATTCCCACCAAATTATTTGAAGTGCACGATTACTGGATAGCTCTTCGGAATTAAAATAAACTTTGGAGGGTGCCCCTGTACTTCCTGATGAAGTAATAGAGGTAAGACCTTTGGTTTGATCGGTCGTCAGGAATTCATCTACTCGTTCCTTAAGCGTCTGTTTAGGTAAAATTGGAAAATTTTTCAGGGTTTTGAAGGGATCCTGATCTAGTGGAATGCTAAAGGACTTATAGAATGGAGAGTTTTCAGAGGCATGTGAGAGCATTTTTCTAAGTTTTTCCTTTTGAATCTCCTTGAGTTCAGTGGAATCCTTTTTGAATACTTCTCTCCAGCTTCTTATTTTTTTTACAAAACTAGTTCCTAAAGCAAGGTCCCCCAGGGACAAAATAAACTCTATCTGTTTGGAATTCAGAGCCAAGAAAAACTTTGGGGAGATTTAGGAAGCAATAGGTTCTAAAGCCTTTAAACTGTGTTTCTTACGCACCTTGGGTTTAGGCTTTTTCGAAGTTTTTACAGCAAGCAAGCTCAAACCCAACAATGATGGAGTAACATACGTACGCATGGCCGCATGAAAGGTGGTATACATAGCGACGATATACAGGGCAATGAGGATTCCTTTGATAAGTGGGTTTGACTGCCCTCTAAACAACTTAACTCCTAACCAAGAAAGGATTACAAAATAGATTAAGCCAAGGAAGCCACTTTCTGCCAGAAGTCGACTTAGTTCTACGTGGGCTATTGTTCCAGTGAGACTCTCTCTTAGGAATCTGGAGGCGCCCGCACCCACTCCAAAAACAAAATGATCTAACCAGAGATTGACATCTCCCATGAAAATATCAAAACGACCGGTACTTATGGTATTGAGAGTTTTGACTTTGGATCCTTGAATCGTACCCATTGTCTCCCCTTGATATCGAAGACTTAAAAGCCCATTTGTGATTTGATCTACTACCACAAAGGATAATATTCCAACCAAAATCAAAGGAATCACATACTTACCGACATTAGGAAGGTGATATTTCCTTCTGACTAGAGGCGAAGCACGACGTAAAAAGAAAAGAATAATCATGACTCCCAAAACAGCTCCAATCATACCTCCACGAGAGAAAGTGAGTAGACCCTGAAAGCTTAAGGCAAAAAGAATGGCAATATCCAAAATGAAGTTTCCGGAAAATGTTTGCCTGCTTATGATCAGGATAAAAACAAGTAGGGTCCCAAGCCCGAATAATGTAGAAACTTGATTTGAGCCAAAGCCCCCACTGAGATCCACGTTAGCTCCCAAAACAAACTCTACCTCCTCAAAGTCAGGGGTTTTTATGAATGTATAGCTTAATATCCCGAGGATAGGATAAACCATTAGCCGGACAACCTTCCCAAGTTCTTCACTTGAAAAATTCTGCTTATAAAAAAACCAGCAAACCAAAGCTACGTTCACCGCTCCAAGAAGATTGAAAACTACATCCGAGCGTTGCACCTGTCCTGAAAGATCAATAAATAGGCTTGGCAGGAGGCACACCAGCATTACAATTCCGCTATAGCCTCTGGTTTTAAAGTTGAAAATCCCCCAGATAGCTCCCGCTGCCAAAAGATATTTCCCCAGTTCATAAGGAATAAACGGGGAAGTTCTAGCCATTCTTGAAAGCAACTCGAAGGAAACCAGATATAGTAAAAGGGAAATTAAAATGAATGGAGATTTATTCTTCTTCAGAACATGGCTGAGAGAAGATAAAATGACAAAATAAAACCAGGCTATCAAAACGTAAGGTGTAATGGTAGCAGTGAAACCCAAAATCAAATGGAGGATTATCCAGACGAGGGGGTATTTATTTTGGATCAAACTCTTAATCATGAGCTGGAACGGATTCTACTGGAATGTTTAACTGCTTCAAAATCTGATTGTAATCTTTGAAAAATTGCTCAAAGCCATAATGCTTTTCAACATGGACTTGGAATTCTTTAGCCTTCGTTTTTACAATTTCAGAATTTCCAATCATATCTCTCATTGCCTCTGCCAATTGAGCGGAACTCCCAGGATCAATCAAATAGCCGAATTCTCCATTAAGTAAAACCTTTGGGCATTGGCCAACCTTGGTGGAAATAACAGGTAAAGCAGCCAAACCATACTCCAAGAGGGCTACGGGTAACCCTTCCCGATCGGATGTTACTAAACCGGCATTGACTTCCGAAAGTAAAGCATCTACATTTTCCGAGGCGTCTTCTACCAAGATAAACTTCTCCAAACCTTCTTTCATCACCTTGGCCTTAACTTTTTCCTTCCAAGAACTATCTATAGCGGCACCAACCATCCTTACTTGAAAATCCAGCTTCTGATCAGATAAAATTTTTGCAGCCTCAATCAGCGTCATATGACCTTTCTCTGAGCGATAATTGGCCAGGTGGACAAAGGTAAATATTTCATTATCAGGAGTTTTTATAATAGATAGTTGAGGGAAATTCCCCAAATATCTGATGAGGTCTGCATCTTTCAATTTTTTATTAATCCAATGCTCCCTGGTTTTTTCATCAGCCGTAATAATGAAATCAATTTTACTAGACATAAGAGCCAACTCTTTCCTGGGGTTTGTTTTCAGCACCTCTTCAGAAATACCCAAATGATCATGCCAGATAAGTTTGAAATCGGAGTTCAAATATTTCAAAGCTACTGCCCAATAAATGGAAGTTCCATGCGCATGAATTACATCGGGTCTAAAAACAGCTACTACTTTCCTTAATTTCTGAAAAGCCCCAAAATCTAAAGTGCTTTTCTTACCCAGGAAAACCAGCCTATCTTGACTTTTCACCTGCTTGTTCAGTCCTCCATCTCGCCTACTTACAATCAGTTTATGATCTACCCCTACCCCATCAAAAGCATTTGCTAGGTTTACAGCCATTCTTTCGGCACCACCTGGATTAAGCGTATCGATAATTTGGAGTATTTTCAATCTGCTGGGTTTAAGAGAAGTTTTTTGATCTCCGATTCAAATTTTTCAAGAGTGTAATCCCTTGACCATCCCATCGCTTTTGCTGCCTTTTCCTTATAAATTGATGGATTTTCGATCAAATTTTCTAGCCTTTCAAAAATCTCATTTACATCTTCATTCACCAGTTCCCCTCTTTCTCCATTTCCCAACATTTGGGGGACACAAGAAACTCTGGTTGTAATGGGAAGGCAGGCCCAAAACATTGCTTCAGCCACAGCCTTTGGCCAGCCTTCACTTTTTGAGATGAAAATCAGAAAGTGGCTGTTTTTGTAGGCCATTTTTATCTCATCAGAAGGTCGATTCCCATGAAGTTTTATAAAACTCTGAAGGTTCTCATTCTCAATTACCTTCTTTAATTGATCACTGAGATTTCCTTCTCCGTATAAATCCAGTCTTGCATTGATCCTTTTTTCCCTTAGTTTTTTGCAAACCTCTACTGAGATTTGTGGTTGTTTTCCAGAATCCAAAGTCCCAACAAAAAGGAGGTTGATTTCTTTTCCTAATTCTATATTTCTTGGCTGGATGGATTCCTTTTCCTTTTCGGAATAACTAGCAGTGAAAAATGGTTTAATATTTTGAGATTCATTCGGCCAGTTTCCATAAACCAAAGCTGTCATTTTCTTACTCAGAGAGGTATTCCCAAGAATACTTTGTTGAATTTGATAGCTCTTTGGACGATAACTCCCCTTGTCCCAGTTACCGGCATATTTTGCTGTTTTTACTTTTGATGGGAAAAAAACCTGGGCCACACAGCCTACTAGCCCCATATTTCCAGGACACCTGAGATGAATATGATCTGCCCATCTCATAGCCTTCATTGTATTTAAGATTATCCCGGGCAGAGTTAAAATGGTTTTTATCTTCCCGCTTGCTGATATGGTATCAAATGAACTTACTGGAAAAGGCTTTATACCCGCATGTTGAAAGGATAAGTCAATTGGGTTTGGCTTTGAAGTTTTTTCAAAAGGAGCCACTATCCCTATTTCCTCCACATACCTGCCCCATACATTCATCTCCTTAACATATGGCCCATAGGCAAAAACCTGATCACCCACCTCCTTATGAACCACATGTCCTACAATCAAAAACTTCATTTTTTTGAAAGTAATCTTTCGTAGAAATCGAGATTTTTTTGAGTGATGGTTTCAGGTTTAAATTTTTCATGAACCTTTTTTCTTGCCGCCTCGCCGATTTTAGGCAAATCAGCTCTTCGATTCAATGCTTCAATAATTGTATCTGCAATAGAATCTGGACTGAATGGGTCGCATAACCAACCATTGATCCCCGAATCAATGGTTTCTGGTCCTGGACCCTTCTCCGAAAATATGACTGGTTTTGCCATGGACATAGCTTCTGGAGCTACCAGACCCTGAGTTTCCATATGCGAAGGGAATACACAGAGTTCTCCCTTTTCATAAAAGCCAGGAAGATCATCATGTGAAACAGGGCCGTGAAAAGAAACCGATTCTAATTCTTTTTCTGAACAAGTTCTCTTTAGAAAGTCCGTGTATTTCTCATTTTCAGTATACAAGGAATCTCTTCCATAAACCTCCAGATGTACTTCTGGAAAAATTGATTTCACTTTCGGCAAAGCCTTAATCAATTGCCTGATCCCCTTCTTTTCACATACGGTTCCTGCGAAGACTAGCCTACCCTTTATGGCCTTCGCGGGGTCCGCTTTGTAAAACTTAGCCAATGGTACTGGATAATTAATGACCTCTACCGGTTTTCCGTGAAATGAAAGAAGTTTACCAGTGTGAATTTTCACATACTCTGATACGGCAATGAATGCATCAGCTTTGGCAAAGGATCGCTTTTCCTGGAAGCCCTTCCATTTCTGAATTGGCCTGTTTTCGCCTTCAGCAAAAAAATGATGGCCTCCATGAAGTCTAATCACATATGGAATTCCCTTGATTTTCTTCAGAAAGGCAAAATTCAGTTCTGAACCTTCTAAAATATCGATAGGATGTCGTGAGTGAATTTCTTTTATCCTTTCACGAAGCACCTTGAAATTCTTCCTCCAGGAGAGGAATTTGGACTTAACCCGGGGTAAGGCAATAACTTCAACCCCATTAATTTCTTCTATTATTTCTTCGGAAATATCACTAATTCCTAAAACAGTAACCTTGTGTCCACCTTTGACCAATACACTACTGAACGTACTAAGGAAAGTGCCAATACCTCCATAAACCGACCCAGTCCTGGGAAATTCCTGTGATAAAAAGCAAATATGCATTAAAATACTTTTTCTGAAGTTTGAGAGAGCTCCTCCAATAGACTACTTATTCTGGAAGATGCAGATTCCCTTGTGGGATCACCAGTGATTATCCTTAACCACTCGTTCCGATCTTTAGCCACTTTATCTGGATGATTCAGAATTTCTTTGACCTTGGATTTGATTTCCTGCTTTGAATTCGCCCAGACCACTGCATTTAGATCATCCATGGAACGAAAATGCTGAAACTTATAAACGTCTCGTACTGTCCACTCCTGATTCGGCTCATGGTCATAATTCAGATAAAGTCCAGGGCTATTAAACCAGCTAAAATCAAGAGCCATGGTAGATCCGATATTTATCACTGTCGCACAGTGGTAACTGAGATTAACTAGGTGAGAAATATCCTCAGGAAATGGGTAAAACTGGTTCCAGTGCTTACCCTTATTCCAGATTGGAGGAAGGTGCTTAATTTCAGGGTATCGAGAAAGAACCGATTCGTATCTCTGGGCAGTTTCTACAGGCACTTGCCGAAACAATAGCTGTACATCTTCCTCATCCTTTAATGCTTCTGCTACATCTTCGAGGTACCTTGTATCATTAGGTGAGGTTTTGGCATCTGAACCCGAAAAACAAACCCATTTTTTATTTGGATCCAGCCCAAATGCTTTGGCAAAGTCGTCTCGACTTTGAATAGAGTCTTCCTTTGCATAAAAATCGAACTGCGGTGTTCCTGTCACAAAAATTTGATTCTCCTTTATTTCGGGATAATAAAACATGAGTTCAGACTTCATGTAAGGAGACCAAACAGTGTAATAATCAGACCTTAGTAGTAACCTTGCTTTGGGAAGATTATCCCAAGAAAAAATTCCTGTCACAGTACGAATACCCAAAGATTTTGCCGCCTCCATGGCAAAGGCTGCACCTGGATACCGCTGATGAGTACAGTATAGGACCTCAGGATTTATTTCCTTCAAATCGGACCAATACTGCTTATAAGCCTCCGTTCTCTTTATCCTTGAAAAATAGATTTTTTCCGTACTCTCAATCCCTTCATAACCACTTATTCTACCACCCAGAAATTCAGAAAGAGATACAAGTGCCTTGCGCCTGAAAGGACCTTTTTTCTCATGCCAATTAAGCATGATGGTAGGGTTATCGGTCAATTTGGCATTATGCTTCAAACGGGCATAGGTACTGCTTTCTCGCAGAATTTGGACGATTAAATCTTCCTTGAATACCTTAAAATTTTTCTCAAGTGGATGATAACCATTTAAGTCTGCAGCTAATCGTATGACCTCAGAAGCAAGGCTATGCCAAATGATTATCTCATGTCCCTGATTAGATAGGTTTTTGATTACATCAGAGTATAAGTAATTCCGAATCCCAACCCCGTCCGGTATCAAAAAGCAAATTCTGCTCATTTCAAGATTTCAGCAGCATTGATCCACTGCCAGATGTAAAAGCTGTTATTGTTGTCTCCTTTGAGATAATTATCCCAATACTGCATCATTTTTCCTTTTTCGAACCAGGCCGAGTTATGAGCTAACTCGCTGATTCTATCTCCAGCCCAATCTTTAAGCTCACTCCCCAACCATTCTCTCTGTGGAGTCTGAAGAGGTCTTTTGGGAGCCAAAGTAATGGAGTCACCAAGGTATTTATTAGCCACTTGCCTCAAAATATACTTTTGGACACCACCTTTTCTTTTGAAAGATTCTGGTCTCGAAAAAGCGTATTCTACTAATCGATAATCCAGAAATGGCTCTCTTAATTCTGTGCTACTTGCCATACTTACTCGATCATTGAACCTTAGCGCTCTGGGTATTTTGGTATAAAACAGATCCCGATACTGAAGGTTGAGTAATTTATCCTCAAATGGCAGATCAAAACTTTGCCTGTCGGTGAAATTTCTAAACTGCGGGGCCAAGGTATCCGGTTTGACTGGAGAGGATTTTACCCCCTGGACCAATGAATCCGAATGGTTGAAATAATAATCATAACCCGCCCAAGATTCATCAGCCCCCTGACCATCCAGCAATACAATGACTCCCTTTAATCGCGCTTCTTTAAAAACTTTGGCATATGCCAAAGTAGGAATACCCCCAAAGGGTTCCAGCTGAATCGCACTCATTTCTGAGGTTAATTCAGGGATTTCCTCTGCCGTCAATAGACATTTATTGAGAGGGAATGAAGTCCTGGAAATCATCTGATTCACCCAAGGCAATTCATCATATCTGTCATCCCCGGTATAAAAGGTAAAAGCTTGAATAGAATCAGTATTGGGATATTCATGAGAAACGAGGCCGAGCAAAGTACTGGAATCCAAACCACCGCTAAGATTAAAGCCGACAGGAACATCTGCCCTGAACCTCAAGCGAATCGAATCCCTTAATAAAGAATCAATGTATTCCTCTTCATTTTCTTTTGACGTTCCAATCAACTCATTCACCCGGTCGACAAATGAATACCACTTAGTTACGTTCAGGTTACCATTTTCAAATTCCAGATAATGTCCTCCAGGTAGCTGGTGTATTTCTTTCCAGAAAGTTTCATTTGGAAAACCATAGGTTCCTTTAGCAAAAAAAGATGCCCAGACTTTTTCAGAAGGGCTTTTCTTGATATTTGTTTCAAACAAAGCTGGAATTTCAGAGCTAAAAATGAGCTTTTCTCCTTTTTGATAATAATAAAAAGGCTTCACCCCGAATCTATCCCTCGCAGCGAAAAGCTTTTGCTTCAAAGTGTCCCAAATGGCAAAGGAGAACATTCCATTGAATCTGGAAAGACAATCCTTACCCCATTTTTGATAAGCCTTTAATAGTACCTCGGTATCAGATGTGGTGTGAAAATGAAAATCTTTTTCAAGTTCCTGCTTTAATTCCAAGTAATTGTAAATCTCTCCATTAAACACAAGAATAAATCTCTTGTCATCAGAGTAAAACGGCTGATTTGAAACTTCTCGAAGGTCGATAATGGATAATCGGTTATGACCAATTGCAACTTTTTCACCATCAAAAAACCTCCCAGTAAAATCAGGGCCACGGTGACTTTGAATCCGCAACATCTTCTCCAGGTGCTCCTTAGACTGGTTATCTCCTATTATTCCAGCAATACCGCACATTAGCTTTTTGGATAAATTTTGGCCGCCAATTCTTCTGCTGCATTCCAATCCTCCATCGTGTCCAAATTCACGTGCTTTTCCTTTTCACCAAAGACATAACCAATCTTATTTCCGTACAAGGTATTCTGCCTGAGAATCCCTGTTTTAGTCAGATATAATCCCCCATCACGGAAATACGCAGGTGGTAGATCCTGACGTCTGGAGATTATCTCTTTTTCCCCGGTTGCAATTCTCAATTGATTATTTTCATCCGATTCAAACACCCAATGCGGGTTGAATTCATGAGGTACTGGTAAGACTGAAATTACGGAGTCAAAATCCTTTTCCTTCATCAAAGTTATTGCCTCGTCGATTAATCCTTTTCTTCGAAAGGGGCTCGTTAGTTGAAGGATACAAACTGCATCGAAACGAATCCCTTTCCCAAGAAAGTGATCCAGAGCATGTAAAATCACAGGCAAAGTAGGACTTTTATCTCCTGCTAGATCACCGGGCCTCACGAAAGGGACTTCCAAACCAAGGGACTCAGACATTTCCATGATTTCAGGATCATCCGAACTCATGATGGACCTAGACAGAAGCTTACTATCCTCAATCGCATCTATTGTGTAGGACAAAAGTGGTCTTCCCGCAAGTTTCCTGATATTCTTTCTGGGAATTCCCTTTGAACCTCCTCTTGCAGGAACTACAGCTAAAACTTTCAAAAATTAATAAGTGATGGTTTTGGAGAATCTTAATGGGAGTGTAGCAAGAAGATCAGCCATTTTTACTCCGGCGTCTCCTCCCCCGTACACATAGGATTCTTTACACTTCTTCACGGCACTATGCTTTTGCATGGCATCAGCAATCATTTTTTCATCATAATCCACATCTATCACATTGAACCCTCTGGCTCTCGCATTTTGCCTACTACCTATATTTATGACAGGAACTCCCAAAAAAGCACACTCTCTAATTCCAACGCTACTGTTTCCAATTAAGCCTTTACTATTATAAAGAAGCTTAAGGAAATCAGTCGGCTGCATGTTTTTAAAAAAATGAAAATTGCTCAAGTCATAATTTTCTCTGAATGACCTGATTCCAGTACTTGTTCCGTCAGCTCCAGCATCTACATTGGGCCAAAACCAAAGAACCGGTTCCTTTCGATTGAAAACCGCATTTAAAGTCGCCTCAATTTGCCTTCTGGAGGATCCGACTTCAGTTGTAACAGGATGCTGCATAACAACCCAATATCCATCAGACAGGTTTGGCCTGGCTCCAACACCACCGTACTTTTTGTAAATATCAAAGTCTAATTCAGGACTTTTCTTTATCTCTGCAGCCAAATCAATGCTTGGGCAACCCGTATTGAAAACCGAATTCGTGTCCTCTCCTAGTTTAATTACCCGGTCAAAAGCATTTTCTGATGCCACAAAATGATAATCAGCAAGTTTTGTAATCGAGTGCCTAACCTTTTCGTCGATATTCCCAGTGACCTCACCTCCTTGAACATGAGCTAACGGAATATTCATATAACTGGCAGCGATAGCTGTAGCCATAGTTTCGAAGCGATCTGCGACGGTTACTACAATATCTGGATTAAGATTATCGAAAACGGTAGATAATTCTAATATGCCAATGCCGGTTGTTTTCGCTGCGGCAGTTAGATTTTCGCCCTCTAGAACATTAAAAACTTTAGCGGCAATCTCGAAGCCATCACTTTTTATATAATCCACTGCACTTCCATACCTATCTAACAAAGCAGAGGCTGCTACAACCAATTGAAGTTCTAAATCAGGATGCTCGTGTATGGCCTTAAGGGCTGTTTTAATTCTCGAATAAGATGGTCTTGCCGTAACTACAACGCAAATTTTTCTTTTTTCCATAAAGGTTAGTCTAAATCCTCCCAATTCAGGAAGTCCCACTGATTCAGGTCAGTTTTAAGCTTTCTACCTAAAACTTTTCTAAAATCAGAAGCAGGTATTCCTAATCCACTGGGCTTTTTACTTTCCAGATTCTCCATCACAATCGCTTCTCCAGCCTTTAGATTTTTGTTTACCGCCAGACTCTTTTCAAATATTTGTTTTAACCGATCAAATGAAGAAGTGTCTGATTTCACTACAGGGTGTTTGATGGAGTCTCGAATTTGATCAATTCCGCTTACCATTTGCTTGGCTTGATCGATAGTAACACTTGCAGGTGTATCCGGACCAAACATTCGCTTATCGAATACCACATGAAATTCGAAGATTTCTGCCCCTAGAGCTGCGGCGGCCAGACATGCGAAAATATCTCCGCTATGGTCAGAAAATCCAACTGGAATCTGGTATCGCTCTTTTAGTTCAGGGATTACATTTAGCCCCCATTGACTTGGACTTGTAGGGTAGGCTGTGGTGCACTGTAAAATACTCAATGGATTCCCAAAGCCTTGGATAAACTCTACCGTTCTATCTAATTCTTCCCAGGAGCTCATACCTGAGCTTAGAATGATTGGTTTCCCAGTTTTACAGATTTTCTCAAGCATCAAAAGATTAGAAACCTCCCCGGAGCCAATCTTATACCTCCTTACACCGATTTCTTCAAGCCAATCAACCGCTAAGTTGCTGAATGGAGATGAAATGAGCTCCATTCCCTTACTTTCCGCATGAGAGATGAGTTCTTTCCACTGTGGCAAGGTGAATTCCATTCGCCGCCAGTAATCCATTCTCGTCGTATCCTGACGACTAAACTTAATTCGAAAAGGCTCATGAATTGAACTTTCAGCATCGGCAATGTGCGTCTGGAATTTAACAGCATCCACACCAGTATCTGCCAAAGCATCAATATAAGCATGGGCATTACCCAAACTTCCGTCATGTGCCTGTGCTATTTCTGCGATGATCATTTTTTATGAATTATAACTTTCAAGAAAGCTCAGTATAAAAAGCGCTCCTCTTTTGGCTGGCCAAGTGAAAAACTCTCAACCAAATTTCCATGACTAAAACAGCAAATAGAATCCTTCCATAGTGAATGGCATGTTGCTTACGTAATTCATGGAGCATATCGAGTAAACCCTTCGTATTAAAGGAAAAATATTCTTGGGATTTGCCCTCCCGAAGGTAAACCTCCAAAATATCTCCCCAATCCCCCTGCAGGTATTTCCAATAGGGTATGGTGAATCCTTTTTTAGGAGCTTCCCAGGGTTTACCGGTGTAATCAGATAGTAGCGATTTACTAAGCTCTTTGTCAATACCATTAGGCATAAGGCTTCTTACCGGGACCTTCATTAGAAAATCAACCAATTGGTGATCCAGGAAAGGTGCCCGGACCTCAATCGATGAGTGCATTGCTGCTGAATCTATTTTAAATAGAAAATCGCCTGGCAACCTCGATTCAAAGTCAATTCCAAAGGACAATTTATCCTCATTTCCAGAGAACCTTTCCTTCAATTCATTGTACAATTTTACCTGGTTATTCTGTGGTTTTCCTTGAAGAAACACCTTTCCCATCAAACCAGAATTGAGATTATGTGATGAAAAGAAGCCGCCCCAACCCCCAAACTTCATTCTATTTTTATCATTAAGTCTGGACCTTAGTTTCTCAGAATTTTTACCTGAAAAACTCAAACCCCTTTGGACTATCTTATCTCCTAATGGGAAAAGACCTCCTGAATATTTTTGATAAAGATTAGGGCGGTTATAAGAGCCAAAGATCTCATCTCCCCCGTCTCCTGAAAGCATCACTTTATACTTTCCTTGAACTTTGTTAGTCACTAGATGGCTTGGAATCAGAGATGCATCCGCCAGTGGCTGTATATCCGAGAGGATATTTGATAAATGATCAATGGAATCCGTGCTTACAGGAACAATCTCATGGTTTATCCCTAATTTTTTTGCCAGAAAAGTAGCACCTGCCGTTTCATCTGTGGACTCTTCGGCGGTACTCATGGTCACCGCTGTTAAATCTGGTTTTATTTCGCTTGCTATGGCGGTAATTAGACCAGAGTCCACTCCCGCACTCAAAAAAGTAGCGACAGGAACATCGGCATGAAGTTGTTTCTCCACGACCTTGAAAAGCTTTTCTTTCGTGAGTTTTTTGAGTTCTAGAAAGTCAATCTTTTCTTTTTCAGGTAATGAGTAGGAATAATATTTTCCCCACTCAAATTCACCTTTAGAATCAATTTTCAGCCAGTGAGCAGGCGGGAAATTGGAAACCTCTTTATAGATGGTATGATGCAAATGAATATACATCATTTCCAAAAGATCGACTACAGCATCTTGGTTAATATTAAGCTCACCAGGATAGATAGTTCTAAGTGCATTCAGCTCTGAGGCGAAATAAAAACCCGAATCCTTTTTTATATAGAATAACGGCTTTTCACCGAAACGGTCACGCGCTAAAAACAAAGAGTCCTTATTTTCATCCCAAATAGCGAAGGCATACATTCCTGTGATTTTTCTACAAATCTCGGATCCGAAAGCATGATATCCTGCTAAAAGAACTTCTGTGTCAGAATTAGTTTTGAAATGGTAATCCTTCTTTAGCAACTCCTCTTTTAAGATTTGATAATTATAGATTTCACCATTGAAGGAAATTCTTAAACCAAGGTCCTCTCGGTAGAATGGCTGATCTGCCGCATGGGTTAAATCAATAATTGAGAGACGGTTATGACCAAGGGCAACTTTTTCATTTAACCAGTAGCCATCAGCATCTGGACCTCTATGTTTTTGTTTCATTAAGGCGTTCTGAAGTATATCAACCGTCTCATTTGGAAGGCTGGAATCAGGTGTGTATATGCCTAAGATTCCACACATACTTTAGGACTTAAGTGCATTTAAAAACCGTTGTTCCCATTTATCATAAGATTGCCAGGAACCAAAATCAAACTCTTGGGAAATAAACTCAGGACTATTCCTAAGATTTAGATATTCTTCAAAAGCATTGACCCAGTCCTCAACAATATTCGGTCTTTGAACATAAATCTTATGGGGTACCTCACTTAATACTTCTGTAATTCCACCTAAAGGTGACGTAATGGGGATATTTCCGCATTTTACAGCTTCCGCAAGAGATAGACCGAAACCCTCCTGCCAAACTGAGGTAAAAAAGTAAGCATCACCTAATTGCAAATATTTTGGGAGATCAGAATTACTCACCTGTCCAACCTGAACCCAATTCGAAGAATTTAGATCGCTTTGGGGCTTATGCCCAATAGAAAGCACCTTTAAGTTTGAATACTTTTCCAATAAGTTTGCTACCACCTTTTTGAAAAGATGTAGACCTTTTACAGGCCGTGCATTTGCGAGCCAAGTAATTACTATGTCATCATTGGTCCAACCAAATTCTTTTCTCCTTTCGTTCTTTTCTTCCTGTGAAATAGGCTTAAAGCCATCACCAACGACTCCATTTCCAATCACAAAAACCTCTGGCGTAAATTGATAATTAACTTCGAGCGTTTTCTGATATCCCAGCTCAGTTAGGAAAAAAACTTTGTCTACCAGGTCAAAGATATGTGGGGGGGCGCCAAGCTGGTGACCATGGTGGGAATAATATAACTCCGTCCCTTTAGGAAGCTCTTCCTTTCTCAGGGCAATTGCCTCCAATAGTGACCGATCATCCACGACTAATATTTTTAGTGGATTTTTTCCGGCTCCAAGTTTCAATAATTCCAGAAAATAATCTGTACCAACCTTTTCAGACCTATTTCCTGACAATTTTTGGATGGGGTTTAGGTCCCTTTTTTGACAAAAAATGAAGGTGGAATCTGGATTCTCTGTAGGAGAAAGGATGTGATCGAAGAAATTAGTCTGCTTTTGAAATTCTCCAATTCTATTCGTCCAGCTCCCAACTTTTGTAGCTGGAAGCGGTAAAGAAGAAATAAGAATGTTTAAGGGCACTTTGTTTTTTTAAAACTCCTGAAGCTCTACCATTCGCTTGAAGAGCTTATTTTGTTCTACTAAGTCCTCAAATGATCCAGCCCCCACAATATCTCCTTGATCCAGCACGAGTATTTGATCCGCTTTTTTTACCGTACTCAATCTATGTGCGACAATAATGATGGTGTATCTTCCCTTCAGATTATCAATATTTTGCTGGATAGATTTTTCTGTTTCGCTGTCTAGTGCTGATGTGGCCTCATCCAGAATCAGAACATCCACATTTTTATAGAGCTCTCTGGCAATAGAAATTCTTTGCTTCTGTCCCCCGCTGACAAGCATACCATTGTCACCGAGTTTAGTCTTTTCTTTGTCCGGAAGATTTTTTACAAAATCATGAATATTGGCCAGTCTGATGGCATTCTCAAAGTTTGCTATGTTTTCTGGTGTTCTTTCGTCCCAAAAAGTAACGTTGTTATAAATATCGTCATTAAAAATCACCGGTTCCTGTGTGATATAGCCAAATCTCTTTCGATAAGAGGATCGGTCCCAGTTTTCTCGGTTTTTATTATTGACCCAAATTTCACCTTCTGTAGGTTCCAAAAGTCCAATAATCAAGTTAACCATTGTAGTTTTTCCTGAACCTGATCCACCCACCAGTGCCAATGTTTTTAAAGGCTGAATGTCGAGATGAACTCGATTCAGCACGGGAATATTTTCCTTGTAAGCGAAATTCAAATTTTGAAGCTGAATTTTCTCGAGTTTATCCACTTCAGGCTTTGGACTTATTGGCTCATTCAGGCTTCTAAATTCCTCCATTAGCTCCATAGCTGCAACGATTCCCCCGTAGTGAGCTACAAATCCCTGCCAGCTCGTTTGTAGGCTTATCAAATAGTTTAATGCTCGGTAAAAGAAGAGCAAACTAGCAAGAATAGTAGTCATCTGACCTCCCAAGAAATTAACCTGAACCAGGATTACCGCAACGACAATAATTAGTACAATTGGTTCACGTGTAGAGCTAAGAAAAGCATTATATATCCCAATTTTCTTTTGCTGAAACTCTATCGAGTCAATGATAGCTTTCAGTTTTAACTTGTATTTGGCGAAATAGTCAGTGGCTTTGAGGTATTTAAAATTATGAACCGCCTGAATTAGATAGGACTGAAACTCATGGTTAAAGGCGGTCACGCCTACTGAAGCTTTTTCAGTGAATTTGAAAATCAGCCTGAATAAGAAATTTGATAAAAATCCTCCTATTCCTACCAAAATGGCAAACTGGAAATTGGATAGCAGGGCAAGAGTCAGATACACTCCCAGAAGAACCATAAACTGAATGGTACTGAAATAGGTAAGGAAGCTATAAGTAACTTTAAATACTTCCCCAGAAAGGGTGTTTTGAATCTTTCCGGCATCCAGATTCACAAAGTTTTTATAACTCATCCCCCCTAACCCATCAACCATTTCATAGCGAAGTTTCTTGACGAACTCCATCTGAAGCTTTGTCTTCCAAATTCCATCATAAAACTTTATGACAGACTTGATCAGGAACAAAGCGACCATAACGACCAGGATCACATTCAGGCTTAGGCCAAATCCAAGCTTTTCTATCCAATCAAGAAGAAAATCTAAATTCCCCAAGGCTTCCCTGCTTTCCGGATTAAAACCCTCTGCAGCCATGGTAAATACTGGAATGAATAGAGCCAGACCAAAGCCATCGAGCAAACCTACTACTAAACTGGAAATGATCAGGATGAATACCTTGTAGCCTAGGTACTCGTAGAAAAATGCGAAATACTTAAAGTATTTACTTATGAAGTTTTTCAACTTATTTGATTAAAAACTGAATCGTTTTCTTTTCTTTTTGTCCTCTTCGTAGTAGCCATAGCCATAGCCATAAGAATAGCCATAGCCTCCGTAGGCGAGCTTAGAAGCGTCAAGCCCATTAAAAATACCATAGATATTCTTAATGCCTTTTTGATCTTTCAAGCCATTAACTGCGTCGATGAAGGCTTTATCACTATATCCTTGTCGAAAGACAAAGAGAGTGAAATCTACTTGAGCAATAAGATCAAGGGTCTCTGAGACCAGCCCCACAGGGGGTGTATCTAGTATAACCACATCATACGCCGATCTCAATTCTTTAATTAATTTCTCAAAATCAACTGAGAAAAGAAGTTCTGAAGGGTTGGGTGGAATCGGCCCCGAAAGAACCAAGTCCAGATTCTCATATTCACTGTGCTTGACAATCTTCCTCCAATCATCTTCCTGACCGCTCAGGTAGGAGGACAGGCCCACATCATTCTTAAGCTTAAAATCATCGAAGATTTTTGGCTTCCTCATATCACAACCGATAAGTACCGTTTTCTTACCCGTCAATGAATAAACTGAGGCTAGATTCATAGCACAGAAGGTTTTACCCTCACCAGAAATCGTAGATGTGATCATAAAGGTGAGTTGCTTATCCTTTGGTACTAAAAATCTAATATTTGACCTTAGTGAGCGAAACCCTTCACTAATTCCCGATTTCCCAGAATTGAAAACCACTAGATTCTCTTTTGAGTCATTGTATAGAATATTGGACAGTACTGGGAATTTCAATCTGCGCTCCAAAAACTTTGGTTCATCAATTTTGGTCTTGATAAACTCTCTGATAAATACAAAAAGAATAGGAATCAAAATACCAGCGAATGCCGCAGCAGAGTAGTTTCTAGTAGGATTCGGACTTACCTGAAGGGAACCACCTTTTGCGTATTCTATTATCTTATTGCTTGGTGTATTAGAGGCTTTTGAAATAGCCGACTCGGCTCTCTTTTCAGAGAGAAAATTGTAAATATTCTCAGTTAAAGTCTGTTGTCTTTGAATTCTTATAAGATTTTGTTCCGCTGCAGGAAGGTCCCTAAAAGATGATTCAATCTGTGCTTTCCTATTCTCCAGATCATTGATAACCATTTGGTTGTTTATTTCAACCCTATCCAATATTTCACTTATTTGGGAATTCAGGTCATCCAAGTTTTTGTTGACTTCTCGAACTAGCGGTGAGCTCTCAGTCTGACTAGACATCAATCTAGATCTTTCAACCTGTTTCGAAAGTAAATTCTCAATCAAGCCATTTAGGTAAGGGTCATCAATTCCCAGTCCTGAAGGCACTACAATCTGGTTATAATCCTCTCTTACCAAGTACTCCTTCAAGCTTTGGTAATACCGAGTTTTCAACCTTTCCTGGGCTAGATTATTTTCAATATCCGTCAATTGATTGAAAACAGTGGAACTTTCGTTACTAAGATTAAATGTCTTATTGGAAGATCTAAAATTTCTTAGCTCATTTTCAAATACCTGAAGTGAATCCGCGACCCCTGCAACTTGGCTATCGATAAAATTGATAGTTCGATTGGCCATTTCATTTTTTTCTTCTAGCTCCAGTTGAAGATAGGTTTCCATTAGGGTATTTAGGTAATCTTCAGCCTTGGCTCTATTTGCTCTCAATAGAGCAAGGTCTAAAATGGATGAGTTTTTCTCTGATAAACTCACAATTAAACCAAGTGAGTAATTATTCACGAGGTACTCTTTATTTCTAAGAATTACCTGGCAAGACCCTTCACTGGTACCAGATGTGTTAGAAATTCTCAACTTATATTGAGGCGTCTCCACCCATTCTCCGAATTTATAAGTGGCAGTGGGCAAATCAGATATCCCCTCTGAACTTCCATCAGGAAAATATTGGGTATAACCTGGTGAATCAAAAGATATGGTATAGTCGGTCTGGCTTACCCAATCCACCTTTATGGGAGCATTCAAAAGTTGGGGGAACTGCCAATCTACTTCGACCACAATTGGAGTATTTCGATACAATTCCTTAAGGATGAAGGTGCCTTCTTCGTAATATTCAACCTGGAAATTTAATTTATCCAGAGTGGCCTCTGCAATTGGTCTTGATCGGAGAATTATGGTTTCATTGGTTAAGCCAATTCCCTGATCCTGATTAAATCCAGGTGTCTCTAAAAAGGAAAATGAATTATCAGCGTCTTTAATAAAAAATTTACTTGATATCCTATAAATAGGCGTAGCCTTTTGAGTCATGTAGTAAGCTACCCCTAAACATGTGGCGAGACTTAGAAGAATCCACGGCCAAACCCTGAGGATTTTCGGAAGCAAGGCCTTAAAGTCAAACCCACTTTCCACTTCTTCCTGAAAATGGTCTACTTCTTCGTAATCATTCTTCATGGGACTTAAATTAATTATTTATCAGTGTCAACACCAAAGCAATGGCGGTGATTGTGGTGGTCAAAAGAGTTAAGGTTTCTACAACATTTGTACCAGCACCTAATTCTCGAACACGCATTGGTTCAGCATAAATCATATCGTTAGGCCGTAAGAAATAAAATTCTGAACCGAGCAATTCCCTATCTAAAAGGTTGATTTTATGAATTTGAGAACCATCAGGATATTGACGTACAAGTAAAATTTCATTTCTATTGGCCACCGTGGTTAAATCCCCAGCAAAGGCAATTGCTTCAAAGATAGTGACACGATTTTGAAGTATGGTGAACTTTCCACTTCGACGAAACTCTCCCAAAGCACTGAATCTAACCCCTCCTAGCCTTACTCTTACAAAATATTCACCTTCATTCACTAATTGTGAAACGAGCCCCTCGACCAAGATTTTTGCTTCTTCCGTAGACAGACCTAATAGCTTTACTTCACCCAGGAGAGGTATCTCCACTAATCCTCTGTCATCAATGGTATAGCCATTCATAAAGAAAGCATCTCCTGCCCCCTGACCACCTCCCATCATACCCATGTTATTATTAGGATCAGCAGTTATAGCTCCGAAAATCTCATTTAAGCGAGGGTCAGTAGTTTTAATATTGATTTCTACTATATCATTCACCTGAAGAAGATAATCTTCTACTTCATAAGGATAGCGCTGACTTGATTCTACTAGAACTCCTGCTTCATCCTCTTCTAGCTGCTGCATGTAAATCAACTTCTTATTTGAAACACATGAGAAAAAAACCAGAACTAATAGTAGCAAAGCTCCAGATGAAAGTACTCTATTCTTCATAAGATTGGTGTTATAAAAATTTATTTGCTAAAGTATTGAATAAATCCAAAAGGAAGTTCACTACAATCTAGCGTCAACGTTTTCTTTTGGCAAGAAAGCCTTCACATCGTAAACCACTCGCTCAGGACTTTTTCTAAGGTCAATCGACTTAAACTCTTCATGGGCCACCGCAAGAATCACACCTGAGTAATCCTCCAGATTTGGCATATCCTTACCTGTTCGGATATCAATTTTGTACTCATGCTTTACCTCCTCAACATCAGCCCATGGATCATAAACCTCCACATCCACGTCAAAGCTTTTCAATTCTCTGTAAATATCAATGACTCGGGTATTCCTTACATCCGGACAGTTTTCTTTAAAGGTGAAACCGAGAATTAAAACTTTTGCATCGATCACCTTTAGGTCCTTACGCATCATATGTTTGATTACCTCGGTGGAAACATGCTTACCCATGCTGTCATTTAGCCGCCTTCCGGCCAAAATAATTTCAGGATGATAACCCACCTCCTGTGCTTTCTGAGCAAGGTAGAAAGGATCCACTCCAATACAATGTCCTCCAACAAGACCGGGTTTAAATTTCAAGAAATTCCATTTAGTTCCTGCAGCTTCTAATACTTCATGTGTATCGATTCCAAGCAAATTAAAAATCTTAGACAACTCATTTACAAAGGCAATATTTATATCCCGCTGTGAGTTTTCGATTACCTTGGCAGCTTCGGCAACTTTAATGGATGATGCCTTGTGCGTTCCAGCGACAATGATGGTGCGATACAATGCGTCTACAAAATCTGCAGTTTCGGGTGTACTTCCTGAGGTAACCTTAAGAATTTTGGCTACCGTATGCTCCTTGTCGCCTGGATTAATTCGCTCTGGTGAATATCCTGCAAAGAAATCTGAATTATAGGTTAAACCAGATTTTTCCTCCAAGACCGGAACACATTCCTCTTCAGTTACTCCAGGATAAACAGTGGATTCGTAAATGACCACATCACCTTTCTTTAAGTATTTGGCAATACTCTCTGAAGCTTTTAGCATCGGAGTCAGCACAGGTCTATTATGTCTGTCCGTTGGAGTAGGGACAGTCACAATGTAGACATTGCAATCGGAAATATCTTCCGGATTGGCCGTACAGAATAGGCCTTTGTCACCATCCTTAAAGTTTGATTTCACCAGTACCTTTTGAAGGTTTTCATCCTCCACTTCCAGAGTTAAATCCTTTCCTCCTCTTAACTCATCAACTCGTTCCTGATCGATATCCAGACCTACAACAGGGAATTTTTTTGCAAACTCAACTGCCAGCGGCAAACCCACATAACCAAGACCTATGATTGCAATCTTTGAATTATTTATATCCATTCGTAACAAAAATTTGAGGATTCCTTTTGTGTCTTTTCAAATAGTTTAAAACAGCTGGCAAAACTATAAGATTATGCTGGAATTCTTATTCCGGAATAATTTATTTAGCACTGAGTGAATAGATTAAACTCACTTTACCAAAGAAGGAGAGTAAGTTTTGACCACTGGGAAAATCTCCAGTACTCAGGCCTTCGGAGTTATACTGATAGTTTTCTGAGTAAATTAACTGGGCCCTCGAACTCATCAGGAGATTATTCCATCGCTTATCAAATAAAAGCCCAAGACTCAAGTCAACCCATGGCCTTTTTTCATCATTCTGTCCATAGGCTCTATAAAAAAAGTCCTGATGGTTTTCTAGTCGTTCCAACCTCAGCCCTATTTTATCGAATCTTTCTACCATTGATACCTCTAGGGTTTGGACATTTGACCCAACTCCGGTCCCTACTCCAAGTGTTTGCCCATAATTAACAAACCCTCTCGCCAAACTATGGGTGTGCCAGGTCTGGTTCCCTCCTAATCCTCTATACCTTATATATCGATTTACTGACTCCTGCTGGTGAGTAATCTCTCCACGGATCTGGATAAACCTATTTGGTTTTTGAACCGGAAATAGTTTTTGGAAACCAAATTGATATGCCCTGGCATGTTCTGGGTTTAAGATAAATTCTCTCCAGTTAAATGCGTGATCTCGTCGACCAAAGTCAGCATAGATTTCGAATAGTGCCTTTGGTACCAAGTATCTGAAGTTCACAGATACTTGTTGATCCTGTCCTTGAGAATCAAAAATTACGGTATTCCCATTCTCAAAGAATCTTTCCTTCTGGAAGAACTCGAAAATGGGAAACCAATCCCTGAACTGATTACCCTTGGATTCATTATACTGCTGAAAGGTTCGATTAAAGCCCATAAAAAGATTAGGCAGAAATGAGGGGTTATACGTAATCGTAATCGCATTCAAGTATCTCCAGTCATCATCAAACTCCTGAAAGAATTGTTCATTCAAACTCGCATCTTGTGATGGGTCCAAAAAACTATTTTCCAACCTTCCCATGATGATTTGACCCTCAAAATTTCCGATAAAGGTCTTCAAAGGTCGATTGGTTTGTAAGCTTAAATGAGGAAAGCCCTGTGCATTATCACTAAAGATTAATGAATTAAACTGACCAGGTCCCCACCAAATATTCTCGGTTGAAGCTGCCAGGGCAAATCCACCCACATTGACTTGAATTCTTGATTGACCCCACCAGAATTTTGACTCATTTGGTGTAAATCTTTCAGGATTATCTCCATCATTCCAGAAAAAAAACCTGTCTCTATTGATCTTACGACGTGAATTCCTTTCAAACCCCTGAAAACCTCTGTTTTCTGAAAAAGTAAATTCAGGTTGAAGTTGTATTTCCAAAAAGCCAGCCTTCGCATATAAACCAGCGCTCAAATAGGTTTGAAAACCCACTCCGGGTGTCAGCCCCTTATTTCCCCAGCCGTATGGCCTTTTCGAATTGTACTCAGTGGTGCTGACTATGGGTAAGATACTCCAGTCAAAAGTATTTGTAGATCTAGAGTCCTTCCCCGTAATTATACCTCTCACATTTGACCAGGCTTTCGAAGAATCCTTCAAGGTGTTGAAATTCATAGGTCGGAAATGAAAAGAGTTTTCCTTTCCAAAGTCTCCTTTTAGTTGTTCTCGTCTTAGATACTCTTCCAGGATTGGAAGACCAGCGTTTAGGTTTTGAGCTTGACCCTGGAAGTAAAAACCAAAAGCCAAATAGAAAAAAGAAAAAAAGCGAATAGATTTCATTTATAGCCTGCCTGGCTGTTTGCCCAGAAATACTCTCAAGGATTCAGTAGCCTCAACCCAACGAATGCGGGCAATAATCATCAGAAAACTTACTTTTTCACTAAGCGGGTTTTTGAGACTTTTAACGGCAGCCAAGTCCTTATTTCGGAGTCGATATTTGCCCAGGATTTTGATAAAGACTAAAAGCTTATTGCTATCCTTTGGGATTTTTCCTCCAAATCGTTTGGCTTTGGTTTTCAATTGATTCCATGTTTCCCGGGCTGGATGAAAAACCTTCATTCCTTCAAAATAGGTAATGGTGAACCCTTTTTGGAGTGCGCGATTGCAAAACTCCGAATCTCCTCCAGTCAATAAACCCTGACGAAACCCACCTATCGACTTTATGACCTTCGAATTAACCAAAAGATTCGCGGTCACTCCATAACCTTCTTTCCGCACGTATTCTTCATTTGGAAAGGCAAAAGCCTTTTCAAACTTTCCATATTTGCTACGTGAGTAGGAGAACACTTCTACTTTCCCGGCTATAATTTCTTCTTCCCTTTCCTGAATCGCTCGATTAGCTTCTTTTAGCCAGTTTTTATCAGGAATACAGTCCGAATCTGTAAACAGTAAATACTCCCCCTTTGCATCGATAATAGCCTTGTTTCGAGCTGCATACGATCCAGCCATAGCTTCTGATACTACCTTAAGGTCAAAGGAGTAATTATGCTCTCTCAGAATTTTATCCGCAGGATCATTATTTGAGACAATGACTTCAAAATTGAAGTCTTGCTCTGATTGTTGATTTATAGAACCTAGGCATTTCTCCAGTCTGGAGGAATCACGAAAAGTTGGAATTATTACTGAAATTAAAACCAAATCAGTCTTCTACTTTTTCTTTTTAAAGTAGGTCTTCAATACCCCAAAAAAGGAATAGTGGAGAAAGTAATAGCTAGCCTGAAAAAAATTCAAGTGTTCGAACTCTCTGTACACCCTCCATTGATATGAGGCAGCCTTAAATTTATTACCGGAGATTGAATCATTTCTCAATCTATATCTGGCCAGAGGCTCTTGGATTCCATAAGCATATGGGATTTCCTTCAGTATTTTCAGCCACAGAGCGAAGTCCTGTCTTCTGGAAATAATTGGCATGAGCATTTTTCCAAGCTTATCTGTGTCATACATCACAGTCAAACAGCCAATCGAACAGGTCTTTAATATTTCATTATGAGTCACTTTCTGTGGCACCTTCATTATACCTTTTTCGGAATCTTCTCGGAAAATGTAGTAGCTGGAGTATGTAAAAGCATAATCGTTTTCCTGCATAAATGCCAGCTGCTTTTCCAGTTTATTGGGTAACCAGAGATCGTCGCTATCCAAAAATGCAATGTATCGACCTTTGGCAGCCCTTATCCCTCGATTTCTGGTAATTGCGGCGCCTTCATTATAGTCATTTTCAAGAACCCTGATTCTAGGGTCCCTTTGCTCATATTTTTTAAGGATTTCCACTCCATTATCCGTGGAGTAATCATCGATCAGAATCAACTCCCAATCCTCAAATGTTTGATTCAAAATAGAGTCGATGGTCTCCTCCACATGAGAAACTGCATTATGAACAGGTGTAATAATGGAAACCAACATAAAACCTAAACGGCCTGAAACCCTTTTCTTATAGCTTTGATTGAAGCCGCCAAAGTTAATTGATTTTGGCTTTTCAGGACTTGTTTCATGAGGAAAAGAAATCCCAAAATCATAAAACCAGAATTATGAAACATCCTTTTAATAAGTGCACCTTTACTATAGAAAAAATTCTCATCCAAAACCTTCCCTGAGCTTTCCAATGGATGAATCACAATATTCTCAGGAACAAAAAAGAGGTTCAGACCTTTGTCCAAGGCATCATTCAAAATGATTGTTTCTTCCCCACTCTTGAATTTAGCTCCGAGGCCAAAATTTTCATCAAATCTTATTCCATGCTTTTTAAGTGAGTCGAGCCTAAATACCATCTCCACCGAAGAAACATTGAAAATACTTTTTCTGGAATGCTTAAATGCTTTTGAGGGATAGGGCTTATAAGGTGCTCCTTCAGGCGTTATTATCTTGAAGGTGATTCCATCTGCCTCTGGAAAATCATTAAATGCCTTTTTGATTTTCGCCCAAAATCCTTCACAATACTCTAAATCGTCATCGGCAATCATTACAATCTCAGCTTCGGCCAAGTCAAGAGCTCGGTTTCGACTTTTGGAAAGACCTTTTTCATCAAAAGACAAGAACCTAAAATCCGGCTCATCTCTCTTGGTCCCGAATGGGTTTTGTGAAATCACTAATCTATCAAAATTCAAAGAAGCGAATTTCGAAGGGTCGGGATTTGTTGTTGAAATCAATACTTGAAAATCCACTTATACCTTTGATACAGGCTGGCCATAGAAATTGCAGCAATGGACATTAACAGTAAGGTAGCTGGCAATCTGTGTCGCACCGCTCCAAATAAATGAAACTCGAAAAAAGCTGACATAGCCACATAAATCCCTGCGAAAAGTAACCACATTCCATATTTACTCCACTTTCGGAAGGAAAGAAAAGCTACAAAAAGAATGAACAACAAGTAAATTCCGTCCGCAAAGTAGGCCAGCTTTGTCCAGAAAGGAATGAACACAACCACAGGAAAGGGACTCAATAAAAATTGAAAAAAGAGGCCTGGAAAATCCAAGGCCACCTGAAACCAATTGGTCCAAAAAACCTCTGGATAGGTAACTCCTGATTTGATATACTCTAGTCTTTGGAGGTTACGGAAAAGGCTTAAAGCTTCAGGGGTTATTTCAATATTAACTATCTTCTGAGCTAGGAAGTTTAAAGAAAAGTAAGCGATAGGTATCAATGCTATAATTAATGCAATCAAAACTCCCCTCCTAAGTTTTAAGCTAAATAAGTACTTAGCAAAGACCAGAATAAAGAAATAAAGAAGCAGTTGAACTCGAAGAATACCTGCGAGGATCACACCTAGAATCAAGAAAATATTAATCGCGTTTTTCTTTGTGAGACCATAAAAAAAGAACCCAAGAGCCAAAACAAAATAACTCTCTCTTAGGGGTGTGAAGGAATACACTATAACCGTAGGGGAAAAGACACCCAAAATCAAAAAGAAACGCTGAATCCAGACATCTTTAACCTGGTAAAATCGATTAAATGCTCCTGCCAGCAGAGTCAATCCAACATGAAAGAAGCAGATGTTGAAGATGAAATAATTGTAAATGGAGTTTAAAGAAAGCTTATAAATGGGAACGGCCAAATACTTATACCCTATCCTAACTCCTATGGATTGCTCTTGCGGGGTTTGACCAGTTTCTAAAATTTTGGTAAATAAGTTTGTATCTGGAAAGAAAGGAATCAGTTTAAATTTATAATCAATTAAACCCACCAGGAGATAAAAAATGAGCAGTCCGAGAAAGTGAAGATTGATAAACTTATCGTCCTCCAAGAGAATCCTTTTCGCAACAAATACAAGAAGAAAATAAGCAAGGATTAAATAGAAAGGAATGGTTAAAAAGTCCCAGAACTCTATATTTTCATGATAAAGTTTCAATTTAAATACGATTTGATCTGACGATTCCTGTAAATCCTGTATGTACCATAACTCAATACTTTTCTCAACCGCGATGGTCTGTTCATAAATTTTGTGTAAAGGTGCTCTACATACTTCAGCTCTCTGGAAATTTTACCAGTCTGAGTGTCCTTGATTTCTGCAATAAGTTGTTGAAACGCCTTAGTATCCGATTCTTCAAAAACCTCTTCAAATCTAAAGTATAAGTACAGTAATAATCCTTGAAGGTTAATCAAGTCTCCAGCCCTTAGGTTTTCTTTAATCCGGTAAATAAAAAAAAGTCCTTGGTCAAGTAGAAAACGCCGTTTCTCAACTGACATTTTCTGATGGTATTCAGATCTCCGATAAAAGCTGGAAAGAACATCAGCTTTGTCAAACCCAAGTTTAATCCCAGGTCTGGAAAGTGCTCGAATATGGAGATCGACATCTTGGAAACGCTGTAATCCAACGTCAAATCCTCCGAGGTCCAAAAAAAACTCTCTCTTCCAAATTGTACTATTAATGTTCCAAGGGATGAAGTATTCTAGAAACATTTTTAAATAATCTTTTGAATCCAGATTCTTATTTAAGTTTGGGAAAAACTCTTTGGCAAAAGAAGTATCCGATTCAAAGGTCCCGGAATTATAAATGACTAAATCCTGACAAGAATAGCCTTTTAATCTATGTTCAAGGCATTCGGCACTTAGTAAATCATCCCCATCAAGAAATAAGAACAGATCACCCTCACTTTCCTTTGCGCCAAGGTTTCTACAAGAGTTTGCTCCCTTTGGTAGTTCTGGATTTCTTTCTAGGAATTTAAACCGTTTATTCCGGCAGAATGACCTTGCTATTTCTTTGGATTCATCTTCTGATCCATCATCTACCACTATACATTCCCAATTCTTGTAGGTTTGATTTTGAACAGAATCGAGTGTTTCAGTCAAAAATTTGGAGTTATTAAAAACGGGAATAATTACAGAAACTTTCAACTCAATCCTGAGCTTTCAGCAGAAAGTATGCTCTGAGGTAATAAACAAAAACGGTGATAAGCCCAAACACAAAGCCTAAAGCAAAACAGAAAGCAAGGGTAATGAGCCAACGAGGTGATGAAGGTCTGTTTGGGATAAAGGGAGGCTCAATTTCAGTAAATATCGGTTTCTGACTATTTAGCTCTATTCTTGCCCTTTCAAGCTCTTGGGAGATCGTCCTGTACAATTCAAATTTCAAATTGTAGTCTGAATTCAAATTTTGTTCAATTGCTTTCTGGCTTTCCAAATAGATGCCTTGGTTTCTTTCTCGGAATGAGGTCAAAGTAGCCTGTGCTTCTTTAAAATTCTCTTCACTTTTTAAGTGCTGCTCTTCTAAATATTCGACTTGACCTTTTTGCTTTTCCTGAAGATACTCAGTGGAATAATCGATCAATAATTTCTGAACCAAAAGAGAGAATTGATAAGCCAATTCAGCCTCAGGCATAGTCACTACAATGGTTAAAATTCTGCCTTCAGCTGAATAATTAATTCTTTCGGCCATTTGATATAAAATCAACAATTCTAATGACTCATATTTTGATTTCACAGCAGGTCTGCTTTCCAACCTTGCCTGATCATCGATGACTGTGGGTTCATCAAAGACAGCCATGGGCCTCTTCAGAAACTTGGCGATATAATTTCCCGGCATGGTCTCTACCATATATTTAAAAATGGTCACTGAGTCCTCATAATTTCTGGACTTAACTTTAGAATTAATCAGATCCTCGAGGTAAGGTTTGCTCTGTAAAATCACTGGATAGAGTGCGGGATCCAGAGTAGAAGTCCCAGTGACTCCACCATTTCCAAAACCAGCTACAGCGGCCAAAGAACTTAAGCCTCCAACATCGTTTCCCTCTTGAGTTTCCACTAAGAGTACCGAGGTCGTAGAGTATTCCTTCGGCGTGGTATAGTAATAGACAATTCCCATAAGGAAAAACAAAGCCATAACAGCAAAGAATAGGAACGCCTTTTTCTTTGCCATGACGTAAAGGTTCACAATCGTGAAATTTTCCTCCTTGAGAATTTTTTCTGTTTGTTTATCCATCTTATAAATAGCTAGGCCAAATTTTAACTATTGTCTTTCAGCTTTTTTTAGCCCAAACTGAATCTTCAGGATTTCTAAAATCCCTTGAATTTCAATAAACCAAGTAGCAAAAAAAAGTTCGAATCTTCGTTTTGAGTTGAAATTCTTATAGTTCAAAATAGAAATTCTCGGTCTGCCCATAACCAGAATATACTTTAGTTTTTCCAAAAAATTATAGTCTTGATATTCTCTGAAATAAAATCCTCCTGAAGTTCTCTTCCTTTTTTTAGCGATTTCAGAAATACTTAATCGTGCAGGATGTGCTACTACTACCTCTTCTCCATATTCAAGCTTAAAACCTGAGCTCACCGCTCTTCTCGTCCATTCAAAATCCCCTCCTGAGAGGAGTTGTTCTTTGAAAGGACCAGCAGTTTCGAAAACCTTTTTCTTAACAAATAAATTAGCTGTTACGCTCTGTGACTTTTCAAGAATATTCTTTTTTTGATTAAAGGCGAAGGTTCTTTCAAAATCATAGGCTAGCTCAGTTCCATCTTGTTCTTTAAAAACTTCGACTTTGCCACCAATCAGGTCTGCCCCCTTTACAAAAATCTCCTTAGCTTTTTCTAGCCAATCCTCAGAAGGCAAGCAGTCAGAGTCCGTAAAGGCCAAGTATTCACCATTTGCCATACTTGCACCAAGGTTTCTGCAGGCATAAGACCCAGGAGTCGGTTGGTTAAAAACTTGTGTATTTGCCGAAAGCTTCAAAGAAACTGGAATGGGAGTATCTAGTGAATTATTAATTATAAGTATCTCAAAATTAGACTCTTCTATATTCTGAGATTGCAAGTGGCTATAGCACTTTTTAAAGACTTCCCAATTCTTATAAACTGGAACAATGACAGAAAATGTCATCAAGACTGGATTTCATCCAGAACTCGGCCCCACATGTCTACTGATTTTTTCTTCTGAATGGCAGCGTTTTTTTGGAGACTATTTTTAACCGTTTCTCTAGATTCAGCATCCAAAATGATCGCAAGCTTTTCATTCAAATAATCGCTGTCGTTTTTCACTTCGCAAAGAGCATTAGAGTATTCATAATCAGCCAAAAGCTCTTGGTATTTATGACTCCAACCAGTTGAAAGACAAGGAACCGATTGACATAGGGCACTTACTAAACCATGAAACCTACTGGTAATTACTGCTTTAGAATTCCCAATAATCCCTTTTACCTTTAATGGATTCTGCTGCATTAGAACCTCAATAGGGTTCTTCAAAACACTATTTATTGCTTCCGCAATTTGAGCATCATGTGCACTTTCATGAATCAGAAAAAAAGGTATCTCTCCTTTATCCTGCAGCAATTCGATGGTTTTTCTTAAGTAATCGAGATACATTTTCTCAGCATCCTCTTCTCCAGTTTCGGTCATTTTTTGATTAGGAATAATTCCAATCTTCTTTGAAAAATCCTTTTCGGGAGAAATCCCAGAAACTAGATTAGTGAAATCCGGAGCCTCATGAATGGAAGCATAGTTTCCTAATCCCATCAAATGAGATTTAGAGACTGAATCTCTAGCAAAAACTAAGTCGGATTCCTCAAGAATAACCTTCATTTTTTGCTTTAGGTCTTCATCTGAAAAAGGACCAAAAGCCTGAGGAAGTAGGATAACTTTTTTTCCTTCTTTTTTCCAAGATTTAATATGATCAGCAGTGCGTTGGCCTGCTTTTTTTGCACCCCATTTGTCGCCATATGCGAAACCTGAAGCATCTAGTATCACATCAACCTTCTTTTGTTTAGCCAGACCTTTCCTTTTCAGAACTCTGGAAGGAATAGCATCAAAAACAGAGGTTAAGTTGACTCCTTTCTTTATGAAATTCGCTTTCCGAAGAATATGGTTTTCCTTCAATTTTTCCACAGGAACCCTTGAGTTTGCTTCCATCACAAATTCAACATGCTCAATCGAATCAGACAATTTCTCAGTAATGGCATGGAGCATTAATTCTGCCCCCTTGTTAACAAACTCTACTCCACGAAGCTCTATTAGCATCAGTTATAAACTCTAATTTTTTCTAAAGATCTCTTTTCAGAATAAGGCACCTTACCTTCAGGATCCGGATAACCCACACCTATACACATCACCGGGCGATCATATTTCTTTAGGCCTAAGAACTCAGACATTTTCACCTCTCTATCTTCTATATCAGGCCAGTTTATTGGACAGCTTGAAAGTCCCAATGTTTCTAATGCCAGCATTAAAGACATGTTCGCGAGAGAAGCATCTATATAAATTAAATGCCTGTCTCGTTCATCGAAATACGCGTCCAAATGTCCTACCACCACAATAAAGGTTTGGATGGAATGTGCATACCCCTTGGTTCCCATAGGTAGGTTTACTGCCTCTGAGACCAGCTTTGGGTCATCTAAAACCCTGTAAGTGAAGGGTTGTCTGTTACAGGCGCTTGGGGCTTGGATCGCAGCGGTGATTGCTTTGTCAATTAATTCTCTGGGAACTGGTTTTTCCAGAAACCATCTCACAGATCTTCTCTGCCGGTTTAACTTATAGAATTCTTCAAATGAAATATCCGAAAAGCTTTCCCAATCTCTTTGGTAAGGAGTAGAAGATGCTGATGGTTTCTCGTCCGATTGAAGTTTTTTTCTAAAAGCCAGATAACGGTCTTTTTCTTTATCAATTACCGGGTGTGATTCTACCACTGAAAAATATTCGTCCAAAACGTCGGAGAACCACTTAGTCTGTTTGGAATCGGCAAGGACTAAATCACTGCTCATCACACCGATGTAACTGTTATTGGTTTCAGTGATGTAGTTGGTAGCGAAAACGGGTTTTCTAGGCCGCATGATAAGCCCCTTCTCAAGTCTGTGAGTGTTTCTCACTAACATGAAGTAATTGGCATGCTCATCCTTAGAGTTTCTCAGGTGATCAACTTTACCTGCTAAAACACTTTTGAGCTCCCGTCTAAAACCAGGGTTAAAAACCGTGTAATAAACCCCTGCAAGAAAACCCGATTTGTAAAACCAAAACGGCATCTTCTTTTTGACCAGTTTATCCCACTCCGAATTTATTCTTCGAAAGATCTTGCCGATCATTTGTAAGAAAAGGACTTTTTCATTCGAATCTCTGAATATTGGGCTTTGAGTTCACTTCCCATCATCATCCAGACGATTATCAGATAACTTGCAAGCATTAAGATCCCAGTTATCACAAAGTTCAAGTTGAGATAATGGAAAAGGAATTCTCCCATTGATATGGAAACCAATAGAGATAGAAGGGTGACCTTCAAAGAATCCAGTAATTCGCCAAAAGAAATATCTACCAGCTTTTTCAAATAGATCTGCGCAATAATTACACTGGCTATTTTATTGAATAAAATAGCATAAGCAGCCCCTACGATTCCATAATAGTAAACTCCAATGGAAATGGCCGGAAGAAATAAGAACAAAGCCTTAAACAGCTGGATTAAAAATTCGAGTTTCGCCTTTCCCATCCCACGAATCAGAACAGTGTTACTATTCACCATCATGTGGAAAATAACAGAAATGGAAATGATTTGGAGTGGTTCCACCGTCTCGGACCATTTGGCCCCAAAGAAGTTAAAAATAATCGGTTGAGCCAGGACAAATAATATTCCCATCAATGGATTCACCACAAGACTGTTGTACTTAACTACATTAAGGTAGTATCGTTTCATCGAGCTTTTATCGTCCTGCGTTTTCCCATAAATGGGGTACATCACCTTATTCATGATAGACATGAGCTGACTTCTGAATGTATCAGTCAAAACGAAAGCAAGTGTATATGCACCCAGCGCACTTGCACTCAGCAACTTACCAATAAGCAAATAATCAACTTTGTTGATGACATTATTGGCAAGGCCTGTACCCATGGTGTAAACACCAAAGCCAAAGATTTCTTTAAACGCCTTTTCTGACCATTGGAACTTTGGCAGCCAATAAGTAGCTCTGAAATAAAGCGGAACTGCGATTATAAATGTAGTCAGGGAGTTCAGTACCAGTGACCAAACCCCGGCACCCATCAGTGCTAAAACCAAAGCAAAAACCCCAGATGTTACCGAGGAAACATTTTCAATAAATGCTATTTGCTTGAATTTTAGGCTTCGGTATAACTTTGCCTTATGAACCAGATTAATTGGTCCTGAAAGAATGCTTAAGGACAATACCGGAATGATTTGTGCCAAAATTGGCTCATCATAAAAGCTTGCAGCAAAAGGACTCACTACAAAAACCATTAATTGGAAGATTATCAGTGACCAAATAACTCCCGTCCAGAATGCTGTATTAAAATGAGCTTCTTTTAATTTGGTTTCCTTTTTCTGAATTAATGCTGCCCCAAAACCAAGGTCATTAAAAATCCCAACAAAGCTTGTAAAGACCACAGCCATTCCCACCAAGCCAAACTCCTCCGGAAAAAGAATCCTTGCAAGAACCAATTTAATGATGAATGCGAAGGATTTATTTATCAGAACCTGAACTGAGTTCCAAAAAACTCCAGATAAAATATTTTTCTTTTGGCTGGTCAAGCTACTGCTGAGTTAAAGCTGAATATTGTACAAAATCCTAACCAAATTTCTATTTCAATATAAAAAATAAGGCACTCCCCAATTAGGGAGTACCTGGTTTCTAATTATTTAGAACCAATGCTATACACCTGATAACCTAGTGTCTTCAGGTATTTCTTATCATAAATATTTCTACCATCGAAGATAACTTTATTCTTCAAGAGTTTCCCCATTGCCTCCCAGCTAGGAATTCTGAATTCAGACCATTCCGTCACCAAAAGTAACGCATCTGCATCAACTAATGCATCATACGCGTCCTTGCAGTAAGTCACCTTATCGAATAAGTAGTGTTCTTTTGCCTCCTCCATAGCGACTGGATCATAAGCTTTTACTTTGGCACCAGCTTCCCTCAACTCATCTATAATTACTCCAGCTGGAGCTTCTCTCATATCATCTGTGTTTGGTTTAAAGCTCAAACCCCACATAGCAAAAGTCATCCCTGAAAGATCTTCTCCAAAATGAGCTTTGACCTTATTAGCCAGAACATGTTTCTGATCATCATTCACATCTTCTACCGATTGAAGAACACGTAGGTTGTACCCATATTCTCTTGCGGTTCTGATAATTGCCTTCACATCTTTAGGAAAACATGATCCTCCATACCCAACGCCTGGATAGATGAATTTATTTCCAATTCTTGGATCCGACCCTATACCTTTCCTTACCATATTTGCATCAGCACCTACTAATTCGCAGAGGTTAGCGATGTCATTCATGAATGAAATTTTAGTCGCCAGCATAGAATTAGCGGCGTATTTAGTCATTTCAGCAGAAGGGATATCCATGTAAATAATTCTATCTCCACTCAGCTGGAATGGCTTGTAAAGTCGTTTCATGATCTCTTCAGCACGCTCATCATCTACTCCTATGACGATTCTATCTGGCTTCAAAAAATCATCAACTGCAGCACCTTCTTTTAAGAATTCAGGGTTTGATGCAACAGCAAAAGGCAAGTCAGAATTTCTTTTTTCAAGAGCCTTTTTAATAGTTGCACGAACTTTTTCACCAGTAGTAACTGGCACAGTACTTTTTGTGGCTACCACAATGTAATCACTCATTTTGGCCCCAATCTCATCAGCCACTGCCAAAACATACTGAAGGTCAGCAGACCCATCTTCTCCAGGAGGGGTTCCTACTGCAATAAAGGCAACAGAGGCTCCCTGAATAGCTTCACCTAAATCTGTGCTGAAATGAAGCCTTCCGCTTTTATGATTTCTAACTACAATTTCCTCTAAACCAGGTTCATAAATCGGCATGATTCCCTTTTTCAGGTTATCAATTTTCTTCTGGTCAATATCCACGCAGGTAACATCAATTCCCACGTCAGCAAAACATGCACCTGAAACCAGGCCTACATATCCAGTGCCTACTACTGCTATTTTCATTAATTAAAAGTTGTTTAAAGTATTATTGGATTAGTCTATCAACAAGTATTCCCAAGGTTGCCAGACTAGATGCCAAACCAATCCAGCCGGCTGCACTTAACCTGTTCCTTTCGGGTTTTTGAGGTACAATGATCTCTGCACCAGGCTCAAGATTTGGATAAAATTTGAGCCCAAGGAAACTATGCGTGCGCTTGGCATCACCATTTGCATAAACTACATAGGTTTTTGACCGCCGTGCACTTTCAGTGAATCCACCTGCCCTGGAAATATATTTCTTCAAACCTTGATTCTTTATAAACCTAGTACTGGTGGGGAGAAGCACCTCTCCTACCATTCTTACTGTTTGTAATTCTTTTGGAATCTGAATAATATCTCCCTCCATCAAAATCAAATCTTCTTCAGATCCGGGGTTTGCCATAATTCTTTCCAAATCTATACCCACAAAATCCTGCTCATTCATTCTCATCTTCACTAATGTAGAATCTGCGGAAAGAGAGTCTAATACAGATAAATTCTGGAAAAGTTGTTCCTGAGCCTGTTCCCTCTCACGAAGTATTTTTTCCATTTCCCGTTGAGTAAGTTTTCGGTCTACTCGGTCAAAAAGAATTGCTTCTGCCTCATTATTTTTCCTATTGTAATTAGGGTCCAAGCTTTTCTTTATCTCATTGAGCAATTGCTCTTTTCGTTCTTCCTCAGTTTGATCCTTAAAGTATATCGTTCTCCGGATAAGACTAGCGCCTTTCGGATAGGCATATTGATTCAGACCACCAGCTCGTTTAATCACATCAGAAATTCGCTCATCCCCACTGGAAATAGCAAAATCTCCTGGATAGACCACTTCACCACGGATAGTGATTAGCTGCTCTCTCTCAAACCCCGGGCTTCTTCGAATAAACACATGATCAAACGGTTGAAGAGGAAAATTCTTTTCAGCCTCCGTAAGACTCAAGTCTGGGTCAATGGTCAAAGTTTCAATCTCTGCAATCTTTCCAGAGCTAGCATCTCTTACCCTTCTGGCAATTTCTATTGAGGAGTTTGAAGCAGATTCTAGCATACCGCCTGATCGCAAAATAAGGTCACCAACGGTCATTTGTGAAGCATATGGATAGGTCCCTGGATAGTTCACCTCTCCTGACACTTTCACATAATATTCCTCTTGGATATCATAGCGACTTGGGATAAAAAGTAAATCCTCATTCTTCAATTTCACATCCTCTACGCTTCCAGATAGAATACCTGCCAGATCCAAAGATTCCGCAGCCAAAGTCAAATCTTCACTCGTCCTGTACAAGGTGGCCCTATTTGTAAAAGCTTCAGGTCTTAAACCTTCTGCTTTGTTAATCAAACCCATTACAGTTAACTCTCCCCCCTCTAATGAATATTCTCCAGGTCGATTAACGGACCCTGATATTTGGACCCGATTCGAAAAACGGTCTAATGCTTCACCAATAAGTATTTCGTCACCATCCAAGAGAATAAACTGATCAAATTCTTCAGAAGGTACATCTACAACCTTCCGTTCATTATTCTCTATTCTTCTGATCGTCACCCTATCCTTGTACGCTAGGCTTGTGAAACCTCCAGTGTAGATATAGAGGTCCTCGAGTTTCTCACCAGGTCTAACTTCAAAAAAGCCTTCTCGCCTCACTGGGCCAATTATTTCTACTCTGGCTTCCACAGGTGGCACAATGATTACATCATTATCCTGGAGATTAATATTAGCAGATTGATCCCCTTTCGAAAGGAATTCATAAATGTCTACTGTAGTTACCAGTTTGGAATCTCTGTAAACCTGTATTTTACGGAAAGCTCCATTCTCATTGGGTCCTCCTGCTGCATAAAGACCATTAAATACGGTTGCAAAAGAAGGCAAGGTGTAGGTTCCTGGCCTTGTCAATTCACCCACCATTGAAACTTTGATGGATCTTATATTCCCTAACCGAATATCTAAGAAAGCTGATGGGTTTGAACCATTAAGTCCAGAATAAATTCTTCCAAGTTGCGATTTCAATCTTGCTTCAGCTGCTGCCACTGTGGAACCTCCCAGTTGGATAGGGCCAAGATTTGGTACAAAAATTTTCCCTTCAGGGTTTACAATCAAATCAAAGGCTGCCTGAGAAGTACCATAAATATCGATGAGTAACTGATCGCCCGATCCAATTACATAAGAGCTCGGGGTAGGAAGGTTAAGGCTGGGACTAAAATCCAGATTTTGATTATGGAAGAGTTTGAACCCAAATATCTTTTTCTGAAATGGAGTCAGATCATAATAGGGATCACTTCTCCTAAGTGAATCAAAGAGTAAATCCTGCTCCTCCCCCTCGAGAGATCTTCCTTGAAATGAATTCGACAATTCTCCCTGTGGAGATGTGCTCGAAAGTAAATCCGTAATCCGAGTTCTAAGCTTAGAGGCTTCCAGCGAGCTCATCCCTCTTTCCCTAGCCAAAACATCGATTCGGTCAGGAGAAATTCCTTCTGCCTGAGCCCTACTTATCAATTGCTCTATCTGAGCATCAGATAAGTTATCAACCTTTAAGTTTTGGATATCGCTTAAGCTCTGAGCAGATGCCACATGTACAATCAGGACCAAAATAGAGACTAATAGAACTCTAAAAATTGGTGCTTTAGGAAATACGAATTTTCTCAAAATAATAATCTTGTTTCGATCAAAAACAGCGCTAAGTTGCAATTTTAATCCGAAAATAAATAGGCTCTTCCACAGCTTCGCCCTTTCAGTCACAATATGACCTAGCATTTTAGTGTCGAGTTCCTCTAAAGGAGACCCTATTTTTCGAAAAGGACCAGACCCCGATCCTTTACTCTTTTGTTCACCAATTCAAATTTCACCTTCCTGTCAATCATCTTCTGAAGTCTTGTGGATAGGTATTTGATATAGCGATCATTTAGTTGATCACCACATACGCAGACATCAATCTGACCTGTGTCCTTTCCTTCAGCAATATCTCCAGTTAGAACCACCTGATCTACGTCTCCCATCCTTGATAAAATCTGCTCAAGCAGATCATCAAGACCGAGATATTTCCGGATGATGTCCTGAATGCTGTGAAAGAAAGGATGGGCTATATTTGCCTGGTAAGTGACCTTATTTTTATCATTTTGACGGACCAAAATTCCTGCTCCTGTCAAATGATTTAGCTCTTTCCGTATGGAGTTAGTGGATTCACCAAATTCATCAGCTAAGCCACGCAAATGACTCTGATTATTTGAGTTAACAAAAAACTTTACTAATAACCTCAATCTGGTTTTTGAGGTGATTAAGGAATCCAGCATAAAAATCACTCCTCAAGTGAGTAACAAAGGTACTCAATCATGGAAAATACAAAACTATTTAATCGAAAAATTTAAGCTAGGGTCAACCCCGATAAATATTATCAGGAGCCGGGGTAAATACTTTCCTGAAAGCTGATCCAGTCCATGCGCTCAATCCCCCAATAATGAAGCCTAAAACTCCTGTAATAGCCACCAGTGTCATTCCTGACCCCACTCCTATTAACTCAGCCATCTTTTGAGGCAAGTCACTCCCGCTATAAATACTGAGGTAAAAGCTTTGTCCTACCCACACCAAACCCATACCTAGTGCACCAGCTAGAAAAGATACAAATGCTGGTAATCCTATAAAAGCCGAAACTATTGCAATGAAAATCATAACCACCCAGAATGGAAAGAAAGGATTAATGATTCCAACAACTAGAATAACAAGAAAGGTTAGTCCAATAAATTTCATAGTGATCAGTTAAATGTGGTAGTAAAAAGAGCGCCCTGAGTATCATCAAGGCTTCTAAGTGAAAAATCTATATACTCGCCTTTAGACCAGCGGCTTATCATATTCGAATAAAAGCGACTTCCTGGATTTCCAGACTGTCCCCCAGGATAAATTCCATAAGCATTTGGTGTTTCCCCGAGTTCTACAACCATTCGCCAAGAAGCTCCATGTCTTTCGCTGGTCGCATTAAGAATCCCTCGACCACCTCCTGTGTATATATTGGTTACCGAGAAAGATTCAAACTGAGGCACCAAGTGGCGAACGCTCGTTCTTTTATAGTTGGCCCAGGAATAATCCCCCTCTTCACTTTCCCATTCTGACATGGTTTCAACAAGTTCTGCAAAACCTGCATTGACATGGGTTGCCGCCGTTTCAGTTTCAGAAGTATTCTTATGATCAAAAATTTCTCCCTGCGGTTCATTTTTTAACAACTCAACCATTTGGTAATTATTCGGTGTGGTTACCAATGCCTCCCATTCGTACCACTCCTTCCAAATTTGATCATCGATTTTATCCCACCAGATATAGAATAAGGTTGGCGCTTTTTGATTTGGATCTGCGTAGAAATCCCAGGATTTGAGTTCCTGAAGATATTTCTTAGCCACATCCGAATTAAATTTCTCCTCGTCGAGTAAATCTAAGATCACGGGTAAAGCTTCTGCAGCGTGTAAATAATAATCGTCGAACTGTAAGGCTTTCATATCATCAACCGTGATATCATCCATTCTTCGAAGTTCGTTATTAAGCCTACGGTTTCGGTAATGCTCATAACTTCTGTCCCAGACAAAATACGGGTATGAAGGGTCCACCGGATGTTGATTTGCCGAAGAAACAAATCCTCTTTCAGGATTCAGTGTACTCGCATTTTGATCAAATGGAATGTAAGCCTGCCAATCCATCAAAGGATCTGCACCATCCATGAAAAACCTTCCCTGTCCTTCCCATTTTACAGGAAATTTGCCCTGAATTCGCATGGCGATATCACCATCCTTAGCGGCGAAAACGAAATTCTGGGGAGGGGCTATATAATTATCTAAGGCATCGTTGTAATCATCGTGATTCTTAGCTTTGTTCATCAGAATGAAGGTCTTAACTTCTTGTGACTCTTCGTGTGCGGTCCATTTCAAGGAAAAGTTCACATCCTGTCTATCTGATCTAAAGGATTTATCATAAACTACCGGACCATAATGGGTATATACTACAGTATCAATGAATGCATCTTCACCTTTAACTTTTATTTCTTCAATTCTGAATTCGGTATCCCTCCACTCATCGCCATATTTATACTGGGTTCTACTTTCATCTTTGAAGGTGATTTTGTACCAATCTCTCGCATCCTTGGTCGCATTAGTTACACCCCAAGCGATGTTTTCATTAAATCCTGAAATAACCCCGATTGCCCCAGGTAAAGTAGCTCCTTTAACGCTGTGATTTGGAGTGGTTAATTGCATGGAATACCAGATCGATGGAAGATTCAGACTTAAGTGAGGATCATTGGCGAGAATAGGCCGACCACTTTTAGTTTTGGATCCAGAAACGGCCCAGTTGTTCGACCCTATTCCTGGTTCTGGTTGTGGAAGGGGGTCCATAACCAAAAGATCATTAGGATAAACCGTAGTATCAGGACTTTGAACTTGAATGGGGTCAAAATCCCAAATCCTTTCAGCCTCAATTACTGGATCATTGTCTTTTGGAAAATAAGGAAAAAGCTTATTAACCATCTCTTCCCCTAAAATCTTACGTAGATTAGAAAACTGAAGGTCTGAATCCCCCATCAGCATATCGGCCATATATTTTAAAAGCAATGCTGATTTATATGGAGTCCAATGTTCTGGTCGATAATTGAGGATTTTATATTCAACAGGAAGTGTGGCATCTGTCAATCCATCAATATACTGATTCACTCCATCAGAGAAAGCTTCAAGTATCGCTTCAATTTCCGGTTCGGAACTCATTCCCGCCAGACCCTTCTCTGCACCAAAAGCAAGACCTTTTCGCCTATTCATTCGATCAAGCTCAATGGCGGCAGGCCCTACTATTTCTGAGATTCTACCAGCAGCCGCATGAGTTTGAAACTCCATCTGCCAAAGCCTATGTTGGGCTGTGATGTATCCTTGAGCTCTATAAAGGTCCAATTCATTCTCAGCAAAAACGTGAGGAATCAGGTCTTCATCATAGATTACCTTTACAGGAGCTGATAAATTATCTAGGTCTATTTCCTTTTCAGCGATTTGGTCTTCGCTAAGGGTATTTTGCCAAAAACCATGATTTGGATCCAGGAGTCCAGCCAAAGGAGGAACAGAATCTATGGGCCGGGAAATCAAAAATGCCAAACCCACCGAAAGGATGAGCGAGACAATCAAAGAGAGGTACTTCATTAATGTTGTTTTGGAGTATTTCAGACAAAAATACTGAATAGATTCAATCTCAAAACCCTACCCTCTGCTTTTTTGATTTTTAACGAAAAACGCCTCTAAAAAGAGGCGCTTAATTATTTAATACTGATAGGTAGAGTCATTTTCTCCCATTTGACAATGATTCCCGGATCGGCTATCTCAAAGGATAGCACTTCCTGACTTTCCGTACCCATGCTAGGAGTCACTTTGACCCGAAGAACATCATTATTCTCGTTGTACTGGAAATGCCCGTGCTCCAAGTCCCAATCGGAATTAAAAATCACTGTCCAGGCTTGATTTTCCTTTGGAATCGTAAAAATCGAATATTTCCCAGGCTCTAAAACCTTTCCCTCCACTTCGATGGCTTCGGTCACTTCTATATAGGTGGCCTCATTTGCACCTGTTCTCCAAACCACATTATAGGGTACTAGATCTCCCCAAACTTCCCGTCCTTTAACAGATGGAGCCCCATATTGAAGTTTAACGGATTTACCATTAATCTCACCGGAGATTTTTCTTAATGGACTTGGCCGTTGTTCTTCTTCCGACATGGTTACTTCTTCCTCGGAAGTGCTTGAATTCGTAGATTCAGCTGATTTAGGATCACATCCCGTGATGCTTGCTGCTAAGGCCAAAGAAGGTAATATCAGTTTAGATTTTTTCATGGTGTGTGGTCTGTTTAATAAAATTCATACAGCAAAATCTTTGCCCTAATTAAAATTAGACAAAATTGATTTTTAAAAAACTCTTGGTATAATCATTGAAGAGAAACGTTATCTAAAATAGTATTGTTGCCTAAAAAATTCTAAAAAATTAGGCTTCTGCCTTACCATTTCTTTTTACAACTTGCATACTGATTCAGCGTTTTATTTGCTTAAATGAGGTATTTCTACATTGCCATTGGTATCCTAAGTCTGGGAATGTTTTCCAGTGTTTATATCTCACCGGAGCACTTTCCATACGTTGGGTTGATTCCTTTTTTTATTCCTGTTGTTTGGCTTCTGAATCTACTTTTGCTTTGCATAGCCATATTGTCCTGGAGAAAATCTGCTTTTATACCCCTTATAGTTTTACTGATAGGCTACAGATTTGTGGCTATTACCTTCCAGCTAAACCCAAAAATAGAATCAACTGAACCTACTATTGATGTATTATCATACAATGCACATCTTTTCGATTATAAAAGAAGGGTAACAGGTGGTCCATTCGACCCTAATGTATTTAAATGGATTCAAGATCATCCTGCTGGTGTAAAAGTCTTTCAGGAATTTTATAACGATGAAACCTCTTCCAGTCGCAATGCTCTGAAAATTCTGGGAGACGATATGGGTTTAGAATATAGCTATCAGGTGATTGATGGGAATCCTGAGAAGCGCTCTTACGGCCTAGCTATTTTTTCGAAATACCCAATTTTGAATGAAGGGAAAATCTTTGATAATCAAAAGTCAAACGGAGCCATATTCGCAGATATTCTGGTAAATCAGGACACTATCAGGATATATAATTCTCACCTTGAGTCTATGAAAATAGATTCTGATCTACTTGAAAACATTGAAGGTGTACGTGATAATTATCGCCAGACCCTAGGCAAACTGCACCGCGGGAGCCTTACCCGAAGCCGGCAACTCAAAGTTTTAGTCGAGCATATTCGCTTTAGTCCACACCCTGTCATTCTCTTGGGTGATCTCAACGAAGTCCCCTATTCATATACCTATTTTAAGCTTTCTGAAAGCCTGGTAAACGCCTTTGAAGAAGCAGGCAGAGGTTTTGGTTTCACCTATAATCGTATCCTTTTCTTTCTTAGAATTGATCATATTTTTAGCTCACCTGAATTAAAGGCAGTTGACTTCAAAACTCACAGAGAGGTGGATTATTCCGATCACTATCCGGTCTCTGCGTCTTTCAATTTTGAATGATTTTTTTCCTCCCAAACCCTTTTCATAGGAAGGAGCAATACTGGCAATAGTATCAAATCAGCCAATAGTGCAAAAATGAGAGAAAGAGAAATAAGCACCCCTGTGAAGTAGGTAACCTCGAATTGACTAAAAGTGAGGACAGCAAAGCCTGACACCAATACCAAAGTAGTCAATACAATGGCAAAACCAGTTTCTAAAAAAGTTCTCTTTATGGCGTATAAAAGGCTTTTACCCTGATCCAACTCAAGCTTCAGCCTTGTCATAAAATGTATACTATCATCTACGGCTATCCCAAAAGCGACCGAAAATAGGATGGCTGTGGATAGTTTAAATTCAATCCCAGTTAAAAACATAAATCCAGCCATCATAATTAATGGAAAGAGGTTTGGAACTAGGAGGATAAGTGAAATTCTCCAGGAACGAAATAAAATACCCGCAATTAAACCCACCAGGAAAAAAGCAACACCAAGACCTCTCACCATTTGCCAGGTGACGGATTGATGGCCTTGATCAATCAAAAACGAAGTCCCCGTCCATCGTACCTCTAGGACTTCAGGGTCAATGTTTTCGGCAAGAAATTGAAAAAACTCCTTTCTTTTCCTCTCCATTTCAAAGCTGCCCAAATCAGGTAAGCGACCGGAAATTCGAGCAGTTTTTAGATCATCTGTTAGGTATCCGTCTCCAACTTGACGAACAACCCTTGGCAAAAACCTCCTTAACCTCTGAAATTGGCCCTCACTTGGTAAGGAGTAAGCGTTTAGGCTTCCCTGATTTTGCGCTTGATTCAAGGTTTTCACTAATGACACAGGGGAGATAAACCTGCGCTCACCGAACAATCTCACTAACTCCTTTTCAATCTTTTCGATTTCTTTCAGCGTTTCTAATTCAAAAAGAGTAGCCTCTTCACCCAGGCTTTTTACTTGAATTTCCAAAGGATTGGAACCACCATATTGAGAATCGAAAAAGTTCAAATCCGCTTGAATGGGATGATCTTTTGGCAAACTGTCCAGAAGAAAACCGTTGATTTTTACTTGGCTCGCTAGCAATAGAAACAAAACCGAAATACCTAGAAAACCATAGGCAATCCCTTTTCTATTTTCCAACACTCTTTGAAAAATAGCAAGAAGGATGGTTTTCTTAGGTGGTCTTCTAGTCACCCCAAGGGTGACAGGGAAGAAATGAAGAAGCCCGGGAGTGATGAGAATAATTGCAATAAATATCACAAAAATTCCCAGTCCTGTGCTCAATCCAAATGACTTAAGAGCTGGAATGGTGGTAAAGTAAAGTGAAATAAAACCCAAGCCTGTTGTTAAAATCGTCAAGCCGACAGGAACGAATAATTCCTTAAACACCTCTTCTATAACTAGCTCCTTTTCTTTAGCTCTTAGCCTTTTAGCGAGGTGCGTGAAAAAGTGGATCAATGCACTCATACCAACAATCAGAAAAATGGTAGGCTGCATTACCGACATCACATCTAATGATCTGCCTCCAAGAATGATTAAAGCAAAAGCCCATGCAACCCCAATAGAAAGGATGAAAATAGGAATCAAAACCCCAGACCAACTCCTGTAAATTAAGGCTAGAACGATAAGTATCAGAACGAATGAGATACCCAAAAACAAACTAAATTCAGACTGCATGAGCTTTACAAAATCACCTTGTGCCTGAATTTTGCCTGCAACTGCCAAAGGCTCTATTGCATTATCCTGAAAAGCTTTTTTAATTTGAGTGTAAACCAGATCTCCATCTTCCTTGCTGATATTTTGTTGATTTTTCACCAGCATTAAAAAGCTCTCACCATCAGCAGAGACAAGCCCACTTCGATAAAAGTCTAAATCATCTGAAAATGAGGCCAGGCTTTTAGCAGACTCCCAGCTTAACACAGGTTGATAACTTACTCCAAAAACACCAATCAGAGGTTTTTGTGCATTTAAAACACTTATCACGGTATCGACCCTTTGAATATCTGCTATTTGATTTTGTAGGGAGGATGCCTTTTCCAAGAAACCTTGATTCAACCAAGGTCCTTCTGGGTTTCCAATAGCCAAAAGGAGATAATCATTATCATTTTCAAACCTTTGTTTAAAGCCTTCATAAAAATCAAGGTCTTCATCATCCTGAGGAAAAAACTGCTCAAAGTCGTATTCAAATTCAGGCACAGGTCTCATCAAGGCAATTCCAACCCCTATCAGCAAGGCTAAGGCAAGAAAAAAATAAGATGTACTTTTTTTAAACATCAAGCGGGAAATCAAAGCGAGACAATATTCGTCAAGTATACAAGGAAAATCAGAGCTTTGTTTTCCTTGGGTTCCTTTTCTTAAAGAGACTTTCTATCTTGCCTGTCCAACCCAAAACATTCAAAAGTACATGCAGCAATATCATGATCTGATGCGCAAAATCCTTGATGAAGGAATAGTCAAAGGAGATAGAACGGGTACAGGAACACGAAGCATTTTTGGACATCAGATGAGATTTGATCTGTCCGAAGGATTTCCACTTGTTACCACAAAAAAACTTCATCTTCGGTCCATCATTATCGAGCTTCTGTGGTTCCTGAAAGGGGATTCAAATATTGGCTATCTCAAAGAGAATAAGGTTTCCATTTGGGATGAATGGGCAGATGAAAATGGTGATTTAGGCCCTGTTTATGGCTATCAATGGAGACATTGGCCAGATGGAAATGGCGGAGAAATTGATCAAATCAAAAACCTGATCCATAACATCAAAACAAAGCCGGATAGCAGAAGGCATATTGTGAGTGCATGGAATGTGGCTGACGTTGACCACATGGCCCTTCCTCCCTGTCATACTATTTTTCAATTTTACGTGGCGGATGGAAAGCTTTCCTGCCAATTATACCAGAGAAGTGCGGATGTATTCCTTGGGGTTCCGTTTAATATTGCCTCCTACGCTTTATTCACCATGATGATCGCACAGGTCTGCGATTTGAAACTTGGAGATTTCGTTCACACCTTCGGCGATGCACACTTATATTCTAATCACATTGAGCAGGCGGAATTGCAGCTCACAAGGGATATCAGGCCTTTACCACAAATGAAAATAAACCCTGATGTCAAGGATATTTTCGAATTTAAGTACGAGGACTTTGAACTGGTAAATTATGATCCTCATCCACATATCAAAGCTCCCGTCGCAGTCTAATTAAACTTCTACTGCCATGCTAAATCTACAAAGAGAGAAACTTATAGATGGTTATATCAGTGCCTACAATCAAAAGGATCTCAAGGGTATGCTAAAACCACTTCATGAAGATGTAGTCTTTGAAAATTATTCCAAAGGGGAATTGACTCACAGCACCCAGGGAATCCATGAATTTGAAAAGCAAGCTAGGAAGGCCTTGGATATGTTTGAAACCCGGGAACAGTCACCGGAAAAATATATCCACCAAACCCACCATACCGACCTTCATTTGAAATACCGTGCCATTCTCGGGAAAGACTTCCCCGATGGAAATTTAAAGAAGGGTGACGAAATCAGCCTTAAGGGAAGGTCCGTTTTCACGTTCAAGGACGGTTTGATTTCAAAAATTCAAGATTACTCCTAAAAAATGAAGGCTGTTATCGAATTTAACAGCCTTCATTTTTTTCGGTTTATCTCAATTCTCTAATTCATATTTTAGGGTCTTCCCTTTTTCAACGGCAGGTAATCCCTCAGTCATCCAAAGTGGTGCGGGTGCACCTTTGAGGTAATGATCGAAAAACTGACTTAAACGGATGGACAAATCCTTTCTGTTTTTCCTTTGCCTTAAGTTATGATCTTCACCATTATACTGAAGCAGCCACGCAGGCTGATTCAGTCTTTTTAGAGCCATAAACATTTCTATTCCTTGATACCAAGGCACAGCACCATCTTCATCATTGTGCATAATCAAGACAGGAGTTTCTACCCTATCCATAAAGAACAGAGGTGAATTTTCTATATAGTAGAGAGGTTTGTCCCAAAGAGTCCCACCTATTCTTGATTGGGTTTGCTCATATTGAAACATCCTGCTCATCCCTGTTCCCCAACGAATACCACCATAGGCTGATGTCATATTAACCACGGGTGCTCCAGCGCCGGCAGCCTTAAACATATTGGTTTGAGTAATCAAATAAGCTACCTGATAACCTCCCCAGCTTTGGCCCTGAATGGCCATATTTTCTTCATCCACAAAACCCATCCCTACCACTTCTTGAACGGCGGGAATGATGCAGTTAAAGGCACTTGGTCCCGGTAAACCCAATTCATATTTGATATCCGGAACCAACACGACATATTCATTACTCACGAAATAAGGGATATTAATTACGGAAGCACTCGGAGCCGGAGATCGATAACGGTGCAGATTATCGCTGTTTCTTTCATAGAAATAGACCATCATTGGATACTCCTTATTTGGATCAAAGTTTTCAGGCTTGTATAAAAGCCCCTGAAGTGGTGTACCATCGCTAGCCAGATAATCTACCAATTCCACAGTTCCCCAATTGATTTCTTCCTGCTGTGGGTTCAAATTTGAAACCTTTTGTAAATCATCCATGTCCAGATCTGTCAAATATAAATCTGGATTTTCTTCAAAGGTGCTTCTCCGCACCAATACTTCATCCGATTCCTTTGCCTTGGCCAAGGAGAAATAGTAATGAGCTGTCATCAAAATTTCTTCAGGCTCAGCTCCGCTGGAAATGTCACCAAGATAAAATCCTGAATCCTTTGTTTGCTCATTAAATGCCCTTAGGTATAAATCTTCCTCAGGATCAATACTTTCTTCTTCCCTATCGAGGACCACTCTTCTGAACTCTACTTTATTTTCACGTCCTTTTCCCGCAGTGATATTGATGGCGTTAGAAGGATTTTTCGGATTTACTTTCCAAATATCATAACGGTCGTAGATTAAAAAGGCCTCGTCATCTTTTAGCCAACCTGCACTTCCATAGCTTCTAGGAAGAGATGGCTGATCATTTAATTCGTCATAAACAGGCTGGTCTATTCCTTGAGACAGGTTAATCATCTGTCCAGACCCAACCTCGTAGGCCATCCATGTGCTGTCTCTGCTTTCATACCATGTCACGAATTTTCCTTGCGGAGAAAGTGAAGGATATCCTGAAGCATTCTCTTTTATCAATTTTCTTTTGCCAGTGGCAAAATCTACCAGGTAAATGTCTCTACCTATCTGAATATCCCAGCTATAAGCTCGCATATAGGCGTCATTTGAAGTACCTAGAGCCATATCCAGCTTTATTTTGGAGGGTAGAGAAATTTCTTTTAATTCCTTGTCTTCCAATTGGGTGATTTTTCCGGATGAGATATCATAGGTTGCCAAATAAGACCTTCTTTCCTCTCTGGACTTCCGGTTTAATTGCATAGGCTGAATTTCAGCATCCTGCCAACCCCAAATATCAAGACTTGGTCTCTCCTCATCCAGGATAGTAGTGTCATTTTCGTATGGATAGTCCTTATAATCTTCAGCTACTCCAAAAAACAGCCGACTTTCGTCCTCCGAAAAAGCAAAACTCGCATCAGAACTTATTCTACCTCCCTCGAGAATCCCCTCAGATTCTTTATTTGCAAATTCTTTGACTTCACCAGATTTTACATCCGTTAAAAAAGCCTGATGGTATTTCTTTTCAGCCTTTGTCGAATCACCGGTAGACAAATAACTGAAGTAGTTAGATTGAGGAGAAAATTTCATTTTGGAATAGCTAGTCATTCCTTCGCTCAATGTGGTGGATGCACCTGAATTTAGGTCAAGCAAGTATAGACCTGCATTATCTAAAGTGTCTTGCTCCGCCAAGACATAATGCATGTAATTGCCATCTTTTGAGAAACCATAGCTTTCTACACGCTCAAAAGTATATTCCGTGCCGGAGCTATGTGATTTGACCAACAATCGGGTGCCATCAGTTTTAAGCTCCTTTGGTTTTGTTTCAGTAGAGTCTGATTCAGATTTCGCCTCGCCCTTCTCTTCCCCAGAATGCTTTTCCTCCTCCTTCTGCTTCTCCGGCTTTTCAAAATGGATTGCATACCAATCTCCTTCCTTCTCTGGAATCGAGAACGATTTTACATTTGCAAATTTCTCCATTTGGCCCGTGTTCAAATCAAGGATGAATAGGCTGTCTTTTGGCATTTCATCTTTCTTTGCTTTCCGAAGTTTCATCATTCTAACGGTATCAGCCTCAGGCACAATTTTGCCAATTGCAAAAATTCCAGAGGGAGAAAAATTATAACCAGAACCTCGATGAATGATAGTTCTCTTACTTGGGTCAGAATATGGGAAAATCTCAACTCTTGCATCACCTTCCTGAGGTTGAATGGAAAATCCTACCCACTTACCATCATCGGTAATTTGGGTAGAAGACATACTTTCCCAGCCATCATAGTCTTCATGAGTCAATGAGCGTTTTTGCTGCGAAAAACTTGAAGTGGCTATTAGAGTGATACAAAAAAGAGACAAAAGGGTCTTTTTGAAAATCATACACATTTGGTTTTTTGATTATCGAAATGCACTTGGATTATTACACCAAAGCATAACTGAGTTTGACAATAAAAGAAAGCGCTTCAGTAATTTGACTAAGAATCAAAATTACTGAAGCGCTTAAGATGTCTGTAACCGTTTAAAAAAAAACTATGGAATCTGTTCCCTAGAAATGGTCAATTCAAAAGATTCTGAGGAGTATTGGCTAAATCCAGGTACAGCTTTACAATCAGGCAATTGCCTAATCATGTGATCTAACCGATTTTCCAACCCTTTATCAACATCAGAAATCATATCAAATCCAGAAATTCTACCCACTTCATTCACATGAAGAACAAGCTTTACGTTTTCATTTTGTCTACTCTTTTTGGTTCTGAAAAGAAATGGGCCATAGCTATCAATCGCTTCTAGAGTGTTTTCGGGCCATGCCCAGTTTGAACCTAAATCTTCAGCAATTTTTGCCTCCACTACAGATAGTTCTTGTGCTTCAGGAATTTCAGAACTTGGTTTATTCGTTACAGTCGAATAAACATTCACCTTCTTAAGTGTGAGGCTCTCATATTGAATTTCAGGCGATAAGACCTCATATGAAATGGCATCACCCGATTGAGAATAGGCTCTATCGGCCGTACCGGGAAAACCCAGATAGACAATGCTGCTGAAAACAAAAATCAAAAAAGTACTTTTCATAAGAGCGATTATATTCTTCAAAAATACACATTTAATTATTTCATATACAAATAAATGCATTTAAAAATTTAACAGAAAACAAAAAAGTCTTGCCAGCAGCAAGACTCTTTTCAGAATATAAACCCAAATATAACTTTAGAGATAAAAGTTCGATCTCAAATTTTTGCCGATGAGCGCAATTGCGGAAAGCTGAAATTGCAACAATCCTCGTCAAAGAGTGTAAAGAAAATAGATTTTAAATTTAATTACAAATTACCAAAAATATTTTGCTATACTTTGAACAATCTGTAATTTCCCGCCATATTTATTAAAAATTAATCAAATTCCTGAAATGAAAATGGACAAAAATTTGGATATCGATAATATCGACCTGAAAATTATTTCATTGCTTAATGAAGATGCCAAAACTCCATATACCGAAATAGCTAAAAAGGTTTTCGTTTCGTCCGGTACAGTTCATGTCAGGATGAAGAAGCTTGAAGATATGGGTGTAGTAAAGAGCGCCACGCTGAACATAGACTTTTCCAAGCTAGGTTATGATATCGCCGCCTTTCTTGGTATTTATCTTCAAAGAAGCTCACTTTATGACAATGTCATAGAAAGTCTTCAGGAAATTCCAGAAGTAGTCCGAGCATATTATACCACAGGAAACTATTCCATTTTCGCTAAAATCATCTGCCAGGACACTGACCATTTGAGAAATGTTCTGGATAGCATTCAGCAAGTGGAAGGTATAGACAGAACTGAAACTTTGATCGTCCTGGAAGAAAGCATAAATCGCCCTATCCAATTTTTTGATAAGAAAGAATAGTAATTTAGATTAAATACAAATAACTAAAATCTAGGACGAGGCAAAGGCATATCTATAGAGCGATACATTGCCAATCTTAGAAAATGATCCTAAAAAGCCCTTCAAAATCTATTTTTTGAAGGGTTTATTTTTAATTACAAAAATATTCATTGTCTCACGAACAATAAAAATTCCTTTATTGTTGTACCTTTGACGTCAAAATAAAATTAATCTAAATAGGTCGCAGCATGAGCAAAGACAACGAGATTTTAGAGGAATTTACCACCAAAGAATACGAGCACGGCTGGTCAGTGAATTATGAGGCTGATGAAGCTCCAATAGGCTTAAATGAAGATATCATTAAGTGGATTTCTGCAAAAAAAGAGGAACCTCAATGGTTATTAAATTGGAGACTGAAGGCTTTCGACACCTTTAAAAAAATGACAGAGCCTGAATGGGCTAATGTTCATTATCCAAAAATCGATCTTCAAAAGTTAAGATATTACTCTGCGCCAAAGCAAGGGAAAAAGCCAAAAACTCTGGATGAAGTTGATCCTGAATTACTTCAGATTTATGAAAGACTTGGAATAAATTTAAATGAGCAGAAAAGGTTGCAGGGAATCGCTGTGGATGCTGTTTTGGATTCAGTTTCTGTAGCTACCACTTTTAAGGAAACTCTCTCGAAGCTAGGAATCGTTTTTTGTTCTTTCAGTGAAGCCGTTAAAGAACATCCGGAGCTTGTGAAGAAGTATCTTGGTTCGGTAGTTCCAATAACAGATAACTACTACGCAGCTTTAAATTCAGCAGTATTTTCTGATGGCTCTTTCTGTTATATTCCGAAAGGTGTTAGATGCCCTATGGAGCTTTCTACCTACTTCCGAATTAACGCTGCCAATACTGGCCAATTTGAAAGAACCCTCATAGTGGCCGAGGATGAGTCCTATGTAAGTTATCTTGAAGGTTGTACCGCTCCGCAAAGAGATGAAAATCAACTCCATGCCGCTGTGGTTGAGATTTATGCAGCCACAAATGCCGAGGTTAAATATTCTACTGTACAAAACTGGTTCCCTGGCGACAAAAATGGTAAAGGAGGTATTTATAATTTCGTTACCAAAAGAGGTCTTTGTGCGGGAGATCATTCCAAAATTTCTTGGACTCAAGTTGAGACTGGATCTGCTGTTACTTGGAAATATCCCTCCTGTGTACTTAAAGGAGATTATTCTGTCGGAGAGTTTTATTCTGTAGCTGTGACGAATAATTATCAGCAGGCAGATACTGGAACTAAAATGATTCACATTGGTAAAAACACCAAATCCAGAATTGTTTCTAAAGGTATTTCTGCTGGAAAATCCCAAAACTCCTATAGAGGGCAGGTTCAAGTTATGAAGCGTGCTCACAATTCAAGGAATTTTTCACAGTGTGACTCTTTATTAATGGGAGACAGATGTGGCGCCCACACCTTCCCTTACATTGACATCAATAACCCAACTGCTAAAGTGGAGCATGAGGCAACTACCTCTAAGATTGGTGAAGATCAAATCTTTTACTGTAATCAGAGAGGTATTGATACCGAAGATGCAGTAGCACTTATTGTGAATGGTTACGCCAAAGAAGTTTTGAATCAATTACCAATGGAATTTGCCGTAGAAGCCCAGAAGCTTCTTGCTCTTACACTAGAAGGAAGCGTCGGTTAATTCAATCAAAAGAAGAAAAAACACAACTATGCTATCAATAAAAAACCTTCATGCCTCCATCGAAGGCAATGAAATCCTACGAGGAATAGACCTGGAAGTAAAAGCAGGTGAGGTCCATGCAATCATGGGGCCAAATGGTTCTGGAAAGTCTACTTTAGCTTCGGTTTTAGCCGGGAGAGAAGAATATGAAGTTACAGAAGGAGAAGTAGTTTTTAAAGGTGAAAATCTTTTGGAATTGGCTCCTGAGGAACGAGCAAGAGAAGGAGTTTTTCTTGCTTTTCAGTACCCAGTGGAAATCCCAGGGGTTAGTTCTACTAATTTCCTGAGAACAGCAGTAAACCAAGTTAGAGAACACAGAGGTCTTGAGCCACTAGACGCGGTGAAGTTCCTCACCATGATGAAAGAAAAGATGAAGCTTGTTGAGATAGATCAAAAGCTTCTGAGCAGGGCCTTAAATGAAGGTTTCTCCGGAGGAGAGAAAAAGCGTAACGAAATATTTCAAATGGCAATGCTAGAGCCAACCCTTTCTATTCTTGATGAGACGGACTCAGGGCTTGACATCGATGCTTTGAAAATTGTTTCAAATGGTGTGAACCAATTGAAATCTAAAGACAATGCAACTATCGTGGTTACGCATTACCAAAGACTACTCGATTACATCGTACCTGATTTTGTGCATGTATTATATAAGGGTAAAATCGTAAAGTCAGGGACCAAGGAATTGGCACTCGAGCTTGAAGAAAAAGGATACGATTGGATCAAAGAAGAAATAGGCCAGGCGGCTGTTTAATAAATATTCATTGATAATGAGCACTTTATTAGACACACATCCACTAGAGAAAATACTTGAAAATCCACAGAAAGATTTTCATAGTGTAAGAGCGATGGGAAAGGACGCCTTTTTAAAGCAGGGCCTGCCATCAGCCAAAGCTGAAGAATACAAGTTCACAAATCTAACAAAGAAGCTTTCACAGAATTTTGATTCCTTTGAGATTGCAGCTGATTTCGAACTGACAGAGGAGCAAGTGAATCATGCTATTTTTGAAGGTTTTGATGGTTACCGTTTGGTATTTGCAAATGGTTACTTTCATGATGGACTCTCTTCCAAAATTGAAGGTTTAACCATATCCAAATTAGAGGAATCTTCCCTCCCACTTGGCAGTATTGCCAAAGCTGAGAAGGATCCATTTGCAGCATTAAATCAGGCTAGTTTTGAAGGAGGAGCGCAAATAGCTCTTGCCAAAAACACTCAAATTGATAAGCCTATTTTGATTCTGAATTTCATTAATCCTTCTAACGGAAATTTGATTCAGCCACGAATTTGGTTTGAAACCGGAGATTTCGGAGAAGCTACTTTCATCGAGCAACAGATACAGCTCGAGGCAGGAGACTATTTTCTTAATGAGGTCAAAGAAATCAAAGGCGGCAGAAATTCCCATATTCATTGGTATCGCATCCAAAATGAAGGAAAGGACGCCATCTCCATGAGCAATATTGAAACGGATATTCAACAAGATGCAACCTTTACTTCGGTAAACATTTCTCTTTCAGGTCATATGGTCAGGAATAATCTTAGTTTGAATCTTCTTGGAAGTAATTCTGAAGGGAATATGTACGGTTTATATCTTACTAATGGGAATACTCACGTAGATAACCACACAAATGTGGATCACACTATTCCACATGCAGAATCAAATGAACTATACAAAGGAGTCTTGACAGATAATTCCAGAGGAGTATTTAACGGGAAAATCTTTGTACGGCAGGATGCCCAAAAGACAAATGCTTTCCAGCAGAATAATAATATTCTATTATCTGAGAATGCTACGGTGAACACAAAGCCACAATTGGAAATCTGGGCTGATGATGTCAAGTGTTCTCATGGCTGTACCACCGGTCAGCTGGACGAAGAAGCATTATTCTATCTTCAAGCAAGAGGAATAGGGAAGGATAAGGCCAAAGGGCTTCTTCTTTATGCTTTCGCAGGAGAAGTGCTGGAAAACATCAAGGATGATTCTTTCAAAGCCTACTGCATCAACCTGATCCAAGAAAGATTAGGCACAAACCTCTCATAATTTAATGGCATTAGATTTAAATCATATTAGGAGTCTCTTTCCGGTACTTCATCAAGAAGTATATGGTAAACCCTTGATTTATCTCGACAATGCCGCGACCACCCAAAAGCCTCAAGCGGTTCTGGATGCCTTATCGAATTACTATTCTAAGGATAACTCGAATATTCATAGAGGAGCTCATGCATTAGCAGATAGGGCCACGGCTTACTTCGAAGAGACTCGAGAAGCGATTAAAATCTTTATCGGAGCCAAAGAGTCGGCGGAGATCATATTCACCAAGGGTACAACAGAGAGTATTAATCTAGTGGCCGCCACCTTCGGGAGAAAATTCATTAACGAAGGAGATGAGATAATCATCTCTACGCTGGAACATCACTCCAATATAGTCCCCTGGCAAATGCTTTGTGAAGAAAAGGGTGCTATTTTAAAAGTGATTCCAATTTCAGATTCAGGTGAAATCATTTTTGAGGAATTCGAAAAGTTATTGAGTTCCAAGACTAAGATGGTGAGTGTCGTACACGCTTCCAATGCATTGGGAACCATAAATCCTGTTAAAGAAATCATCCAAGCAGCGCATAAAGTTGGAGCGAAGGTTTTACTGGATGGTGCCCAAAGCACAAGTCATTTAGATATTGATGTTAAAGAGCTGGATTGTGACTTTCTTGCCTTTTCGGCTCACAAGCTTTATGGTCCTACGGGTCTAGGAATTTTATATGGAAAAAGAGAAATTCTTGAGGCCATGCCACCATTCCAGGGCGGAGGAGAAATGATTAAGGAAGTAACTTTCGAAAAGACCACCTATAATGAAATCCCTTTCAAATTCGAAGCGGGAACACCGAATATCGGAGATGTGATAGCTTTCAAAGCAGCTTTGGATTTCATTGATTCAATCGGAAAAAAGAATATCAAGGCGCATGAGGATGAGTTAATTGCTTATGCACAAGAAAAGCTTTCCGCTATCAAAGGCTTTATCCCGGTAGGGACTGTAAAAGATAGGGTTTCGGTTATTTCTTTCGGAATCAAGGATATGCACCCATTCGACGTTGGAATGATGCTAGACTCTAAAGGAATAGCAGTACGAACAGGACATCACTGTACCCAGCCCTTGATGAAAAGGCTTGGTCTGGAGGGAACTGTCAGGGCCTCCTTTTCTGTTTACAACTCGAAAAAAGAAATTGATGCCTTAGCGGAAGGTGTGGAGAAAATAGCTCGAATCAAAAATAAATGAATAGCATTCAGGATATACAAGAAGAAATAATTTCAGAATTTGAAATCCTTGGAGATGATAAAGAGTCCACGATCTATTACATCATGGAGCTCGGTGGAAACCTTCCAGAGTTTCCTGAAGAGAGCAAAATTGAAGAAAATATAATAAAGGGGTGTCAATCGAAAGTCTGGCTTACGGCAAGTGAGGAAGACGGTCGAGTTCAATTCCAGGCAGATTCGAATACTGATATTACTAAAGGATTGATTTCCCTTTTAATCCGAGTTCTTGGAAATCAAACTCCTGAAGCGATCCTGAATTCCGATTTGAACTTCTTGCAGAAAATAGGGATGGGTAATATCATTGGAAGCCAAAGGTCAAATGGTCTGGTGTCAATGATCCAACAAATGAAAAGATATGCTTTAGCTTTTCAAGCTAAGCAAAACGCGTAAGACATGGAAACAAAGGACGAAACCAAATCGAATAGTGTGCAGGTAGAAAACCTGAAGGATAAAGTGGTGCAGGCGATCAAGCAAGTCTATGATCCTGAAATCCCAGTCGACGTTTATGAACTAGGTTTGATCTACGAAATCACGGTATATCCGGTGAATAATGTATATGTATTAATGACTTTAACCTCACCAAACTGTCCCTCGGCTGAGTTTATTCCTTCAGAAGTGAAGAATAAAATACAACAGATTCAGGGTGTAAGCAATGTGGAGGTTGAAATGACCTTTGATCCGCCATATTCTCAGGATATGATGTCAGAGGCGGCAAAACTTGAATTAGGATTCTTATAAAGAAATAAATAAAAAGAATATGTACCCAGAAGAATTAATTGCACCAATGCGTGCGGAGCTTTCAGGTGTAGGTTTTGAAGAATTCAAAACCGCTGAGCAAGTAACTTCACATATCAATGAAAACCACAAAGGTACCACATTCGTGGTGGTGAACTCTGTGTGTGGATGTGCTGCAGGTGCAGCAAGACCAGGCGTAAGGTATGCTTTAGAAAAAGCAAAAGAGAAGCCTACCACCCTTGCTACGGTCTTCGCAGGAAATGACCGTGAAGCTGTGGACAAGTTTAGAGAAATTGTACTTCCTTATCCCCCATCCTCACCAGCGATGGCTTTATTTAAGGATGGAGAATTGGTGCACTTCATAGAGAGACACCACATCGAGGGAAGAAATGCCCAGATGATCGGTGATCACTTGGTAGAAGTATTTGAGCACTTTTGTAAATAATTTAAAGCCCTTCTTGGGCTTTTTTTATTCAAGATGAAAGCTCTTCGTTTGTTGAGGTTTTCATTCTTCATTATGTAGGCTTACAGAATAAATTTTATTCGCCGCCTAACAAAAGGGTGATAAAATTGATTTATGATTTTATTACATTCGTTTGAATTTTAGAGAAAACAAAGTTTTACAATAGATAACTAACTATGTCTGACAATGCTAAGCTGATCTATGATGGTCAGGAGTACGAATTCCCAGTGGTAACCGGATCGGAAAATGAATCTGCAATCGATATTGCTAAACTGCGTGGCTCCACAGGATTGATCACTCTTGATCCTGGATTTAAAAATACAGGATCCACTTCCAGTGCCATTACTTTTTTGGATGGAGAAGAAGGTATTCTTCGCTACAGAGGGTATAGAATTGAAGACCTCGCTGAAAAGTCTTCTTTCCTCGAAGTTGCATACCTCTTGATTTATGGAGAACTCCCTAATCAGAGTGAATATGAAAACTTTACTAAGGAAATCACTCATCATACCTTAGTACATGAAGACATCAAAAAAATTCTTGAAGGTTTTCCTAGCAATTCCCACCCTATGGGTGTTCTCTCCTCTCTCATTTGCGCACTGACTGCATTTTATCCTGATTCATTGGTGCCAAACAGAAGTGAGGAAGAAATCAATCTAAGCATCGTAAGGTTAATTGCGAAAATGCCAACCTTCGCTGCATGGGCGTATAAAAATGAAGTCGGGCATCCGGTAAATTATCCAGATAATCAGCTGGACTATTGCTCAAACTTCCTAAAAATGATGTTTGCACTTCCTGCTGAAAAATATGATGCTGACCCGGTGGTAGCCTCTGCTTTGGATAAACTTTTAATCCTTCATGCAGATCACGAGCAAAACTGTTCTACATCTACAGTAAGAGTAGTAGGGTCTTCTCAAGCAAGTATTTACGCATCCATTTCGGCAGGTATCAATGCACTTTGGGGACCATTGCACGGAGGTGCAAACCAATCCGTAATTGAAATGCTAGAAGCGATCAAAGCAGATGGTGGTGACGCGAAGAAGTATTTGGACAAGGCGAAAGATAAAAATGACCCATTCCGTTTGATGGGCTTTGGCCACAGAGTGTATAAAAACTTTGACCCCAGAGCTAAAATAATCAAAAAGGCTGCTGATGAGGTGCTTGGAAAACTTGGGGTGAATGACCCTGTTTTGGATATTGCGAAAGAGCTCGAATACGCAGCACTGAATGACCAATATTTCATTGATAGAAAACTTTATCCAAACGTGGATTTCTACTCAGGAATCATTTACCGAGCCCTAGGCATCCCTACTGAAATGTTTACAGTGATGTTTGCTCTGGGAAGACTTCCTGGATGGATCGCTCAGTGGAAAGAGATGCGAGAAAATGGGGAGCCAATTGGCCGACCAAGACAAGTATATGTAGGTGCAAATGAAAGAGAATATGTCTCTATGAACAAACGTTAAGTTTGATTTGACCTAGAGCAAAAAAGACTCCTTTTTCTGGGAGTCTTTTTCTTTTTACTCTGATTCCTATTTCTTTGCCTTTATCAATAAACACCTAAAAAAATGACATTAGAAGAGGCCGTTGCCCAAACCAAAACCTTTACCACTAAACCTTCGAATTCAGAACTTCTTAAGCTTTATGCGCTTTACAAGCAGGCAACTGAGGGGGATAATACATCAGAAAGACCAGGTGGTTTTGATTTTGTGGCTTCAGCTAAATATAATGCCTGGGAGGCCGAGAAGGGAAAAAGTAAGGAAGCCGCAAGCGATGAGTATGTAGCCTTAGTCCAAAAGCTAAGCGAAAGCTACAAATAAAAAAAGGTCTGGTTTCTACCAGACCTTTTTTTTATGCTTTATCCTGTTTTTTACTTTTTCCCGTATTTCGAACCAAAGGGTGTTCTTTTAAGCATATAACTTACGCTTCCTTCGTAGGCATCAGTCCCCGAACCAAAGGCATGTCTGGAATCGGAATACAAGTTATCTCCACGGTCATTAAATAGTCTTAAGTCGACCATGGTATCGTACTCTATTGTGGTGCTAGAGCTTGAGGAAGAAAAGGCAGTTCCTTTGGACTTTGAATTTCCAGAATCTCTTTCTTTTTTATCCTTGTATGTAGTGGCACCAGAAGAATAAGTCGTGGCTCCCTTATTTGTCACATTCACAGAACCAAAAATCACATATTCTACACCCAGTTTTTGAGCAAGTTCTGCTGGGGTAAAAGTATTCATATTATCACTCGTAATTCCCTCCTTTGACATTAAGGCGTTTGTCGTCATCGGATCCTGTAAGGTTAAGGTTTTATACTGATCACGAACCTCATTCGCTGCCTGGCTTTGGACGAAGGTCCTTAATTGATCAACTGTCAGGCCAGGATCATTGGTGATTATTGCAAATGGCAAAACTGCTATTTTATTGTGCCTTTCAGCCGAACTCCCAGCATGAATTCCATCCGCTGGGATTGTTGATTCTGCACTGGCAAAGGACTGAACTCTCCCACTGGAAAAAGTTATCTTAGAGATGTCTGTCTTTGGGATTTCATAATCGAACTCTTCACCGGGATATCGAAATTTCACAACTGTTTCAGTAATCCCTGTTACTTTTCCCTCACGATTTTCTCCCCCTTTCATTTCTACTACATCCATTTTTTCCTGTGCTTGAACAGAAAAACCATCAAAAAAGAACACAAAGGAAAAAAGTAGAGCTAAAAGAAAATTTACTTTAAGTTTCATACTAAAATCTTTAAAATCTGATTATAAGGTAAAGATTACAGATTTTCATTTCAAAAAATTATAAAATCATTGTTGAATAAAATTTCTCATTCTGTTTTTCTAGAAAAATACTGAGCAATGGCAGATCCAATTATAAGCTGCTGGATGTGATAAAGCATCACTGGAAGTAATACCAAACTTAGTACTTCAGGGTTTGGAAAGAGAATTTTTCCTATCACCACTCCATGGACCAGAGATTTTTTGGACCCACAAAAAAGTGCTGTGATTCTATCTTTTAAATCAAATCCTAAAATTCTGGAAATAATAGAAATGAGCATCCAGATGAATAAAAAGAGGGCAAGCATAAGGAATGCCACCTGAAATAAGGTGGCGGTTTTATAGGGAGAAAATACCCTTTGAGAAAACGAATCTGAGAAAGTGGTAAATACAATCATCATGATCACAGTTTGATCTATGTATTTCAACTTTTTTAAATGGGTTTGAATCAAAGGAAATATCTTCCCATGCAAAAGTGCTCCAACACAGACTGGCAAAATGACTTTATAGGTCAATTCAAAAACTGTAGGAAGCATATCTATTTCAGCACCTTCAACACCATTTCCCAAGATTCCCATCCAGGCCGGCGTAATAAATACTCCTATCAAACTTGAAACACTGGCATTAAAAATGGCTGCAGGTAAATTGCCTCCAGCCATTGAGACCATTACCACAGCGGCGCTTACGGTAGAGGGTAAAGCTGACAAGTAAGTGATCCCTAATTTAAAATCATCATCTATCCAGGGAATCCATCGAAGAATCAGGACAACTAAGGCCGGAAAAAGTAAAAAAGTAATGCTCTGAATAAGTAAATGAAGCTTCCAATTTGCCAATCCTTCCTTTAGTTGTTTAGGGTCTAGTTTTACTCCGTAAAGGAAAAACACGATTGCAATGCCAATATTAATTATTGGCTTCCACGGAAATTCACTATCGGATGAGCCTGCCGAAGGAAAAAGGTATGCCAGAAAAATTGCAGAAAACAGACCTAGTAAAAACCCATTAAAACCTACCTTTTGAAGTAATTTCAGAAGTTTATTCACGATGCCGGCAATAGTCTTTTGAAATTATCACAGAGAACCGCTGTAGCAATAGCCACGTTCAGTGACTCCGCATGACCAAAAGATGGAATCGTAACTTTCTGGCTAATCGCTTTTTCTAGATTCTCAGAAATGCCGTTGGATTCATTTCCCATCAGGATTACCCCAGACTCAATTTGCTTCATTTCATGAATGTTTTCACCGTCAAGGAAAGCTCCATAAACAGGTCTTCCCCATTTAGCCAAAGTGTCACCAAGATCTGCATAGTAAAAATGAACCCGGGTGAATGAGCCCATGCTGGACTGAATCACTTTTGGATTGTAAAAGTCGGCCGTTTGTTTGGAAAGCAGTAATTTATCAATACCATACCAGTCAGCAATCCGAATAATGGTTCCCAAATTTCCGGGATCTCTGACATCATCTAAGGCAATAACTAACTCATGATCTGTCGGTTCAAACCAAGAATTTGGCTTCATCTCAACAACGGCCAGTGCTGCATCGTTACTTCTATACTGGCCTATGCTTTCGAGTTGCTTCTGAGTAACAGGTATTACTTCAAAATTCTTTTTCTCAATTAAGGAATAATTCTTGTCCAGAAATGTGTCTGTTGCCAACAATATTTCAGTATTAAAATCAGATGATAATAATTCTAAGACGCTCTTTTCTCCTTCGACGAAGAACTTTTTATGCTCAGACCGGTATTTTTTCTGGTGTAAGGTTTTTATAAACTTAACTGTATTTTTGCTAAGCATTCTGATAGATTTCCCAACATTGAAGTTCCTCAAATATATACTTTTTATCGGTCTGGTAGCCGTGGTTTCGGCCTGCTCATTGACTAAGAATGTACAAGAGGGTGAGTATGTTTTGTATGAAAACGAGCTAGAGGGTGTTGACCTTTCAGACAAGGGCGAACTGAGTAGTCTTTACAGACAAGAGCCAAATACCAGAATTCCACTAATCAATTCTTCCATCGGGGTGAGCATTTACCGGATTGGAAATTCATTTTTTGATAGTGCTAAGGTCAGCGAAAAACTGGAAAGAGTTCAACAGGAGAAACAGGAACTTATCGATGGAGTCGACAGCCTAGACAACCTTAAAAAAGTCAGAAAGAAGGTAGATAAGAAAGATTCCAAAATTGAGCACTTAAAAGAAAAACAGGAGTTCGGAAACCTTTTGATGAGAACAGGTAATCCTGTGGTGATGCTAGACAGTTCTATCACTTCAGAAACCAGTACTCAGATTGAAAATTATTTAATAAATAATGGCTTTCTGGATGCTGAGGTCAACTATGAAGTGAAAACCAAAAAGAAAAAGGCTTATGTAAGCTATATCATCGATGAAAAAAAACCCTACCTCATCGATTCTTTTTATATCAAAAGCAGTAACGAAGACCTGAAAATTCTTCTTCAACAATACAGCGAGAATAACCTCTTGGTTCCAGGAGAGATTTATACACAAAGCAATGCGATAGCAGAGAGAAATCGTGTTGAATTACTCCTTAAAAACAATGGCTATTACACCTTTTCCAAATCCTACATAGAATACAATCTGTACATGGATACGGTAACGAAGGAATTGGACATAGAGCAGGTGATTTTGAAGCCAAGTTTCAGCAATAAACATGAGGCCTATACGATTGATTCCGTCACTTTTAAGGTTATCCCTCCAAGTGATGAGTTTGTAGACCGGGATGAAAGACGTGAGTTTGATGGAATCGATTTCAGCTTCTACAATGACCGGTATTCAGAAAGGGTTTTGGCCTCCAGGGTATTTTTTCGAGAGGGGGACCTCTACAGTAGAGAAGAATTTATTGAATCCCAAAAACAACTAAATAACCTTGACTTATTTCGCTTCACGAATATCGGTTTTGATACTTTAGGCACCAGCCTTACGGCCAAAATTTATGCACAACCAAATAAAAAATATCAGCTTACTAATCAGGTTGGTTTAAGCATAACCGAACAGCTACCCGGACCATTTTTTAATACCTCATTAAGAAATAGAAACTTTTTTCGGGCCGGAGAAATCCTGGAGTTTAATTTCCGTGCAGGTTTAGAAGGAGTTGCTTCAGCTACCGATCAGGGAGTTTACCAAAGCCGGGAAATTGGTGTATCTACTTCTGTGATTTTCCCAAGGTTCTTAATACCCTTTGCTCCGGGAGCACTTCAAAAATATGGAAAATATAATCCAAATACCCGTGTGCAATTCGGGTATAATCATACCAACCGCCCTGAATACGTAAGAAACGGTTTGAATGGTTTATTAGCTTATAATTGGGCTACAAGAAATAACCGCCAACAGTTTACAGTTAATTTCGCTGATTTAAATTACATTCGTACTCCAAGACTTGATCCAGAATTTTTAGAACTACTTGCTGACTTGGCGGAGGAAGGAAACAATCTTATCTGGTCTTTCCTTCCATCTTTTGTAAGTGCGATTTCAGCACAGTCCATCATTAATTTTAATGATTATGGGGATTTTAGAGGAAATAATGCCTCTCTGCTTCGCCTGTTTGTGGAAAGCGGTGGGACTTCTCTCAATTTTTTCGACGTGCCCAGTAATGAAGAAGACATAGAATTTGCAAATTTTCAATGGCTCAAATTTCAAGCAGATTGGAGAAGGTACTATCCAATCAATAAGAAAACCACACTTGCTTATCGTGCTAATTTTGGAATCGCCCAGCCTTACGGGATAAGTGGAGGAATACTGCCTTATGAGAAATATTTCTTTGCCGGAGGAGGTACCAGTATTCGTGCCTGGCAGGCAAGGAGATTAGGACCGGGAAGCTACTCCCCTACCACAGGAGAAAATGGCCCCTATGACTACAGAATCGAGCAACCAGCTGAAATGATCATTGAGTCGATGTTTGAGTTTCGGCGCAAGCTTATTGGCTATTTTGATCTTGCACTTTTTGTGGATATCGGAAATTCTTGGATGATCGGAGTAGATAGCTCCAGACCGGGTGCTGATTTCAGATGGAATCGCTTCTATAAGGAATTAGCGGTGGGAACAGGAATAGGTTTGCGTATGGACTTCGATTTTTTAGTGGTAAGACTTGATTTAGCAACTAAGGCCATTGACCCTGCACAGCCTGAAGGAAATCGATGGGTTCTAGATAATATTTCCTTCAAAAGGCCCTTCGGTGCACGAGGTCAAACGGTGTTGAATTTCGGTATTGGCTACCCATTCTAAAAAGTAAAATGAGAAAGACTAAAGAAGAGATCGCAGAGATATACAAACAGATGCAGGATCACATCTGTGCAGAATTGACCAAGCATGATGGTCAGGGTGAATTTCGCGAAGATGCTTGGGACCGAGCTGAAGGAGGTGGTGGGAGAACCCGGATTTTTGAAGGGGGAAAGATTATCGAGAAAGGAGGCGTGGCCTTTTCTGCTGTGGGTGGCAAAACCCCAGAAAAAATCCTGAAGAAGCTGGAGCTTTCAGAAGCGGATTTTTTTGCAACAGGTGTTTCAATTGTTTTACATCCTTTTAATCCATTCGTTCCAATCATTCATATGAATATCCGGTACTTTGAGATGGATAATGGGATTCATTGGTTCGGTGGAGGAATCGACCTGACTCCCCATTATGTTTTTCCAGAGGAAGCGAAGCATTTTCATACTGAAGTGAAAAAGGTATGTGATTCTTTTGATCCGGATTGCTATGAGAAGTATAAGAAGTGGGCGGATGATTATTTTTTCTTACGGCATCGCCAAGAAACTCGGGGCGTTGGAGGGATATTTTACGATCGACTTAGTGCGAAATCAGATCTCGAGTTTGAAAATATTTTGGAATTTAGCCTTAACATAGGGAGACTTTTTCCTGATATCTATGGATATTTCATGAAGAAAAATCACGGAAGAAACTTTGGGGAAAAAGAAAAAGAATGGCAAAATCTTCGCCGTGGAAGATATGTGGAATTCAACTTAGTCTGGGATGCAGGAACCAAATTCGGTCTTGACACCAATGGGAGGACTGAAAGTATTTTGATGAGTATGCCTCCGGTGGCGAATTGGCAATATATGCATGAACCAAAACCGAATTCGGAGGAGAAAAAGACCCTAAACCTTCTGAAGAAGGATATTGACTGGATAAATTTTTCGAATGATAGAGCAACTGAAAAATATTGATGAATCTCTATTCCTTTTTCTAAACGGAATTAGAGCTGATTGGATGGACCCCGTAATGTTTCAGTTGACTCAAACCGTCACCTGGCTTCCATTTTATGCTATTTTGATTTTCTTCATTTATCGTCAGGATCCTAAGAATAGTTGGTGGGTATTTGCTGGGGTAGCCTTTTCAATTTTACTCTCAGACCAATTGACAAGTGGTCTGATGAAGCCGTTTTTTGAGAGACTTAGACCATGTCATGATGAACGATGGGAAGGGCAAATCCACAACTATGGGCGTTGTGGAGGACTCTATGGATTCGTCTCTAGTCATGCCGCAAACACTTTTGCGGTAGCTACTTTTCTCAATCTGAAAATGAAAGGAAAGCTCAGGTATCTGCCATGGCTCTTTCTATGGGCCCTAGTTGTATCCTATACCCGAATTTATTTGGGAGTTCATTACCCTTTTGATGTGTTATTGGGGGCATCCATTGGAGCCACCATTGGTTTTATCGTCTGGTTTCTAATTGTTTTTATCCGCAGGGAAATTTTGAAACAAGTATTAAGATGAAAGCCTATTTCTATTTTTTTATTTCGGTTTTCTTTGGGCTTAACACACTTTTGACGCCAACCATTCTTTATGCTCAGGATACTCATCATTGGAGCCAGCAGTTTGGGACCAGAGCAGCTTTGCTCGGTGGAGCAGTACTTACCGATACTTTGGATAATGCAGGAGTATATTACAACCCCGGAAATTTAGCCTTTCTCGACACTAGTTCTATTTCCATCAATGCCAACCTTTATGGTCTTGAAAATATAACCATTGAAAATGCTTTGGGTGAAAGGGAAGATTTTCGCGGCTTGCAATTTAATACGATACCTCTCTTAATAAGTGGTACGATTAGGAATAAAAGTCCTTGGAATTTAAGCTATGCCCTGATCACCCCTGTAAGTTTTCAATTTAATGGAGTGGCCCGATTGGAGCGTGATTTTGACCTTATCGATGATCAGGAAAGTCCAGGACTTGAAGAGCTAGTATCAGAAACATCACTCACCACCTCTGTTCAAGAAACCACTGTAATCTTGGGAATAGGCAGAAAAATAAAACCTAATCTTGGTTTTGGGATCAGTTTATTGAATACTTACCGTTCCGTAAATTTCAACTACAGGTTCAATGCAAAGACTTTTAGCAATACAGAGAATGAATTTCTTGTCTCCCGAGCACAAAATGAAATTGTAAACTACTGGGCTTTACGAACCGCCTTAAAGATTGGGCTGAATTATCAAAAAGAAGGCTGGGGTTTGGCAGCTGCGGTACAATCTCCAGGAATAGACTGGATGGGATCAGGCACAGTGGCAGAAGACATCACGATCACAAACCTTATAGTTAGGGAAGGTGGAGACAGAATCACTGCTTTCGGATCAGATCGACAGGAAAAATTAAAAACAACCTATAAATCCCCTTTCCAAATTAGTATTGGAGCACATAAAAAATTCCATAGAAGTATACTGAGTATCAACCTCACACAGTTCGGCCAAATAAACCCATACAGGGTGATTAGTGTAGAACCTAATGAATTTTTTAGGCCCACATTTCCAGAACTTGAAGGCCAGGGATCACAAGACTATCTAAATGTAGAAACGGCCATGAAACCCGTAACAAATGTAGCCATAGGCTACGAAGGTTTTATTGGTCAATCCTTTAAACTTTTGGGAAGCTTCCGAACTGACTTCTCTTACTTTGATTCAAGTCCGGTAAGAGGCGAACAAATAGTTACTGAAATAACCCAATGGGATATTTTTCATGTCAGTGCCGGGACCGTTTGGGAAAAAGAAAGAAGTAGCCTAACTCTTGGTCTAGTATACAGCTTTGGGTCCACTGATGACTATATTCAGGAAAATAGCTTCTCGAATTCTAATCCTAATCCACCTCTAGAAGGAGCATTAGCTATTACCAGAGCAGGGTACTCAAATTTCGGGCTTCTTATTGGATATTCTTTCAGGTTTCAGAAGTTCAATTAGAGGAGCATACTACGCTTATATATATAATTTTTTTATATTCCGTGGTAAATTTTTAATAATTGCCCTATGAGAAAACTTCTACTGTTATGGTTATTTTTTCTTGCAACTGCTTTCCTAAAGCTTGAAGCTCAGGTTCAAAAAATTAACCTTAATATCATTCAAAGAGAGATTAACGGTGGCCTCCCAATACCCGCTGAGGAACAATTCACCGTCACTGGAGCAGTTCCAGAAAAAATTGAGATGGTTAAACTGACACTTTTTCCTTCTAAAAAATCTTCGAAAAATTCTTACAACTATTTCTGGAAGGCTCCTTTTGGATATAAGGATGAAGAATTTCAGGTTTTTGTGGAAGAACCTTTAAGATCTAATGACGCCTATGAGCTAGAGTTTAGGTTTTATCAGAGGGCCGGAAAGGAAGAGGTGGAAGAAATGGGAAATCTCGTGTTCCAAAATATAAAAACTTACCTTAGTACCATTACGACAGTGAAAAAAGGAGGGGTTCAGTTCTCTGAGAGTATCCCAAATATTATGTCCAGAATGCAGAGCATTGTAGAAGCAGGTGCATTTTATTTTGAATTGCCAAATGGCCAACCTTTTCCGGGTTTTAGTGATCTAACTCGAACTAAACTTGAGCAGCACAAGGATCTAAAAATGGGGAAAGCCAAATTTAATGCAACTGGGTTGAGCGAAAATGACAATGCCAGAGCTGTCTTTGCTGCAAATTACCTGGATGAGGTTTATGCAATCATCGAATCAGAATTAAAGCAATACTTCAGCCCAAACATGTTGGTGATGGTAGATGAAATGATTTTCAAAAACTACAAAACTGAAAACCGACCCAATGTAATCCCCTTGAATTTAGGGTATGGAGCTATTTCATTGAATCAAAACATCCCTGAACAGGAATTTGTAGCCAGTCCTTATGTAGGAATCTCTTTTCCTCTAGGAAATAGAGTGTTCACTAAATTTATGAGCAATCTTTCGATTTCCTCTGGAGTCTTTATAAGAGGTAATATGGAAAATGCTTTGGGAGAAAGAGTTTCTGGTCCTATTGTAGACAGGCCGATTTATATTGGTCTGGGTTATAGTTTTTTTAGAGTAATCCGATTAAACGCCGGTGGTACGTTTACTACAACCGAGAAACTAGATGGTTCCAGCCTCAATGGGTTTAACCCATTTATTGGAGTTAGTGCGGAGTTTAATATTTGGTTGGGATTTGGAAAAAAGAGATAAAATGAAACGATTAGTAGCAATTATCTTTCTCTCCGTAATCTGCACAACTGCATCTGCACAACTTTATGGAAATAAATGGAGGTTCGGTGTAAGTACAGGAGTAACAAATTATTTCGGAGACATTCGACCTTTAAAAGTGAATAATTTCGGGAATTTTACCCGACTTTATAAAAGGTATGATACCTATTCAGAACAGCTTTCCTATCAGATTTCTATGGAATATGCTCTGGGTAAATCTGTAGGGCTGATGCTCACTGTAGGTACTTATCAATTTGGTGCAGGAGACCGTTTTGTCCAAAATGATGGAAACCTTTTTGTGGAAGGTTTGAACTTTGAAAGAGCGCTTAACTTCCAAACTGACATTTATGATACCGGACTATCATTTGTTTTTAAACCTGACAATGATTGGCTACTAGGTGGAAAATCAATAATTGCCCCCTATTTTACCCTTGGATTTGGTGTCCAAAACTTTGATGTAAATGGAGATCTGCTGGACGAGAACGGCAATCGCTATGATTATACGAATATGAACACCATCCCCGATGGGACTTTTGAAACCAACTTAAGGGATTTAAGAACTGAAGATCACGATGGATATAGGCAAACTACACTTTATGCCAATCTTGGTTTGGGTTTCAGAATAAGGTTGAGCAGAAGCTTGGAGATTTTTGCTCAAACAGATTTTAAAAGGGCTGGCACAGATTATCTGGATGATATTTCAGGACAGTACAGAACAAGTTATGACAATGATTTCCAAGCCTATGCAGCAAAACCTGGAACTAACGTAGTGACGCCAGAAAATCCATGGAGAGGATTTGAAAATCAAAGAGTGGATTGGTATATATATCACGGGATTGGAATCAAATTTAGCTTTGGGGCCAATAAAGAAACCTTTAATCCCCCGGTAGTTACCCAGAGATATACCTATGAACCATCTGAAAGTGACCTTCTAAAGCTCGAAAACCAAAGGCTGCAATTGGAACCGAAAGAGCCTGACCAGACAAATTATATCACTGTAATTCAGCTACCTGAAAAAAGAGCTTTATTAGATTCAGCAAGACAAATTTCAAGAACAGAACTCGATTCTGCCCAGATGGTCGAGCTCGAGGTGCTAAGGGATTCAGTTCAATTGGATTCAGCATCCTTGGCAAGAAGTCTCATTGAATTAAATAATGAGTCTGAAGATTTTGATGAAATCAGAAGGCTCGCTGAATCAGATGGCACTACTTCTGTTGAAGTAAGAAATACCCGCCTTCAAAGCATTGCAAATCAGCAGGCAAGTTTACAAACCCGTATAGATTCACTGGAAAGTCTCCAATCTGGTAATCAATTCACTCTTGATTCCATAAATCAAACACTTTCATTTCAATCTGCAATGGCCAGCCAAGATACTACATCCATGGCCGAGGAGTTTAACGAAATTCTAATTTACCCGGGCCAAGTGACCAGAGTACTCTATAGTCAGGAACAGGCTACTCAGGTAAATCTAGACTCTGCTCAGGCAGTATCAAATTACGAATCAAGAACTGATATGATGAGTAGGGAACAGTTCGACGAAGAATTGGAAAAATTCAGAGAAGATATGCTTCAAGCTCAGGCTACCAGAGATTCTGCCATGATGATGGCCTTTGCTGCTAAGCTTGAAAGTCAACCTTTAGCTGAAAGTACTGCAGAAACAGAACCCCAAGAAATCGTGCTCACCCAGGAAGGAATCGATGAGGAAACGAGGAAGAAAATTGAAAAGAATAATGAGAAGGCAAGAAAGGCTGAAGAAAAGGCTGCGAGGCGGCAGGAGAAACTCGATGAGAAAAACAATGAGCTTTTGAAAGATGCCCTACTCGTCGGTGGTACTGCAGCAGCTACTGCGGCCATAACAAGTGGAGGAAATGATAAAGCTCCTGCGGACAGCACTCTTTATCAACCTGACTCACTTTTACTAGCTAGAATCGAACAAGATTCGCTATTAATTGATAGCCTCAGGAATGTGCCACGTGTAGTGGACACTGTTCTTATTGAGAAGACAAATCCTCTACTATTGAAAAGTAGTAAAGTCGAGATTTATTTTGGGATAAATGAAACCACTCTCTCTGAGGAGGAGAAACAAAAGCTTGAACCAATCGCAACTTATCTCGCAGAAAACCCTGATAGCAAGCTCGAGTTGATTGGATTTGCTGATAATACAGGTACATTTGAATACAATCTAATGATCAGTAACCAAAGAGTGGAAGCTGTTTACCGATTCCTTAATCAAGAGTTTGGAATTGAAACGGACCGTATGGTAAAAGAAGTAGGAGGATTAATTATGAGGGGTTCCAAGCAATCTATGGGGCAAGATCGAAGGGTAGAAATTAGACTTTATCAGGAATAAAAAATGAAAGCAAAAGAATTAATTCTAGCACTAAGTGTATTTTTAGTGTTATGGTCTTGTACTTCAAATGAAGAAGTAAGTCAAACTGAACCAAACAGGCAAGAGTATCTTACTTCTTGGAATGAAGGTCCTGCTAAGCAATCGATTGTTGATTTTGTAGAAGCCGTAACCACAGAAGGGAGCCCCGAATATGTGTCGCCTGAAGACAGGATTGCTACATTCGATAACGATGGAAATCTTTGGTCAGAGCAGCCCTTCTACTTTCAGCTCCAGTTTGGTCTGGATCAAGTGAAAAAAATGGCTGGTGATCATCCTGAGTGGATGCAAGATGAAACTTTGAAGGCCGCTGCTGAAGGTGATTTAGAAAAAGTGCTTTCTGCGGGAGAAGAAGGATTGCTTAAAATTATTGGGGCTTCCCACTCAGGAATGACCGCAGAGGAGTTTGCACTTTCTGTTAATTCGTGGATAAATTCGGCCAGACATCCTAAAACAGGGCTTTTATATAAAGAGATGGTTTATCAGCCTATGCTTGAGGTTTTGGAATATCTTAGAGCCCATGATTTCAAAACGTTCATTGTTTCCGGTGGAGGTATTGATTTTATGCGCCCCTGGACTAATGAAGTATACGGGATTCCTCCTGAGCAGGTGGTTGGTAGTTCTCTAAAAGCTGAATTCAAGGAGGTTGATGGGAAATATGTGATTATGAAGGTACCCGAACTTAATTTTATTGATGACAAAGCAGGTAAACCAGTGGGAATTCATCAGCATATTGGAAAGCGACCAATTGCCGCATTCGGAAATTCGGATGGAGATTTACAAATGTTACAATATTCTTCGGGTACAAATGGAAGATCATTCCAAATGTATATCCACCACACAGATTCTGTGAGGGAATGGGCATATGATAGAGAATCTCATATCGGTCAGCTTGATAAGGGTTTAGATGAAGCCAAGGAAAAGGGATGGACAGTGGTGGACATGTCAAAAGATTGGAAAGTGATATACCCATCTGAAATGAAATAAGACTGTAAAACTTTCCTTTATGCAAAAACTCGTAAGGCCATGGCTTTTTTTCATTTTACTCCTTTTTACATTTCAATCAATTTGCTCTGGACAGGGCGGCCAAAAAGTATTTAATGAAACTCATAACCGCTACTTTGACAGCCTAAAAAAGGCCGATTATCCCTATGCACTACCAATTTTAGGAAAGGGAGCATACAAGCGAGGTTATGATTTGCCCTATGCCTACGGTCTGAGTGCCATTTATTTTACCCAAAGGCAGGAAATTAATATAACTAGTACTCAGGTAGGGCTCAATGGTGGTGAACTAATTGATGTGAGCCAACTGATACGTTTTGGTCCTACCATAGCCACCACAAACGCAGTAACAATAAGACCGGATATCTGGGTTTTACCCTTTTTAAATGTCTATGGAATCATAGGCGGAGGGACTACCCAAACTGATGTAAATCTTGTAGCACCTGCAGAGTTCAGTACCTCACAAAGATTTAATGCGGAAAGTTTTGGTCTCGGTGCTACCTTAACAGGAGCCGTAGGACCTGTGTGGATAGCCTGGGACAACAATTACAACTTTGTGGATGTGGATGTGGTGGTGGAGCCTGTGCCTGCTTTTAACAGTAGTTTGAGAGTCGGTTTGAGTTTTCCTGATTACAAAAAACCTGATAGGTCATTACAGATTTGGACAGGAACTTTTTATCAAATCATTCAAAGCGACACCAGAGGAAGTCTACCCGTCACCGAAATATTTCCAAATTTCGGAGAAGGATTGGTGTTTGACAGGCTTTATGAATGGGCCGATCAGCTTCCTCCTCCACAGCGCTTAATTGCGAGACAGATCATAGGAGAATTAGAAAAAGCCGCAGAAAATATTCCCACGGATAGTGAAATTGATTACCTGATACAGAAAGAAGTGGCAGCTCCGTTTAATTTGATATTTGGAGCTCAATATCAATTCAATAAAAACTGGATGCTACGCACTGAAATGGGAGTATTTGGGAAAAGAAGCCAGTTCCTATTGAACCTCAATTGGAGATTTCCAGGGTTTAAAAGCACCAGATAGCTTTTCATAAAAGCGTCATAATTCTAATAAAAGATGCAAAGGCGACTTTATTTGATTGTTATTGATTGAAGCGATAACCTATATTTGAGAAGTTAAAAAACACTACAATGAAAAAGATATTATTTTCCTTAGTACTCATTTTTGCGGCCAATGAAACATTTGGACAAGAAGTAAGATTGAATACTTACGCCGGATATGTTTTTAAGAATAGGGTTGACTCTTATTTTTCAAATAGCTCTTATTACGACGGAACCATTCAAGATGGTTTCAGGTGGGGTGCGGGAATTGAATATCTCATCCCGCAAAAAGGTGCGGTAGAACTACAATACCTAAGGCAAGATACCAATGCTCCCACTACTTATCGTGATGGTGGAATCCTAAATGGTGAAATCCAGTTTACTGATTTTGATTTAGCGATTAATTGGATTTTTGTAAATGGCACCAAATATTTTCCTGTAAATGAGGTTGTCGAACCATTCGCTGGAGGGGGAATAGGTATGGCGATATTTGGTCTTGACAATCCAGACAATGGACGGAGCAGCAGTGCGACCAAACTAGCATGGAATATTAAAGGTGGAAGTAATTTCTGGCTTGCGGACAATGTAGCCCTTCGCGTACAAGCCTCGCTGATGTCAGCGGTACAATCTGTTGGAGGTGGTTTTTACTTTGGTACAGGTGGTTCCGGCGCCGGATTGAGTACCTATTCTAGCATGTATCAGTTTGCTTTTGAAGGAGGAATAGTCTTTAGAATACCCCAAGGACAATAAGCTTATTTAAACTTAGCCCCAGTTGACTTCAACTGGGGCTTTTCTTTTTCAGGCTTATAGTTTTAGCTTTAAAAGCTGTACAAAATAACTATGCCGAGATTATTTTCCCTCATAGCGATATTTCTGCTTGTGAACCTGTTCGCCCTGGCTCAGGATAAGGGGCTAGAAACCGACAGTTTACGTTTAGCCAAAATCAGACATACTTCTAAAGGCTTTGTATTCACCACCTATGACGGCAATTACGAATTGCAAATAGCAGCTCGATTACAGTTTCGATTCGCCACGCCAGATGATCAAAATCCTTTAAATTTTGATGATTTCACTAACCAGAACACCAGATTATTTAAGATTAATCGCTCAAGGCTCAAAATAGGTGGACATGCCTTTCAGCCTTGGTTAAAATATTTCCTCGAATATGAGCTCGGACAGGGAAACCTGCTTGATTTCAGGGTTATGGTTGAAAAAGTTCCTTGGCTTAAATTCAAAGCAGGGCAATGGAAGGTAGAATTTACACGAGAACGTTTCATCAGCTCAGGAAATCAACAGCTTGTAGATAGATCTTTGATCAACCGGGCATTTACTGTAGACAGACAGCAGGGAGTAACTTTATATGGAAATATTGATGCCGGAGGAATTGCCAATTTTAACTATTGGACCGCAATTCTCACAGGTACTGGTCGAGGTGCAACAACAAATGATGACAATAAGCTCATGTATTTCGGTAGAGTCCAATGGAACTTCCTTGGAAGAGAAGTTCCCTTTTCAGGAGGAGATTTAGATTTTTCACCGGCTAGTGGTTTGATTGCATTTGCAGCTGTAACTAACACAAGTCCATACACCAGGTTTTCTCAAGAAGGCGGTGGAGCACTCGAGGGATTCGAAGATGGACTTCCTGGACAATACACTATCAACCAATACCAAATAGAAACCGCCTTTTATCTAAGGGGCTTTTCATGGTCAAGTGAATTTCACCGAAAGCATATTATTGACAATCTAAGCACAGGCACTACCACGCTAGGTGGGTATTACATTCAAGCGGGTCTATTCCCATTTACCATTTCAAATTTCTTCCCAAAGAAACTAGAAATTGCCTCAAGATTCGCCAGATACAGGCCAGACCTTAACATTGAGGAAAACAATCAAACAGAAGTTGCTTTTGCAGTGAATTGGTTCTTCAATGGCCACAAAAACAAATTAACCGCAGAAATTACTAGGTTTACCTTTCAGGATCTGGAATTACCTCAAAGTGATGAGACTAGATTACGAATCCAATATGATGTTTCATTCTGATGAAAAAGCTCTTAATTTTTATAGTATTATTTTCTTACACTCAGTTTACTCATGCTCAGGACACTGTCAGGTATGAGCCAAACAAAATCAATAATTTCAGAATAGTACCACTTCCGGCCATTGGATCAAATCCCGCCAATGGCTGGCTTTTTGGTGTTGCTCCATCAGCCACATGGAGAATGGGTGATCCCAAAACCACACACCTTTCTAACCTTGTTGGAAACTTTCTTTATACCACCAAAAGGCAGTGGATTTTCAGCTCAAGGAGTAATGTTTTCTTGAATGAGGACAAATGGATTCTTGTGGGTGATTGGAGGTATTTTATCACATCCCAACCGACCTTTGGATTAGGCAGCAGTACACCCAATGAGATAATGGAGAACCCAAATCAACCTGGGGTTTATTGGGGAGAGCAGCAAATGGACTTCTCTTGGGTGAGATTCTATGAAACCATTTTAAAAAGATTGGGAGATTCCAAATTTTACCTTGGGGTGGGATATCATCTCGATATATTCTCAAAGGTGGATAACTTCGTTGGGGAAGAAATTCCAGCTGAATTCGAATTCATTCATGATGCCTATAATCAGTCAAAAGGTTTTGATCTCGAAAAATATACCATCTCAGGAATCACTCTAAATGCAGTGATGGAAAATAGAGATGTGGCGGTATCTCCGTACGAAAAGAGTTTTGCCCTTATTTCTTTTAAAATCAATCCCTCATTTTTAGGTTCTGACCAATCATCCTCCACCCTACTTTTAGATTACAGGCATTACTTTCCATTGAACCCAAAAAGAAAGCGACATCTTATCGGAATCTGGGGACTGGGAAATTTTCTGGTTAGCGGTCAACTACCTTATATGGGATTGCCATCGATCGGGTATGATATGTTTGGGCGCTCTGGACGTGGATATGCACAGGGCCGTTTCAGAGGTGAATCCATGGTCTATTCGGAGGTTGAATACAGATTCCCTTTACAAAGAACCAAGGATACATTCGGGGGAACTGTATTTGTAAATGCAGCCTCATTTTCAAATAGAGACTTCAACGAGTCACTTTTCAACCAGTTAAACCCAGGATACGGAATCGGTCTCAGAGTTATGATAAACAAAGAGAACCGAACCACCATTACAGCTGACTATGGCTTTGGCCAAAAAGGAAATTCCGGCTTCTACCTCAACATCAACGAATCTTTTTAAAGAATAAGAACTTTAAAAAGTTGGTACATAAGAGATTTTTTAGCTAGAGCCAATTAATTCAATCATTATATCTTATAACTTTATCATCGAATTTTAAAATCAATTAAATCATGAAGAAGCTTTTTACTTTTACTGCCTGTATTTTTCTTGGAATAGGGGCAAGCTTTGCGCAGCAAAGTCTGGATGATGAAATTACCTTGATCCAAAGTGCCTTTGGAATGGACAAAAAAATGATTGTAGATGCTTATATGGATTTGCCAGAAAGTGTCGCCTCAGGTTTTTGGGAGGTATACCAAAATTATGAAACTCAACGTCAGTTGCTCTCAAGGGATCGAATAAAAATCATTAATGATTATATAGAAGGATACGATCAAATAGGAGAAGAAAAGGCTAATGAATTGGCGACCAGAACACTTAGAAATGACTTGGCATTGAGTAAGCTTCATTCGAAGTATTACAAAAAATTTAAAAAAGTGACTTCAGCAAAGGATGCGGCTAAATTCCTACAAATTGACACCTACATTCACAATACCATAAGGAATGCCATCCAGCAGGAGCTTCCATTTATTGACGAATTCAATTAATATAAACCAATAAGTATGAAAACTATTTACCGACTATTCGTACTCGGCCTTTTTACCTGGACGATTATATCATGTGTCCCAAATGGTGCAGAGTACGTAGATGAACTTGATATCGTCTATACAAATCATGATCAAACTTATGATTTCCAATCAAAGGGCACCTTTGCCCTTCCAGACAAAGTAATCAAAATTGACTTTGAAAACGCTCCAGATGATCCAGATTGGGAACCTGAGTTCGTTGACCCAGTTTACGCAAATGCTATCCTCGAGACTACTCGGACAAACATGCGAAACCTGGGATATACCGAAGTGGATAAAAGTGCAAACCCTGACCTTATTATTCTTGCCTCTGCCTTACAAACCGATCAAATTTTTTATTACTATGATTGGTGGTACTGGCAGTGGTGGTATCCAGGATGGGGTCCAGGATGGGGCTGGTGGTATCCAGGGTACTACCCACCACAGGTAGGACGTATCCGTACTGGCTCTGTCTTTTTACAGATGACCGACCCTAACAATCAGTCCCCAACGGATAAAATCCCTGTGGTTTGGTCAGGAGTGATAAATGGTCTTTTTGAAGGAAGCGATAATTCCATCAATCAGCGAATTACTACTACAATTAATCAAGCATTCGATCAGTCACCATATCTAGCCAAATAAGTCATGAAAAAGCAACTAATTGTATTTGCCATAATTTGTATGACCCTGGCCGGAACAGCTCAGGCTCAACAATCTATTTTCTCGCTAAACTATGCTATTAGTGTACCTTTAGGTAATACTTCCAATTATATAGATCAGACCAGTGGAAGAGGTTTTATTCTTGAATATCAAAAATTCATCAATAAGAATTGGGCCATAGGTGGAGAGTTTGGTCATGCCACATTTTACAAACGAGAAGAAAATAAGGTCTATACTGAAGGCTCAGCTTCGCTTTCAGGTATTCAGTACAGATACCAATATGAATGGCCAATTTTTCTAACCGCCAATTACTATGTACTCACTGGAGATAAAATCAGACCCTATTTTGGTCTAGGTGTGGGTACAATCGCACATGACAGAAGGATTGACATGGGGATCTTCACCGATCAGAACACCCATTGGCAATTCGCTATTCGGCCAGAAGTAGGTTTGTTATACAAGCCTACATACAATACTGGATTTAAATTAGGGGTGAAGTATTATAATTCCTTCGAATCATCTGACCTGGCGGGGCAGTCAAACCTTGGAATAAATGTAGGGATTGTATTTATGAATTAATTCTTTGCAATTAAAATTCAAGACCAGCCGAATAGGATCAATGAAATCATTGATCCTATTCGGTTTTTTTTCTTAGAGTTTTTTAACTGAGCATAGCTATCAGATCAAAAAAATGTAGATACTGCATTATTTTTGTTAGCAAATTGCTGCGGTTGTTTGACAGTCTCGGTTAATTATTAACTTGAGGAGGTTTTAATTCAGTTTTACACTAAGTATGGTAAAAAAATATCTTGTTGCACTTGCTATTGCGGTATTTGCCGCTGCATGTGGGTCTACGGAGAAGCTAAGTGACCAGTATTCGGGATTTGATCTAGGTAACTATAAAAACTATGATTTTTTTGAAATCACTGGACCTGAAAATCCAGAACCTGGATTTGAAGAAAATATTAAATTCCTTGAATCAGAGATTTCAGAAGCGTTGGCATCCAGGGGACTAAGTCAATCCAGCGATAAACCAGAGCTCAAACTAAATTTAGGCATCGTTGTAGAAGATAAAGTTCAAACCAGAACCACCAGTTTAGCTACCGATCCATTTATGTATAGTGGACAACGGTCCTATACTTGGGAAAGTAGAGAAGTACCAGTGAACACTTATAAAGAAGGAACTCTGACCATGCATATAGTAGATGCTGCAACAAATACAGTGGTTTGGGCAGGGACTGCCTCGAGAGTTTTACCAAAGAAAAATGAAAAGAAGCAGAAAGCCGCTCAAGAGGCAGTGGCTGAGCTTTTCGAACAAATAGACAATTAAATTTTCCTAAAAATCAAATGAAAAAAACTAATCTATTCTTAATTGCGATAATTCTTTTTGCAATCGCATCTTGTTCTCCAAGTACAAAAATTTTAGGTTCTTGGACTTCACCAAGTACACCTACAGAGGGTTATAGTAGCCTTTTTGTGACTGCAATCACTGAAAACATCGTTAATCGGAGTGTAATTGAAAACGATCTCGACGCCATTTTGAATGCAAGAGATGTGGAGGCGCAGAGTAGTTTTGATATAATCCCAGCAGGATATAAAGCTAGTGAGGGGGACAAAGAAAGAATACTTTCTGAGATAAAATCCACAGGGGCAGAAGCAGTTCTAACTGTCGCATTACTTGATCAAACCTCTGAAACTCGATATGTTCCAGGAACGACCATGTACTCGCCTATGGGTTACGGTGGTTACTATGGAAGGTTCTACGGCTATTATTCATATTATAATCCAGTCATGTATGATCCAGGATACTACACTACAGACAAGAATTTCTACATTGAAATCAACCTCTATGATGTAAATACCGAAGAATTGGTTTGGTCGGCACAGTCTGAAACAACCAATCCCTCTTCCATAGAGTCATTTTCAGCTGCATTCTCCGAAATCGTTGTAGGTCAAATGCTTAAAGATGGGGTGATTGTGAAATAAGTCACTCACATCGAATAAAAAAAGCCATCCTGAAAAGATCAGGATGGCTTTTTTTATGCCGCATTTCTTGCGGCATTTATAATCCCAAACATACTCCGCAAAATTAGCTTTTGCATGATCTTATCCTGCTTTCCGCTTTCCAGCATTTTTTGAATGGCAAATTGCTGGATCGTAATTAGGGGAAGTACAATTTTCTCACGGATCTCAATAGACCTGGCACTGACCTGATTATCGGCCATTAGCTTCTCTTCACCTGTTACATCTAGAAGCATATCAATGGAAAGCTCATATTCATCAAACATCATCTTCCAAAATTTACCATACTCCTTACTCTTTGCGAGGTAAGATGTGGCTTGATAAAAGCATTTTTTTAATGACTGCATGGAATTTCCCAAAAGAGCTCTAAAGAAAAGACTATCGCTATAAAGCTCTTGTACCTCACTTAATCTTCCCTCTTTTTCTAATTCCTGAATTGCTGTTCCTACTCCATAGAACCCAGGAATATTTTGCTTCATTTGAGCCCATGACCCAACAAATGGGATAGCTCGAAGATCTTCAAACTTCAACCCTTCCCCCTTACCTCTTTTGAGGGGACGGGAACCGATGTTGGTCATTCCAAAGAATTTAAGCGGTGTCACATACTCCAGGTATGGAACGAACTTTGGGTCATTTTTGAAATCTTTATAATGCTCATAAGCTTTATCCGCGAGCTCCTGAATCAATTTTCTTTGCTTCTCATTCAAGTTTCTTTCTTCATCAGAGTAGAGATGATTCTCCATTCCAGCGCTAAGGAGCTGTTCATAATTGTAAATACATGCCACCCGCTTACCGTAGTTCGATGAAATCGTTTGACCCTGAATAGTCACCTGTATTTCGGCATTTTCTACCTGATTGCCCATGGAGGCGTAGAAATTATGCATATTTCCACCACCCCGTGCAGGAGGCCCTCCTCTCCCATCAAAAAACACCACTTCAATTCCATATTGCCTTGATACCCTAGTTAATTCTTCCTTGGCTCGAAGTATGGACCAATTTGCAGTCAGATATCCTCCATCTTTGGTTCCATCTGAGAACCCGAGCATGATGGTTTGCTTATTTTTTCGCTTGGTCAAATGATCCTTATAGGGATCAAACTCATAGAGAAAGCGCATGATTTCAGGTGCCGCTTCCAGATCATCTATGGTCTCAAAAAGAGGAACTATATCCAAGGGTAATGGCGCGGCCTCCTTTGCCAGAATTAGTCGATTGAGTTGGAAAACTTCTAAAATATGCTTTGCCGACTGGCTATTCGAGATTATGTATCGATGCAAAACATCTTCCCCATTCCTATTCTGAACCTCTGCAATACTTTGAATAGATTTCAACATTTCCACATGAAATTCATCCTGAAAATCTTCTACTGCAGGAAGTGCCTTAAGGCTAAAAATCTGCTCAATCTGCTGTTCCTCTGTCTCTCCCCACTCCATACCGAGGAGTGAAAAGGCTTCATTCCAAAGGGAATCATGCTTACGACTATCTTGCCGCATGTCCATATGCGCAAAATGAAACCCGAAAATTCTGACTTTCAAAATAAACTCATCCAGAATCTCCAGAAACAAACCATTATGATGTTCAACGAGAACTTTTCGGGCTGAAAGAAGATCCTCAAGCAATTGCTCCTTTGAGGTATAAACCTCAGCCTCCTCGAAAAGAGTACTGTAAATTCCCTTTTCAATCTTGGTGACTATTTCAGCGACATGCTGGAAGGTTAGCCTCCTTCGAATGATTCGCATGTCTCGGTAATAACACCTTAAAATCCACTTTTTAAGTCTCTCTGCAACCTGTATGGTGGTTTCATGAGTTACAAATGGATTGCCATCTCTATCCCCTCCCGGCCAAAACCCAATTTTCAACAGACCTGGATTTTCCCACAAATGAAGAGGTTGGTCCAACTGAGTCAAAAGACGGGTCATGATATCTGAAATGCTTTGATAAAAAACATTTTCCAAGTACCAGATCAAACTCACCGCTTCTGAGTAGGGAGTAGGTTTTTTTCTATTGATAAAAGGGGTTTTACCTAACTGCTGAAGATAAAGGTCAATACTCCCCAAATCATCTCTTCTGATGGCATGTTCCAGGTCCGTTATAATACTCAGGACGTTTCCCGGATAAAATTGGGTCGGGTGGGCAGTCAGTGTCAATCGCACAGAGAAAGATTTTAGTTTTTCAATGAGCTCATCCCTCTTTTTATCGTTATCCACCCGATTTATAAGTGCTTTTATTGAACCCTTTCCATTGAGGTCATTGATTTTTTCATAGGCAGAATCTTCGATGGAATCAAAAAGAACCACTTGTCTTTCCACATATTGAATCATCTGAAAGAGTAATTGATACCTTTCTTCTTCGGAATTATTTGGCATTAATTCATCAAAAAATACGGATAGGATTTCTTTTGGGCTTTGGCCTTTTTCAAAACCCTCTTCACAATGTGTTCCCAAAATAGGTAAAAGTGTTCCTGTCCGGTAAATGTCATCAAAAGGAAGGTCCAAAAATAAACTATTGTAAATAGTAAATCTTTTGGCTACTTCTGTATCATAAGTTTTTATCATCAGCTCAAAATGTTTCAAAGTTTAAATTAGCTATTTTTCTTTTTAATCTTTTGATCGTTACCAATTCTGCAAAAATGAAGTCACATTTATCCTTTTTTGTTAATTAAATTCTGATTTCCTTCAGCCAGATATTCTAATTTCACAAAATGAAAATACCATCTTGCATTATCGCAATCCTCATCTTTTTAAGCGCATGCGATAAACCAATCACAAAAAATATGGAAAAGGAAGAATCCCCTAACTACACATTTTTGGTAGGAACCTATCCTGAAAATCCATCCCAAGGAATTTGCAAGCTTTACTTTTCACCCGGATCTAACATTTTGGAAGTCTCTCTTTTGAAAGACTCGATAAGCAATCCTTCATTCATTTTGGCAAACAAGGCAAATAACAGAGCCTTCTCAGTAGAAGAGGTAGCTTCAGAACAGGGAGGAAATGTTGTAATGTTTGAGATGGGCACTTCATTTCAAACCCTGAGCAGTGATCCGACTTTTGGAGATCATCCATGCTACTTAGCCCTTTCTCCGGATGAGAAATGGCTTGTCGTTGGAAACTATTCCGGGGGGAATTTTAGCCTTTTTTCCATCAGCCCTGACTCTCTGACCCATATCCAGACAGTTTCACATTCGGGAGAAAGCGTGAATAAAGCAAGACAGGAATCAGCTCATGTTCACAGCACAGTTTTTTCTCCGGATGGCTCTTATTTGATGGTTATGGATTTAGGAACGGATAAGGTATACCAATATCAATTCGATCCGTTAAATGACAGCCCCTTAAGCTTAACCCAAGAAATAGAAATGACTCCTGGAGATGGGCCCAGGCATGGTGTTTTCTCACCATCCGGAAATGAATTTGCGATTCTTCAGGAGCTATCGGGTTTTGTAAATATTTACTCTTTCGATGATGGTAAGATGGTACTGAGACAAAGGGAAAGCATTGTGGATGAAAACTTTACCGGAGAGCATGGAGCTGCAGAAATTCGTTACTCGCCTGACGGCCAAAATATTTACACGTCGAATCGTGGAGACGATAATTCCATTGCAGTTTTTAGGAGGGATTCAAATGGAAATTTCAAAAGAATTCAGATAGTAGAATCGGGAGGAATCAAACCTAGAAATTTCATTGTGACTTCAGATGGAAAATACCTGCTCTCAGCTCATGAAACCAGTAATGACATCGTCGTTTTTGAAAGAAACCCAGAATCGGGTGAGTTACTTCAAACTGATCTCAAAACAGAGGTGAATAGTCCTGTATACCTGTTTGAAATTTCAGGCAATTAAAAAGGGTTTTCCCATCCTAACTCTTGGCGATACCTTAATTTTCCACCGGATATATCAAGTGGTGAACGAAGATTATTATGGTACAATTGACCAGTTCCTAAGCCTTGAGGAATTTTAGGGTGAAAGGAAGATGTCAATTGAGCGATGGCATTCAGCCCAATGTTGCTTTCAAGAGCAGAGGTCATCCACCATCCAATGTTTCGACTTTCAGCTTCAGCTATCCACTGTCTGGTCTGAAAAATTCCTCCAACCAAAGTAGGCTTAAGAATTATATATTGAGGATTAATTTCATCCAGAAGCTGGGCTTTGTCTTTGGAACCAATCAGTTCCTCATCCAAGGCGATGGCAACCGGCGTATTTTCACAAAGCTTTGACATTTCACTTATTTGGCCTGTCATAATTGGCTGCTCAATGCTATGGAGATCAAATTTCGCTAATTGCTCAAGCTTGCTTAAGGCATCATCAGGAGAGAACGCCCCATTGGCGTCTACCCTTAAGGTAATCTCTGAAGCATCAAATCTCTCGCGAATAAAACCCAGCAATTTCAGCTCCTGCTGAAAATCAATTGCTCCAATTTTCATTTTTATGCAAGTGAATCCTTGACCCAATTTTTCCTTGATTTGTTTCAGCATAAAATCCTCAGACCCCATCCAAATGAGTCCATTTATCGGAATTTCTTTGGAATGCTCGAATAGGTCATTCTCCATATATTTTCTGACTCCACCATTGATGGAATCTAGAACTACCATCTCTACTCCGAAACGTATACTTGGAAGATCATTAGGAATTAAATCTTGAATCAGATTCAGTACTTCAACTTCATCGGCGGGCCAAACTATTTCTGAAATACGTTCCAAATATCCATTGAGAATTTGCTCAAAATCAGACCTGAAATCTATACTCAAACCAATTAATGGTGCAGCCTCACCCCAACCAAATATACCCGTTTTGGGATTGTATGCTTTTATCCAATAAACATCCCTCTCCCTCAAAACTCCCCTTGAAGTCCCGGCATCAAATGTGAACTTTAAGGTTCTCTTCTTATACGAAAACTCCAGCACAGAATTTTGACTCATGATTGTAAATGGTTTTTAGGCTGATCCATCCTTGAGGGATATATTTGCAAGCCAAATGAAGGCTTAAAAATGCAGATACCCAAAATTGACCTAAACGAATATCAGTATACCCTTCCTGAAACAAGGATTGCAAATCATCCTTTGCCCGAAAGAGATCATTCGAAATTATTGGAATATAAGAATGGAAGTATCAAGCATTTTCATTTTTATGATTTACCAGAGCTACTACCGTCAGATTCTTTGCTGGTTTATAATGATACTAAAGTAATCCCAGCCAGATTAATCTTCCAAAAGGAAACGGGTGCTCGAATTGAAATTTTTTTGCTAAAGCCAATCAGTCCAAGTACTGTGATTCCTGAGGTTATGCTGGCAAAGGAGAAAGTGGCTTTTGAAACCATGATTGGCAACTTAAGAAAATGGAAAAATGATGAAATCTTAAGGGGGGATTTATTTATAGAGGATGAAAAGATATCCCTCTTTGCCAGATTACTTGACCGCGATTCCAAAATCGTCGAATTTGAATGGAGCGATTCAAACATTTCATTTGTAGATGTGGTGGAGGCCAGTGGAGAGGTACCACTTCCGCCCTACTTGAATCGGCAGGCGGAAGAAGATGATAAGGAACGATATCAGACTATTTACTCAAAAAAAGAAGGAGCTGTAGCGGCCCCAACTGCAGGCTTGCACTTTACGGAAAAAGTATTCGATGAATTATCAGCAAAGGGTATCGAAAAAACTCAACTAACTCTCCATGTCAGCGCTGGTACTTTTCAGCCTATCAAAGTGGATAAAGTTGAAAATCACCCCATGCATAGCGAGCAGATTCTAGTCACTAAAGAAACCATTATCAAACTCCGAAAGTCTATTGGAAAAATAATAGCGGTAGGAACTACTTCAGTGAGGACCTTAGAAAGTATTTATTGGTATGGGGTGAAAATCCTGGAAAACCAAGGTGAGGAATTCCTGATTCCGAAGTTATTTCCGTACAAGGAGAGAAAAAAAATGCCTTCACCTTCAGAATCTTTGGATGCCGTTTTAGAATTTATGAATCGAATGGAGAAAGATGAGATAATGGGAAGTACAGAAATTTTCATATTTCCCGGTTATCATTATCAGATGGTTAAGGCTTTAATTACTAATTTCCATCAGCCGGGATCAACTTTAATCTTACTCATTGCCACCATTTTAGGTGACGATTGGAAGAAAGTTTATGAAGTAGCGCTTGAGGAGGATTATCGGTTCTTGAGCTACGGTGACAGCAGTTTATTGTGGCTATAAATTTTAATCTGAGCTTGTTCCTAGCTTATTAATTCCCCCTATTAAATTCTGATAATAAGTTCGACCAACAGGAACCAAGTCTTCTGCTATTTTAACCTCTTTAACATTAATAGCAGCAATTTCATCCACCCGAACGATGTAACTTTTATGAATGCGAATAAACTCTTTTTCGGGTAGTGCTGTCTCGAAATCTTTGAGGATGTTTCTCACAGAATATACTCCACCACGTGTTACTAGAGTCGTGTAGTTTCCGTCTCCTTTCAGCCAAAGAATATCACTATATTTTATTTTTATCAAGGAACCCGCATGCCTGATAAAAATTGCATCAGGAATTAGCACATTATCCTCTCTTGATTCCAACAATTCCTGAATTTCACTTCCACTTATTCTTTCTAATAAATCTTTCATACCTCTCTCTGTTTGCTGTTCAACTTTTTGTGCAATACCATTGTTTGTGATTCCCCAAAATTTCTTATCATCATTTATAAAAAGCGACTCTCCTTTGTGAGATAATTCACTCTTAATGCCATTCAGAAAAAAATTCTTTCTAGGACTGATCATTTGCTGGGTTTTCTTCGCATGCAATGAGGATGACCCGCTGCCAAAGGATACCAGCTTAGTCAGAATCGAAAGCTTACTTTTTGACTTTCCTCCCGAGGACCTTAATTCACGCAAACTTGATTTACTTTCCTGGACTCATGTCTTAGAAAATGAAATTGATATCAATTTTCGAAACATGGACAGCGGTGAAGTCTATACCATTCTGTTGGACAATGGGAATTTCCCATCTGAAGAAATCGCCCTCCCTTTTGGCTCCTATGAAATAACCGGTGAAAGTCCAGGTGGACTGGTTTCAGAAACCTTACCATTTTATGTTAATGAAAGGAGGCAAATAATTACAGAGAAAACTCTCCTATCCTTACCAGCAGAAACAAAACATGGCCTTTTCACTTTAAATCGAGCGGAAGTCAAGGATCAACCAAAATTATCTGTTAGCGATTCGTACACCTTATTCCAAACACAGGAATTTTACTATTTCTACTGCGAGTTTGATCAAGATTATAACCTTCTTCTATCCCCTTTAGAAAGCCCTGTATCCTTCGAATATAATTGGAGCTCACTTCCACTAGAACATCATCATTTAAACCTCGAAAGGGAGGGCGAGGAACCCGATCTGATCCGATTTGAAACACCCAGTTTCACGTATAATGAGTCTGTAATAGATATTGACTCTGAAGGGTTTCCTACTTCATTGACCTATAAAAAAATAGCTGATTTAGGAGCTTCTCAAGCTGAGAATTCTGGCTTAGCCTATTTTGATGGAAGATTATTCTCAATAAATGATGGTGGAAATTCCTCCGAGGTATTTGAAATCAATCCGAAAAGCGGTGAGGTAATTCGATCCATAACTTTGGCTAATGTTTCTAACATCGATTGGGAAGATTTGGCACAAAGTGATTCCCATTTATTCATAGGAGATTTTGGCAACAACAATGGTACAAGGCAGGATTTGAGAATTCTTAGTGTCCCTTGGGAAGAAATCCTGATCAAGGATGAAACTCAGGCTGAAGTGCTTCCATTTAAGTATGAGAATCAGTCAGACTTCTCAGGACAAAACCCCAATCACGATTTTGACTGTGAAGCTTTCATTTATGAAAATGGCCAATTCCGCCTTTTTACAAAAAATAAAAGCAATAGGGAAACCTATCATTATATACTTGAAGAAAACAGTACAAATGGGGTAGCGATAAAAATCGGAAGCATTGACACGAAAGGCCAGGTGACCGGGGCAAGCCTTAACGATCAAAATGAATTGATCCTAATCGGTTACAACCTTGATGGCTTTGAGTCAGATACATTTATTTGGGAAACTAAAACCTTTTCAAACGACATGTTGGGAAAAAATGGCCGAAGGTATAGTTTGGGAAGCCCCTTAAATTTGGGGCAAAATGAAGGAGTCATTCACACTGGACCCAGCAGCATTCTAATTTCTGCAGAAGGTATAAATTCCGGTGTCCTTCAGTTGAATCCAAACCTGGTAAAGACAAAACTCCCTGAAACAAATTAATCCAGCGAACTTAATTTTTTGGCATTTTTCCTAATCACTTGGTCAAGTTCATTTGCCAAGGGTTTGAGGTGGGAGAAGTATTTTTTATTCTCAGGATCTAATTGATCAGAGTCAATCAAATCAAGCAGGCCCAACATCGATGAAAGAGGAGACCTGAGAATATAGGATGGCTTCAAAGCTACTTCCTTGAGTTTCTTGTTTTCGAGTTTTAATCGCATCAACTCCTCTGGCTCATTTGAATCATGCGCTTGGACTAAAATTAAGGTATATCCTGCATTTTCAATTTCCACAGAAGCCATTGAAAAATGTATAGTTTTGGTCTTTTGATCCTCCTCGGATAGAGATAAGCTATACTTTGCAAAACGATTTGAAAGGCATAGACTGAAGCTTTGTTCAAACTCTTCCCCACCTATCTCAAATTTCTTCCCTTCTCTTGTATTTTGACCATTAATCTTTGGGGAAAATCTTTTTGCTTTTTGGTTCTGCTGAATTAAAATGCCATCCTGATCGAGAATCCATACCGGTAATGGAATAGACTCGAGTTGAAGTTTTGAGAGGAAATCAGGAGTAGTGGGCTTCCCCTTGCGCTTGATGAAACAAATACTCATTTCATCCTGCTCCTTTATAGAAATCACTTCAAACCTCCCCATCTTCAAATCGAGATCAAACCTATTGTATTTGTTCTCGGAGAAAAAATCAGCGAGCCTTGCTGATGGACTTAAAAAATCTCTAAAGTCCTGTCCCAGAACATCATCAATATTAAGTCCCATGTAGGCTAGTTTTTCCTTATCCCCTTTGATCACCTTCCATTCCCTATTAAGAGTAAGGTTGGCTTGAGCTAACAAATCCAAAAATCCGGAATACTGTCTTGACTCAGACATTAAATCTAAATTCACACCTATCCCAACCATTCCCATCAAATCCATCTCCTTATCCGTTAGGACCGAAAACTCCCAAACAAGACTTTCAATCTGGCCTTGCTCTAATTTCAATTCTAAAACCGCATTAAAATTTTCTTTTGGTGAAAGCATTGAGTTTTCAAGAACCTCCTCAAACTTCAATTCAGATTTTATGGAAAGAAAATTTCCAAAATGGTCTCCAACAGAAATAGAATACGAAGATAAAAATGAGTCATTTCCCTGCAGCACATTGCCATCGACGTCCAATACCACCAATTTAAATAACTCTGAACCCCTTAGAAAACCGGGGATTATCTGGTCAATATTTGAAAGACTAATCATGGTAAGGATAGAACAAGTCCGAATCGAAGGGACTTTCCAAATCGAAAGGTTGAAAAAATATTCTAAAATAAAAAGCTATTTTTTCGAATAATTATTAGCTTAAAACTTATTTTTCAGAATTTATTACTGTTTGAAGTAAAGAAAAAGTACATAAACAAACAAAAAATGCTTTTCATCACTGAAAAGCATTTTTTCAATCAACTAAAAAAAATTAAACTCGACTCATAAAAAATTCATCGTAATCAATCTCTTTAATCAGCAATAGTAAAGCATCAGCATATTCCTGCTTACATGTGGTCACCTTGTATGGAAAATTAAAATCATCTGTTTTTTCTATTCTTAGGGAGCCAAAAAGCCTAATCAACTCAATTTCAGAGTCACATTTAATCACCACACAACTTGATTGAGCACATGGTTTCTCAATTAGAATGGATGAAGACTTGGTTTGGATATGCATGACAGCTGGTTTTCGTTAAAACTAATAAAAAGGAGTTTCGAAAAAATACCCAGCACTGGGTATTTTTTGGAGATTATATGGCAGAATAAATATTTTATGAAAAATATCTTCAAGCTATTGAATCCGTTTTTTATTCTCAGGGCAATTCCTATATATTTGCACTTCCAAAACGCAAACAGAGAGTTGGGTGAGTGGCTTAAACCAGCAGTTTGCTAAACTGTCGTACGGGTCAAACCGTACCGGGGGTTCGAATCCCCCACTCTCTGCTGATTTGGATCGGGGTGTAGCGTAGCCCGGTATCGCGCCTGCTTTGGGAGCAGGAGGTCGTAGGTTCGAATCCTGCCACCCCGACAAAAAGCCTTCGATTTTCTCGAAGGCTTTTTTTATTTACCCCGTCGTGATTTTAATATTCCAACAGCTTTATAGTCCCTTCCTATATTCATCAAATTAGGGAGGGAAACTTCAATAATCCTAAATCCATTTTTTGAGTATATTGACCTCTTTACTAAGGCTTTTCTGAATTCCTTTATGGGAGGAGTTTAATAATTAGGATTAGATGGAATATTTAGAGATTGAAGGAGAAGGTTTTTTTAAAATTTCAGATGTAGACCAGTTAAGACCTTTCTTTATGAGCATTGTCAGTGATTCAGATCATTGGCTTTTTATATCCAGCACTGGAGGATTAACCGCCGGACGAAGAAATAATCAACACTCTCTTTTCCCATACTATTCAGATGATAAGATTACAGAGTCATTTGAGCACACTGGTAGTAAAACTGTTCTTAAGGTCCGTCAAATTGAACACACTAAATGTTGGGAGCCGTTTTCTGAACTTTATACAGGAGTTTATCAGATTCGAAGAAACCTATATAAAAATGAGTTGGGGAATAAGATCATTTTTGAAGAAATCAATGCAGACTTGGGGCTTACCTTTGAATATTCCTGGAGAAGCAGTGATGAATTTGGTTTTGTCAAAACCTCAAAAATCAGCAATCACTCTGGCAAAACTGTACAGCTCGAGATACTAGATGGGATTCAAAACATCCTTCCCCATGGAGTAGATCCTGACCTCCAGCAGACCAGTAGTAACCTTATTGATGCCTACAAAAAGTGTGAACTCTCTGCAGAAAGCAATTTGGGGGTTTTCAGCCTAAGTGCTATCATAGTTGACAAGGCAGAACCTAGTGAAGCACTTAAGGCTAATGTGGTTTGGCAGACTGGATTGAATCCTGAAAATATTCTGATCTCATCCTTACAACTTAAAAATTTTCGCCAAGGAAGGCATATTCACTCTGAAAGGGACATCAGAGCAGAAAGAGGAGCCTATTTCACTCATTCAAAATTGGAGCTTTCGCCAAAGGAAAATAAAATTTGGTATACTGTCGCCAATGTAAGTCAAGGTCCATCACAAGTAGTCAATCTTAGCGAATACATCAAGGAGACCTCAGATATTTCTACCGATTTGGAAAGAAGTATTTTGGAGGGAACAGAAAACCTTAAAAGGCTGACATATTCAGCTGATGGTTCACAATTAACATCAGATAAAAGACGGGATGCACGTCATTTTGCCAATACCATGTTTAACATCATGCGTGGTGGAATTTTTGATGACAACTATTTCTTAGAAAAAGGTGACTTCGTTCCTTACATTAAAAAGGCAAGTAAAAAGGTTTTTGAAGAGCAAAAAGCCATTTTAAATAGTCTTCCTAAGAAGGTTAGCCTTCAACAAATCAAAGAACTTACGGAAAATTCTACAGATCCAGATTTCATTCGATTAGCAGTAGAATATTTACCTCTTAAATTTAGCCGAAGGCATGGGGACCCAAGTCGTCCTTGGAATAAGTTCTCAATAAATATCAAAACTGATGAGGGAAAAAAAGTATTAGACTATCAGGGTAATTGGAGGGATATTTTTCAAAACTGGGAGGCTTTGGCTCACTCCTACCCGGAGTTTATTCAAGGGATGATTTACAAATTCCTCAATGCTTCCACATTCGATGGCTATAATCCATATCGATTAACAAAGGATGGTTTTGATTGGGAAACTATCGAGCCTGATGACCCTTGGTCCTATATAGGTTATTGGGGCGATCATCAATTGATCTACTTACTTAAATTTCTTGAATTCTCGGAAAAGCATTTTGAAGGTGAGCTTTCAAAATTATTTACCCAGGAAATCTTCGTCTATGCGAATGTTCCATACAAGATTAAGTCATTTTCTGAAATCTATGATAACTCCAAGGATACTATAATCTTTGATGAAGATTCAGATAAGGCCATCAGGGAACTTCGGGGAAAGATAGGTGCAGACGGAGCCCTGCTTTATAACAATGCTGGAGATATTCACAGGGTTAATTTCTTGGAAAAGATTTTGGCCACCCTGTTGGCCAAGACATCAAATTTGATCCCAGAAGGTGGAATCTGGATGAATACCCAACGGCCAGAATGGAACGATGCCAACAATGCATTGGTAGGTAATGGTATTTCTATGGTGACCTTGTACTACATGAAGCGCTTCAATTCATTCCTGACAAGGCTTCTCGAGAAAAGCAATTTTGAGGGTATAAATGTTTCCTCTGAATTGTCCGACTTCTTTGATTCAATTACTAAAGGATTGGATTCTTTCAGACCTTTAATAGATGTGGGTTTCTCAGATTCCGATCGAAAGAAATTTATAAGTAACCTTGGAACAGCCGGAGACAATTATCGAAGCTCTATTTATAACGAGGGTTTCAGGGGTCCAAAGAGTGAAATCACCAAGAATAAGTTGATTTCTTTTTGTGAAAACCTTACAGACTATCTTGATCACTCGATCCGAAGGAATGAAAGATCAGATGGTATGTATCATTCATACAACTTACTCGAAAAGAATGAAGATGGCGTAGGTATTGGTCGTCTTAGTGTTATGTTGGAAGGACAAGTGGCAGTTTTAAGTTCAGGATTTCTAAGCCCTAAGCAGTCATTAAAACTCCTAGATTCTCTTCGAGAGAGTGCTTTGTACAGGAAAGACCAAAACACCTATATTCTTTACCCAAACAAGATTTTACCACAATTCTTAGATAGAAACGTAATTCCTCCTTCCTCTGTAAAAAAATCCATTCTATTTTCCGAAATGCTGGAAAATGGAAACACCCAAATTATTGAAAAGGATAAAAAAGGAGATTTTCATTTTAATGGAAACTTCAACAATGTCAATAGTCTGTACGCTAGCTTTGAAAAACTTGATGATCAGTACAAAGAGCTAGCCTCAAAAGAAAAACATCTTTTGGGGGAAATTTTCGAAGAAGTCTTTAACCATAAAGAATTCACCGGTAGGTCAGGTACATTTTATGGATATGAGGGTCTGGGATCTATTTATTGGCATATGGTGTCGAAATTGGCCTTGGCCGTTCAAGAGACCTATTTTAGAGCACAGGGAGAAAAAATTGACCCAGAGACTTTACAAGGCTTAAAGCATCATTACTATCAGGTCATGGAAGGTATAGGCCTGCATAAGGACCCAAAATTGTATGGAGCATTTCCGACTGACCCCTATTCACATACTCCATTAGGTAAAGGAGCTCAACAACCTGGTATGACAGGACAAGTGAAGGAAGATGTATTGACAAGGTTTGGAGAACTAGGTGTATTTATCAAGGATAATAAAATCCATTTCAATCCTTTACTCTTGTCGAAAAGTGAATTTTTAAATCATTCATCATCCTTCGAATATCTTACTTTAGGAGGGGAATTCAAGAACATAGAACTACCAGAAGGCTCCTTAGCCTTTACTTATTGCCAAATACCAATTCTCTATAAATTGGGGAATGAAAATCAAATTTCAATAACCATGTCCAAAGGAGGACAGAAAATCTTAAAAGATCTTTCCTTGGGTGAGGACTTGAGCAAATCAATATTTGAAAGAAATGGAGAAGTTGAAAAGATTACTGTTTCTATCAGGGTGTAAGTCAATTTCTGGTCTTTTGGCTTGGATAGCTTTTTATGCAGCAACCGTCCTTAACTCCTGCAATCCTGTGCGGGAACAACAAATAATAAACCAAGCCACTGATCCAGAAAGTCCGAAGCAAAAAATAGGAATAGAAGGCAGAGATATTTTAGTAAATGGAGAACCTTACGTGATTAAAGGAATTTGCTTTAATCCAGTTCCTAAAGGCTCCACTGAACGCTCGTTCAAAAACTTGGATGAACATATTCATTTGCTGAAAGAAGCTGGTATAAATACGATACGGGTTTACTCACCAATAATTGAAGAAGAGGTATTGAATCGGTTTGCTGAGGAAAACATCATGGTGATCATTGGCTTTGGCTACAACCAAGATGGTCAATACGATATTCTCTCTGGCACCTACGCAGACTATGTTGAAAAGTTTAAGGGACATCCTGCCATCCTCATGTGGGAGCTTGGTAATGAGTTTAATTATCACCCTGAGTGGTTTGATGGAGAAATTAAAAATTGGTATCAGGCCATGAATGATGCTGCAAAAAAGATTCACGAGATAGATCCACTTATTCCAGTGACTACCGCGCATGGAGAGCTACCAGATTCTTTAGCTCTGGCCATGGGCGAAAGCATTGACATTTGGGGAATGAATGTGTACCGATGGGATGATCCAACTGATATTTTCTCGGAGTGGGCTTCAATAAGCGATAAACCCATGTACCTATCAGAGGCAGGAGGCGACAGCTATATGACCATCAGCAAAATGGGCTATGACGAAGGAGAAAATCAAAGAGCCCAAGCTGATGCAAATGCAAACATCCTTAAGTCGGTTTTTTCCAATCTGGAAATAAGTGCTGGCGTAACACTTTTTGCATATAGCGATGAACTCTGGAAAGCAGAAAATCCAGAAAAATATGATATAGGGGGCTGGGCTCCAAATAGTAGTGGTGTACCTTATGATGGCACTCCTAATGAAGAGTATTGGGGGATTGTGGATGTAGACCTCAATAAAAAGATGACCTTTGAGGTGGTCAAAAAATACTACACTGAAAATTGATCTGATCACCAAATATGATTCGATAAAAGAGCTAAGAATTAACCAAACCCAAAATGTCGAAATACAAAACCGCACCGGAGGACATTGTTCCCATTGTGCAAAAATTTGCCTTCGGAGCCGGAAATCTGGCTAACCAGTTATTCCCTGCAGCACTTGGAGCATTCATGTATTATTTGGTGGTAGCCTACAAAATGGATCCCTTGGATGCTGCTCTACTATCTTCTATTCCTCGGCTTATGGATGCGATCACTGATCCAATCATGGGGTATATCACAGATAATACTCGGTCAAAATGGGGAAGACGAAAACCTTATATTTTCCTTGGGGCATTTATTACTGGTATCACTTTTATGATCATGTGGCAATTGAATCCAGAAGATTCTTCCGCCTTTCATTTTTGGTATATTCTTACCCTCTCTTTCGTTTTTTATATCGGCTATACAATTTTTGCCACACCACTTATTGGTCTCGGCTACGAGATGACCTCAGATTACAATGAACGTACAAGGCTAATGGCCTCGTCACAAATCATTGGTCAGATTGCCTGGATGATTGCTCCTTGGATTTGGTGGGTCATTGCACAGCCAAACATCTTCCCCACCCAAACGCAAGGTGTGCGGGTGGTTGCCGTAATTACAGGATTAGTCTGTTTGATTTTGGCGGTGCTACCCGCTTTGCTTTGTAAAGAAATAGATCAGACCAACCTAACAGGTCAATCAGAACTTTCATTCTCCGCCCTCAAAGAAAACCTTTCAAAACTGTTCAAGGGTATGAAAGAAATTCTAATGAATCTGGAATTTCTTAGGGTTTGCGGAGCAACTTTTTTGGTATTCAACGGATTCCAGATCGTTGCACAGTTCTCCTTGTTTATCATTGTTTATTATATGTTTAATGGTGACTATGGTGCTGCCGGACAATGGCCAGCCTGGTACAATACTCTCGCTGCAGCATCAACCATGTTTATTGTGATACCCATAATTACCAAAATGGCGGAGAAATGGGGTAAGAAAAACGCCTTCCTCATCTCCACTTCAATTTCAATCATAGGGTACACTATGAAGTGGTGGGGCTTTAATCCTGACATCGTCTGGCTCATGTTCATTCAAATTCCTTTTATGTCATTCGGAATTGGTGGACTTTTCACACTGATGATGAGTATGACTGCAGACCTATGTGATTTGGATGAGCTGAATAATGGAATGCCCAGAAAAGAAGGAACCTTCGGTGCAGTTTATTGGCTTATGGTGAAAATTGGGACGGCACTAGCCTTGGGTATTTCAGGGCTGATTTTGAAAATTGTCGGCTGGGATCAAAATGCTGCGACACAAACCATGGAAACATTGACTCAGCTTAGAATCGCAGATGTCATCGTACCCGTAGTTACCGCCGGACTAGCGGTACTGGTAATGTGGAATTATAGTATCTCGGAGGAGAGGGCAAACCAGATTCGGAAACAATTGGTAGCCAGAAGAGGTAAGCTTTGAGAATGGTCAAAAAGTTGAGTTTCTAATTTGATTTTCTACCGCTTTAACCGCTGTAAATCAGTTTATAAACTCTTGATGGTTAACTTTTATTCTTCAGATTAAATATCTAATTTGATTAAGGTGGCAGGGATATTTAAAGCACAGTTTTCTGTCTTTGAAGACCTTTATTTTTTATAGGTAAAGCTTTGCTGATTTTAACACTTTTATTTAACCGAGAGGATGAAAGATTTTTTGAAAAATTATGGATTTAAAATCCTTGCAGGGCTTCTGATTTTAGGGTCTGTGACAAATGTATTTTTAAACTACGCATTGAGCTTTGAAAACAAGGCTGCAGAAGAAATCACCTTAGCCACTACAGCCTTGTATGAGCTGGAAACCGTAGTATTACCTTTGGCTGAATCCATCCCAATTATCAAGTCATGGGGGACTGGAATAGAAAGAGATTTCGATTCCCTACTCTCCTATCTTAATACAGCAGATGTGATCATTCTTATCCAAATGATCTTACTGAAAATTAGTCACTGGTGGGTATTCAAAGCAATTTTGATCATTTGCTTCGCAGGGCTTTTTATCCCTTCTTATCAAAAACTAGCCAGGAAAATCCTAATAATCGGTTTATTGATTTCTCCTGGAATCGCAATGTATACTCACTCATTAGCACATGTTTCCCAAGAATTAAGTATTGATTTAGGATCTGATTTAAAGGACCATCTCACCGCGACCAAAGATTCTATACAAACAAAAAAGGATTCGCAAAAGGCTAAGTTGGACAGCCTTATTGCCAAGCAAAAGGAGAAAAATAATGGCAAGCTTAATATCATTGACAAGGTTGAAGATGATTTTATCAAAGGAAAGGATGAGGTGACTGATGAATTGGAAAAAATCGGCAAGGATGTCATTGATGTACTTCGATTCGCTGGACAGCATGGACTGGAACTCGCGGTAGCTCTTATAGGAAACATCATCGTGATCTTTCTAGTACTGCCACTACTCTTTTGGTATCTGATCGGTGTCGTGGTAAAAAGACAGTTTGGGTATGCAGCCATACTGGAGAAATATGAACAAACTGCAGGGGAAATCAAGGCTTTAATCAATCAAAAAAGTAAGGAATCATGAGAGGAAGTTTAATCTGGGTCATATGTTTTGGTTTGATTCTTTTTTCATGTGGTTCAAATGAAGAAAGCAAAACTGTGGAAAGCACACCTCCACAAACAGAAAACACCGCGCCTGAAACAATTGAGAAAAATGAGAATCAAACGAGACTTGGAATTGATGTGTCTCATTTCCAGGGAGATATTGATTGGAATGAAATAAAGGAGGCAGGAATTCTTTTTGCCTACGATAAAGCTACTCAGGGAGAAACCTATGTGGATCCAGACTATAAAGAAAATCATATAGGAGCTAAAAATGCTGGTTTGGTCCATGGCTCCTATCACTTTTTTATGTCAAATGACGATCCAATAAAGCAAGCCAAACTATTTTTGGCTAATGCCTTATACGAAAAGGGAGACCTTCCTCCAGTTCTGGATCTAGAATCTGGAGGAATCAAGGGTGAAATCACACGTGAAGAATTTGAAAAAAATGTCCTCGCCTGGTTGGAATATGTGGAAGCAGAGCTTGGGGTTAAGCCAATCGTTTACACCAATCATTCATTTGGAGATCAGTACCTATCAGACGGAAAACTGGCTGAATACCATTTATGGGTTGCAGAATATGGAGTAGATAAACCAAAAGTCCCCAAAGTCTGGGAAGAACAAGGATGGCTGATTTGGCAGAGGACAGAAAGAGGCACTGTTGAAGGTGCAATAGGTCAAGTTGACCATGATTTATATAATCCCGAAAAGCCAGCTATTGTGGAATTTGAATGAGGACTTTCCCAAAAGAAAAAGCCTCGATCTGATAATTCAAATCGAGGCTTTTTGCTATAAAGTATTCTTACCAAATCAACACTTCGTTGTCAGTTCTTCGGACATTATCTCTAAATAGGCTGAAGATCGCAGTAAATTCATGTGTATTTCCTGGAAGCAGATAACTACCTGCCACAGGAAACTCATAAACGTATCCCAGTCGGATTCTCTTGGTCATCACGCCTAGTTGTAAATTGGTGGCATAATTCACTCTTGTCCCTACTCCTACCCAAATCCTATCCATTAGTAAGGCTTTCAAATTCATTTCAAAATTATCCTCCAAATCCTTTTGGGTTCGGTAGAAAGCATTGAATATCACCGCCATATTTGGGCCTAAGGCCTCACGATAACCAGCCTGAAAAACAGAGCTCGCCGGATATCCGTCCATAAACTCATCTCCTGACATGATCTTTCCTCCATTCACCCGTTGCATTCCATAAGAGAAGTAATACTTCGCATGCGTGAGGGCAATACCAAGGTTAAAGTCAATGATCTGCATATCACTAAAAGATCCCGCATACTGTGAAATGGTAGGGTCATTCATGTCTTCAGCGGATAACTCATTCCCATCCAGTCTCACACTCTGGTAATTAACCCCCACTCCCAGTCTAAGATTATGCTTTTCAGTCAGTCGTATTCTACTCGCATACCCGAGCATAACTTCTGACTCCCTAAAGGCCCCATAGTTATCCTGACGGTAGTTAATCGATATCGCATTCTTTCCCATCAATGCCGGGTCCTCATTTCCACCCAACTCTCCAAAATCCAGCTCCCCACTTATAAAATAAGTCCTTGGGGCACCATCCACTCCGGACCATTGGTTCCGAACAAAAGCCCGTACGGCACTTCCTTCATAGCCCGTGAGAGAGGGGTTATAGTAGCTTTGGAAGTGACTAAACTGACTGATGTACTTCCGCGTCTGAGCCTCTAAGCTGGCCTGGATAAACAAGGTCAGCACCCCGATCAACATTATTGGTTTTACTACTCGTTTCATGTTTTGACGGTTAAAAAGTGATTCTTTGTTTTCCCTTCTCATTGACTGATTTTTCTCTAGCTTCTTCATCATCAATCAATTAACAGGTTCAACATTCCTCTTTTTACTTCTCCGGTCTCCTCGACCTCGATCACATACAGATAAGCTCCCACGGGTTGCGGACTACCGTTAAAGGTTCCATCCCATCGCTGATCCGGATCTTCGGTGTAGAAGAGCCTGTTGTTACCCAGGTCGAAGACAGAAATCTTCACACCCTCGTAGTATCTCAGAGCGGGAACACCCCACAGATCATTTACATTATCTCCATTCGGAGTAAAGGTATTCGGCACATCCAATTGATCCAGTGGAGTGCGCTGTCGTTCGATCTGGAAGTTCTTCTCAAGAACATTTCCTGCTCGATCCACTACACTCAGCTGGATAGTGAAAGTCGTTCTGCCCGGAGCCTGTTCCGCGCTGCTCCAGAATAAGATTCCATCTATCACCTCGAAGAAGTCATTATCCAACACACCTTCAGATAAGCTCAACGTATGAATATCATCTGTTGGGTCTATCACCGTAAACACCCCTATTTCCTGGAAGAACACATCAGGTATGGCTACAAAACTGTTGCTACTCAAGGTCACATCCTGTGGTGCAGGTTTCGCAGCTACAGTGATTTCCAATGTTGGGTTCAAATCCAAAGCATTAAACAGTCCACTTGGCAGCATGGCCTCACCTGAGAAGTTATTGCTCGAAGGAATAAATGGATTATATCCTGTCAGATCCCATTCCACCGGAACATTGATAAATGCTCCCATTCCGGTAATCGCAATCACCTCATCTGGAATTGGAAGATCACCTTCCAAAGTACCCCATGGAACTTCAATGCTTTGTGCGATAAATTCAACGACCGATCTCTCCTCAAGATAATCTGGAATTCCATTTCCATTTTCATCTGCGAAGTCGGAGCCATTCTCTGGATCAGTACCTTCTCTCTCTTCTTTATAATCTGGAACTCCGTCCCCATCAGTATCAGAATAATCTGATCCATCTTCCGGATCGGTGCCTTCTTCTTCTTCCACATAATCCGGCACTTCATCACCATCGGAATCCTTAAAGTCATCTGGATCGTTTGGATCGGTACCATCTTCTTCCTCTACATCATCCGGAACACCGTCTCCATCAGAATCATTACTGATGATCTCAAATTCGGCCCCAGAGAAGCTGATCGTGTAGTTCATTCCTGCATCTAGGTCGCCTCGGAGTATGTCATAGGTACCTACTTCTTCTCCAGCCTCTCGGCTTAAAGCTCCGGTAAATACTGACTCATCATCACCCGCTCCATAACCTGAAGCTGTAAAGGTCAATTCAGGATCAGCCTCACCAAAGAGTTTACTCTGTCCCTCATCTGCCATTACCATCAGCTCGGCCGGTGTGATCGTTAGATCAGCGGTCAATACCAGATCATTGAAGTTGCTTCCTGTGATCGTGGCCGTAGCCTCCTGGGTTCCAACATCCGTTCTGGTGTTGTTTGCATAGGCGACCGAAGTTCCTGCCGGAAGTGTACCGGAGATTACAATGCTCTTCTCGGTACCATCGAAGACAAAGTTTCCATCATCAAAGGTAATTCCTGCAATATCGGCCGGAGTGATCGTCAGATCAGCGGTCAATACCAGATCATTAAAGTTGCTTCCTGCGATCGTGGCCGTAGCCTCCTGAGTTCCAACATCCGTTCTGGTGTTGTTTGCATAGGCTACTGAAGTGCCTGCCGGAAGTGTACCCGAGATCACAATGTTCTTCTCGGTACC
>NZ_JAUEPH010000005.1 GCF_030403435.1 Algoriphagus sediminis
TCAAGCTTCAGCTACACAGGTCGAAAGAAGAAAGTGGATACGATGGAAGAGGAGTAATCCTCAGCCAAGAATAATTCAAGACTTAACATAACACAGAAAGCCCCTCATTTGAGGGGCTTTTGTTTATCCGTCAAATGTCTTTGAGGAGTCTGAGGTTAGTTCATTGATTTTTGCTAGTTCGTCAGGCGTCAGGTCACGCCATTTTCCGACAGGTATGTCAAGCATTACGTTCATGATCCTTACCCTTTTTAGTTGCTTTACACTGTAGCCAAAATATTCACACATTCTCCGGATTTGCCTATTTAGGCCTTGTGTCAAAATAATCCGGAATTTGAATTTACTGAGTTTAGATATAGTACAAGGTTGGGTAATGGTATCAAGAATCGGAACACCTTTGGCCATGCCTTTAAGAAATTGAGCATTAATAGGTTTATCAACCGTCACGATATACTCCTTCTCATGATTGTTTTTGGCCCTGAGGATTTTGTTAACAATGTCTCCATCACTGGTTAGAAAAATCAACCCTTCACTTTCTTTGTCTAATCTTCCAATAGGAAATATTCTTTTTGGGTGTTTGATAAAGTCAATAATGTTGTCTTTTTCTACTCTGGTATCTGTAGTACAAACAATTCCAACTGGCTTATTGAAAGCAATATATGTGTGATCTTGGGTGGGCTTTCCTATCGGCTTTCCATCGACTGTGACCGTATCCCCTGGCTTTACTTTAGTCCCTAACTCAGGCTTTTTTCCATTAATCCGAATTCTGCCTTGTTCCAGGAGTTTATCACCTTCTCTCCTGGAGCAATACCCAACCTCGCTCAGGTATTTATTGATGCGAATGGAATCAGATTCGCTCACGGTGGTTTTTAGTCAAGTGTAGAAACTGGCTCAGCCATAGTTTCTTTTTCTGCCAATAGCCTCTGCTGATCTTCAGGGAAAGGAATAGAAGCGAGTAGCTGTAAATATTGAGATTTTGTTGATTCGAAGGCAACCAAGTTTTCTGGAAGAATTGGCTCCGATGGCGGGATCTTTTCCTTTAGCCAATCCACTTGTTTTCCATGCTTCCAAAATCGAAAACAAAGGTGTGGACCTGTCGCTAAACCAGTACTTCCTACGTATCCTATCACCTGTCCTTGCTTCACTCTTGTTCCTGGCTTCATGCCTTTCGCAATCTTTGACATGTGCAGATATTGGGTGGTGTAAGTAGCGTTATGCTTTATTTTGACGTAGTTTCCATTACCTCGGTGGTAGGTAGCATGGGTAACGGTTCCATCGCCCACCGCCCTGATTTCAGTACCTGTGGCCGCAGCATAGTCAGTTCCTAAGTGAGGCTTATATCTTTTTTGTACAGGATGGAATCTTCTAAGATTGTATCTTGAGCTGATTCGGGTAAATTTTACTGGATCTCTCAGGAATGCCTTTTTCAAACTTTCACCCTCTGCATCGAAGAAATTCCATTCACCATTTTGCTCAAAAGGAATCGCATGATAGGTCTGTCCTTTGTGCTCGAACAGAGCAGTTTCGATTCCTTCAATTCCCACAACCTGACCGTCAATGACTTTCTCTTTAAAGGAGACTTTATATTTATCGCCTTTTTGCAGTCCCTGAAAATCAACGGACCAACCGTAAAGATCAGCGAAGAGGTCAATAAGTTCTGGAGAAACTTCCTGCTTAACCATATCTACATAAAGACTTGTGTTGATTAAACCGGCTACTTCTCTTTTTCTTAATTCAACAGGCTTTTCAATTTTATAAATGTCAAGCGAGTCAAGGTCGAATACCACAAACTCCACCGGATTGGGTTCATAAATAAAATATTTGGCCACAGCCGAGTCCCCTGGCGTTAGAATAGTAAATTTCCTATTCGATTTAATCTTTCTGACATCGAAAATTTCCTTTGACTTTTTCGCTAATTCGTCAATCGTCGCGAAAGAAACATTGAACGGGCTGAGAATGGATGATAGTGTCTGGTTTCTCTTAACTTCACCCTCTACAATATTTAAACCGGTCACATCAATTCCGTAAACCAGGTTTTCCTTATTCTCTATTACCTCTTCTTCTGGGATCTCGACAGCAATTTCTTCTGGTTTGCTGGCACTATCGAAAAAATAAAAAACTGAAAGTGTAATTATTGAAACTATACCGGCTGTCAAGGCCATCCACTTTTTATTCATCCGCGCGTCTGATTTGAAGTAATTGAGGAAGTTAGATTTTTTTAATTAACTAGCTACAAAAGTAACGGTTTTTTAATACCCGATATTTTGAAAGCTCCACAAAAACTAGCAAAAATCATTCCCTGATCCAGAAGAGAGGAAGAAGAGATCAAATTTTAGGGAATTTACTTTGCATCTTTTTCAATTAGTTATCTTTGCGGCCGAATAAAAGTTTGAAAAATGCTTAGAACACACAATTGCGGGGAGCTTAGATTGGATCAAGTAGGAAGTCAGGTCACATTGTCCGGATGGGTACAAAGAGTCCGTGACAAAGGAGGTTTGATCTGGGTGGATCTGAGAGATCGGTATGGTCTTACTCAGCTTATTTTTGAAGAAGGATCTACCGATCCAAAGCTTTTGGAAAAGGCTGCTGATTTAGGTCGTGAATTTGTGCTTCAGGCGAAAGGTGAGGTGATAGAAAGGACTTCGAAAAACCCGAATCTTCCAACAGGAGAAATTGAAATAAAGGTAACTGAGTTGGAAGTGCTTAATCCTGCAAAGCTTCCTCCATTTCTTATCGAAGATGAAACCGATGGGGGTGAAGAACTTAGAATGAAATATAGATATCTCGATCTAAGGAGAAATGTCATTCGTGAAAAACTACAGCTAAGACATAGAATGATGCAAGAGACCAGAAAGTATATGGACTCTGCTGATTTCATTGAAGTGGAAACCCCTGTTTTGATTAAGTCAACTCCTGAAGGTGCGCGTGATTTTATTGTTCCGAGCAGAGTAAACCAGGGTGAGTTTTATGCATTGCCTCAATCTCCTCAGACCTTCAAGCAGCTATTAATGGTGAGTGGTTTTGATCGTTATTTTCAAATCGTAAAATGTTTTCGGGATGAGGATTTGCGGGCAGACAGACAGCCAGAGTTTACCCAGATAGACTGCGAAATGTCATTCGTGGATCAGGAGGATATTCTAGAAACATTTGAGGGTTTGACAAAACATTTATTCAGGACAGTGAGAGGAATCGAACTGGAAGAAGTAAAAAGAATGTCTTACGCTAATGCGATGAAATGGTATGGAAATGATAAGCCTGATTTGCGTTTTGGAATGCGTTTCCAGGAGCTGAATGATTTAATGCAGGGAAAAGGATTTGGGATTTTTGACCAGGCAGAGAAAATTCTGGGTATTTGTGCAGTGGGAGCGGGAACCTACACCAGAAAGCAGTTAGATGCTTTGACGGATTGGGTTAAACGTCCTCAGATTGGTGCCAAGGGCTTGGTCTATATAAAATATAATGAGGACGGGACATTAAAGTCTACTGTGGGTAAATTCTATTCTGAGGATGATTTGAAGCAGGTGGCAAAGCGATTCGACGCTCAACCGGGTGACTTAATTCTGATTCTGAGTGGAGATACTAATCCTGTGAGAAAGCAGATGTCGGAATTGAGGCTTAAGATGGGAGATGAACTTGGTTTGAGGGATAAGAATGTTTTCAAACCACTATGGGTTGTAGATTTTCCATTGCTTGAGTGGGACGAGGAGACTGGTAGATACCATGCAATGCACCACCCTTTCACATCCCCTAAAAAGGAAGACATACCTCTTTTAGATTCTAATCCAGGAGAAGTAAGAGCTAATGCTTATGATTTGGTAATTAATGGAGTGGAAATCGGAGGGGGATCCATAAGGATTCATGATAAGAAAACTCAAAGTACCATGTTTAAGCATTTGGGTTTTACTAGTGAAGAAGCGAATGAGCAATTCGGGTTTTTAATGGAAGCTTTTGAATATGGAGCACCGCCCCATGGTGGAATTGCTTTCGGGTTTGACCGGCTATGTGCCATCTTTGGGGGATCAGATTCGATCCGTGATTACATCGCATTCCCGAAGAATAATTCCGGCCGGGATGTGATGATAGATTCACCTAGTGCCATAGGCCAAGAGCAGCTAGATGAGTTATCGATTCAATTGAAAAATAAAAAGTAAAAGGATGAGGCTTCGGCCTCATTTTTTTATGGGGTTCAGGATATGGGTGCGAATTCCCATAACTATAAGTAGCTGGGCGATGGCATAGGTCCCCATAATCATTATATCACTTTCGGGGTGATACTCGTAGAATTTGTTCAAGGCAATAATAGCATCAGATATTAGAAAGAAAGCCCCTCCAATGAATACCTGCCAAAATGAGACTGGATTACAGTTCTTAAATCGCTCTCTGGCTGTGGTCAGCATCATCACGATTACAATAATGTAAATGGCAACCGGTATTTTCAATGATCCCAGATTCGGGTTGATCAGGTAGAATACAAAAGCCCCTACAAAGTAAATCGGCAGGTTGAGAAAAAAAGTCCGGATAAAATTTACTTTTCCAATTCGCTCTGGGTTGTATTGAGCTACTTTAAAACCAATGATGTAGCATCCCTGGGCAATGAGAAAACTGCCCAAACCATAGATAAAAAGGTTCTCCCAAAGCAAAAGTACATCTCCAATCCAGCTAAAAATCAAAGCACTCAAAATAGCTTTCCCGAGTAGAGTACCTCGGATTGGCTTTGATAGCTGGAAGAAATAAATAATTAATCCAATAAGGATGAATGGCTTTGAGTATATCCTAGACTCAGCATTACCTTCTACCAGAAAGGCCAAATCCACGAGGGTGGCGATCAGGAATAAATACAGCCATATGATATTTTTATCTTTCAATCTTCGAAAATATTCAAGGAGGGTATGAGTTCGAGTCTAGGAATCAAACAAAATAGGAAAGATAAATCAGATAATTAACAAAAATTCACAAAATAAAAAATCGTTATTTAGCAAAAATTTGAAATATAAGTTTGATGACTTATTAAATTCAGTAACTCAAACAAATTAAATTTTTCTTCTAATGTTAATTTTTTGTTAATTTTTGTAAAAAAAAGTAGATAAAATTAATTTAAACAACTGGCTAAAAAGAAGTTGTAATTTTTACATTTGTGCAACTTTTGAACATCAATATTTAATCAACTAAAGATGAGAAAAAATCTACTTAAACCTTTGATCGTCACTTTGATTGCTGTTTTTGCAAGCACGGTGGCTTTCTCCCAAGGTGTAACCACTGCCAGTATCCGTGGATCCGTGGTGGATCAAACGGGTGAAGCACTCCCAGGTGCCAACGTGGTGGCGACACATGAGCCTTCTGGTACCCGATATGGGGCTGTAAGTAATCTTGAGGGAAGATTTGTTCTTCCAAACATGCGTGTAGGTGGTCCTTACACGGTCATCGTTTCTTTCGTGGGCTTTGAAGATCAGACTTTCGAAGGAATAGTTCTTGGACTAGGTCAGCAATATACAATCAATGCTGAATTAGCTGATGGCTTAGAACTTGAAGCTGTAGAAGTGATAGCCAGTCAGGATGCAGTGATGAATTCAGACAGAACAGGTGCTTCACTGAACCTAAATAATGAAACCATCAATGCATTACCTACCGTCAACAGGAGTATCAATGATTTTACTCGATTGACTCCTCAGTCAAACGGAACTTCATTTGCAGGTACTTCTAACCGATTCAATAACTACACAATTGACGGAAATATTTACAACAATAACTTTGGACTAGGCTCAGGACAATTTGCAGGATCTAACCCGATTTCATTGGATGCAATAGAAGAAGTGCAAGTAAACCTAGCTCCATTTGATGTAAGGCAGGCAGGCTTTACAGGTGCATCTGTGAATGCAATCACCAAATCCGGTACTAATGAGTTTTCTGGGTCGGCTTACTACTTCTTGAGAAATGATCAGATGATCGGCGATAAAGTAGGAGATACACGACTTCCAATAGACGATTCAAAGAATGAAATTGTTGGCTTCCGTCTTGGTGGCCCAATTATTAAGAATAAACTTTTCTTTTTCGTTTCATACGAGGAAGAAACTGAGGCTGTTCCAAGCTTTACAAAAGTTGCTGCAAGACCTGGCTTAGAGCCTGATGGATTGACTGTATCTAGAGTTCAAGCATCAGATTTGGATTTTATCAGAGAAAATCTGAGAAATATTTACGATTATGAGACAGGTCCTTATGAAGGTTATCCTTTTGCTTCTGAGCAAACTAGGTTTAATGCAAGATTGGATTGGAACATCAATGACAGGCATAACCTTTCTGTTCGATACAACAACTACACAGCGTTTACAGATGTACCTACCAATCGTAATTCCATTCGCTTCATTTCTACCCGATATAGAAATACTTCCAGGACCGGAATAGAGGCGATGAACTTTAGAAATTCAAATTATACGAATGATAGAAATGTATCTTCATGGGTGGCTGAATTGAACTCCAGAATCGGCACAAATATGTCTAACCAGATCAATATTGGTTACACATCCATAACGGATCCAAAAAGAGGAATACCTGGTGGACAGGCGTTCCCTTTCATTGAAATTCTTGAACCAGATGAGGCCGGTAACTTACTTTACTACACTTCAGTAGGAAATGAGCTATTTACCGTGGGGAACTTATTGGAGAATAATATCTTCAACTTTACTGATAACTTCTCCCTTTTCAAAGGAAACCATACTTACACATTTGGTGTGAATTTCGAGTACATGACCTTTGATAACGCTTTTAATCCAACCTTCAATGGACATTACAGATTCCTCTCCTATGATTCCTTCGTGGAAACTGTAATCAACAGAACTCCTGGTACATACCCAGAGACTTTTGCTACCTCATTTGCTTTGGATGGATCAACTACTCCTCCTACTGATCAGACTGCTTTTGGTCAGGTCGGACTTTATGTACAGGATGAATGGCAGGCAACTCAAAACCTGAAATTGACCGGTGGTTTAAGAGTGGATTTCCCATTCTATCCAATCGACATCCCAAGAAACGAGCTTCTGGATGATTTGAATAAAACATTCGAAACTCCAAGCGGAACGATTACTCCAGACGTAAGTACTTTCCCAAAGGTAAACCCACTATGGTCCCCACGTGTCGGATTTAACTGGGATGCTAAGGGTGATAGAACCACTCAGGTAAGAGGTGGTACAGGTATTTTCTCTGGAAGAATTCCATTCGTATGGCTTTCAAACCAGGTAAATGGTTCTGGAGTAGTAAGAGGTGGAATTGGTTACGAGGGAGAAGAAGTGGTTGAAGCATTTGGTCCTAATTATGTGTTTAATCCAGACGTGACCTTTGGTAACCCAGAAAACCCAGGACAGTCTCTTTCCAATGAGTTGAACCTGACGGACGAGGAGTTCAAACTTCCTCAAGTTTGGAGAACAAACCTTGCTGTAGACCAAGTGCTTCCATTTGGAATCATCGGTACTTTGGAATTTATCTATTCGAGAGATGTTTCCACACCTATAGCTTACAACGCCGTTTTGAGAACTCCTGATGGAACCCTTGCGGGTCCTGATCAAAGACCATATTGGGAGGGTACAAACTATTCTAATGATCCTGATTTCAGGAATGTGTTCTTCCTTACTAATGCACAGGAAAATGCAAACTACTATTCCATCACAGCTCAACTTCAGAAGTCATTTGAAAGTGGTTGGAATGTGATGGCAGCCTACACTAGATCAAGATCACAGGATCTTGATGCAGCAGGAGGTTCTCAGGCAGTATCACTATGGCCAGCGGCAGTAGCAAGTGACAGAAATAATCCAGCTCTCGGTTTTTCCAGATTTGATGTTCCAAACAGAGTGATTGGTAATCTTTCTTATCAGTCTGATAATACAACGATCTCGTTGTTTTACGAAGGTTCTGATGCGGGTAGATTCTCTTACACTTATGCGGGCAACTTTGGGGATGCTTCTGATCGTCTGATGTATATTCCAAATAGTGCAAGCGAGTTGAATTTTGAAGAGTTTGAATTAGGAGGAAGAACCATCACCGCCGCAGAGCAAGCGACACTTTTCGATGCCTATATTGAGCAGGATGACTATTTGAGAGAAAACAGAGGTTCTGTGGCAGAGAGAAATGGTGCGGTAAGACCTTGGTTGAATAGATTTGATTTCAGAATTCTTCAGGATTTGGTATTTACCAAGGATCAGAAGAATAGACTTCAGCTGTCCATCGATATCTTAAACATAGGAAACTTGTTCAACTCTGAATGGGGCGTTCCACAATTTGCTAATCAGGAAAACCCGCTTAGCTACAGAGGAAGAAACCAATTGAATGAACCAGTGTATAGGCTAACCACCATCCCTGGTACTTCTGATTTCCCAACAGAGACTTTCAGAACTTCTACTTCCTTCAGTGATACATGGAGAATGCAAGTGGGTGTCAGATATATTTTCAACTAATATCAATCCAGATATTTTAAAAAAAGCATCCTGAAAGGGATGCTTTTTTTATTTTTGCTTCTTCACCAACCTTTAGCAGTTATGCGAAAAATTTTTGTACTCTTGATTTTGACATTTGTTCTTGGCTATGAGGTCTCAGCACAGACTGACTCTTTGGTCTTGAAGAACAAGAATTACATCGTAGGAGAGATAAAATCAATGGATCGAGGAGTATTGACCATTGAAACAGACTACTCCGATTCTGACTTTAAGGTGACCTGGCTTGAAATTGCTGAGATTTATTCAAATGTAAATTTTTTAATTTCCACGACTGAAGGGGTTCGATATAATGGAAAGCTAAATACAACGGAGGAGGGACAAGTGCGAATCGATTACTATAACCCTGACAAAATAATAAAAATGAAAAAAGCCGATGAGGAGGATGAACCAACAGACTTTGTCGCCTTTGTCCCAATTGCAGACATCGTTTACTTGAATTCTTTAGACGAGGGTTTCTGGAGCCGATTATCTGCTAATATTGATTTTGGATGGAGCCTTACAAGAGCAAATAACCTTAGACAAGTAAGCTTGAGAAGTGGTCTGGGCTATCTGGCAAATAGGTGGAAAGCCTCGGCAAGCGTCAACTCGCTTTCGTCTTCTCAGAACGAAGTAGAGGATATCAGAAGAACCGATGGAGGAGTGGCATTTAATTTCTTTTTACCTAAAGATTGGTTCCTGGCTTACAATTTTACCTTTTTATCTAATACTGAACAGCTGCTAGATTTAAGAACAGGAAATAAACTGTCAGTGGGTAAGTATTTCACCAGAACTAATCGAACTTACTTCGCTTTTCAGGTAGGAGCTAACTTTAACAATGAAGTCTTTCTTGATGATACACCGACTCGGCAATCGGGTGAAGCATTTATTGGTTCGGAGTTAAATCTTTATGATATAGGTGATTTTAACCTTTTAACCAATGTCGCGGTATACCCGAGTTTATCAGAGAAAGGCAGATTAAGAACGGATTTTGCTCTTGACGTTAAATATGATTTTCTAGATGATTTCTATGTGAAATTCGGAACTACACTGAACTATGATAATCAGCCTGTAGAAGGCGCTCCAACTCTAGATTACATTTTTCAAACTACAGTAGGTTGGGAGCTTTAAATTGGCTTTGATGGTTTCAAAAAAATCACTTCAAATACTCTTTTTCTTTTTAATCGGGACTTTTGGAGTGTTTTTTTCTTCCTTTGCCCAAAACGTCCAAGACACTGTTTTTATAGAAAATGGGGATAGGATTATTGGGGAAATCAAACAACTATCCAAAGGTACACTCTCAATAAAACCAAGCTATGCCAATGCTACTATTCAACTAAATTGGAATGAAATAATAGGCCTTCAATCTAATCGAAACTTCATATTTACTTTGAATGCAGGGGAAAGGGCTTTGGTGGAATTAGAAAGATTGGAGGGAGATTCTTTGAGTTTTAGGCCACTTCAGATTTACTTGAAAAGAAGGACCTCGGATAGATTTTATGGTGTCGAAAGATTAAAAATAGGGAAGGGCGAAATTTCTCATATCGAAATAGAAAAAAAGGGTTTTTTTAATCGACTGGATGGAGATGTAAGCCTTGGAATAAATTTGGCAAAAGCTAATAAGCTTCGACAAACGGCCTTAAGAAGCAGGTTGAGTTATCAAGGAGGGAGGTTTGCTACTGCGGTAAGTTTTAATGGCATTCGATCCACTCAAAACGAAACGCAGGACATTAGCCGAACTGATGGAGGGCTTTTGATAATTTATCTGATTACAAATCGCTGGTTTGCTTTGACTAGAGCAAATTTTCTAAGTAACACCGAACAACTTCTTGATATAAGGATGGATCTGAAACTGGGTTCAGGATGGTATGTCATTCAGAAACCAAAGCAAGAACTTTCTACTTCTGCTGGGTGGAATTTGAATCTGGAGCGATTCTCCAATTTAGCTGAGACGTCCCAGTCTTCGGAATTGACGTATGGGTTTACTTTTAGCAGGGAAATTTTTGATAAGTTGAGTGTACAAGGCCAGTTCATAGGGTTTTCTGGCATAACGCAAAAAGGAAGATTCAGGTCTGATAGTCGTGTGGATGTTAAGTACACCATAGTGAAGGACTTGTTTCTCAAAGTGGGTGGAACGTATAATTATGATAATCAGCCGGCAGAGAACGCGAGCAGATCAGATTATGTAATCCAGACTACGGTTGGTTGGACTTTTTAGACAGCCAATTATGTAAGTATCATCCATTTTTTCCATTAAAGGATGACATTTGCCATCCTTATTTTTTGTCCTGTTAACACTCGATATCAATCGGTACTTTTACACTTAGGCAACTTTTATCCGAGTTGAGTAGTTTATCAGAAATGCTTTATTACAAACGATATAATCATCCTGAGAGTAAAGAGTGGCTCGTGTTTATTCATGGAGCCGGGGGATCTTCTGCCGTTTGGTATAAGCAGTTTAAATTTTTCAAGAGGCATTTCAATTTACTGTTGATTGATCTTAGAGGCCATGGAAAGTCCACAGATCTTCCGGAGAAAATCTATAACCAGGAGTATACTTTTGAAGGGGTAACTGAGGATATTATTGAAGTTTTGGATGATGCTAATATTCCTAAAGCCCACTTTATGGGTGTTTCATTGGGGACTATTCTAGCGAGGCAACTTGCAGAAATGCAGCCTCAAAGAGTCAAATCCTTGGTTATGGCTGGTGCTGTGACACGATTAACCATTCAATCTAGATTGCTGGTTTTCCTTGGAAATACTTTTAAAAAGGTGATTCCTTATATGTGGCTATATCAATTATTTGCCTTCATCATTATGCCCAGAAAGCAGCATAGTGAATCGAGAAATTTATTTGTCAGGGAAGCAAAGAAGCTTTGTCAGAAAGAATTTATCCGTTGGTTCAAATTGACAAAGGACATCAATCCCTTGCTTCGATATTTCAAGGAATCTGATCTAGGGATTCCAACTTTATATGTAATGGGTGATCAGGACGTGATGTTTTTAGAACCTGTGAAAACCATGGTGAAAAAGCACAAGGCTTCTGTTTTGAAGGTGTTGGATCAGTGTGGTCATGTAGTCAATGTGCAGCAACCCGATGTATTTAATAGCTTATCATTAAAATTTATCCAGCAGCAAGTTTAATTGCTTTGGAACCAAACCTATGAACAAACAAACTAAAACGATCCTGATTGTAGGGATCATTGTTATCGTTGCCCTTGCCTTCTTTTACCCACGATGGAATAGCAGGAATTCTAATGAAAATTCTGGCCCGGTAGCTGAATCATCTGCACCACAGGGTTTACCAGTGGATGTGGTCGAAATGAAAAAGCAAACTTTAAAAAATGAGCTTTCCATTACCGGTACTATTCTACCCAACGAAGTTGTGGATCTTCGACCAGAAGTTTCTGGACTTGTGACTCGGATTTCATTTAAGGAGGGCCAATATGTGACGAAAGGCGCCCCATTACTTTACCTCAATGATGATGAGCTTCAGGCACAGTATCAAAGACTACAATACACTCAAAAGCTTTTTGAAAGTCAGGAAAATCGACAGAAGCAGCTTCTTGCTCGTGAGGCCATAAGTCAGGAGGAATACGATATAGTTCTGAACCAATATAATACCACGCTTTCAGATCTTAAGCTAGTGGAGGCACAGATCGAAAAAACTGTAATTAGAGCACCTTTCAATGGTGTTTTGGGCTTAAGGCAGGTAAGTGAAGGCTCCGTGATCGGAACCGGAGATGTGATTGCTACAGTGGTGAATATGGATCCAATTAAAATTGAGTTTTCCATTCCCGAACGATACAGCAATATGGTAAAGCTAGGGTCCACAGTTTTTTTCACTAACGAGTCCTCTGATCAGGTCTTTGAAGGAATAGTTTATGCCTATGAGCCGCAGATTGATGCTGCCACCAGGACGCTAAGGCTCAGAGCGGAAGCACCAAATAAGGACCGTCAGTTTCTACCAGGAATGTTTGTCAGGATCAATTATGTACTAAATGAAATTGATAATGCCTTGATGGTTCCAGCAGAATCAGTTATTCCTGAATTGCAGGGATATAAAGTTTTTGTAGTAGGTGAGGGAAATAAGGCGCAAGAAAGAACAGTAGAAATTGGGACTCGAACTGAAAATCAGGTGCAAATAGTGAGTGGGCTAGAAGAAGGTGATTTGGTTTTGGCTACTGGAGTTCTCCAGGCCAGAACAGGCACTGATTTACAAATCAATAAATTGAACTAATATGGCAAGCTTATCAAATTTAAGTATCAATCGGCCAGTCCTTGCCATTGTAATGTCCATTCTGATTGTGCTTTTTGGCGTGATCGGGATTTCATTGCTTGGGATACGGGAATTTCCCAGTGTAGATCCCCCGGTCATTAATGTCAGAACAAATTATGTAGGTGCTAATGCCGATGTGATAGAGGCACAGATCACAGAACCTCTGGAAGAGGCGATCAATGGTATTCAAGGGATAAAGTCTCTTACCTCTACATCTAATGACGGATCGAGTAGTATTACGGTAGAATTTGATGTTGGAGCTGATCTGGAAGCTGCCGCCAATGATGTGAGGGATAAAGTGTCAGGTGCACAAAGAAATCTTCCTCCAGATGCCGATCCACCTGTGGTTTCTAAGGCAGATGCTGATTCTCAGCCTATTGTTTTCCTCAATGTAAAAAGTGATGAAAGAAGTCTATTGGATCTATCTGACATTGCAGAAAATATCTTCAAAGAAAGATTACAAACGATTCCTGGAGTAAGTAGGGTCCAGATTTGGGGTGAAAAAGAATATGCCATTCGTTTAAGAATGGATCCTTTGAAAATGGCTTCCTATGGAGTGACTCCGCTAGATGTGCTTCAGAAAGTTCAATCTGAAAACGTAGAGCTACCTTCTGGAAGAATAGAAGGAGAAACCATTGAGCTATCTGTGAGGACAAAAAGCAGGCTGGCCTCTCCTCAGGAATTTAACCAGCTAATCATCAAGGAAGACCAAAATAATATTGTGAGGTTCCAAGATGTAGGTAAGGCAGAGCTGGCAGCACTCAATGAGAGAACGGTACTGAAGAGAGATGGAGTACCCATGGTTGGAGTAGTTCTGGTTCCTCTTCCTGGGTCGAATAATATTGAGATTGTTGATGAGTTTTACAGGCGGCTGGAATTTATCAAAAAAGATTTGCCTGCTGATGTTGGTTTGGAAATTGGCTTTGATTCCACCACCTACATTCGTAACTCAATCTCAGAAGTGCAGGAAACCATTATCACTGCATTTATTCTCGTAGTTGCCATTATCTTCTTATTTCTCAGGGATTGGAGAACAACTTTCATCCCAGTATTAACCATACCGATATCTCTTATCGGGGTCTTTTTTGTCATGTATTTGATGGATTTTTCTATCAATGTCCTGACTCTTCTGGGTATCGTCTTGTCCATTGGTTTGGTAGTGGATGATGCTATTGTTGTACTTGAAAATATTTACACCCGAATAGAAAAGGGAGAAAAGCCTTTGGATGCCGCCAAAAAGGGGGCAGAAGAAATTTTCTTTGCGGTAATCGCAACCACCGTAGCATTGGCGGCTGTGTTTTTACCAGTAATTTTCCTTACAGGGACGACCGGACGACTATTCCGTGAATTCGGAATTGTGGTAGCTGGTGCGGTCATCATCTCCTCATTTGTGGCATTGACCATGACTCCAATGCTGAGTTCTAAATTACTTAAGAGAAGAGAAAAGCATAATGCTTTTTACAATTTTACAGAGCCAGGTTTTGTTTGGATGAACAATAAATATGACCAGGCATTAAGTTGGTTTATGAAATTCAGATGGGTAGCTTTTCCATTGATTGCTCTAATGGGACTTGGGATCTACAGCATGTTTTCAAGCATACCAACAGAATTAGCCCCAACTGAAGACAGAGGAGAAATCAGAATTCAGTTAGCCGGACCTGAGGGAGCTACCTTTGGATATATGGACAGGGTGATTGATGAAATGGTTGGGGATTTTCTCAACACGTACTCAAAAGAAGAAGTGACGGGATTGATTTCCGTAACCTCTCCAGGCTTTGGTACTGCAAGTACTAATTCAGGATTTGTACGATTTATTCTCACCGATTCAGAAAATCGAGAAAAGTCGCAGCATGAGTATTTCAATGAAATCAACCAAAAATTAAGAGGATATACCTCCGTAAGAGCATTTGCTTCAGAACCACAGTCGATAGGAAATAGGAGAGGAGGGCTTCCGGTACAGTATGTTCTCCAGGCCCAGACCCTTGAAAAATTGAAAGAAGCCATTCCTCCATTTATGGAAGAAGTGGGTAAAAGCGATAAGTTTATTTTCTCAGATATCAATCTCAAGTTCACCAAACCGGAGCTGGAAATTGAGATTGATCGAGAGAAGGCTAGAAATATTGGAGTTTCCGTACAGGAAATTGCCAGAACTTTGCAGCTTTCTTTTTCAGGTCAGCGATTCGCCTATTTCATCATGAATGGAAAGCAGTATCAGGTAGTAGGAGAAATGCAAATTGAGGACAGAAATGAACCCATAAATCTTAGAATGCTCTATGTAAGGGCTGAAAATGGACAACTTGTGCAGCTTGATAATCTGGTGAGCGTAGTTGAGAAAAGTACACCTCCACAATTGTACAGATTCAATAGATTCGTTTCGGCTACTGTTTCAGCTAACCTTGCTGAAGGCTATACTATAGGAGATGGCTTGGAGGAAATGGATCGGATTGCTGCTGACGTTTTGGACGAAACATTTACTACGGATGTTTCTGGCCCTTCAAAGGAATTCAGGGAAAGTAGTAATAGTCTTTTGTTTGCATTCCTATTTGCCCTGGTTTTGATCTATCTGGTTCTTTCTGCTCAGTTTGAGAGTTTTAGAGATCCCCTGACTATTATGTTTACAGTTCCGCTCGCCTTGTTTGGAGCTTTGGGAACTCTTTGGGCATTTGATTACACCCTGAATATTTTCAGTCAGATTGGTATTATCATGTTGATAGGACTGGTGACCAAAAATGGTATACTCATCGTGGAGTTTGCTAATCAGCGAAAGGCTCAGGGAATGAGTATTCATGAGGCTATATATGGAGCGGCAGTTGCTCGGTTCAGACCAATTTTGATGACTAGTTTATCTACAATTTTGGGGATTTTACCTATTGCTTTGGCACTTGGTGCCGGTGCAGAAAGTAGAGTTCCTATGGGAGCAACCGTAATTGGAGGACTAGCCTTTGCTACCATTCTTACTTTATTTATCATCCCTGCTGTATACACATACCTCACCTCGAAGGAAGGTCGTTTAGCCAGAGTATAATGAAGAAATTTTATTACTTACTAGTAGCCGCCTGTTTTTGGTCTGGAATTTCCCAGGCTCAAGAAGAATTGAATTTAGAGAAAGCAATTCAACTTGGATTGGAGAATAATTTTGATGTCAAGATTGCAATTGAAAATATTGACATCACAGAGTTTGACAAAAAAATAGGGGTTGGGGACTTTTTTATGCCCCAGTTGGACGCGACATACACCAGAAATTATGGCAGTGAAGATGTAGAACAAACCTTTCTGAACGACCCCGAGCCGAGAGTCATTGATGGGGCCAAAAGTCAAACAGAGAACTTCACTTTAGCTGCGATTTATGGTTTCCGGCCAGAGAGCTTTGTTGTGATGAAGCGTCTTGGTCAGCTCAATGAAATCAGCGAGCTTGACGCGAAAGTGGTTGTAGAAAATTCGGTTGCTGATATTTCCTCTGCCTACTATCGTCTTGTTTTGGAGCAGCAGAGATACGAAGTTCTTGAAAGAACCCTTGAATTAAGCCAGTCGAGACTAGATATATCCCAGGCACAATATGAATTAGGAAGTGCAGGGCGAAGGGATTTTCTTACTGCAGAGGTAGATTATTATTCGGATTTGACTTTGCTCAGGGCACAAGAGCAAGTTATCCAAAATACCAAGGTAGATTTAAACCAATTACTTGCTCTCGAACCTGATACAGAATTTGTGGTGAACGACACCATTTTAATCGGGGAAGACTTGAATTTAATGGAGTTACAAGAGAATGCTTTCCTAGAAAATAAGCAGCTCCTGATCATTCAAAGACAGGAGAATGTTGCCTATTTGCAGGAAAAAGAGCTGAGAGCTCAGAGGCTTCCAACCCTAAATTTGAATGGAAGCTACAATAACAACACATTTAATTCTGATGCGGGGTTTCTTGTGCAAAACCAAAGACAAGGATTTAATTATGGTGGAAATATCACTTTGAATCTTTTCAGTGGTCTCACGCTTAATCGCAGAATCCAGAGTGCAAAGGTTCAGCGAAAAATTACTGACTATGCACTTGATCAATATGAGGTTCAGCTGAGCTCAGACATTCAGCGAGCCTTTAATACCTATGAAACCAATAAAGCTCTGTTGGAGATTGAGCAAAAGAATTATGCTGTGGCAAAAGAGAACACTGAATTAGCCCTGGAACGATTTAGACTTGGAATTTCATCGTATTTAGAGTTTCGGGATGCGCAGGTTAATCTTCTAAGTGCAGAAAACAGACTGATCACTTCCATATTTAATATCAAGGAACAGGAGATTGAATTGCTCAGACTATCTGGCAAAATTTACTTCTCAAATAGTTTTGAGCCCATCGAGGAAGTTCTGGGGAATTAGCACTTTTTAACCTATCTGTCTGATACTCTGATTTTTGCTTTGGCATAGCATTTGTCTAAAAGGACTTCGTACTATTCTGAATCCAAGGATTCTAACGAATGAGAAGAACGATTTCCTTAATCTCTACACTTTTGGTGACCCTTTTATTTGGGGTTCAGTGTACCTTCTTGGAAAAGCACTTTGGGGATACTTTTAAAGAACCCAGGTATATTCTGGATCTTCAGGGAATACAAAAAAGGGGATTTATTCGCGCTGCTGTTGATAATAATACCACGGGCTTTTATATCTATAGAGGCCGTAGAATGGGCTATGAATATGAATTGCTCAGGGATTATGCGGAGCGAATTGGAGTGGGGCTTGATTTGGTACTGACCTCCGACATTCAGGAGGCTTTTGATAAACTAGAAAGCGGCGAAGTAGATATCATCGCGATGAATCTGGAAAAAACACCTGAGCGCGAAAAGAACACCTCCTTCACTTCTCCAATCGACGAAATGAATACTGTTTTGGTAGGCAGAGCAAAATCTGGTCGAATCGAAAACTGGGAGGAACTCGAAAACGATACCATTTACGTGAGGTCGAACTCTGCTTATAAAAACCAACTTCAGGCGATTCGGGACACTCTCAATTTAGCTTTCACTATCCTGGAAGACCCCAGACATGAGGAGGCTCTTATCGATGCAGTAGTCAGTGAGGAGATTGATTGGACCATGGCGGACCAAAATGTGGCTAAGGCCAATACTACCTATTATGATGGCCTGGATATTTCCTGGGTAGTTAATGAAGCTGGGGAAGTGGGCTGGGTGACCAGAGATAACTCTAAGGAGCTACTTAATTCTTTAAATGAATGGATTGAGGATAAGCAGAAGCGTTTTATTCCTGATCTTTATGCCAAGTATTTTTTAAACTCAAAAAACGGATACTTTCGAAGTAATAGTCCATTTTCTTCTATTGCTGGGGATCGGATTTCCCAATATGATGAAATCATAAAAAGTGGAGCAGAATACCTTGGGTGGGACTGGAGACTTCTTTCTTCTGTGGTGTATAAAGAATCGCGCTTCGATACCTCTGCCACCTCCTATGCTGGGGCTCGAGGATTGCTTCAATTAATGCCTGTGACTCTGGAGCGATTTGGAGTTGATAACCCCAATGATCCTGAACAGTCCCTTTTTGGCGGCGTCAGGTATCTTGCTTATTTGGATAAATTCTGGCTAACTAGGGTTCCGGATAGCAACGAGCGAATTAAGTTTATACTGGCATCTTATAATGTCGGTCATGGACATGTGGAAGATGCCTGGAGGCTTACGCTTAAATACGGTGAAAATACCCAAAGCTGGGATGCAGTCAGTCAGTATCTTGCCAGAAAAAATGATCCTGTCTTTTATGAAGATCCATTGGTAAAAAGTGGCTACGCCAAAGGGCATTTGGCGGTAGCCTATGTCAAAGATGTGATGAGTATATTTGAAGCGTACAAGGCCTTGGTCGACACTGGAAAGAGTTAATCTTCGTTTAGCTCAAACATTGCTTCAATTTCCACTGGAATATTATCAGGCAAAGATCCCATCCCTATTGCGGATCTGACACCCACTCCATTTTCTTCACCCCATACAGAAGCAAAAAGCTCGCTACAGCCATTGATCACATATGGGTGCTTTCCGAAATCTGGTGTGGCATACACCATACCTAATACTTTGATTACCCGCTTCACCTTATTAAGTGTGCCAAGGTTGGTTTTTATTGTGGAAAGCATAGCTAGCCCGACCTGTCTGGCGGCCAGTTTTGCCTCTTCAGTATTGAGGTCCTGACCTACCTTCCCAACTATAAGAAATCCATCCTCTTTTACCGTGCCGTGTCCCGATAGGTAAAGGTATTTTCCATCGATTAAGCATGGCTTATAAACTCCAAGTGGTTTTGGTGCCGGTGGCAAAGTCAATCCAAGTGACTCAAAATTTTTATCTGCATCCATATTTTTCAAATTATTTGGTCCAAAATTAAAACTCCGATAAGTCCGACTACAGCCACGATGGTTTCCATAAGTGACCAGGTTTTAAGTGTGTCTTTAACGCTTACATTAAAATACTCCTTGTAAAGCCAAAACCCTGAGTCGTTAAAGTGGGAAAAGATGACACTTCCCGTACCAATGGCTAAAACTAGCAGGTTTGGGTCCACATTCATTGTACTCACCAATGGCGCGATGATTCCTGCCGTAGTTAAACCTGCCACTGTAGCTGAACCAACGCAAATTCTAATCAGAGCGGCAATCAACCAGGCTAGAATCAAAGGGTGCATTTGCCAGGTGCTTAAAGCCTCAGCAATTATCAGGCTTACTCCTGTATCCGTCAAGACTTGTTTCAAGGCACCTGCACCAGCCACTATCAAAAGTATCATAGCAACGTCTTTGGTGGCGATAGTATAAATATCCATCACCTTGGGCATTTTAAAACCTCTACCTATCCCCAGTGTAAATGTGGCTACCAATATAGAAATCAGCATGACTATGCTTGGCTCGGAGACAAAATTTACAAAAGGAGCTAGCACACTATTTTCAGAAGTGTTCAAATTTAGAACCGTGGTAATGATTAAAAGGAAAACCGGAAGTAATGCAGTTAAATAGCTATTTGCGATTGAGGGGAGTTCAGACTCGGGTTTAACTTCTGCCTGAAACGTTTCCAGTGGCTTTGCGGAAATTTTTTTAAGTGTTTTGGCGAAAATAGGCCCAGCTATTATCACTGTTGGAATAGTGATTATCATTCCATACAAAAGTGTAAGTCCCATATTTGCTTGGAATTGGCCAACCAAGGCGGCCGGGGCAGGATGTGGTGGCAATAATCCGTGGGTCACTGAAAGGGCTGCCAAAAGTGGAATACCTACATAAACCGCAGGCAGCTTATATTGATAGGCCAGAGTAAAGGCAAGAGGAACTAATAGGACAAATCCAACACTGTAGAAAAGCGGAATACCTACCACTACTCCGGTTAGAGTCATCGCCCAAGTGATGTATTTGGCCCCGAACACATTCATTAAAGAACCTGCGATTCTCTGTGCCGCTCCACTTTCTGCCACGAGCTTTCCTAACATCGCTCCTGTGACGATCACAATGACTAGACCTCCAAGTAAACTTCCAATACCATTTTGAATGGAGGATGCAATTTCTCCGGCTGGCAGGCCCAAAAAGAAACCTGCACAGATGGAAGAAATCAAAAAAGCCAGAAAGGGATTGATCTTGGCCCAAACGATAAGTAGAACCAGAATCAGAATACTAAGCAATACCAGAAGTATGGTCATATTGGGCTGGGCTTAAATCTGAAGATAGGAATTTCTTTCAGAATTGGCCGCTATCTCTTAATCCATCTGGTAAGATAGGAAGAGGTGGAGCTGTGAACTTTTATTATGTATAATCCTTGTGGCAAAGCGGTCATATAATCTTCCAGAAATTTTAAGGTTCCATTCCCCTCTTTAATCATTTGTCCGCCGATTCCGATGATAGAAAAATAGATCGTTTCATTTTCGGAAAGCCCTGGAACTACAATTGATATTTTTCCAGAGTGGTATGGATTGGGGTTTATTTGAAGGTTTGGGGTAGGTACTTTTTCTGAAAGTATGACCTCTGACCATGAATCTTTCCCGTCAAAGTCTATCTGGCGAATTTGATAATATGCGTGCTGGAACTTGAGCCTGGTCGAATCTAGAAAAGTATAAATTCTTGGGTTGTTGGAATCTCCTAAACTTGCTGTTTCACCGATTTTAGACCATTCTCCTTTTCCATCATCACTTCGATAGATTTCGAACTTTTCATTATCCTTTTCCGAAGCTACTTCCCATTCAACAAAAGTGCCTCGTTTTGATATTTGGGTTTCAACCCCCAGCCAGGTAACAGGAAGGATACTCAATGTTCTAAAGCTTCCAATTGTAAAATTGGGGCCTTCCAAATCCTGATAAGAAATTGACCTCCTCGCCCAAAGTTCTATGGGGTCAATGCCTGGAAGATTTGTCCCGGGAGCTGCATATCCTGTCCCAACGATTCTTAAATCGTCTACATCATTAACGATTAGCTCATCCCCTGAAATTCTCATCTCTATTACATCTGAAGAAGGGGTTAAACCAGAAAATTGGAAATAAGAAAAGAGACGATAAAGAATAGTTGTTCCATCTGAATCATCGAATTGAGGATCAGTATCAGCCCCAAGGAACTCTGTGAAATTTACGGTCAAATTTCCAGTTGGACCAGAGCCTAAAAGCTGGATTTTTCTGATTCCACCTTGAAATTGATCCAGGAAGGGCAAAGTGAAGTTGCTGGCAGTCAAGGTGCCAGGAATTTGAAAGTAGGTGAAATCAGCAAGATCTCTCCAATATCCTCCTGAATAGTCCAAACCTCCTGTTCCAAGCAGATTAATGGAAAGGGAGTTTTGATTCAAATTAAGCCCTCCAGAAAGCATTTGAAGATTGGATAAAACCGTTAAATCCTGTTCGAGGCTAACTTCTCCATTAGCCTTGTCAAGCGAAAGATTGAATACGATAAGAGGGAAACCAATTACTCTTTGCTCTCCTGAGCCTGTGAACTCTAAATTGGTGGATGCGAAATCAAAGTTTCCGGTACTGCTTTGTATGAGATCACCGGTTATTGAGAGATTTCCTGGTAGGGCAAGGTTTTGACTCGATCTAAGTTCGAGGTCATGAAAATTATTCGCGAAACTACTTGTAGGGAAAGATTTATCAATAAAGGATTTGGCAGTGATACCCGCTGCAAAGGTTACTTTTCCATCCAACACATACTGTACAACCTCCATCGCTGGGTTGTCACCCTCTAGAATAAGTTCTCCGCCATCCCTTATTTCAAAGAGTGAAGCACTTCTGGTATTAGACCTGAATACGATATCTTCATCGCACTCAGAAATAAAGATGGCCCCACCCTCAATGATGAGATCACCAAAATCATCTGTTCCAAAGGAATTCTCTGAATTGAATGATAATGTCGGGCAGGTCGCTGGGTTAACTGAAGTATCGATTTTTTGAATTACGGTACCCGACCGGAAAATAAATCGCATACTTTTGATCGGTTCTTCAATGGTAAGTACCTCTCCATTCCCTGGATCAAAAATAACCGTATATCGACTCTGTGTTGCAAATCCGCTCCAGGCACCATTAGGAATAATGGTTCTACTATTCCCTTTGAAAATGATTCTGCTATCTATTGAATTCCCTATCCAATTAATCGAATTCCAAGTACCTGAAGGTGTGCCAGGTGCTGCTCCAGAAAATGCCTGAAGTGTACCAAAGACCTCAAGTGCATTTCCATTTAAATTAAGTTTTTCGCCTGCCCCGGTTTCGGCATTGATAAAAAGGGACTTGACACTTTGGTCACCAAGTAGATTTAATGTGTGGGTTTGGTCGATGTATATATCATTCGTGGAGTTTGGTGTGCTTACGGCGGGATTCCATGTGAAGCCATCAAAAGTTTCCCAGATCCCTATGTCAGAAAAGTTTCCAGAGTTAATTGTTCTAAATGAATTAATATCCTGACCATAGATAGCCAGGCAGGAAAACATCAAGTAAAAATTTGAGAATATTATCCTGTATATTCGGCAAGAAAAAATACTGCCGAATGCAGTTATTTTGGCCTTAACTAACACACAAAAAATCCTAAAAAAGTAATTCAAAATACGAAAATGAAGCTTAACTCAAAAGCCTTTGTACTATTTTTATCGTTATTTTTTTGTTTGGGCTCGGTGGCTCAGGCCCAGGTCTATAGAGTAAGTCTTTTGACCTGTGAGCCCGGAGAGGAGCTTTATTCTGCCTTTGGGCATAGTGCCATCCGAATTATGGATATAGGAAGCGGTAGAGATATGGTTTTCAATTATGGGACTTTTGATTTCGATACCCCTTTTTTCCTATATAAGTTTGCCAGGAGAACGCTGGACTACCAGCTATCTGTGACCACCTATGCTCGATTTATTCAGGCCTATAATGCAGAACAAAGAGGGGTAACCGAACAGGTTTTGGATATTTCCGGTGAGCAGGCCCGATATCTTGTGGAGTTTCTGGAAGTGAACCTGCTTCCAGAGAGGAGATATTATCGCTACGATTTCTTTTTTGACAATTGTGCCACCAGAATAAGAGATGCATTTGAATTGGCTCTGGGTGATGATTTGATTTGGGCGGAGCCTGAACCGGCCGATGAACCTAAAACCTTCAGAAACCTGATCGATGAATATATTCTCAGCAGCGTTTGGGCGGATTTCGGAATTGATTTGGCACTGGGTTCTGTGATTGATGAAGAAGCGAGTGCTTATGAGGCTCAGTTTCTTCCGGATTACATGCAGGAGGCATTTGCCAGGGCGGAGGTGCAAAGAGATATCAGAGGAATACGACCTCTGGTCAAGGAAACGAATATCATTCTTGATTTTCCACCTGCTCAGCCGAAATCATGGGGCTTGTTCAATCCCTATGTTTTGCTGTGGCTACTAGCTATACTTTTTGGAACGATTACTTATTTGGGCTACCGCAGAAAGCGATTGTACATAGGTTTTGATTTTGGGTTATTTTCCATTTTGGGATTACTCGGGATTGTAATTTTCCTATTGTGGTTTGCCACAGATCACATTGCTACTAAAATGAATTGGAATATCCTTTGGGCTTTTCCGGGGCACCTCGTTCTTGCCTTCGCTTTGCTTTCAAAAAACCTGAAAAGCTGGGTTAGGAAGTATTTGCTTTTTGCATTGATTGCTGCTGACGCGGCCGTTGTCTTTTGGATTTTTGGCTGGCAAAGCTTTCACCCGAGTATCGTACCCCTGCTTTTGGTGATCATTCTTCGCACGAATTATCTCTATTATAATATAGGGAAGTACAAAGTTTCTGCCAAAGGTTAAACCAAAATTGGTTGAATTGTTGTTGTCAAGGGGCAATCCATTATGAATTTTAAAATCACATCTGAATACGTACCGACTGGTGATCAGCCCAATGCCATAAAGCAACTTTCCGAAGGTATAGAGGAGGGAGAGAGGGCACAGGTTCTTCTTGGTGTTACTGGTTCAGGAAAAACCTTTACCATGGCAAATGTGATCCAGGAAGTGCAAAGACCCTCTTTGGTGCTTTGCCACAATAAGACTTTGGCAGCTCAACTTTACGGTGAATTCAAGCAGTTTTTCCCTGAAAACGCAGTCGAGTATTTCATTTCTTACTACGATTACTATCAACCTGAGGCATTTATTCCCACCTCTGGGACATATATAGAAAAAGATCTTTCCATAAATCAAGAGATTGAAAAACTGCGGTTAAGTGCGACTTCATCATTACTTACCGGCAGGCGTGATGTGATAGTAGTGGCTTCGGTTTCTTGTATTTATGGTATAGGAAATCCAGAGGAATTCGGGAAAAATGTAATTCGACTTCAGGAAGGTGATCGAATACCAAGGAATCAGCTTTTGTTCAAACTAGTCGATATACTTTACAGTCGAACTCATCAGGAATTGAGCCATGGAACCTTTCGAGTGAAAGGAGATACGGTGGATATTTTCGTGGCCTATGCGGATTTTGGCTATAGAATTTTCTTTTGGGGTGATGAAATTGAGGCGATTCAGAGGATTAACCCGCAGACAGGAAAGAAGATTTCAGATGAACGCATCATTTCTATTTTTCCGGCAAATCTATTTGTGACTGGCAGGGATGTGATTGATCAATCGATTAAAGAAATCCAGGATGACATGGTAGCTCAGGTGAATTTCTTTGAAAAGGAAGGAAAATTTATCGAAGCGAAAAGACTGCAAGAGCGAACAGAGTTTGATCTGGAGATGATCCGGGAATTAGGTTATTGCTCAGGAGTGGAGAACTATTCCCGGTATTTTGACCGGAGAAAACCCGGGATGAGGCCGTTCTGTCTTCTAGATTATTTCCCAGATGATTATTTGTTGATGATTGATGAGAGCCACGTAACGGTACCTCAGGTGAGGGCCATGTGGGGAGGTGACCGATCGAGGAAAGTGAACCTCGTTGATTTTGGTTTCAGGCTTCCATCAGCTTTGGACAATAGGCCTCTGCGATTTGAAGAGTTTGAAGATTTAACTAATCAGGTGATTTATGTCTCAGCCACTCCTGCAGATTACGAGTTGAGCCAAACGGAAGGTGTGGTAGTGGAGCAGATTATCCGGCCTACGGGTCTATTAGACCCAACCATCGAAGTGCGGCCAAGTCAGAACCAGATTGATGATTTACTGGAGGAAATCGATCAAACGATCCAAAAGGATGCGAGGGTTCTCGTAACCACGCTGACCAAAAGAATGGCTGAGGAGCTTCAGAAGTATTTGGAAAGGGCGGGAGTAAAGTCACGATACATTCACTCAGAAGTGAAGACATTGGATCGGGTTGAGATTTTGCGTGAGCTGAGATTGGGGATATTTGACGTTTTGGTAGGGGTAAATTTGCTTCGTGAAGGATTGGATTTACCTGAAGTTTCCCTAGTGGCCATTCTGGATGCAGACAAAGAAGGCTTTTTGAGAAATGAGCGAAGTTTAGTACAGACTATCGGGCGCGCTGCTCGGAACGATGAGGGCAGGGTAATTATGTATGCAGATAAAATCACAGAATCTATGAGTTCGGCGATTGATGAGACGAAGCGTCGACGAGCCTTGCAACTCGAGTACAATGAGAAGCATGGTATTGTGCCGAAAACTATCATCAAATCGAGAGAAAAAATCATGGGTCAGACGAAGGTGGCAGATAGCAAGAAAAACGCTAAGGTTTATGCAGAACCGACTGGTCCAGGAGTTGAGATGGCTGCCGATCCTTTGGTTCAGTTTCTGACAAAGGATAAGTTAGAAAAGCTTATTGCTCAGACTCAAAAGCAAATGGAAAAAGCGGCAAAGGAACTGAATTTTATGGAGGCCGCGCGGCTTCGGGACGAGTGGCAAGCTCAAAAGAAGCGTCTCGATGAATTGAATAGGGGACCAGGAAATTAATTTCACATGTTATTGTCCGAAGTAAAACGCCTTGCTAGTCGGGGAGAGGGACTTTCTCTTGAATTCAAAAAGAAAGCGGCTCATCCTGAAAAGATTATTCGAGAAATAATTGCCTTTGCGAATACTTCTGGCGGCACTCTCTTGCTAGGTGTGGATGATGACGGTACTGTGTCCGGTCAAAAATTTATCCAAGACGAAGTTTATGTTCTTGAAAAGGCAATTGAGGAAGAGATCAGGCCTAAAATTGAATTTTCGCGAGAAATAATAGAAATCACTGAGAAAAAGGGGATCGCTATTTTCGAAATTCCGCAAAGTCCCAACCGGCCACATTTTTTATATGAAGAAGGGAAGAGAAAGTCTTATGTAAGGGTGGAGGATCGTTCTATTCAAGCCAGTAAGGAAGTTTGGGAAGTGATTAAAAAAAGTAGGCAGCCGAGAGATGTGGTTTTCACTTACCGTGAGAAAGAAGAAACCTTGATGAAAGCCATAGAGGAGCATGGGAAAATCACGGTTAAAGAGTATTCGCGTATTGCCAGAATTCCTAAATTTTTGGCATCTAGAACTTTGGTACGGCTAACTCTAGCCAGCGTCTTGGAGCTTCACCCCCAAGAATCTGAAGATTTTTTTACCCTGAAGGGGGAAGATTAATTCCGGTTCTTTCTGTAAAACCTAGATTCCCCTGAAGTCCACCCGTGTGAATCATTAGAATTTTTGATTTGGCCTTGAAATACCCTTTCTCTATCAGGTCTAAAATTGCAAAAGCTGTCTTTCCGGTGTAGACAGGATCTAAAGTCACCTGATATTTTTGGTAGAAATCATGGATAAACTTGATGAGCTCAGGGGTATGTTTCGCATATCCTCCAAAATGGAAGCTGTCTAGGATTTCATAATCTCCAACAAAATCTTTTTGAGAAGCTTCAAGCAGCGACTTTATTTCTTGATGAATGAAATTTCCTTTTAAAGAGGATACCCCCAACAGTTTTTGATCGGGGTGAATAGAAAGTGCGAGTCCAGCGAAAGTGCCTCCAGTTCCAATGGAACAAGCAATATGTGAAAATTTAGCATCTGAATATTGAAGTATTTCTTGAGTGCCATGGATGGCAAGCGCATTTGTTCCTCCTTCAGGGATGAGGTAAAAACCTTGAAATCGATCTTTCAGATTTTTGATGAATTTCTCTTCATTTTTTCTCCGGTAATCTTCGCGGCTAATAAATTTCAGTTGCATTCCGGATTCCTTTGCGGCTTGCAAGGTTGGGTTTAATACCTTTAACTCGTCTCCTCTTATGATTCCAATACTTTTCATCCCAATAGCCTTGACAGCTTTGGCGGTAGAATAAATATGGTTTGAGTAAGCCCCTCCGAAGGTTAAGATAGTATCGTATCCCTTAATTTTAGCCTCCTCGAGATTATATTTCAACTTGAAAAATTTATTACCAGATACTTCAGGATGGACCAAGTCCAATCTTTTGATCCAGAATTCTACACCTGATTCAGTTCTGAATAGGAATTGATTTGTGATAGGGGAATGATGGAGCAAGGCTCTGTGATTTGACTTTGGTGTAAATTTAAAGGAGATACTTGTACTTTTATAGCATGATGAATAACCTAGACGAACAATCTGATTTGGAAGACAATGAGCTTTTTGAGCATCATAAGATAGTAGTCGATCCTGGTCAGACTAGTGTTCGAATTGATAAGTTTATTAGTGAAAAGATCGGAAATGCTACCCGAAACAAGGTTCAGCAGGCAATGGATGCAGGGAATGTTCTGGTGAATGGACAAACCAAAAAATCAAATTATAAAATAAAGGCAGGAGATGTAATCCAAGTAATGATGGCTGCTCCGCCAAGGGATACGGAGGTGTATCCTGAGAATATTCCTCTGGATATAATCTATGAGGATAAGTTTCTTTTGGTGGTCAATAAACCAGCGGGGATGGTGGTTCATCCGGCACATGGAAATTGGACAGGGACCCTTGCCAATGCTCTGGTTCATCATTTTCAAGACCTTCCAGAAATGAAAGGAAATGAGGGAAGACCGGGTTTAGTTCACAGAATTGATAAGGATACTTCAGGATTGCTGGTCATCGCAAAGGAAGAAGAGGCTATGACTAATCTTGCTTCACAGTTCTTTGATCACACCATTGACAGATCCTATTTAGCTCTGGTTTGGGGAGAACCTCAGGAAGATGAAGGAAGGATAGAGGGTCATGTAGGAAGAAGTCAAAAAGATAGAAAAGTGATGGATGTTTATCCGGACGGAAGTCAGGGAAAGCATGCTGTGACCCATTGGAAAGTTCTTGAGCGGCTTAGGTATGTAAGTTTGGTTGAGTGCAAACTTGAAACAGGGAGAACCCACCAGATCAGGGCTCACATGAAATTTATAGGGCATCCGTTATTTAACGATGCTATGTATGGAGGGGATAAAATTCGTAAAGGGACCCAGTTTTCAAAATACAAAGCCTTTGTCCAAAACTGCTTTTCAACTCTTCCTCGGCAGGCACTTCATGCCAAGTCTCTCGGCTTTACGCATCCCAAAACTGGAGAGAAACTATATTTTAAAGTTCCGCTACCAGAGGATATGAGCTCGGTCCTTGAGAAATGGCAGAACTATGTGACTTTTGAGAGTTGATTTCGAATTTGGCAATAATCCTAGAAGAAGCACATAGTAAATTAAATAGAATGATAAGAAATAAACTTAAAATTAAAAATACTGTAAAAATTTAATCAATTTGTTGTAAGATTTGCAAAAAAGGAATTCAATAACCTATATTTGTATATACCAAAAGGGTAAAAATTTATACTGTAGGGTGTTGAAATTGGCAGACAAGCCCTCCTGTCTCGGGGGTGGGGGTCAATGGATAAAGCGTTTTTAGCGAGCTCGTGAAAATTGCCTAACTACTCCGTGGAGGTTCGAATCCTTCTCCTACAGCAGGTTATTTTGGGTTTATTGTTAATTGACTAAGACCATGAAATTGATTTTCATGGTTTTTTTATGTCCAAATTAAACTGGAGCATTGAAGTATCTTTAAAATATCAGCTATTTTCTTGGTAGATTTTGAATTATCATTGATATATCAGCATTCAATTAAAAAAACTCTAAAAAATTGACAAAAAAGTTATCAAAATTTTAAAGAATAGGGGTTTTTGCTACTTTTGAAACAACAGAGAGATCGAAATGATGATCTATCATGTCAATGCCATAAGGGCATGAAGTATAATATTGTAGGATGTTGAAATTGGCAGACAAGCCCTCCTGTCTCGGGGGTGAGGAATCTGTCCCGTTTGTGTCGATCAGCTCGAAACAAATGGGACAGAGTGGGATAAAGCATATTCTGAACCGGACTATCGCCTAACTACCTCGTGGAGGTTCGAATCCTTCTCCTACAGCAAAGGCAGCGATTTATCGCTGCCTTTTTTTATTTCTGAAATAAAAATTCAGGCATTTACCTATTTTAGCCTAAGGGAGCTAAACCATGAGTGAAAAAAAACTAAGAAAGATCAAAGGTCATCGCCTGAGGAAGAGTGTGCTTCGGGTGGTCATTGGTATTCTTTTAGCTGTTCTTTTTCTTGAGTTTATCGTTTACTTTGGATCCAATTTACTCCTTGCTAACTGGGCCAGAAGAAAAGTAAACGAAGCTTCTTCTGAGATTTATACCATCGATTTTAACCGATTAAATATATCCCTGATCCGACGTGGGGTCTTTTTAGATGGGATAGTCATGAAGCCTAATCCAGAGGCTCAGGTACCGGAGGATCAGACCTTATTTGATTTTTCTTTAGATCAGCTGGCGCTAAAGGGATCATGGTATTCAGCGGATGAAAATATATTCTATTTGGGAAGACTGGAATTTGATAACCCCAACGTCAAATTGACATTTTCCGAAAGCTCAGAACCCGTTGAAAGTGAAACGGATGAAACGGTGGACAGGGAGTCTCCAGTAAAATCTCTAGAAAGAGAGATTAGAAAAACTATCGAGAGTTCACCTTTAAATGCTTTGGTTATCCGGGAAATAGAAATCATCAATGCTGATCTTTTCTTTCTTAACTTTCTATCTGACAATAACCTCCAGGTACAAAACAGTAAGCTCCAGATTCAGGACGTTAATTGGACTACCCAGGAGGAATGGACCACTCCTTTTAATGCCCGTGGTTTCGAATTTGAAATGGAGAAAGGGCAATTCTTGCTTCCTGACGAGGTTCATACAATTAAAGCAAACCGAATTTTTATTTCTTCTATTGATCAACAGATCAATCTTCAATCATTTGAAATGATTCCTGATCGGAGTAAAGAAAGTCAAGCCTATTATGAGCTTTCGCTTGATGAATTACAGCTTAAAAAAGTAGATCTCAATAGTGCTTTTCAAACTTCCGAGTTAGAAATAGAGGAAATAATCCTTAATGAACCGTCTTTTAATGTAGCCAGATCAAATAAATCACAAAATACCAGCGAACAGGGGACAACCGATCTGAATGACCTTATTGAGGGGATTCTGAACTCCATTGAAGTTCAAGAGTTGTCGGTCAATAGAGGGCAATTTGTGAGTTCTGATCTTTTGGATTCTTTAAAAAACCGAATTGAATTAGGGAATCTGGATTTCAAGATGGTAGAGTTTTACTTGGGAGATGATGTAGCCAAAAAGGAGAATCAGTTTTTTTATGGAGATGATGCATCTATGGCTATTCGTGATGTGGAGGTCTATCTTTCAGATGGTGTGCATAAAATTCAGGGCGAAAGTGTAGCGGTAAACAGTTTTACAAACCAGATAGCAGTAAAAGGATTCAAGATATCTCCACGAGATTCTGTATTTATCGAAACCGATCCAAGATTATTACTTAAGGTAGAACTTCCAGAACTGAAAATTGACGGGGCAGACCTTAAGCGGTTTTACAACGATGGTATTTTTGATGTATCCACAATTCGGATGGATAACCCTCAGGTGGAGATAGTAGAGAATGAGAGTGTTCTGGTGCAAACCTCCGAAAATAAAGCCCCAATTAATGAGTTGCTTGAAGGTTACATGCGGGAGTTAAGGGTTAAGTCTTTTGACTTAAATGATGGAGTTATCTCCTTTTCAAACTCCTCTGGAATTAGAAATCAAGATTTAGGTTTCGATAGGTTTAGCCTTTTGCTTGAAGATATTTTTATTGAACCCGAAAAGGTCAATAATACGCGGGAATTTTTCCTCGCCAATGAGCTTGTCCTGGACATGGACAATTATAGGCTAAAATTAAAAGATAATATACATGAGTTTTCTGCCACAAAAGTCATCATTGATTCTAAAAATGATCGTGTTGAATTACAAGGTTTTCGCATTACTCCGCCAGATTCTTCCCAGGTAAAAGGCCTTTTGAACATCTATGATAAAACAGCAGTCATGGACATGGATGTGCCTTATTTTGCAGTAGAGGATATAGATCTAAAGAAGGCTTTCTTCGAAGAAACTTTAGAAATAGGCTTATTGACCATTCCTTCTTCATCAATCAGTCTAGAAAGATATGGCAAAAGACCAAAAACTTCTACAGGGACTATTTCTTCTGATAATGATTTAGAATCATTACTAACCCAATACTTCAAGTCTATAACTATCGATTCTTTGAATTTTTTGGAAGGAGATCTTGAATATCAGAATTTCTCTGGTTCAAAGTCGATTTCTATCACGGAGGATGACCTTAGTTTGGCCCTGAAGAATTTTCATGTGGAGAGGGGTTTGCCACAAGGTCCTGATCAAACTTTTTTCTCAGATGAAATTGATATAAGCTTTAAAGATTACGCTTTTAGCCTGGCAGGAGGCAATTACACTGTGCTTACAAATAACATAAGGTATAATTCTAAAGCTGAGAGAATAAATATTGATAATCTTACCCTAAGGCCATCTCCTAGTTTGGAAAGTAAGGTTATTTTGAATGTGGGGCTTCCTGAAGTCGTCCTTGAAGGAGTGAATATCGATCGCTTCCTTTTCGATAATATCCTTGAACTAAGAAAGTTAAAGGTGGTAGGAAGTGACCTGAACCTAGAATTGAACCCAGCACTTAGATCTGCTTCCTCAGCGGATTCCTTGCCTCGTGGAAATGGGCCTGAATTACCTCCATCTATAGATAAAATTCTAATCGACAGTGTTGAAGCAGATCAATCATTTTTGCAGCTACAGTATCTATTGGGGGAGACTGATATTCAATCCATAGAAACCAGGTTTGACCTTCTGGTTCAGGGCTTTAATCTGGACTCAATCTCTGCATCTGAGGAGAATATTTCCAGCTTGTTTGACCAAATTACTATTGATCTACAGGATTTTTCCTTTGCCCTTCCGGACAGCATCCACACCCTGAAATTCTCTGAACTGGAGTTGAATACTGCCACTGATGAGTCTGTATTTAAGGATTTTCAGGTGATACCTAATAGCATATCAGGCCATTCTGGAAAGCCCATTATCTCAGCTCAGATTCCTTTTTTGGCGGTGCAAAACAATAAGCTGGCAAGTATCCTGGGTAGCCAAACGTTTAATATCACACAGGTTAAGCTCACTGACCCGGAAGTCTTTATTTATCTGGATAAGGAGGCTCCTGTGAAAGATGAAAATTCTTTGGCGAAGCCAAAGAAAGAGCAGAGCACGGAGGGTCTCATAAGTTCTATTTTGCTGGATGATGTGCTTTTAGAAAATGGGGGAATTCAGATTTTCAACAAGGAAAATCAGCCAATTCCGAAGCTTAATTTTAATAATGTAAATGTTACCCTAAAGGATTTAAATCTTGAGCTTTTAGGGGGCAAACAGGAAATGGGAGCCGATTTCTTTTTGGACCAAAACCTTGATCTTTCTCTTGCTAACTACACCATTTTTACCAGTGATAGTTTAAATAAGCTTACAGTTGGGAAGGTAACTTTTAAGGATGAATCTGTGGAGCTTGCTGATATTTGGTTTAGACCAGCCTTGGGCAGATACGAATACTTAAGAAAAATTGGTTTTCAGACAGATGCAATAGAAGCAAAGGTTAGTGGAGTTATTCTTGACCAAATTGATTTCGATGTTTTGGCTGAATCAAGGAAGGTCAGGGCAGGTAATCTATTAGTGGATAGCTTGTCCATGGATATTTTTAGGGATAAGAGACTTCCTCTGAAAGAAGGAGTGGTCAAGCCCATGCCACAGGAATTGATGCAGAATTTTCCGATTTATGTGGAATTAGATTCTGTAATCGTGAAAAATTCCCAGATCCGATATCAGGAGTTTGTGCCCAAATCTAGCCTGGTGGGGACTTTACAATTCGAGGACATCAACGCATCCATAGCCCCATTTATCTTGACACCTGACACCATAGCCTATCCTCTGAAAAAAGCAAGAATGTATGCAGAAGCATTAGTGGAAGGGCAGGGGGATGTCCGATTAGATGTAGACATGAAATTCGAGGCTCCTTATGAGATGGCTGTGGATGTTCGACTTGGTGCTTTTGATCTTACCAATGCCAATGATATTCTCACGCGTACTTCATTCATAGGAGTGAAGTCTGGTCAGGTTACCGATGGGAAATGGAAGTTTAAAATCAATGAGAATGAAGCCTGGGGGCGAATGAAGTTTTTTTATGAAGATTTAAAAGTTGAATTTTTAGATACTTTGACCCTTTTACCTGGAAAGGGAAAACTTAGCTTATACACTTTTGCAGCGAATACAGCTTTAAAGAATAAAAACCCTAGAGGCCTATTTAAAAAGAAGGTTTCCCGGAAGATTTATTACCAAAGAGACAAATCAAAATTCATCTTCGCCGGATGGTGGAAGGCTACATTTAGCGGTCTTAAATCTTCTGTGGGACTAGGTAGAACCAATGCTCCAGCTAGAAAAGAGGATGAATTTTTCGAGTTCGAATAGCTTACCTTTTTAGGATTACCTTATGGTATTCTATTTGTTCACCCCATGAAATTTCAATGGTATAAACACCTGCGGCAAGATTTCTGAAATATTGAGTCACTTGTGCTCCCATCGTAGTCATATCATCTACTTCGATGATCACATAATCTCCGGTTGGCGAAATAATTCTAAGCGTAATCTCTTCGTCCTCATATAAGGATGGTTCCAGAAGCGCGAAATTAATCGGATCTCCAGTCGTTGGGTTTGGATAGACTCTCCATCGTGTGATTCCTGGAAGTGGTTCCACTTGAATCGCTCTGGTTTCGCTATATGTAAAGTCTCCATCTTCATCATATTGCTTCAGCCTATAGAAGATATCTCCACCGGCAGGAGGTAGGTTTAGATCTCTGAAGTCATACATTTGAACCTGATCTGAATATCCGGCACCTTCTACTTCACCGATGATTTCCCAATCCTTGGCAGCATTCAGAGATCGCTGAATTTCAAATCGATCATTTTCCCATTCTTGGGCAGTGGCCCAAGTCAAGTCACCTGATCGTAGCGCCTCATTATGCTCTGCTTCGAAGTAGAGGAATTCAACGGGTAGGATACGGAAGTTAGGGTAGCGAATGTAAACCACGCCTTGGAAACCATTACTTCCTCCGGTTCTTCCCGCTCCACCACCAGAACCATAGGTAGTTGCAGGTAGACCAACACCAGTATTGTTACCACGTCCTCCAGCATAGAATTGCGATGCGCCATCGGAATACGGGCTTCCTCCCAATCCTGGTTCGTTCACGGTAGCTCCAGAAGATGTTCCTCCTCCACCAGCTCCATAGAACAGATCTTCTCCTGAAATTCCTTGAATAAACCCATTTCCTCCATTGCCAGCGCTCACGAGAGATGCATCACCAGAGCCGTCACCGCCACCTGTAGTAGCTCCACCACCTCCTGCACCTGAGGCACTAGAACCCTGAGCAAATGCTGCACCACCTTCGTTTCCATCAGGAGAAGCAATACCTCCTCCAGAAGTATCACCACCGAAAGCAGCTCCACCCCCTCCAGAAGCGCCATCACGTCCTGCTCTGGAAGTTGGACTCGAACTTGAAGAGCCACCGCCGCCGCCACCTGCAACGCTAATATTTGAGAAAGTATTTCCTCCGGCATAATCAAAGCTTGGACCTGTGAAAGAAGAGCCTTCACCATCACCACCCTGTTGATTTGGATTCGTGGAGCCTATTCCCTGACCACCAGGTGACACCTGGAATACAGCTCCTTGCAAACCAGGATTTCCATTCATTGTAATTCCTGTGTAATTCTGATAGAAGACGCCACCGCCACCACCGCCGCCGGCTGCATCTCCGAAGCCACCGCCGCCACCGCCGCCAACAACAAGAACCTCAAATTCATCAAGTCCTTCTGGAACGGTCCATTGGCATTCCCCGGTAAATCGGATTACAGTGTATCCTTCAGAGTCTGTGTATTGAGTTACAGCTCCTGAATCCGTGCAGGATGGATCGTCAGGGCATTCATAGGTAATCAAGAATCTGCCGTCAGGACCCGTAACACTTACAATGGCTTGAGCCAATCTGTCTGCATCTGGCTCCGTGTCTGGCAGTTCCGTTGCATAAATATTATCAGAAGCATCATACACTAAGAATATCTGTCCTCCTGGAGTGACATTCATAGTTTGTGAAGCTGTATTACCTCCTGTACCATTTCCAAATACCTCGATGGTAATTTCTGATACTCCGGCTAGAACCGAATAGGTTGCATTTCCGTCAGATTCTAAGAATTCCGTACTACAAGAAGCTCCAAATTCCGCAGTGTTGTTGTTTGGTGGAGTATATGGACAAAGGTCAGTGATTTCCCTAATAGAGTTAATGGTAAGGACACTGGTTCCTCCATTAGTGTATGGAGGCGAGTCAAAGGTGAATTGACCTGCAGTAGTTACAGTCACCGAAATAGTCTGGTCTGAACCAGCATTGGTTCCCGTGATGCTATAATTAATTTCATAATCACCAGGTGCCAATTCATTGCTGAATACAGTAAATGTCGACGTGTAAGGCGGAGAAGAACCTTGAGGAGGGTCTTGAACATCAATACTGATAATTGGGTAGGTTGGATTGTCAACCGTGATGGTTCCAGTTGCATTCAAATCTCCACAGCCTCCGGTTAATGGAATACTATAATTGAATGTACCAACTTCTGCAGGCGTTCCGGAAATAGTGATGTCTCCAGTCGTCGAATTAAATGAAGCGCTAATTCCTAATGGGAGACCATTGGCCCCTTCGACTCCAGCATTTTCTATTCCAGTAGCTCCTGTAGAATTATGAATGATTGTCACTGGTTGCGGTGTATCAAAACACAGCGGTGGATCTGGATTCACTGGGGTAACTGTGTTTTCAGGGAGAATAGTCACCGTGACAGCAGGAGTAGGATCAGATTCGCAATCCACACCATTTAAGGTGGAAACCGTAATTCTCTGGAATTCGGTAGTCTCTGTTAATGCAGGCGAGTCATAGGTTTCTCCTGTTGCTCCTGAAATGGTAGTCCATAGTGGATTTGTGGTTGAATTTCTAAACTGCCAGATGTAACTGATATTTCCATCCCCTGCACCTGATTCTGTGCTTATAAATGCTGCAGGGTCATCTCCAGGGCAAATACTTTGATCAGCTGCAATTGTTCCAGCAATTGGTTCTGTCTGTATGGTGATTGTCACAGGATCTGTTGCAGGTCCTTCACAACTATTCGTTCCAACTGTTGAAATAGTATATCTTCTATACTGGGTAGCTTCAGTTAATACTGGTGGGTCATAGTCCGCTCCTGATGGATTACCAGGAACATCCACCCAATTCGGTGTGGTAAGATCTGTATTCATTTCCCATCTGTAGGAAATGACTGCACCCGCATCCTGTGGGGTATAAACACTACCAGTTATGGTAGCTGGGGTATCACCCAGACACACGGTTTGGTCACTGGCTATGGTTCCTTCATCTGGAACATCCCTTACCACTATCAAACCTTCCACACGTACTTGCTGACAAGATCCAGTGGTAAAGACCTCATAGGTATAGTCTCCAGGTGTAGTTGGAGAGCCTGTTATCCTCAAATTCACTCCATTCCAAATGGCTGTAACACCTGGCGGTAAATTAGTAACTACTGGACCACTTAGTCCACCTCCTACATCGTAGGTAATGTCTATAATTGGTGAATCCTGACAAACAACCTGGCTATCATCAGTTCCTGGGTCTGAGGTTAATCTAATAAATGGTGAAAGCGTGCCAAAAGAGATATCATCTAAACCGAAGTCATTTCCACCAAGGGTTGTGTTCAAATTCACAATTTCAATTACGGCGGTTGTCGCAGTTCCTGAACTCCAGCTTGGATCAGATCTAAATTCTCTCCAGTTATCTAGTCCTACTTCAGCATCACTTGTTGGTTCAGGAGCAGAAGATAAGTCTAAGACAGTTCCGACTAATTGGCCATTGATTTTAAATTGGAGCCTTGCATTTGATGCTGGGTTTAGATTCATGGCCCATGCAGAGAAATAGTATTCTGTAAATTGCTCTACCGGTACAGTTTGTCGCCAAATTACAGGCTGTCTTAATGGAGTCCCTATGAGTTCTCCACCATTCACCATCATAAAATTCCTGTCGCCAGTGGCATTGTTTGTATGATCTCTTCCATAAAATGCCGAGTGATAACCTGGTGGAGTGGTTGTGGTATTACCCTGCGCATTAATATTTACTGCATAGTAGCCTTCAGGCCATAACCCTGTGTTCGGGTCGCCTGAAACATAGTAGGCCTGGTTTTGGGTATATTCAGTGAAGAAACTTGGATTAGCTGGATCAAAATTGGTGAATGATCCATCAACGATTAATTCTTCAGCAACACTTAAAGATGCAGTAGCCGTACAACCATCAGGAGATGTAGCAGTAACAGAATAAAGCCCTGCCAAATCCACTTGTATGGAGGGAGTGGTTTCTCCAGTACTCCACTCAAAAGTCGTTCCCGTAACAGCCGAACTAGCTACTAATACCACCTCACCGTCTACAGCACAATAGTCAGCCTGAAGGGTAATTTCAGGAGTTGGATCTACTGAAATGGTAAAGGATTCGGATGGCCCGGTACAACCATTCACCGTAGGTGTTACTATAATTTCAGCGTCTATGGTAGCTGATGTAGTATTCTGAGTTACGAAAGAAGGAATATTTCCAGAACCAGCTGCCGCTAGGCCAATTTCAGGATTGCTATTTGTCCAGTTGTAGACCACACCGGCAACCCCATTCCCGGTGAAATTAACTGCTGTCGTTGATGGACCAGCACATCCTATATTTTGATCTGGTACTGGATCTACTGTTGGAATTGCTCGGACTAATACATCCACGTCAAAAGGGTTTCCAGCGCATCCATCAGGGGTGGTAGGAGTGACGGTATATGTCACTACCTGATCCACTATGGAGGTGTTGGTCAATAACTGGGATATATTGGTTTGTGGATTGGACTCATCAGCTTCACCTGTAACATCAGGGTTGTCTATGACGGTCCAGGTATAGGTAGTTCCAGCAGGAACAAAACCATTAGTTCCATCCACTGGTGTAACGGTAAAGCTGGCTCCGCAACTGATCGTGGTACCTGTAATGTCAGAAATTACAGGGATCACATTGATCAATGTAGAATTACTTACTGCTGAAACTGCAGTACATCCATTTGCATTCGAGTAATTCACGGAAACATTTTTTGTGCCTTCTGTCAGCCAGACCAAAGTAACCGAATTGTCATTTGATCCTATACCTCCTGCTGTAATGTTGTAATCTGTACCAGCCGATCCAGGTAGATTCCAGATATAATTTGTTTGTCCAGCCTCCGTGGTATAAGTTACAGGAGTACCTATGCAGAGGTCTGAAGTCGGAGCCTCCGTGAATGTTGGCACAGGTAGGGCATCAACATCAATGCTATTTGAAATAGCTGTTGCCGCCGTGCAATTGTTTGAATTACTATAATTTACAGAGACATCTTTGGTACCAGCAGACAACCAAGTTAAGGTAACAGAGTTATCAAACGGCCCAATTCCACCCGAAGTGATGGTATAGTCCGTGCCTGCTACACCGGGTACAGACCAAGCATAATTATCTTGACCTGGTTGGGTGGTATAAGTTACAGTAGTCCCAATGCAGACATCAGAAGTAGGTTCTGTTGTGAATGTAGGTGCTGGGAGAGAATTTACAAATGTAGTGTTTACAACTGCAGCAGCGGCAGAGCAATTATTCGAATTAGTGTAATTAACCGATACATCTTTGGTGCCTGAAGTTAACCAAGTAAGTGTTACCGTATCATCTGTTGTTCCTCCACCAGCCGTGATATTAAAATCGGTTCCAGCTGATCCAGGTATAGTCCAAACATAATTCGATTGACCCGATTCGGTGGCATAGGTCACAGAAGTTCCCACACAAACCTCAATAGGAGGCTCAGTGATGAATGTTGGGTTAGGAAGAGCGTTTACAATTGTCGAATTAACTACAGCAGTAGCAGCAGAACAATTATCAGAATTGCTATAATTGATGGAAACATCCTTAGTGCCGTCCGATAACCAGGTAAGGGTAACCGTATTACTTGTACTACCAATTCCGCCCGCAGTAATAGAGTAATCTGTTCCTGCGGTTCCGGGGATATTCCAATCATAATTAGATTGACCTGCCTCGGTTGTATAGGTTACCGAAGTCCCAACACAAACCTCAGCGGGAGGTGCAGTGGTAAATGTTGGTGTCGGCAATGTATTTACTATGGTAGAATTGATTGTTGCAGTGGCAGCGGCACAATTATCGGCATTAGTATAATTAACCGAAACGTCTTTAGCCCCAGCGCTTAGCCATGTTAGAGTCACCGAATTATCAGTACCGCTAATTCCGCCAGAGGTTATATTATAATCTGAGCCGGCTGTTCCAGGTACATTCCATACATAATTGGTTTGTCCAGACTCTGTCGTATAGGTCACTGAAGTTCCAACACAAACCTCCGTTGGTGGTGCGGTGGTAAATGTTGGCTCTGGGAGTGCATTAACAATAGTAGAATTGATTGTCGCAGTGGTGGCCGAACAATTATTTGCATTGCTATAATTAACTGTTACGTCCTTAGTTCCACCAGTCAGCCAGGTAAGTGTTACAGTCTCATCAGTGTTTCCTATTCCACCTGAGGTTATCGTGTAATCCGTATTTTCCACACCAGGAACATTCCAAACATAATTGGCCTGACCTGATTCTGTAGTGTAAGTAACAGATGTTCCCACACAAACTTCAGAAGGAGGAGCAATGGTGAAGGTTGGTGTCGGAAGAGGATTTACCACAAAACCTCCAGAAATACTAGACGTCTGATCGGACCCACATCCTCCTGAACTAGAAACTACCACGTAGTAATAAACAGGTACTCCATCTGCAACATTTGAAGGTGGAGTGAACGTGTCAGAGTCAGTTCCCACTTGGCTATCGACTCCAGTGTTAATTACACCTGTTGTATTGCTGTACCACTGGTAAGACAATGTTCCTGTACCAATTGCACTAACTGAAATAGGACTAAAGGGTCCTTGACCATCGCAAATTGTTGCTCCTGTAAGATTCTCAGTTTCAATAGATGTCAATGGATTAACTATAAACGCACCGGATATTGCAGTAGGAACGGTACCGCAGCTACTTGACGCGGTAGCGTAGTAATATCTTGGTAATCCATCCGCGACACTTGCATCAGAAGGGGGAGTGAAATTAGTTGGGCTAGTTTCTCCTGAAAGCATAACCCCTCCCGTGTTATCCGGGGTTGTATTTTGATACCATTGATACGTAACAGTACTTCCTCCATCCCCTAAGGCGGCTACATCTAATGCTTGAGAGAATGAGTTTCCAAAACATATTGTTTCATCCAAGACATCAGGATCGTCTGTTATTAGCGTTCCCGAAGGATCCACAATGCGTACACCTGAAATGGCAGAAGTTTCACTACCACAATCTCCAGAAACAACTACATAATAATACGAGCTTCCTACAGGTGTAGAAGGGGGCGTATAAGTATTAGAATTTGTTCCAACTTGTGTATCTACTGAAGTATCAATAACTCCGGTAGTATTCCTATACCATTGGTAGGATAGGTTTGATCCAGTTGCCACCACAAATAATGGATCAAAACCATCTCCAAAGCATTCGAGTAAATTGGTGTTGTCTATCTGTGTAACGATGGAGGTGAAAATACTTACTTCAATAGTATTGCTAGCAGGACTAGGTACAAAGCATCCATTTCCATCGGTATAATTAACTGTCACAGTTTTAGTTCCAGACGTTAACCATTCAATGGTGACAGTATTGCTAGACGTTCCAATTCCTCCTGCAGTGATGTTGTAATCAGTACCTAAAGAACCTGAAACGGTCCATGAGTAATCCGTTTGGCCAGCTTGAGTTGTATAGGTTACCACATCATTCAGACAGACAGGATTAGATGGTTCCGCGGTGAAGCTTGGAGCAGGTAGCGGATCTAGGTTGATTGTATTTGAGGCAGGAGCTATTCCGGAACAACCATTTGAATCCTGATAATTTACAGTTACTGTTTTACTACCATCCGTTAACCACTGGAGAGTTACCGAATTACTGTTGCTTCCAATTCCACCTCCCGTGATAGTGAAATCTGTTCCTTCAGAACCGGGGATATTCCAGGTATAATTGAATTGCCCTGATTCGGTGGTATAGGTAACCTCATCTCCAATACAAACTGGATCTGCTGGCTCAACTGTGAAAGTAGGAACCGGGAGAGGAGCTAGGGTAATGGTATTTGAAGCTGCTGCCGCAGTGACACACCCATTTGCATTTGTGTACCCAACGGTAACGGTCTTATCTCCATCAGTTAACCACTCAATTGTCACAGTAGGGCTGCCTGTACCAATACCACCCGAAATGATGTTGTAATCAGTTCCTGAAACACCAGAAATGGTCCAGATATAGTTTGATTGTCCAGATTCCGTAGTATAGGTTACCTCATCTCCGATGCATGTTGGATTAGAAGGCTCCATAATGAATGTTGGAACCGGAAGGGGGTCCACATCAATGGTACTCGTGGCAGGAGCTAAAGGTGGGCAACCATCGGAATTCAAATAATTGACAGAAACTGTTTTTTCCCCATCTGTCAACCAAATAAGGGAAATCAAATTATCACTATTAGTGCCACCTGCAGTTACATTAAAATCAACTCCTTCATTTCCAGAAACAAACCATTCAAAATCTGTAATTCCAGCACCTGATTGAGTTTCAAAGGTGTATTCTTGCCCTATACAAATTGCTCCGTTTGGCTCCGCAGTGAAAGTTGGGACTGGCCTTAGGTTTATATTAATTGTATTAGAAGCAGGAGTCGCGCCTTCACATCCTCCTGAATTTTCATAATTCACTGTTACCGTATTGGAGCCTGTAGTCAGCCATTCTACAGAAATCGAATTGGTGTTAATTCCACCTGCGGTAATGTTATAGTCCGTTCCCTGAGTTCCAGAAAGACTCCAATTGTAGTTTGATCTTCCTGATTGTGTGGTATAGGTCACTACCTCGCCTAAACAATAATCTCCTGAAGGTTGATTTATGAATGTTGGGTTGGGTAGTGGGCTTACTGAAATAGTATTGCTAATCGCTGTGGGAGCAGAGCATCCACTAGCATTTTCATAATTCAGGAATACCTGTTTTGAACCCTGTGATAGCCATTCGAGTGTAAGAGAATTGTCCGTCATGGTTCCCCCAGATACTATATTGTAGTCAACACCAGCACTTCCGGAAATCTGCCAATCATAGTTGAATTGCCCTGCTTGAGTGGAATATGTCACCGCCTCCCCTATACATACAATCCCGGTTGGTTGGGCTGTAAAGCTTGGATTTGGTAGGGAGTTAATCGTTAGAGTCCGAGTTGCTACATCATCCGTACAGCTTCCTGAACCTGTCACAGTGTAACTAATGGTGGTTGTACCATTAGAAAGGGCAGTGACTTCACCCGTTGAGGCATTGATCGATGCGACAGCAGGATTGCTTGAAGACCAAGTTCCTCCTAGGGAGGTTGAGCTAAATACAGATGTTTCTCCAATGCAAAGTTCATCAGTCCCACTTAAGGTTCCGGCATCGGGCGCTGGAGTTACAGTTATTGTTCGGGTTTCAAAGTCATCCGGACAGCCTCCAGAGCCAGAAACAGTGTAAGTAAGAATTGCAGAACCTGCAGAAACTCCTGTGATAACCCCGGTAGAAGGATCTATTGTTGCAACGCTTGGATTTCCTGAAGACCAGACTCCACCTGAAGTGGTGGATGAGAAAGTTCTGGTTCCACCTTCACATACTTCTTGTGTTCCACTTAATGTGCCTGCATCTGGTGGCGCTGTGACAGTAATGCTAATACTGGTTTCGGGAGCTGGGCAGCCTCCACTTGCTGGAAGGGTATAGAAAATATCAACAATTCCAGGTGACACCCCTGTTACAACACCCGTGTTTGACACGGTAGCGATAGAAGTATTGTCAGAAGACCAAGTTCCAAATGCTGTAGAGGATAAAAGCTGAGTATCTCCTCCTATACAGATATCTTGATCTCCGCTGATTGTCCCTGGGCTGATAGGGGCATTAACAAAGACAGTTCTCGATGAGGTTGCGATTGTGCAACCAGTAATCGTATATCGGATAGTAGCAGCACCTGGGCTTACTCCTGTGATCACACCAGCGCTAGGATCGACTGTAGCTATAGCAGGATCAGCTGAAGACCATACTCCGCCCATCATGGTGGAAGTGAAAGTGGTTGTTCCACCCACACAAATAGACTGTGGGCCATTCACAATTCCGGCGTTTAGGGTATAGGTTAATTTAATTCGACCATCCCCACCTTCGCCTCCGTTAACTGTGCTACTGCCAATTCTATCAGCACCTCCACCTCCACCGCCCGGTTGAGCACCATCACCACCTGCTTGATCATTTGAACCTCCATTTGCTCCATCCCCTCCTGCTCCACCACCTGTTACTGCGGTACCTCCATTTCTTCCACTTCCACCATTTCCATCAGAGTCCTGACCACCGGATGAACCTCCACCACCACTTCTTTGTCCTCCTCCGAAGTTATCTGCATTGGCACCATCTCCACCTGAATAAGTAACATCACCCGTACCTGCAGTAGCCCCATCACCACCTGCAGACGAGTTGTTGGATGCCCCTTCACCACCATTTGCAACAACTAAATTGGACCCAAAGATCGTATTTCCACCATCAATATTGCTGTTGTTTCCTCCCTGTCCTATTGAGTAACTAAAACTATCTCCAGGATTTACTGAAAGGATTGAACGCGAATATCCACCTCCGCCTCCTCCTGCTCCATACCCATCGCTAGTCCTAGTGCCACCTCTTCCTCCAGCACCCCAGGCTTCTACGATTAGCTCTGTTACTCCATCAGGAACCACCCAAGTCCCTGAAGGATCCGTATCAAAATCAAAAGTTTCCACACATCCGCAATCCTCAACTTCGATTGTACCTGTAGCAAAAGCGACTCCGCAGGTCCCTAGTAATTCGATGCTATAGTTGAATGTTCCCAGTTCGGTTGGGTTCCCAGTTATGCTGATTTGGCCTGTTGAGGCATTAAAAGAAGCGCTTACACCATCTGGTAGCCCATTCGCACTATCCACTCCGTCAGAATCAATTCCGGTGGCGCCTGTAGTCGCATGAGTGAGGTTCACATTTCCTGTAAAAAAGCAAACAGTCTCTGTAGATACTGGGGTTACCGTTTTTCCTGGGTTAACAGTCAGAGTTTTCGTGGCCAGAACATCACTACAAGACCCTCCGCTGGCGGTAAGTTGTAAGGTGATAATACCCAAAGAACTATCGTCTGCTGCAGCAGTATAGGTTGCAGTGGCAGGATTGTTTGCATTGGTCCAGGTACCGTTACCATTTAGATTCGTCCATACACCGCTTGTGGCCGAACCACCAATACTTCCTCCCATTGGCGCTGAAGTCTCACCGTCACAAATTTCTGCAAGTGTACCTCCGGGATTTGCGATTGGACTTGGCGTGATGGTAAGTGTTTTAGTGGCTGTTGTCACCCCACAGCCTCCATCAACGGTAGTTAATGTTAATGTAATGGTCGAACCTGTTTCACTTGCATCCGGCGTGTATGTAGCATTCGCTGGGTCAGTTGGATTAGACCATGAACCAGCTCCTCCTGACCAGGTTCCTCCGGCAGCAGATCCACCCACACTTCCACCCATTGCCGGGGTTGTGTCGCCCAAACAAACTGGCGCAAGAGCAGACCCGGCATTTGCCGTTGGGTCAGGATTTACAGTAACCTCTACTTCAACTGTAACATCTTCACAATTAGAAGCTGTAATAGCAACCCTTCTATAGCGAGTTGTTTCTGTCAAACCAGATGGAGGATCATAGCTAGTAGCAGTAGCTCCTGCTATGGTAGTCCAGGAAGAAAAAGGACTCACTGAGCTCTCCCATCGGTAGGAAGCACCATTTCCCGCATTTGCATTAGCTATTTGAGAAGGGTCTCCTCCTGCACAAACACTTTGAGTTCCGGTAATTGATCCTGGATTGACGCTTTCGATCGATACCTGTACAGTATTGGATGGGTTTGATTCGCATCCATCTGAAGTAATCGATATTCTTCTGTATTGTGTTGTTTCGGTAAGTCCTGCGGGAGGATCGTAATTGGCAGAAGTCGCCCCTGATATTTCATTCCAGCTGGAGAAAGGACTTACGGAGCTTTCCCACTGATAGGTTGATCCTTCCCCTGCTATGGAATTACTGAGTATTGAAGGGTCACCCCCAGAGCAGATCGTTTGGGTACCTGAAATAGAACCTGAATCCGGAGGATCCGCATCAAAAGAAATACGGACTTCCCCTCGAGCTCCGTTCCCACCAGCATAGGGCCCTCCGTTTTGAGATGTTCGTGAACCGCCTCCGCCTCCGCCGATTACGCTTCCTTGATTACCATCTGAGGAGCCTCCACCAATTGAACCACCACCGTTTCCACCGTTTCCGCCGTTTCCACCAGCTCCACTGTCTACACCAAATCCTGTTTCTCCATTACCTCCATTCTGCCCCGCCGTCACCGTTCCGCCTATAGATCCAGAATTCCCACCAGCACCACCCGCAGGGGAACCACCAGAAGTATTTCCGGCCCCGCCATTACCACCAACAGCAATAGCTAGGGTACCACTTACTGATCCAGTGATACTTGAATTTTCACCGTTACCTCCATTACCTCCTGAAACTCCTGTCCCACCAGCACCTACTATAATCGTAAGTGTTTCGCCTTCTTGGACTGTGACTGTACCCGTTACATAAGCACCTCCGCCACCTCCGGCACCACCACGACCACGAAACCTTCCAGCATCAGTACTTCCACCACCAGCTCCACCGGCTCCCCAAACTTGAATATCAATGCTTGTGACTCCAGCTGGAACTACATAGGTAAATGTACCAGTACCATCATAAGTGAGTGTGGTCGAGGCACATTGGGCATTCGCGTAATTGGAAAGAAATGAGCTGGATATAAAAAAAGTGACTAGGAAAAAAAGAAAAAACACCCCACCAAAACCGGATTGTGAAATTCGGAATCTAAGCGTAGAAAATATTTCGGGGTAAACGTTCCTCATCCATTAGAGTTATCTAACCTACAAAAATACAAAAAAATGCATTTTGTACTAATAAAATTGCATGATTTTCAGGGTGTTAGCAGACACTTTTGAACTTGTCTTCGAGGTCCTTTTGATCCTCCATAAAGGATTAATAAGACCAATATTTTTTCCTCGTTTTCCAACTTTTGTTTTGTTTTAAAACTCGAATTGTAATCGAAAAATATATGGTAAATACTAATATAACAAAATCTTATTTTGGGCATATGTTTTCTTCCTTTGGTATACAAAAAGTTGAACTTTGCCTAAATCGGAGTGATTTGGAAATCTGGGAGCTTTGAATTCAGACCATTCTTCCAATTTTCTTATATCACTGATTTAGAGTTTTTTAAATCGATTTTCCTGATTTATTTTGAAGAAGTTATTATTTATCTATTCCATTGCATAAATCTAGATATTATAACAAGATCAGTCCAGAAATATGGGAAGGGGATAGGCGAGTACGAAACTCACAGTGATGAATACTACTCTTTTACTTATTCAGAATTACCCTATGGGTCTCGGATCGCTCACCCCAAGTTATTCGAATTAAGTATACACCTGAAGACTGGGAGAGTAAGTGTTGTCCCGCCAGCTGACCCATGGTGTCAGGATCTAGGATGGGCCAAGACTGTTCTACCCCGGACATTGAGATTACACTTAGGGTGATGGGCTCATCCCTAAAATCTTCTGGATTAAGCATTGCAATAGTGAAAGGATCGCCATCGGTCGGGTTAGGATAGACTCTCCAGAATTTTGTTCCAGAAAGCGGTTCCACCTGAATCGCCCTCGTCTCACTATAGGAGAAGTCCCCATTAAAGTCGTTTTGCTTTAAGCGATAAAAAATATTTCCTCCGGAAACTGGTAGGACCTTGTCAATGAAGTTGTAATCAACCAAAACCTCCGAATAGCCCTGACCTTCTACGCGGCCAATCGTTACCCAAGAAGTCACGTTGTTGATAGAACGTTCTATATCGAAGTGAGAATTTTCCCATTCTTTTGTGGTAGCCCAACTAATTATTGATGTTCGCAGTGCTTCATTATAAACGGCACTAATGAAAGCAAATTCTACAGGTAGAATCCTATAAGTGATGGTTACAATCACCACGCCATCTGCACCATCGCCTCCTTGAGTCCCCCCTGCACCGCCCCCTGCACCAATACCAGATGCATCATCGCCATTAATGGTTCCTGCATCACCGCCCCCACCTGCTCCACCACTACCATTGGTAGTAGTACCGACACCACCCCCACCTGCTCCAAAAGTACCCTGGGAAGTAACTGCTCCATCACCACCATCACCCCCGTTACCAAAAACGAAAAATAAATCCAGAATTGTTCCATCACCACCCGCAGAGCCGGCCCCTCCGCCTCCGCCTCCAGCGGAACCCGAAAAACCAAAGAAATTGGAATTTTCAAAATCGCCATTACCACCTGAACTAGGGGCACTGCTGGACCATAAGCCGTCATTACTACCTCCTCCACCTCCAGTGGTACCAGGGTTTCCAGCTGAAGATGTTGAAGCTCCGGCTCCTCCACTGCCAGGACCATTTCTTCCATTTTGACTCCCAGAACCACCGCCTCCACCACCTCTTCGTGCGACGGCACGTTCATTAAGAGTGCCAGAAATTAATCTAACATTCGTGTTACTTCCATTACTTCCTCGATTTGTTCCACCTGCACCCCCTGTTCCAAAATCAATGATTTCTAGAGTAGCTCCTAACCCAAGTTGGACGTTTCTAACTCGAACTTCACCGCCACCGCCGCCACCTGAAGATATCCCTCCACCTCCACCTCCACCACCGCCAACAATAATTATTTCGGCATCCGCAACAGCAAAAGTTTCTGTTGTAGGGTCAAAGGAGGGGTCATCAGAAATATCTGTTAATGTAAATAAACCAGTGCTTGTATAGGTATTAGTAACAGTGAATGAGCGGGAATATTGAGCCTGGCTATTAAAGGCTTTTCCAAAAAATAATAAGAAAAGTGCAATACTAAACCCACTAAGTTTAAATGCTGTATTGAATTGAAAATATGGTCGGGTATAGAAGGGCATTAATTATCTTACTAACTTTTCCTACCGATGGTTTAAAAAGAATCTAAAGATACAAACTAGACTCCCAACATAATAAGCAATACTCGATAGGACCATAATTTGATTTCTCCTCTAAAAAATTTAATTGAACCAAAAAACCCCAAGACTTGCGACTTGGGGTTCTTTATGGGTTGATGGTTTTTCTTATTTACCCATTCATACTGATCAAGAATTCCGCATTGTCGCGGGTTCCTTTCATTCGCTGTAATAGGAATTCCATAGATTCTTGGGCAGTCATGTCGCTCATTAGCTTTCGCAGAATCCAAACACGTTGCATCTCTTCTTTGTCCATCAGGAGATCTTCTCTTCTGGTACCGGATGCCAAAACATCGATAGAAGGATAGATCCTTCTGTTTGCCAGCTTTCTGTCCAAAGCCAATTCCATGTTACCTGTACCTTTGAATTCTTCAAAGATTACCTCATCCATCTTGGAACCAGTTTCTACCAGTGCTGTGGCAATTATAGTAAGCGACCCTCCATTTTCTACATTTCTGGCAGCTCCAAAGAATCTTTTTGGCTTATGCAATGCATTCGCATCCACACCACCGGAAAGGATTTTTCCTGAACTTGGAACTACGGTGTTATGAGCTCGGGCAAGTCGGGTGATGGAATCCAAAAGGATAACCACATCATGTCCCACTTCTACCATACGCTTGGCTTTTTCCAATACGATATTAGAAACCTTCACATGTCGATCGGCAGTCTCATCAAATGTAGAGGAAATCACCTCCGCATTTACAGATCTGGCCATATCCGTCACTTCTTCAGGTCGCTCATCAATCAATAGGATCATCAGGTGAACTTCTGGATGGTTTCTGGTGATGGCATTTGCGATTTGCTGAAGCAAAACAGTCTTACCAGTTTTTGGCTGCGCCACAATCATTCCTCTCTGGCCTTTTCCAATAGGAGCGAAGAGGTCAAGAACTCTGGTGGAGAACTTATCTGGAGTCGTGGTAAGATTTAATCTTTCCTCTGGGAATAGGGGAGTTAAGTATTCAAATGGAACCCTGTCCCTTATCTCATCGATGGTTTTTCCGTTGACCGTGGAGATTTTCAGCAGAGCAAAATACTTTTCACCCTCTTTGGGTGGTCTGATGGTGCCCTTGATATGATCACCGGTTTTCAAACCGAAAAGTTTCACTTGACTTGGAGAAACATAAATATCATCTGGTGAAGCGAGGTAATTATAATCCAAGGATCTTAGGAAACCGTAACCCTCCTGCATCATTTCCAAAACACCTTCATTTTCGATCACTCCGTCAAACTCACGAACATTGACCTGCTGCTTTCTTCGCCCGTTGTTGTTGTCAGTATTACCGTTTTGATCGTCTGATTTTGAATTTCTTCGGCCGCGATTGTCGTTGCTACGATCCTGCTTTTCTGAAGCTTCAGCCTTTTCATCGGTTTCTGAGCCATCTGTGGCCACTTGTTCTACCACTTTACGTCTTGGACGGAAGGTTTTACCTTCTTCGGAAGCTTCAGTTTTTTCGGCTGGCTTTCGCTCTTTTCGCTCATATTTTGGCTTTGCTTCAGCTTTTTCTTCTGAAGGAGTCTCTGAAGGCTTACTTTCTTCGGAGCTGGAATCTTTTACGTTTTGCCTTTTAAACTTTGGTTTGTAGGAAGCTTCTTCCTCGCCTGGTCCTGAATTTGCCGCAGGCTTTCTTTTAGGCTGAGACTTTGGTTTCTGTTCAGGCTCTGCTTCAGCGGATGAAGGTTTTTTCTTTGGGAGGGCATTTTCCGGTAGGATAGCCTGTTGGTCCAAAATGGCGTAAATCAATTCGTCTTTCTTCAGACTTTTGAAGTTTTTAACCTTGAGTTCCTCAGCAATTTCTTTAAGCTCAGACAGAAGTCTGATTCTGAGTTCTTCTATGTTGTACATAAAAAGGGTATGAAATAAATGAAATGTAGTATCGGTATTTCGGGTGATGAATATCTTTCGGAGCAAAAAATCTGCAAGAAAAGCTCAAGTCAAGTGGGATGACTTGTAATTCATCGTGATGGCACAATATTACGCCTTGCTAACGGATTTAACAAATATTATTTACGTATATCAAGATTAACCAGAAATCTGCCTTAAAATATCTAGGGTTTTCCATTTCAAATCCTGATCCATGTGTCTGGAATAGAAGTCTTTAAGATAATCGAGCATCAGTTGTCGATTGGTTTTACTAAGTTTTTGGCTAGTGGAAAATCCATTTCGCAATGCATCATCTACAAAATATTTTACCCTTTCCAGTTCTTCAATTTCAAAAGGCTGGATCATGGATTCCAGGAAAAACTCTTTAGCATCCGCAGGTGCAAAGCCCAGATACTTTGCCTGATTGATCAGAAAAATGGAAGGGAAGTGAGCAAGATTCACACGATTACTGTCTAAATGGAGGACACTCTGATGGATAAAATCAAAAAGGCTTTCATTCTGATAATCCTCAAAAATTGACTTTCCAATCACTTCTGCCATGAAAAGAGAAATGCTGGTTCTGCGAAAATCAAAAGGAATTTGCTGGCTTGCGTAAGCTAATTTGGTTTCGGAGATTCTTTGCAGTCCTGAATTCCCTTTGTCATAAACCACCAGATCGAGCAAGCTCATGGGTTGGTAAAAACCGATCTTATTTTTTCCAGTTTTACTCCTGACTCCATTGATGATATAACTCTTCAGCCCTATTTCACGAGTGAAAATCTTAGCGATGATACTAGTTTCCTTGTACTTGATGTAGTTTAGGACGACGGCACTGGTCTTTTTAAGCATATCAGATCACCAAAAATTTACCTCTTGCACGTTGATTTCCATTTGAATCCAAAACATAAACCAAATAAACTCCGGTTTTTAGCCTGGCTCCATTTCCGTCTTGAAGGTTCCAGGTAAGGGAGCCTCCTTGCGTAAATGCACGGAATACTGCATTCCCTGCTGTATCTGTGATTATCACATCCACTCCATCCACCAATCCTTCTATGGTGAGAATCCCGTCAAATTGATCCGTTACCGGGTTTGGAAATATTTTCAGCTCATCTAATTCTGGAAAACTTTCTTTAATTCCTGTTCTCAGACTTATGATGCCCTCAGGTGCCAAAATGAAAAGCTCCCCGCCTTTGGAAAAATCTAAAAGTGACAGGATTTGATTCGAAGGGATCGGACTGTTTTCAAAGGTGTAGTTTGCTTTGATAGCTTCAAAGTTGACATCAAAATGCCAGAGCCCCGAACTGTTGGTTCCTACAAAAAATGTCTCATCAGCGAGCTGTTGAATGGTATTCACCCGATCTCCAGCTAGAACCGGGCGATTATTTATTAAGGGCAGCAAAGCCTGGATATTGCTGCCTTCATCTACCAAGGGTGCGGAAGGGAAGAAGGCTATTCCTCGATCGGTACCCATCCAAAGCCGATCCGAATCATCCAAAAAAATATCATTTACCCGATTATCAGGGAGCCCTCCCTGATTTGAAGCGGAGCCAAAGCTTTGAGATCTTCCGGATTCCGGATCAAAAAGTCTGAGGGTTCTGCCAAATCTATTCCCTTGAATGATCCAGATTCTTGATTGTAGATCGGATATTAGTTTTTTGGAAAGTAATAGTCCGGGAACAGGAACTGAGCTGATTCCTTCTGAATTGATTTTTAAAAGCCGGCTTTCCTGATCAAAAACTCCTATCCAAAGATTCCCCAAGGCATCGCTAGTAAAAGAACTGATAGGTAAATTATCCTGTCCATCCGGGAGTGATACTTTTTCCAAACCTTCTGCAGTCGATTTCCAAAGTCCATTTGGAGTGCCCCAATAGTTTTCTCCATTCCAGGAAATGGACACGGTTACTGAATCAGGAGCCGACAGTTCCTCCCAAATGCTGTAATCAAATTCACTGGACCTAGCTGAGGAAGAGCTGATAACGCCTTGATCGATATCATATCTGGTTGAAAGGGAAATAGGATTGCCATTGAGATGGCCAAGTCCGTTTGATTTACTGTCAGGACCATTCGGAAGCAATCCTTCTGCCTGATTGGAGAGAAGGATACCTTTATTCTCTAAAAGAAAGTGGATTACAGATTCGCTGACCCAAAAGTCTAGAATTTTATCCTCGGCTTCTGCGATCTGTCTGAAATTTCCATTTTCTTCCAAATTGAAGATTTGATTATCCATCTGGAAGAAAACTTCTCCATCGATTGACTTTAGATTTTTTGCCCCGTTTATGCCAGCGATTTCATCAATGCCGGTAACTGAAAATTCAATAAGAGCTCCATTTTCATTCAAAGCCCATTGAGCTGGTCCATCGATAATCAAAGTCTTCCATAAGAATTCTTCAGAACCGGGGATAGTTTGCCAGGATCGAAAATCTTTCAGATTAGAGCTAAGCGCCGCATATCGAATGCCCTTAGTCGTGCCAATGAAAATAATACCTGTATTGCTTGCGACGCTATTTACCTGAAGGGTTTCGCCATTCTCCCCGAGGTTTAGATAGGTATCTTTTAGAATTTGATTTTGTAGATCAAGTTCTGCAAATCCAAAACTTCCGGAAACCCAGACTTGATTTCCTTGAGAAGAAAAGCCTGCCAAAGTTTTCTCAGAGATAAACTCGCTATCCCGAATCCCGAAAAAAGGGATTATATCTTCCTCTGAGATGAAATCTATGATTCCATTTTGATGAGCAAGTAGCAGTTGATTCTTGGTATTATCAAAATATAGACTTCGTAAGTTTTGAGTTGAAAGGCCGTCCGTTCGGTCTAGTTCATCAAGTTCTTGATTTGGCCCAGAGAAATAATAAAGACTATGTGGGTTTAAGACAAAAAGGCTTTCGTTTTCACTGCCTACGATTTGCTCTCCATCCGTATAATTAAGGTGATATTTCCAATCTCCAACCGCCTGCTGTCCCAGTATGGATGAATTGGAAAGAGAGAAAAAAAGACAGAAAATGAATAAGGTCTTAAGTGAGGTCTTCATAAAAGCACTTTCTGCATCTCGCTTCGTAACTCTCCTTTTCTCCTAAAAGAACCTTTTCCTCATTGGAAGTCTTCCGAAACGAAAAAGAAGCGAGATCTCCACATTTCATACAAATTGCATGGACTTTGGTGACATATTCCGCAATGGCCATAAGCTGAGGAACCGGTTCAAATGGTTTTCCTTTGAAATCCATGTCGAGTCCTGCCATGATCACTCTTTTGCCTTGTCTAGCAAGTTTTTGTACAACCGAAATTATTTGAGAGTCGAAAAACTGAACTTCGTCTATCCCTATGACATCACAATCTCCACTGAGAAGAAGGATGTCCTCTGCAAAATTTACAGGCGTAGAACGGATGCGGGCATCATCATGGCTGACCACTTCAGAAGTGTCATATCTCTTATCTATGCTTGGTTTAAAGATTTCAACCTTTTGCTTCGCAATGATGGCACGGTTAAGCCGACGGATAAGTTCCTCTGTTTTGCCGGAAAACATGGACCCACAGATTATTTCGATCTGCCCTTTGCCTTCAGGCAATTTTTTTCTGCCGATTCGTGGTTCTATGAACATATCAATCGCTGTATCTAATATGAGGGAACTTGTTATTTTCTGCGACCCGCATTTTGATTTGTTTTTTCTTCAAGATACTTTGGCAGGCTAAGCGTTCGCCATTTTTTAGCCTTCCCAGTTCATAGAACCGCTTCTCAAACTCATTCATAGGGGAGAGGTTTTCTTCTCCGGAGACCATGATCATTTTACAGGTGGTGCATCTGCCCTTTTTCCCGCAAGCATGCATCCAATCTATTCCATTTTCGTGAATTAAATCTATAACTTTACGATCAGCGTCGTTTGTTTCTATTTCCAGTTCAAACAGGTTTTCAATGATGACTTTGGGCATCGATGTGTTGAAATAATTTAATCCGATCTATTGTGGGCCAAATTAACAGCAAATATTTAGAAAATTATGCCTCCAGGTATTCCAGCGAGGTTTGTAATAAGTTTTTCAAAGGGAAACAGTTTATTTCCGGTCAGGATATAGTGAACCTGACTAACAGCACCCAGGTTAATTTTTTCGTGTTGAAAGAGCTTTTTTCTCAATGGCAATCAGAGCTTGAAAAGCTCAGAAGCAACCCCTATTTCGACTATAGGGATATCACAGTTCATGAGGCTTTAACCAATTTCATGAATATTCTTTCCAAACGAATCAAGGTAGAAAAATCCGATTTTGAACCTCTTTTGGTGAAAGCAGTCTCAGAAGCTATTCATGTGGCTACAGACCCGGTTTCGTATTACAAGGCTGAAGTCGAAAGAGCCCCAAAAGATCATATCAATGAGTACCTTAAGGAGAATAGGAAGTATTACAAATGGCATGTACCGGTAATTTCTTTCCTTATTGACAAAGCTGGATTTGGATTAGAAAAAGACCCATACCTAAAAGCTATCAGTGCAAATTATCAGGTGATCAAAGATGACCTGGAATCGCAAAACCTGCTTTTGGCGACATTAGGGGATATTGCTCCATTTGACTTGGATGCCTATTTAGGATCTGATGCAAATAGCCAGATTGACTCCTCAGATAAATCTTTTTTTGATTCAGTTGATAAACAGGAGACGTCTCCTATTCCTGAAGCAAAGGAAGGAGAAGAAGTCAAGAAAGAGGTGCCAGATGAGGCTCCAGTTTCAGAGCATGAATCGGAATCTGCACCAGTTGAAAATACTGTGACTGGCCCCAGCGGGAAACTGGATGCTTCAGAGCTAAGACGTCAATTCGAGGTGGAATCATATCCAGGAATGAAATCCGTGATGGGTAGTTTAGCTGAAAGTTTGGCGATAAATCAGCGATTCATGTTTACCAAGGAGCTTTTTGAAGGAAATTCAGATTTGCTTATGCATGCCCTTAAGAAAATTGATTCCAGTAATAGTTTTGAGGAGGCGGTGAATTACATTGATGTTCGCTACGTGGAGGAAATGAATTGGAATCTAAATTCTGATCCTGTTCAGGAGTTTCTTCGACTTATTTACCATCGATTTGAGAATTAGAAAATATCATGTTCCACTGATTTTATAGTGCTCTGTTTTGTATTAGGCTATAAATGGTTTGGTTTATACGAAGATTATTTTGAATTTACCCTTTTACTCAGCGCCCTATTTAATTAATGAGCGAGAAAAGCGAAGAAGAATTTGATAAAGAACCTCAATTCGATGCGGGTCTGGATCCCGTCGACAATTACTGGTATCTAATCAATTATTTAAGAGATTTGATCAAAGCTTCAGAGATCAAAGCTGGGCTAGTGCTTTCCTTTTACGGCCTTCTATTTAATTTCTTTTTTCAATTTTCAGACCATTTGTTTACTACGGCAGCGGATGATCCTTTTGTGTATATTTTCATGGTTCTGTGGTTTGTATTCAGTGTAGTGTCTATTTATTACAGTTTTCGCTGCTTTATGCCCCAAATAGAAGATAAGTTTGATAATTCTGTCTTTTTTTTCGGGGATATCCTGAAGGAGTATGGTGGCATAAAGGATTATGTGAAAGAATTAGAAAGAGTAAGTACCAAATCACGACCCCTATATGATCAACTCGGTGAGCAAGTTTTTGTGAATGCAAAAATCACCGCTACTAAGTTTAGGAATGTGAACTTATCAATTAAGTATCTTTCCTATAACATTGGCCTATTGTTTGTTTTTATTTTGTATTATGCGATCAAAGCTTATCTACAAAGCTAACCCAGAGTAATCAATGAAGGATTATCTTTTTTTACGCCGTACAGTCCTAAATCAGCTTAAAGAGGAGCTTCCTGCTCACCTGTCTTATCATGGTATTGCCCATACCTTAGACGTATTGAATGTGTGCAATCAATATATCAGAAGGTATAATTTAGATGCTGAAGACCGGTTAATGCTTAAAATTGGAGCCATCGTTCACGATATGGGATTTTTAAAAGGTCCTGCCAATCATGAGGAAACCGGTGCTAATATGGCGGCTAAGATTATGCAGGAAATTGGGATGAGTAAAAAGAGAATTGACGTAATGAGAGGTTTGGTTATGGCCACCAAAATACCTCAATCTCCAAAGAACGAACTTGAAAAGATTATCTGTGATGCAGATTTGGATTATCTTGGGAGAGATGATTATCCCCAAATTAGCCAGAAATTATACAAGGAGCTCAGTTTTATGAATATCCTGAAAACTGAAGAGGAATGGAAAAATCTTCAGGTCAATTTTTTAAAGTCGCATTATTTCCACACTCCATTTGCTAAAAAGAATAGAGAGCCAAAGAAACAATATTGGTTATCTAAATTGCTGAACTCTTAACTCAGTCTACCCAGCTGTGAGGCTCTGGATGCATCCATTTTTATAAAAATGAATAGTAGGACTGTAAATGACCAAAGTGATGAGCCACCATAACTAAGGAAAGGCAAAGGAATACCTACTACCGGAAAGAGGCCTATTGTCATGGCGATATTCACCATAAAGTGGAACATGAGAATGGATAACACAGAGTATCCATAGATCCTTGAGAAACGATTCTTTTGTCGTTCTGCCATAATCACAATTCGCACCAGTAGTGCTACGAACAAACTGATGACCACAAGGCTTCCAAACCACCCGAATTCCTCTCCGAGAGTACAAAAGATAAAATCTGTATGCTGTTCTGGTACAAAGTCAAACTTGGTCTGCGTACCTTGTAAATAGCCTTTCCCAAACATACCACCTGATCCTATCGCAATCTTGGATTGTGTCACATTCCAGCCCACCCCCAAAGGGTCTATATCAGGATTAAATAATACCATGATACGATTTTGCTGGTGAGAAGGCAGCTTAGATACCACAAAATCAATACTGTAAGTAATCCCAATCAGTCCAAGTCCAATCAGGCTGAAGACTATTGTTTTTTGCCAGGATCTCTTTCCCAAGAGGATTAAAAAGAGGCAAATTGCTCCAATAGCCACAGCCAAATAGAGATTATTTTCTATCCCTAGGGACAGGAGAACTATGGCGATCATTCCGATTCCAAGAAGATAATACTTGGACGGAAAGCCTTCCCTATAAAACATGATGAGAAGGGAAAAATAAACCATTGCGGTTCCTGTATCAGGCTGCAAAAGAATCAAAACCACCGGAACCATCAGAATAGCGAAGGCCCTGATCTGATATTTCACTTTGCTAAGATCGAAAGTGGGGCGCTCCATAAATTTGGCTAAAGCCAAAGCCGTGGCAAACTTGGCAAATTCTCCAGGTTGGATTCTGAAAGAACCTACTCCGATAGAAAGGACTTGTCCATTTACTTCTTTTCCGACGAAAGGAGTAAGAATAAGAAGGACCAAAAAGAGTAAATAAAGAGGAATGGCAAGATTCTCAAATAACCGATAATCGGCCGCCATAATGAGAATAATCAAAACTACAGATGTGCCTATCCAAACAAGCTGGATCCCGGAATTAATGGAAAGGTCAAAGATGCTTTTGGCATCTTGACCGTCGTAAACAGCAGCATAAATATTGAACCAGCCAATAAAGACAAGGGCAAAGTAAATGAGTATGGTGACCCAATCGATCCGATTAACCTGAATGTCCTGTCTCATCAATAAATAAAGTCTCCCGCCAAAACATATTCCTGAAGTCCTTCTCGAAGTACTTCCCCTCTCAAGTATTTTTCAATCATCAAAGAAGCTGTGCTCGCTGCAGCTCGGCCACCCCAGCCTGCATTCTCCACGTAAACCGCAATAGCAATTTTGGGATCATCCTTTGGTGCAAATGCGATAAAAACGGAGTGGTCTTCACCATGAGGATTTTGCGCAGTTCCCGTTTTGCCGGCTAATACGATATCATCTATCACTGCCCTTGCAGCAGTTCCATAAATAGCCTCAGCCATTGCGTCTTGAATCAAATCAAAATGCTTTGCATCGACGCCGACATTATGTCTTTCTCTGAACTTGGCTGGAATCTCATCAGGATCACCATTTACAGCTTTTATTAAATGAGGAGTGTAATAATATCCTTTGTTCGCAAAAATCGCTGCTAGGTTCGCCATTTGAAGTGGAGTCACCTGCAATTCTCCCTGACCTATAGAGAGAGAATAAATTGTGGAATATTTCCATCGACCTTCTCCATAAACTTTGTCATAGTATTGACTAGAAGGGATGGAACCACCTAGTTCACCGCTCATATCCATACCTAGAGCTGATCCAAGTCCAAACTTTTCCACCTTTTCTTTCCAGGCAGTGAGACCAATCTCTGTATCCTTGTAAGTATTAGAAGAGACTTCCTGATTAATCATCCTTCTGAAAGCCTGATGGTAATAAGGGTTGCAAGAGTTTCGGATAGCTCCGAAAAGATTGACCGGAGAAGGGTGATTATGGCAGGCCACCAAAGACCTATTGCAAGCGAAAGTAGTTTCAGGAAATAGGATTCCTTCCTGCAGGCCGATTAAACTTTGGACTATTTTAAATATGGATCCTGGTGGATACATGGCCATTATCGGACGATTGAATAATGGTTTTGTGGGTAGGGAGTTCAGTGCTTGGTAATTCTTTCCGAAATCAGCTCCGGTTAGATCATTTGGATTATAGAAAGGAGCAGAAATCATGGAAAGGATTTCACCAGTTTTAGGCTCAATGGCCACTACAGAACCCGTTTTCCCCTGCATGAGCATTTCTCCGTATTTCTGAAGATCCATATCGAGCGTAGAAGTAATATTAAGACCCTCCACTGAAGCAGTATCATAAATGCCATCTTTGAAAGGACCCTTATCGATGCCGCGCACATTGACCATTTTATATTTGGCACCTTTGACTCCTCTCAGAAGGGACTCATAGTACCTTTCCATCCCACTCAGACCTACATAGTCGCCTTGTTTATAATAATCCGTAGTGTCTCTTTCCAGTGCTCTTCCACTGATTTCACCGATGTAGCCTAGAGCATGTGATCCAATGGGCTCAGGGTAAGATCTAACTGAACGAGTCGTGATAAATAAGCCAGGATAGTCGATAAGATAGTCCTGGATTTTGGCGAAATCAGTTGTTGAGATTTGCTTTTTCAGAATGGAAGGCTTTACCCAAGAATATTTCCTCGCTGCCTCGTAGCGTTCTTCTAATTCTTCTTTTTCTATCTTAAAGATTTCAAGGAATCTGGTCGTGTCCTCCAAAGCAAATTCTTTCGGGACCACCATGAGATCAAAAATCGGGTTATTGTAAACCAGAAGCTTCCCATTACGATCATAAATCAGACCCCGGTAAGGATGGTCTACTATTCTCTGAACTGCATTTCTTTCGGCTTTTTTGGTGAAGCTGTCATCCAAAACCTGGATGGAAAAGAGCTTTGCGAGCAAGACAAACCCAACCAAAAATATTACAATAATTATGATCTGTGGCCTCTTGTCTGTCATTTAGATTACCCTTCTACGTGGGAAGAATAAAAGTTGTACAATTATAGCCAAAATGAGGGTGAAAATCGAGGAGAAAAAGCTTTTGTTAAGCACATTTAACCAATTTCCTGTTCCCCAAAAATCTAGCGAGAATAAAACCAGGCAAAAGGCAAAAAGTAAAGGAAAAGCATAGGTTACAAACCAACTTGTACTTTGAGATCGAATGGAAGGAATATCCCCTTCATCATAGCCTCCGGATGGACTAATGATTTTTAACCAAAAGTTCCTCAAAAAGGCAAGAAAAGTGGCGGCTGCAGCATGCATTCCTATGGTTTCATAAAAAACATCCACACTAATTCCCATCATGAATGCAATGATCATTAGCGGAATAGAACGAATCGAAACGGGTAAAAGAAGTAAAGCCAATAAGTAGATAAAGCAAAATGCTAATCCAAAAAGGGCTAAGTTCTTCAGAAAAAGAATCTGTATGGCCAGAAGTAAAAGAAACTGCCCAACTGTGCCGAAAATTGATCTAAAATTCATTGGGTAATTCTGATTCTGAGTATAAGGAGTCGAGCTCCTGAATTTGGGTGTTTTCGACCAAGTAAACGTACCCTACCTTACTGAAGTCGGTAGTGAGCTCCAGGTCAATATCAAGGTAGTTAGGGTTATCCGAGGATGGACTTACTTCCCTGATCACCCCTATCGGAATTCCTTCGGGAAAAACTGCATTAAATCCAGAGGTGATTACAGAATCTCCGGCCTGAGCGGTCACGTGCCTAGGAACATATAAAAGCTTGGCTTTTTTGGCATCTTCTCCCATCCACTTTACCGAGCCGAAGACGTCAGATGATTTTATTTTTGAAGAAACCAATAAATCCGTGTTCAAAAGGGAGATGCCGACAGAAAAATTTTCTGATACCATTTTCAGGCGACCAACTACGCCTTGCTGATTGAAAATACCCATTCCCGGCTTTAAACCATCCTTTGCTCCTTTATTCAGGGTAACATGGTTTTGCGCGAAGCGCAAAGAATTACTTATCACACGTGCTCCCTTGAATTCAAAAGTTGCTTCGAATGCGGAGTCCAACTCAATATATGACGAGTCGGCCTGAGCTGAGGTGAAGTTTAATCTCTCCATCAGCTGGGCATTCTCTTCTTGCAAAATGATATTGGCATCATCAAGGTCGAAAAATTCCGACACATTTGACTGAGTTTCGAGGACAATGCCTATCAGCTTAGATGAGGAATTAAAGAAAGCTGCTCCCTGTGGAGAATTGTTCGAAACGATGAGCCAAACGGCGATCGCTTCTAGGAATACAAATAAGATAAATGCTCGGAGGTTATAAAGAAACTGGAGAATTCGTAGCATTAAATCTTAGCTCATCAATACGGTTCTGAAATTGTGAACATTTTTTAGTGCTGTACCGGTACCACGTACCACAGCTCTAAGTGGATCCTCTGCAATGTGAATTGGGAGCTTAGTCTTCTGATGAAGTCTTTTATCCAGACCTTTCAGAAGAGCTCCACCACCTGTCAGGTGAATGCCATTGTCATAAATATCCGCGGACAGCTCAGGTGGAGCAATTTCCAATGCCTTGAGGACCGCCTCCTCAATCTTCGAAACCGACTTATCCAATGCAAAAGCGATTTCCGAATAGGATACTTTGATCACTTTTGGGATTCCCGTCATCAGATCCCGGCCTCTGATTTCGTAATCTTCTGGACCATCTTCCAGTTCAGTAAGGGCAGAACCTATAGCAATTTTCACTTTCTCAGCGGATCGCTCGCCAATCAAAAGATTGTGCTGACGTCTCATATAATCAAGGATGTCCTTGGTGAAGGTATCACCTGCTACACGAATGGACTGATCGGCTACGATTCCTGAAAGTGCGATCAAAGCGATCTCAGTAGTACCACCCCCGATATCCACGATCATGGATCCCATAGGTTTTTCTATGTCGATTCCTATACCTATGGCCGCTGCGATGGGCTCAAAAATCATGTAAACTTCTTTTGCTCCCGCATGCTCAGCAGAGTCTCTAACGGCTCTTTTCTCCACTTCAGTAATCCCCGAAGGAATACAGATAACCATTCGATGAGACTGCGGGAATAGTCCTTTCTTTTGACCGGGGATCATTTTGATTAAGCCTCGGATCATTTGCTCAGCTGCGTAGAAGTCAGCAATCACACCGTCTTTTAGCGGCCGTATAGTTTTAATGTTTTCATGCGTTTTTTCATGCATGTTCATTGCTTCTCTTCCCACGGCCAAAACCCGATTATTTGATTTATCAATCGCGATAATCGAAGGCTCATCTACGACAATTTTATCCTTGTGGATAATTAAGGTATTAGCTGTACCTAAATCTATAGCGATATCGCTTGAAAAAAAGTCAAATAATCCCATTTTCTATTGGCTGGCTTTACGGTAAAGGACAATGATTTTACTACTCCTGAGTCAGGAAAGCATCTTTAACTCAGCAAAACTATTATGTTGTGAGCACAATTCTGAACGAATTGGAATCTTTTTACAAACTTAACTTTGCAGTTAATTTTATCTCATAAAAAACTCACTTTAACAAGAGCACAAAAAGTATGCTGAAAATGACATCAGGGTAAGATTTACATTTTGCACAGAAATTGTTTTTAGAGTAAAATTATTTTACATTTGTGCCGTATTTGAAAGTTTCTTGAGGGGACACCACGTCCCCTCTTTCTGTATTTGACTAGAAAATGCTAAAAGAAAAGCTCATTGATATTGCTCAAAAGCATTTGCCGGATGAAAGTCATTATCTGGTAGATGTGCTTATCAGCGAAAAAGCGGGTAAAAAGTTAGTGAGCGTATTGGTAGATGGTGACCAGGGAGTAAATATTCAAACATGTGCAGACATGAGTCGGGCTATTTCGGAAGAATTAGAGGCTGAGGACATCATAGAAGATGCATTTGTACTGGAAGTGTCATCGCCAGGAGTAGATTTTCCTTTGAAAACCTTGAGACAGTATCGTAAAAATTTGAATCGCGATATACTGGTCACTCTGGGAGAAGGAAAAGAAGTGTTAGGTACTTTGCTGGAAGTGGATGATTCAGGAATTAAGCTGAATGCCAAAGAAAAGGCAAAGGGGAAATCGAAAAAAATAGTAACGAAAGAGGTTGAGATTCCTTTTTCTGAAATCATAAAATCAATTGTTCAGATATCGTTTAAATAAATCACATGGATGCTAAAGTCTTAATTGAATCCTTCGCTGAATTTGCGAGATCAAAAAATGTGGATCGTCCTACCATGATCCGAATTCTGGAAGATGTATTTAGAGCTATGATCCGAAAAAAGTTCGAATCTGATGAGAACTTCGACGTGACTATCAATGCTGATCAGGGAGATTTGGAGATATTCCGATATAGAGAAATCGTAGATGACAACTCCGAGGACATTTGGGATTTTGATAAGATAAGTCATTCTGAAGCTATCAAAATTGAGCCCGATTTTGAGATTGGTGAAGAGGTTTATGAAAAAATCGAATTAGAAGACTTCGGTAGAAGAGCGGTCCAAATGGCTCGCCAGACTTTGATCCAACGGATTAAAGACCTTGAAAAAGATATACTATTCAATAAGTATGAGGAGCAAGTTGGAGAAATAGTAAGCGCAGAAGTTTATCAGATCTTGAGCAGAGAGGTTTTACTTATTGACCAGGAAGGAAATGAATTGATTTTGCCGAAAGGCGAACAGATTCCAAAGGACCGATTCAGAAAGGGAGATTCAGTGAAGGCAATCGTACATCGAGTGGATATGTCGAATGCCAACCCAAGAATCATTTTATCCAGAACTTCTCCAGTTTTTCTTGAGAGGTTATTTGAAAATGAAGTTCCCGAGGTTTATGATGGGTTGATTACCATTGTGAAAATCGTGAGAGAGCCAGGGGAGAGAGCCAAAGTGGCTGTGGAATCCTATGATGATAGAATTGATCCGGTAGGTGCCTGTGTGGGTATGAAAGGGTCCAGAATTCATGCTGTAGTAAGAGAGCTTCAGAATGAAAATATCGATGTAATTAACTACACTGAAAATCTGGATTTATATGTAAGCCGTGCCCTGAGCCCGGCTAAAGTTTCATCGTTAACGGTGAATGAGGAGACCAAACGTATTTCGGTATTCCTAAAGCCTGACCAGGTTTCTTTAGCCATCGGTAAGGGCGGTCATAATATCAAGCTGGCTTCCAGACTTGTGGGTTATGAAATAGATGTATTCAGAGAGCTTAGTGAACATGAGGAGGAAGATGTTCTTCTTTCAGAGTTTGCTGATGAAATCGATGAGTGGATCCTTGAAGAATTGAAAAAGACTGGATTAGATACTGCAAAGAGCGTTTTGAACCTCACTGTGGAAGATTTATCCAGGAGAACAGAATTAGAGGAGGAGACTATAGAAGAGATTTTCAAAATCCTTAAACAGGAATTTGAACAATAAATCTTTAGCCCTGCCAGAAGAATAAAAGACAAGAATCGAAAGAGTTTTTAGCTTATGTCAGACGAAAAAATGATGCGATTAGCCCAGGTAGCTCGGAAGCTCAACGTTGGTACGGCGACCATCGTGGAGACTCTAGCTAAAAATGGCTTTGAGGTCGAGAATAATCCGAACTCCAAAATCAATATGACCCAAGTGGAAATGTTGAATAAGGAGTTTAGATCCTCTGCTTTAGAAAAAGAAGAGGCTTCACACCTTTCCATTGGCAAACGCCATGAGCCTGTCACCCTGGAAAGTGAGCCAAAGCAAGAAGAGCCTGAAGCACCTGCGCCTCCTGCTCCAGAACCTAAAATAGAAGAAAAGCCTGCTCCAGAACCAACGCCAGAGCCAAAGGCCAAGGAGGAGCCTAAAGAAGAGCTTAAAAAGGAAGAGAAGCCAGCTGAACCGGTGAAAAGTGAAGCACCGAAACTGGAGGGCATTAAGGTCTTGGGTAAAATCGATCTGAGCAAAACTTCAGGAAAGAAACCTTTTGGTAAAAAGCCTGAAGAAAAGAAAAAGGAGAAGTCAGAGCCAGCTCAAGAAAAGCAAGCTCCTCCGGCTAAACCTGTAGAGACTCCAAAAGCTCCGAAAGCACCAGAGGTGAAAAAGCCTGAGCAACCTGAAAAGCCTGATTCAAAGGTTATTGAAGCCAAAGCGGATTCCCTGAAAGGTCTGACAGTTTTGGGAAAAATTGAGCTTCCTGCTGAGAAAAAGAAAAAGGGTGGTCCAGTAGCTTCCTCTGATGAGCGTAATAGAGATAAAAAGCGTCCTCGGAAAAGGATTGATAAAGGAAACAGAAACCAGGGGAATAGAAACCAAGGTAACCGTGGCCAAAAAGGAGGTAGACCACAAAAAGGAGAGCCAACTCAGAAGGAAATCCAAGATCAGATTAAGCAAACTCTTGCCAGACTTCAGGGAAATAAATCCGGAGGCAAAACTAAGAGTAGAAAAGATAAAAAAGCGGAGAGAGAAAGAGAGGCTGAAGTAGAAGGAGCGGAGGAAACAAAGCTTTTAAAGGTTACTGAGTTTATATCAGCAAATGATCTGGCTTCACTTCTAGATATCAGTGTAAATGAAATCATCTCCACTTGTATGTCGCTTGGTATGTTCGTTTCTATAAACCAGCGATTGGATGCTGAAGCAATTACCATTATAGCGGATGAATTTGGGTATGAGGTAGAGTTCACTAAGGACGCTGAAGAAGAAGTTGAAACAGAGGTAGAGGATAGTGAGGAAGACCTTTCAGAAAGAGCTCCTATCGTGACCATAATGGGACACGTTGACCATGGTAAAACATCCTTACTGGATTATATAAGAACTTCAAAGGTTACCGCTGATGAGGCTGGAGGTATTACCCAGCACATTGGAGCTTACGATGTGACCACAAAAGATGGGCATAAGATTGCCTTCCTTGATACACCGGGTCACGAAGCCTTTACTGCGATGAGAGCACGTGGTGCCAAAATCACCGATGTTGCGATTATTGTGATTGCTGCGGATGATAGCATAATGCCTCAAACCAAGGAAGCCATTAATCACGCGCAAGTGGCTGGAGTACCTATGATCTTTGCGATCAATAAGGTTGATAAACCGAATGCCAATCCTGATAAGATCAAGGAGGAACTGGCAAATATGAATTTACTCGTGGAAGATTGGGGTGGTAAATATCAGTCTCAGGATATTTCTGCCAAAACAGGCCAAGGCGTTGATGACCTTTTAGAGAAGGTATTGCTGGAAGCTGAAATTCTTGAACTCAAAGCCAATCCTGACAGAAATGCACAAGGTACGGTTATAGAAGCTTCTCTTGATAAGGGGCGTGGATATGTAGCTACCTTGATGATTCAGACTGGTACTCTAAGAGTTGGGGATGTGATGCTGGCAGGTCAGCATTATGGACGCGTAAAAGCCATGTTTGATCACTTGGGTAAAAAGGTGAAAGAAGCTGGTCCGGCTACACCTGTTCAAGTATTGGGTCTGAGTGGTGCGCCTCAGGCGGGTGATATCATAAAGGTTTATGATACCGAAAGAGAAGCCAGAGAAATTGCGAATTCAAGAGAGCAAATTCAAAGAGAGCAAAGTATCCGTACTAAAAAGCATATAACTCTGGATGAGATCGGTCGTCGATTGGCTATCGGAAGCTTTAAAGAGCTAAATATTATCATTAAAGGTGATGTGGATGGTTCCGTGGAAGCTCTTTCAGATTCTTTGCTAAAACTGTCAAAAGACGAGGTTGGAGTTTCGATCGTTCATAAAGGTGTAGGTCAGATTTCCGAATCCGATGTACTTCTGGCGTCGGCTTCAGATGCGATCATCATTGGTTTCCAAGTGAGACCATCTGCAAACGCCAAGAGACTGGCCGAACAAGAGGAAATTGAAATTAGGCACTATTCCATCATTTATGATGCGATCAATCAAATTAAGGATGCGATCGAAGGAATGCTGGAGCCTGAATTCGAGGAAGTAATCACTGGTAATATCCAAGTTCGTGAGGTCTTCAAGATTTCTAAGGTTGGTACAGTTGCTGGTTGTTATGTGACTGATGGCTTTGTGACAAGAAAGAATAAGATTCGCGTGATTCGAGACGGTATTGTAATTCATGAAGGTGAGATCGATCAACTGAAGAGATTCAAGGATGATGTAGCTGAAGTGAAAGCTGGTTACGAATGTGGTATTTCAATAAAGGGCTACAATGACATCCAGATTGATGATACCATTGAAGGTTACGAGATGAAAGAAATAAAAAGGAAAAAGTAAAAACTTAAAGGAGCTCATAAGCTCCTTTTTTTTTATGGAGATTTTGATCGCTTTAATTTGGGGATGTTTCTGGGTTTGCTTTTTGGGGCTATTCCTGGGACTAATAAGACCTGTCTATAGCCTATGGTTTTTAGACAGTGTTAATCGTAAAAAAGTCCTTCTATACTACGGTGTACCTTTCCTTGTTTTTGGAATGATTGTGTTATTTATCTAGGAAGTAACCTTTTTTATTGCTTCTTTTTTTAGGCTTTTATAAGCCAAAACCATTAAAGAAACGGCAAGAACAAAAAGTAGTGTAGCAATAAGGGAGAGCACATAAATCTGATCCTGAAAATTTTTCCATGCAAAAAGGCCTAATGAAGCCAAAGTGACTGTGAACATGAAAAACATGGGAAGGATCACGAATATTGCATTCACCTTTTTCTTAATAAGCCATACAGAAATTGTTAATAGTGCCAAAGCTGCCAGGAGCTGGTTGGCAGAACCAAAGATAGGCCAGAGAGTAGTGAATTCGCCTGAAGCTAGAAGCAACACAGAAAATAAGACTACCAGCCCAGTAGAAACAAATCGGTTTTTGGAAATGGTTTGTGCGCCTTTTTGAGGCATGTCCTCAAAATACTCTTGCAGGGTAAATCGAGCTAATCGCGTGCAGGTGTCCAAGGTGGTTAGGGCAAAAGCTGAGACGGTAAGTGCAACAAATCCAACTGCAAATTCCTCTGAAACCCCCAAGGAAGAAATCATTCCTCCAAGCCCTGTCGAAAACAAGGGCACTGGCCCTTCAGTGGAAAACCGATCCAGATATTCAGCCCTGCTTAAAATTGCTACCGCCCCAACAGCAATAATGGCTAAAAAAGATTCAATGAGCATACCGCCAAATCCTACAACTTTGGCATCGCTGAACTTATTCAGCTGTTTTGAAGTAGTTCCGGAGGCGACTAGGGAATGGAAACCGCTTATAGCTCCACAGGCAATGGTGACAAAAAGAACAGGGAAAATCACACCCAGATTTTCACTTTTGAAATAGATCTCATTGCCCATTTGAATTTCTGGGTTAGCTATAAAAACACCGATCACCGCAGCGATTATTAAACCATAAAGAAGGTAACTATTCAAATAATCTCTGGGCTGCAAAAGAATACTTACTGGAGTGACGGAAGCAATAAATGCATAGATCAGCAGGCATGCGATCCAGGCCCTGTAGTCCAAGGAGAAGGGGAAAAGTGTACCCAAGTAAACAAAAAGGTACATCAAAACAACTCCTACAATAGTAATGATAACGAAAGCATTTTTCCGGTTTCCAAATCGCTTGCTGAATCCACCAAAGATTACAGCGAGCAAAATAAAGGAAATGGATGCTGAAGCTACCCCTGGGTTACTGACAAAGGTCTTTGCAATAATATCAGCGAAGACTCCGATGACTAAGATTAGAGTAGAAAAGCTGAAAAGAATAAATAGCTGCTTTCCTTGTATTCCAATCTGATTTTTAATGATTACTCCTATAGATTTACCCTCGGTTCTCAATGAGGCCGCAAGACTCCCAAGATCGTGTACGGCACCAAAAAATATTCCGCCGACCAGAATCCAGATAACGGCCGGAATCCACCCGAAGGTTAAGGCTATAATTGGACCGACAATAGGCCCAGCACCAGCAATAGAAGCGAAATGATGACCTAAGACCACGATGGGCTTACTCGGCTCATAGTCTACTCCATCCCTGTGAGTATGTGCTGGAGAAGGTTGCTCATCACTGAGGTTAAATTGCTTATAGACAAATGCGCCATAGATTTTATATGCAGCAAATAGGATAATTCCTGAGATAGTTAGTAATACTGCAATGCTCATTTGATTTTAATTTTGAGATCTGGCCAGATTTTGAAATAAGTTCTAATTTTCAGCTAATAAGCCACAATTTAGCAAAAGGCCAAAAACCTTTGCCTCCTTATCCTAAATCTAAGATTTTATTTAATGGAGATAAGGTCTAAATTTGTTAGAGCTTTGGTATCAAAGCATGACAAAATATTATGTATGGCTTGGTTTAAAAGAACAGATAAAGGAATTAAAACTTCCACGGCTGAAAAGAAAGATTCTCCAGATGGTCTTTGGTTTAAAACACCAAAAGGAAATATCATCCACACTAGGGAGCTTAAGAACAATGCATATGTCTGTCCGGATGACGACTTTCATGTCAAGATAGGCTCGAAAGAGTACTTTGAGATTCTTTTCGATGACAACAAGTTTACCGAGCTGAACCCAAATATGACCTCAGGGGACCCACTCAAATTCAGCGACACCAAGCCCTACACTACTCGAATCCAGGCCACTATTTCAAAGACTTCATTAAATGATGCTGTCAGGACGGCTTATGGTAAAATGAATGGGCTAGACCTGGTGGTAGCTTGTATGGATTTTAATTTCATAGGTGGATCTATGGGCTCTGTGGTAGGTGAGAAGATTGCTAGAGCTATCGAGCATTCTCTGAAAAATAAGATTCCCTTTCTCATGATTTCAAAGTCAGGTGGGGCAAGAATGATGGAAGCAGGATTCTCATTAATGCAAATGGCAAAGACTTCAGCAAAGTTGGCGCAGCTTAGTCAGGCTGGTATTCCTTACATTTCTTTACTAACTAACCCCACCACTGGAGGTGTTACTGCTTCCTATGCAATGTTGGGAGATTTTAACATTGCAGAGCCTGAAGCCTTGATTGGTTTTGCGGGCCCAAGAGTAATTAGAGAGACTATTGGCAAGGATTTACCAAAAGGTTTCCAGAGTTCCGAGTTTGTTTTGGAACACGGATTTCTTGATTTTATCATCGATAGGCGGCAGTTGAAAACCAGACTAACCACTCTTTTAAACCTCTTGAATAATTAATCAGTTAGAGACATAACCGTAGATGTATTTTCTAGCCAAAAAGGGCTTCCTAATTGGTAGAAAATGTCTATTAATAAATATATTTGTGCTCTCGAAATCGGGACAAAACATTAATGAAATAACACGTATATGGGTTCTGTAATAATCACGTCGATTGTAGCCTTTACGATTATCATCTTGCTGCTCGTTTTTATTCTTTTATTCGCGCAGTCAAAACTTGTCTCTTCAGGTGATGTGAAAATCATTGTCAATGGAGACGAAAGTAATCCTATCATCACTTCAGCCGGAACAAACCTGCTCTCCACTTTAGGAAATCAGAAGATTTTCTTGCCATCAGCTTGTGGTGGTGGGGGAACATGTGCCATGTGTAAGTGTGTGATTGAAGAGGGTGGAGGCGAAGTATTACCTACCGAGGAAGGCCACTTGAGCCGTGCTGAGAAGCAGGGTAATGTTCGTTTATCCTGCCAGGTGAAGGTGAAAAACGATATGCAAATCCGAATTCCAGAGGAAATATTCGGTATTAAAAAGTGGGAGTGTGAAGTAATTTCCAATTACAACGTATCCACTTTTATCAAAGAATTTAAGGTGAAACTACCAGAAGGGGAAAATTTGGACTTCGAATCTGGTGGATATATCCAGATTGATGTTCCTGAGATTACTGTAAACTTTAAGGATATGGACATTGCTCCTCATCCTGAGTTGGGTCACCCGGCAGATGTATATCAAAGTGATTGGGATAAATTTGGACTTTGGGATTTGGTGATGAAAAATGACGAGGAGCTATTCAGAGCTTACTCCATGGCTAATCACCCTGCCGAAGGTAACATTGTAATGCTTACCATCCGTATAGCAACTCCACCATGGGATCGTGCCAATAACAGATGGATGGATGTGAATCCAGGAGTTTGTTCTTCTTATGTGTTTAGTAGAAAGCCAGGTGACAAAGTAACCATTTCGGGACCTTATGGAGAATTCCATATCAATCCTACCGACCGAGAAATGATCTATATTGGTGGTGGTGCTGGAATGGCCCCATTGAGATCTCATATCTTCCACCTTTTCCACACGGAGAAAACTGATAGGAAAGTTTCTTACTGGTATGGTGGTCGATCAAAGAAAGAACTTTTCTATACCCCACACTTCAGAGACATTGAAAAAGACTTCCCGAACTTCAAGTTTTACATCGGGCTGTCTGAACCTCTACCAGAAGATAACTGGAAAATTAAAGAGTCCCTAGATGATGATGGTGACGGCTACGTAGGATTTATTCACCAGGTGCTTTACGATAACTATTTGAAAGATCACCCAGAGCCAGATGAGGTTGAATATTACCTTTGTGGACCACCATTGATGAATGCAGCGGTTCTCAAATTGTTGGATGATTTGGGAATTCCAGATGAAAATATCCGATTTGATGATTTCGGAGGATAAGTGAAAATCTCGCCATTTGGCGAGATTTTTCATTTTGTGGGATTTTCTAAAATTTCAAATAAAGCGAATACTCTTCTTTAAAAATTTATTCTTTAGGCCGATATTTTTTCCTTATTTTTACCTAAGCCTAAAGTGACATGAGAATAGATTCTTTTTTTGAGCCCGTAGATGAATTTCTTTGGCAGACCAAGTATTCGGATAGCTCTTTTTTTGAACAGATTCATATTTACAGAGAAAGCTTCCCTGATCTGAAGGGTGTTCATGTCGCTTTAATAGGGCTCAAGGAGACCCGTGGATATAAAGGTGGTGAAAGTATAGAGAGGGGAAGTATCGAGATTCGGGAAAAGCTTTATCAGCTCAAACGTGGGGTGAATTCTTATCGAGTAGCAGATCTGGGGAATTTAATCTTGGGGGACAGCCTTGAAGAGACTTACTCCAGAATGCAGCAAGTGGGAGAATACTTAATGAAAAGGCAGATTTTGCCTGTTTATTTTGGGGGAACTCATGATTTGGATTACGGCCAATACATGTCTTATGAAAATCTGGACAAGCTAGTTACCATGTTGAATGTCGATTCCTCTTTTGATTTAGAAGAGAATGAATCGAAAGCTGCGGGCCATGTTCAGGACATTATCCTTCATCAACCTAATTTTCTGTTTTCTTATGCTCAGATTGGTCATCAGAGTTTTTTGGTTGACCCAAAGCTTTTAGGAGTTCTTGAAAAGTTATCCTTTGACCATTTGAGACTGGGTCAGCTTAGAGATAATTTCCAAGAAGCTGAGCCTTTGATCAGGGAAGCAGACTTCCTGAGCTTTGACTTGTCAGCTATTCAATCTTCAGATGCTCCTGGGGCCTTAAATCCACAGCCCTTTGGATTAACAGGGGAAGAGGCTTGTCAAATAGCCTGGTTTGCCGGTACCAATGAGAAATTAAGTTCATTTGGTATTTATGGATATGACCCATACCAGGATGATATGCATAATAAAACTGCTAAGATTGTCGCAGTAATGATATGGTACTTTCTTGAAGGGTTTTACAGCCGAAAGGATAGTCTTTCATTTGAAAGCAGTGATTATGTGAAATATCGGGTGGCCTTAGATAATAAACCCAATGAATTGGTTTTTTATAAAAGTAAAAAAAGTGGAAAATGGTGGATTGAGATTCCACAACAGGAGGGCTATCCATATGACCGAATTCAGACGATAGCATGTAGCTATTCGGATTATGAGTTGGCGCAGACTGGAGAGATTCCTGAGCGATGGGTAAATGCTCAGATCAAATATTTATGAAAGATTATTCACTGGGACAGTTAGCCCTGAGAAATGGTCAGGATAGGCCTGAAATCTGGGTATGTTATAAAGGAGTGATTTATGAGGTCACTGAGTCAAGACTTTGGAGAGATGGGAAGCATTACGAGCACTGGGCAGGTCAGGACTTGACGTCAGAACTTAAGGATGCTCCTCATACGGATAAAGTTTTTGAGAAATTTGAGGCTATAGGCCATTTGAAAGTAAAATGATTCTTATCGCAGATAGTGGTTCCAGCAAGACAGACTGGAGAGTAATTCATAAAAATGGAGAGATAAGTCAGTTCAGAGGATTAGGGTTTAACCCCTATTATCAAACTTCTGAAGAAATGGCCATGGAACTGCAGCAGGACTTTTTGATTAATCTACAATCTGAGATTGAAAAAATATTCTATTATGGCGCTGGTTGTTCTGCTCCAGAAAGGAACCGGGAGGTGGAAAGAGCCCTTCACACCATTTTTCCTGAAGCTTTTATCGCAGTAGATCATGATTTAGCCGCAGCAGCTCATGCTACTTGTGGACATAATGCGGGAATAGCCTGTATTCTCGGAACAGGTTCTAATAGCTGCGATTACGATGGGAACAAAATAATTGATACCAGGCCAGCTCCTGGATACATTCTCGGGGATGAAGGGGGTGGAGGTTATATCGGGAAGCAGTTCCTTAAAGACTTCATCAATTCAGAAATGCCTCAAGAAATCTATGAGGAAGTTAAGGAGAAATTTTCCCTGACTGCAAATATTATTCAGGAGCACGTATATCGACAACCATTCCCCAATCGATATATGGCAAGTTTCTGTAAATTCATCTCAGAACACAAATCAAACCCATATTGCTATGGGCTTTACTACCAGAGTTTCTTGGATTTCTTCGATCGCCACGTGAAGAAATACAAAAATTATGAATCAAAACCGGTAAACTTTGTTGGCTCAATCGCTTTCTACAACAGCGATATTCTCCGAAAAGCAGCCATGGATTCAAATATTCAAGTAAACCTAATTTTGGAAAGCCCAATAGCAGGACTAACTCTATATCATCAGGAGAAATTATGAAAGTAACTGAGAGCTCTTCGAATTACGAAAATCTGGAAGAAATGTCTGTTTTAGACATTTTGTCAAACATGAATAAAGAAGATCAAACGGTTCCTTTGGCAGTGGGAAAAATTGTTCCTCAGATTTCGGCTTTTGTGGAGGCAATTGTACCTCGGATGGCAAAAGGCGGTAGACTTTTCTACATCGGAGCAGGGACAAGTGGAAGGCTGGGTATTTTGGATGCCTCAGAGTGTCCTCCCACTTACGGGGTTCCTCATGATTTGGTTATTGGTTTGATTGCGGGGGGAGATCATGCCATTCGCAAAGCAGTCGAAAATGCGGAGGATGACCCGAATCAAGCCTGGTCTGATATTCAGGAATATGGATTCAATGCAAACGATACTGTTATTGGGATTGCGGCCTCAGGGACAACTCCCTATGTAATAGGTGGTGTGAGGAAAGCTAGACATGAAGGTTTACTCACGGGCGCTATTACATGCAATCCTAACTCTCCTCTATCGAAAGAGGTAGATTTTCCATTAGAGGCTGTGGTAGGACCTGAATTTGTGACGGGAAGTACTAGGATGAAAGCAGGAACCGCACAAAAGTTAGTTTTGAACATGATTTCTACCAGCGTTATGATTAAGCTTGGCAGAGTAAAAGGAAATAAAATGGTGGATATGCAGCTCTCAAATGCTAAGCTTGTGGAAAGAGGAACAAGGATGATCATGGAGGCCACTAATTTACCGGAAGGTGAGGCAAAAAAATTACTCCTTGAAAAGGGATCAGTCAGGGCTGCTACTGATTATTTTCAGAGTAAAAATTAATCTCATTTTCGTAAGAGATTAGCTTTTGAGATAGAATAGCTCTAGCTTTGCATCCCAATAAAAAATTGGTAGTCAGTTAGTTCAAAAAAATAATCCAGCAGAGATGCTGCGTTAATATGAAAAGTCCGAAAAAACAGTTTTTCCAAAATTCCGATACTGCTTCAAAAAAGTCTTCCTCAAAGGAAGGGCCAAAAGAGCAATCCTTAACTCATAAACCTAAGCACAAAGATTCACGCTCAAAGAGCAAAGATCAGCCAAGAGAGCCAAGAGGCTTTGGGAAAAAAAGAAGCCATAATGAAAGGGAAGAGAATACGTATTATCAGGGAAGAAGTAAGGACGAAAAGCCGGTTTTCGGAAGTAAGAAACCTGAAAGGCTTAAGAAGCCTAAGAAATCATTTGGTTTCGGTAAAAACAGGCAAGGTGGCTTTAATGAATCAGATTCTGAGCGCCCCGAATATAAATTCGAATCCATTCCCTCTAGCAGAAAAAAATCTCCGGATGAAGAGTTCAGGCTTAATAAGTTTATTGCAAACTCCGGCATTTGTTCGAGAAGAGAAGCAGATGAGTTGATTAAGAAGGGAGAAATTTCAGTAAACGGTGAAGTCGTTACTGAGATGGGATTAAGGGTTAAGAGATCTGACAGAGTAGTTTATCAGGGTAAAAAGATTAACCCAGAGAAGCCTGTTTACATCCTACTGAATAAACCAAAGGATTTTATTACGACTACGGATGATCCCTTAGAGAGAAAGACAGTTATGAATTTGGTGAAAAATGCTTGTGATGAGCGTATTTTCCCGGTGGGACGATTGGACAGAAATACTACGGGTCTTTTATTTTTTACTAATGATGGAGAACTCGCCGCTAAACTTTCCCACCCTTCGAATCAAGTGAAAAAAATCTATCAGGTTACTCTCGATAAGCCATTATCACAAAATGATGAAGCCGATGTAAGGGAAGGCTTGACATTAGAAGATGGACCAGCTCCGGTAGATGATATCCAGGTTCTTTCAAAGGATAGAAAAATTCTTGGACTTGAAATTCATATTGGAAGAAACCGTATTGTGCGAAGGATTTTTGCACATCTTGGCTATGAGGTCACAGCTTTGGATCGGGTAATGTATGCTGGTCTTGATAAAAAGGACCTGAAGAGGGGTAATTATCGATTCCTTTCGGAAAAAGAAGTCATCCGACTAAAATACTTTATCTAAGCAAATCCCTGGAGAGATTTTTCTAATTCTCTTTTGAGGATAATACCTCCTTTTCTCCATATTATCTTACCTTTTTTAAAAAGGATATAGTGGGGAATAGAGCGTACACCGAATTGCTGAGCTAGTTGTGGACTTTTGTCAATGTTAACTTTCACCAGTCGAATCTTTCCATTTAATTCCGAAAGCACACTTTCTATTATGGGATTCATGGTTTGACATGGGGCACACCAATCTGCATAAAAGTCTACTAAGACCGGATTTTGGCTCTTGAGTATTTTCTCTTTTGGACTTTGCTTTGGCATAGTCGCTAAGAAACAAAAAAACCGGCCTTGGCCGGTTTTTTTACAGTACTTTAATTTTAATTTCCTCCTTCAGTTCCTGTTGGAGCAGTTGGAAGTTCAACGCCTAGTCTTTCTAAAACCAATTCGGTGAACTTATCCTCTTCCTTAGTATAAAGAAGAATTGGGGCCTGACCTGCAGTTTCTGCAAAAATATGGGTGTAATTATTTTCTGCGGCCACTGCGTTGATGGCATTGATCACTTTGGTCTGGACTGGCTCTAGAAGCTCCTGAAGTTTTCTTTGGTAGCTGATTTGAGCATCCTGCTCATATTTCTGGATTTCCTGCTGAAGCTTTCCAAGTTCTTCTTCACGAACAGCTCTAGCCTCTTCAGTCATGGTAGCGGCCGCTTGTTGATAGGTTTGAACTTGTCTCTGGAAATCTGCACCTTTTGTCTGGATGTTTGTTTGAAGTTGAGTCTGATAGTCTTGGATATCAGCACCAATCTGTTCCATCTCTGGCATCAAGTCCATAATCAATTCCACATTGGTGTAACCAATCTTGATTTCCTGCGCATTCGCTGCAAATCCTACACAAAGCAATGCAATTGCCGAAAGGATAACTTTTACTTTCATCATTCTGTAGTTTAATAATTAATTGTTTTCTTCTATTCCTAATTCTGCTAAGACAAACTCTGAATAATCGTGAATTGGGTCGGTATAAATCAATCCCGTCGGCACGGAGGCTTTATCAAAAAGCATCCCCAGATTATTTTTTCTGGACACAACTTCCAGAGCGTCGTAGATTTTGGATTGCAAAGGTTGCAATAATTCTGCCTGTTTTTGATAATATTCCCCATTAATTCCAAAAATTCTGCTATTAAAGGCTTGAGACTCCTTTTCTTTTTGCTGAATAGCGGCTAATCTGGACTTATACATCTCTTCAGTCAGGAGGACTTCCTCGGCCTGAAGTTGGGTGTAAAGCTCTTTAATTTCTGTATCTAGCTCTTTAGCTTGCTGTTTCCACTGATTTCCTAGCTTCTCTAATTCATCCTGAATGATTTTGTAATCAGGGTGTTTATTCAGAATATATTCAGTATCCACATAACCTAGCTTTTGCGCTTCAGTTTTGAAGGCAAAACTTAGACAGAACAATATTACAACAAGCCTAAGCGACTTTATCATTTTATCTGAATTGTTGACCAATAGTAAAGTGGAACTGAGATCCGCTTCGTCTAATAGCTCCTGGGATGGCATCAAAGCCATAACCCCAATCCACACCAAGTAGTCCGAAGGCCGGCATAAATATTCTTGCACCTACACCAGCAGATTTTTTCAGATCGTATGGATTAAAGTCTGCATATGAGCCCCAGTTATTTCCAGCTTCCGCAAAACCAAGTACGAAAATTGTTGCCGATGGGTTAGGGGATACGAGGTAACGAACTTCCATCACATATTTGTTATACACTACCCCTCCAAAAGGATCAGGATTTGCGGTTCCTCTGGTGTCTCTACCAGGAGTGATGGACTGGTTTTCATATCCTCGAAGACCAATAATCTCTTGCCCTAGAGCAAAGTTATTAAAGGTCATACCGTCTCCACCCATTACAAACCTCTCCAGGGGAATTAGACCAATTCTGTTTCCATATGATCCAAGGAAGCCCATGTGAGCTCTGGCGCTTGCCACTAATTTATTTGAACCAAAAAGAGGCGTGTAAATGGAAGCATCAAACATCCACTTGTGGTATTCCAGCCACTTGTACTTCTCCTCATCAGGTGATTCTCTATCGATATTTTGATTCAAGGAGGAATAAGGAGGAGTCAAAGTAGCTGAAAGGATAATATTAGATCCAAATCTCGGATATATTGGATTATCTATGTTGTTTCTAGAAACAGTTGTGTTAAAGGCAATACTGTTTGATACTCCTGTTGGATAGCTCAGACCGAAAGAGGTACCAAACTGATCAAATTCGTAAACCTGGAACTGAAGAGAGTTACTGATGCTGAAGTAATCATCAGGCCATGTTACCCTTTTGGCCAGGCCTATGGTTGCCCCGGTAATTTTAAAGAAGCCTATTTCGTTTCCAAAATTATCCTGATTGAAGAAGTCTACCTGTCTTTGGACAGAGTGGTTAAAGCTAAAGCTCAATGCATTCGGCTTTCTACCTCCAAACCATGGTTCAGTAAGTGAAATTGAATAATTCTGGAAAGAACGGCCATTAGCCTGTACTCTTAATGAAAGCCTCTGACCATCTCCTACAGGAAGTGGATCCCACTTGTCAAAGTTTCCAATGTTTTTCAAAGAGAAATTATTGAAGGTCAATCCAACCGTTCCTACAAAGCCGAAGAATCCTCCCCAACCACCAGATAGTTCGATTTGGTCATTAGGTCTTTCCTGAAGCTTAAAAGTGATATCTACAGTGGCTGCCTCAAAATTAGGCCTTAGATCCGGCTCAATATTTTCAGGGTCAAAGTATCCAAGCTGGGAAAGTTCCCGAATAGTTCTAACCAAAAGGCTCCTATTGAACTTTTGTCCAGGTAAGATTCGAATTTCTCGCATGACCACATGGTCTGAAGTTCTCTCATTACCCTGGATATTCACACTATTCACAGTGACCTGAGGCCCCTCGAAAATTCTCATCTCCAAGTCAATGGAATCCTGAAACACATTCACCTCCACTGGATCGATGCTAAAGAACAGGTAGCCATCATCCTGATAAAGGGATGAAACATCATCACCTTTTTGAGGATCGTAATTCAGTCTTTTATCTAGTTTTTCACGATTATATACGTCACCCTTCTGAATCCCAAGTTTAGCAAGTAGTACTTGGTCTGGGTGAATGTAATTTCCGCGGAAAGTGATATTTCTGTAGTAGTACTTTTTACCTTCTTCTACTTCAAGATCAATATTGATTTTGTCTTTAGAAAAATCATAAACTGAATCTTCTACGATTTCCGCGTCCCGGAATCCTTGAGAGTTGTAGTATCCAATGACATTATCCTTGTCTGCTCTGTACTCCTTTGGAATGAATTTGGACCCATTGAAGAAATTTAGCTTTAAGGTTTTATTGATGTAGCTTTTGGCATCTTGAGTAGAAGCTGAGTCGGTGTGCAATAGCGCATTTGCATAATCCTTTGCAGAAGCATCAGTAGCCCTAGAGAAAAGGTCCTTAAAAATATGCACACGTGCATGTTCTTTCGTTTTCTTCAGTTTGCCTTTCACCTTGTTGTCGGTAACTTCATCATTACCATAGACTTTGATTTCGTTGATTTTAACTTTAGTCTGGGTATCAACAGCAAATCGAAGTTTGACACTATTAGGTAGCAAAGTGTCTCGCTCTTGAATGACTTTTACTTCTGTATTCAGGAAGCCTTTGTCCACATAATATTTCTCTATGTTTCTTTTGGCATTGTTAAGCACATCGTCACGAACTACTCGTCCACGTATATTGATTTTATCCCGTAGTTCACTTTCCTGAGTTTTATTCACTCCGGTAAATTCAACGCGTGAAAATCGCGGACGCTCAGTAAGGTCCAAAAGAAGATAGATGTCATCTCCTTCTATTTTGGTCACCAAGATTTTCACATCGCCAATGATGCCCTGGCTCCAAAGTTTTTTTAGTGCGTTTGAAATCTCATCTCCAGGAACTTCTATCTGGTCATCTACCTTCAGGCCTGAAAGAGAAATAATTGCGATTTCATCCAGGGTGGTAAGACCAACGGCTTTAATTTCCGCAATTCGGTAAGTCTCCGGTTTGGAGTAATTTAACTCCAATATATCTACTGGTTTGTTCGAGGCATACCGACTCTGGCCCAGACGAATCTGAGACATTGCCATATTGGCCCAAACTAAACATATTAAAAACAGTAAACTTTTTTTCATCAATACCTTAAGGTTTAACTTGCTCCCCTGTCATTCCAAACCGCCTTTCTCTCCGCTGATAATCCAATATAGCTTCGATCAGGTGTTCCCGTCTAAAGTCTGGCCAAAGCACTGGAGTAAAATGTAACTCCGTGTAAGCCAGTTGCCATAAGAGAAAATTACTTATGCGAAATTCACCACTCGTTCTGATCATAAGTTCAGGATCAGGAATGTCGGGTGTCTCCAAGTGATCATGGATCAACTCTTGAGTAACTTCGTCCACAGTAAGTTTCCCTTCTGAGATTTTTTGAGCAATGCGTTTAAAGGTCTGTGTAAGCTCCCAACGACCACTATAACTTAGAGCTAAATTTAGAATCAGCCCATCGTTATTTTTGGTCATTTCCTTTGCCCATGCCAGTTTTTTCTGGACTGCATCCGGCATGCTGTCGATATCTCCCATAGCTGCAAAACGGATATTATCTTTCATCATCAATGGAACTTGTTTGGTGATAGTTTTCACTAATAGCTCCATCAGTCCATCTACCTCATCTTGAGGACGGGACCAGTTTTCAGTTGAAAATGAAAATAAGGTCAGATATTTTACACCTAAATCCTTTGCCCCTTCAATAGCATCCTTCACCGCCTGAACAGCATTTTTATGGCCGAAAATGCGCAAAGCGCCTTTTTGCTTGGCCCATCTGCCATTGCCATCCATGATAATCGCGATATGTTTAGGGATGCGTGTAGGGTCTATTACTTCCTTCATACTAGATAGTATCCGAACAGCTCACTTTTTTGCAGCTACAAAAATGCCATTTCTTTTCCAATTATTCAGACGATGTGCCAAATAATTAATAGGCGTAGCACTTGGTGCTTGCGATAGTGTAACTTATCATGAGGCCGGTGAAGTAATACCAATCCTTATCATTAGGATTGCCAAAATTAATGCCGTAGGGTTCTCCAGGAGCATTCGGGTCCTGAAACCGTGGGACTACGGGTTCTTGAGTGTCTATTTTGTCTAAATAGTCTGTAAAGGTGGGTCGCATTCCCACTTCCAGGGCAAGTGTCCAACGGTCGTTTAAACGATATTTAACTCCTCCTCCAAAGGGAATTACAAGTGTACTCAGATTATAATCCGTAGAAGGGTTAAAAGCATAAGTATTCCCTCGGCCTATTACGAAGGTGTATCCCAGACCAAAGAAGGCATAAGGAGACCATCTGAATTCAGAATTATTCCTTAGATAGTCTAGAAAATTAAACTCCATCACTGCACTGATTTCAACTATTCCAGCGCGGAACCTACCATCTCTTACTTCAGCCAATCTGTCTATTGGCTTTATACTATCTGCTCCATTTAATCTTGCCAGATTAATACCAGCTCGAAGTGACCATACATTGTCAAAATTTCTCTTGCCAAACAACGTTCCTTGAAGTCCTAATTGACCTGGATCAATTCGACGAATAATATCTCCAGAATAGGCAGCCACTCCAGCTCCAGCACCCACCTCATATTTTTGCGCTAGTAGAGAATTTCCAAATAGGAAAAACACACTGCAAATGAGAATTAAGTGTTTGAAAATCTGAAAATTGACTTTTTTCAAGACGGTGCAAGTTATGAAGTACAAAACGTATTAAAAACGGCCTTTAGTATCTGCTGGGTTAATTATTGTTAAGCTAAATTTAGTTCCAATTAGATTATTTGATGCTAATTTCTCATATCGAAACCCCAATTTAATTTATGCCTCAAGGTATCAAAAAAATGATACTCTGGAAGCTTCACCAATTTAGCCGAAAAGTTCTCCTTTTTCACCTTCAATTTTACTTTTGGGGAGATTGAAGTAGATCGAGAATCAAGTGAAATCAAAAACTTTTTTGATCTCCCCTCAATCTCAAAGCTTATTTCGCTCTCATCTGATACAATTATGGGGCGTACATTTAAATTATGAGGACTTACCGGTGTAATGACAAAATTCTTTGCCTCAGGTGAGATTAATGGCCCGCCGCAACTGAGAGAATAGCCTGTGGATCCAGTAGGAGTGGATACGATTAGACCATCGGCCCAATAGCTATTTAAATAAGTGCCGTCAATAAAAGTATGGACAGTAATCATGGAAGAGGTGTCTCTTTTATGAATGGTAAATTCATTCAGGCCAAAGTTCAAACCATCAAATAAGACCTCTTCTGATTCCAGTGAAATGAGACTTCTGGACTCGATTTGAAAATCTCTTTCTACGAGGAATTTAACAGCTTTTGAAATCTCTTCTGTGGCCACGGTAGCTAAAAAACCCAGCCTCCCTGTATTTATCCCTAACATCGGAATCTCAAGATTTCCAACCTCACAAAGAGAGTCAAGCATGGTCCCATCTCCGCCTATTGATATCAGAAAATCCATATCAGAAAGGGATTGTTCCTCATTTAAAACCTTAACAGGTAACTGTTCAGTACCGATTTTTCTCAGTTCTTTTTTTAGCCTTTCTGTCAAAAAAATTTCTACAGAATGACTGGCTAGCTGAGTAACAAGGAATTCAATGTGCGCAAATTGACTGACCTTTAATTTCAGGCCGTGCAGGACCACTTTCATGGTTTAAATATCTAAAAATCTCAAAAGGTTTCCGATTCGATCTTCTTCGCTGCTAATTCCTGCCTCTTCCTCAAAATGATCAATAATCTTGTAACCAAATCGCTCCAGAGTAGCTTTGATATGTCTTAATTCAGGTTGGTCTATTTTTAGGGTAAGCTTGATTTTGGAAGAGTCCAGAGGATCACTACTAATTATCGAACTTAAAATTTTTCCATTTTCGGTTTCTACTAACCTGGCTATTTCTGACAGACTATAATCTGTCATTTCCATTGATAGAACCAATACACTTCCTGTTGCCTGAATAGATAAACTTTCTGCAAAAGCCGTCAGGGAATCCTCGATGGTAACCACACCCTGATAAATATCTTCCCTATTTAGAATAGCCACTGCATTAAACCCATTTTCTGCACCGGCTTTTAAAATCTCATAAACATGCTGATCCCCATAAACCTTGCAGTCTAAACCATCCAGTTCAATTTCTGCAATGGTTAAGCCTAAATCGTTTAGGTCAAGGATGACTTCATCTCTGACAAAGCCAAGGAATTTGCCTTGATCCACTACGGGCAGTACGGCTGTCCTAATCTCCTCCATCCAAGCCAATGCAAGGCTAACCTTATCGCTCAATTTGAGCGGCGGGATAAAATCTGTTATGAACTCGGATGCTTGCATTGTGAAATATAAATAATATCAGTTCTGAATAAAACGCTTTGGACCTTTAACTTGTTCCAGATTGACTTAACTCCCTATTCCATTCGTCAAGTAATTGACTATAATTCCAAGCAAAATACCCCCAGAAATAATCATCGGGGACGATATCTTCGTGAATTGGAGAAGAATATAGGTCCCCAATATCATAAAGATATTTATGAAATTTGCTTCTAGAGGTTCGAACAGCAAATAAGCTGCCGCAATTAACATTCCACATGAAGTAGCATTAATTCCTTCCAAAGCTGCACGAACGGGTCGATAGGTTTTCAACTGGTCCCAAAATCGAATGACAAAGAAAATAAGGAATATCCCAGGCAAGAAAATCCCTGCTGCGGATACCATACCGCCAAGCATAAAACCACCTGGTCCAAATTCCCTTAATGAAAGGGCGCCAACATAAGAAGAAATACTAAATGTGGGACCAGGGATACCCTGAGAAATGGCATAACCGGTAAGAAATTCCTCCGAGGATAAAAATTGCTTAAAATCTACAAACTCGGTATATAGATAAGGAACCAAAACTTGGCCTCCACCGAAGATCAAACTCCCGTTACGATAAAAATTTTCAAAAAGTAAAATCGAAGGGTCTTTGGTAAAGGCACCAAGGAGAGCTGCCCCTAGCAATACTCCACCCCATAGGTAAAAATTAGCCCACTTAATCTTCAAGGGCTCATCCCGTTCCATTTTTGGTTGATTCTTGTATTTGATGGAAGTGCTTAATCCACCTAAAATGAGCAGAATTGGGAATACATATGGAGAGCTATAGAAAAACGAAACAAAGGCCGAAATCAAAACCAATATCCCTGCTTCAGTCGTTTGGACCAGTTTACTGATTGTCTTTTGCGCAGCAAAGATCACGAAGCCAATAGCCATGGGCTGAATAAACTGCGCGAAATTCAGTGCTCCAGGGGTGTTTTCCTGAAGAAAATCAATCAAAATCGCAGCAGTTGTCATTAGTAGACTGGCCGGTAGAATCCATACCAAAAGTGCCAAATAGGCCAGGTTAGGTCCGCCAACGCGAAAGGCAATGGCGCACACCAATTGTGTCGAGGAGGGTCCAGGGAGCATATTACAAAGGGCATTTAGTTCCCACAGTTCTTCCTCGCTGACATATTTTCGATGTTGAACCATTCGTTCCAGAAGCATCGCCAGAAAGGCCTGAGGGCCTCCAAAAGCTGTGATGGCAAGAGCTAAAATGTCTTTGAGGAAAAGGTAATATCTGACCTTTTTGACGGACATGAGTTAGGATTTCAAACCTAGTTCCCTCAATCTCTCATCTAAAAATCCTCCAGCGGTAATATCTGGAAATTGTTTTGGGTTATTTTCATCTATGCAATTTTCAAGGCAAGTAAGATCCATCTCGGATCTTGGATGCATGAAAAAGGGAATAGAATATCTACTGCTATTCATTTTTTCCCGTGGAGGGTTTACTACCCGGTGAATGGTTGACTTCAATTTTTTATTCGTCAATCGCTCCAGCATATCTCCCACATTTACCACAATCTGATCGGGTAAAGCTGTAATGGGAATCCATTTTCCATCCTTTCGGAGAACCTGGAGCCCATCTGCGCTAGCACCCATCAGAAGTGTGATCAGATTAATATCTCCGTGCTCAGCTGCCCTAACTGCATCAGAAGGAACTTCTTCTGGATTTTCAATTGGGAAATAGTGAATTTGACGAAGAATTGAATTCCCATATGCCACCTTATCCTCGAAGTAATCTTCTTCAAGTTCCAAATGCAAAGCTATCGCTCTAAGCATGGCCTTACCTGCCTTTTCAAGTGTCTGAAAAGCCCTAATGGAAGCACTTTTTAGCTCCACTACTTCAGAAGGCCATATATTCTCAGGGTATTCTTTCTTTACCGGATCCGAGTCTGGAACCATTTCCAATTCTTGACCTACATGATAAAATTCTTTTAAATCTCCGGTATTGCGACCCTTGGCGTGCTCTTTACCTTTGCCGGTGTAGCCGCGCTGGTAACCTATTTCCGGATGTTCATATTTGCTTTTTACCTCTTCCGGTAAGTTGAAAAATGACTTTATTGATGTATAAAGGCTTTTTTGAAGTTCATCGTCCAGGCCATGATTTTTAATGGCAACAAAACCGATATTTTGGTAAGCCTCTCCAAGTTTTTGCACAAAAGCTAATTTCTTTTCTTCATTTCCATGGGTGAAGTCGGCCAGATCCAGACTTGGAACTTCATCAAAAAGTATTTCCATAACTAAGGTTGGTGTGTTATTACTCGCTTTTCTCTAAAATTAAATATCTTTAAACTCATTTCATTCCAATATGAAAAAAATCCTTTGCTATTCCTCGTGTCTTGTTTTTCTCTTGATTTCCTGCTCTGAGGAAAAGAAAAAAATAAATGAAACTGTAATGGATGTACCCATTGTGGATTCTGTTTTGTCTGATGTGGAGGAGAAAAAACCTCAGGTTTCTTTTTTTCAATACGAGGATGCCCCTGAATATCCAGATGCGATCTTAGAGCTATTCACACCTTTGGGAAATCAGGTTTTTGCCCCTGGCAAAGTTCCATTCGAATTCAACATTAAAAATTATCCCTTCGAAGATTCGGATTCGAGGGATTTTAAGCTATTCAATATTTTAAATGGAGGTGATCCCGTAGGACATTATGCTCCCATATTCCAGCAGGAATTGGCAGAAGGCAGCTATAGACTGGTGGCTTACCTTGTTGATGAGGATGGTTTAGCATTAAAAAACTTTGGGAACTACGTGGATCGGGATTTCCAAGTTGGTGATTCCCGCCCTTTTCCATATTCTGCAGAGCCATATTTGGCATTGAATTATCCAAGAAACCTACAGCGATATGAAGGCGGAGAGGATATAGTGGTTGACTTTTTGGTATTGGGAGGGGATATGAAGTTAGATGGATTGAATGTTAAAGTTGGGGTGGGGAATCTTACCTATGAGGTAGATCATATGTCTCCAATTATCATTTCTAATTTATCCCCAGGAGAATACAATCTTCAGGTAAGCCTGGAAAGAAAGTCTGGAAAAGCATTAGAAGGACCGTTCTCTCAAGTCAATAAGACCATAATTGTAGAATAACCTTTTTATCTTTGCGGCTTCATGATTTAATCAGTCGCATGTTATTAGTCAGTCAAATACGAGAAGATTTTCAGAGATGCCTTAAGGGCCTAGAAAAAAGAAACTTTCCAAATGCCGAGACCACCTTAAACAAAGTGCTGGATCTTGATCGTGCCAGGAAAGACACCCAAACTCAAAGAGATAAAATTCAGGCTGAATCTAATTCCTTATCAAGGCAAATTGGTGGGCTGATGAAAGAAGGGAAGCGGGAAGAAGCGAATGCTATCAAGGAGAAAACCAGCGAGATTAAGGGTCAAATCAAAGATTTAGAAGAAGATTACAATCAAATAGAGATTTCTCTAAGAGAACTGCTTTATACGATTCCAAATATTCCACATAGCTCCGTGAAAGCTGGTAAGAGTGCCGAGGATAATGAAATTATTCTAGAAAAAGGGGGAAAGCCAGTTTTAGGTGCTAGCAAGTTGCCTCATTGGGAGCTGATAAAAAAATATGACATTATTGACTTTGACCTAGGTGCAAAAATTACCGGAGCTGGATTTCCGGTATATAAAGGTAAGGGGGCTCGATTACAGAGGGCTTTGATTAATTTCTTCCTTGATGAAGCTTTGGCCGAAGGCTACATGGAAGTACAACCACCAATACTGGTAAATGAAGATTCAGGATATGGAACCGGCCAACTTCCTGATAAAGAAGGACAAATGTACCATGCCAATGAGGATAATCTATATCTGATTCCTACAGCAGAGGTTCCAATCACCAATTTATATAGAGATATGATCCTTTCAGAAGAGGATTTTCCCATAAAGAATGTGGGGTATACACCCTGTTTCAGAAGAGAGGCTGGCAGCTGGGGTGCGCATGTTCGAGGACTGAATCGACTTCATCAGTTTGATAAGGTTGAGATCGTGCAGATTACTCATCCCGACCGTTCTTATGAAGTATTGGAAGATATGAGTTCATATGTCCAGGGCATCCTTGAAAAACTTGAACTTCCTTACCGTGTTCTGAGACTATGTGGTGGGGATACAGGTTTTACTTCTGCTTTGACCTATGACATGGAAGTTTATTCGGCAGCGCAGGAAAGATGGCTTGAGGTCAGTTCTGTTTCAAATTTCGAGACGTATCAAGCGAATCGCCTTAAATTGAGATTTCGAGGGGAGGATAAAAAAAGTCAGTTAGCTCATTCTTTGAATGGAAGTGCCTTGGCATTACCAAGAATAGTGGCTTCCATTCTGGAAAATAATCAGACAGAGGATGGAATTAAAATGCCAAAGGTTCTCATCCCTTACCTTGGCTTTGATATAATTAATTGATAGTCATGAAAAATTTGATTGGCTTTCTCGTCCTTTTGTTAGGGTTCTCGGTTTCTTCTTTTTCACAGGAATCCAAAGAAAAAGAGCAAATCGCCGCGACGGTACAACTATATTTTGATGGGATGATGGAGCGGGACAGGGCAAAACTGGATAAGGCATTTGCTTCAGAGGCTCGTTTGATCGGCTTTCGCAAAGATCAATACACGGTTACCGAATATGAAGACTGGGCTAGTGGAACAGCCAGCGGAGAGCCTCGTGATATCAGTAAATACAAAAATAATTTGGTAGTCATTCACGTGAATGGAACTACAGCTGTGGCTGAAACAGAGCTTTTTTGGCCCGGAATCTACTATTACGATTACCTTACTCTTCTAAAAATAGATGGGGCCTGGAAGATTGTTCACAAAAGCTGGACATCCAGAGTTCTAGACTAATTCTGTCAATTTTTTGACCTTCGGTAAAAAGCCATAAATCTAGCGAGGGTTGGATAATTTTCTCAGAAATCTTAATTCTTTCTCCCGGAAAGTTCCTGATGAATTTCCAAAATTTGGGGAAGTACGAGACGATTTGGCGAATTTCTTATCACCCAATCAGCCTTATCACATTTTTGCTTGTCAGGAAGTTGCTGATCGATGATTTTATTTACTTGGTCCAGAGTTCTATGTGAATCTCTTGAAAGAACACGATTGATTCGGATTTTTAAAGGAGCACTAACATTAATTACTCCATCTAGTTTCTTCTCACCCCCAGTCTCGAAGATCAATGCGGCTTCTTTCAAAACATATTGACCCCCTTGATCTTTTACCCAGTTTTCAAAATCTTTTCCCACTGCAGGATGGACCAGAGAGTTTATTATTTTGACCTTTTCCGGATCAGAAAAAACTGTGTTTGCTAAAAAACCCCGATTTAAAGTTCCATCAGGGAAATAGGCCTCCTGCCCAAAGTTCTTAATGATGGCTTTCTTAAGATCCGGGTCGTTTGAGATAAGCCATTTTGCTCTATTATCTGCTGAATAAACCTGAATTCCGAGTAATTTAAAAACTTTGGCAATGATACTTTTTCCTGAGCCTATTCCTCCCGTGATTCCTATTTTCAGCGGATTATTCATATTTCAGTTTGACTGTGGAAGGCTCAATTCTGATCAGTTCTACATATTTAGGGAGAGGGTTGACTCGCACATTAAGTGTAGAATCCTCCCGATTCCTTTGAGAATAATCCAAGATTGCTTCGAACTCCAATTCTTGGAATTTTTCAATTTCTCTGGAATCCAAGAGATAATAAAAAATAATAGGATCCTCTTCTTCTACTATGCTTGCTGATCTTGGAAAGTTTCTGCGAACCGGTTTTAATGTTTGGTTTCCCTCCAAAAAGGGTACAATTTCCATTGATACCTCAACCTTTTCATTTTCTAATGACAATAGGTTTTCCAAATTCCGGGGGACCTCCAAAGTAATTTCTTTGGAAAGATTCGCATTAATTCGGGTTTCATCTAGGTCGATTGGAAACTCTCCAGCAAAACTCTCCAAAATGGAACTTGCACCTTGTACCGTTATTTGGTCAGGGGTAAAAACTGGCTTTGAAATCAGTCGGTGATTCTCCGCTAGGCTGTAGGAATTTGAATCTAAAACCGGGCGAAGTCGAGCAGTTTCGATTCGGTCAATATTAAATATAAGGCTATCATTCAGGATTGAAACAAGTTCGGTGGGTGAGATAAACTCGGCGAGCGGTCTCTCTAGGTCATCTGACAGGAGATAGTCGGTATTTCCTGCATTTCCAAGTTCAATTAAGAATGGAGTTTCATTGATATTGAAGTATTTCCGTAAAAGGTCCCAGCCGTTTCCATTTATTTCAATTTCTAGCCTCCTTGGCAATTCAGAAACCGCCACATACCTGCTCTCGTCAAAGGTGAATTCTATCGGAAAATCAACAATAGTGTTGTAATCATCCTTATTCAGGGCGTTTAAAACCCAAAAAGTGGTAGCCGTGATTATACACAGGACTACCACTTTTAAATTGGAAACTTTTTTAGGTGTTATCCTAAAGGATGATTTTTTGGTTTCCGGCAAAATTCAATTATTTCTTATCTGTCTTTTTTGAGAAGTCTAAGGAGATAGCTGATTTTTCTACTTTCACTTTTAAGCCACGATCCAGTTCCATCGTGACTACATCACCGTCTACGCTAAATACTTTTCCATGAAGACCGCCTATGGTAACTACTTGATCTCCTTTTTTTATCTCCTCAATAAACTTTTTTGTCTCTTTCTGTTTCTTTTGCTGAGGTCTGAACATGAAGAAATACATGATCAGAATTATTGAGCCAAATAGAAATACTTGACCCATAATACCGCTCCCACCGGGAACAGCCTGGGCTAAAATGCTTGTGATCATATATTATCTCTTAACTGGTCCAACTGGAGCACCAGCACCACCTGCCTTAGGATTAACAGTTCCCCTCATTCTAAGACGAGTAACTGTTGGGTTAGTGTTTGCTTGAATAGTCACTGTTGGAGCCTGAGAACCGGATTTTGCCCTTGAGTTAAATACTACCTTTACAAATCCATCTTCACCTGGATTAACAGGAGTTTTGGTCCAGTCAGGGCTGGTACATCCACAAGACGCTGTGATATTTGAAATCACTAGTGGAGCCTGTCCATTGTTGGTGAAGTTGAAAATATGTTCAATAACTTCACCTTCTTGGATGGTTCCAAAGTTATATTCCATTTCGGAAAACTCGAATTGGCCTAGAGAAGAAGGGTCAGCTGGCTGTGATGCCTGAGCATTTACTGGAGTGACAGCACTTGGAGATTTTGATTCCAAAGCTGCTATTTTCTCTTCTAATGCTTGAATTTTGGCTTCCTGGTCACTCTTTTGGTTGCAAGCTCCCATGGCCAGCAGTCCACAAAGCGCCAGAGCACTCAATAATCTTAATTTCATAATGGTATTTATTTGGTCTTAAATAGATCGCGAAATAAACAAAGCTTGGGAATATTCCCAAAAATCACTATTCCACTTAAATTAATTCTGGTCTTTATTGATTTGTTCAATTAGCTTATTCACGTCGCTGAGTAAACCCTCAGCTTTGCTTTTTGCTTCTGAAATAACTCGTTTCCCTTCGGTCTTTGCCTCATTTAAATGGATTTCCTTTCCTTCCACTAAATCCCCGATAAGGTCTTCAAGTTCCTTCTGGTATTTAGATAGTCTGTATGACAATCTATCTCTGGTGTTATCTCCTGTGTCTGGAGCGAATAAAACTCCCAGAGCGGCACCTACGCCTGCCCCTACAAGAAATGCTACTAATGAATTGCTTCCTTTACTCATGTCTTTATTATTTATTATCTAAAAGTCCTCTACCACTTTTACGGATTTCTCCGCTTTCAGTTAACTCTTTTGAAATAACATCCAGCAGGCCATTTACAAACTGTTTGCTTTTTGGCGTACTGTATGTCTTAGAAATATCAATGTATTCATTGATACTGACCTTCACTGGGATGCTTGGGAAATTTTTCATTTCTGCCAAAGCCATCGAAATAATTACTTTGTCAGTAAAAGCTAGCCTTTCAATGTCCCAGTTTTGCGTTTTTTGAGCAATAAGCGCCTTGCTTCTAGGCGCTTCTTCAAGTGTGAATTTAAAGATATTTTGAAAGAATTCCCTATCCTCCTCCCAGTTGATTGCTAGCTCGGGTAGTAGATTGTCTTCTTTTGAATCATTTTCAGCTGCGTTTTTCAAAACTTTCGAAGCCAAACTTCTTACGATAGATTTATTCTCTACCCAATTAAGGTCCTTTTCTACGAAGTAGTTCAAAATCACTTCATTTTTGAAAATTATCCTTTTCAGGATTGCTTCCGCAGCATGGAGGTCGTCAGCTAAATCAGGTTTTTCGATTTTTAAATACTCCTGATATTCCTCCGAAGGTTTTACATATTCCCTGAACCATTCTTTAATCTCCAATTCGATGTCCTCAAGGGACACATGATATCTCCCAATTGCGGCCTGGTAGGACTTAGAGTCTTTAATTCTAGCTAAGATTTTATTTTGGGCCAGATTTAATCTGGTATCAGTTCCTGCGGTACCAGTTTTGTCTTCGAACTTCCTTTTCTTTTCAAATTCAGTTGCGACATGGTCTGAAAAGGAGATTAAAAGCTGAATAGTGGAAAGGTAAAGTTGAGGAATTCTTTCAGCGGAACTTACCATATTCTTAATGAGGAAGTCCCGGTCTGCCTGATTGGATTTCAGGTATTGCTCAAGGGCATCCTTGGCAACCTTATTGACTTTGGCGTCTTCAGACTCACTGATATGGGTTTGGCTTGCCTGCACACTTTGATCTAAAAGGTTCATGGCAACATTGGCTTGAGCATTCAGAAGATCTTTGTCCTGATATTCCATGCTATTTAAATCCGGTTGGAAGGCTTCTTTGACGTGGTCTTTTGCCAGATTCAGGTTCGAAGCTTTGCATTGTTCGTAAGCATACAAAGTTTGAAAGGCTTTTACTCGTAAGATTCTTCGATTAAGCATGATATGAAAAATTGATCTAAATATACTGAATTCTACGCGTCCGTGAATTTACTTGAGACACTAAAAAACCACTGAGTATATCAGTGGTCTCATTAGCATGTGAGTTTATCAGAAGGATAGTTTGACCCTACCAATGGCCTCTATTCTTTCTTTCGCAACCTTGATGGCCGCTAATTGAGCAGATATCTGTTCCCTTTCAGATTTTTCAAAAATCTCCAAACAGGTATCATAAATCTTCTCAGTTTGTCGATAGACGGTTTCTTTGTCATGACCTCCTAAATATTCAGCTCCAACATTAATTACTCCACCGGCATTGATTAGAAAATCAGGGGCATAGATAATTCCTCGGTTTTGAAGCTCAAGACCATGCTTTTCTTCGTCTTTCAATTGATTATTCGCAGCTCCGGCAATCACCTGACACTTTAACTTGTCTATGGTATCGTCATTAAGAGTTGCACCCAAAGCACAAGGAGCATAGATATCCATCTCCACTTCATAAATTAAATTCGGATCCACGATGGTAGCCCCTGTCTCTGCTGCCACTTTCTTCAATTTGTCTTCAAAAATGTCCGAGATAAGAATGTCTGCTTTTTCTTTCACAAGGTAGTCAATTAGAAATCGGCCAACTTGCCCTACGCCCTGAACAGCAATTGTTTTTCCTTCAAGGCTATCACTACCAAATGCTTTTTTTGCGGCAGCTTTCATTCCAATGTAAGTTCCATAAGCTGTGACAGGTGAGGGGTCTCCACCACCACCACGAGTTTCGGGTAATCCGGTGACATGCTTTGTCTCCATGGCAATATATTCCATGTCAGCAGTGCTCATGTTCACATCTTCAGCTGTCACATACCTACCTGAAAGCCCTTCAATGAAACGTCCGAATCGTCTCAGAAATGCTTCATTTTTCATTTTAGGATCCCCAATGATTACCGCTTTACCACCGCCAAGATTTAATCCGGCGAGGGCATTTTTGAAAGTCATCCCTCTGGAAAGTCGCAAGACATCAGTGATAGCTTCCTCTTCGGTGGCGTAGGGCCACATTCGGGTACCACCCAATGCAGGCCCCAAAGTAGTGTTATGAATTCCAACAAGGGCTTTTAGCCCGGTAGCCTTATCGTGGCAAACGACAAGCTGTTCGTGTTCCATTTCCGTGATTTGACCAAAAACAGACCCTTGCTTCATTGTTTCTTTGGCTTTAGTTTCTAACATACGAACTTACACTTTTAGAATGTGTTATATTTGGGTAATTCCTTGACAGGAAAATTGAAGAACAAAATTAAATACTTTTTTCCGTCTTTATTGGGTCAAGATACGCAGTTTTAAATGACTGTTTTCTCATAATTAAAGTTTTTATTTGGTGAAGTCACTTTGGAGATTAAATAAGTATTTGTACCGATATCGGGGACTATTACTTCTGGGAATACTATTTACGGTAATCTCAAACATATTCGTAATTATTCCTGCACAGTTGGTTCGTTTAGCCATAGATTATGTGGTTGAGAGTGTTACTTTTTATCAGCCTCTTCAAATGGCAGGTCTGGCTGATGAAGCAAGGGAGGTGTTCCTCCATTACGTTCTTATTTTTGGAGTCCTCATTCTGGCAATGGCTTTATTAAGAGGGTTTTTCCTCTTTCTAATTCGGCAGACGATTATCATCATGTCTCGAAAGATAGAGTATGATTTAAAAAATGACATTTTCAATCATTATCAACAGCTCCCTTTAAGTTTTTTTAGAAAAAATAGCACGGGAGACCTTATGGCTCGGATCACCGAGGATGTAAGCCGGGTAAGAATGTATCTGGGACCTGCCATTATGTATGGGATTAATCTTTTGATTCTTTTTCCATTGGTGATCTCCTACATGATTTCCGTAAATCCTACGCTCACTTTCTATTCACTTCTTCCTCTTCCTGTACTTTCGATCAGTATTTATTTCGTGAATAATCTAATTAACGAGCGGTCTGAAAAAATTCAAAGGAGCTTGTCTGGACTGAGCACTTTTGTTCAGGAGGCATTCTCGGGTATTCGGGTTTTAAAGGCTTTCGTGAGGGAAGAAGACAGTGCAAGAGATTTTGATACAGCGAGTGAAGATTATAAAGTAAAATCAATCGATCTCACAAAAGTAAATGCCTTGTTTTTTCCATTGATTATGGCGCTTGTAGGTATCTCAACCATAATTACAGTCTATGTTGGAGGGATGCAGGTGATCAATGGTCAAATAGGCTATGGGGTGATCGCAGAATTTATTCTTTATGTAAATATGTTGACCTGGCCTGTGACATCTTTAGGTTGGGTGACTAGTATCATCCAACGTGCCGCAGCCTCCCAGACTCGTATCAATGAATTTTTGGATGAGAAAAACCATCTGGTTAGTACGGAAAACCTAGAGGCTGATATTCAAGGTGAAATTCAAGTGACTGATTTGTCTTTTGTGTATCCGGACTCAGGGGTGAAAGCGCTGGATAAAGTGTCTTTTGAGATTGGACATGGGCAGACTTTGGGCATTATAGGTACAACCGGCTCAGGGAAGTCAACTATCGCCAATCTATTGATGCGAATGTATCATCCTACAAACGGTGAGATAAAAGTGGATGGTCAGCTTTTGGAAAAATATTCCACAGAGAGCCTTAGAAAGCAAATAGGTTATGTTCCTCAGGACGTCTTCTTATTTTCAGATACCATTCGAAATAATATCGCTTTTGGTCTGGAAAACCCAACAAAGGAAATTATCGAACAGGCGGCCAAAGATGCAGACGTTTATCAAAATATTGTCGACTTCCCCAGGGGCTTTGATACAATTCTTGGGGAAAGAGGAATTACTCTTTCCGGCGGACAAAAACAGAGAGTATCCATTGCCAGGGCTATTGCAAAGGAACCAAAGATCCTCATTTTAGACGACTGTCTTTCTGCAGTGGACACCAAAACAGAAAATGTCATTCTAAATGCTTTGAGAGATATTATGAAGGATCGAACGTCCATCATTATCTCTCATAGAGTTTCTTCAGCCAAACTTGCTGACCACATCATCGTATTAGATGATGGAAGAATTGTTGAGCAGGGTACACATAGCCTACTGATGGATAAGAAAGGAGTCTATGCAGACCTATATGAGAAGCAGACCCAAAGTAGCGAATCCATGGACGAACCTTTGATTTAGCCTCTTTTTCACTCAAAAATTGAGTAACTTATTAATTCAAACCTAAGCCTTATGAAAAAAGAAAAAAGCACAATTGACGAAATTGAAGACGTCCTTCAGGAGATAGGAGAGAAAATAGAAGAACTCGTGAAAAAGGGTGAGGAAGCTGGAAAGGAGGCAAAAGTGGAAATTGACAAAAAGCTTTCAGAGCTAAGAGAAAATAAAACGACTCTGGAGGAAGAGTTAAAAAAGGGTAAAGACCTACTCGAAAAAGAATTTAAATCTCAAAAGGAAAAAATTGACCCAAGGCTAGAAGAATCAAAAAATCATTTAGCCGAAGGATTAAAACAAATTGGATTGGCCCTTAAGGCACTTTTCATGAAATGAGAAAAAGCTCCAATATTGGAGCTTTTTCTCATTTTTCTTCTAAAACATTACATCGGTCATAGCTCGGATCCAAATCTATAAAAACATCTTCCTTTGCTGTGAGAAACCATTCACTGAGTAGTTCATCCTCTTTTGATCTCAAAGTTGCTGCTTTCATTTTTTCGTAGTCATCGTTGAGATTAGCTCTGTGAGCAGGATATCTGGATTGATAGTAAAGAATCCGAATTTGGGTCCCAGCTCGTGGGGTTTCAAAACGAATAGGTTCAGTAATTTCTCCCACTTCCATACTATCTAGAGTAAAGTATAAAACAGGATCTTCGAGAGTTCTTAAGGTCAGCCGGTTTGAACCGTTATTTGGATCTGTGAAAAATCCTCCATTGTCAGAGGTAGTTCTATCATCAGAGTTTTCCTTGGCGGCCTTCGCAAAATCAATATTTCCTGCTTGGATTTCTGTTTTCAAACTATCCAAAAACCTTTCTGCCTTCATTAGATCTGCTTCTGAAGCTTGAGGTATTCTAAGGATATGTCTGGTGTTGTATCTGGATCCATCGATTTCCAGTAGTTGAATCATATGAATTCCGAAATCAGTTTCAACGGGATCACTTATTTCTCCCTGTCTGAGACCTAGAGCTGTGGCTTCATATTCTGGAGCTAGTTCACCCCTACGGAAGAAACCTAAATCTCCACCTTGAGGGCCAGAACCAGGATCTTCAGAAAACCTCCTTGCTAGATCGGCAAAATCTGCTTTCCCTGCTAAAATATCTTCCTTGAACTGCCTAAGCTGATTCACAATCTGATCTTTTATTTCCAGGCTCACTTCAGGCTTTTTTACGATTTGTCCCACAGTCACTTCAGCAGAGAAAAATGGCAAAGAATCGGTTGGGATTAGTTCAAAAAACTCCCGAACCTCAGCTGGAGAAACACTTAATCCTTCAGTGATTCTACTCCGCATCCTTTGCACAATCATCTGCTCTTTGATTACTTCTTCGATCTCAGACTTGAGTTGGTCTGAAGTCTTTCCATAAACTTCGATAAGGGTACCTTCGTCACCTCCAAATTGCTGCATGACCATATTGAATCTTTGGTCAGCCTGAAGCATAACCTCAGCATCTGAAACAACCACCGAATCTATTTCGGCCTTGGCAACCATTAGTTTATTGATGAGTAAAGACTCAAAAACCTGACATCGTGTGGGAGGTTCGATTCCTTGCTGGGATTGAGCGATCGCTTCAATGAAACTTCGCTGAACATCTGATTCCAGTACAATGAAATTATCAACTTTGGCAACGATTTTATCCAATACCTGACCGGTGGGTTCTTCATCCTGGGCAAGGATATTTCCACTACTGATCAAGAAAAGGGCTAGTAAAATTATGTGGTTTAGTTTTTTCATTTTATAAATGAGCTATCCCATACGGATAGTTAACTAGGTGATTAAATTATTGATTCAATGCGATGAAAGCTTCCTCTTTTGCCTCTTCATCGATTACAATTGGATATTTTTCTCTTAGTTTTTCGATTAAACTATCGTCCAGGTATTCCTGATAATCTTTGATAACCAAACCGCGAATCTCGGTAAAATCTTTGGGACCGCCTTCAATTACATCTCCTATTACTAAAAGATGAAGGTGACCATTTGCTTCTACTTCCTGATAGGTCTGGTTGAGGTCGGCTGAGGAAAGAACAGGGTGATTGTCTATTTCCATCAATCCGTATTCACTTTGAAAGGCAAGCTGATTTTGGCTTTGTATCGAATTTTCAAATTCCTTCTTTAAGTCAGGGGTCAGGTTTTTTGAAATAAGAAAATCTCTTGCGAGGGAGGCTTTACCAATGTCTAAGACCTTGACCATCATAGCCTCTACACGATCTTTCCAGAAGTAATCTTCCAGATTTGCGTTATAGTAGCTTCTCTGCCCCAAAGAATCCATAATGCCTTTTTGCCATACTTCCTGATTCATCAGTGAAAAAAGGAGAATGCCATCTCTGTACTCGTTCAGAGTCATTTGATAATCCCGATTTGATTCAGTGACGTCCTTTTCTTCAGTTCTATTGAGGCACTCGGCCGTAAAGGCAGTATACCAGCTATCGAACAAAGTTTCAGAGTTTGAATTTGGGATTCTTTCTTTCCATGAGACAAAGCTCAAAAAATCTGTGGTGGTGTACGCTTTTCCACTGATTCGGAAGAGTTCACTATCACTCCAATTGGGTGAATCTTTGAAATTTTGATAGTCACTGGCTCTGGAAAAGCCCTCTAGGTTTTCCTTTAGGCTAAGGTAGTTCGATTCATTTTCCTCAAAACTGTATCTTGATTTCTGGATCGCCATTACCTGGGACTGAATCAGTGATCTCCTGGAAGCTCGAAGTATTTTGGAACGAATAACCTGTTCCTGAGATTCAAAGGACTCTAAGGGCCTTTTGTCTTCCAATCTCAAAATATGGTACCCATATTGAGTTTTTACTGGAGGAGAAATTTCTCCCTCTTCGGAAAGTGAAAATGCAGTCATTTCAAATTCTGGGATCATTGACCCCACACTAAACCAGGGTAGCATTCCACCTTTTTCTCGCGTAGATGCGTCTTCTGAGAAATTTTTAACTATTTCAGTCCAGCTGGTGCTCTCTTTTTGAATTTCCTGGTAGATATCTCCAACCAACCGTTTTGCATTGTCTTCGCCATCAGGATTTTCAGGATCTATTCTGACCAGCAGGTGAGAAACCTTTACCTGCCCTGGGTTTGGTCGTCGATCCATTACCTGGATGATATGGTACCCAAAGTCGGTCAATACCGGATCTGATATTTCTCCCGTGCGCATATTGTAAACTGCATCTTCAAAAGCAGGTACCATTTGCAAAGCAGTGAAATAGCCCAAATCGCCACGATTTAGTTTGGCAGAAGGATCATCCGAATACTCTACTGCGAGTTCATTAATGTTTCCTCCATTTTCTACTTCCTGCTTCACTTTTACAGCCATCCGCAATACGATCAGAGAATCTTCTTTGCTGGCATTTGGAGGGAATTGGAAAAGGATATGGCTCGCCCTTACCACCTCTTGCATTCTGGAATATGCTTTTCGAACTTCTCCTTCTTCCAAAGAATTTTTTATTAAATAAGGGGCCATTAAGTTCTCCTTGAAGGATTCATATTCCCTTAAAAATTCTTCGGTTTTGTGGAGGTTCAGGCTTTCGGCTTCTTTAACTTTCAGTTTATAATTGACGAAAAGCTCCAGGTTTTCTTCGAACTCCTCTCTGGATAATCCTCCCACAGATGGATCTTCTTTTTGACCTTTTGAGATGAGATAAATTAGCTCAGATTTGGAAACGGGCTCCCCACCGATAGTCATGATCTCATCTGACTGATCAGCCAATGCCCCTTCCATCTGAAAGAAACTAAGACAGCTCAGCAGCGCATAAAATGTTGCTATTTTGAGATAAAAATTCATGGTTGATCGTAATGCGTTCAGTTCGCAATGTTACAAATTTATCAAGAAATGAGGGGATTCTAATTGCCCATCAGGCTTTTAACATGAATTAGGATCAAATCTTCTTTATCAGCTGACAGATGTTTGTTTTTCCTACGGCTGAAAATTTGATTTCATCCATAATTTTCTTGACCAGAATAATTCCTATACCACCTTTTCTTTTTTCTCCCACCACTTGTTTGATTTTTGGAGTGTCGTATTCGAGTAAATTAAAGGAATCACCTTGATCCCTGATCTCAAAAATAATTCTACTCTCGCTCTGGCTCACTTGCACACTGATATGTTCGCTTTGGTTACAATGATGCGAATGAATGATCAGGTTGGCACAAACCTCTTCCACAGCAAGGATCAACTGTAATTGTAAAGCATCCGAAATGGCACTTTCTTCCAGCTTCTCTTGCAAGAATTTACGGAGTTCGGCGAGCGATGCAGTTTGGCAATATAATTTTATGACATTATTCATTTTCAGCTGGCCAAAGCAGCTTCCTTATCTGTGAATATTGGTATTAACTGATCCAAACCTAGGATTTTGAATACTTCGAAAACTTTCTCGGAAAGACCATAAATCTTGAATGAAATGCCCTCTTCTTTAAAATCTTCTAAGTATGACATGAAAACACCGAGCCCGGCCGAGGAAATGTATTCCAATCCTAGACAATCCACCAAAATACTTTTGGTTCCTGTTTGAATAGCTTCCTGCATGGCTTCATCCAGCTGCACGGAGTTACTGGCATCTATTTCTCCCTGTACCCTCAAGATATGATTTGGACTTTCGGAAATTTGTTTGAGTTTGAGCATTGTTTATTTCTTAAACTTTACCACCATCATGGAATAGTCATCGTCTATCAGACCATCACCACCAACGAAACCGTGGAGAGATTGAATTATTTTTTGTTGAATTTCTTCGGGGCCTAGACCATGATAAACCTCTAAAAGGTTTCGGATTCTTTCATAACCAAATTGCTGGGACTTTTCATTTTTAGCCTCTACGATTCCATCTGTGAATAGCACCAAAGTATCTCCATCGCTGTAGTGGAAAGTCTTTTCTTCTACGTGATTTGAATATTGCTTGTTTCTTAAAATTCCTAAGCCAAGACCTTCGATTCCAAGGTACTCTGAATGGGAAGTTTTGGTATCAAAGTAAAGAGTCGGTACATGACCTGCTCTGGCATGACAAATCGATTTTTTCGAAGTGTCCAAAATAAAGATGGAAGCGGTAATGAAGTGGTTTCTTTCCAAACACTTACTCAAGGCTGCATTGGCCTTCACCATAAATGCTGCCGGAGATAGATCAAGTTGAATTAAACTTTGGAAGATTCCCTTCATCTGTGACATGTGAAATGCAGCTGATGTTCCCTTCCCAGAAACGTCTCCAATAATCAGAACGAATCGATTCTCATCTAATTGATAAGTGTCGTAATAGTCACCTCCTACCTCATCTGCGGTGTTTGAAAATGCACAAATATCGAAATGCTCGTTGTGATCCAGATTCTCAGGTAATAGGGCTTTTTGTACGCGCTGAGCAATCTTTAATTCCTCCTGATATCGCTCATTTCTAATTGCTTGGTTAAGCAGCCTATGATTTTCTACAGAAATGGATGCTTGCCTGACGAAGGTGGTGATGATGGAGATCATCTCTTTATTAAAACCATCCTTCACCTCTTTTAATAGAACCATCCTTCCAATAACTGTTCGATTTAGAATCAAGGGTACTAAAAGTGCAGACTCAAATTTCGGGTGTACAAGGCGAAGTGGAATCGGTTCTATTTCATGCGAAATTTCGTCTTCGGGAAAATCTCTCGATGCCTTGTTTTGTTCGATTAGGTTAGCGACTTCTTCCTTAGTATTTTTATCAATGAGTCGAGCTTGAAGATTGGAATCACTCTCTATAATTTTCCCATTCAATTCTAACCATGCCGCATCTGAAAATGAAGCGCTCATACATGAGTCCATCAAAATGTCCAGAACTTTTTCCTCATTTTCATCGGGCTGAATTGATTGGCTTAGACGCTGAAAGCTGAGGGCCTCAGTGAGTTTTTGCTCGAAGACTGAAGAAGTAGGTAGATTGAATAGGGTGACTAGAAAGGCAAAAACAGCATATGTGAAAATGAAGGAGAAAAGAGCAATTAAAAACAGGTTGTCTGTTAGGTTTACCATGTATACACTTCTATCTGTATAATTTCGAAGCTGGAAAAAAAGGTATCCACAGGAAATGATGATTATCGCTAAAAACAGAAGCGACTTCCATTTTTCTTTGAAGGTCAAATAGGGTATCCACTTCAGGTTAACAGACAGAATAATTCCAAAACCAATCAAAATTACCATTCCAAAAAGGAAGCTGTAGTCAAGTGTGTTTTGATTGAAAAAAATGAAAACCATGGAGATCAGGAGTATAAACTCAAAGGCCTGCCATTGCTTTACTACCCGTTTGTTCTTTTGATATAAAATCAAATTCTTCCAAAGCAGGGTAACGGAGATCAAAAAGATGGATGTGAGGGCAAAATTTATGTGATAGAAAAAGTTTTTCAGGAAAGGCTCATTTGCCAGTTTTGTGTCACCAAGGCTCGAATAAAAAAATGTCACAAGCAAGGCAAATCCAGATGCGAAAATCCCGGTTGAAGCAGCTCTCCAGATAAGACCAAGAAAATTGATTTGATTTCCCTTATTTATCGTGTAGTTATAGAAACTGTAAACGGAAAGGAAAAAGAGAATCTCCAGAATCCATGTGAACTCTTCTCGAATACCGGATTCCAGTTCATTCACTATACCAAAAACCCTGACTAAGTCCACGAATAGCAGAGCCAGCCACACTAGAATAGCGAGGAGAAAGCTTAGCCTACCTGAATTAATCTTGAGTGCTTTTAACATAGTTATCTCGCACAAGTATACTTATTTATCCCTGAAATTAGGTGGAGAAATCTCGCGCTGAAGTTGGAGAAAGGTAGGTTTTAACGAATTCTAATAAAACACCAGATCCGTAATCAAATCTTCCCCATACTTTTCATGGATTAGGTTCAGAACTTTCTGCTTATTCATCTGAAGCTCTTTTTTCACCGGTCCAGATTGTATTTTTACAAAAAGTTTTTTGTCCTTTATATAAAGGTTTGTGGTTCGACTTGAGATGGTTTTTCCCACCAGTTCAGGCCACTGATGGATCAAAGACTTTTCCTGGAATTTATCCTCAAGACGATATGCTTTTAATAACTCCTTAAAGGCCGACTCCATGGGAGCAGCGTCTTTCTTTCGGCTTGAGCTGGAAAATCTTTGCATATTAATCGGTAAAAAGTGCTGAAGCCACACTATCTGCGAGTAGCTTACCTTTCTTCGTCAAAGTTACATTTTTTTCATTCCAAAGAAGTAAGCCTTCCTCATTCATCTTCTCGATTAGTTTGATTTTTAATTTAAGGAGATCAAAGTTCAATTTTGACTTTAGATAATCCAGATCAGCTCCCCAAATCGTTCTGAGACTGGTAAGAAGATACTCATTGATTTTGTCTTCACGGCTTAAAAATGCTGATTCATATGCGATTTGATTTTGAGAAAGCTTTCTAATGTAGATGGCATTATTTCTAACATTACTTCCTCTGTCCTCACCATCAAAACTAAAGGCAGAAGGCCCCACCCCCAAGTAAGAAATATGTTTCCAATAGTTTGAATTGTGGAGGGATAGCTTACCATCCTTGGCAAAGTTCGATACCTCATACTGAGTGTAGCCCATCTTTTCTGTGTATTCCTGGAGGATTTCAAATTCCACAGCTACGTAATCATCATTGGCCTCTTTAAAGCTGCCTTTTTGGGCCCAGTGGCCTAAAGCTGTATTTGGCTCCACAGTCAAAGCATAGCAGGACAAATGGCCAGGATCTAGTTCAAGGGCAATTTGCAAATCCTTCATCCAGGCATCATGGCTTGTGTCGGGATACCCATAAATCAGGTCCAGATTGAACTTCTCAAATCCCTCTTTTCTAGCCTTGTCAATGGCTAATAAAGATTCTTCTGCTGTGTGGGCTCTATTATAAAAGGACAGTCGGTTTTGCTGAAAGCTCTGAATTCCAAGGGAAAGCCTGTCGATCCCTAAGCTTTTCCAGCTTTGAAGTTTTTCCTCAGAGAGGTCATCCGGGTTTGCTTCTAGGGTCACTTCTTGAAGTTCACAACGGTGAAATGAGTGGACCGTGTTCAGAATGCGCTCGATATCCTTTGCTTCAAGAATAGAAGGACTTCCACCTCCAAAATAAATGGTCTGTATCCTCTGTCCTTTAAGAAAACCCCTTCTAAGCTCCAATTCCTTGCAGATTGCTGAAATCATCTGCTCTTTAAGATTCAGGCTCGTAGAAAAATGAAAATCACAATAATGACAAGCTTGCTTGCAAAATGGGATATGGATGTAAATGCCTGCCAAAGTAATTCCGTTATTTTGCAAATATAACTACTAGTCTTACTCCTCTGAACCGACTGACCCAAATAGTATTTTTCCTGTTGATTTGCTTTACACAGATCAGTTACGCCCAGGATTCTTCGGTTTTGATTTGGCTGACAAATAATGATGAGGTTAAGCAGGAAAAATTATTTCTCAGCTCGAGTTCGAGGGAAATTTTTCTTGACTCTATACTTACCCAGAAGGTAGCTGAAGGATATCTTTCTGCCTATTGGAATCAGGAAACAAAAGCGGATACACTTTTTGCTGTTTTGGATCTAGGTCCAAAAATCAAGTCAGTTCGAATTTATTCAGATAACCTTCCGACCAGATTTAATGAAGGCGAAAGCAAAAATGAAAGGACCTATTTAGAGTACTCGAAATGGACTCAGAAGATTCTTTTACAGGCTGAAAACGAAGGTTTCCCTTTTGCAAGTTTGGAACTGGACTCCGTAAAAAGAGACGGAGAGAGCTTGATCGGGAGTTTGGTTTTCGACCCTGGTCCAAGAATTACTTGGGATTCTGTAAAGGTAGAAGGGCAAAGTAGGACTTCACCTAAATATCTTCAGAATTTAAGTTTTCTAGAAATAGGGAAACCATTCTCACAATCTAAATTCGAGCAAGCAACACTTCTGATTTCTTGTTCACCTTACTTTTCGCTAGCCAGAAATCCTGAATTAAGGTTTCAACAGCGCAAGGCCCAACCAGTTTTTACTCTCCGAGATAGAAGGGCAAATAGGCTGGATGGGGTGATTGGAATTTTGCCAAATGAGAACGAGCAAGGCAAGGTGTTAATCACAGGCCAGCTTGATCTGGAGCTCTATCACTTGGGAGGAAAAGGAAGGGATATTGAAGTTCACTGGCAGCGATTGAATGTGGAAACTCAGAGTCTAAGCCTCGGTTATCGGGAATCCTTCCTCTTTGGATCACCTCTCAGCGCCCGCATTGGGTTTAACTTGCTTAAGCAGGATACGACTTTCCTCAATAGGAATTTTGAATTATCCTTTGGCTATAGGCCAAGGCCAAATCTAAGTTTGAGCTTTTTTACGATTAGAGAAGCCAGTGATCTAATTTCCACTTTTGGCTTTGGTGAAATAACGGAGTTACCAGATGCTGCTGATTTTCGCTGGAATCAATATGGATTTGGCCTGGATTGGAATACTCTAGACTCACCGATTCTTCCAAGATCAGGGTGGAGATTTTTGACGAATTTCTCCGCTGGAAATAAAAGGATCATCCAAAACACCGCGATTCCAGAAGAAATCTATAATTCCATTGATTTAAATACCGCTCAGTATTCAGTGTATGGATCTATCGAAAAATTCATCAACGTAAATCCATCATGGGGAATGTGGGCTCGCTCTTCTTTTGGATGGATAGAAAACGAAAACCTATTAACGAATGATCTTTTTCGGCTTGGTGGGTTAAAAAGTATCCGTGGATTTAATGAAAACTTCTTTTATGCACGTAGTTTTGGATATCTGAATTTTGAGCAGCGCCTGTTTTTCGGAGAAGGGTCCTATTTGTTGGCCTTCGTGGATGGAGGGATTATACAAGATCCATTTTCTCAGATAAGCCGGGATACAGCCTTCTCAGTAGGAGGGGGGCTTAATTTAGACACTGGCAATGGGTTATTTAAATTTATTTTGGGATTGGGTTCATCCAATGAACAGCCGTTTTCTATTTCCTATTCAAGGATTCATTTTGGATATGTGGCAACCTTTTGACAAATGAGAGTAATTAGAGCAATTTTAGTTTTTATCATTTTTGCAATAGGTCTCAAGGGCTATGCTCAAACCCTCGTTGATCACACAGGTGAGATTGAAAGACTGCCGAAGGAAAATTTATTAGATACTCAGGTACGATACGAATTGGACTTGGATTTAAAGGCTTTTCCTAGTTCCAATGTGCTGATGAATTTACCGGGTCCGATTACGGTGTTTGCCAATTCTGAAGTTTGGTTTTTTGCAGGGCAAGACACAACCATTCTAATGCCTTTGTCTTCAATAAAAAATTCGTTTGCCGGAGAGGAGCTAAGTTTGATATTCATGGGTGAAAAGCTAAGTATCGAAGATTTCAAGGTCCAAAAGGTTCTATCATCAGCTAATCTTCCACAGGCAAAGAAAACATCAAATGTTCTAGAGGTAAGACAAGGGTTGACCAAATCTTCTTTAAATAATGTTTTTTTCGTTGGGGTGATCATTATTCTTTTTCTCACTGCGATTTACAGGATGGCCTATCCTTTTCTCTTTGCTTCGATGACTCAGCCTTTATCCTTGATTAATGCGGAGGACTTTTCTCAAAGTGGATCCCTTCAAAAATTCTTTTCACTTGATATTTTACTTTTCGTGATGATCACGAATTTATTGTTGGGAATGATATCCTTGGTTGGGCTGGCCTTATTTCAGGATTCATGGGTCTCAAATTGGACGGGGTTTGAGTTTTGGCCTTTGGCTGGTTTATGGCTCCTACTTTCCTTTGCGTTCTTTCTGATTACAATTGTCAAATTTTCCTTTTTGAGAACCACGGCTTTTGTTTTTGATCTGGGAAGGGTTCCATTTTCACATTTTTTCTATTTGCTAAGAATTCTGATCATTGGAAGTGGAATTCTTCTATTGATCATCGCCTTTTTTTTGGTAAACAACTTTGATCAGTCTCAAGAGGCTTTGAATCTTTTGCTACAGGCAATTTTTTGGCTTTACCTTTTAGGGGTTTTTATGCTTTTCATAATTATGAGTAATCGATTCAGCTTTAATAAATATCATTTATTTACTTACCTTTGCCTCGCAGAAATGGTACCCTTTCTGGTGTTTGCCAAGATCATCATGAATTTGGGTCAGTAATTTAGGAAGCTAAAACACGTATTTTCGAATGAGCACAGTGAGCAAAGATAGGTTGAGACCAGTGAAAAGCATTTTGGTTTCTCAGCCTAAGCCCTCTAATCCAAAGTCTCCTTACATTCAGCTGGCAGAAAAATATAAGCTTAAGATTGACTTCAGGCAATTTATCCGGGTCGAGCCTGTTCCAGCTAAAGAATTTAGAAAGCAAAAAATAGATATCCTTAAGCATACAGCGGTAATTTTTACCTCTAGGAATGCTATCGATCATTTTTTTTCCATCTGTAAAGATTTCAAAATTGAGATGCCTGCAGATATGAAATACTTCTGTATTTCAGAGCAGACCGCTCACTACCTTCAGAAATACATTGTTATCAGAAAGCGAAAGCTTTTTGTAGGATATAAGACTGCTCGGGATCTTTTCGAATATTTTAAAAAGCACAAGGGAGAGAAATTTCTTTTCCCCTGTTCTGATATTAGAAAGGATGACATTCCGAATTTTCTTACCGAAAATGATATTGATTTCACCGAGGCTGTAATTTACCATACCCTCGCAGACGATCTATCTGACTTGGCAAATGTGAAGTACGATATTTTGGCGTTTTTTAGCCCTTCTGGATTAAAATCACTCATGCAGAACTTTCCGGATTTTGTTCAGGGGCAAACGAGAATTGCGACTTTCGGGCCCACGACATCTCAGGCAGCTGCAGATTTGGGGATGATTATCGATATAGAAGCACCGCTTCCAAACGCCCCAAGTATGACCGGAGCTCTGGAGCTTTACATCAAGAAGGCAAATAATTTGTAATTCTTGGAATCAAAATGTGTTGTTTTTCAGTTTAAATCAATATCATTAGCCGAAAACTAAAACTAAAGCAACCACAGATGAGTCGAAAAGGAGTTTTCTTTCCTTTCATTCGGATATCGATTTTTTTGATTTCCTCCTTTGGATTCATAGAAGAGGGGTGGGCCCAGCAAGATGCTCAGTTCACACAGTACATGTACAATGGCATGTATTATAATCCTGCTTTTGCGGGAAAAGATGGAGGTTTTAGATTTTCAGCCCTACACCGATCTCAGTGGCTTAATTATACGACCAGCTCTGGTGCAGGAGGAGCTCCTGTTACTCAGCTTTTGACAGCACAGGGAAGTCTAGACGGGAAGAATATTGGTTATGGAATTACCCTAGTGAATGATCAAATCGGTGCTAATGGTAATCTTGAAATTAACTTACAGGGTGCATATCACCGCAATTTAAAGAAAGGGACACTGAGTTTTGGGTTATATGCTGGTATGTTCTCAAGTTCACTGGATTATGGTGAATTAATTACTGTGAATCCCGAGCCAGGCTTGCCCACATCGGGAAAGGAAACACAAGTAAATATCAATTTTGGTGCAGGTCTTTTGCTTGACAAAGGGCGATATTATTTGGGGCTCAGCAGTAGGCATTTGAATGAGCCCGCTTTTGATTTTGGAGATGGTTCTTTTGACAACCAGCTTAGAAATCATAGTTATGCATTATTCGGATACCGATTCAGACCAGTTGGAGCTTTGGTGATTGAGCCAAGCTTTTTGTTGAAAACTGTATCCTTTAATAATTTTTCCTACGAAGTGAGCGTTATGGCTACGCATCAAAATAGAATAAGTGGAGGTCTGGCCTTTAGAGGCGAGGAATCCGTTTCGATTATTTTAGGCTATAGTCTGCTTAGAGATAACTCTCTTACAGTGGGGTATGCATTTGATTTAGTGGTAGGAGGTCTTGAGGCGAAATCACCAACTAGCCATGAGCTGATGTTGAGGTATACTTTACCTGATATCAGCAGGGAAATAGAGAGGGTGATTCAGCGTACTCCGCGGTTCAGGTTTTAAGCCTGATTTATGGATAAAAAACTAAAGAATTGATTCACTTTAAGCAGAAAACAGAACGTTTAAAGTTGGCAAGTTATTTGCATTATTGTGCCAAATTCAGCTAAATTTCGCAGTCTGACTGATACGAACTTTCTAGTCAGCAATAGATATGATCAAAATTGTCATTTATGTATAAAAAAATGAACAGTCGCCTCTTGCCAGTAGTGCTTGGCTTGGCTATAGCGACACTTTTACCAGGCTGTGGACTCTTTAATAAAAAGGGTTCAGCAAGTGAAAAGGCGAACAGAAGAGGTGAGGTTACGGGTGTTCCTAAAAGAACTGCCTGGCAACAACAACTTCCTTTAGAAATGGTCCCTGTGAAAGCGGGAACTTTTTGGATGGGTCAATCTGATGAAGATATAGCGTTTACCCAATCTTCCATGAACAAGCAGATAACCATTTCTGAGTTCTTCATGGACAAATACGAAGTTTCTAACAATAAATACAGGCAATTTCTTGAGGCAGTTGCTCAGGGTCAGCTTGAGACGGGTACTCCTACTACTCTAAAAGAGCCGCCCACCTTTAATCTTGAAGAGCTAAAGCCTGATACCACAGTTTGGTCCACAAGCTTTTCTTATCACTATGGAGATCCATTAATGGAATTCTACTTTGATCATCCTGCGTTTGACAATTACCCGGTAGTCGGAGTTTCCTGGGATCAGGCAAAGCAATACTGCGAGTGGAGAACTTATCATCAAAACGCCAACGATGATGTAGATTTTGATGCTCCAAGTTTTAGACTTCCAAGTGAAGCAGAGTGGGAATATGCTGCCAAAGGCGGAAAGGATGTTGCCAAGTACCCTTGGGGTGGTCCGTATCTTAAGAATAAAAGAGGTTGTCTTATGGCAAACTTCAAGCCTGGAAGAGGTAATTACATCGATGACGGATTTGCATATACTGCTCCTGTAGATGTTTTCGCTCCAAATGGTTTTGGATTATATAATATGTCTGGAAATGTTGCTGAATGGGTAATGGATGCTTATTCCACTACTTCAAGAACCCTTACCTGGGATTTGGATCCAATTTATGATGATCCAAATGAGCCAAGAAAAGTAGTAAGAGGGGGATCATGGAAAGATATCGCTCACTATTTGGAGACTTCCACTAGAACTTATGAGTATGAAGATGTAGCTCAAGCGCACATCGGTTTTAGAACTGTTATGACCTTCATTGGTAGATCAGGTTCTATGGACGTAAAATCTTCAAGAAGAAGAAAAAGATAAAATCACTTCAACAATAAAAAAACCTAACACCTTAAAATTTAATTTAACCTGATGGCTGACAACACTTCATTTAAAGCAAAATTCTACAGCAATGTGATGCCGAAAATTTACGGTATCGGTGCTTCTATCGTTATCCTTGGTGCCATGTTCAAAATTCTTGATTGGGCAGGCGGTAACTTAATGATTGGTATAGGTTTGACAACTGAGGCAATCATTTTCTTTTTGTCAGCTTTCGAGCCAAGGCCAGAAGAAGTAGATTGGACAAAAGTTTATCCTGAACTTGCAGGTGAAAGTCCAGCACAAGCTAGGGCAAAAGCAAAATCTGGTTCTGTGACTCAGGAGTTGGATAAGATGCTTGAGAAATCTAAGATCGGCCCTGAATTGATCGATAGTCTAGGGAAAGGAATGCAAAACCTTGCTTCTTCTGCCGAAAAGATGGGTAATCTTTCTGATGCAGCAGTTGCGACTAACGAATATGCCGCGAACGTAAAAACCGCTGCGAAGACTCTTGTAGACATGAACTCTTCTTACAGCAAGACAGCTGCGGCTTTGACAGAAATGTCTTCTGCTTCTCAGGATGCCAAAGAATATCATAATCAGGTACAGGCAGTAACGAAAAATCTTTCAGCTTTGAATTCTGTTTACGAGATGGAATTACAGGATGCAAACAGTCATGTGAAGACTTTAAATAAGTTCTACTCCAATATGACTGCTGCTATGGAAGGTCTTTCTGAGGCTGGAAAAGAAACTGAAGCTTTCAAAAATGAGCTTTCCAAGTTGAATCATAATGTAAGTTCTCTTAATAAAATCTATGGTGGAATGCTTTCTGCCATGAAAGGTTAATCTCAAAACTCTTCAAATTTTAAACGCTAACAAAAAGAAATGGCAGGAGTAAAAGAGACACCAAGACAACGGATGATCGGGATGATGTACCTGGTTCTTACGGCTTTGCTAGCATTGCAGGTAAGTAATCAGATTCTACAAAAATTCATTCTGATCAATGACGGAATGGAGAGAACATCTCAGAACTTTATAAATAAGAATGTTTCGACAGTTGAGTCAATTGAATATACAGTTGAGCAGCAGGGAAACAATGAGAAGGATGTGCCAAAGGTAGGAGCAGCACAAGAAATTCGCTCTGCTACAAGGGATATCTATTCTTATCTAGGGCAATTAAAGCAAGACCTTATTGAGCAGTCAAATGCAAAGAATGATGAGGGAAACTTTGAGAACGCAAATTTGAAAAACACTGAAATTCCTGGAAACATGTTTAATAACCAGGGAATAGGTGAAGAACTTAAAACAAGACTCAATTCTTATCCAGATCAAATAGAGGGCATTTTACAAGGAATTGGTATTGATGATCTTCAGTTTGATGATATCGCAAAGGACGCAAATGAAATTCCAATTTTTGCGAATGACTCTGAAGTAAGAAATAAAGACTTTGTTTCTTTGAATTTTGTGAAGTCACCAGTTGGAGCCGTTTTAGCTTTAATCTCACAGTGGCAAAATGAAGTTTTAAACATTGAAAGTGAGTCGCTTACCAGAATCTCCAATTCAATCGGTACGTTCTATTTCAAGGCCGATATTGTAGAAGCGAGAATCGCAGCCACTTCAAATGTGGTAGCTGCAGGTTTACAATTTGAAGGGGATATGTTTATTGCATCAAGTTCTTCTTCAGCAGCTCCGACCATGACATTGGACGGAAGAGAGGTTCCAGTGGAAAATGGATTTGGTAAAATTAGCTTTACTGTTCCTCCTGCTAGTGAATATGATGAGAGAGGACTCGCCGAAAGGGTATTGAGGGGAGAGATTCTTACCAATGTAGGTGGAGAGGATCAAGTTCTCGAAGTTGAATACCCATATTATGTGGCTCAGCCAATAATAAAGGTTTCCTCTGAGGTAGTTCAACAGCTATATGCTGATTGTGCTAATGATCTTTTGATTGAAGTGCCTGCTCTAGGTAATTCATATGCACCAGATTTCACAGTGTCTAATGGTCAGGCTATCAAAGGAAATTCACCAGGTCAACTTACCGTTGTGCCAGGAGCATCTGGATCTGTAACTATCGGAGTGAGCAGTGGAGGCAATAAAATCGGAGATGTTTCGTATGAAATAAAACCAGTACCAGCTCCTACTTTAGAGCCTGTGCTAGGTAACGGAACACCTGTAGATCTTTCACAAGCTCAAGCAATTGGTTCTTTAACGGGGCTCAAAATCAATGCAGTTCCTGAGCCAACATTTGGAAGAACGATGGCGAGAGATGCTAATTTCGAGGTGACAGGTGGTGAGATGAGGCTGCTGAGAAATGAAGTTCCTCGTCAGACTGTTCAAATCACAAATGGCGCTAGTCTTGCTATGAGACAACTTCTAGAAACTGCACGGGCTGGTGATGACATTGTATTTGAAATTCGTCAGGTAACCAGAACGAACTTCCGAGGGAATAGAATTCCTTCAGAATTAAGACAAATTATCCGAATCCCGGTTAAGTAATTCGGGCGGAAACAGAAAAATAAAAGGATTATGAAAAAGTATTTTCCACACCTAATCGTTGCTTTGCTCCTTGCTTGTGCCTGGATGCCTGTAGGCTCGACTGCTCAAGTAGCGACGAGCGTTAATCCATCGGGTTACGGAGACAGGCAATTCGATATGGATACGATCTTCTCTGCAAAAAGAATTAGAGAGGATGATAAGATGTATCAAATTTCGGTATGGAGAAGAATAGACCTAAGGGAGAAATACAATCTTTCTCTTTATGGATCTGGTGATAGTAAAAGAAATGGAATCATTAATCACATTTACAAGGCAGTTGTTGACGAAAATGCCTTAGAAGTTTTTGGTGATGATGAATTTACTACCCCATTGTCAATTGCTGAGTTTCAAGAGAACTTCTGGTTAAATGCAGTTGGTGATTCGATTTTCGTGAAGCAGCTTTATTATTTGGATTTCAAAGAGGATTTTGTTTTTGATAAGCATCATTCTGATATGGTTTTTGATATAAAGTATATCCACTTGGTGATGCCTTCACAGACCAATTCAAATGCTGGTCAAAAAACAATCGCCTATATCAGGTATAAGGATTTCTACAACTACTTTAAAGATCATCCTGAGGCAAGATGGATTAATTTTCAGAATCTCTCTCAAAGCTTAACCTATGACAAAGCTTTTGATACGAGATTATTCAGGTCTGTAGTACGTCGATTTACCAATCCTGATGAAGCATTGATCGCGGATATGGTTGATGCGGAACACCCTAATCCTGATGTTCAGGCCTATATGGATGCTTTGGCTTTTGAGTACAAACTATTAGAATTCGAAAACACTCTCTGGGAGTGGTAAAATAAAAGGGGCTTCAAGCCCCTTTATTTTTTTCCATCCACTCCCAAAGTTGTTTCCCCCTGCTTTTACCGATAACATTTAGAATTTCCTCTTTTTCGGCTTCTTTGATTTTCTTGACAGATTTAAAGTGTTTGAGGAGTTGATCTGCAGTATTTTTTCCTATTCCCGGAATAGAGGTTAATTCGGTTCCGAAGGCGTTTCTGCTACGAACCTTTCTGTGGAAAGTAATAGCAAAGCGGTGAGCTTCGTCACGGATTCTCTGGATTAATCTCAGACTTTCTGATTTTTTATCAATGTGAATGGGGAATTGATCGCCTGGAAAATAGATTTCCTCCAATCTTTTTGCGATGCCGATTATTGGCATTTTGCCATAAAGATCTAGCTCTTTCAATGCTTCAACAGCAGAAGAGAGTTGACCTTTACCCCCATCAATCACTACTAGTTTGGGAAGTGGTTTTTTTTCTTCAATTAGCCTTCGGTACCTTCTTCCCACCACCTCTTTCATTGATGCAAAATCATCAGGACCATCCACCGTTTTAATATGGTAATGTCTATACTCTTTGACCGCAGGTTTACCATTCAGAAAGCAAACCATGCTTGCCACAGGATTAGTACCTTGAATATTTGAATTATCGAAGCATTCGATATGATCGGGTATTTCCTGAAGGCTTAAATCTGCCTGAAGTTGTTTAATTACTCGGTCCTTCTTATCCTCATTAAGCCCCTTGAGCAATGCCTTTTCCTTTTTATAGTACATGGCATTTTTGATAGATAGCTCGATTAATTTTTTCTTGTCACCAATTTTTGGAGTAAAAACATTGAGGCCATCTATTTCCTCTTCAAGCTCAATATTCAACAAGACTTCATCTGCGTCACTATTGAATTGATCTTGCAAGCGAATCAAAGCTGTGAGAAGTAATTGCTCATCGTTTTCATCGAGTCTTTTTTTGACCTCCACATTCTTTGAGGTGATCAAAGCTCCGTCCTTGACTCGCATATAATTTACGTATCCACTTTTCTCATCTGTAACCAATGTGCAAACATCCAGGTTTTTCACACTTGGACTGGCTACGAGTGACTTCGATTGGTATTTTTCGAGCAAATCTAATTTATCTTTGAACTTTTGAGCCAATTCAAAATTTAGTTCCTCCGCATAGGTTTGCATTTCCTGTTTGAAATAACTCTTGGCTGCTCCTAAGTTCCCTTTTAGGATATGCTTTGCTTGCTCCAAGTCTTTTAAATAGTCTGCCTCTTCTTGTTTCCCCACACAAGGCCCCTGGCAGTTTCCTAAATGATATTCCAAACACACCTTATACTTTCCTTCAGCTATTTTGGCTTGAGATAAATCCAGCTTACATGTTCTGATGGTGAATAATTCCCTAATCAGATCCAGAACATTATTCATTGCTTTTACACTTGCAAAAGGCCCGAAATAAGTTCCTCTTTTAGGTATCATTCTTCTAGTCTGAAAAATGCGAGGAAATGGTTCCTTGGTAACTAAGAGATATGGATAGGTCTTATCATCCCGAAGAAGGATGTTATACTTGGGTTGGTGTTTCTTGATGAGATTATTTTCCAGAAGGAGAGCATCCAGTTCCGAATTCACCATGGTGATTTCAATTTTACGGATTTCCCGAACCATTCTCCTTGTTTTCAGATTTACTCCGGAATTCTTGTTGAAATAGCTACTCACCCGCTTTTTCAGACTTTTGGCCTTGCCAACATAGATCAGGTCCTTATCAGCATTAAAATATTTATAGACTCCGGGCTGATCTGGAAGCTTGAGGTGTTCTTCGGGTAAAAATGAGGATGACTCCATACTTTAAAAATAAAAAAATGGCTGAAGAGGTTCAGCCATTTTCTTCTTGTTTAGGGTCACTTAATAATCGTTCTTATCTGCATCATAGTCAAAATCTGCGAATCGCTGACTTTCCTGCTCATAAACATCACAATCGATTTCTATGCTTAGTGGTCTTTCTGGTCTCGGGAAAGGTCCCTTTGTATAACCCAGACTTTCATCCGCATACACTTTGGTCATGTATTTCACCCAAATTGGTCTCGCGGTTCTACCCCCTTGGCCAGCTATCCAACTCCTGAAGTGAATAGCCCTGTCGTCACCACCAACCCAGGTTCCAGAAACCAAATCTTTGCTTATGCCCATGTACCAACCATCCGAGGCGTTTTGAGTAGTTCCAGTCTTTCCGCCCAGCTCATTTCCTTCGCGAAGGTCGTAAGGTACACCTTGACTCGTACCACCGGTTTCTTCAAAACCTCCTCGCAGCATATAAGTCATTAAGTATGCGTGCTCCTCACTCATAGCTGGTCTTTTACGAGGAGTAAATTGCTGGATGACATTTCCATTTTTGTCTTCAATCCTATCGATGTAGAACGGTGTGGTATATTCCCCTTTGTTTACAAAAGTCCCAAAAGCACCAACCATTTCGAATACAGATACATCATTCACCCCGAGAGCAAGTGATGGCACTTCCTCTAAATCACTCATAACTCCCAGCCTTTTCGCGGTTTCTACTACGATTTTTGGGCTAAGCTTTTTCATCATGTATGCCGTAATGGAGTTGACCGATTGAGCCATAGCTCTCCGAATGGTCATCTTTTCGTAAGTGAATTTTCCGTCAGCGTTCGCCGGTGACCAAGCTGGCTGTCCCGGTATATAAACCTCAACGGGTTGATCTACCACAGTGTAGCATGGGCTGTAGCCATTTTCAATAGCAGCTGCATAAACAAATGGTTTGAACGTGGAGCCTGGCTGTCTTTTCCCTCTCTTCACGTGGTCAAACTTAAAATACTTATGGTCTATTCCACCTACCCAGGCCTTGATATGACCCGTGGTAGGGTCCATGCTCATGAAACCCGCTTGTAATAGTTTTTTATAATATCTCAAAGAATCCATGGAACTCATGACCGTATCTATTTCACCCTCCCAAGAGAATATTTTCATTCGTTTCGGTTCATTGAGTTTGGCTTCAATAGAGTCCGTATCGTTGCCATAGCGATTACGTAGCAGTCGATAGGCCTCGGTTCTTTTTACCGCTGTTTCAATGAAATCTGGGATAACCCGGTTGTCATTATCAACCCAAGGTTCCCTGCCTCTCATCTCAGCATAAAATTTCTCCTGTAGCTCAGCCATATGCTCTGTGACTGCTTCTTCTGCGTATCGTTGCATTCTGCTGTCCACAGTAGTATAAATTTTCAAACCATCACCGAAAAGATCATAGCTAGAGCCATCGGATTTTAAGTTTTCTTTGGTCCACTGAAGTAAATCTGCCTTAATAATTTCGCGAAGGTAGGTGGCCATACCCTGGTTTTGGTTTGCAACTTTGTAATCGAGCTCGATTGGAAGCTGATACAGCGAATCAAATTCTTCTTCACTGATATACCCATTGTTTCTCATCTGTCCGAGAACGGTATTCCTTCGTCGAAGTGAATTTTCGGGATTGTAAACTGGGCTGTAATATGTTGGAGCTTTGAAAAGTCCGACCAAAACAGCAGACTCCTGTACAGCAAGCTCATCAGGTTCCTTATTGAAAAAGGTTTTGGCTGCGGTTTTGATCCCATAGGCGTTTGATCCGAACTCTGAGGTATTCAGATAGAGAGTCAGAATTTCATTCTTTGTATAGGCCTTTTCTAACTGGGTTGCAACAATCCACTCCTTAGTTTTTATAATGAGCATTCTCAATCCTGGGATTGAACTCAAGGCTCCTTGGGATTCTGCAGTCCGCGTTTTAAATAGGTTTTTAGCGGTTTGCTGGCTCAAAGTCGATCCACCACCCGCATCCTGTCGTAGAATGATAGATTTTACGAAGACCCTCGCCATTGCTTTGAAATCAATACCAGAATGCTCTTCGAATCGGATATCTTCGGTTGCAATCAGTGCATCAACCAGATTTGGCGCCAGTTCTTCGTATGTAACCGGGGTTCTGTTTTCACGGAAATAAGTACCTAGAAGAAGGCCATCGGAGGAATATAATTCCGATGCTAATTCACTGTCTGGATTTTCAAGGGCCTTGAAGTCTGGTAGAGCTCCAAATAGGCCAAGAAAATTCACGCTTACCATCCAGACAAAAAGCACAAAACCTAAAAAACCAGCGATAAAGGCTATCCATAGGAATTTGATTGTATTTTTCGCCCAATTGGACTTTTGAGTGGTAGATTTTTTACTCATGTTTTATTTATAGGTCGACCTGAAGAAGGCCTTATACTCCTCAATATTTTTTGTTCTATTCAGCGTTTGGAAGTTTTCAATAGAAATATAGAAACTCGACTGAATCACTTCTTCTGGCAAGTTTTCAGATTCAAATTCTTCCAAAAATACCTGATAATATTTATCGGCATCTTCGGCAGTATTAAAAGGGCTGATTATGATAATCGCAGTTTCCTGCATTTTCATATTTCCATTTCTCAACCTTTTGCCTTTAAACTTGGTTCCGTGGAAATTCTCCAAGTCTCCAAGCAAACTTTCTGCCGCTTCTTCCACATCCTCGTTCATTGTGATCACAAAGATGTGCGTTTGAGAATTATTAACTTTATAAGGACTATCCGTCAGGTCAATGGCTTCAGACTCATCCGCCGAATTTTTTTCAGCTCCCTTTCCAGACTCTTCATCCTCATCTTTGGTAGGGTTCAATTCCGCCAATTCCTCCTCCGAGAGCAAAGGATAAAGCATGTTTTTCGCGAGCTCTACCAAGGCCGAATCTTGTGAATTATCAATATAATCTTCAAGTCTTGCTCTGAAATTGGTTTTGCTTTCGATTTTCCCGGTATTCATGATATCCAAAAGCATAAGTCTTTCAGTATTTCTGGTCAAAGGATACTGCTGAAGGGCATTTCGTACTATGGCCCTGGACTCTCTGTAGTTTCTGGCAAAGTAGGCATTATAAGCCTTCTCGTATTCCTCAGAAGATTTAAGATAGGCCAAATTACCCGAGGCAGCATCTGGATTATTTACCGAAAAGGTGAATCTGGAATCGGGAAACTCTTGGTTTAATCGAGTAACGTATTGCTGAGAATTTCCTCCGCGATCTTTTTGCGCCAGATAAAGCAGATAGTAAGCCTCTGGTTTTCTTTGTGACTCGGGGTAAAAGCGAATCATGGTTTCCAGATTGTCTATGCCTTGTTCGGTTTCTTCAAGATCGAAATATAAAAGCTTCCCCAATTCGAAATAGGATTCCTCCAATTCTGAATTAAGGGTTTGAATATCCTCTGGGGATGAAGGAATTTGTCCAAGTAATTCATCTACATCGGGAAGTTGGCTTAAAGGGTTATCGTCCTCGACTGATACTGAATCTGCCGAGGCAGGTTCTGGAATTGTGGGATTAGTGTCCTGAAAGCTAGCGGAACTTCTTCTCCAATTATCCTGAAGTGGTCGACTTCCCCAAGTTCGACGAAATTCAATGGCTCCCTGCTGCATAGCCAGGCTATTGTCAAAGTAGAAAGTGGATGTAGTTCCGCGGTCATTGAAAGCAAGTAAGTTATCGAAAATGCTTTTTGGTTCTTCCTCTTGGTCTGCAGCAGCCTCCCTAAGTAATCGTTCCTCTTCAGTTTTTATGAAGTTTTCTGCGATAAGTTTTTGTTCCTCGGGACTTTTTTGCGACAGCATGAGGAGACTATCATTCTGTTCTATCCTCTCAACATGAAAAACATACTGGTCCAAATTTTCCTTTTGCTCTCTTATCCTTTTTGCTGAGGGGTCAGCTTCATTTATGAAAGTCAGGGCACTGTCCAGGTAATATTTTGTAGCTCGATAATCCTGAAATTCATCAAGATTGATTTCAGCCAGCTTTTGATAGATATAGCCCTTCTGACGTGGGTTACTTCCTGGTTCTTTAGCTGCCTGATGTAATAGCTGAAGAGTTTTTTCAGTATCGCCCTGTTTTTGTTCAAACAAAGCCATCTCATAAACTACCACATCCTTCAAGTCCTTATTCTTAGGGTCCTTGTAAAGATCCTCATAGTAGTTTCGTACCTTTTTTAAGTCTTTAGATTTGTTTAATTCCGCAACTTGTTGCGCATAAAGCTGGGCAAAAAAGCTTCTTTCATACGGTGGATTTCCTTCCTGGGCCTTCCTGTAGAAGTCAAAGGCAAGCGCATCTAATCCCTCTCTTTGATATCTCTGGGCAAGTATGAAGTTAATTCTGGAGGATTCTTTTTTATCCTGCTCATATTCCAAAGCCTTATCTAAAGCTCCTAACACCCCATTTTTATCATCACGACTTTCATAATAATAGGCTAATGTTCTATAAAGCTCATATCGGTTTTCGTCATTGATATCTTCTTTGGAAAGGTAGTCTATAGTGAAATTTGCTTTTTCATACTCTTCCAAATCCACATAAAGTCGTAAAAGTGCAATAAGGGTCTGATGCCTTAAGTCATCGTCCTTACCATTTACATTCACATATTTGAAAGTATTTTGGGCATCATCAAAATTTCCTTGCAGATAGTCAATTTTGCCCAGGAGGTAATAGCTGTCATCCACCCATTTGGAAATCCTATGCCACTCAATTGCTTTGGAAGCTAATTCCCTTGAAGTTTCCAATTTTTCCTCATTCGAATCAATCGTGGCAGAATCTATTGGAATAAAGACTGGTAAAATTTGGGTGTAGTCCTCTTTGTAATTTTGGATTACTTCATTTTCTACCTCTCTGATTCGTGTGTCCGCGAGGTAGAAAGCATTATAGTGAGAGGTAAGATTATGGAAAGCCCGATTTGTAAACGTATTCCGTTCTGAAGAACAGGCTGATACGGCCAAAATCAAAAAAACAAGACAGAATTTCTTTCCAAACATTTCCTTCACTACCCAAATAAAGTACCAAAATAGGTGATTTACTGCATTTTGAGAACGATCATTTTGTTCATTTCTTGAGAGATGGGTCAGACAACCTGTAGTATTTGTGGAATTTTAAGAAATTTCGATGAACTTGGCCCCTCTATGATGGACAGCAATAAGCCTGAAAAGCCCAAAGGACCACCAGTTTATGTCAAGTACATAGGTCTCTCCTTCCAGCTATTTGGTGTGATAGCAGCAGGAACAGCTTTTGGCTGGTGGGTTCAGAGCAAAACCGATATGAAATTCCCAGTCTGGCTTCTGCTTTTTTGCTTTCTATCAATAATATTGGCTTTCTACCAACTCTGGAAGTCAATGCAGCAGGATAATAAATAAGGAAGCAGTACTTTTGTGCCAAAATCAGTCATGAAGCTTCCTTCAAATCTCCATATCCAGTTTTTGCTTTTTGCAGCCCTAGTAGCAAGCCTTATCGCCATACTTAATCTTTTGCTACCTGTGATCATTCATGAGGAGATTTGGGAAATCTACGCGTTCTTGACCATAGTGTCCTTTCTGGTGGGAGTTTTGAATGGTTTTCTATTAAAATCTTTTGGAGATAATTTCTTTCAGATTATGGTTTTGGGAATGGTTTTGCGTTTTATAGCATCTATCACCTTCATCGGGATTTATGCATGGGTGGGAGTGGAAAATATTATTTTGTTTATCGCTGATTTCTTTGTGATTTTTTTGTTCTACTTAGCTTTTGATATCTACACCTTTATATCTAACTTGCGCCCGATTTCAAAGTAGCCCTCAAAAATAAGAGTTGATGAAGCGCAAATTATTGGCCCTAAGTCTTTTATTATCAGCATGTATGTTGTGGTTCACCACCCCAACAATGGCCGCAGGATCCGAGGAGGATAAGACGAGCTTTATCATGCATCACGTAAAGGATTCACATGAATGGCACTTTGCTACATTCGGTCATACACATGTCACACTTCCACTTCCTGTGATAGTCTATTCTGGTGACCGAGGACTTGAATTTTTCATGTCCACCGACTTCCAAAATCATGACACTCATGCCTTCGGCAAAGAGTATGCTCATGAAGGATATTTCATCGATGAGCATGATCATCTAGGTAGGGTAGATGAGGGAAGCTTCCTTGAGCTTTCTATCACTAAAAATGTTGTGATGCTATTTGTGGTGCTAGCATTTTTAGCTTGGATGGCTCTTTCAGCTGCAGGACATTATAAGAAAAACGGGGCTGTAGCTCCGAAGGGTGCAGCGGCTTTGATTGAGCCGATTGTGATTTTTGTGAGAGACGAAATTGCTGAAAAATCTATCGGTCCTAAGTACAAAAAATTTGTACCCTATTTATTGACTTTATTCTTATTTATCTGGTTTGGTAACCTACTCGGACTATTACCCGGAGCGGCGAACCTCACAGGGAATATTGCTGTAACATTTACCTTGGCGATTTTGACTTTCATTATTACTAATGTGAATGGAAATAAAGATTACTGGAAGCACGTATTCGCAACTCCTGGTGTACCACCAGCTATGTTGCTCATTATTGTTCCAGTAGAAATAATAGGTTTATTCACCAAGCCATTTGCGTTGATGGTTCGACTTTTTGTAGCGATCACCGCGGGTCACATTGTGATTTTGGGCTTTATAGCTTTGGCATTCATATTTGAATCTTTTGCTATTGGTATCGTGAGTACGCTCATGGTTACCTTCATCAATTTGATTGAGATCCTTGTCGCAACCATTCAGGCTTACGTGTTCACGCTGTTTTCAGCAATGTACATCGGAAGCGCTGTGGCTGAACATGCTCATGATCATTAATTAGGAATTTCTTTGTTCAATTATATAAATCAAAAACTATGTTAACTCTAATTTTATTGACCGCAGGGTATGCTCTAATGGGAGCTGGTATCGGTGCAGGAATTGTTGCGATTGGCGCAGGTCTTGGTATCGGTAGAATCGGTGGTCAGGCAATGGAATCTATCGCTCGTCAGCCAGAGGCTGCTGGTAAGATCCAGGGTGCAATGTTGATTATTGCAGCTTTGATTGAGGTAGTATCCTTGTTTGCAGCAGTTATTTGTTTGTTGATCGCGCTTAACATCGCGGGCATCAGCTAAATGATTTAGAAGGGAAAGGGTTTTCCTTTCCCTTCTTTCTTTATTGAACAATCCGAAATAAACATAACACCTCATGGATTTAATTACTCCCGGAACCGGACTCATATTTTGGCAGCTGATAGGCTTCCTAGGTCTTCTTTTCATCTTGATCAAATTCGCCTGGAAGCCTATGCTTGAGGCATTAGAAGAAAGAGAATCGAGTATTGAGAATGCTTTGAAGTCTGCGGAAATCGCCAGAAATGAGATGGCAAATCTTAAGGCCGAGAATGAAAAACTTTTGGCGGAAGCCAGAAAAGAGAGAGATGAGATCCTTGCAAAGGCTCATGAATCTTCTACCCGAATGATTGAAGAAGCCAAAGATCAGGCAACAAAGGCGGGTAATGAGATGATTGAAAAAGCTAAGGCAGTAATTGAGACAGAGAAGAAGGCTGCATTGGCAGAGGTTAAAACTCAGGTTGCCACATTAACCCTTGAGGTATCTGAAAAATTATTGAGAAAGAACTTGTCAGATGACAAAGCTCAAAAAGAGCTTGTCGATGAGTTTGTAAAAGATCTTAAGCTAAACTAAGCCGACGAATGTCAAATCACAGAGCAGCATCTCGATATGCAAAGTCCATTTTGGGACTGGCGCTTGAGCAAAAACAGCTGGAAGAAGTGCATGCTGATTTTCAGAAATTGACTGAGGTGGCTAATTCCAATTATGAGTTTGGCGTTATCCTGAAAAATCCGGTCATCTCTTCTGAGAAGAAGCTGGCCATCCTAAAGGCTATTTTCGAAGAGGGTGCACAGAAGCTCACCATGACCTTCTTTGAAATCATATCCAGAAAAAAAAGAGAAGGGATTCTTTTGGATGTAGCTCAAGAATTTAAGATTCAGTATAACCTGCACTCTTCCATCCAGGTAGCAAATTTGACTACCACTTTCCCAATCGATGAGAAACTTCGAAAGGAGTTTATTACTGTGGTGAAGGAAATCTCAGGATTGAAAGAAGTGCAATTGATAGAAACTGTAGATGCAGACATTATTGGAGGATTTATCCTTCGAGTGAATGATAAACTACTTGATGATTCTATCAGCAGCAAATTGAGAGAATTGAGAAATCAGTTTTCCACTAATCAGTACGAAAAACAGTTTTAAAGCATTCAATTATAACCTTATCATATCATGGCAGAAGTAAGACCAGATGAAGTTTCAGCAATATTGAGAGAACAACTCTCAGGGGCGAGAACCGCTGCTGAGCTTGAAGAAGTGGGAACAGTTCTTCAAGTGGGTGATGGTGTAGCTCGTATTTACGGACTTTCCAAAGCACAATCCGGTGAATTGTTGGAATTTGACAATGGACTGAAAGCAATGGTGCTTAACCTCGAAGAAGACAATGTTGGGGCCGTTCTTTTCGGTGACTCCAAGGAGATCAAAGAGGGTGACACAGTAAAAAGAACTAAGCAAATTGCCTCCATTAAGGTTGGCGAAGGGATGCTCGGAAGGGTAGTGGATACTCTTGGCAATCCAATAGATGGAAAGGGACCTATCTCAGGAGAGCTTTATGATATGCCTCTTGAGAGAAAAGCTCCTGGGGTAATTTACCGTCAGCCGGTAACTGAGCCTCTTCAAACAGGTATTAAGTCTATCGATGCGATGATTCCAATCGGTAGAGGTCAGCGCGAGCTTGTAATCGGTGACCGTCAGACAGGTAAAACTGCTGTAGTGATCGATACTATTCTTAACCAGAAAGAATTCTACGATAAAGGTGAGCCTGTATTCTGTATTTATGTGGCCATCGGCCAAAAAGCTTCTACTGTAGCAGGTGTTGTTGCGGCCTTGGAAAAAGGTGGTGCACTTCCTTACACTGTAGTAGTTTCTGCTGCTGCTTCAGATCCTGCTCCAATGCAATTCTTTGCTCCATTTACAGGTGCTGCAATCGGTGAATTCTTTAGAGATACAGGACGCCCTGCATTGGTGGTTTATGATGATCTTTCGAAGCAGGCCGTTGCTTACCGTGAAGTCTCTCTTCTATTGAGAAGACCTCCAGGGCGTGAAGCATATCCTGGGGATGTATTCTACCTTCACTCAAGATTGCTCGAAAGAGCGGCGAAAATAAATAAATCTGATCAGATCGCTCAGCAGATGAATGATCTTCCAGATAGCCTTAAGCCAATCGTTAAAGGTGGAGGATCTTTAACAGCTCTTCCGATTATTGAAACTCAGGCAGGTGACGTTTCTGCATATATTCCTACCAACGTAATTTCTATCACGGATGGTCAGATCTTCCTAGAGACTAATCTCTTCAACTCTGGTATTCGTCCTGCGATTAACGTAGGTATCTCTGTATCCCGAGTGGGTGGTAATGCTCAGATCAAGTCAATGAAGAAGGTAGCAGGTACCTTGAAGCTTGATCAGGCACAGTTCCGTGAGCTAGAAGCTTTTGCTAAGTTCGGTTCTGATCTTGATGCTACTACCAAGAGAACAATCGAAAGAGGTAGAAGAAATCAGGAGATTTTGAAGCAGGCGCAGTATGCACCAGTTTCTGTTGCCCACCAGGTTGCGATAATCTATGCTTCTACCAGAGGACTTATGGATACTGTGCCAGTTGATAAGGCTAGAGCATTTGAGAAGGAGTTCTACACTTTACTAGACTCTACTTATCCAGAGGCTTTGGATTTAATCCTTAAAGGAGATATCAATGGTGCTGGAGAGATTCTCTCTAAAGCAGCTGCTGAACTAGCTCCTAAATATGCATAATGAATAATTCGATCCCGGAGTTTTAACTCCGGGATTTAAGAAGTACCAAGCAAACAGATGGCAAACCTTAAGGAAGTAAAAGAGAGAATAAGCTCTGTTCAGTCTACTCAGCAGATCACGAAAGCTATGAAAATGGTTTCCGCTGCAAAGCTTAGAAGAGCTCAGGACAAAATCGTGCAGATGCGTCCTTATTCCCAAAAACTTACAACCATCCTGAACAATGTTTCGGCGGCCTCTGAGGGTGCTGCAGATATTGTTTATGCTGGAAATCGAGAAGTCAACACTGTGCTGATCGTTCCAATTACCTCGGATAAGGGGCTTTGTGGTGCTTTTAATTCAAACATCATTAAGGCAACTAACCAAGCTATCAGAACGCAGTTTGAAAATAAGGAGATTAAGCTTCTTCCGATTGGCAAAAAGGCTCTAGAATTCTCCAGAAAGACAAAATACAGTGTCAAGAGTGATTTTGCTGATGTGTTTTCTGATGTGTCTTTTGACAATGTAAGAGCAGCTGCTGAATATGCGATGGAGGCTTATACTTCCGGGGAAGTAGATAAGGTGGTTCTTGTTTTTAACGAATTCAAAAACGTAGCTACTCAAGTCATCCGAACTGAACAGTTTTTGCCCATGCAAGCTGAAGAGAATGGCGAGGAAAAAACCAATGAGACGGATTATATTCTTGAGCCTTCCAGAGCATACATTATTGAGGAATTAGTTCCTACTTCGCTTAAGATCCAATTCTACAAAGCGATTCTTGAAAGCAATGCTTCCGAGCATGGTGCGAGAATGACGGCTATGGACAAAGCGACTGAAAATGCTGGTGAATTGCTAAAAGAGCTCAAGTTGATGTATAACAGAACCCGTCAGGCAGCTATTACAAATGAAATCCTTGAGATTGTTGCCGGTGCGAATGCACTTGGATAATCTCAATTAAAATAATTACTAAAGCCATCATCAATGAGATGATGGCTTTTTTAGTTTCTGGGAAGAAGGGGCTTTATTGAAATAGTATTATTTTGAAGCATGATTTACTCTAATCTCTCGCGGAGCTCTATTTTTTTATTTCTCGTTCCAATACTTCTGATCTCCTGCTCGAAGCCTGAATTAGAAAAAAAGAGCAATCCGAATATTATTATTGTGCTTGCCGATGATTTGGGTTATGGTGATATCGGAGCCTTTAATTCGGAAAGTTTGATAAAAACTCCCCACATTGATGAGCTTGCCAGTGAGGGAATGATGTTTACCGATGCTCATACCACTTCTGCAGTCTGCACGCCTACCAGGTATGCACTTCTAACGGGACGATATAATTGGAGAACCAAGCTCAAAGAAGGTGTCCTTACAGGAAAATCCAAAGCTTTGATCGCCTCCGATCGTACCACGTTAGGATCCATGCTGCAGAAGCAGGGGTATCATACCGCAATGATCGGTAAGTGGCATTTGGGAATGGATTGGGGATTAAAGGAGGGAGAAACGTTTAAGCCTGGAGGTTGGAATCCCGAGGACTATGATCAACTTGACTTCAATAAGCCAATAGAGAATGGACCAGGTACAAGAGGTTTTGATTACTCATTAGCATTGCCCGCTTCGCTTGATATCGCTCCATACGTTTATGTCGAAAACAATGCACTAACAAGCATTCCAACCAAAACTACAATTGACCAAGGAGAGTATAGCTGGTGGAGAGAGGGGCCTACGAGTGTTGACTTCATACATGAGCAATGTACTCCGGTGTTTTTCGAGAAGAGTATGGAATATATTTCGGAGCAGTCCAAAATGGAGAATCCTTTCTTTCTTTTTTTGGCCTTGCCTTCTCCTCATACACCGATTCTTCCGACAAAAGAATGGCAGGGGAAAAGTGGAATGCTCCCATATGCGGACTTTATGATGATGATTGATGATTATATGGGCAAACTCAATCAGGCCATCAAGGAAGCCGGAATTGAAGAAAATACCATCCTGATATTTACTAGTGATAATGGTTGCTCACCGGCGGCAGGATTCGAGAAGATGGTTGAGATGGGACATTATCCAAGTGGGCCTTTTCGTGGCCACAAAGCAGATATTTATGAAGGAGGACATAGAGTTCCTACCATTGTAAAATGGCCTTCGACAATCGCCAAAGGCACTGTGAATTCAACCTTGATCTCTCAGGTAGATTTTATGGCTACGTTTGCTGAGCTGACGGGTTACGAAATGCAGGATAATGAAGGAGAGGACAGCTTCAGTTTTCTTAGCCAATTAAATTCAGATCCATCAGATGACCTTGAGCGAGAGGGAACGGTATTCCATTCCGTTAATGGAACCTTTGCGATCCGTAAGGGAGACTGGAAACTGATCACTTCAAAAGGTTCTGGAGGATGGAGTTTCCCAAGACCTGGAGATTCGGCCCAGGAGGGACTGCCTGCAATGCAGTTATATAATCTGGCCAATGATCCCGCTGAAACTCAAAATCTATATCCTAATGAAAGAGCTAAGGCAGAAGAGCTAGAACAGCTTTTGGTCAAATATATCCAAGATGGGAGAAGTACTGAGGGTGCTATTCAATCTAATGACTCATTCGATGGTGAATGGATCCAAACATGGTTTATGAAAGATTGATTTGATTTCCCTAAAGTCTAATGGCGCGAGCAATCACACTTGCCATGATCCCTAAGCCTTCAGTGTTCGGATGTACCCCGTCAGGAAGTAAATCCTCTTTTCCCATAAATGGGGAATAAAGGTCAATGAGCTCTGAACCACTCTCATCTGCGATATCTATTAGCATCATCCGTTGCTCATTATTCATGACAGAAGCAGTAATTCCAAAATTATCCTTTGTGACAGGAACAGGTAGGATGACATAGACTTTCCCATCTACAGGCATATGCTTTTTATAAACAGATATAAGATCTAGATAGTCAGCTCTGAACTCGGAGGCATATTTCCAATTCTGAGGTTTTGAATCATTGGTTCCTAACATGATCACCAAGATATCTGGTGCGAACTCCTTCACTTCCTCAAACTGTGGCTCATTCCAAAAAGGGTAATCCCCATTCTTTAGCATAGTTCTCCCGCTTACTCCAAAGTTCTTCACCTCATAACTGTCACCGAGGATAGCTTGCATTTGAAGCGGATAGCTATCTGGGTTATCCCTTCCGGGTCCCTGAGTGATACTATTCCCGACACAAGCCACCTTTATTGGCTCTTGAGCAAAAAGAGAGATGGATATAAAAATCGAAAGGACTAGAGTAAGAATTGTTTTCATGGTTTTGGGTTTGGTTTCAAAATAGAAAAATCCATTCATTTAATCTCAAGGAAATGTATCTTCTTGGTGATTCCTCTATTTTTGAACTCTTATGTTGAAGTCAATTTTGAATAAAATTTCATGGCTGTCTCTGGATGTGGTGTTTGGAGGGTTAGCTGGAATGTATTTTTTTTCACGACTTCTAAGAGTGGAATTGTCCATCGAGCCCTATGCTCTTTTGGCTTTGGCAATATGGTCAGTTTACACTTTTGATCATTTGCAGGATGCGAGAAGAGTCCCTTCAGGTAGTAATTGGGATCGGCATGAATTTCATCTTCAGAATCGAATTCCATTGACCGTCTTGCTATTGGCAGCAATAATCACTGGTTTAATTTTGGGTATTTGGTACTTTGGCTTTGGCCCTACTCTTTATCTCAGCGTTGGACTGGCAGCGGTTATTCTTTTGATAATGGTCCTGATCCGTAATTTTTCAACTCAGGCGGCCTGGCTGAAGGAAATAAATACAGCAATATTCTATATAATTGGGATTGCCTGGCTTCCTTTTTATAAAGCGGAGGCAATTGATTTAAATGCACCCGTTTGGCTGTTGGCAGCAGTCTACCTTGGATTGGCTACTTTGAATTTACTTATGCTTTCCTATCTGGATGAAGAGAAGGATAGACAGGATGGGTCTCACTCCATCCTCACTTTTTTACCTAAAGAGAAACTTGGAAGAGTTATTCGTACCGCTACGATCATCCTGCTTGTTTTTGCAGCTGGGATGGGAATAGCGTTTCTGTCCTTTTATCGAATTTTTGCTCTGATTTTATTCCTAATGATATCCATTCATTACCTAAGTTTTTTTAACCAAAACTTCAGCTCAGAGAGAAAGCGGGTTCAAATGGAGCTTATTTTTTCTTTGCCCTGGGTTCTTGCTTTTTTCTAGATGAATGCGCTATGTCCCGTGATTGCTCTACCCACGATAAGTGAATTAATTTCTTTGGTCCCTTCATAACTGTAAACCGCTTCGGCATCTGCCACAAATCTGGCGATATCATGTTCGAGAAGAATTCCATTTCCCCCGAAGAGCTCCCTTGCATGATCTACAATGGAACGCATTCTTAGGGTACAAAAAACTTTGGCCAGGGAGGCATGTTCGTCAAGCAAAATATCCGAATCCTGCATTTCAGACAGTCGAAAAACCATGGTTTGCATTGCAGTAAGATCGCCAAGCATAGTGACCAAAAGGTCTTGGACTAGTTGGAAGGAGGCTATGGGTCTTCCGAACTGTTTACGTTCATTGGTATAAGCGAGGGCAAGTTCATAAGCGCCCCTCGCACAGCCTACTGCCTGCCAGGCCACACCTGCACGAGTCATCCTCAGTACTTTGGCAGTATCCCGGAAGGAGTTTGCTTCCTGGAGCCTATCGGTTTCCGGAACTTCGCAGTTCTCAAGAGTGATCAAGGCATTCTGCACAATCCTCAAGGCCATTTTGTCTTCCATCTTCTCTGCTTTGAAGCCTGGGTTTTCCTTCCTGACTATGAATCCTTTTACCTGATTGTCATCTAAATCTCTTGCCCAGATCACAGTGATATCCGAAAAAGTGGCATTTCCAATCCATTTCTTTTGCCCGTTCAAAACCCATGAATCTCCCTGTCTTTTACAGGTGGTGGTTAGTCCACCGGCTGCGCCAGAACCTACCTCTGGTTCTGTCAAACCAAAAGCTCCTATTTTCTCCAATTTTTGCATTTTTGGAAGCCATTCCTGTTTCTGAACTTCAGATCCACAGAGATAGATCGAACCCATGGCAAGACCACTTTGGACCCCAAAAAAAGTGGAAGTTGAGGTGTCAACTCTTGCCATTTCCATGGCAATGAAGCCTTCAAGTAAAGCTGATTTTCCGGGGCAACCGTAGCCTTCATATGTTAAACCCGCTATATTCAACTCAGCCATTTTTGGGATGATTTCGAAGGGAAATTCAGCCCGATTCCAATAGTGGTTGGCAATCGGTTTGATCTCTTTATTCATAAATTCCCTCACCTTCAGTTGGATTTCGCGTTCCTCACTAGAAAGAGATTTTCCAAGCTCATAGAAGTCTCCGTTGATTGCAGGAATAGCTTTGGGCTTACTTCCTCCCTTCAGCATCCCCATCATTTTGGACAGGTCCTCCTCACTCATTTTACCCACCAGTTCTACCATTTTTGGAAGATCTACCTTTCGGGAGAGGTCACCTATTTTTTCTAAATCAAGACCAGATAAGAGGTCTTTCAGGTTTCTGATATTTTTGAAGAAATTTTTCATAATCAGGAATTTAGGCTCAAAATCTTTTTCTTTAATCTAGTGAAAGATCTTTACAGTTCCGTTGCTCCTTTTTATTCTTTCTTGGCAAAGCTTGTCTTTGGGTCCAGTCTAGTTGAGGCTAAGTTGTTTCATTTAGAGGGTCGGAGTCTTGGGAAAATTCTCATCATAGGTGGAGGAGATGGATTCGATTATCTGGATCTTAAGCACCCGAAATATGGAGAATTCTGGGAAAAATCTGAATCCATGCTCCTGCATGCGAAAAAGAATCTTCACGAAACAGGATTAAGTTTTTATTTGGGTGATTTTGCCGATTCGGCAGAGGTTGATTTTGATGAGATTTGGCTACACTTTGTCTTGGACACATTGAAGGATGAGGAAGTGACTGAGTTTTTAGAGACCTGTCGGTCAAAGCTCAGTGAGAATGGGAAAATTTACTTGACAGACTTTTATTCACCAGTTACCTCCAAACAAAAACTGATACACAAAAGTATGATCAGATTTTTTAAAGTAGCCGCTGCATATCCAAGAAACAAGGTTCCGGATTATGAAAAATTCTTATCGGAAGCAGGTTTGATAAAAACCCATGAAAAAAAATTCAAAAAAGGCTGGATTCGATCCTCAGTTTGGAAAATCAGGGGGTAAGCTCTCCTGCTTTTCTGATCATCATTTGAATGAGATTGTCATAATAGGTTCCATTTCCAGGTCCATACCAATTCATTTCACGAGCTTCATGATAATTTTCATCATAAAGCTCATCAGGTATAATATAACCCATGTACCCTCCATTAAAACTGGTAATGATCAGATTCAGGCCATTGGCCCGAGCGAGCTTCTCCCACTCCTCGTAAAATACTCCGGATATTTCTCCACTAGATGAAATTAAAAGAGTGTTTCCTACTCGTGTTAGGTCAAAATGTGGATTGGTATCTCCCACGAGCCATTCGAATAACCATGGCCTTAGCCGAAGATTATCAGTAATTCTTAAATGTGGTTCACGAAGCAATAAATTAAGTCCAGCATATGCGAGACTAGGTTGATTGACAGTACCGAAATAGTTTATCTTTAATTTAACTGCCTCAGCGACGGAAAGGGCATAGCTCTTAGTGTCTTCCAGGGAATTCCCTGGGCGGTTAGGTTTATGACTCCCCACAGCTCCACTCGCAAAAAGAGCAAAATCAAAATCCTCCTCTTCGAGGTTTTGGGTTAGAAAAAAGGGGTAGTCTCCTGAAAGGCCCATATAACCAGTAGTGAGACAAGTGGAGTGAGCGCTGTAAGTAAGAAACGTAGCTTTTTTTCCGTCTGCCTTGGTGAAGATAAGCTGCCTCACAAATGGGTCTATCGGCCCGTCTTTAACAAATCGATTGGACACCCATTCAGAACCATCTGATTTTCTAAAACTGATTTTGGAAGTATCTTCTCCAGAAATAGCGCTTTGCAGGGCTTCAAAACTTTTTTCCGTAATCAATTCAACGATTTCTTCATCAAAACCACCGAAGGCGATGCTTCCAAGAGGTCCAGGCATATAACCTCCCATACCGGAATGGGTGTGAGTTGCTGTAAAAATGACCTGATCTATATCCAGATTTGATTCTTCTATTTTGTTTTGTATCGACTTTGCCAAATAAGGATGAACAATAAGGACCTCATAATTCAGCCAAGCTACCCTACTTTTACCATTGCTCAATGAGAGTGCCTTAATAAAGCTACTATCCGATACATATTCATATTCTCCCCTAGGAGCATATCCCACCAGGTCTACCGGCTTCTCCGGGGTCATATTGGTTTTTGCCCAGCCTACATACCAGCTTTCGCCTAAGCTGCTTTCAAAGGTGAGATTATCAAGATTTTCGAAGGTTTCGACATAAAAATCCTGCTCGTCGATGGGTGAACGGTCTACAAGGGTTAGTGTGCTGATTGCCAGAATCGCTAAAACTAGAATGAGGCTAAGGATAAACCTCAAAAGACTATTGCCAGTCTTCTTATGGGCCATTTTTAATACTCGTATGTTCCATGCTCACCCTGGATGGTTACCTTCTTTCCATCGAATGGTTCCACCCGGCCAATGATCTTCGCTTCGATTCCGTAGGTCTCTGCGATATCCATAATTTCTTCAGCATGCCTTTCATCCAGATAGATTTCCATACGATGACCCATATTGAAGACTTTATACATTTCCTTCCATTCGGTACCGCTTTCTTCCTGAATAATTTTGAAAAGCGGGGGAGTTTCAAAAAGATTGTCCTTGATCACATGAACTCCATCTACAAAATGTAAAACTTTGGTCTGGGCGCCACCACTACAATGAACAATACCATGAATGTATTGACGCATGTAATTCAGAACATCTACCATAATCGGAGCATAGGTCCTGGTGGGAGAAAGAACCAGCTTTCCCATGTCCAGAGGTGTCCCCGGAGCTCTGTCTGTCAGATTGTATTTCCCGGTGTAAACAAGATCATCAGGAACAGCAGGATCAAAACTCTCGGGATACTTGGTCTTCAAGACTTTGCTAAATACATCATGTCTGGCTGAGGTCAGCCCATTGCTTCCCATTCCACCATTGTATTCAGTTTCATAATTGGCTTGCCCATATGAAGCCAGACCCACTATTACATCTCCTGCCTGAATTTGATCATTGGAAATAACCTGATCTCTCCTCAGTCTACAGGTCACTGTACTGTCTACGATAACCGTTCTGACCAAATCCCCTACATCAGCAGTTTCCCCTCCTGTAAGAACAGCGTTTACCCCATTATCTCGAAGAGTCTGAAGCACTTCTTCAGTACCTTCTATCAATGCCGAAATCACCTCTCCAGGAATCAGATTTTTATTCCTTCCTATGGTGGAGGATACCAAAATATTATTGGCGGCACCTACGCAAAGCAGATCATCTGTATTCATGATAATCGCATCCTGAGCGATTCCCTTCCAGACACTTAAGTCACCTGTTTCCTTCCAGTAGAGATAAGCCAAAGATGATTTGGTGCCCGCACCATCAGCATGCATGATGTTGCAGTACTCAGGGTCATTTCCGAGGCTGTCTTCTACTATTTTGCAAAATGCCTTTGGGAAAAGTCCTTTATCCAGGTTTGAGATCGCATTGTGTACATCTTCTTTGGAAGCTGAAACACCTCGCTGCATATAGCGCTCATTCATATGAGAGTAGGGATGGTCGTTGTTGAATCAAAGGTACGTATTATCCTTAATTGGATACAAAAAAACCCTTTGAACTCTGATGTCCAAAGGGTTCTTTATCCCATAGCAGGCAGACTGGCCTATTGGTCAATCTGAATCACCTTAAATTCTGTTCGTCGATTAACCTGATGTTCCTCTTCTGTCTGTGCATTTTCTATAATCAGCTGACGCTTACCATATCCCTTCGCCACCAGCCTGTCTGCGTCTATTCCTTGAGAAACGATGTAATCTACAGCTGATTGTGCTCTACGTTGAGTCAAATCATCATTATACGCATCGGTCGCTCTTGCATCTGCGTGTGAACTCAGCTCGATTCTTATGGTTGGATTATCCTTTAGGATCTGAACAAGTTTATCTAGCTCCAAGGCCGCATCGGGTCGAATATCTGCTTTATCCAAATCGTAATAAATATTCTCCAAGACTATAGACTTGTCCAAAATCAATTGATCCAATACAATCGTGGTATCCAGAGTTACATTGGTTACTTCTTGGATTAGTGTGGATGGATCCGGAGTTTTTCCGTTTGTGGTATAAGGGACAGACTTGGAGAAATATCCAGATTTTGATGCAATGATAGTGTAGTTCTCATCTGGTGCCAAAGTGAACCTCACCCGACCCGTAGAGTTCGAGAAGTTACCATCCATCTGTTGGTTTTGAGCATCATAGAGCACTACTCTTGCTTGTTCTAGTACTGCGTCTGGCTCTCCGGCAACTCGCTGCTTGGTGAAAACATTTAGCAGAACATTCACGATTTTCGGTTTCGGAGTTTTATCCTCGAAGTAGTAGATATCATCATTACCAGCTCCACCTTCTCGATCTGATGAAATGAAACCTTGTTTTGGATACTCAGTAAAGGAAATGGCAAAATCATCCATTTTGCTATTGAAGGATGGGCCTAAATTGGTGATGATCTGCTCCCCCTCATCATTCACCTCCGCTACAAATAAATCCAGCTTTCCATAACCTGGCTGACCATCTGAAGCAAAAAAGAATTTCCCATCTGGTGCTGGACGCGGGAACATCTCATTTCCCGGAGTATTGATATTCGGACCAAGATTTACCGCGTTTCCGAAATCTCCATTCGCAAGTTTTGTGGCTTTATAAAGGTCAATTCCCCCATACCCGCCTGGACGATTTGAAGCAAAGTAAAGTATTTCTCCATCCGGGCTGAATGCCGGAGTACTATTCCACCAAAATTCATCTTCATTTACTTCCATCCAAATCGGCTGAGTGAACCCAGCTCCTCTAAAATAGGAGGCGAACAAAGCTGTTTCCGGAAGATCTTTTGGAGAAAGTGAATTTCCTCTGGCGTAAATAATGGTATTTCCATCAGGACTGATGGCTATTGCAGCCTGATTAAGGCCTTCTTCATTTCTGAACTCTGGCAAGGCCTGTATGCCGTTGACATCTACTCGTAATCCATCAGATCGAGCTCTGAAGAGTTTTGTATAGGGCGAACCATCGGCAGCGTAAATACCTGAAGCTTGCCTTCCGCTCGTGAAATAAAAGTAATCTTCGCTCGTGATCGGCGCATAATCTGCACCCGCAGTATTCAACTCCTGAAAATTAACCAGCTCATAGTTTTCCCAATAGTCACTAATTCCCTCGGCCAGTTCAATGGCTTTGGTTTGTCTTCTGGCTTCAGCTATATACTCTTGATCTGAAGTGTAGTCTTCTGAAAGCTTAAAGGCCTCATTTGCCTTTTCATACTCTTGCTGGGCTTTGTAGCCCAAACCCAATCTGTAATATGCTTCAAATGAAGGTTCTTCTTCTACTAGCTTCTCGTAGTAGGGTACAGACTCTTCAATTCTATTTGAAAGCCTATAGCTTTCTGCGATAACCTGATTTGCCTCAATATTGTCGGGATCCTCCTCCAAAATTTGCCCATAGGTATTGATGGCGTATTGATATTCACCCGATAGAAATTGATCATTTCCTTTCTCCTGAAGGCTTTTACAAGCTCCAAGCAGGAGGAGTAGAACGAAAATCTTTCCGAAAAAATGTTGTTTCATCTGAAGGTGATCTTTCTTAGAGGTTGGAATATTACTAATTAATTTGGAAAGTATTTGTTTAGCCAGCTTTCCGAGATGGGTATCCATAATCGTTGCAACTCTCTTTTGGTCTGAATCCTCGGATTGATTACCTCCTTATCTGCTGAAATTTTGCTTTCTGCCAAAGCTGTTTTGATTCCAAGAGCAGGTAATACCTGGATTTCTTCTTCGCTCTTTTTGATACTAACCTTTCCTTGATCCCTAAGATTTAGCCCCAGCTCACTCTCGATTTCACTAAGAACCCTTACAGAACTATCAATCGAACAGCCACTTGCTCCAAGATTACTTTCATCTACTGCAAGGACCAGGATCTGATCATTCAGAATAGTAAAAGAAGTTGGCATCAAAGTTCCATGAGTGTTCCAGTTTTGGCAAAACTGCTTCAATCGATCTTCCACCATCGAAATTTCATTGGAATTTAATTTTCTGTTAGCCTGATAAATCCAGATTCGTGCATCCTCTGGCATTTCCTCAAATTCGAGATACATAAGTAGGTATTTTGTACAAAGAAAAACCCTTTCTACCTAACGGCAAAAAGGGTCAAATTGATTCAATTTGTAAAGATCAAATTCCCATGTCCTTGGCAACCATTTCAGCCAAATCCATAACCTTCACCTCTTGCTCTTTCTCTTTGTTTTTCACGCCATCGGTCATCATCGTTAAGCAAAAGGGGCACCCCACAGCAATGGCATTAGCGCCAGTAGCCAGGGCTTCTTCCGTTCTTTCGATGTTAATATCTTTTTTACCAGGCTCGGGTTCTTTAAACATTTGAGCTCCGCCTGCTCCGCAGCAAAGTCCTTTGGTACGGCATCTTTTCATTTCTACTAATTCTACGTCCAAAGCTTTGATGACTTCTCTTGGGGCTTCATAGACATCATTTGCTCGACCCAGATAGCAAGAGTCATGAAAGGTGATTTTCTTTCCTTTGAACTCACCTCCACCTTTCAATGCGATTTTTCCTTCATTGATTAATTCCTGAAGAAATTGAGAATGATGAATCACCTCATAATTTCCGCCAAGGGCCGGGTATTCATTTTTAATGGTGTTGAAACAATGGGGACAAGCTGTCACCACTTTTTTGACTTCATACCCATTCAGGACCTGAATATTTGCTACCGCCTGCATCTGAAAAAGAAATTCATTTCCTGATCTTCTGGCAGGATCCCCTGTACAGGCTTCTTCAGGGCCTAAAACGGCAAAGCTTACGTTCACCTTGTTCAGGATTTTCACAAAGGCCTGGGTTACCGCTTTGTAGCGATCGTCAAATGATCCGGCACAACCCACCCAAAAAAGAACTTCAGGAGTTTCGCCTTTGGAGGCCATTTCGGCCATAGTTGGTACTTTATAATTTTCGGACATATTGTGATTTACGATTTGGGGATTTATGATTTACAATCTGGGATTTACGAATGTTGAATGTCGACTGATGGATTTGGAACTATGATGTGTAAAACCTGCAACTATCAATTACTTTATCTCTTCTTCTTTCACTTCATTAGCCCAATTGAATCGATCCTGAGGGCTGAATTTCCATGGAGCGAAACTAGTTTCCATGTTTTGGTACATCGCGTTCCACTGTGCAGGAGTACCAGATTCTTCCATGGCCACATATCTTCTCATATTCAAAATAATCGAAAGTGGGTCGATATTTACCGGACAAGCTTCCACACAAGCATTACAACTTGTACAAGCATTTAGCTCCTCTTTGGTGATGTAATCTCCAAGAAGGGATTTACCATCTTCAAGTCCCGGCCCGCCAGAATCAAGGCTCTTTCCCACCTCCTCAGCACGATCTCTCACATCCATCATGATCTTTCTTGGGGATAGTTTTTTACCCGTCAGATTAGCTGGGCATTCACTAGTGCATCTACCGCACTCTGTACAAGAATATGCATTCATGACATTGACCCAGCTCAGGTCATTGATATCCTTGGCACCAAACCTCGGGATTTCGGCAGGGGGCTCTGAAGGATTTTCGGTTGGGATACCCAACATCATATTTACTTCATTCGTGACTTCTGGCATATTTACCATTTCACCTTTAGGTTTCAGATTAGAATACCAGGTGTTTGGGAAGGCAAGGAAAATATGCAAGTGCTTCGAATAGGTGACATAGACTGCAAAAGCCAAAATACCTACAATATGAAACCACCAGGCAAATCGCTCAATGAACACTAAGCTCCCTGTACTCATTCCTTCAAAAAGTGGCTGAATCAAGCTGCTAAAGAAAAGGGTCCCCAGAACCACATAATGTTCATCTCCCCGGTTTGCAAGGATTTGATCTGTCGCATTCATGGTCAGGATGGCTACCATCAGAACGATCTCAATTACAAGGATCAAGTTGGCATCCAGAGTCGGCCATCCTTTCATTTCGGGCTTTGTGAACCGCTCCACCTTACTAACATTTCTTCTGGTAAGGAATACCACGCAAGAGAGTAGCACCGCCACAGCCAGAAATTCGAAAACATTCATTGCAACAGTGTAGGCACCGCCAAGTAATGGTGCGAATAGTCGGTGCGTGCCTAGAAGTCCATCCAGAATAAATTCCAATACTTCAAGGTTAATTACCACGAATCCCACATAAATAAGCAGGTGTAGGAAAGCAGGGAGCAATCGCTTAAACATCTTTTGCTGGCCAAAAGCCACGAGCGCCATGGTTTTCCAACGCTCGCCGGGCTGGTCATTCCGGGTTTCAGCTTTGCCGAGCATGATATTTCTGCGAAGGAATTTGATCCTTTTGGTCAATATAATTCCCGCCACGGCCAGGATGGCGATAAAAATTATTTGGGGTAAAAAGCTCATACAGTAGTAATTATGAAGTAAGGCTGTTTGTACTTAATTTTTTTTCTAAAATGATTTGGTTCAAAATCCCAATTACCTACCTTTGCATCACTTTACGGTGATGTAGCTCAGTTGGTAGAGCATCGGACTGAAAATCCGTGAGTCGGTGGTTCGAATCCACTCATCACCACAAACCCCGTTTTGATTCATTTCGATTCGGGGTTTTTTTATTTCCATTCTCTTAACTCCTGGCATTTTTGGGTGTTTAAAACTTAATGCAAATTAGCAAATACTCGGCATGCATACTATTTTTCAATCTTATTTAAATTCTTTCTAAAGCTTAACATGGGGCTTTTTACTGGCTTTTCTCCATTAAAAACTACGATTTTGAAAAAAGTCAAAAAATTTTTGTCCCAAAGTGTAACATTTCAAAAACCTGTGCATCACTACTACGAATGAGTTCATTTTTTGAAGCATATATCTGGTCTCAAAGAGGCAAGCTATACCGACTCGCATATTTCTGGGTAAAGGATAGAGCCCTTGCGGAAGATTTGCTTCAAAATGTTTTCGAGAAGTCTGTGGAAAAAGAAGCCGAGTTAAAAGAACATCCAAATCCTGTCGGTTGGTTAATGACCAGCTTGAAGAATGAGGCCCTGATGCATTTCAGGCAGTCTAAGCGAATCGAAACGATTCAGGCAGTGGAAGATGTCATGGAGGTGAGTGAGGAAGATTCAGATGCCACCGAAAGGGTGCAAAGAGTCATGAAATTAGTTCAGGGACTTCCGGAAAAACAAAGAGAGATTTTCCAGCTCAGAGAAGTGGAAGGTTTGACCTATGAGGAGATTGCTTCCTATTTGGAGGTCTCAGAAGATCAAGTCAAAGTCAATCTACATCGAGCAAGAAAATCGATCAGAGAAAAAATTCAAGTCCAAAGGAAATGAGCATGGAAAGCAGATTAAAGGAATTACTAGATAAATACTGGGAAGCGGAAACTTCCCTGGATGAGGAGAAAGAAATTCGAGAATTACTCCTGGCAGTGGAGGGATTTGAAGATGAGAAGTTGCTTTTCGGTGGCCTCGACGAATTAAGTGAAATGGAGCCTCAGCTAAAAAGGCCAGAGGGAAAAGTTAAAGAGACTAAAGTTAGAAGAATCACCCCGGTATGGCTCAATTGGGCTGCTTCAATTTTAATTCTGGTCAGCAGCGTTTGGGTCTGGCAGTATACCGAGCAGCGCAAAGCTGAAAAGGAGGCTTATGAAGAAGTGATGATGGCTTTGGCCATGATTCAGACCAATTTATCTAAAGGTAAGGAGAGTATGAAGGAGATTGAAGATTTGAAATATTTAAACACGACCAATCAGATTTTTGGTCAGGAACTGATGAATAAATGAAAAAATTAACCGCACTAGTACCCGTATTACTTTTGCTTTGGGCCTTTCAGGCCAAAGCTCAAGATGATGCTATCCAGAAGTTTTTTTCAAATTATACTGAGGATGACAGGTTTTCTCGAGTGTACATCTCACCAAAGATGATGCAAATGGCAGGAGGTTTCCTAAAGAATAATTCCGAGGATGATGAATCAAAAGAAGTGGGAAGTATCATATCAAAGATTCAGGGTATAAGAATCCTGAGCTCGGATGAGGTCGACGGATTGAAATTTTACGAAGACGCCATGTCTACACTTACCTCAAATAAATATGAGGAGCTAATGGATGTTAAAGATCGATCCTCCAAGCTGAAATTTATGGTCAGAGAAGAAAATGGCCTGGTTAAGGAACTACTGATGGTATCAGGAGATCAGGAGGATTTCGCGCTGCTATCCATGTTGGGATCATTCACCTATGAGGACCTCAATATTCTCGCAGAGACGACCGAAATTCCAGGGATGGAAGAATATAGAAAAGGAAAAAATCAACCTTAAATCGTGCAGAAAAGAAAAAACATGAAAAAATTAATTTATACCACCGTATTATTTTTATGTGCCACAATGATGGTACAAGCTCAGAGCGATCCGTACCAGTCAGTCAATACCAAGCTAGGTAAAGATGCTCAGCAGCCAGAAGTGCTCTGGCCTTTTGAAATGGAAGGTGTAGCCGTAGAAGACATTTCTATGAAATATGAAGCTCCATTTAAAGAAGTAGGCTCAAATATCACATTTGACTTTAACGAATTTGAAGAGGTAAAAAGCGCTGTATACGATCTTAAAAAGTTAGATAGGAATCTTATCATTCAGGGTTTTGAGGAAGGAATTCCTGAAGGCTTTGAAGAGGGTTTCAAGAGAGTAGACAGTAATGATTTTGTCATCATGTCAACTAAAAGTGGAGACAAAACTCCTGAAGAAGTTTATCTCCTGGTAGGTAGTAAAAAGCAGGCAGAACTGCTCTACTTTAAGTATGGAGAGAATGCTTCTGAGCTACATGAGAAAATAAAAATTGAACTAACCAATAACTAAAACAAACCACAATTATGAAAAAGCTAATCCTAACCTTAGCCCTTTTTGGAGCCGTTTTCGCGGCTCAGGCACAAAGCAAAACCGTAAAAGCCGTATATGAAAAATACAAAGGTGAAGAAGATTTCTTCCATATGGACATTGGGGGGAACTTCATGAACTTTGCCGAAGGCTTAAAAATAGATATTGATGAGGATGATATGGCCACAGTAGCCAAGTCCATTGAGCATTTGACCTTTTTCTCCCTTCCGGATGAGATGGGGCAAAATCACCGGGCTGAGTACAAAGCCATAAAAAAAGGACTTGATAAGGAGCGCTATGATTTAATCATGGAAACGGAAGATAAGGATAGTGGGATCTCAGTCTATTCAAAGGGTAACAATAATATTTCTGATTTGGTCGTTTTGGTGACTGATGACGATGGAAGCCTGATGATTTTTGAGCTTGAAGGCACATTCGACAGAGAAGTGGTCAGCAAGGCTACCGCCTATGCAAACAAATAATAATTAAAACTAAACCAGCTATAAAGAGCCGATGGAGAAATCCATCGGTTTTTTTATTTCTCCACCTTCACCCCTTTCCAGAAGGCAACGTGATTTTTGATTCCGCTGGCAGCAGGCTTTGGTTAAGGATAAAACCAGGCAGCGTCCACATTTCTCTCTCCATTCACCTCTAGGGTATAATATGAAGCGGTTCCTTTCCAGGGACAAACCGTGTGGGTTTCCGAAGGTTTGAAGAAGTCTTTATTGATCGCTTCCTCAGGGAAATAGTGATTGTTTTCGATAATGATGGTTTGGTCAGATTCTGCGATTACCACGCCGTTCCAGATGGCTCTCATAGATTTTATTTTAGAAAACCCTGATTCACTGCTTTGGGTTCGAAAGTGGAAAAGTCCTTTACTTAATAAAATTTCTGTTCGGATGAATTCCCTTTTCATCAAATAATCATTGTCAGAAGCAATTCCCATAATAGATTCTTTTGACAAAAGCCCATGATGCCTCAGAATCTTAGGGATGGTTTTCAGTAATGAGATGTCATTTATTTACTAATTCATGGCTTATTTTATAATAAAGTCAAAAAAAAGATTGAATTGATGAAACTAATTCAATTTAAAGGCGTTTTCATTTATGTGTATAGACATTAAAAGTATTTACCTATAAAACTAAATCAAACCTTATGAAAAATCTAATTACCCTTCTTTTGACACTTGGAATTGTTACTGGAGCAATGGCTACGGAGAAAATTCACATCCAGAAAACTGCAGATGACAAAGTCATTGTGGCGTTGAATGAACCTGCAAGTGAGACTTTACAAATCAAAATGTCAAATAAAGACGGCGAGGTGGTCTTGAGAGATAGAATAGTGAAAGGTCAAACCTTTGCAGCAAAACTGAATCTGGAGCCTTTACCGTATGGAACATACAATGTGGAAATTATTGGGGATAATGGAATCGTAAAAAATTCCAAAGTTAATTTTACCGACAGTTCTCAAAGAGACATTTATTCCAGGGTGACCAAAATCGACGAGAATAGCTTTCGCCTTTTAGTAAGCACGCTTACTGCTAGCAATGTGAAAGTTTCTATTTACGATCAAGACAAATTGATTCATTCAGAAACTGTGAGCAATCCTCAGGGACTACATAAAATTTATACTGTCGAAGGACCATCTGATAGTGGAGTAAGTTTTAAAGTGGAGTCCTTGTCAAATGCAAAAGTTGCAACAGCCTTAGATTAATTTTAACCTGATTAATAGAGATCCCGATGAAGTTTTCATCGGGATTTTTTTTGTTTCACGCTTTATGCAAATAATCCCCAAAGCTTAGATCTAATCAAAATTCAATAGAAGTGATAGTTTATATTGATAAAATAAAAAAATTTTAAAATATTTTTTATCCAAATAAAATTTGGATAATCTCATTTTTCTCCTCCAATCCTAATTTCCGTAACCGATTGCGAACTTATTTTTCATATCATTAATTTTAAAAGTCAAAATTTAAGAAAATGGCAACAATTAATAATTTTTTTTGAAATTTTGATAACCAAAATATCGATACTACGTTTGTATCAACATACATAGGGAATTGGAAACGCCAAGGCCTTGTGAATTGAAAACCTATTAAACCAACAAGTATGAAAAAGTTTTTCGTATTGCTTTTGACTGCAGGGATTGCAGGAGGAGCGTTTGCACAGGATGCCACTAAACTTTCGATCAAAAAGGTCGGTACCAGCAAAGTGGCGGTAGCTTCTACAGATGAAGCTGAAGGTTCCATGATTGTAAAGATTATGGATCAAAATGGAGATTTGATCTATCGTGACCGAATTGCAGAGCGTGATGGTTACAAAAAGATATATGACCTATCTCAAATGGAAGAAGGTGAATTTGATGTAGCGGTGACTGGACAGAGTGGTGAGTCCACTTCAGCGACTGTTTCCAACTACATTGAGGTAACACCAGTAGTTTATTCTAGATTCTCGGAAGTAGGTGAGGACACATATAAGCTACTGATAAGTGCTCATCAAGAAGAGGAAGAGATTAAAGTTCTGATCTTCGATGGTGGCCGATTAATCCACTCAGAGATGGTGTTGGACCCTCAGGGACTTCACAAAGTTTACAAGGTGGAAAGACCTTCCGGCGAGGGAATCACTTTCAAAGTAGAAACGTCTTCAGGATTTGAAGATTATGTAACCAAGAAATAACTAAACCAGCTATGCTAGCGATCCCGCCAATTCATTTTGGCGGGATTTTTTTTGCCTAAAAAAGCCATGATAGCGTAATGCGACCGAAGACTTGGTTGGACGCCGATTCGTTTTCTTTCGTGCGATAATAGATTCCATACCCCATACCGAAGTGGTTATAGTTTAGGATAAACTCCCCAAATACCTCTGCCACAGAATTCTGAGATTCAAACTCCGGTGGGAGCTCAGGGTTCATTAATTCTCCATCTATGGTTCGATTGAAAAAAACCTGCTTCAGCTCCACTCCAAGTTGAAAATACTGTTCCTGTCGGTTCCTGGTTCCGACTCTACTTCCATTGATTTGGCTGAATTCTAAGTCTTCAAAAGTTCCTATCCGAATGCTAGGTTTAATAGAAAGGCTCTGCTCAAGGTTTCCAATTGCAGCTAGCCCATCTGCCAAAACTTCAAAATTACCAGATCTAAACACACTTTTGCTGGCTCTCAAATTCAGATTCAATAGGAATGAATCATCGATTTGATTCTCCCAACCGTTTGCTCTTGGGAAGCCGAAATTGTCATGATACCAATTGTGAAATTGTCCCACACCTGATTTGGCTCCAATTACTCCACCGAGAAGCGAGAATTCTGTGACTATACCGGGTTTTCTTTTTTGAAATCCAAATTTCAAATAATTCACCCCAGCGAAGGGCCGGTCGATTTCCTCGGGTTCTAGCTCTTTCCTCAGGTCGGAGGTGAAAATTTGGTTTCCAAAGCCTATGCTTAGGCTTTTTCCTTTTCCCAAATAGTGGTAAAAAGTCAGGTAATGTCCACTGCTGTAATAGCGATCCTGCCTTCCGCTTACAAATGCATCGTTGTCAAGACGGACTACGAGTTGTGATTTTCGTGGCTTTGTCCCTAAGTCATTTTGAGCCATTGTCTCAAAAAAAACCAAAAAAAGCATGATACCAGTGGTAAATCTGAACATTGGGTTCAATATAATCTGAAGGGGAAAAACATAAAAAAATCCCTGTCGATTGATCAACAGGGATTTTCAGGTTGGGGTTAATATTTTTTATTTCGACCAGGAAGCTTTGCCTCCTTTGGCAGAATCAACATTAATCGTGTAGTTGTTTCCACCAGTTACAATCCATCGAACTTTCACTCCAGACATTCCTGGGATATTTCCCACGGCTATTTTTTCAGGTGAGTTTTTCTGCTCAGAATATCTCTTCATATCCTCATTTTCAACCACAAATCCTGCCACTACATTGGCACCGGAAATACTTACATAGTCAGGTCGCTCGATATTATACTTCAAGTCCTGAGAAGCGTGAGTGGGCATCATTCTCTCATTGTATATCGTCGCGATGATTTCTTTGAGTCCACCTCCCAAGTCAGTCTCCTTGACATCCATCACGGATAACTTTGGAGTATGATAGGCATGGAAAATGGTGAACGCAGAGTTTCTGTGTGCATCCTGCTCCAGTAAGAATCCGGGATGGGCGCGGCCAAAATTTTTCTTGAAACCACCTATTTCCACAGTTCCGTAGGTTGGATGCTCAAATTCCTTCCAGTCCACGAAAGCATCTCCAAAGGTGAGATATTTATCTACCTTGAGCTGCTCCTCCTGATTTCCTCTTCCAGCATTTTCATGGAAATAGAGATAAGATGTCATCAACTCATTAGAATAAGTAAAGATTCCTCGGTTTCCATAGAACCAGTCTAACTCTCCACCAAAAACTGAATAAAGGTCTTTATAAACCGTGAGATAGCGATATCCTGGCATGAGTTCTTCACCTTTCTCGGCTAGGGCATCATAGATTCTGATATCTTCTCTATTGTAAGTACCGACATCCTCTTCAGCTCCTGGCCCGCGGAGAATCATGCCTCCAGAATTATGATAACTCTGAGCCCCTGCGATGTTTGGATGATCCATCACAAACTCCATCACAGACCTATTTTCGGAAAGGGTGAAAGGGTATTTTAAGGCACCTCTTTGAACATAATCAGGTTGCCAGTTCCAGCCCCAATCACGATTCGGATCATAGTAGCCAATACCATCTTCATTCACCCTTCCATCACCGTCATTGTCCAGACCTTCCTGACCAAGGTATTCGTATTCCCCTTTTTGGTCGCCTTCTACTTGAATAAGTCGTCTTGGGTCTTGCGGATCTTTAATAAACCTTCCAGTTGGAGATTTTCGGATCATCATGGTGATACTTCCATTGCCATCTAAATCATCCATCATGTCTTCACCAGCAAGGCCATCCCCATCATTATCCAGAATCATCATACCTGACCTTGGGCTACTCCCGGTGTTTGGCTCCATGAAATAATTATTTCTCGCATCAGGGTTAATTGAGGGGGCAATGTAGAAAGTCTTATCAGCCAAGAGCTCTTTGATAAATACATTGTCCTGAAACATCTCAGTAAGGTACCATGCAGTGTATAGGGCAAACTCCCCGCCTTGTACCTCATTAGAGTGGATATTTCCATCTATCCACATGGCAGGCTTTTCCTCTGCCTCGCCAGCGGAGAAATCCGTGATCGTAATCATCATGATATCCCTCCCTTCGTATGACTTACCAATACTCTCTAGTCGAGTAAGCTCTGGATATGCCTGATTTATCTTTTGAAGATTCTCTACTAGACCTTCATAGCTATAGTAACGGTTAAAAGCTATTTCTACTTTTGGATTATGTGGAGTCCCCGCTGCGCGGAAAAACTTCTGTTGAGCTTCCGAAATGAAAGTTACCATGATCAATCCCATGGCAACCAATATTTTTGTTGTAGTTAGAATTTTCATGGCTTAGAGATTAATTGTTTCACTGATAAAACCTACATGCGGAGCACCCACCTTCAGGCTTACATTGCCTTTACCTCGAACTACCCAACTCATGGAGGTCTTTTCAAATGCTCCCAAAACATCGAGAGTTGAAATCGGGCTTCCTGAAATCAGGCGGTCTTCATCCACATCCATATCTACTCTAATTTTACGAAGCCATCTGGAACGTTCACCTAATTCACTATGGGTAGGTAGAGGAGAATTGTTGTATAAATCCGCACTTACCCGACTAAGGCCATTTCCCAGATCTTCAACTTTCACATTGTGAAGTTCTAGTTTTGGCTGCATTTCTGCCAAAGCCAAAATAAAATCAGTATGCTCACTGGCTATTTCTTCTACCTTTTCGAAAGGTGGATTTACCATCAAAAATGGCTTAATTCCTCCCACTTCGACTTTTTGTCCCGGAAAGTCAGGATGGTCTATTTCTGTCCATGGGACAAAGCTGTCTTCCCATCCTAGGGAATCTGCCCATGCCAAATAATTAGCTTCAGCATTTGATTTCCCCCCGAACTCGGGCGTCCAATATCCTGGAGTGCTGAAACTTAATCTACCAAAATGGAAATAGGCCCACTGGAAAAAGTCACCATCTGTTCCTTGATTCGATTGATTATATGGCTTCTGGGATACTATTTCATTGTACTTATCAGATACCAGCTTATTAAGATTTTGGTCTTCCGCAAGAATAGAAGCTACCACTCTTTTTCTGGCTTCTGAAGCGTTGTGCTTTAGGGGCGAGCTAAGGTTATTTGCTGGCGAGAAAGTCACAAAAGCGAAAATGTTCCATTGTTCAAAAAGGAAATCCAACATCGCTCGGGTTTCTACTGGCGAGGCAGCGATATCTCCTGCCAAAGGCTCGAAAACCGGAAATTTGTAAGTTAGGGACTTATTGAAACCAACACCTTCAGTTAGATCCTCGGCAAATTTCCCGTCTTCATCATCATCCTTACTTTCCATATACACAGAATAGCTTCCTGATTCGCCTTTGCTTGGATCTGCTTTGACCAAAACCCGATCATCTTCTTCGGAAACCAGGTAATCCCCGAGAGAATTTTCCACACGCATCCAAGTGATGAATCCATCTCCATTAAGGTCAGTGTATCCATTTTCGCCTTTTTCTCCGTCACGGTCATGGTCCATAGACATGGCATTGCCTCGTCGCTGATACTTTAAGGAAGCATGATACTGCTGATAAGCATCCGGAGACATATTTGGGAAAATAAAGAAGGTAGTGTTTTCGAGGGCGTCAGCATGTTCATTAACCAGCTTTTCTGCAAACTGCAGAGCAAGCTCAACGCTTAGGACATGGAAGCCTTCGACTCCGCCAACTACCGCAATAGCTGGTTTTTCGTCCGTATTACCAGTTCCTACTTTTAAGGCTTGAATATCTTTTCCTCCCTCCGTTTGAACTAGCGTGATTAGCTCGGCATTGGCATTGGATGCCAAATTATTCAGTCGGGAATCAATTTCGGATAAGGTTGGGTAATCCGACTGACCCAACACCCGGTCCGGTAGGGCAAATGCTGTCAGGAATAACCCCAAAATGAGTATTTTTTTCATAGAATTCGTTTTGCTTAAACAGGTCTAAGTTGACCAAAAAAAGCTTTTCAATTAACCGAGAATAGTTATTGTACAGATTTATCAACTTGAATGGATACTCAAAGTGATAAGTGGGGATTGTTAATGCAATTGCAGAGATGAAGTTTTTTTCCGTTTTTTAGTCAAATAGAATCGCCTGATGTTTAAGAAAATCGCCCTTGCCTTTGCTTTTTCTCCAAGAATGGAGGCCTTGCTTGCTGAGACCAGAAGTATTGTTGAGACCTTCGAGTCCGAGCTTTTTTTGATCCATGTGGGCCAAAAAACAGAGGAAGCTGAACAAAAAATTCAGGTTGCCATGAATGAAAATGGCCTTTCCAACCTCCCTACAAAATTAATCTGGAAAGAAGGGAAGCCAGTCAAAATGATCCTGGAAGCTTGTCGGGAGAATGACGTTGATTTGCTAGTCACCGGAGCTTTAAAAAAAGAGGGCTTTCTGACTTATTACCTGGGCTCTGTGGCAAGGAAAATTATTCGGAAATCACATTGCTCAGTGATGACTTTAATTGACCCCCAGACCAAGCCTAGTAAATTTTCTAAGGTGGTCATTAACGGAACCCAACTCACCATCACTCCAATGGTCATAGAGCGGGGAATTAAGTTTGCCCAAATAGTCCATACCGATCAAGTTCATATTCTTAATGAAATTAAAATGTATGGTCTTCAAATGGGTACGGCTAGTGAAGACAGCGAAGAGGAAGTGGCCAATACCAGAAGACAACTTGTCCAAAATGAAATGGATTACGTTCAGAAAATTCTTGATCAAATCCCACACGATGATCTTCGGGTAAATATTAAAGTTACAGGAGGGAAATGGGCAATAGAGTTAGCAAAATTTTGTGAGAAAATTGAGGCCGATCTACTTGTGGTGGGGGATGGAAAACGGCTAAACTTTTTTGATCGAATTTTCCCGCATGATCTGGAAGAACTCCTTAGTACCCTTCCCTGCAATCTCTTACTTATTAAAAGGTAATCTCGATGGAAACTCTAAACCATAAAGAGGTTATCAACCTACTACTTCAACTTGCCGTCATGCTGATTATGGCAAGAGTTTTTGCAGAGGTAGCAAGAAAATTCAAGCAACCAGCGGTAGTGGGTGAGATTCTTGCAGGGATCATAATTGGTCCTACAATCCTTGGAAATTTCTTTCCCGGTATTCAGGATTACCTTTTTGCCACCCATCCCATGGCAAATATTGCCTTGGACGGTTTTGTTCAAATCGCAGTAGTCTTATTACTATTTATAGCCGGTCTGGAAGTGGAGTTGCAGGTGGTTTGGAATCAGGGTAAAAATGCCATGAAAATTGCCGTAGCATCCATGGTGCTTCCGATAATCGCAGGGTTTGTGGTCGCATTTGCCTTTCCTGAGTTTCTGGGTGTAAACATCAATGACCGAATAGTCGCTTCTACTTTTTTTGGTTTGGCGATTTCCATTACTGCATTGGCTGTGGTTGCCAGAATACTGATGGACCTTGACCTGTTCAAAACCAATACTGGGCTTTTGATTATTGCCTCAGCGATGATTGTGGACATTCTTGGCTGGATCGTGTTTTCAGTGATTTTATCCCTTTCTGAATCGGGGCAAGATGGACTTGGAGTCCTTCCCACGATTGGTTTAACTCTGCTGTTTACCTTCTTTATGTTAACGCTCGGAAAGGGGATCATCAATCGGACTTTACCTTGGGTGAATAAGAAACTCGCCTGGCCTGGAGGTTTACTTTCCCTGTCGCTGGCGATCTGCTTTCTGGCAGCTTCCTTCACTGAATTTATTGGGATTCACGCGATTTTTGGAGCTTTCATCATTGGTGTTGCCTTTGGCGATTCGGAGCACTTGACCGAAAAAGCAAAGGAAATTCTTCACCAATTTATCAACAATATTTTTGCTCCCATCTTCTTTGTTTCGATTGGTCTAAAGGTCAATTTCATCGATTCCTTTGACCTTGGAATAGTAGGAGTGGTGGTCATTGTAGGATTCCTTACCAAATACTTTGGAGCCTATTTGGGAGGCAGGTTTGCAGGAATAAAAAGGTCAGAATCGGTAGTGGTTGGTTTTGGTATGAGCACCAGAGGAAGTATGGATATCATCCTTGGCTTGATTGCTTTAGAAACAGGGCTGATAACTGAGTCTTTGTTTATTGGCCTGGTGATTTTGGCTTTGCTCTCTAGCATTTCTTCCGGGCCACTCATGGCTTATGCAAGAAGGCGGAGTTAGGATTTTGTCCGAAAGCTTTAGCCTAACCATCATTGTCAAATTCAATTAGGCGGATCTAACTTTCTGCCTTAATTTTGAGTTGTCTTGAGTAAGTTATTTAAAGCTACCCCAAAAACATGGCAAAAACAGGAAAAATCGGCGTCTTGCTGGTTAACCTAGGAACCCCAGACAGTACTAAAACAGGCGATGTAAGAAAATATCTTCGCGAATTCCTGATGGATGGAAGAGTGATCGATTTCCCTTTTATCCCGAGATGGATGTTGGTGAATCTCATCATTGCTCCTTTCCGCGCACCCAAATCCGCAGCAGAATACAGAAAGCTTTGGACTGACCGCGGCTCGCCTCTGCTATTTCATACCGAAGATCTCAGAGATAAGCTTATCGAAAAGCTCGATAATAGCGAGTATGTGGTAAGCATGGCGATGCGCTATCAGAATCCAAGTATTGATGAAGGGCTTAAAAAGCTTCAGGATGCAAAAGTTCGAAAAATCATTGTCCTTCCTCTTTTCCCTCAGTACGCTTCTGCTACAAACGGTTCTGTGATTGATAGGGTGATGGAAATTGCCCGGGGCTGGCAGATTATTCCTGAGATTTCCTTTATCAGCAACTTTGTGGAGCACCCACTATTTCTAAAGGCCTGGCAGGAGCTAGGGGAGGAAATGATGAAAGCTCAGGATTACGATAAGTATCTCTTTTCTTATCATGGCTTGCCGGAAAGGCAAATTCGTAAAGGCTCAGTAGGTGGACACTGTAAGCTTGGAAGCTGCTGTGAGGCCTATGGTCCATCCAATCAGTTCTGCTATAGAGCACAGTGCTTTCATACCACCAGATTGGTTTCTGAAAAACTTGGGCTGCCAAAAGATAAAGTGGTTACCTGCTTCCAATCTAGATTAGGAAATGACCCATGGGTGAAGCCGTATACAGAGGACATGATCAAGGAGCTGGCAAATGAAGGAGTGAAAAAGGTTTTGGTTTTCTCACCTGCCTTTGTTGCTGACTGTTTGGAAACCACCGTGGAAGTCGGTGAGGAGTACAAGGAGCAATTTGAGGAATTAGGTGGAGAAGATTGGGATTTAGTTCCCAGCCTTAATTCAAACGACACTTGGGTGGATTGTGTAAAAGACCTGGTGGAAAGTCATGCTTAATTCAAATTGATTCAGGGAGTTCAGCTACCTTTGCCACCGATATTGAACTCCAACCTTGAATTCAACTAAACCCGGACATTTTTTTCTGATAGCAGGGATCATTTTGGTCTCTCTTAATCTCAGAACCTCCATAGCTTCGGTTGGGCCATTGATTCCGTTTATACGGGAGGATTTAGGGATGAGTAATGGGTTGGCGGGATTTCTAACCACCTTACCCTTGTTGACTTTCGCGTCTTTCTCTTTGGTAGCACCAAAGATTGGACAGCGTCTTGGCTATGGCAAAGCTATTTTTTTTGGTATTGCTCTGCTAGCCTTCGGAGTTGTCATTCGCGTGATTGGTGATGTTTCCTTGTTGCTTATTGGAACCGCCCTGACGGGAGTTGGAATTGTAATCGCGAATGTTCTTCTGATTCCTTTGATTAAAATCCAGTTGCCGCAAAAATTAGGTTTGATGACCGCCTTGATGGCAACTATGATGTCACTCTCAGCAGCTGTGGCAGCCGGAGTTTCTGTTCCCATCGCAGTGGATTTGGATCTAGGCTGGAGAGGTTCATTGGCTTCCTGGGTAGTTTTAATGCTTTTAGCTTTGCTGGTTTGGATTCCTCAGTTGCGGAGCAAAAGAAGTTTCAGGCCAAATACGATTGGAGGTAAAAACGTGTGGAAATCAAAATTGGGCTGGTTTGTCACCCTTTTCATGGGAAGCCAGTCAGTGATTTATTTCACCTTTTCCACCTGGCTCCCTGATATGCTCATTAATCGTGGATGGAGTCCTGTAGAAGCCGGAGTAATTTCTTCTGTTATGCAGCTTTTTGGGCTGATTGGCTCTTATTTCGCTCCTAGTTTAATCATGCGACTGAAGCAACAATCTACCTTTACCATAGGTATAGGGGCTTTTTACATTATCGCTTTTGGAGCTTTACTTATAGAAGTGGAATGCCTCACCTATCTATGTTTAACGGTGATTGGAATTTGCATGGGAGCAAGCCTGAGTATAGGGTATGTATTTATTTCTTTGCGCACATCTGAAGATCAAACCACCTCAAATCTTTCGGCTATGGTCCAATCCATTGGGTATTACCTGGCAGCCATTGGCCCATTTCTTTTCGGATGGAGTCTGGACCTTTTTAATAATTGGGATTTTCTTATTTGGTTCATGCTGATTTTCACGGGCTTATTCATCTATTTTGGCTATCACTCCGGCCAAAATAAAACCATTTGACATCAGATTTTTTCGGGCTTAATAATTTAAAAATAAGCTACTTTTGCACCGCAAAAATCCATTTTATAAATGAGTGATTTTCTACTTTCTTTAGGCCTTTCTGAGGACTGGTTTACCTACTTCATAATGCCGGTTTTGATTTTCCTTGCACGGGTAGGAGATGTGTCCATAAATACTCTTCGCATCATGTTTATGATGAATGGCAAAAAAACCATTGTGCCGATTTTAGGATTCTTGGAGTCTATGATTTGGCTTTTGGCCATCGGCCAGATTTTCCAAAATATTGATAACCCACTATCCTATATTGCTTATGCCTCTGGTTTTGGGGCCGGAACTTATGTAGGGATGTATTTTGAAGAGAGACTAGCCCTTGGTAGGGTGCTGGTCCGGGTCATCACTCCCAAGCCTCTAACCGAACTTTTGGATTACATGCGAGAGAAGGATTACCGCTTTACCAATGTGGGTGCCGAAGGTCGATATGGAAAAGTTCAGCTTACTTTCACGGTGATGAAAAGGGATGCACTTCCAGAGTTTATCGCCAAATTGAAAAGTCTGGATGATAAGGCATTTTACACGATCGAAAGTGTGAAAAGAGTATCGGATGATGATCTGAATGTGATGGAAGACCAAAGACCAAGATTTCATATGAATTTTCTAAGCAGGGCCAGGAACTAATGGCGAACTCCTGGTTTCAGTTCAAGCAGTTTTTGGTAAATCAGGATCGCTGTGCCATGAAAGTGAGCACCGATGCTGTGCTGTTGGGGGCCAAAGCCAGTTCTGGTGACCCAAAGCATATTCTTGACATTGGAGCGGGAACTGGAGTAATTTCATTGATGCTGGCGCAAAGGTTCCCTAATGCTAAGGTGACAGGAATTGAGTTAGATAAGGCAGGCTTTATGCAATGCAAGGAAAATTTTATGGCAAGTATTTTTTCAGATCGTCTTCAAGCTGTCCATAGTTCCATTCAGGGTTTTATTCCAGAAGGCACCTTTGATTTGATTGTCAGTAACCCTCCCTTTTTCAGCGATCATTTGAAATCAAATGATCTTCAAAAAAATAAGGCTTTACATACGGACAGTCTGTCGTTTGAGGACTTAGTTAAATCAATTCAAAGATTGCTTTCGCCTAAGGGTGAGTTTTGGTGTATACTACCACCCAGGCAGATGAAGGACTTTTGCTTGATAGCTAAGTCAGCTGGCTTACATTCGGATTATTCTTTGAAGATTTTCCACAATCCTAAGAAAAAGCAACACCGTGAAATCCAAAGATTTTCTTGGGAGGAGAAGGAAGGTTCTCTTGAAAAATTATACCTGAGAGATGAATCTGAAGAGCACAGCCTGCAGTATAAAAGGTTACTCTCGGAATTTTTATTAGATTTTTAATCCAAATACCCTCTTTTTACGCTGACTTTTGATTTTAATTAAAATGTAGTTTGGTGGTATTGATTCAACACTTAATTAGTCTATTTTTGACATCTTGAACTAAACCAGAAAAGTTTTCATGCAGCGATATTTGCTTCTTTTGCTCATGATGGCATCGGTTCTTTTTTCGTCTTGTGAAGAAGACGATCCCGAGACTACCATCCTTGTGACCGAGGAAGTACTTCTCACCAGCGGTGAGCAGGCCAGACTCCTTGGAAGATTAATTACCAATCAAGCGATCAATCCCAGCGATCACGGGTTTCAGTTATCCGAGAATCAGGATTTTACCTCCCCCATACTAATTACCCTCGGTCCAAAGGAAGGACCGGGAAGGTTTATTGGTGAGGTGACTGGCTTGAAAGTAGGGCAGACTTATTTTGCTCGAGCTTATATGGATTTGGGTGCAGGCCTCGAATTTGGTAACACTATAGAGTTGAGTACTTTGGAACCAGGACTGGAGAGTTTCGAGCCTAACTTTGGAAAAGAAGGATCTGAGATATTCATATTCGGAAGAAATTTCACAGAAGATACCCGGGTCTTCTTTGGGGATCAAGAGGCGGCAGTTACTGAAATCCTGTTTGAGACAAGATTAAGAGTAATCATCCCATCAGCTACGACTTCGGCTACTGTTCCACTTCGGGTGGTGGTGCAAGACCGGGAGTTGGTTTTTGATTTCCCTTTTGAGTATCAGATCGGAACCTATGAGACAGTCAGCCAATTCCCTCAAAATGTAAGGCTCATTGATAACTTATTCTTTCAAAGGGGAGATGAGTTTTTTGTTGGTTTGGGTTCTGTAAGAGGCACCTCTTTTTATTCGAACATCTTCAAATATAATCCTGGGGCAGATTCCTGGGTTCAGGTACCTTTTGAAGGTACCAACCGATCTTTTGGCTGGGCAACCGAAAATTATCTAGGTGGCGGAATTCGTGAACTAGGAAGAGATCCTTTCCTGATCAATCGAAATTTTTATCGGTTCAATGGAAGCTCTTTTGTTCAATTAGCAGACATGCCATTTGACAGCAGGGAATCAATTGCATTCGAAGTTGGGGAATTTCTGTTTGTCATTGGTGGAAAAGAAGGTAATCCACAGGCAGGATGGAGATATGAAACCAGTACTGGTCTTTGGACACAAATCGCCGAAGCCCCATTTCCTATAGACCAAAGTCTTGGAAGTTTCACCTATCAAAACGAGAGGTATTTCATAAACTCTAATGGTAACATCGTGAAATATATTCCCTTTTCAGATACTTGGGAAGAAGCAGGTTTTTTCCCTGGAAGTACTGGACAAGGCTATCCCATAGCACAGGTAATCGGAGATCGAGTGTATGTGGGTGCATATCGCAGGGCCACGGAAATGTGGGAATGGAATATGGAGAGTAGAATTTGGACAGCAAAAAATGATGTGCCTGGTATCTCCCAAAATCTAAATGGAGGCTACTGGGTGAGTGATGGGTTTCTTTATTTCTTGAGAGTTCCTGAGTTATCTGTGGTTGGAGATCAACCCTTACCCTTAGTAAAATTTGATCCTTCAGGCATATAAATTCGAATACATGAAAAAACTTTTACTAGCCTGTTTACTCCTTCTATCACATTTAGCTTTGGCACAAACCGAAGTAAAAAGAGAAGTTATTGGGCGGGACATTGGACAGCTTAATGGCATAAGAATCTCCGCAAGGGTAATCGACGAAATCACCGGAGAAGCCTTGGTGGGTGCTACGGTTTCTTTACCAGAAACCGGTGAGGTTTTCGTCTCGGATAATAATGGAACATTTGATTTGGTCTTGGAAAGAGCGGAGTATAATCTGGTCTTTCGATATGTGGGATATGAGGAAGTTCAATATCCGATTACTGCTGTGGGTGATGGAAGAATCCTTATAAGAATGATTCAGGAGGATTTCGAGCTGGAGGATGTAGTCATTTTTGGTCGAGATCCCGATAAAAATATTCGTTCTACGGATATGGGAGCAGTGACCCTCAGTATGAATACACTTAAGGAGTTGCCACCCTTTTTGGGAGAAGTGGATATCATACAGTCCATGGCAACTTTACCTGGGGTTACACAGGTAGGAGAGGCCTCAGCGGGATTAAACGTAAGAGGTGGAGGCGCAGATCAAAACCTGATTCAGTTTGCTGGTGCGCCGGTTTATAATCCTACGCACTTGTTTGGGCTTTTTACCTCCTTTAATCCTGACATGGTAAATCAGGTGACACTTTATAAGTCGGTAATTCCTTCAAGATTTGGAGGGAGAGCCTCTTCCATTTTAGATATTACCCCAAAAGCCGGGAGTGTAGATAAATGGGGAGGTGATTTGATGCTGAGTAATTATTCAGGGAAACTATCTGTAAACGGTCCTTTAGTGAAGGACAAAGTTTCTATTCGTGGAGGAATTCGAGGCTCTTACATTAATTGGTTTTTAAATTCCTTAAGTAATCCAGACCTGAAAAATTCACAGGCATCCTTCTATGATGCGAATCTGATCATAAGTGCTCCGGTGTCTGAGAATAATGAATTTACTTATAGCTTCTACACTAGCTATGACGACTTCGGTTTTGCATCTGATACCACGATTTCCTGGAAGAATACCAGTCACTCCTTGCAGTGGAAAAGCCAGCTTACGCCAAAGCTGAATCTTGAAGCCTTAGGGTACCTTTCGCAATATGATTATAGCATATTTAATGAAGCCGGAAGTGTAAATGACTTCGATCTTAATTCTGGAGTAGAGGATATCGGAGGAAAGCTTTTTCTCCAATATGGATTTTCTGAAACAAATAGAATTACCGTAGGTGGAGAATATAAACAGGTAAGAATTCAGCCTGGAGAACTAATACCTACGAGCGGTCCAGAATCTGGAATTTTGCCTCAAAAAGTACAGGATGAATTCGGGACAGAAGCAGGAATCCACTTCCAACATGAGTTTGAGCTGGGTGAAAAAGTTGGCGTTTCCTACGGGTTGAGGTATGATACCTATCAATACCTGGGCCCAAGAACGGTAAGAGAATATGCCCCAAATCAACCTGTAACTGATGGAAGTGCAATTGGTGAAACCACCTTCGGAGATGGAGACCAAATCACTACATATGATGGCTTAGGTCCCAGAGCGTCATTGAGATATTCTTTCAATAAGTCTACTTCTGTGAAGCTCGGATACAATAAAATGTACCAGTTTATTCATCTAATTTCTAATACAGCCACCATAGCACCAACTGATGTTTGGAAGCTCAGTGATACCTTTATTGAGCCTCAGGTAGTGGATCAATACTCCCTAGGATTCTATAAGAATTTCAAGGGGAATATTTTTGAGACATCGGTTGAGGTTTATTACAAGGATCAGGAAAATGTGGTTGAGTATAAGGATGGTGCAAATCTCATTTTGCAAAACCACATCGAAACAGAACTGGTGCCAGCACAGGGTCAGTCTTATGGTGTGGAACTTTATGTCAAAAAGAATCTGGGTAGATTGACGGGTTGGGTTTCTTATACCTACTCCCGTTCCTTAAGACGAGTAATTACACCGTATGAAGAGGAAATTATAAATGATGGAGAATGGTTTGCCTCCAATTTTGATAAGCCCCATGTGCTTACGTTGATCGGAAATTATAAGGTTAGCACAAACACTTCTATTTCAGCAACATTTGGATATAGTACAGGGCGACCTGTTACATTCCCTGAGGCGAAATTTGATTTCTCTGGGAATAACTTGGCTTACTTCAATTTAAGGAATGAGCAAAGAATTCCGGATTTTCACAGGCTAGACATGTCTGTGAATTTTAAGCTCAAGGGCAAAGGAAAATTCTTTGATGGTAACTGGACTTTTGCTGTTCTGAATGTTTATGGAAGAAAGAATCCATTCTCTCTATTCTTCGTGGATGAAGCTGGTGCACCACCTCAGGCTTTGCGTTTGGCAATTTTAGGTGTACCCCTTCCTAGTTTAAGCTATGCAATAAATTTCTAAAGGATGAGGAGATACATTTATTTGTTATTGCTTTTGCTGCTGGCATGTATCGATCCATACGAGGTGGATGTGGAGGAAGGTCCTCAACTACTCACAGTAGAGGGTTTTTTGACTACGGAAGAGGGACCTCATGTTATCAAGCTTAGCAGGAGTGCCACATATGGGAGTGCCTTCGAAGGACTGGTTAGACCTGTTCGGGAGGCTACTGTGATTATAAGAGACAATCTTGGAAATGTTACTTTTTTGGCTGAAGATCTCGATAACCGTGGTAGTTATTTTACACCAGAGGGCTATAGAGCTGTGGTTGGGAGAAGTTATACTTTACAAATTCAGCTAAATGAGGGACAAGTTTATACCTCTTTGCCAGAAAGGATAGAGTCTGTGCCCGAGATAAAAAGTCTGGATTATCAAATAGTAAGAATTCCCGTAGAGGGTGAGACAAACGAGAGATCCGGAGTGCAACTGATCGCAGATTTGGACGATCCCGCAGATCAAGACAATTTTTATTTTTGGAGAACAGGGACTTCTACTTTTATACTTAAAACGCGCCCTGATCTTTTTACGGAGCGACCGTCCGATCTGGAACCAAACAGAGATCCTGATCCTAAGGATTGTTGCGATACTTGCTTCCAAACGGAAACCTTTGGAAATACTGGAATTTTCATCGCGAATGACGACAGCTTTAATGGTCTGAATACCAAGCTGCCTGTTGGGTTTATTGAGGATGACGGTATCAGATTCGTTGAAACCCATAGAGCTGAAATTAGTCAGATTTCAGTTTCAGCTGAAGCCTATAGGTTTTTGCGATTGGTTAAGCAACAGACAGAAGTCAGTGGTTCTGTTTTTGATCCTCCGCCAGCAAATATCCGAGGAAATATGATTAGCCTGGACAATCCGGAAGAAGTGGTTCTAGGCTATTTCATGGCAGGTGCTGAAGCAAAACAGGAAATTTACATTAATGCTGTGGATATGGATTTTCGTCAGCCAGTAACCATAATTCCAGATGATTGTCGGGTATTGCCTAATACTACCAGAGAAGTTCCTCCAAACTGGAATCCAAATTAAATGGGAAGGAGTAATCTACCGTCAATAATGAGAAAGATTTTCTTATTCGCTTTAATTGCCCTTTCGGGCTGTATTGATCCATTTGTGGTAGAGGTACCTGAGGGACCTCAGTACCTTACCATTGAAGGATATGTGACCACGATAGAGCGAGCTCACCAAATCAGGATTACTCGTGGAGATACTTATGGAAGCGTTTTTGAAGGCTTGATCAGACCTGTAAGGGAGGCTACAGTGGTAATAAGGGATAATTTAGGAAATGTGACTTTTCTTCAGGAAGATTTAGATAATAGAGGGTCTTATTTAACTCCATCTAATTTTAAGGCAGAAGTTGGGAATTCCTATACTCTTCAGATTCAATTAAATGACGGGAAAGTTTATACCTCATTACCTGAAAAAGTAGCAGCACCTACCCAGATGGAAAACGTGAGTTACCAATCCGTGGAGATTCCGGTGGAAGGGGAAGTAAATCCAGAATCCGGCGTCCAGTTCATTGTAGATATCAATGACCCGGTGGAGGAAAATAACTTCTATTTCTGGAGGAATTCTGAGGCAACTTACGTTTTATTTACGCGGCCAGATCTATACTTCACACCACCTCCAGGAAGAGCCCCTGCTCCGAAAGACTGTTGTTTTGTATGTTGGAGAGATGAGTCGGCTCCTGGAAATCAATCCATTTTTATAGCAAATGATGATAATTTTAACGGGTTGAGTACCACAATACCAGCTGGCTTCATTCCAGATAATGGGCTTAGGTTTGCAGATACTTATAGGGTGGATTTGAGTCAGATCAGTATCTCTCAGGAAGCTTACAGATTCTTAAGGTTAGTAAAACAGCAGGCTGAAATCAGTGGATCTGTTTTTGATCCTCCACCCGCTCGGATCACAGGAAATATGATTAGCCTAGATGATCCCGATGAAGTGGTCTTAGGATATTTTATGGCAGGCGGAGAAACCAAACAAGAGATTTATATCAAGAACACCGAGCTTGATTTTGTTCAGCCAATTGCGATCATTCCTGATGACTGTAGAGTGGTAGAGGGTGCCAATGAAGAGCCACCATTGGATTGGAATCCCTAATGAATCAGCCAGGATTGGTTACTGTAACTTTTTCCTTAAACTCAATTCCGAATTTTTCTAAGGCATCAAGAATAGGGTGATAGATTTCTGGAATCACAGGAATATGTAAACCTGTTAAAGAAATCTCACCATCTAAATATTTGTCCACAGCCAGAGCTAATGGCAGCCCAACGGTTTTTGCCATGGCAGTATGTACGGAATCCTCTCCTTTGCAGACCAGACTTGATACCACCTCTTTTGTTCCATTCAAGGTTTCAATTTCGAATTTATGCTGCATCACAATCATGTCCCTATCTTCAGGATTCAGCGTCCAGCTTTTCTCTAAAATTTTCTGAAGAATCTGGGCAGGAGAACCTTGCCTCATTGGAACAGGGTCTGTACTGAACAGTCCCAACCACTGAATTTTTTCAAATGTTGGAAAATCAAGACTAGGAAATGCATCGCCCAACTTTTCTTCCACTGTGCGATCTGGATGGTAGGGTAGGAAAGTATTGAAGAAATCCCTCAGGGTAAAATCCTCGGGTAGATTCACTTCATAGTGATCCTCCGTGAGCCCAAGCTGCACAAAGACATCCCAAGCCTTGGTGAAGCCAACCCGTCGGAGTGTACCTCTTCTCATTGTTGGGATGTCCTCAAGGCCATACACTTTGCGATAGCTTAATGAATCTCTATTAGGATAGCCTTCATACTCGCCTATTTCATCAAATTCAAACAAGTCTATTCGAGTAAAAAGTTTATGATAGGGGACAAATTTCAACCTCCCTTGCTCGATATATCTGGAAGTTCCCTGTCCTGCCAAGACCACATTTCTGGGATTCCAGGTGAATTTGTACTTCCAGGGATTGTTTTCAAATTCCGGGGTCAAAAGCCCACCGCAGAAAGACTTGAAAGAACGGAGGGTCTCACCATTTTCTTTGGATTCGTTAATAATTTTCATTGCAGACATATGGTCAATACCAGGGTCAAGTCCGCATTCATTCAAGAAAAAGAGATTTGATTTTTTTATCTCTTCAGCCATCTCCTTCATTTCTGGAGATTCATAGGAAGCGCTGAAGAAATGCTTCTTTTTTTTCAGCGCTATTTTCGCTATCACCGGATGTAAAAAGGCTGGAAGCATGGATATGACCACAGAAGATTTATCAACGAGTTCCTCTAGGCTGTTTTCATCCTTCAGGTCCACCTTTACTGCTACCGTATTTGGCCTGGCTTTGAGTTTGGATTGAGCTGATTCTAAATCTAAATCTGCTAGAATTAGCTTTCGATTTTTGGCTTTGGCTGTATCAGCCAGAAAGTCAATAAGGTAGGTAGAAGACTTGCCACTACCGAGTAAAAGAATGGTATTCATATCTGGGTAATTCACTTTAAAGTTGAGGAAAAAAGGCGAAGATAAAACCTTATTTGGGTATTTTCGATAACAAAAGTCTATTTTGATTCTTTTATCATTTTGGACAGAAACACCGGAAAATTAATGCAAGACCATAGGGGTATAGAAAAGTTGGATTGGGATGAGCTTTCTCCAATGGAGATGGAACTCCTTATATCAGCTGAAGAAGCTTTGACCAAAGCCTATGCGCCTTATTCAGGCTTTCAAGTTGGCGCGGCAACCCGTTTAATAGATGGTCAGGTCTTCACTTCTAACAATCAGGAGAATGTTAGTTTTCCGGTTGGAGTATGCGCTGAGCGCTCTTTATTGGCCTATGTAGGTGCAAATTTTCCTGAAACTCCTCCTGAAGCTTTGGCGATAGCCGCTAAAAGAAAGGGAGAAAACGAGTCGGCCTATGTAACTCCCTGTGGGTTGTGCAGACAGGCTATTTTAGAAACAGAAAACAGATTCAAAAAAGCCATTAAAATCCTGATTTTGATGCCGGAAAGAAAGGTAGTTAGGATCTCTGGAGTGCGAGAGTTGTTGCCCTTATCTTTTAATGATTTGACAGATTAAATGAAAAAAACACATTCGTTTTTTTACCAAGCTAGGTATACTATTTCACATGAGCCCACTGGCAAGGAGAATCTGATTTTGATCTGCTTTCATGGATATGGACAGTTGGTTGATTTTTTCATTCGAAAGTTCTTACCATTTGCGGGTGAGGATGTTTTGGTGATTGCCCCGGAAGGGACGAACTATCAATATTTGAAAGATTTTGAGGGGAGGATAGGTGCTAATTGGATGACTAGGCATGAGCGAGAATTGGCCATTTCTAATAACAAAGTGTATCTAGATTCGCTGATGTCTGAGGTTTTGAAAGTTTATGACACCCTGCCAAGAATCGCGGTTTTCGGCTTTTCTCAAGGAGCGGCCACAGGTAGCCGATGGGTGAATGAGTGGCACATTAAACCTGATTACCTGATACTTTGGGCTGGGGTTCTGGCCCATGATTTGAAAATTGATCTGGCGGAGGATCAGTTCAGAAAAACTCGGATTCTTGTAGCCTATGGGAATCAAGATGAATTTGTGAACGAGGAAATAATTCGAGCACAGAGAAAGCGACTTTCAGAAATCGATAAGGAGGCTCAGGAGGTAAGATTTGAGGGAGGTCATGAAATTCCTCCAAAAATTTTAGAAAAAGTCATGGCTGAAATTATTTAGGCTTTCTTATCTTTCCGTCGTATACCTACCGATTAGTGAACTTTTAATGCTTACACTTAACAAAGAGGAAGTTGATTTGATTGCTTCCAAACTTCTCAAAGGGATGGTTTGCTTCTATCAGCTAGATAAGAAGAAAATATTTTACATGCCTGACGATGAGGATTACTTCGATTACGAATTAACGCCCCAGGAGGAAACTCTGCTGGATAATGTGGAGGAGTCTCCGGAAAATTATGCCGAGTTTACCAAACTAGAGCCAGCACAGGAGCATCAAATGATGCAGGATTTTGTGGATCGCTTTGTCAATGAAAAAACGCTCGCGGAAGATCTCGTAGATGCTTTGGCGAAGCCCAAGGCAAATACAGCATTTAAGTATGTGATTGATGAATCAAAATACAAGGCTGATTGGAAGGAGTTCCGGCGCAATCGTTATACAGACTGGGTAATGGAGCAAGTGGATAGCTTCAATTACTCCGCATAAGGCCCTGGGGTCAAACGATCTGCATCAGCTTGCTATAAAAAGAATTAATACATTTTTCCTTAATTCTTTTTATTTTCAGGAATGCCAGACTTTAAAGGCCTTAACATACGACATCATTTGGTCCCTGGGGACCTAGGTCAGGTCGCTTCTCTTCATGGACGGATCTATTCGGAGGAGCATGATTTGGCTATAGGTTTTGAGGCTTATGTGATGGAGTGCCTTATTGAATTTTTTTCTCAATATGACGAAAAGAAGGATAGGGTTTGGGTCTTGGAGGAAGGAGAAAGGATGGTGGGTTTTCTGGTGCTGATGCACAGACCAAATCGAATGGCGCAGCTCAGGTTTTTACTTTTGGAGCAGGACTATCGCGGTAAGGGGATTGGAAATGAGCTTATGGAAGATTGGCTAAATTTCTACCAAGAAATGAATTACAAGGGAGCATATCTCTATACCACATCAGGTCAGGACCCGGCTGTGTCCCTTTATGAAAAATATGGGTTTAAGCGGGAGAGTACCATCCTTTCCAGATATTTTGGTGTGCCCCTTTTAGAAACCTTATTCAGATTAAAAGCATAATTTTTAACCTAATTTTTAATTCATAAATCATTAATCATGTCGAATCCAATCAAATCTCTAAAGAATTCAATTAAGCATTGGTACCTAGTTACGATTATAGGTGCAGTTTTCATTATTTTAGGTATATGGGTTTTCCAGACCCCAATGGCCTCCTATTTACTCCTAGCTACAATTTTTAGTATTTCCTTCATCACTACTGGTGTTGCTGAGATTGCCTTTGCTTTGGGCAATCGAGAAAGATTGGAAAATTGGGGTTGGTACCTCGCATCTGGAGGGTTTAGTACCCTGATAGGTATTCTTTTACTAAGTAACCCAGGCCTAAGTATGGTAACTCTTCCTCTTTATGTTGGATTTGGTGTTTTATTTAGAGCAATTGCTGGGATCTCTTTTGCGCTAAGCTTAAAGGATACCGGTACTGAGTATCAAAGTTTGCTATGGCTCAGCATTGGTGGAGTGATTTTAGCATTTCTTTTGATTTACAATCCAGGGTTTGTTGGTATGACGCTCGTAACCTTGACTGCTCTGGTTTTCATTCTTCTTGGTATTGTAGCAATTATTTTTTCGCTGAAGCTTAAGGATGTACACAAAAAAGTAAAGGAAGCTAAAGAAGCAATTAAGGAAAATTTAGCGGATTAAGGCTGAAACATTTTATTTAATTCGATGAAAAAAATCCTTATTCTTTTACTAATAATTGGTCTTCATTTATCCTGTTTTGGACAAAAGAATTGGGATTGGGGTGGTCCTGTGGATCCCTTACAAGCTAAGTTTGAAATCCTTCATTACACTTTGGATTTGGAGATTTTACCAGAAACCCAGACAATCTCGGGAAGGAGTATTGTCAAATTTCAATCAAATGAGGAACTGGATGTTTTGCGTCTGAACCTGATTGACCAATATGTGGTAAGTAAAGTTCTTATGAATGGGGAAGAGGTCGAATTCAGCCACGAGAATGATTTGCTGGACGTCAAACCTATTGATTGTACCTGTAATGAAGTAGAGATTCATTATAGCGGCAAAACCCCGATTGCCCTGAATCCTCCATGGACTGGCGGCTTTACTTGGGAGAAGGATAGTTTTGGGAATCATTGGATGGGGTTATCATCTCAGGGCGAAGGGGCAAAGATATTTATGCCAGCCTTAGACCACCCTTCCAGTGAACCTTTAGAAGGGGTAGATCTCATTTTCACCGTACCAAAAGGATATTTTGTAGCTTCTAATGGATTATTGCAAAGCACTTCCGAGGAGGGCGAAAAGGTTCAATATCATTGGTCCAGCCAATACCCAATTAATAACTATAATGTAAACTTCACTCTTGGTGTTTTTTATTCTGAAAAATCAGATTTCCAGTCAAGTAGCGGTGAAACCTTTCCAATTGAGGTAATCGTCTTAAAAGAAAATCAGGCCAAGGCGAAAGAGCTTCTGGAGGTTCTCGAAGTAAGTGCCCGAACTCATGAAAAGTTTTTTGGTCCTTATCCATGGCCAGATGATAAGTTGGCGATAGTCGAAACGCCTTATTTGGGTATGGAACACCAGACGATCAATGCTTATGGTAACAACTACCAGTTCGTTCCTATGGGGCAGACCAAATACGATTGGTTACTTCACCATGAGCTTGGACATGAGTGGTTTGGGAATAAAGTCTCTGTGGGAGACTGGGCAGATTTTTGGTTGCATGAAGGTATCACCGCCTATGGAGATTGGTTGTTTTATCAGGAGCATGATGGATTACAGGCCTATCTTGAGAAAGCTAAGGAAGTAGGTCAAGGTATTGCTCATGAAAAGCCGGTGGTAAGCAAACCTAACAGCACCGAAGAAGAAGCTTACCATCCGGAAATCTACACCAAAGGGGCGTATGTAATGCATTCACTTAGATGGCTGCTCGGGGATGAGGTGTTCTTTCCTTTTTTGAAGGCATTGGCTTCCGATCAGCGTTGGACCTATGAAAATCAAATTGATACTGATGATTTTTACTCTTTCCTGAAGGAATTTACCGGTAAAGACCTGACGAGATTTTTGGATTTATACCTTAAGTCTACCAAGGTTCCTGAGGTTAAAATTACACCAAAAGGATCTAATGAATATCGTGTTTCCTTGGAAGGAATTAAGTTTGAGATGCCAGTTGAAATACAGACTTCCGAAGGCTTGGAAAAAGTAATGCTGGGTAAAAAGAAAGTGATCGTGAGCAGTGAAAGCCGACCCATAGTTGATCCCAATGGCTGGCTGATGTTACAAAAATGAAAGTAGAAAGAGGAGATCAGGTTTTGGTCTCCTTTTTCATTTGGGATTATCTACCTTTGCAGTATGGAAAATTCGAAAAAAAGGGATATTCGTCAGTTGAGTTTAACTGATTTAGAAGCGTTTTTCCTGGAGATTGGGGAGAAAAAGTTCCGTGCCAAGCAAGTGTATGAATGGCTTTGGAATAAGTCCTTGAAGAATTTTGACGAGATGACTAACCTCTCTCTAAGCACCCGAGAGAGATTGAAGTCTGAATTTGCCATCAATCATATCGAAGTGGATCTCATGCAGCATTCTAATGATGGAACCATTAAAAATGCGGTCAAACTCTATGATAATAAAATTGTGGAGTCGGTGCTCATACCGACTTCAAAGAGAATTACTGCATGCGTCTCCAGTCAAGTAGGCTGCAGTCTGGACTGTAATTTTTGTGCAACAGCCAGACTAAAACGGATGAGAAACCTAAATCCGGATGAGATTTATGATCAGGTGGTGGCGATAAAAAATGAAGCCGAGACCTACTTCAACCGACCCTTGACCAACATTGTCTTTATGGGCATGGGGGAGCCGCTTTTGAACTATTCCAATGTTCTCAATGCCATAGAGAAAATCACCTCTCCTGAGGGCTTGGGGATGGCACCACGAAGAATTACGCTCTCTACAGTAGGCGTGGCAAAAATGATTAAAAAGCTGGCGGACGACAAGGTTAAGTTTAACCTAGCGGTCTCCTTGCATTCCGCAATCAATGAAACCCGCTCCAAGTTAATGCCGATTAATGATTCGAATCCATTGGAAGATTTGGCTGAAGCACTTCAGTATTGGTATAAAAAGACCAAGAGGAAAGTAACGTACGAATACGTGATTTGGGATGGGGTGAATGATGATGAAAGACATGCCAAAGCGCTAGCCAAGTTTTGTAAAATAATTCCTTCCAAGGTGAATATCATTCAATATAATCCTATCGACGAAGGTGAGTTTAGGCAAGCAAGCCAGGAATCCGTGGACATGTACATTCGTGTGCTCGAGCGGGAAGGAATCATTGCGAAGGTTCGAAAATCACGTGGACAAGACATAGATGCAGCTTGTGGTCAGCTAGCCAACAAAAATGAAGTGGCAGAAATATGAAAAAATACTTTATTCTATAAACCTTAGTTGGTTAATTGCGTTCGTTAAATTAAACCAACTATTACATGAGAATAAAAAATTTTTACCTCTTCGCTTTAATTTTTCTTTTTGCAGCCTCATCCTCTTTCGGACAGACCCTTCCAGAAAAAATCCAATCTTTTTTTGATAAATACCAGGCTGAATTTCCAGTAGAGAAAGTTTACCTCCATCTGGATAAAGATACTTATACCTTGGGCGAAGATGTGTGGTTCAGCGCCTATGTGACGGCTGGAAGTAGTCAGATCCCAACACCGCTTTCGAAGCCTCTTTATGTAGATCTTTTTGATGGTAATGGACTTTTGCTGAAAAGCAGTTTAGTGCGGCTTGAGCAGGGACGAGGAGCAGGAAATTTCACCTTACCTCTTTTTGGGAATGCCGGAGAATATCAAATCAAAGCCTATACTTCTTGGATGAAAAATTTTGGTAAGGAGTATTTCTTTTCCAGAGGTCTATCTGTGGTAGACGGTGCCGGGGGCTCTTTTCTCCCTCAGGTGGATTTTAAAGAAATATCAGTGATAGGGAAACAGGTAAGCTATTCTGTTGAAGTGATCGCTGTGGATAAAGAAGGGAATCCTTTGTCTGATCAGGAGCTTGAATTAAAAGCTGTTGCGGAGGATAATGAACTGCATACACAACCGGTACTTTTAAATGATCAGGGTCAGGCTACTTTGACATTTAGAATTCCGGGTGAAGCTTATCCATCACAATATTTAGAGCTTACCTACCTAGAAGGGGGTACATATCCAGTCACTCAGCGAGTGGCATTACCTTATAGTTTGACCTTTGCAGACATTCAGTTTTTACCTGAGAGTGGCCATTGGTTAGTAGGTAAAAAATCTCAGATGGCATTTCGCGCTGTGTATCCAGATGGTAATCCAGCCATCATTGAAGGTCAAATAGTCGATCAAGCAGACGTGAAGTTCAGGGCTAATTTCGCTGGTTTGGGTAAGTTTGAAATGACTCCGGAAAGTAAAAACTATGTGGCTGAGGTGAAGGAAATTAATACTGGTGAAACCGTGACCGTATCGCTTCCTCAACCAGATGATTCTGGATTGACCATGCAAGTGGTGAATAACCCGAGTGCCAGTTATTTAACCGCCTTTGTACAGGGTATCGGTGATTTTAATGATCTTTTACTGGTAAGTCAAACCAGAGGGATCGTAAATTATATGATTCAGGGTCAGTTAAACAATGGAATTTGGGGGGTACGAATTCCTAAGGAAAACCTGATCACTGGGATTAACCAAATCACTATTCTGACCGGTGAGGGGACACCCTTGTTGGAAAGACTGGTGTTTTTTATGGGTGATGATCAGTTAGATTTGGACCTGGCAGTAAATGGAGATTTGGGCAAGAGAAGTAAAATCGAACTTACGCTAAACAGTAAAACAAATGAGATAGCTGCCCCTGGAACTTTTTCGCTCTCAGTTTTGGATGCCGGACAGGTGGAACTTGATGAACTTTCGGAGAATATTTTCTCATCTCTACTATTAAGTTCCGATCTCAGGGGAGGTCTTTACTCTCCTGGAGCGTATTTCAATGACAATAACGAAGCAGATCTAGAGGCAATCGACTTGGTGATGCTGACTCATGGCTGGACTCGTTTTTCCTGGGATGAGATTTTGAAGATGGAGTATCCGAAGATTGAGAACTTCATTGAAAGAGGAATCAATATTGAGGGTCAGGTCACGGATTCGGAGGATACTCGCCGCGGCCTTTCAGGTGGTACAGTAAACGCGATCATTGGTGGAGGCATAGAAATTCTGAGCACGGAATATGGACCTAATGGACGTTTCATGCTTCGCGACATGGATTATTTGGATTCGGCCACTGTGAATATAACCGTTGAGGATAATCGATTAAAGAACTTTGTGGATGTAGAGGTAATTCAGCCCAACCCTACTTTTACTGAAATCCAAGGCTTATACCCTGGCAAAATCGTGTGGCCTGAAGCTTTGACCGCAACGGTCCAGGAAAGAAATCTTCAAACTCAGATGACACAACAATCGGAGGATTTTGTGGACTTGGAAGGTGTTACGGTGGAGGGTCAGACTGTTGAGGAAGAAGATATTCAGATGAGAAAACTGTACGGGGATGGTGATGCTGTGGTGAAGCCGGCTGACATTCCTTCCTCTGTTACCTATCAAAATATTTTCCAGTTAATCCAAGGGAGAGTTTCTGGTGTTCAGGTTTTTGTTTCGGGTATTGATGTTAGTGTAAATATTCGTGGGCCAGGGTCAATTAATGCAGGTACTGATCCATTATTTTTGCTTGATAATATTCCAGTCGACGCTCAGACTTTATTGAATGTGAGTGTTCGTGATGTGGAAAGTGTGGATGTTTTTAAAGACCCTGCAAGGGCGGCAATATTCGGAGCTCAGGGAGCAAATGGAGTGATAGCCGTTTACACCAAACAGGGATACGGACTTGCAAGTAGTGTGGGAGGAACTCTGGTCACCAAATACGGAGGGTATTCCACTGCCAAAGAATTTTATCAGCCCATGTACGACGAAGATCCTGTCCGAAAAGCGTTGGACGATAAGCGAGCAACGGTTTACTGGAATCCAACCGTAGAAACCGACTCTAGCGGTGTCGCTTCTTTAGAATATTACAATACTGATGTCGCTTCCAAACAAATTCTGGTCTTGGAAGGAATGGATGGAGAGGGTAGGCTTGGTAGAATAATTAAGGTAATCGGAAATTGATTTGTTTTGCTGAGAAAAGGGGTTTAATTTTTCTAAAAACTTTCCAAGAGCCATGAAGAAACTCCTTTTCTCAGCCTTCTTTTTTCTTTTAGTATTCTCAAGTTTACAGGCCCAATCTTTAGAACAAGGTAACTCAAGAGTTCATGTTTTCGGCACCTATGGGCTTCGATGGAATGAGCCAGGAATAGGGGGAGGTTTTGAGTATTTTTTTGCGGATAATTTTGCCATTATGCCAAGCTACACTTACATATTCCCGGCTGTTGGAAAAGAAAGTAATTTTAGTGCTGACTTGAGGTACTATGTTTCCGAAGGACCCTCACAAGTTTATTTTATGGCTGGCTATAGCCAAACCTGGGAAGATACCCAACCAGATGGAGCCGGGGTAAGAAGGAGTTTAAAAGGAGCTAATGTGGGTGTGGGAGCTTATATCCGGCTAGCTGAATGGATAGGCTTAAGCACTGAATTCAGATACCAAAGTCAGGGATTACAAGAGGTGGGTTTTAGAGCAGGTTTCGCCTTTCCTCTCTAGAAATTGGCTTTACTTTTTTGAAAACTCGAATAGCTTTCTTTTCTCATCCTTATTTAGAGACTCGTATCCTCGATCCGCGATTTTATCCAGAATTCTATCGATTTCTTCCTGACTAGCTTCTTCGGGGTTAGTCTGCTTTGATTCAGGTTTCACATTTTTAGATGCTTTCTTAGGGCTTGTTCCAGAGCTTTTGGCTCTTCTATAAGTCACTTTCACCCCTCGTTTTTTTCCAGAGAAAAGATCTTCAAAAAAGAGTCCTACTTTTTGAACTGGTATTCCTAAATCAACTCCTTTGCGTAGCTGAGTCACATAGATGAAGCCCATAAGTGCTCCACCAAGGTGAGCTAATTCACCGCCAGCATTTGCTCCAGCGGTATTTGCAAATGAAACGATCACATAGAAAATGGCGATGTATTTAATTTTAACGGGACCGATCAGAATAAGAAAAAAAGTGGTGTTTGGGCTGAGGGTAGCTGCACCCACAACTATCGCAAAAACCCCTGCACTAGCTCCTAACATCAGAGAATTATCTACTGCATCCCTGAAGTATGGCGCAATGTTATAGATAAGAACATAAAAGGCAGCACCCGCCAAACCACCTAAAATATAAAGGTTAGTGAGTTTTCTGCTTCCGAGAAATTGATGGACCAGCTGACCAAACCAAAATAGGAAGAGCATATTAAAAAGGATGTGAAAAAATCCCTCATGCATAAACATGTAAGTCAAGGCACTCCAGGGCTGGAGTATAAATTTCCCCACAGAGGCAGGCATCATGAAAAAGGATATTCCTTCTGAATAGATATTTCCCAGACCTCCAATAGTCAGAAAAACCCTTAAAACCATCAGGAACAGAAATACTAGCAAGTTGATTGCGATCAACTTGTAGAGACTGTTGTCCGAATGCTTGAAGGCATTTTTTAAATTATCCCAAAAATTACCGTACATGCTAATAGAAACTGTTACGTTGTTTTTTCCATCTGTATACTAATATAGCCCCAATTACCAACCCGCTTAAATGGGCGAAATGCGCAACATTATCCATGGGGTTATTTACAAATACGTTGTAAATGGTGTAAAGACTATAAAAAAGAACCAAATACTTTGCCTTCACCGGCATAGGTGGAAACAGCAGGAAAAGCTGAGTGTTTGGAAAAAGCATAGCAAATGCTATTAAAACTCCAAATAAAGCCCCTGAAGCTCCCACCATAGGGATATTACTTTGGATATTAAGGATGGCATTCAAAGTTTGATTTGCCCGGTCGATGTACACTTGATCACTTGGGTTTCGACTGTAGTCATCCACAAAATTGAAAATGGCTGGATCAAAATAACCTCGGTTATCAAGCACAAGGCGATTAAATACTTCAGGATCTGGATTGGCCTGGAAGGCCTCAATTTTGTTTTCAAGAGAATTTACCCGGTATGAATTATATCCAGAATAAAGTATCCCTGAACCCACTCCACAAACCATCCAAAGGGTGAGTAATTTTTTTGGTCCGAGGAACTGCTCTAGCAATGGACCGAAAATCAAAAGCCCAAACATGTTTCCAAACAAGTGCCAGAAATCTGCATGCATAAACATGTAGGTTAAGAACTGGAAAGGTTGAAAGTATGCGCTGTTGATGTAATAAAGTGCGAACCAATCATTCAGCCTTGGGAACAAAAAGGCACTGACCACAAAAAGTACAATGTTGATCAGAAGCAGGTTTTGAACGACCGGAGTTATATTTCTAAACATAGTTATTTACCAAAGAAAGAGTGAATACTGGAAAGGTCCAGTTTGACAAAGGTTTTATTTCCTCCCCAGCCATAATTTGGGTTTTGGCAAGAAAACAATTGACCTACGATCAATTCCATTTCCTGTCCACTAAGTTTTTGCCCTCTCTTTAGGGATGCCTTTCTCGCTAAAGATCTGGCTAGATTTTCTCTGCTATCCAGAGAGAGCTCATTTTTAAAGTTTTTATATTGTTCTACCAGTCCCTCAAAAAGCTCTTTTTCATTTTTCACCTGTATGTCGGCTGGGACTCCTTGAATCAGATAAGCACTCTTTCCGAATTCTTCAATTTGGAATCCTAAACTTATCAATTCATCCTTAATATCACTGACCAACTGAAAATCATTGGAACTTAGTTCAATCACCGGTGGGAAAAGACATTGTTGGGAGGGTCCTTTAGCTGAGTGTAGCTGCTTCAGATATCGCTCATAAAGAATCCTTTCGTGGGCGGTTTGCTGGTCTATGATGATAAATCCAGAAGAAAATTGGGCTACTATGTAGTTCAATTCTACTTGAAAGGTCGCTCCTGTATTTTCACTGAGAGCCTCAGAACCAGGTTCGTTTTGTTCCATAGCCCTGCTAGGGAAGGTAAGTACTTCCAGGTCATCATCTTTTCTTGATTCGGACTTTCCTTCTTTTTGGCCCACATCGAATAGTTTTTCCCAGCCTGAGGGATTCGCTTTTTTGTATTCAGGGGTATTAAAGCTTCTGTAGCTGTATTCTCGACTGACTTGTTCTCGTTTTTCTGTATCCTTATCCCATTTATCCTGAAAGTTTACATCAATAGAAAAATCGAGGGAAGGCACGACATGGTGAGCCCCTAGGGCTTGCTTTACTGAAGATCGAAGAACGGCATACACGGTACGCTCATCGTCAAACTTTATTTCGGTTTTGGTCGGATGTACATTGATGTCAATGTGCGAGGGATCTATCTCCAGAAATAGCACGTAAAAGGGGTGCTGATCGGGCTGAATGAGTCCTTCAAATGCAGTGTGGACCGCATGGTGAAGATAGCTGCTTCTGATGTATCGATTATTTACAAAGAAAAATTGTTCTCCACGAGTTTTCTTCGCGTTCTCAGGTTTACCAATATATCCTTTGACCTTTAGGTGAGGGGTGTTTTCCTCAGCAGGAATCAATTTATCCTGATAGTTTTTTCCAAAAATCCCAACGATCCGTTGACTTAGTTTTCCGGGGTTCAGGCGATAAATTTCCATGTCATTTTGCATCAAGGAAAAAGAAATTTCCGGATAAGATAAAGCTACTCTCTGAAACTCATCGACTAGATGACGCATTTCCACCGGGTTAGATTTTAGGAAATTTCTGCGAGCTGGGACATTGAAAAATAGATTTTTCATGGCCACAGAAGTTCCATTTTTTGCTGCAATTGGCTCCTGTTTTTTCAGCTCCGAGCCCTCTATCTGAATCAGTGTTCCGGTTTCCTCATCCTCTGATTTAGTTTTAAGTTCGACTTGAGAAACTGCAGCTATGGAAGCCAATGCTTCTCCCCGGAATCCAAAAGTTTTGATTGAAAAGAGGTCATTACTCTGTTTGATCTTTGACGTGGCATGCCTCTCAAAGCTCATTCGGGCATCCACATTGGACATACCGCTACCATTGTCAATAACCTGAACCAGCTGCTTTCCGGCATCTTTGACTATTACTTGAATATCAGTCGCTCCTGCATCCACAGCATTCTCTAATAGCTCTTTTAGCGCGGAAGCAGGTCTTTGGACTACTTCACCCGCGGCGATCTGATTTGCTATGGCATCAGGTAAGAGTTGGATGATATTGCTCATCTACCCTTTTTTGGTTTAAGCCGGAAGAATAAATAAATAGCGATGATCAGTAGAGCAGAGTAGGCTATAATTTCAAATACGATCGGGCCGAAGTAGATGTATCCGAAAAGCGATCCAACCAAAAACAAGATGATCATGGTTCTGATCATTGCGGTAGACGAAAAAGGATTCTTACTTCGTTCTTTTATTCCACCCCGGTAGTTGGCAAATGAGCCGCGAATGGAGCTTTCATAATTCTCGCCTTCTTCTCCCGACTTATCCAAAAGGCCCTGAGCCTCAAGGTCCTTTTTGATCTGGGAGGTTCTTTGCTCGATTTCTTCCTTCACGGGGTCATAATACCTTGGTTTGATATCAAACCTCATGGGTGAGTTCGTACGAAAGATGGATGGAAACTTCATAAAATTACTTATTCTTTTGGGTCAATTTTGGCTGACGGAAAGAACCACAAAGAATTCACATGCCTTAGAACCAGACATCATAAATATACTCTATTTAACCCCTTTTCTTCTCCAATGTTGCCTTAACTTTTTTAACTTGTTTCAAATACAGAAAACAGTTATGAACAAGCTGTTTGGAGGCTCCGCGGAGAATGAAGGGTAAATTTATTTTAAATTAAACGGATATAAAACTTTTGCTTAAATGAGATTAGGATTACTGCGTGGATTGATGATCACTTTGCTGGCATTTATGGTTTCAGGAAGCAAAGTTGACGTAGAGGATTCCGTTTTTGATCCTCTCGAAGCCCTGTCTCCTTTGGAGCAAAGCATTTGGGTTGATTCTGTTTTCCAAAGCCTGAATTTTGATCAGCAGTTGGGCCAACTTTTTATGGTTGCGGCCTACTCGAATAAAGGCGATGCCCATGTAAATTCTATTCGGCAATTAGTGAGAGATGAAAACCTAGGAGGTCTCATCTTTTTTCAGGGAGGGCCGAACCGGCAGGCTCGTTTAACTAACCTGTATCAGGCTGAGGCCAAAACGCCTCTTTTTATTGCAATGGATGCAGAGTGGGGCTTGGGTATGAGATTTGACTCGATTCCTGACTTTCCTAAAGCTATGACCTTGGGTGCTATCCAAAATGAAGAGTTAATCTACAGGATGGGGGAGGAGATGGCCAGGCAGTTTAAAGAAATAGGGATGCATATCAATTTCGGGCCGGTAGTTGATGTGAATTCTAACCCTAATAATCCTGTGATAGGCTATAGAGCCTTTGGTGAAAACCCGGAACAAGTAGCATCAAAGGGAATTGCATATGTAAAAGGCCTTCAGGATAATGGAGTTATAGCTAACGCAAAGCATTTTCCAGGACATGGAGATACTCAGGTGGATAGCCATTATTCATTGCCTGTGATCAAGCATTCTAAAGAAAGGATCGAGACAGTAGATTTATACCCTTACAAAGCATTAATCCAGGAAAACCTCATGTCCGTGATGGTGGCTCACCTGAATATTCCCAGCCTGGATGGTGGAAGTGGAAGACCAACTAGTTTGAGCAAACCAGTGGTTACAGACCTACTTCAGAAAGAAATGGGTTTTGGTGGATTAATCTTCACCGATGCCTTGAATATGAAGGGGGTGGCAGATCAGTTTCCTCCAGGGGTGGTTGACGTGGAGGCCTTAATCGCGGGTAATGATGTACTTCTCTACTCTATGGATGTGCCTAGGGCAAAGCAAGAAATAAGAAAAGCGATTGACGAAGGAAGGATTTCCAAAGAAGAGGTTGAGAGAAGAGTGAAAAAAATTCTTAAGGCCAAGTACTGGGCAGGATTACATAAGATGAGGCCTATCAATACTTACAAGTTGGCTGAGAGAGTTTACACTCCAAAAACGGAAGCTCTCATTGAAGAACTTTATTCAGAGGCAATCACGGTAGCATCTAACAAGGGAAATATTTTACCCTTCAAGCAGCTTGATCTGAAAAATTTTGCCAGTCTTACTATTGGAGGTGGAGGAGAAACCTTCCAAAACTACTTGAATAAGTATGCAGGTTTTGAGCATTTCTCCGTAAAAAAAGGAGCTGGGAGTGCCTCTAATATAGATTTGGTTGAAAAGCTGAAAGAGCATGACGTGATAGTGGTAGGAATGATGGGACTCAGCAACAGTCCAAAAAGGAAGTTTGGGGTTTCTGAGTCAGATGTATCCCTAATCAAGGAGCTCCAAAAAAGCCATAAGGTAATCACGGTACTTTTTGGAAATGCATATTCAGCCCAATTTTTCGAAGATGCAGAGCAGCTTGTATTAGCCTATGAGAACAATGATTTTACACAAAGCCTTGTTCCTCAGATATTATTTGGGGGACGTCCGGCGAGGGGTATTTTGCCTGTAACAGTAAGTGAAAATATGGTTCAGGGAGTCGGTGGGTTTCTGGATGATATGAATCGCCTTGCTTTTGCGAAGCCAGAAACGGTGGGGCTGGATTCCAAAAAACTGGATAAAATCGATGAGGTAGCTGAAAGAATGGTACGAATTCAAGCTGCACCTGGTGCTCATGTTTTGGTAGCAAAAGATGGAAAGGTGGTTTTTGAGCGGTCCTACGGAAGACAGGAATACAAAAGCTCACCTGAGATTACTTCAGAGACGGTTTGGGATTTGGCATCCATTACCAAGGTTTTGGCTACTACACAAGCTGTGATGTTTCTGGTAAGTCGGGGTGAAATTGACATGAGTAAAACGCTCGGGGATTATCTTCCTGAGCTTAGAGGTACCAATAAGGCCGATTTGGTCTTAAGTGATGTGATGGCGCATGAGGCAGGACTGAAAGCTTACATTCCTCATTATGCCAAAACCGTAAAGGATGGCAACTGGAAAAGAGATTACTATCAGGAAAGTTCTGTTCCGGGATTTTCCAGACCGGTGTCTAACCGCATGTACGGTGCGGATTTTTTAAGAGACAGTATTTGGGTTTGGACCGTAGAGTCTGAATTAACGCCTAAACCCAGAGGTGCGAGTAAAAATAGATATCGATACTCCGATCTGACGATGTATTTCATGCAGGCGGTAGTTGAAAAAGTAGTGAACCAACCCTTAGATGAATTTCTTGATCAGAATTTCTACAGTCCTCTGGGTTTAAGTACCATGACTTTTAACCCTTATAACAAGATTCCGCTTGAACAGATTGCTCCAACGGAAGACGATGTGGTATTTCGTAAAAGGCTGGTTCGTGGATATGTTCATGATCCCGGTGCGGCTATGTATGGAGGAGTAGCCGGCCATGCTGGGCTTTTCGGAAGAGGAATGGATTTAGCCGTAATGATGCAGATGATGCTAAATAAAGGATATTACGGTGATGTTTATCTTCTTCGGCCAGGCGTAGTTTCCACCTTCACGAAACGACAATCAACCCAAAGTAGACGGGGATGGGGATGGGATAAACCGGAACAAGAAAAAGATAATGGAGGCTCCGCTGGAGACCTAGCGCCAAAAAGCTCTTTTGGACACACTGGCTTCACGGGAACCTGTGCCTGGGCGGATCCAGAAAATGATTTGATTTACATTTTCCTTTCCAATAGGGTATATCCAGACCCAAATAACAAGAGGTTATTGAGGGAGGGAATAAGAACTGAAATCCATGACCTCATTTATGAGGCCATGGAATAGTTCTTTTGGTGATCATTTCTTAAGGATTTCTCTGGAAATAACCAGTTTCTGAATTTCTGAAGTACCTTCACCTATGGTGCAAAGCTTAGCATCTCTATAGTATTTCTCTACTGGGTAGTCTTTTGTAAATCCATACCCACCAAATATTTGGACAGCTTCATTTGAAACTGAAACTGAAACTTCTGATGCATAATATTTGGCTTGGGCTCCGGCAAGGGTGACTTTTTCTCCACGGTTTTTCAAGTCAGCGGCCTTAAACGTCAAAAGGCTTGCGGCTTCTACTTGAGTAGCCATATCAGCCAGTTTGAATGAGATTCCCTGAAATTTTGAGATAGGCTGGTTGAACTGATTTCTTTCTTTAGAATACTGTATGGAAGCTTCTAAGGCTCCTTCAGCAATACCCAATGATAGGGCTGCAATGGAAATTCTTCCCCCATCCAGAATTTTCATGGACTGTATGAAACCTTCACCAATTTCTCCCAAAACCTGGCTTTCATGAACTTTACAGTCGGTAAAAATCATTTCGGCTGTCTCTGAGCAACGCATCCCAAGCTTATCTTCCTTTCGTCCTGCTTCGAAACCTGGTGTACCTCTCTCAATCACAAAAGCGGTCATTCCATGCGAATCACCTACATCTCCTGTTCTAGCAATTACAACAGCTACATCTCCAGATGCTCCATGAGTGATAAAATTCTTGGCTCCATTAATTATCCAGTATTCTCCCTCTTTTTTCGCTACAGTCCGCATGTTTCCTGCATCCGAACCCGTGTTAGGTTCAGTAAGTCCCCATGCTCCGAGATATTCGCAGGTAGCTAATTTTGGAATATATTTTTGCTTTTGCTCCTCATTACCAAACATCAGGATGTGATTGGTACAAAGAGAATTGTGGGCAGCCATTGATAAACCAACTCCAGGATCCAGTTTGGATAATTCTGTGATGGCAGTTACATATTCAAAATAACCAAAGCCAGAACCCCCATATTCTGTGGGTACTAAAACGCCCATCAATCCGAGTTCTCCGAGCTTTTTAAATAACTCTAGTGGGAAGATTTGTTTATCATCCCATTCATTTCTAAAGGGTGTTATTTCTTTGGCTCCAAAGTCCCTGATCATATCAGCAATCATTCGCTGATTTTCATTAAGATCTATATTGAACATGTATTTTTATTTGGGTTTATATTTTCTAAACCCCAAGTTTCATAATTAGTTTGACAGTGCCAAAAGCCCTAATTTTTGATTAGAATTGGACTTTTTTTGGGGAGCTTTGAGTTTGTTTGGCTGAACGATCAAATGACAAAAGTTTTCTTTCTTAAACCCCTGAATAAAAGAACCTTCGAAGGTTATTCCACTAAGCTTAATTTTGATAAGTGGAAAAATATAGGGCTTTTGCCGTATGTTTTGGTGTCTCTATTGCCTCTATTTTTGGATACATTAAAACCTAGTAATGGAGTTTTTAGGTATCACTTTTTTTCAATGGTCCATATTTAGCTTTCTGGCTTTAATGGTAATTGCAGGCCTTTTGCTTTTGCACTTTTTACTGATTCAAGAATTTGTAAAACAGAATAGAGCCCAAGAGTCTAGAATAAAAGCCATGCAAAGGCAGGTAGACATTGAAATGGGAAGGACAATGGGCCTCACATCCAAAAATGAAAGGCTAAGAAAATTTAAAATGGCTTCTCGTAACCTAGAACCAGAATTCAAATCCGAATAGATAATGAATGGTTTTGCATATGTTTTTCTTAATCGTAAAGGAGCTGGCGGACTTGGGCATGTCGGATGTGCTTTTTTACTCAGAAATGGCCTAGTAAGATGTATGTCTACCGAAAATCAGGTTGGGCATCCGTATACTTCCGCTGCTTACAAGGGATTTTGGACACAGGACTGTCCTAATAATTTTGCTTCAATAGTAAACCTTTTTCAGACGAGGAAAACAGTGGTAATCCCTCCAGGGGCCAAGGATAAAAACGGTTTTAATTTGAAACCAGGAACGTACCATAGTGATCCTTACACTGAATGGAAAAGGCTGGATGTTCAAAATGTAAATCCTGAGCAAGCCACTTGGATAATGAATAAACGAAGTGGTGAAGGATACAGTATCACCGATCGAAACTGTCAAAATGATGTTTACGATATCCTACACGATGAAGGAAGTGGTTATGGAATAACTGCAAACAGCTTTGTAAGTCGGATTTATATCGGTTGGGTTCAAACAGCCTTTGGCCCCAATGCATGGTTTGATGGCAACATTGGGGCCTCAGCTCATGGCTATCTTTGATTAATCACGTAGTTTTTCAAATTCAGCCTTAATGTCCTCAAAATCATTTTGAAGCTCTTCGAGCCTTTCATAGGCATCCTTTCCTGGCCTTTGATCAGCTCTGCCAATCATTGAAAACAGGTATCTGGTTTGATCTTCTAACATGGGCTGCATATACGTTCCCTCAGGAGTAACTACTCTGTAGTAAAGTTCCTCAAGCTCCTTTTTCTTCAAAGAGATTTGATTGCTGCTTTGTTCCAATTCAATGGCCGATTCCATCTCCTTTTTCTGCTCATCCATGGATGCTATCAGCTTGTTTATTTCATCTCTGAATTCTTGAATTTCAAGAGCTAATTCTTCCTGGGCAGCCACGTCCTCATCAGAAACTAAAGTAATTCTTGGGTCCAGGATTACCTCGAAGGGCTTTTCTAGAACCTCACCCTGGGAAATCAACCTTGCAACATATTTGCCTGTGGCTACCATAGGCCCATTACCGGTGTATGCTCTCTCAGGATCCTTGTTCCAGCCACCATGATGTCTCATGTTCCACTTGAAGCGATTGATTCCCTTTTCATTGGGCAGTCCAGAAGCTGCAGGAGGATTTCGGAATTCTGTACTCATATCGCGTTCCGTATCTACTTCCTCTTCTTTTTGATTAGGTTCAAAAGCCCTGACTAGTTCACCACTTTCATTTAATATTTCCAATCTAATATCATCAGTTTCTTCTGCTAAAAAGAAATCAATGGTGGCGCCACTTCTTGGGTACTCTGGACCATTTTTTTCACTACTAGCTGACATTTGATTTCTAACAGCTTCCTGGATATCGAAAAGGGCCAGGTTTTTATTTTCAAGATCTGCCAATCCTCTGAGGCTAATCAGATTATCCATTATCCAAAAACCTCTTCCCATCGTAGACATTACCAAATCATCTCTGTGGATTTTGATGTCGGTAACTGGAGTTACTGGAAGATTACTTTGGAAGGATGACCAATTTTGGCCATCATCCATAGAGATGAAAAGTCCGAATTCGGTACCTGCATAAAGAACTCCTTCTTTCTCAGGATCTTCTCGTATTACCCTCGTTGGGAAATCTTCAGGAATTCCGTTGTCACCTGGTGTTAATAAATCCCAAGTTTGTCCATAATCCTCAGTCTTGTAGATATAAGGTTTGTAGTCGTTTAATTGATACCTCAAAACTGCTACATAAGCCTTGGCAGGATTATGTGGTGAAGGCTCTACTGCATCTACCCGTCCACCTTCAGGCATGTCAGGGGTGACATTCTCCCAATTTTTACCTCCATCTCTGGTGACATGGACTGGACCATCATTCGCACCTACCCAGATTAAACCCTCCTGAATCTTGGATTCCTGGATGGCGTAGATAGTACTATAATATTCCTCTCCAGTTACATCTCTGGTGATCGGAGAACCCGGAACCACTTGTTTATCAGGATCAAATGCAGTCAAATCAGGAGAAATAATTTCCCAGGTTTTCCCATCGTCCATTGTTTTATGTACATACTGGGATGTGTGATAAACTACATCAGGATTGTGAGGGGAAACGTGAATTGGAGCCACACGCTGGAACCTGAACTTTAGATCCTTTGGATTGTGCCCATAGATATTTGTGGCACCGACATAATATTGCAACTCTTGGCCGGTTCTTTTGTCGTAAACTCCAAAGCGGCCTTTGCAATTTGAATAAACGATATTGGGATTTCCTGGCTTTGGCACCGCAGGGCCTGTCTCGCATCCCCCTGTATTAAGGATAAACGAATTGCTTCCGGCCTGAACACTTATCGGAGGCATGCTCGGTACGGCCACTGTGCTGTAATTATCCTGCTGTCCGGCATATAAGTAGTAGGGGTACTGATCATCCACTTCCACTTGATATAATTCTGCAGTCGGTTGATTGAATTGGGTTGACCAGGTTCTACCATTGTTAATTGTCACATTTGCTCCTCCGTCATTTGCCTGAATCCATATAGTGGTGTCATTTGGATTTATCCAAATATCATGATTGTCTCCATGGGGAGTTGAAAGTCTCTCCCAGCTTTTCCCGCCATCATAAGATCTGAGAAATCTTAAGGAGTTATTATACACTGTATTTGCATCCAGTGGATTCGCATAAATATTGGTGTAATAGAATGGGCGATTTGTGAGATTTGGATTATCTGATACAAACTCCCAGCTCTCACCTCGATCACCTGATCTATACAAACCTCCCTGGTCCTCAGAGGCCTCGATATTTGCATAAACTACATTTGGGTCTGCCGGAGACACTGCAAAGTCAATTTTTCCGGTCAAAGCTGTGGGAAGTCCATTCTCCAACTTTGTCCAAGAATCACCACCATCTGTTGATTTATAAACCCCTCCTTCGGATGAACCTGAAATGATGGTCCAAGGCTTTCTTTCCCCTCTCCAAGCACCGATATACAAGGTATTAGGGTCATCTGGGGCCATTTCTAAGTCAGAAACACCAACACTGTCAGAATGATAAAAGACCTTTTCCCAAGATTGGCCTCCATCGGTGGTTTTGAATACTCCACGCTCTTCATTTTTTCCGAAGGCTTGTCCAATGGCTGCCACATAAACTACTTCCGGGTTATTCGGATGAATTTCTACGGCACCGATTTGACCGGTCTTTTCCAAACCAATCAATTCCCAGGTTTTTCCCTCATCTGTAGATTTGAAAACTCCTTTTCCTGTGATCACATTTGACCTTAATCCGTCAGAACCTGTGCCTACATAGATAATTTTGGGATCAGGTTGGTAAACTGAGATGGCACCGATGGATGGCGTAGGGAAAAAGCCATCTGAAACATTGTCCCAAGAATGGCCGAAGTCATCAGTTTTCCAGAGTCCACCTCCTGTAGCCCCCATGTAAAATGTAGAAGGTTTCGATTCAACTCCTTCTACAGCCGTGACCCTGCCGCCACGAAGGGGTCCAACATTTCGGAATGAATATCCATTTAGAATTTCGGCCATTTCCTGCCCATAGGAAAGGGCAGCCAATGAACAGAAGAGGATTGAGAGTTTGAATTTCTTGAGCATATGGTGGTTTTTAAAAAGCAGAAGTTAGTATGAAATAACTTAAAAATACAAGCCTTTTATGGTGGGAGGTGTCATAGCTATGAAGGGACGGATAATCTGTTTTTTGGGAGGCTTTGTGTATTTTAATTGGATTAAGTAAATCACACCTAAAATGACAGACGAAAATACCACTGAGGACTTTCATAAAACTTCCTTCCAATTTATCAGTGAACCTTCAGATGTGAATTTTGGAGGGAAGGTACATGGAGGCGTAGTGATGAAATGGATAGATCAGACGGCCTACACTTGTGCAAGGACCTGGGCAGAAAGCTACTGTGTCACTGTCTATGTAGGAGGCATTCGTTTTTACAAACCCATCAATATAGGTGAGGTGATCAAAATCGATGCGACGGTTATTTACACAGGGAAAACCAGCATCCATATTATGGTGGAGATTTATTCCAGGGGATTTGAAGAAAAAGATTTCGAGAAAAAGACTCACTGCATTATCATTTTTGTTTCGGTGGATGAAAATGGCAGTCCTAAGCCTGTTAAACCCTGGAACCCAAATACACCACAGGAAATTAAACTAGCCGAATATGCTACAAGGCTAAAAACGCTCAGAGAAACCATCCACAATGAGATGAAGCCTTTCTTTAATGAATAGAAATCAATCCGGAAGGGAGAAGGCCACATAACTATCACCGCTTGGTGTTCCTTTGCCTCCACCGCAAGCGATGACCAGAAATTGTCTTCCATTCATTTCATACATGGCTGGTGTGGCATGACCTGATGCCGGGAGCTTTGCCTCCCAAAGCTTTTCGCCCGTTTCTTTATCAAAGGCTCGAATTTTCTCGTCCTTGGTAGCGGCAATGAAGAGAAGTCCTCCCGCGGTGACCACAGGGCCACCGTAATTTTCTGTACCTGTAGGCTCAAACCCCATAGCCGAAAGTGAGTCGATTTCGCCCAATGGGATCTGCCATTTCTTTGTACCGGTATTCATATCTATTGCGGTCAAAAGCCCCCAGGGTGGCTGACTGCCATACAAGCCTTCCTCAGTGGTAAGGCGTTTGTATCCATCCATGTAGTATCTGGGGTAGAGCCTTGAACTCAGAGATTCAAGTTCCTTTTTATCTCCCTCAGCTGGTGCATTACCAAGAAGATAATCGGCTAAAACCAGTCTTTCCTCTTCACTGATGTAATCAAAAGCAGGCATGGCGCCTCTTCCTTTTCTGATCAAAGCTACTAGGGAATCCCTGGAATATTTCTCTTCAAGTCCGATAAGGGATGGAATGGCTGGAGGATTAGCTTTTCGGTCGAGCCCATGGCAGTTGCCGCAGTAGTTTGTGTAAATAGACTGCCCAAGGTTTTCAAATTTCGCATTGGGAGTCATATTGATGATCCATGGAATTTGATTGGCATTGACATAGAAAGTCTGTGTTTTTGGATCAAAAGCAGCTCCTCCCCATTCTCCACCGCCATCCATACCTGGGAATAGGACTATTGGTTTGTGAGGGTTTGGGGGAAGCCAAGTATCACCCAAAAGGGCGTTTTCGAGTTGATTTTGGATGTCTGCCTTCCATTCTTCTTTAAGGCTTAGGATATCCTCTCTCTCAAAAACCATTTTCATAAATGGTTCAGGCAAACTGGGAATGGGTTGAGTGGGCGAGGTTTTTTCTCCAGGTAAAATACTTTGTGTGACTTCCTTTTCCTCGATTTCCCAGATAGGTTCACCAGTCTCCCGATCAAAAACATAAGTGTAACCCTGCTTGGAAATCTGGGCCACTGCATCGATCCATTGACCCTCTTTTCGAATCCGAATTAGGTTGGGATTTGCAGGGAAATCCCTATCCCAGACATCGTGATGAACTCCCTGAAAATGCCAAATGCGCTTTCCGGTTTTGGCATCTAAAGCCAAAAGAGAATTTGCAAAAAGATTATCTCCATGTCGGTAGCCTCCATAGAAGTCATAAGTAGCAGATCCGGTCGGGACGAACACAATTCCACGATCATAATCCATAACCATCCCAGCCCAATTATTGGCTCCTCCTATTTCTGAAATGTATTCCGAATTCCAGGTGTTAAACCCAAACTCTCCTTTGTGTGGGATGGTGTGGAATATCCACTCCAATTCCCCGCTTATCACATTGTAAGCCCGAATATGACCAGGGGCAGCATCAAGACCTTCTGAAAGCCGCATTCCCATAATTATCAAGTCTTCGTAAATCACCCCGGGTGCATTAGCAACAATGAGGAAGTCTTCCCTCTCTGTATCCAGATTTTTTCTGAGGTCTACCTTACCATTATCGCCGAAATCTAATTGGGCTTCCCCTGTTTCAGCATCAAGTGCCATAAGCCAATTCCCTGCACCAAAAAGAATCCTTTTGTCCTCACCTTTCTCCCAATAAGTCACCCCCCGGTTTGTTCCAGCCCAAGAATTTTCCCCTCCTAAAATCTCAAAAGGATCAAATCTCCATACCTCTTCACCAGTTTCTGCATTCAGTGCAAAAATGTTAAGGCTAGGTGTGCTACCGTAGAGAAGTCCATTTTTCATTATTGGCTGGCACTGGATTTGACTTCGGTCAGTAGCGTCTCCACTATTGTAGATCCAAGCTACCTCGAGTTGGTCCACATTACCTCTGTTGATTTGGGAAAGCGAAGAATACCTAGATCCGTCTGAGGGGCCGCCATAGTGTGACCAATCGGTATAATCAACTTTTGCTGGCTCGGATTGGCATGCTAGTAAAACGATAGAATAGAGAAGTGGAAGGATTTTTAATTTCATAAGAACCTTTGGCAGCAGAGAATTCTATACCCAAAGTACTAAGAAATCAAGAATTGTAATCAAAATATAATGGATCAGGGTAGGTAAACTCAAAACCCATTTCTATCAACTTTTCAGAAGAAATCAACCTAAAAGTCTCATGGTGTAATTCAGAATAAGATTTTGGAGGATCGAAGTTAAATTCCTTCAGATTCTTTTCGATGATAGATTTTTTATTTGGATGTTCTGGGGCTACTCCATTGAAAACTTCTTCCCAATGTCCTTGCTCAATTATCCATTGGCATAGATTTACGGCGTCAGTTTGATGGATATAATTCACCCTAGCTTCACCATCCACATTTTCTCTACCCTGGAAATATTTGGCCAGGATTCGGCCTCCACCCATCAGACCACCGAATCGAATTATGCTTAGTTCATATAAGCGCCTCTCAGAAATAATCCTTTCAGCTTCCAGAATCACTGGATTCCCTGTATTGTCAGGATTAATTTCATCCTCTTCATCATAAGGGATTTCTCTGGGTTCATTAGGATAAACCCCGGAACTGGAAATAAAAATTACTCGCTTGACCTTGGATTGATCGATGAGTTTTTTAAGAAATGTAAGTTGCTGAAAGTAAAATTCCTGGCTTTGGGACCTTGTCTTCGGAGGAATGGTGATTACACAGGTATCTACCTCAAAAAGCTTATTGAATCCTTTGCCCGTAGGGTGTGGAGCTAGCTTCAAGGTAACTACTGAATAGGCTTCCTGACTCAGGCTTTTTGCTTTTTCTTCGGTTGTGGTACTACCTAGGACATCATACTCCTCGGAGGAAAGTTTTTCTGCTAAAGCTTTGCCAAGCCAACCAAGACCGACGATACTGATTTTTTTCATAGTATAAAAAAACCTCCTTGAAGGAGGTTTTTGTTTATTCTTTTTTTGGCATTGTGCCAAAGACGTAATCCCAAATCGGGGTGCTTACACCAAAGGCCACATCAGGATCTTTATAATGATGAATCGCATGATTTACCCAAAGGGTTTTTAGAAAGTTTTTAGGTGGCTGATAGGCGTGAACCACGTAATGAACTCCCAAGTATGCTGCATATCCAAACAAAAATCCTGGAACGAAATAAAGGGCGTAATCACCTAAGAGCAGGTTGAACACCAGATAGATAATTGCTGCGTAGGCAGCACTTACGAATGGTGGCATTGCAAGGCGGTCTTTATCCTTTGGATAATCGTGATGTACACCATGAACACTGTATTGAAGCTTGTCCTTAATTGGATTATTTGGCTCCATATGAAAGAAATACTTATGCATCAAATACTCCACAAGGGTAAAAGCCAAAAAGCCTAAAGGGAATAAAGCAATTCCTACATACCATGTGATTTCAGTGGTGGTAATCGCATAATACTCAAGCACTAAGCTGATGCCCACAAACATGGTAATAGGTATAGATATATGCGTTCTGGAGATTCTTTCAAGAATGGGATTTTCAAACATTTTGGCTGATCCAAAATTATCCGGGCGCTCCAGTCTTCCAATCTTCTTCATAATCTTAATCCGCTTTTGATCAGAATAATAGGTAATAGTTTTCAATACAAAGATATCGCTTTTTGAGGTATCTGGATAATAAAAACGATAGAATTAAGCTGTTTTTGATCAGGCTTTGGTCAAAACAGACTCGATAGTTTCCTGATAAAACTCCACGTATCTGGGTAAAATATTCGTTATATCGAACTCTTTTGCCCGGGCGAGGGCATTCATTTTGAATGTTGGAAGGTTTTCTTCAGACAGAATAACGGCTGATTTTTTCACCATGTCCTCTACGTCCCCAACCTTACAAACAAAACCAGTTTTGCCATTGATATTGAGTTCTGGAATTCCTCCAGCATCAGAGCTGATGACTGGCACTTCACAAGCCATAGCTTCAAGTGCAGCTAGACCAAAACTTTCTTTTTCGGAAGGCATCAAGAATAAATCCGAAACTGAAAGAACTTCTTCAACTGCCTCAAGTTTTCCAAGGAATCGGATATCATCACAGGTGCCTAATTGGCGGCAAAGCCTTTCCATGGGTTCTCTTTCTGGTCCATCACCCACGAGTAGAAGTTTGGCAGGAATGGTTTTTCGAAGTTCGAAGAATACCTTGATCACATCTTCCACCCGCTTCACTTTTCTAAAATTCGAAGTATGAACGAGAAGCTTTTCTCCATTAGGACAGATTGCGGTTTTGAAGTGCTCTTTCCTTTGTTTTTTGAATCGGTTCAAATCAATGAAGTTGGGAATAACCTTGATTTCTTTATTTATCTCAAAATGCTCCAGCGTTTCCTTTTTTAGGTCTTCAGATACTGCAGTTACTCCATCTGAATTATTAATACTGAAAGTAACTACAGGTTCGTAACTAGGATCCTTGCCAACTAGAGTGATATCAGTCCCATGAAGTGTAGTGACCACAGGTATTTCTATTCCCTGAGTTTTCAGGATTTGTTTTGCCATATAGGCAGCTGAAGCATGAGGAATAGCATAATGAACATGTAGAAGATCAAGCTTTTCATATTTCACTACACTTACCATCTTACTCGCCAAGGCAAGTTCATAGGGCCTATGTTCAAAAAGCGGATAACTCTTAATGTCAACCTCATGATAGTACAAATTTTCACTGAAGAAATCCAGCCTAGTGGGTTGCCGGTAGGTAATGAAGTGAACTTCATGTCCATTTCGCGCTAGGCCAATTCCTAGCTCTGTAGCTACCACTCCACTACCTCCAAAGGTAGGGTAGCAAACAATTCCAATTTTCATCTTTAATGAGTTTTACCCAATCGATATGCTAACAAGCAATTACCTTGGGAATGTTCAAAATAAATGTCTTTTATACGTATTATTTTAAAAATTGATCATTTTTTCCTTCAGGGCGTACTCATTTTAGCGGGCAACTAAACTATTTTTCCCCCTCTCTTATTTGGAAAAGATAGGCCAATGTAAACTCCAGTGTGGTGAAATTCATGTCAAATACACGGTCATTTTTAGAGTCCGGATTGGTGAAGTCGAAAGAAAATCTTGCTTCTGCGCTCAATGTACTTTTTCCAAATAGTTTGGATAATCCGGCCCCTCCCGTCAGGCCATACATGAAGTTGTTGGTGTTATCATCTGTACCTCCGAACGTAGGTAGTTCAGGTGGATTGGTATTTGAAAACTCTCTTTGAACATCTTCTGCATTGAGTAGAAATCCGAAATGGGGCCCTAATTTGATCTGGAAACGACCTCCTTTACCAATATAAAAGCTGGAAAGAACCGGTACTTTTAGATAATCCAACGCAGTTTCATTTGTCTGTGGATTTAACTCATCATCTGTGCTCTGTCGGAATCCAGAGGGTAGGTATTGGATATTCACCTCAATACCGGCATTTTTTGTGTTGAAATGTTCGATTACCAAGGCAAAAGTGGGGCCTCCAAGACCAGGTACTTCTACACTTCTGGTTCCGGCGGTTGGGAGGTAATTATAAGTGGACGAAGCAATTCCTCCACGAATTCCCACACTGGTCTGGGCAGAAGCAATGCCTATAAGAAAGAAGAGAAAAAGGCTGACAAAGCTTTTTACCATGCTCAAAAGTACATAAAAGCTACACGCTGCTACAATTAATTAGGATTGATTGTAAAAGTTCCTGAGATAGGAATTCCATCTAGTCCCAGGCCCCTTACTGAAACAGTCATTGGCCCAGCTATCTCATTGGTGTAAAAGGAAACTGATACCTGGCCATTTTCATCGGTAACCAGATAGGGGTTCCAAAATAAAGTTTGGCGTTTATCTTCGATATCTTTTTGAGGCTCCTGCTCATAGTCCAATTCATAAAAGTCGATAGGCGCTTCAAATCCCTCAATCTCAAATTCAGCAAAGTCTCCATCATTTTGCTCCCCCAGAGGTGAGGGGGCATTGGGGTCATACTCTTTTAGATAAACCGCGATCACACCATTTCTCCCCTCATCTCCAAGCATGGAAACGACCCTCGAAACCACTTCCACTCTATCGATATCAAATGGGTTGATACTCCTAAGATTATCAGCGGCAGTGCTACTTGGGGAGGTTACCATCACACTTCCATTCAACATCACCAGGGGTTCCATAGGGCCTTGAATTGAGCTTGCTCCGCCTCGAATTCTAATCTGCTGCCGGCCACTAGCTCCGGCAATGGTCACCCTCATCCCAGGTACATTTCCTGCCAAACTGTTCACAAGATCTGAGGTACTTCCTTGACCAAAAAGATCTTCGCCTTTAACTACATAGGTTGGTTTTCCATATAAAGCTTTGCTTTCTACCTCTGCCTCTTCTTCAACGACTATTTCCTCCAGCTCTTCAAATTCCTCTTCTTCCAAAAGAGGCCTAATTGGCTCTTCCACGACCTTTGTTTCCGGAAAATTTATGTCCTTAGGGAAAGACATAGGAGGTCTGGAGGGTAACATTTTTGTAATTTTTTTCACAGGTCTACCTTTTCCATCCGACGCTTGCATAGCCAATTTCATGGTTCCATAAAACTCCATTCCCTCCATATAAAACTCCCCTTCTCGATTTGCTTCGAGGTTTACCATACCTTCAAAATCATTGACAAAAGCAACAATTTCTCCAGAGGTGGGCTTATCCTTTCGATCAATTAGTGTCCAACCTTCTTTTAAGTTTACTTCGACCGGATAAGAGAATCTGTCTAATCCCATAGTTTCTGGAATTTCCGCAAGTTCCAAAGCGCTCTTGATATCATTGCCTTGGCTGACAGGTACTATTTGAGTTTGATCTGTGATTGAAATGGACAATGTGGAGGGAACAGGCCTACCTTCCTTGTTAAAAATCTTAACTGAGAGAGTCACCTTCTCTCTTGGTGAATAACTCTGCTGATCCGTCAAAACTTGTACACGGAAGGGCTCTTCAAAGTCAGCTTTTTCATTTTCATTTACCCGCTGAAATGGTGTGAGAACTCGTAAAGCTGTGGTAAAGTAATGATCAGGACCATAGTTTCTTGACCAGTTTGTGTACGCCCGCAGAAAATACTTTTCTTTCTCTAAGTCTGTTGGGAGATAAAAATTCCCATAAACCAAACCATCCCGTATTTGAAACTTTTTAGTTAAGACGGCATTTCGATCTGCATCCACCAGCTCTACATGGAGTACTTTGCTCAGCTCATTTCTCAGGTAAGGGTTCCCATAGTTTAAGTAGCCTTTGAAGAAAATTGCATCTCCGGCATAGTAGTATGGCTTGTCAGTGTGCAAATAGATTTTCTCCTGATAATTTTGAGCTGTCTTTTGTAGATTCTGGAGCAGAATGGCTTTCTCAGCATCGTAATCCAATGGGAGAAGGGTAGAAATTCGCTTTCTTTCCATATCTCCGGAGAACACAAGCTTATCTGGGTTCAAAATGAATCCGTTTTCTTTTACCCTTACATATTCTCCGGCCACTTCGAGCCATGAAACTGGATAGGGGGCATCTGCATAGGTGTTGACCTGTGAATAACCTTTTTGGTAATGAATTTCTATTCGTCCTTTTAAATGAATTAGGTATTCACCTGGCTTATCAGCGGCTTTAACTAATTGGTCTGATTCATAAGGGATCACTGAATTCCCGAGTTCATTAGCAAAAATGTCTGAGCGCATATTCATGCTTGGAGACCCGCCAGGTTTATCTCCATATAGAAAAAAGCCTTCCTTTTCCTGCTCACCTTTGACTATGGACCTAAACATATTCATAGGAGACTTCCGGTAGGCCTCTGCTCTATTTTGGTCCCAAGTAGCTTTTTGTACATCGGAGACTGGTACCAGCTCCTCGAACCTGGCAGGTCCTGCGATTTTGGAATTGGTTCGAGATTGATAAAATTCCTTGAGGTCAAAAATGACTTTATAACCCAAATGGTTATTTATGATTTCCAATGGTTGTTGGGAGGAGGCTGTAAAGTTTCCTTTTTCTTCTGGCTCTGGGAAATCAATTACCCATGGATTCAATATTTCAGATTCTTTGGCGATGGGATCATTTCCAAGAAAAAGGTTTTCAAATTTCCTTAAGTCACGCTCCCAGGCTTTGTCTCTGGATGCCTTGATTTCCACATCGCTAAGCTCAGATACATAAGGCTCCATTTTTAGGTTAAGTGTCAATTCCCCTCCAGGGCTCAGAGTTACAGTTTTGGTTTCGGCCACATAGCCCAAAAATGAAAATCCTATCTCAAATGTGCCAGGCTCTAATCCAGAGAGAACATAAGTTCCATCCATCTCTGTAGCTGTGCTCATGGTGGTGTTATTTACGAAAACATTGCAAAAAGGAAGTGTTTCCCCTGTTTCAGCATCGGTGACCAAACCTTTGACAATGGCAGTTTGGGCAAAAGCAGTAAGCAAAACTCCAAAAAAAAGAGTGAATGAGAATAGAGCTTTTTTCATTAAGGAGTTTAAGGTTAGATTTTTTATGCAATTAAATGTTTAATCGGAATTTTCCTTATAGGGTTTTTCAAACCCAAAAATACCTCAAACTTTTTCCAATTTTTGGCAGGATTGAATAATCAAAAATGAGTTTGAATTGCAAAGCCACGCTTTAACCATTCAATATTTAAAAAAAGCTCCCGTTCAGGGAGCAATTGATAATGAAATCAGAGAGGTCTATTCATCTTTATCCTTTTTCAGGTCATCGATATCATCCCTGTCTTTTAATTTTTTATCCTCTACCTTTTTATTCAGGAATTCATTGATTTTATCCACTGGGAATGAGGATGAAATTTCTCCAAATGAATTGATTTCCATTTTGAAGCCCTCTAGTTCCTCATGGACCTTTGGGTTATCTTTTTTTGCTTTTTTCTTTTTTGCCATCACTCGATTAGTCTATAGGTTTTAACTCTTGCAGAGCAAAATTGATTCGGTTTTTTACTTCCTCTTTCCCTAAAATACTAAAAACCTGCATCAAATCAGGTCCGGCACCTAAACCTGTAACGGCAAGTCTGACCGCCTGCATCACTTTTCCGAGTTTGATCTCTTCAATTTCTGCTGATGAGTTAAGAAGCTCTTTTGCAGTTTCAGAATTGAACACTCCGTGGTAGCCCGAAAGCTTTTCTACATACTTATTTAAAACTTTTATGGCATCCTGATTCCATCTTTTGGTGGCAACCTTCTCGTCGAAGGTCTTTGGAGCAATAACAAGTAATTTACTGGCTTCCCACAGCTCCTGAGGAAAAGTTACCCTTTCTTTGTTTAGAGATGCAGCAGCCGAGGCAAGCTCTACGGAAATATCAAAACCATCCTTTTTCGCATCGTCTATGATGTACTTGGCGAGGACCTCATTATCCATTTTTTTGAGATACTGCTCATTGTACCATTTCGCTTTTTCTATGTCGAACTTAGTTCCTGATTTACCAATTCTCTCCAAAGAAAAGGCCTCAATAAGCTCTTCCTTTGTGAAAAGCTCACGCTCATCACCTGGGTTCCAGCCTAGAAATGCCAGAAAGTTTAACAAAGCCTCTGGTAAATACCCCTGCTCTCTAAACCCTGGTGCCGATGAGCCATCTTTTTGATTTTTCCAGTCCAGAGGGAAAACAGGGAAACCTAATTTATCACCATCTCTTTTAGACAGTTTGCCATTGCCATCTGGCTTTAGCAATAGTGGCAAATGTGCAAATTCAGGCATACTGTTTTCCCATCCCAAATAACGGTATAGTAAAACATGAAGAGGAGCAGAAGGGAGCCATTCTTCCCCACGAATCACATGGGTTATTCCCATCAAGTGATCATCCACAATATTGGCTAAATGGTAAGTGGGCATACCATCTGACTTCATCAAAACCTTGTCATCAAGCGTGGACGTATGAACGACTACCCAGCCTCGGATCAAGTCCTTAAGCCTTACTTCTTCCTGACGAGGGATTTTCACTCTGATAACGTACGGTTCCCCTGATGCCAATCTTCGTTCAACCTCATCTTCAGGTAAGGTGAGGGAGTTTTTCATCTGGGTCCTGGTGATGTTATTATATTGTGGCTGAACCACCCTAGCTGCAGTCAGCCGCTCCCTCATCGCCTCAAGATCTTCTGGGGTGTCGAAGGCATAGTAGGCATGACCTTTTTTCACCAGATCGAGGGCATATTGCATGTAGTCGGGCTTTCTTTCAGACTGTCTGTATGGCCCGGTTTCGCCTGGTTGCCATGGACTTTCATCTGCCTGAATATCTAGCCAGTCTAAGGATTCTTTGATGTACTCTTCAGCACCGGGAACGAACCTCGCTTGGTCTGTATCTTCTATTCGGACTATAAATTTTCCGCCCATTTTATGGGCAAAGAGATAGTTGTATAAAGCAGTGCGGACTCCACCGATATGTAGTGGACCGGTAGGAGAAGGGGCAAATCGTACTCGAACTTCTTGGGTCATAGTGAAAATATGCCGTAAGGCAGGTAGTTTTTGATTCTTTGAACAAAGCTGCAAAGATAAGTAAAGCTGGCGGAAAGAACCCTTTTTATCGACCTTCTGCTTATGAATTGAGCCTAACTCATAAATAAGCTTAATCCCGGGCTGATAAAAAGTGATTTACTAAGATTCACAAGAATAGTCCCTTAGCTTTGCAAATGCCCTGCATAAAGGATTGAGAAAAGAGACCCGCGCAAAGGCCATTTAAGAAAGAATATATGAGATTTGAAGATTTAGAGATTATTGAGCCCATTTTGCAAGCAGTCCGGGAAGAAGGCTACACAAAACCAACAGCTATCCAGGAAAGAGCTATTCCTATGGTATTGGCAGGAGAGGATGTGCTAGGTAGTGCACAGACCGGTACCGGAAAGACAGCAGCTTTTTCCATTCCCATCATACAGCATCTCCACCTTGGAAAGAAAGGAGATCAAAGACAAAGTAAAATTCAAGGTTTAATTGTTACTCCTACTCGGGAACTGGCCATCCAAATTGGTGAAAGCCTTTCCACTTATGGAAGACATACAAGGATTCGGAATACGGTGATTTTTGGAGGAGTTAATCAGTCAAAGCAAATAGATGCTTTGAAGAAGGGAGTAGACATTCTCGTAGCTACCCCAGGAAGACTTTTGGATTTAATGAATCAAGGCTTCATAAGTCTAAATGATATCCGATACTTTGTTTTAGATGAAGCGGACCGAATGTTGGACATGGGGTTCATACATGACATTAAAAAGATCATTGCTAAACTGCCTTCAAGGAGACAATCGTTGTTCTTTTCAGCGACCATGCCTGATAATATTCTTGACCTTTCTAGGAAAATTCTCAACCATCCCAAAAAAGTAGAGGTCAATCCGGTTTCTTCCACAGCGGCAACAATTAATCAGTTTCTTTATTACACCAATAAATCCACTAAGAAGAACCTGCTCTTACATGTATTGGAAGATCAAGAAATGGATCAGGTTTTGATTTTTGCAAAAACAAAGCACGGGTCAGACAGGGTCAATCGATACCTGAGGGATGAAAAAATCAAATCCGCTGCAATTCACGGAGATAAGAGCCAGAATCAGAGGCAAAAGGCCCTTCAGCAATTTAAGGATGGGCAGATAAGAGTGCTCGTGGCTACCGATATAGCGGCCCGTGGTATTGACATCGATGACCTACAGTATGTAATCAACTATGATATTCCAAATATTGCCGAAACCTATGTTCATCGGATAGGACGGTCAGGTCGTGCAGGTGCTGCTGGGGTGGCGATTTCTATTTCGGAACCAGAGGAGAATGCGTTCATTCGTGATATCGAAAAGCTAATCAAGAAAAAAATCGAGGTTATCGAAAAGAATCCCTTCCCACAAACCGATAAACCTATGTCAGCTGCAGAAAGAAAGGAGTTTGAGAAAGAAAAAAATAGAAGGCGACAGGAGTTTTTCGCCAATAGGAAGAAAAAGAAATCCGGACCCGGTGGTGAGAGGGGGAGAAATAAAAGGAAATAGTTTTTAGCAAGGTTATTTTCTCAGTTTTAAGCGTAAAAAAGGGAGCTCGGATATCACGGGCTCCCTTTTTACTTTACTTAAGTGAAAGCTTAGTGCTTCACTCTGATCTTCTCCTTGATACGAGCAGCCTTTCCTTGGCGGCCTCTTAGGTAGAAAAGTCTTGCTCTTCTTACTCTACCTTGTCTCAATAGATCAATTTTCTCTATAGATGGAGAAAGGATAGGGAATATACGTTCCACTCCGATACCGTTAGAAATCTTTCTAACTGTGAAAGTTTCTCCGTTAGAGTTAGGGTTTCTTCTTTGGATTACTGTACCCTGAAACTGCTGGATACGCTCCTTATTGCCTTCCTTAATACGAACGTGAACATTCACTGTATCTCCAGCCTTGAAAGAAGGGAATTTGGCTCTAACCTCGTTGAATTCCTCTTCTACTATTTTAATTAGATCGCTCATAGCTTTTATATTTTATGCTTTCGCTGTTTGGCCAACACGTGGCTTATTCAATTATTTTTTGACTCGCTATCCTCCGTGTGAGAATCAGACTTTTCCATAAGGTCTGGTCTTCGTTCTCTTGTCCGGCGTACCGATGCTTCAAACCTCCATTCATTAATCCTGGCTTCATGTCCTGATAGCAATACATCGGGAACTTTCATTCCTTCGTATTCTGAAGGCCGGGTATAGACCGGTGGAGCCAGGAGATCATCCTGAAAAGAATCTGTAAGTGCTGAAGTTTCATCATTGAGTACTCCAGGAATTAGTCTGATCACAGCATCTGCAACTACTGCTGCAGCGATTTCTCCTCCAGAGAGGACAAAGTCTCCAATGCTGATCTCTTTTGTGATAAATTTCTCTCTCACTCTTTCATCCACGCCTTTGTAATGTCCACAAAGGATCAATAGATTTTTTTTGAGTGAAAGTGAATTCGCCATTCCCTGATCAAATTTTTCTCCATCAGGAGTCATGTATATGATTTCATCATATTCACGATCCTTCCTGAGAGATTCGATACAGCGAGCAATCGGCTCAATCATCATGACCATTCCTGCACCCCCGCCAAAAGCATAATCGTCGACCTGCTTCTGTTTACCGGTGGCATAATCGCGTAAGTTATGAGTCCTGACCGTAGCTATTCCTTTGTCCTCTGCTCTTTTTAAAATCGAGTGAGAAAAGGGGCTTGCCAGTAGATCGGGAACTACGCTGATTATATCAATGTGCATCCTCAGTCTTCCAAATAAATGTCAAGTAATCCTTCGGGAAGCCGACAGTGAACTTTCTTCTCTGTCTTATCCACTTTCTGAATAATTCCATCCTGAATTGGGATCAGGACTTCCTTTTCCATATGTGTGACCCCGAGGAGGTCTTGGGTTTGCAGATCATAAATTTGTTCCACATTCCCTATCGAACCCTTGGTCTCATCTATGACCTCAAATCCGATTAATTCATGAAAGTAATATTGATCATCGTCCAGCTTTGGGAGCTCTGTAATTGGGAGAAATAATTCTGAGCCTACTAAAGGACTCACATCTTCCACCCGATCAAGCTCTTCAAACTTCGCTAACACTTTATTTCCCGGCTGTAGCACAAAGTGCTCAAGAAAGTAGGGTATTAGCCTGGATTTCTGTTCGATGAACAAGTGCTGGATGTCTTCATATTCTTCAGGATAATCAACATCCAATACAATTACTACTTCACCTTGAAGACCATGAACTTTAGAAATGTATCCTATTTGAAAACATTGGTCTTTGTTCATGACCTTATATTTATTAAGCTTTCGCCTTATCCTCGTCTTCAGAAGATGCTTTTGGAGCTTCTTCTTTTGCAGGCTCTTCTGCAGGAGTTTCTTCTGCAGCTGGCTCTTCAGCTTTAGCCTCTTCAGCTTCAGCTACTGGAGCTTCATCTTTAACTGGTTCTTCAGCTGGAGTCTCTTCAACCTTTTCTTCAGTGGTTTCAGTGGCTTCTGCTTTTTCAGCTGGAGCTTCTTCTACAGGAGCTTCGACATCTCCGGCCTCTGCAGCGGCAGCGGCTTCCTCAGCAGCAATAGCGGCCTGAGCTTCTTCCTCTCTAGCTTTGATAGCATCCAATCTCGCCTGGTTCTTAGCGGCTTCAGCTGCCAAAGCTTTATCACGAAGATCTTGCTTGGTTTTCTGAATGCTTTCAGCTTTTCCTGCGATTTTAGCCTCTTTCTCATTTAACCATGCCTCAAACTTAGCATCTGCTTGTTCTTGAGTGATGGCTCCTTTCAATACACCTACCTGAAGGTGCTTTTTCAGCATTACACCTCTATAAGAAAGCATTGCTTTCACGGTGTCTGTTGGCTGAGCTCCGTTCAACAACCATTTAAGAGCGCGCTCATTGTTGATGTTGATAGAAGCAGGGTCTGTGTTGGGATTGTATGTCCCAATCTTTTCGATGAAGCGTCCATCTCGTGGAGCTCTCGCATCAGCGACAACCACGTCGTAGATAGCCATTTTCTTTCTACCTCGTCGTGCTAATCTGATTTTTACTGACATATAATTAAATGTATTTAGTTAGTGGATGGATCACGTCCATCCTAATTTTGGAGTGCAAAGATAGGGTAAATACTTGTATTGCCATAAGTTGATTTAAAATTATTTGGAGTGTCAAAGGCTTTTCTTTAATCTTGAATTCTGGAATTACTTGTCCGTTTGGCCCCTTAGTTCAATGCCCGTCTGGATGAACCCATTCGGACGGGGATAAAATGGAAGAGATTTTCTCAATATTGGTGCAATGATAACGGTTGAGAAAATTGGCCCCGTAGTTCAATGGATAGAATAGAAGTTTCCTAAACTTTAGATGCAAGTTCGATTCTTGCCGGGGCTACCAAATAATCCTCTTTTTTTAGAAGAGGATTTTTTATTTAAACTGTCTTTTTAGCATCTTGTAACTCCTTTTTAAATCAAATTAAATATGAAAAAAATACTACTTGGTTTTTTAGTGCTTTTCTTCGTACAGGCATCTTTCGCTCAAGACTCTGGAAAAGGGACTAATATTTACACCGCCTCTACCGGTGAGACGATTTTGTCTTTTGGAATGGTTGAAGCAGAACCCTTGAATACCGGTACGGTTGCCAGGTTTACGCCGTTTTTCAATTTCGGACAGCAATTACACTTTGATTTCAGTAATAGCTTTGGACTATTTACCGGGTTGAACGTCCGAAATGTGGGTATTATAACTGATCTTGATGGCCCATCCGTAGAGGATGAAATTAGGGTAAAGCAAAGAACATACAACCTAGGTATTCCCATTGCTTTTAAAGTTGGGGATGTTGAGGGATGGAGATTTAGTGGTGGCTTTGAAGCTGAGTTTGCTTTCGCCTACAAGCAGAAAGTGTATGTGAATGGTGAAAAGAGGAAATCGAGCTCTTGGTTTGATGACAGGGTAGAAATTTTCCAACCTTCAGTTTTCGTGGAAGTAGTCGGAAAAGAAGGAAACTTCATTCGCTTCAAGTACTATCTAAATGATTACCTGACGGAGAATCAGATGCTAAATATAGACGGGTTAGACTTTAATCCAACAAGCAGTAACATGTTCTATATTTCAGTTGGATACGTGATCAAGAACAAAGAGATTAAGAATAGTTTCTGATAAATTATTTATCGATATTAAGGGGCTTTGCCCCTTTTTTTATGGCTGAGTTTTTTGCTAAATCTCTATTTTGTTAAACTAATTTCTGCTCATGTCTGAGAAAAAGAGGATTACGCTAAAGGATATTGCTAAAAACCTTGGGATTTCTGTTTCCACAGCATCCCGTGCCCTTAATTCTTACTCCGGTATTTCGGATGATACCATCAAGCTTGTTAAGGATTATGCAGCAAAGCATAATTATGTTCCTAATACTATGGCTGTCAATTTCAGGAAAAACAAGACCTTAACCTTGGGCTTGATAGTTCCGGAACTGGTTCATTACTTTTTCTCATCAGCAATTAGTGGAGCTTTGGCGGAAGCCAAAAAAAGAGGATATACAGTCTTGGTGAGTCAAACAGATGAATTACTGAGCAATGAAGTCTATGCCGCACGGACCATGATAGCCAGTAGTGTGGATGGAATACTGATATCTCTTTCCAATCAAACAATCAATGGTGAACACTTAAATGAACTTCTCGAAGAAGGAAGGCCAGTGGTTCAATTTGATAAAGTTCTTGAAGAGCTTCCCACCCCAAAGGTTATCGTGGATGATTTTCAAGGAGCTTACAATGCGGTAACACATCTTATTGAGCAAGGGTACAGATCGATCGCACATCTTAATGGGTTTTCGACCGTTAAAAATTCTGCAGAAAGATTAAGAGGGTATAAACAGGCTCTTACAGATTCTGGATTGGAAATAAGGGAGGACTTTATCATTCACTGCAAGGATATTTCGGAAGAGGAAGGATTTGAGTTCACCCGGCAACTGATGCAGCTGCCCAACCCTCCAGACTCGATTTTTTGCATCACGGATTTAGTAGCCATGGGATCTATGAAGTTTCTCAAAGAGACTGGCAAGAAAATCCCAGATGACGTAGGGTTAATTGGCTTTAGCAACTGGAATATGGCCAATTTTGTGACACCCGCTTTAAGCTCTGTGGACCAACATGCCTTTAAAATGGGTGAAAAGGCCTGCCAAATTCTTATTGATCTTTTGAAGAGCGGGAAGATTGGAAAGGATGAAACCCATATTATTCCAACCGAATTGGTAGTCAGAGATTCCTCAAGACGATACTAATTCAACTCCACTTCAAAAAGATAAAATCCATAGGGCTGAACACTTAAATGTTCATTGTCCCGACCCACCAAGAATTTTTCTCCGGACCAGTGGTCTTTTAAGCTGACATTGACAATACCTTTTTCACGGAAAGCGTACCAGGTGAGATTGGCTTCTTGGTCCGAAAAGTTGAATACACCTATAAATTTTTCGGCTTCTGACTTCCGAATATATCCAGCCACATGGATATTATGTGGGCTCATCCATTCCAAATTACTGTGGTCTGAAATGACGGGAAGACTCTTCCTAATTTGAATGAGTTTTTTGGTTTGAGAAAAAACCAGATTCTCTATAGTCCCGGATTCTTTACGTTTTTCAACTTTTCCCCAATCGATTTTTGGTCGATGCATCCAGCGATTGTCATAACTTTTTGCAGGGTCTAGCTGAAAGGAGTAATCGTTTGTGTAACCAATTTCATCTCCATAGAAAAGCATTGGAAGACCTCCAAGGAACATAGAATGTGCTTGCATCAAAAGGATTTTAGAAATAGATAGGTCTATGGATTTCTGGTCCTGAGATTCTATTGCACATTCAAGACCACAAAGGGAAGCAAGGGTACCACTGATTCTTGCATCACCCGTTTTTGGATTTGAGGAAAAAAGGGCTCCTCGGGAAGGACTATTTTGAAACACCCCTGAAAAATAATCCTTCAAGTAGTTCCTATGAGCGTGTGGATCTTTGTTTGAATCCAAAATAGATTGATCAGCGAAGCCTAAGCCAATGTCATCATGACAACGTGTATAATTAATCCAGGAGGTCCCTTCAGGTTTCTGCAAAATATCATATTGTCCTGCCAGCATCACCATGGTCTCAGAAGTGGCCAACATATCCCATGAAAGAGCCATATGAGTGGCGTTATATGCAAAATCACATTCTTTGGCTAGGAAATCTTCAGTCCCAAAGTACTTCATGATTTCTTTTGGGGTGACGATGGCCTCTCCGAGCAAAGCCATTCCGGGGCTCACTATTTTCACACATTGCTTAATGAGCTGTAATAGAGTGTGTACCTGTGGGAGGTTTTGCGAGGATGTTCCCGTTTCCTTCCAAATAAATGCAGGTGCATCAATTCTGAGGATATCCACTCCAAGGTTCGCATAAAAGAGAACGTTGTCAACCATTTCCGTCAAAACCCTCGGGTTCATAAAATTCAGATCCCATTGGTAATCATGAAATACCGTCATCACCCACTTATTACATTCTTCCACATATGTGAAATTTCCCGGAGAGCTTTCAGGAAAGATCTCGGGCATAGATTCTTCGAATTGATTGGGAATCCAGCGATTATCATACATGTAATAATAGTCTTGGAATTCTTTTTCTCCCTTTCGCGCTTTATGAGCCCATTCATGATGATGGGAAGTGTGGTTGAGAACAATATCAAGCATGAGATACATCCCTTTAGAATGCATCTTTTTCTGAAGGGCTTTGAGCTCTTCTAGGGTACCAAATTTTGGATCAACTTTTCGATAGTTCGAAACTGCGTAGCCACCATCGCTTTCTCCTTCAGGACTTTCAAAAAGAGGCATTAAATGTAAGAGATTCACGCCTAGTTCTTCTAAATAATCAAGCTTAGAAGACATTTTTGAAAGGCTTCCATAAAAGCGGTCTACATAAAGGCTCATCCCACATAGTTCATTGCTCAGGAACCAATCTGTAGACTTCCGATTGTCCTCTTGCTTAAGGTAAGATGGGCGATCCTTTCTAGCCTTGGCTAACCTTTTTAATAATTCCAGAAGGTGAACATCCGATTCATCACCGGGATATATTTTTTTAAACAGGCTTTCAAGGATAGGCAAAGCCTTGCTTAGCCGCTCATCGAACTGCGGGTCTGCTGAGGCATTAATTTTTTCGAGAGATTCAATCATGATTCAAGGGTACTTTAATTCGGTCTATCTTATCCTCTCAATGCTTGACCGGGTTCTTCTTTTGTTGGTTTAATTCTAAGAGTAGCCAAGGAGGCGATGAGCAAAAGTCCTCCGGCAAAGCCAATAGCGAGACCGGGATCATTTTGAAGGAAAGACTTGGAAATGTATCCGAAAGTGAGCGTTTGCAAAATCATAGGGATCACGATCATCATATTAATCACACCCATGTAGACCCCATATCTTTCCTTTGGAATATCATTGACCACAATGAGATATGGAACTCCCATCATACTTGCCCAAGCTATTCCAAAACCTGTCATTGGGGCAAACAATAAGTATTTGTCTTCAATAAATGGAAAGGCCAATAGTCCAATACCTGCTAGAATAAGACAGACAAAATGAACATTTTTTGGTCCGAACCGATTTGCCATCCGTGCCAGATAGAAGGCTGAAAGAAAGGTCACAATATTATACCAACCATTCACCAGACCTGTCCAACCTACTGCTTCTTCATACAAGGTCGGGTTATCAGATGGACTGGTATTCCATACGGATTGAGCGATACTTTTTGCTGCATTTTGCCAATAGCAGAATAAGGCATACCACTGGAAAAGATAAACCAAGGATAGCTGCCACATGACTTTGGGCATCTCAGTAATCGCCTCGACAATCTCAAGATTTTGAGCAAAAAGTACTTTTGCCGTAGGGTGATCCTCAGCCCATTTAATGGTTTTTGGTATGACCTTTCGATCAAAAATCGATGGGATCAGAAGCAAGGCCAGAATAGTGTATGCGAATAGTGAGGTGAAGATGGATAGGAAGAACTGAATGGCGGGATGTGGCAGTCCTCTATTTCTTTCCTTTAGCTTTTCCAATTCCTCAGGTGAAGGAGGGTATTCTGGGGTTTTACTTATGCTCCATAGCACCGAACCAATCGAACAGACGGTTCCGAGAAAAAAAGATGCGTAAACCCAATAGGGGAGTGAGCCGAGGGTTCCTGGAATATATTTTTGGAACACGAATAAGGAGACATTGGCCAGTGTGATGCCCAAACCAGTGAAAAAAGACTGGGTCAGAAAACCTTTGCTGTACTGTTCGTCGGGAAGTACATCCGCAATTAAAGCCCGGTAAGGCTCCATGGCAGTGTTATTTGCTGCATCTAGTACCCATAAAAGTCCCGCCGCCATCCATAAAGAACTGCTAAATGGGTAAAAGAAAAGGCAGATGCTGCAGAAGAGCGCTCCGATAAAGAAAAATGGTTTTCTTCTGCCAAAGCGATCACTCCAGGTACTGTCACTTAAGGCTCCTATGATGGGTTGGATTAAGAGGCCGGTCATGGGACCCGCCAAATTTAAAATCGGAATCTCATCCGGAGCGGCACCGAGCATGTCATAGATTGGATTGACGGCACTTTGCTGAAGCCCAAAGCTGTATTGAATCCCAAAAAAACCAACGTTCATGTTGATTATTTGGGTAAATGAGAGTTTGACTTTTGACATTAAAGTAGGAGTATTTTGGGCAAGGAAAATGAGATATCAAGTCATGAAATCTCAAAACAATATTGGGCAAAATACAAAGTTTACTCTAGGGTCAAAGGCCCTTCAGGTAGAGTTTGAAGGAGTTTTTTTTGGAAATCGTTTGAAATTCCGGGTTAGTAAAAAGTTTTTTTAATCGGCGATGAAATCTTCCAGATCAGGTCAAAAAAAATACCCCGGTTTGGCGGGGTATTTTTAGATTATTGAAGTCTGGCTTGAATTTCTTGGATCAGGCCTTCATACCTTTTAAGTATTCGTTCCCAATCTTCGAACTTCTCGTCATCTTTGACTGTCACCTGATTTTGTCCGTCAAGGAAAGCTTCTTGGCTGATCAGTTTGACTGAATAGGCTAGCTGGTCTGAATTTCCACCACTACTTACGATTACTCTTGTTCGGATAATGGAAGATTGGAAATTTTCTACCTGCCAGGAAGTTGTAAGATATCCAGTATTGAAGTCTACGGTCTCCAGAATATCAAAGTATCGGGTCACTATAGAACTTAAAATTCTCCAAGCCTCTTCAGCTGAAAAATCTGTGTTAACAGGAACAGTGATCCGAACATTGGCAAGATCGGAAGATACCGAAGAAGAGTAGGCCTCATCTATTGCCATTTCTATAAAATCAGTTGAGGGTGGTTCCTGCATATTGTCCTGATTACAATAATTTTTCACGTATCGGATATATCCTTCTTTGGAAATTCTTACCTCAACGCAAGCGTTCTTTGGTACCTTCAAGTCGTAAGAACCAACACCTACTCGCTTACCTGCGATTTCAATTGCGGCATCATCTGGCTGAGAAGTGATTTGAACCAATCGATCTTCAAGTCTTGCGGATTCTCTGATGGGTGGTTCTGGATCCGTATCAGGTTTATTACAAAATACCTTGGTGTATTCTACAAAACCATCCTTAGTGACATTTACGGTTACGCAATCACCTAGTGGTACTCTCACATCTTGATTCCCTTTCCCAACTGTGACACCATTTACAGATACATTTCCATCTGCTGGGATTACTTCTAGCCGAACTTGTCTATCCTTTAATTCGAAATAATCTTTGACCGGAGGGGTTTCACGATCTGGGGAGTTGTAGTAGGTTTTGGATTCAGGTGCGAATCCTGGTTTTCTGATTTCTACATTTAAAAACCTTCCTTTTCCTACTATCAGGTTGATTTGCTTAGAACCTACCATTCGGCCGTCCACATAGATTTCGGCATCGTAAGGTTCAGTGGTTATTTCCACCATTCTATTCTCCAGGGAAACCGTTTGGGTTTTATCCCATTTTATGGATTTCGGGTATTCTTTTATTACAGGCTCATAACCCGTTTTTGCTACCATAATCCTGTTTCGGCTGTTTTTATCCAGTTTCAATTCGATCACACCGGTACCTATTTCTGCTACTGGAGAATTATCTAAATCATTCAGCATGTAAAATTTTGCATCCGAATGATTAGCAGTAATGGTAAGTTTTTGAGAGAAAGTGGTAAGGGCGATTGAAAATAAAAATAGGGTAATCAGTAAAGATTTAAGTTTCATAAAGACTCGGTTGGTGATTAACAGGTCGCAAAAAAATCAATAAGAATAACTTATGCAATTAATTGAGGAATAGAATGATTAGCCTTTCCAGGCGCTTTTGTAAAATCAGAGTCAGTTTTGACCCATCACTTTTTTAAAATCTTCTTCAATAATTTTTTTAGAAAATTCTTAGCTTCTTCAAAAATCTCTGATCCTATTTAAATATGAAATTCATCAGTGTCCTTAAGTCAGAATTCAGAAAATCAAGAAAGAAACGATGGAACAGGTTATTTGATTTACCTCATTATCGTAAGACTGAATTAATATTAGCCACATTAAGGGCAAATGGAAAGGAACTGACCCCGGTACAAAACTTTCAATGTCAGGAATATGCAAAAGAGGTTTTGGGATCAGTAGCTTTTGCTGGCTGGTTGAAAGTTTATACCGCGTTTCAAGGAGAATTTAAGGAGGGATGGATTCCAGATAATTATATTGGCAGAGTGGTGGGGCCGGCTGTAAATGGCGAATTGGAGGGACTTGCCCAGTATAAGACTTTGACTAGACGAATAATTAACTCGGATTCCATTCCAGACCTGGCATATTCTGTTAATGGTTCTTGGATAGATACAGATGGAAGACCTCTGAGATTGGCACAGGTTTATGAGTTATGTTTTGATCAATTTTCTGAGGTCTATTTAAAGGGGGATTTCACTTTTCAAGGTCTTGGGATAACAAAATCAACTAAGACAGAATTTGAAAATTTAAAGTTTAGCGAATTAGGTGACTTTGTGATTCAAGCACCCATCTATCAACACACATTTTTTGATAAACTGAGTCCAAATGCAGTCGCAACTATTCGAGTAACTACGGTAAAACCATTTGGTAAGCTTGCCGAAACTAGGTTATGCGGCCTCAGAATAGGCAGAGAATCTGAAAAATTTATTCAAAGTCAGAAGGCCTTACGAGTTCCAGTTTACACCCAAACAGGAAAGCTATTTTACTGTGCAATTTCTCCCAAATGGGAGACTTTCGAGAGACATCCCTCAACGGATACTCGCCTTGAAGGACTAGTCATACCGAAGTTTGAGGAAATGAAAAGGTTTTGTGAGAATTTACACAATGGAATTCCCCATTTAGAGCTCATAGGATGGGATGTAGCTTTGGATAAAAATGAAGAAATAAAGATCATGGAATGGAATACTGGCCATCCTGGAATCGTCTTCTCCGAATCAACTACCGGCCCCCATTTCAAGGATTTAGGTTGGGAGGATCTTTGGAAGGAAAAGACTTAACCCTGTATAGCCCATATTTTATTTATGCCAGACCTTCCTTAGATAGCGAAGCCAATTTCCACTCATGACCTTCTGAATATCCTCATCTGAGTAGCCTCGCCTTTTAAGCAGTTCAGGAATGGTTTTGAGATTGGCTATAGAACTAAGATCATGCGGTGCCTGCTCAGAGCCAAACCCTCCGTCTAAATCTGATCCTATTCCGATATGATCAGCATTTCCTGCTATCTGACAGATATGATCAAGATGGTCAATCACCGTTTCCAGTGTGACATTCCTTTCCTGAGGGGTAGATTTCCCTCGAACCCAATCAGGACTTAGCATCCATGCATCCATGGCTCCACCTATAACGGCTCCACGATCGATTAGTGCCTTGATCATCTCATCTGAAAACTGTCGATTATGATTCACCAAGGACCGGCAGTTGTTATGACTAGCCCAGACTGGTCCTTTGAAAATTTCCAGTGCATCCCAGAAGGCCTTATCGCATAAATGAGTGGCATCCAAAATAATTCCTAATTCCTCCATTTTGCGAAGCAACTCTCTTCCTTGTTTGGTAAGAGGTGCAGAAGCATTAGTGCCGTAAGCATACCTTCCTGGGCCATAATGAGCTGGGCCTAGAGCTCGGAGTCCATATTCCCAGGCTTTATCCAAGTAATCAAGATTAACAATAGAATCTGCTCCCTCAAGTGATAGAATGAAACCTATAGGTTTCTTTGTAGTAATCGAAGTCTCTGACCAATCGCTTAGATGGTTTTCTAAACCTTTCAGATTCTTGATTTGCCGCATTTCACCAGCCTCCTCCATCGCCTTATACCATGCAAATTGGCCTTGGGTTTGAGCCCAGGCCTGCTCAGGAGAATGCCATCCAGGAAGAGAACTTTCAGGACTCACGAACCGGGCGATTTGTGTGGCTACCACAAGCCCAATGTTCCCTTTGCGAAGCTCAGGAAGAGACACCAAAGCATTACCCCGATCGGGCTTATCCGAAAGACCTTGCTCTCTGGCATTTATCTCTTCAATAGGTTTGGTTAAATCCCTGTTCCATTCTAGGGCATTCATGCTGAGGTCCAGGTGGGCGTCTATGGTAAACATGTTAAAAGCTTTGGAGGATGAAAACTGTGGGGATTTTGTGAAGATCTATTGGGCTCTTTTTCCAAGCGGCTATGGTTTTGGTTTGAATCAGTTCGTCCGACCCTGTGATATTTTTTGCGATGCAAAGCTTGGTCCCTGGATTAAGGGTGTTTGATAAATCTTTGAGAAGCTGATTATTTCTAAAAGGAGTTTCCATGAAGATTTGGGATCGGCTTTCCTTTGCCGATTCATTCTCAAGACTTTTGATCTTGCTAGCTCTTTCTCTTTTATCAATCGGCAGGTAGCCATGAAAAGCAAAGGACTGTCCTGAAAAACCTGAAGCCATCAAGGCCATAAACATGGAACTTGGACCGGAAAGCGGGACAACTTGAATTCCCTTTTGATGGGCATATTCGACAGCTAAGGCTCCTGGATCAGCAATCCCTGGACATCCGGCTTCAGAAATCACCCCAATATCCGCTCCATTGAATAAAGGTTGCATCAGGCGATTTATAGACTCAGGGCTAGAATGTTTATCTAGAATTTCCATGTGTAATTCCTCGATCTTCACCCCAAGTTTTAGGCTGCTGATATATCGCCTGCTGGTTCTCAGGTTTTCCACCAAAAAGACTTTAGTGTTTGTAATGACTTCTCTGATTTGCGGGGAGATCACTTGGTCTGCAGTATTTTCTGCAAGAACATTCGGAATAAGATAAAGCTTTCCTAAAGGCATAAGCGGAAGTTAGAAAAGTAATCCGAATAATAGAAAAAGAACTATTTGATCAGCTGCTTCAACCCGGAACTTGCAAAAGTATAAGGTGGTAGGCTATGTCTGATTTTAAATTCTTCTAATGAGGAACTTTCATTAGCCAGAAAGGCCATGACGGACTCTGGGTTAACTTTAGTGAAAAGCTTGGTGAAAATATCTCTTCCCTCCATTTTCTTCCTAAGTAGTACATCTAGAAGAGTACGATCGTACCAATCATACATTTTATCCTCGAAGTTTTTTTCAATGAGAGGGGGTTTTCCTTCAAGCAGATTTTTAACGAGTTTTTCCAGGTGTTTTTGAACGAAATAGAAAGTATAACCTGTACTCGCCTTCGTAAATCCGCCGGCGGTCCCAATGTTTATAATTTTGTCATTTAGCCCCTCTGACCTGTCGAATTTTGCGAGAGACATAGGGATTACACCAAATTCGTCATGGGCGATCGCATATTTGGAGATTCCCAACTTGTTTTCGATGTAATCTTGAAGCTCCTTTTTATACTCTTCCTTTTCTAGAACTTCCTCAGTAAAGAGCGTGTATTCTACCAAAGCCTCGGTTTCACTAGTAGGAAGCACATACATGAAAGTGGTACCATGAGTCTGCTTCAATGTAAAATCCATTAAGGTTGCTTTGGAGGGATCAAAAGTCGGTTTGTCTGTTTTGATCTTCCATCCCATGAAATGTTGGAGAAGGGAGTTTTGAGGATTGATGTCAGGGTAGAAAAGTGGAGTAGAATTAAAGATATAATCTCCCTCAAAATCCCCTTCGGTTGTTTTGATAATTCCCTTTTCACCTTCCTCAGTTATTTCATTTATGTCGCATTGCAAGAAGGTCACGTTCTTAGCTTTTTTAGCAAAATCAAGCACATGGGAATAAAACTGGTCACCCAGAATCATCTTGTATTTATACTCCTTCATTTTGAAGGTTTGGGCCACGTTAGGAGCATAATAGCTCAAAGTATCCCAGGAGTAATGAACTATAGGTTCAAAGGTTCCATGGCCTTTTTCCCAAAAACACCATGTGCGATCATTTTTTGTTTTTTTCTCTGAATCAACAACTAGAATTCTCTTTTCCCTAAGCGGTTTAGCATGGAGAAGCCTATACAATAAGCTCAGGCCCGCCAGACCTGATCCTGCTATGATATAGTCGTATGATTTCTCCATTTGATGTTTACTTTTAAAGCAGGAATTTTCGTATTTCTTCTATGACAGCTTTGGGTTGCTCCGCATGTAGCCAGTGTCCTGCATTTGCCACTTTGATCAATTGGTAATTTGGGAAGAAGGAATAGATATCCTCACAATCAGAATCCTTGATATAATCCGAATTTGCTCCAGCTAAGAATAACGTTTCTCCGAAAAATTGTTCATCACTTTCCAGTTTCTGGCCCACCTCTTCAATATTTTCAGTGATCACTGGAAGATTGATTTTCCAGATAAAACCATCAGAATCCCGGCCAAGGCTCTTCAAAAGAAATTGCCTAATTCCGGCCACGGGGATAAACTCGGCTAATTTTTCATCGGCTTCTTTTCTGGATTGGATTTCAGCTAAGTTTAGTGAATTCAGACCTTGCAGGATTTGCTCGTGATGAACTGGGTAATATCTCGGCGCGATATCCGCAACGATAAGTTTTTCAACCCTTTCAGGGTGAGTCAAGGCAAAATTCATAGCCGTTTTACCTCCCATAGAATGGCCCATTAAAAAGATTTTATCCTCATCGATTTCACCAAGAAGTTCATAAAGATCTTCTACCATTACCTGATAATTCCATTCATCAGATTTTGGAGAATCGCCATGGTTTCTTTGGTCTACCAAATACAAGGTGAAGTCTTCTTGTAGTTCCCTGGCTATCGAAAACCAATTGTCAGCAGAACCGAAAAGTCCATGTAGAATAACCAGAGGTGGCCCAGAGCCTGTCTTTTTATAGTTTAGTTTCATGTTAAGTAGTTCACAATTTTCTCACTATTCAGTGTCCAACTTCCTCCTGTACATCTGGATGGTATTCTCAAGTCCATAATATAGTGCATCACAAATGAGGGCATGACCAATAGATACTTCATCCAAAAAAGGAATTGACTTCTTTAAAAACTGAAGGTTGTGAAGATCTAAATCGTGACCTGCATTAAGTCCCAACCCGATTTCTTTTGCCAAGTTTGATACCTCTACGTATGGCTTTACAGCTTGTTCTCTCTTCTGATGATAATTTGCAGCATAAGGTTCAGTGTATAATTCCACACGATCAGTCCCTGTTTGTTTTGCCGGTTCGAAATATTTCACTTCGGGATTAATAAAGATAGAAACTCTGATTCCTTCCGATTGAAGCTCAGCAACCACATCTCGGAGTAGATGCTGATGTGTAATGGTATCCCAACCGGTATTAGACGTAAGCGCATCAGGCGGGTCTGGTACCAAAGTGGCTTGGGCAGGTTTCACCTTTTTCACCAAATCCAAGAATCGTTTATCAGGATACCCCTCAATGTTAAATTCAGTGGTCACAACCTCCGCCAGATCAAAAACATCCTGATGTCGAATATGTCTTTCATCAGGTCTTGGATGGACTGTGATTCCCTGAGCGCCGAAGCGTTCGCAATCTTTGGCAACTTGGACTACATTGGGATTATTTGCCCCACGGGCATTTCTGAGTGTGGCAATCTTATTAATATTTACGCTAAGCTTCGTCATATCCGATTAGAAACGGTAATTTTGAATAGTAAACTATGGTATAATACAAACTTAAAACGAATGAGTTTAAAGCAGAAGATAGATAGTGAAATAAAGGCTGCAATGATCGCCAAAAATAAAACTAGGTTAACGGCTCTAAGGGCGGTAAAATCCATGATTTTGCTGGAAGAGACTAAAGGAGGTGCAGGAGACGGGCTTTCTGAAGCTGATGAAATGAAGCTTCTGACTAAAGCAGCGAAACAAAGGAAAGATTCGGCAGCCATCTACAAGGAGCAAGGTCGAGAGGATTTGTTTGAAGTGGAAAACGCTGAGTTGGAAGTGATTCAGGAATTTCTACCGAAGGCCCTTTCCGAAGAGGAAGTGGAGCTGGCTGTTTCTACTATCATTGCTCAGACTGGTGCGGAAGGCATGAAAGATATGGGTAAGGTGATGGGAATTGCAAGTAAACAACTAGCGGGAAAAGCGGATGGCAAGATGATTGCTGATAAAGTCAAAGCACTATTATCTGCATAAATTGGAAATTATTGATGTTGTTATCTTAATCATCATTGGCCTGGGTGCTTTGGAGGGATTCAAAAAGGGTTTCCTCATGGGTATCATAGGCCTTTTTGGTTTTATTATAGCCATTATTTTGGCTTTCTATTTTATGGATACGATGGCAGATTGGCTATCTGACAATGTCAAATCCTTAAATATAGGCTATCCCATCGTGGCCTTCTTTTTAATTTTTGTGCTAACCACATTATTGATCAATGGGGTAGGTTGGCTTCTGAAGAAAACAATGGAAACCGTCTTTCTTGGTTCCCTGGATAAAGTTGCTGGCCTGATGTTGGGAGTGGTTAGAGTCGCATTTTTTCTTAGCCTATTTCTATATATGGCTAATCTTTTTGATTTGGATTTACCCAAAGAATGGACTCGTAAAAGCCAGGCATTACCTTATATCGAACCGATTGCGCCATTCTTTGTGGATTTGTTAGATCCCTTTCTTCCTGTGATTCAGGAAACCTTAGATAAGATGGAAGAATTGGTCGAGGAATTCGCTGATCAAATCTAGCGAAGATCAATTACTTCCACACCCGGATGCTCTTTTGGATCAAAGGTGAAATAGTTGTTTTGGAAATTTGGTCCTTCCTGAAGATCCACGAAAGTATAAGCAAAGACAGTTCCCTGACCATCATGCATTTCCCAACCCATGAGGTTCTTGTTGGATTTATTGATGAAAAGGTTAACTCTTTCGAAAGGAGACCCTGACCGCAAAGCAATTAATTCAACAACCTGAACTGTCTGTCCCTGAAACTGCTTTTCGGCTTGCAGCCTGTAATCGAAGCCTTCTTCATACATCCTGTAGATGTTCGAAGGTGTGAGCTCACCTTCCATTTGGGTGACATCGTTGACGGTAACCTCCTTGTAAGTATCAGTCGAAATGAATGTCCAAACCGTCTTACCATTATTGAATATTTCCTGATCGGGAAGTTTTAGGCGATATTGTTCGCCCTTCACCGCTATCTCTCCTGTTTGCTTATCGCTGGTTCCGGCTGCATCCCTATATGTGAAATCAAAATCAGCTTTGAACCCATTCATTGCTTGATATCTCTGGCTCATGGCATCTAGAACTTTCTTTGCCTGAGGATCTTTCTGAGCTTTGGCCTGAAAGGACAAAAAGCTTAAAAACAATAGGAAAACGGGTAGAATAAACTTCTTCATGGATTGTAAGTCGAGCTTAAAATTCGACCCTACAAACTATTCAATAACTGTTCCAAACTGGCTTCATCCTGGATGAGTACTTCTCGGGCTTTTGAACCTTCAAAAGAACCGACTACACCTGCGGCCTCCAGCTGATCAATGATCCGCCCGGCCCGGTTATAACCAAGTTTGAGTTTACGTTGAATTAGGGATGTACTTCCCTGCTGATGCATGACGATAAGCTTCGCGGCATCATCAAAAAGTGGGTCTCTGTCCGACAGGTCCACTTCCCCAATACTGCTGTCTCCGTCTTCACCTTCGTATTCGGGAAGTAAATAGGCATCGGGATAGCCTTTTTGCTCACCGATCCAATCACAAATGGCATCAACCTCAGGAGTGTCCAGGAAAGCACACTGAAGTCGTGTCATTTCTGAACCCTGGGAAAGAAGCATATCTCCCATCCCAATTAATTGATCTGCACCCCCTGCATCCAGAATCGTTCTGGAGTCAATTTTAGAGGTAACTCTGAAAGAAAGTCTGGCTGGGAAATTCGCCTTGATTATTCCGGTGATCACATTTACAGATGGTCTTTGCGTCGCCACTACCAGGTGAATCCCTATTGCCCTGGCAAGCTGTGCCAGTCTTGCAATTGGTCCTTCAATTTCTTTTCCAGCCGTCATCATCAGGTCCGCAAGTTCATCAATGACCAGGACGATGTATGGCATGTATTTATGGCCTTTTTCGGGGTTTAATTTCCGAGCGATGAACTTCGCATTGTACTCTTTCAAATTTCTGGCTCCGGCATCCTTTAGCAAATTATACCTGTTATCCATTTCGATACAAAGGGAATTCAGGGTGTAAATCACCTTTTTAGTATCAGTGATGATGGCCTCTTCTGAGCCAGGAAGTTTCGCTAAAAAGTGCCTTTCAATTTTGTTGAAAAGCGACAATTCCACCTTCTTTGGATCGACCAGGACAAACTTCAACTGGGCTGGATGTTTTTTGTAGATTAAAGAAGCCAGAATCATATTTAAGCCAACGGATTTACCTTGCCCCGTAGCACCAGCCATAAGGAGGTGGGGCATTTTAGCCAAATCCCCCACAAACACTTCATTCGAAATGGTTTTACCCAAGGCTATGGGAAGGTCCTTATCTGACCTGAGGAATTTTTCCGTACTCAATACTGCTCTCGCAGGCACAAGCTCTCTGTTTTTATTTGGTACTTCTATACCGATTGTTCCCTTTCCAGGAATCGGGGCGATGATTCTGATCCCAAGTGCAGCCAGGCTTAGCGCTATGTCATCTTCCAGGTTTTTGATTTTGGAGATTTTTACCCCAGGTTCTGGAACAATTTCGTAGAGGGTTACAGTCGGTCCTATAGTCGCTTTAATCTCCTGAATTCCGATTTTAAAGTTTTCCAGGGTCTCGACTATTTTATTTTTATTGTCCTCAAGTTCCTGGCGAGTTACCGTTACTTTTTGAAGGTCATATTCATTCAGGAGGTCAAGCGTCGGATATTGGTACTTTGCCAGGTCCAATGTTGGATCATAAGCGTCCAGATTTTCTACTTCCTCAGCCGTTTTCTCTTCCTGAGTTTTATTGATTGAAAATGCCTTCTCTTTGGAGTCTTCTTTTTCTTCGATCTCCTGAAGTAGATTTACTTCGGATAGCTCGATTTCTTTCTTCGGAGTCTTTGTCTCAGGTTTCTCTTCAGTTTTTATCTCCCAGAGTGACCCATCATCCTCGATTTCTTCCTCTTCTTCTTTCTCCTCTTTTTCATTTATGTCATCGAATGGATTGGCACCAGCCAAAGGCTCAATAGGTTCCATATCTGGAACTTCAGGATCACTCAAATCGCCTTCATGAACAGTTTTACTGGAAAACCATTCGAGCTGATTGATGTCAAAGAAAAAGATAGAAAATATCAATAATGACCCACCTAACAGAATGAAGGTACCCCAGCTGAGGAAGTCCGCTGAAAGCTTTGCTAATTCATAACCAAAACCACCTGAAAGAAAACTCCAGTAGGAATACCCTTGGACCAAAATGACAATATACCCTGTAAGCAATCCAAGCCAAAATGTGAAGAATAAGGCAAAGGAAGCATACCTGGGTAAAGACATAATGGAGGTCTTGAATGCCATTTTCACTCCCAGAATAAAAAAGAATGGCGGAATCAGAAATGCTGCAATTCCAAACCAGCGATAGATTAAAAGATGCCCGGCCTTTGCCCCTAAATATCCAAGCCAATTACTCGACTCTCTGGCAGCCTCCCGAATAGGCTCCCCATCCCCATTCATGACTAAGCTTTGGTCCTCCGGACCATTCAATAAGTAACTGATAAAGGCAATAAATAGGAAAAGTGCCACAGAAATCAGAATCACCCCAAGGGTCAGAACCACTTTAGAACTACCAAATTTTGGCATGGAAAAACCTTTCTTTTCCGATTTTGTGGTTTTACGGGATTCTCCTTTTTTTCTGAATGTATTTGATCGGGGCTTATTTGCGGCCATGTATGTGGTTCAAGTGCTGATGAATGATAGAGTTCTGGCTAAACAAATATAGTTTAGCTCGAAAAATAAGCCAATATGCCTTTTTTAATTCGCTTGATTAACCCAGGACCCTCATAAATCATGCCCGAGTACACTTGAATGAGGGAAGCGCCTGCCTCAAGCTTCTCGATGGCATCTTCTGGAGAAGAAATTCCTCCCACTCCGACTATGGGGAATGCCCCGGAGGACTTCGTGTGAAGGTACCGTATCACTTCGGTACTTCTAGACTTTAAAACCTTTCCGCTTACACCTCCCGCTCCAATCGCCTCCACTTGGTTTGGGTCAGTTTTAAGTTGGCTCCTATCTATGGTAGTATTTGTAGCGATCACACCATCTATTTTGGTATCCAAAACGATTTCTACTATATCATCCAACTGCCCATCAGTAAGGTCAGGGGCTATTTTTAAAAGGATAGGCTTTGGATTAGACTTGGCATCATTGGCTTCTTTTACCGCGGTGAGCAAAGCTTTCAAAGGCTCTTTTTCCTGGAGGTCCCGAAGATTAGGTGTGTTCGGTGAGCTCACATTTACCACGAAATAATCCACCCAGGGGTGTAGTTTTTCCAGGCAATACAGATAATCATCGATGGCATTTTCGTTCGGGGTTACTTTGTTTTTACCAATGTTACCACCCACGATTACGTCCGATTTCCTTTTTCGTAACCGTTCCACTGCATCCAAGACTCCTCCATTGTTAAAGCCCATTCTATTTATAAGAGACTCATCTTCAGGAAGTCTGAAAAGTCTGGGTTGCGGATTACCAGCTTGCGGTTTTGGAGTCAATGTCCCAATCTCAATGAAGCCAAAACCCAACATCGCCATCTCGTCAATGAGCCTGGCATCTTTATCGAATCCAGCAGCGAGTCCAACCGGATTTTTGAAAGTCAAACCAAAAACTTTCCTTTCGAGCCTTGGATCGTCGAATTCAAAACTTGATTTGACCACATCCTTAACCAATGGAAGATTAAAGCCGAATTTGGTGAGGTCAAATGTGATATAGTGAGCGTCTTCAGGTTTCTTTAAGAAAAGGAGGGGTTTGAGGAGAGACTTGTACACGAGTCAGATTTTTGCGTTTGGCAAATTTATGAAAACTAGACTTAGTCTCACCTCCTGGGATGAAATTCTGTTAGTACCTGACGTAAGTAATCTCTATCCAGATGAGTGTATATTTCCGTAGTGGTTATGCTCTCATGCCCAAGCATCTCTTGAACGGCCCTGAGGTCAGCTCCCCCTTCTATCAAGTGGGTGGCAAATGAATGTCGAAAGGTATGCGGGCTTATGTTTTTATCGATTCCGGCCTTTTTAGCAGTTTTTTTGATAATTAAAAATATCATGACCCGGCTGAGCTTTTTACCTCTCCGGTTTAGAAAAACAAATTCTTCATGACCTATGGCCGGTTTCTGGTGAACCCGAATTTCCTTTTGATAAATCTTGAGGTATTTCATCGCATCCTGACCGATAGGAACCAGCCGTTCCTTATTTCCTTTCCCTATCACTCTCAAAAAGCCGATGTCTTCAAATATTTGACCTAATTTCAATTCGGTCAACTCTGAAACTCGCAAGCCTGAACTGTATAGCATTTCTAAAATTGCCCGGTTTCTGTGTCCTTCAGGTTCACCAAGTGGAATAGCTTCCAGGAGTTTTTCGATCTCTGGATAGCTAAGCGTATCCGGAAGTTTTCTTCCCAGTTTTGGGGCCTCCAGAAGCTGTGCAGGATCCTCAGAAATTTCATCTTCATACGTCAGGTATTTGTAGAAAGCTTTAATTCCTGAAATCACCCGGGCCTGAGTATAATCTGAGATTCCGATACTCCCCAGTTCATTCACAAATCTCCTAAGGTGTTCTAGCTCCAGGCCCAAAGGACTCTTACCCTCAAAGTTTTGGCTTGCAAACTTTGCCAGTTTATTGACATCTCGAGTGTAGGCGAGAATGGAATTCTCACTTAATGACCTTTCCAATTTGAGGTAATGGCGAAAGCGTTTGATGTAAATTTCCCAGGATTTGTCCATTTCTTATCACTAAGTAAAAAATAGATCCGGATTTTGGTAGGTTCAAATGTCAAATGATGAATACTTACCCAAAGGAATCTTTTAACTTTATAGCAGTAATCGAACCAATCCTGTTTTGAAGATCCAAATTATCAATGGCCCCAACCTGAACCTCCTGGGAACCCGAGAACCTGAGGTTTACGGAAGCACCAGTTTTGAAGAGTATTTCGAGCAACTCAAATATGCTTTTCCTCGGGTAGAACTTCATTATTTCCAAAGCAATATCGAGGGGGAATTAATTGATAAGATTCACAAAGTCGGATTCTCCTATGATGCCATTCTTCTAAATGCTGGAGGCTATACGCATACTTCTGTAGCCATTTCTGATGCGATTGCCGGGATAGAAACGCCGGTTTTGGAAGTTCATATTTCAAATATTTATAAGCGTGAGGAGTTCAGGCACAAGAGTATTATTTCAAAAGAATGTGTGGGCATGATTTCCGGCTTAGGCCTGAAGGGCTACGATCTAGGAATTCAATATTTTCTTTAAACCTATTTTCCATGTTGACTTTTGCTGCTGGACCATCTAAGGTCTATGAATCTGTTCCCAAATATCTGCAGGATGCATATTCTGAAGGAATCCTCAGTGCTAATCATAGGAGTGATCAATTTATGCGGCTTTATCAGGAGGCCGAAAGCCTGATGAAAGAAAAGCTACATATGCCTGATGATTATAAGCTTTTATTCACCTCTTCCGCCACCGAAAATTGGGAGATAATTTCACAGTCCATCGTAGAATCAGCCAGCTTTCATATTTATTCCGGCTCCTTCGGAGCAAAGTGGATAAAGTTTGCTCAGCATATAAATCCCAAAAGCGCTGGGCAAAAAATTGCTGCGAATGAAGAAATAGACGTTCCAGAATTAAGCATTCCAGAAGACTATGATTTGATTGCTATCACTCAAAATGAAACGTCAAATGCTTCTCAGGTCCCAATGGCCAAGCTGGAAGAAATCAGGGATAAATTTCCTGAAAAGCTGATTGCTGTGGATACCACTTCTTCGATGGCTGGCATCGAGCTCAAATTTGAGCTTGCAGATTTTTGGTATGCCTCCGTTCAAAAATGCTTTGGGTTGCCAGCTGGTCTTGGGTTATTGATTCTTTCCCCAAGTGCTATTGAAAAGGCCGAAAGCAAAGGAGAATCTGGACGGTACAACAGTCTCAGCTTCATGCTCGAAAATGCACGTGGGTACCAGACGCATTACACCCCAAATGTCCTTGGAATTTATTTATTGAACAGAGTGCTGAAGGATATGCCTGAGATTCAGCATTTTGACCAGGCGCTTCGTGAGCGAATGAAGAAGCTTGAAGATTGTATCATTGGGACAAAAAGTCTTCGCCTTCTAGTAGATAATGCCACTACCCGTAGCACCACAGTTCTTGGGGTGGCAGGCCTTGAGGAGACTATAAAGAAAGTGAAGTCTGCGGCATTAGACCAAGGCTTTCAATTGGGGAGTGGTTATGGACCTTTGAAACCAACTTCTTTTCGAATTGCCAATTTCCCTGCTATTACTGATCAGGAGATGGATGGGTTAATGGACTTTTTGGTGGCTTACTAGTTTTCTCTAATTTGAAAATTATGTGGAAAGGAAATGATATTGAGGCTATACCTAACAGGTCCTCAAGAATAAAAAAATGGGAAAGATATCTGTTTTTGCCCATTCTACCTTTCTTAGGTGCGGCGTTTACCTTAGAATCAAAAATTTGGCTACAACTTCCTCTTATATATGCAATTTCGGCCCAAGTAGTAACCTATTTCTTATACAAAAAGGAGGGAAGGGGAAAGGAGTTTTTAATCCGAATGTCGGTTCCCATGATGTCAAGCATCCTTGTGTTCGGGTATTTTGTTTGGATTTATTTTTATAAGTCTTAATCATACATTCAAAATCTTCTCAATGGATTTTCTATCATTAATAATTCCATAAACTTTCTTTCTTTCCTTTCTGCAAAAGAAATATCTACATTTGCGGCATGTTTGATCTCAAGGAAATTTTATCCGTGTCGCTTATCCTGTTTTCGGTGATAGATATACTCGGTTCTATACCGATTATCATCAATTTGAGACAGAAGATTGGACATGTTCAGTCTGGGAAAGCTACACTGGTTGCAGGGCTTTTGATGATTCTTTTTCTGGTTGCAGGGGAATCTATTTTAGGTCTTTTTGGGATAGGTGTGGAGGATTTTGCTATAGCAGGTGCCTTGATAATTTTTGCACTTGGAGCGGAGATGATCCTAGGGATCGAACTTTTTAAACCTGATCCTGACGCTACTGCAGGGGCCTCGATCGTCCCTATTGCATTTCCCTTGATTGCCGGTGCCGGAACTTTAACCACCATCCTTACCCTTAAGGCAGAATTTCATCAAATCAACATAGCCATTGGGATTGTATTAAATCTTGCTTTGGTTTATGTGGTTCTGAAAAGCACTAATTGGCTGGAGCGAAAGCTGGGTAAAACTGGACTTGATGTTCTAAGAAGAATTTTTGGAATTATTCTACTTTCCATAGCAGTCAAAATTTTCAAAACAAACGTCTTTCCAACTTAAGCCTGGATTGCTTTTGCTTCCCACAGGCATTATGATTTTCTTTGACCGATGGTAGTAATTTACACAGATGGAGCGGCCAAAGGCAATCCTGGACCTGGTGGGTATGGAGCAGTATTGAAATTCGGAAAGCATAGAAAAGAACTTTCCGAAGGCTTTCGTTTAACCACCAATAACAGGATGGAGCTTCTTGCTGTGATCAAAGCATTAGAGGCTCTTAAGCATGCTGACTACCAGGTGGAAATCTATTCCGACAGCAAATATGTGGTAGACGCTATTGAAAAAGGTTGGCTTTGGGGCTGGCAAAAAAAAGGCTTCAAAGGCAAGAAAAATCCAGATCTTTGGCAGAAATATATCCCCCTACACATGAAGTTCAAGCCCAAGTACCATTGGGTAAAAGGACACGCAGGGAACATTGAAAACGAACGTTGTGATCAGTTGGCAGTTGAGGCAGCTGAAGGAATGCAGCTCAAAGTTGATCAAGGGTACGAAAACCAGAATTAAATTCTGAAAATTGAATCCCTTTTCCTCAAATTCGATTAAAAACCATCCATGGTCTTGACAGGTATATCCGATCGATGAAAATCTTTGAGCTCTTTAAAGTTCCTTAAGGGATATACCCAGCCTTCATCAGTCAATTCATAAAGTAGCGGGGCGAGGTTTTGTACCGCTGCCTTGCATCCCTGAACAATAGCTCCCAGTTTACCCGTTTGCTTAGAAAGCACAGCCTCATTTTCAATTTCAAAAGGTCCTTCAAAGCCTTTTTCTTTCAGCTTATTCACAAATGCTCTCCAATCCATAGAATCTCCCAAACCAAATCCCGGTAAGGTAGCCTCATAATGATGTCTATCCCAGGAACTGCTAGGCTGTGGCACTCCTGCTTTTTTGGCTAAATCAGGATTTACTGCCTGTGTGGGATACATATTTCCCCAAAATGGATCCGGAAGATTCCGGGTAGATTTCACATGGATACGCTTAAGCCTATCCATATCCGTTTGGGCAATTACTTCTACAGGATCAGTATGCTGCCAAACATCATGAGAGGGGTCATAAATCTCGCCGTGATTTTTTGAAGGGATTAATTCGTACATCAATTTCCTGGCGGCGAGTACTCCAGTGAGGTTGTTGTATGTTCCGGAGAATTTTTCAGGTCTCCAGCCTTCCATTGGACAGTTTTCATAAAGAACTGTTACTCCAAGGTCTTCAGCATATTTGATGATCGGAGTAAAGATTTTCTGATATTCCAATAGGTTTTTTTCGAAGCCTCCTTCCTGATTCCCAAGTTCATGATTATATCCTACAAAGGTTCCCACCTTCACGTCATTTTCATCACCTCCCAGAAGGTGAGCAATTCGAATCAGTCGAAGGAGGTGATTTTGATTCTCCACTCTATGCACCGGATCTCCCCCGATTAGATTTTCGAAGGCTCCAATGGAAAGTCGAAGCTTAGCCCCATTGAATTTTTCTAGAATGCTACTCGCCTGATCAGGGCCAAAATCCTCATAATCCAGATGGGTCGCTACAAAATCATCTCTTTGTCCATCCCTTCTGAAAACACAAAGATCAAGTCCCTGAACATTGATTTCCTTTGCTTTTTCAATGGTTTCATCAAGGCTTAGCGTATCGAAAGCCGAGGTCATGATCCAGATCGGGTGAGTCATTTTTTTTGAGGTTTTGGGTTAAAGGTTGAAAATAATCATTGTTCCTGAGTACCCAATTCATGGTGGAGAAAACCTGATAATTGAGAAATGATTGCCATCCCTTGTTCTAGGCTTCGACTCTATGCCCGAAGGTCAGGCGAGCGCTTAGCCTGACAGCCTTTAATCTTCAAAGATTAGATTTTTAATTTTTTGAAAATTCGGGTTAGTTCGAGCGAAGACAAGAACTCAAGAATACCTCTTTCGAATCTCTATTTTCTGCTTCTGTCTTTTCCAGAGGGCTGTTGCCAAATCAAGAGAAAGGCTTTCTGGGGCACTTTCATTTAGAATTTTCTTTAATTCCGTCTCTGGAAGATCCACCCGATAGCAGATTTGTAGCAAACGCACGAAATCCCGATCAAGGAGTTCTTTTAAAGCTTTGCTCAAAAGCAAAATGGCCTCATTCTCATTAAACTCCTGAATAGGCTCGGGTAGATCAAAATCTTTTCTAATGAGTTCTAATGTCTGCTCAGTGATTTTTTCCATAAAAAAAGTCCCGTAATAACGGGACTCAATTTAGTCTTTTGATTTTTCTTCTTCTGAATCAGGTGCCAAGGCTTCTGGCATCTCCTTTCTGATGATTCCATACCAGGAAATCAATTTTTTAATATCTGAAACATATACTCTCGATTCATCTACTTCAGGCAGAATATGCTTCATAAAGGCCCTAAGCTCGGCATCATCTGGCTTACTATCCAGGCCAAGGTCTCCCTCAAATTCCTCTTCAATTTTCTGCATCACCTGTTGCAATGGCTCAGCGCCTTCTTCCGTGGTGGTGTAGATGGAAATATCCGAAAGGATGGAAACTCGCTGTGCAGCGCCTGCCACCATCTTTGATTTTTTATCATCGAGGCTTTCTAAGATCACCCCTGTTCTTGAGGGCTTTAACACTTTAAATAATCCCGGCTTTCCCGCTACCGTTGCTAAATCTTTAAAATCCATAAATATTGTGGTCGTTTTCTAGCTGCAAATATAGAGAGTCTAGGGATTCAATTCCCCTGAATCATATTCTTTCACTAATTCTTCAAGAAATTCTGTGAGTTCTTCCTTTCCCGTGCCTTTTTCTGCGGACGTAATGAAATATTGAGGAGCTTCTTCTACGAAGTTTTCAAGCTTCCGTATAAAGGCCTGAATGTTTTGGGAGGTTTTGGATTTGGATTGCTTATCAGCTTTGGTAAAAACCAAAACTGCAGGAACACCCTCGGTAGCGCACCAAAGGATGAATTCAAGATCAATCTGCTGTGGAGGTAATCGGCTATCGATCAATACGCATACTCCGCAGAGATTTTCTCGCTTTTTCAGGTAAGTGCTTATCATAGCCTCCCATCCGTCCTTTACCTTTTTATTCACCTTGGCAAAGCCGTATCCGGGGAGATCTACCAGGTACCAATGCTCATCGATTAGAAAATGATTGATAAGCTGGGTTTTTCCAGGTTTTTGAGAGGTTTTGGCGAGGCCTTTTTGTTCTGTGATAGCATTGATCAAGGAGCTTTTTCCCACATTGGACCGACCGATAAAGGCGATTTCAGCCCTATCCGGTTTGGGACAATTTCCCGGATTAGAATTACTTATAACGAATTTGGCTTCTTTTATCATAGCGAATGGTCCTCTTGCAAAAGTAGAACATTTTGGAAAATGGGTAATTGATCAATATCTACAACATTCTTCGCTTCCTCGGGTTTCTTCAGTAATATTGCAGACCCAAATTAGTACGAATGTCAGTAGTTCCATATAAAGACAAAGGAGACCCTAAGAAAGCACAAGTAGCGGAGATGTTTGATAACATCAGCCCAAAATATGATTTATTGAATCATGTACTTAGTCTGGGAATTGATATCACCTGGCGAAAGAAAGCAGTTAAGATGCTAGCTCAGGACAAACCCAAATTGATACTCGATATTGCTACTGGCACAGGAGACTTTGCCATAGAGGCTTTGGCACTGAATCCCGAGAAAATTATCGGTGTGGATATTTCTGAAGGCATGCTTTCCGAGGGGAGAAAGAAAATGAAAAAGAAAGGTCTTGATCACATTATTGACCTTCAGCTAGGGGATTCCGAAGGATTGCTTTTTGAGGATAATAAGTTTGATGCAGTTATCGTTTCCTTTGGAGTAAGGAACTTTGAAAATCTTGAAAAGGGACTCGCAGATATGTACCGCGTTTTGAAGCCAGGAGGTAAAACGGTGATCGTGGAATTTTCAAAACCAAGGAAGTTTCCAATGAAACAAGCTTATGGTTTTTATTCCAACTATGTTTTGCCTCAGGTAGGTAAGGTTGTATCCAAAGACAAATCTGCTTATACTTATCTTCCTGAATCAGTACAGGCCTTTCCAGATGGAGAAGATTTTCTTGCCGTACTTAAAAAAGTAGGATTTACCAGCACTGTATGCAAACCACTCACATTTGGAATAAGCTCGATTTACGTTGGCGTAAAGTAGTTCTTGCCTTATTTTTTGTTTTTTCAGTATCCGGAATCTCTTTTGGACAGGGGATGTTTGGTATGCTGAGTGGAGCGGGGTCTGATGATCAGTTCATCTCGTATGGTTTTTTTCTGGCCGGGCATACTTCTTATTATCAGATCAAATACACGGATGATTTTCTAAACTCCGGAGGTTCTGTAGCACCAAATGTTGCAAGAATTTCGCCCGACTATAAACCTGGATTCGCCTTGGGATTTATTGGGATGATGAAGTTTCATGACCAAGTTCACCTTATGCTTCAGCCAAAAATTGGCTTCTATGAGCATTCTGTGGATGTCACGTATTTTTCTTCCACGGATGATAACTCGATGAATCCAGACAATGTCATCCCACCCACAAACATAGAAAGATACACCTCAGAGCAGACACTGGTGGAGTTTCCTTTGCTGATTAGATATAGATCTCAGCGATTCAACAATACCCGGATGTATTTTCTGGGAGGAGGTAGCTACCGATTTAGAACCAAAGGTCAGGATGAAGCGAATTTAGATGATTTGGTTGTTGACGGGCAGGATGTAACTCTTGAGCTCGGGATGGGTTTTGAAATTTATTTCAAGTATTTCAAGTTTGCACCTGAGATTCGTTTCTCACATGGCTTAATGGATATTTACAAGCCCGAAAACACCAACCCTCTTTTTGCGGATGCTATCGGCTCAGTGAAGCCAAAAACCATCACGATTCTATTGAATTTTCAATAAGCGGTCCTTCACTATTTTCAGAAATAGTTAATTTTCAGTTATGGAAAGAAAAATCGCACTGGTCACCGGAGCCACTTCTGGTATTGGCTGGTCCACAGCATTGACCCTTGCCAGAATGGGGTATGACTTGATAGCAACAGGAAGAAGGGAGAAAAGACTGGATGAATTAGCTAAAGCTTTGCCCGAAGGGACAAAATTCCTGCCCTTGGTCTTTGACGTGAGGAATCGGGAAAAAGTTTTTGAGATTCTTGGAACCATTCCAGAGGACTGGGAAAATATTCAGGTGCTGGTGAATAATGCAGGTAATGCGCACGGTATGGACCCAATTCAAACCGGAAATCTGGACGATTGGGATGCCATGATGGATATCAATGTCAAGGGGCTGCTTTATGTTTCAAAAGCCATCATACCCGGGATGATTGAGCGGAAAAATGGGATTATAATCAATATTGGGTCTATTGCTGGGAAGGAAGTATATCCGAATGGGAATGTGTATTGCGGCTCAAAACATGCTGTGGATGCGCTGACCAAAGGAATGAGGATCGATCTGAATCCGTACGGAATAAAGGTAATTGGGATTCATCCAGGCTTAGTGGAGACGGAGTTTTCTGAGGTGCGGTTTAAAGGTGACACTGAACGAGCTGAAAAAGTTTACCAAGGCTATGAACCACTTTTGGCAGATGATATTGCTGAAATCGTAGAGTTTGTTGTAAACCGTCCAAGGCATGTAGTATTAGCCGATATAGTTGTTCTTCCCACTGCGCAGGCTTCTGCCACATTGGTGAATAAAGAAAGCTAATATGCGACCCTATCACTATTTGATATTTCTGGGTTTACTATCCTGCCGTTCGCCAAAAAGTGATCAGGAGTCTTTTTCTCAAAAAGTGAGGCAGGAAGCTGAACCTATGGTTACTTCTGAGGAGGCTTCGGTTGGGACTTTGGAACAAACATTAATTGATCAGGGTCTGGTAAATATTCAGGATGTGATTCCGGATATCATGGTGGATTTAAAGTATTCAACAACTGATAATTTCTTTGGAGAGGATGTTTACAGGGATCTTACAAATGCCTACCTTCAGAAAGAAGTGGCACAACAGCTTTTAGAGGCTCAACAATATCTAAAAAGCATTAATGAAGACTTTACCTTTATGGTTTATGATGGAGTCCGCCCTGCCAGTGTGCAGCAGATTCTTTGGGACAATCTGGATAAACCTGACAGTCTCAAGCCACTTTATGTAGCTGATCCAAAGGTGGGTAGTTTACATAACTTCGGGGTGGCGGTGGATCTGACCATTTTCGATATGTCAGCCGATTCAGTTCTTGATATGGGTACAGGCTACGATTTCTTTGGCTATGCCGCCTATCCGGACCGTGAGGAGCAAATGCTAAAGGAAGGTGTTTTGACCCAAAAACAAATAAATAATCGAGAAATTCTGCGTGAAGCGATGACCAAAGCTGGTTTTACCGGGATCACTTCCGAGTGGTGGCACTTCAATGCCTACAGTAGAAAAGTTGCCGGTGAAAAATTTGAAATTGTAAAATGATAAACCCCAATAAAATGAAGAAAAGTCTTATTAGCTCAATTTTGATCTTAATGCTTCTGATGTCAGCCTCAGTGAGTGCTCAACAATTCAGGGCCTTGGTATTCTCAAAAACAGCAGGGTTTCGACACCAATCCATTCCGAATGCTGTAGTGGCTTTGAAAAAAATGGGTACAAAACAGGTTTTTTCTGTTCATGCATCTGAGGATCCAAGAGTTCTCGCTGAGGAAAATCTAATGAAATACGATGTGTTGATTTTGGTTAGTTCAACCGGAACGATCTTCGATGAGACCACTAGAGCTTCTTTACAGAAGTTTGTCAGGAGCGGGAAGGGTGTTGTTGGAGTTCATGCAGCCACCGATTCAGAATATGATTGGCCCTGGTATAATGAAATGATTGGGGCATATTTTCTTGCACATCCTGCTCAGCAAACACTGAGACTGGAAGTAGTGGATCAAGATCATCCATCTACTTGGCATCTACCGAAAAATTGGATGTGGACCGATGAGCTTTATGAGTTCAGAGATATTAACCCCAACATCAAAGTTCTCATAAATGCTGATGAAACCACCTACGAGGTAGCTCGAGGAAACGGTGCAAATCACCCCATGGCCTGGTATCATGAGTTTGATGGAGGTCGGGTTTTTTATACTGCTCTTGGCCATGTGGATTCAGCTTGGGAGGATGATGACTTCCTGAAGCATCTTTATGGAGGAATTTGGTATGCGGCAACAGGAGAACCGTTTGATTAAGCTTTGCCCAAATCTGCTCAAGATTTGGGAACTTAATTTTCTAAAATGGGTTCAATAGGTTAAAACCAAAAAACTATGTTACAAGCACAGGCGAAACCAGTTCACCTTTACATGGAGGCCAATCCAAATCCAAATTCGCTAAAATTTGTTGCGAATTTTATGTTGGTTGAGGATGGAGTAAGCTTCGATTATCCTGATGCAGAAAGCACAGAAAATTCACCACTAGCGAAAGAGCTTTTCAATTTTGCTGCTGTCAAAAGAGTTTTTATAGCATCGAATTTTGTGACTGTGACGAAAGACGAAGCGGTAGAGTGGGCTGAGATTCAAACTATCATTCGCGATCATATCAAAAAGTATCTGGAGTCAGGCAAAAAGGTGGTTAATGCCAGCTTTGATAAAGACCCTCTGTTTGATGAAGCAGATTCTGAAACTGTGAAGAAAATCAAGGGTATTCTGGATGAATATATCCGTCCGGCAGTGGAACAGGATGGAGGAGCCATCGTTTTTCATTCTTTTCAGGAGGGAGTGGTAAAAGTACTATTACAAGGGGCATGTTCTGGATGCCCTTCCAGTACGGTCACTTTGAAAGCTGGAATTGAAAACCTTTTGACCAGAATGCTTCCTGAAGTGAAAGAAGTTCAAGCCGAAGGAGTTTAATTAATGAAATTAAAAAACTGGTTTTGGGCGATTCTGGGATTGGTATTTCTGGGAATTCGCTTTTTAGCCAGTACATTTCCTGAGAAAACGGAACAAGTTTACTCTGAGGGAATTTTCCTTTGGATACGAAAAATCATAGATCAGACGCTTGGAATTCTTCCTTTTCCAAGCGTCTATTTTTTTTGGCTTTCTGTAATCCTCGTTCTGATTTACTTTTTCATTCGACTCAGGAAAAAGGATTCGCTACGAAATAAACTGGGCTATACTTTTCGTGCTATCCTAAATGGCACAGGTGCTCTGGTTTTCTTTTTCCTGATTCTTTGGGGCTTCAATTATCAAAGAGTGCCACTTACGAAAAAATTGAGATTAGACATACGTCCTTTGGAATTGGAAGAGGTTAAAAGGGAGATTTTTGAAACTGAAATGGAAATGAATCGCTTAAGACCTCAGATTCATTCAGACACTTCAGCATTCGAAATTCCTTGGGATTATCCCGTACTTGAAACAGAAGTCAGAAAAGAGCTGGAAGAACATTCACATCTTCTGAGGCTTACCTACACCGGTAGGCCAAGGACTAAGCAAGTTCCCCCGAAAGGGTTGATGCGTAGATTGGGAATTCTTGGGATTTACTGGCCATTTACAGGTGAAAGCTATATTGATGCTGCTCTTCATCCTTTGGAAAAACCATTTACTATTGCCCATGAATTGTCACACAGTTTGGGGGTGACCGATGAAGGAGAAGCTAATTTTGTGGCATGGGTCATAGGTTCAGAAAGTCAGAATCCACATCTAAACTACACCTCCCAATTACGGCTTTTGCTTTATCTCATGAGAGACTTTTCCAGAATGGATCCTGAGGGATATGCCGAATGGGTAAAAACTTTGAACAGGGGGATTGTGAACGATATACTTTCCATAAGGAAGAATGCAGATCGATATCCTCCCATATCCCTTGAATTTAGCCGAGCGGCAAATAATGTTTTCCTCAAAACTCAGGGGGTGAAAGAAGGAGTTAAAAGCTATCAACAAATGCCTATGCTGGTGCATGCATGGAGGAAGAGGAACTAAATTGGGTTATTGACACCCATTAACTAAAAAAATCTAAATTTTATTACCAGAGTTTGAATAAAGAGTTTTTAATAACTAATCTTAAAGACTAGTTAATATTCATTATTCATGAGATCACCCATTTTCACCCTTCTTTTTTGCTTTTTTTCCAGTCTATCCTTTGCTCAAGTTGAACTTGAATCCGAGCGGGACGAAGACGGTAATGTTATTTTTTATGCCACAAATGCTGCGAGCATCCCTTATGCGGTGCTATTTAACTTCTCCAACCTGAACAACTTGACCACACCTGGAGGTAGCACTCCACTGGTGGTTGCTAATCCTGGAAGGACCCCTGTCCTACGATTAAGGCCTTCAAGGGAGGGACAGGCTACCTCATATCGATATTCGTATTCCTATTCAAAAGGAAATATGCTTGCCAAAATAAAGGAGGATCCAGTTTACTTGATCCCAGTAGCTGATGGGCAGATGGTAAGAGCGATGCAAATGACTCATATCGAAAATCAATTGCAGCCGAAAGAATACAATTCTAACTATGTGGGAGTTTCCTTCCACTTTGAAACCCCTACGGTAATTGTGGCACCTCGAAAAGGAGTGATATCCGATATGAGGATGTCGTATGAAGCCAAGGAGGGGGAATTTAGATACGATGGAAAGGATAATTTCATCGAAATCTATCATGAAGATGGTACCTTCACCAAGTTGGCAGTCTTAAAAAAGGATAGCCAAAAGGTAGAACTGGGAGATGAGGTATTTCCAGGGCAGGAATTAGCTTTATCTGCAGGGGAAAACTATAGCTCTGGGACTCACGTTCGAATGTCAACTTTCAAGTCTGTCAAAAAAGATAGGGATAAGCTGGGTTACGATTTAATACCCGTCCAGTTCATAACTGAGGGCGGAGCTATAGAAATCCCAAAGTTGGTGGAATTAGAGGTTATTCATCCTCAGGAAATTATCGAACTAGAAATGAGTAAAAGAGAAAAAAAGAAATACTTCGCAGACAAGTAATTCCTTAATACTCTATCACCTTGTCAACAACAAGCTTTCTGGAATTTTCTCCGTCCTCTAGTTTGTATTGGATTTGGCGTGTTTTTCCAGTTCTCACCCATTCTCCATCCTTTTCTTCAAAAATTGGAAATCTCGCCACCACTGAGGTTTCTATTACAGCCCATTCTTCCTCCCCTCCATATCCTTTCTTCTGTTCTTCGGTAATGTCGGGTATACTTACCTCGCTGATGGATTTATTATTATTCCCTGAAAAAATTTTAAGGTAATTTTCAACCGACTCTCCAAACATGGTGAAGAATAATATTAGCTCGGGTGAGCCATCACTGTTTAAGTCTTCTACTTCGCTCTGCATCAATGTCCCTGAAGTCTCAAACCGAATCGGCTCATTAGTTGCCTCCAGACCAGAGGGAGTGATAATCACCTCTGAATTCGGATTCTGCTCAGTGGCCGAGATATCGAAAGTTATTCCCTGAAGACTATTGGATTTTTGGATGGTAAATGCCTTCAACTGGGATTCATCCAATGGCTCTGAAAGCTTTTGGTAAGTTTCTCCAGAAAGAGAAGCCCCACCTCCACAGAAATAATTAAGAATACCATCCTCTTCTGGATTAGCAGCAAGGATATTTAGAGTATTTCCATTCACTTTGATCAGGATTTCCTCCTCCATGGCAAAAGTGGAAAGGGTTTTGTCATCCTTGATTTGGGTCGTAGTGCTCCAAGTACAAGTTGGTCTCTTTTTATCTGCTCTAGAACTCACTTCTACTTTAAGTAGCTCATCCGAAGACTTTGAAACTCTCACCACAATCCAATCAGAACCTTCTGTCCGTGATTGATAAGATTTTGTCACATAATCCCCCAAGAAATAGTCGACAATAATGGAGTTCTCCTCCGAAGAGGGTTCGGTTTTAGTCTGCTCATCCTCATTCTGAGTAGGGCTTTGGCAGGATGAAATTACCTGAAGACTAAAAATAAGTAGTAGAAGGTTCACAAAATTTTTCATGTAGAAAAATAAGGTTTATCGCTTTCTATTACCAATCCAAACTCCAAAAATGACAGCAATAATTCCTAAGTAATGACCGAAAAGGAGGGTTTCTCCATCCCAGACGCCCCAGAAAATTGCGACAATAGGGATTAGATAGGTAACCGAACTGGCAAAAACAGGTGTGGCTGATTTCACAAGTCGATTAAAAAAGATTAAAGCGATTGCTGTTCCGAAAACCCCTAGAATAGCCACATAGATTAAGGCCAAGGTAGCACCTTCTGTTGTGACTATTTTATAGGAAAACTGTGTGCCAGCCATGAGGTACACCAAAGCAACAGGCAAGACCATAAGTAAGGAGATTGCCGTAATTTCAACTGGTTTTAGCTCCACAAAGCTGTGTTTAATGATATTCACATTGAAGCCATAGCACATACAGGCAAGCAAGACAAAAAAGGCATAAGCATTGATTTCACTGAAGTCCCCAAAGGCACTTCCTTCTTTTACAGAAACCAGAATTGTCACTCCTATAAATGCTATTACGAGGCCAAGCGCATTCTGTCTAGTTATTTTCGAGTTAAAAAAAATAGAACCGATTACCACAACGAAAAGCGGGGTCAAGGCATTCAATACTCCGGTTAAAGAGCTACTCAGTTGAGTTTGTGCTTTGGCAAAAAGGAAAGCAGGGATAAAGGATCCAACTAAGCCAACGATGATCAGATTTTGTATCTGTTTTGAGTTTAATTTTTTCACCCTTGGCAAAGAAAGAGGTAATAAAACTGTACCTGCTGCGACTATCCTGAACGCCCCAAGCTCTCCTGGTGAAAAAACCTCTAGCCCTCTCTTGATTAAAATAAAGGAACTGCCCCAGACGAGTGCAAGTGAAATGAGTAAGACCCAATTTTGAAGAGGATGTTCCGAGGAGGGATTAGTCATTCGTGATGATTTAGGTTGGCAGTGGCCAAAAAAGAAGTGGTTTTCAGATAAAAATGTTCAGAAGCTTTCAGATCAGACAAATTCGTATCCAGCAAAGACTTCACTCACCTCGTCTAGAATCTCACAGACTTCCTCATAGGTATCGCTGGTCACCATCCTTGTTCGGAAGGGTTTGAAATTAGGCATGCCCCGGAAGTAATTTGTGTAATGCCTCCTCATTTCAAGAATACCAAGCTTTTCACCTTTCCACTGAACAGAAAAGTCCAGGTGTTTTCTGGCTACGGCCAGACGCTCAGGTAATTCCGGTGACGGGATCTTTTGCCCTGTTTCAAGAAAATGTTTGATTTCATTAAAAATCCAGGGATAGCCGATGGATGCCCTACCGATCATCATCCCATCCACATTGTATTTTTCTTTGTATTCCTTCGCTCTTTCCGGAGAGTCAATGTCTCCATTTCCAAAGACCGGAATGTGAAGTCGTGGGTTGGCTTTAACTTTATTAAGATAGCTCCAATCAGCCTCTCCCTTGTACATTTGCTTTCGGGTTCGGGCATGTATACTTATGCCTTGAATTCCCACATCTTGAAGCCTTTCAGCCACTTCCACGATTCTGATTGTATCATTATCCCATCCTAATCGGGTTTTCACAGTAACAGGAATATTCACCGACTTCACTATTTCAGCGGTCATCGAAACCATTTTGTCGATGTCCAAAAGAATTCCTGCTCCAGCTCCCTTGCAAGCAACTTTGTTCACCGGACAACCATAATTAATATCCAAAATGTCTGGTTGAGCTTCTTCCACAATGGCAGCAGCTTCACGCATGGATTGGATTTCATTCCCGAAAATCTGAATCCCTATGGGACGTTCATATTCATAAATATCCAGCTTCTGGACACTTTTTGCCGCATCACGGATGAGTCCTTCAGAACTGATGAATTCCGTATACATTAAATCAGCGCCGTTTTCTTTACAAACTGCACGAAAGGGTGGGTCACTCACATCCTCCATGGGAGCGAGCAACAGGGGATATTCACCAAGTTCTAAGTTTCCGATCTTTACCACTTCTTCTCCTATATTTGTGGCAAATTTATCGCAAATATGGAGATTTATAAAACCGAAGCCGAAATAGCTAAACCCAAAAACTGGCTTCTCTCAATAGTTGTTATTGTTTTGGTCACCTTTGGGGTACTGGTTTTACTTCAGGGACTTGCGCTTGCGATCGTTCCTTTTCTTTTTGGAGTATCACTCGAAGAAATAATTGCTCTCACTTCTGGCGGCGGCCAAAGCATTGAAAATGGCAGGATGGTGCTGTTTTTTGTACAGGCTTTTGGTTCAGGTCTTGGGTTTATTGTTGCCGCATTCATCATTGCCAAGCTTATTGAAAAAGCCTCCTTCGATTGGGAAAGTCAGGTTTCAAGGTTTAACTGGTCAGGTTTTCTTTTGGTCCTTTTAATTACCCTCGGTGGCATGCTTTTCAATTCCATGCTTGTGGATTTAAATTCAAAACTGGTACTACCCGAATTTCTCTCAGGCCTGGAATCCTGGATGATTGAAATGGAGGATCAGCTCATGGAGATGACGAAATTCATGACTGATTTTCAGAATACATCGGAGTTTCTCATGGGGCTACTGGTAATAGGAATATTAGCGGGAGTAGGAGAGGAGTTATTTTTTAGAGGGGTGGTTCAGGCTAAGTTACATCAATACACCGGCTCTGGTCATCTAGGGGTTTGGATAACCGCAATTATTTTTTCTGCCATTCATTTACAGTTTTATGGTTTTCTTCCTAGAATGTTTCTAGGGGCGATGTTTGGGTACCTTTACCTATATTCTGGCTCACTTATCTATCCCATTTTGGCTCACATTTTTAATAATGCATTTACCGTGGTCATGGTGTATCTGGCCAAAAAAGGCATGGTGGATTTTGATATTGAAGCCACAGACAATGTTTCTTACTTGGCTTCAGTAGGAGGCTTTTTAGTACTTTTGGCAGGAATCTATTACTTTAAGAAAACTAACGCTTCCAAGAATGGAGAATTGGGTCAAAGTCTTTGAGGACGACCAACTGGTGCGAGCAGAAATAGTCAAGGGGGTGTTGATTCAGAATGAAATTCCCGCTGTGGTCCTAAACAAAAAAGAGTCTGTATATCAGGTATTTGGCACATACGAGGTTCATGTCAATAGAGAAAACGTGTTAAGCGCATCTAATCTAATTAAGAATGAGATCTCGTTTTAATATCAATAATTACAGTAATCTGGGCCAGCGAGCAATAACCGCAGTCGTTGGAGCGATAATCGTGATCAGTGCCAGTATCTATTCAGATTGGACATATTTTTTGGTTTTTGCTGCGATATTGGGCTTTTCCCAAATGGAATTTTATAAACTGACTGGTTTGGATGGGATGCTTCCTTTGAAAAGCTTTGGCACCTTCCTGGGTCTTTTGATTTTTGCACTGACGTTCATGATTCAAAAAGAGCATATGCGGATAGAGTATCTTTATCTTATTTTCCCCATTACGGCTCTTACTTTCTTTATTAAGCTTTATAGAAAATCCGACAAAAAACCATTCACTGGGGTGGCATTTACCTTTCTGGGATTATTTTATGTAGCTGTCCCATTCTCTCTTTTGAACCTGGCTGTTTTCTCTGTGGATCAGACTTATCATTATGAAATTTTGATTGGCTGTTTATTGATTTTATGGGCATGTGACACCGGAGCATACTTTGCCGGAACTAAGTTTGGCAAGACTAAGCTTTTTGAAAGGGTCTCTCCAAAGAAATCCTGGGAGGGGTTCTTAGGTGGAGCCTTTGCTGCTCTCGCCGTAGCTTATGGAGTGTCCCGATACTTCTCAGTTCTGGATGGATGGAAGTGGATGGTAATCGCAGCAATTATTATCATTGCGGGTACTTACGGAGACCTTATTGAGTCTCTTTTTAAGCGATCTATCGAGATTAAGGATTCTGGAAAGGGCCTCCCCGGTCATGGAGGTTTCATGGATAGATTTGATGGTCTTTTACTCTCGGCACCTTTCATCACCGCATTTTTGAAAATCTTCTAAAAGGGTATCAAGGAGAGGGAAAAACTACGTATCATTGTAAAGCATTTCACAATAATAATAAACCCAATATGGCTTACATTGAACCGGCTCCCATAAAGGATAAAGAGAATCCTTTGGAGTCAATGATGGAAAGATTCAATATCGCCGCTGAAAAGCTAGGACTTTCTGATGAAGTTTATAATGTGCTGAAGAACCCGGCAAAGCAGGTGATTGTATCTCTTCCGATAACCATGGATAATGGAAAAATCCAGGTCTTTGAAGGGATTCGAGTAATTCATTCTAATATTCTCGGTCCTGCAAAAGGAGGGATTCGTTTTGCTCCTGATGTGCACATCGATGAGGTGAGGGCACTTGCTGCCTGGATGACCTGGAAATGTGCTGTGGTGGATATTCCTTATGGTGGAGGTAAAGGTGGGGTAAGATGTAATCCAAGGGAAATGTCCAAAGGTGAGATTGAGCGTCTTATGAGAGCTTATACTTTGGCGATGATCGATGTATTTGGTCCGGACAAAGATATCCCGGCACCAGATATGGGGACTGGTCCAAAAGAAATGGCCTGGCTGATGGATGAGTATTCTAAAGCACATGGAATGACCGTTAACTCGGTGGTAACCGGAAAGCCATTGGTATTGGGCGGATCTCTTGGAAGAACAGAGGCCACTGGCCGCGGAGTAATGGTATCAGCTTTGGCAGCCATGCAAAAACTGAAAATAAATCCTTTTCAGGCAACTTGTGCAGTTCAGGGATTTGGTAATGTGGGGTCTTGGGCGGCAAGGCTTTTAGAAGAAAGGGGACTGAAAATTGTGGCTATTTCTGATATCTCCGGAGCATATCATAATAAGCACGGAATTAATATCGTCGAAGCCATTGAATACAGAGAATCCAATAACGGAACTCTTGAAGGATTCGAAGGTGCGGAACTCATGGATGATCCTATGGATCTATTGCTTTTGGACGTGGATGTCCTAGTTCCTGCGGCTGTGGAGGATGTGATTACTTCACACAATGTGGATAAAATAAAGGCTAAACTTATCGTAGAAGGCGCGAATGGTCCAACATCCGCAAAGGCTGATGCAGTGATCAATGAAAAAGGAATTATGGCAGTGCCTGACATCCTTGCGAACGCTGGAGGGGTGACAGTTTCCTATTTCGAATGGGTGCAAAACCGCCTGGGATATAAATGGACAGCAGATCGTGTAAACAGAAGATCCGATCGGATTATGAAAGATGCCTTCGATCATGTTTACTCCGCATCGAAAAAATATGACGTTCCGATGAGAATTGCAGCATACATTGTAGCGATTGAAAAGGTAGCTATGACTTACACCTATCGAGGCGGCTACTGATTTTTTTCGAATTATGTTATTTATCTTTGGGGCGTGGATTATTTCACGCCTCAATTGTTTTTAGCCTATGACTATTCATAAAGAAGGAAGATCACTGTTAATCTGGCTGATGATCATTCTGGTGGGACTGAATGGTACCCTGTACTACCTCATTCCTGAATCTGATCTGATCTTACAGATAGTACTAGCTGTAAGTATCATTTTCTATCTGCTTATACTTCAGTTTTTTAGAAACCCGAGTTTTGAATTACCGAATGAAGAAAATGTGGTTTATGCTCCTGCAGACGGCAAAGTGGTGGTAATTGAAGAGACAGAGGAAACGGAGTACTTAAAAGAAAGACGAATTCAGGTTTCGATCTTCATGTCTCCAATTAATGTTCATGTCAATCGATCTCCATTGAAGGGGATAGTGGAATATTTCAAATATCACCCTGGAAAATACCTGGTAGCCTGGCATCCAAAGTCCAGCACGGAAAATGAAAGAACCACTATGGTTTTGAAAACAGACTCTGGCGTAAAAGTTCTTGTCCGACAAATAGCAGGAGCATTGGCAAGGCGTATTAAATGGTATGTAGACAAGGGTTCTGAGCTTGATCAAGGTGCGGAATTCGGCTTCATTAAGTTTGGTTCAAGAGTGGATGTTTTCTTGCCGCTTGGAACAGAGGTTTTAGCTGAAATGGATCAGGTGACTAAAGGAGGTAGAACCCCTATAGCCAGACTTAAAGGCTAAAGTTAAGTTTGGGCTGACTTCAGTTTATACACCCAATAACCCAGGAAAATCGAAGAAAAGAAGAGAATCAAACTTGCCCACTCAAAGGGCCTTCTTTCTGAGGTTTTATCCAATACCTGTGCTTTCTGCTCTTCGAGGTTTCTTTTGAGGATTTGTACTTCCCTCTCGCAATCAAAGGCAATGTTTTTGTAATCCTCTTTGGCTTGACCTAATTCTGCGGACTCAATTGAACTCAGCATTTTTAGCTCTTCCATGATTTGATTGTCCTTGCTAAGAATTCGCTCTAACCAGGTGTTACTTTCAATCATATCCTTTTTGGTTCGGTTTCCGAAGATACCAGACTTTTTATTTTCAGATTCCTGCCATTCCAAATGTAGGATTTCCCTTTCCTTGAGTAGTTTTTCTAGTTTGGCCTGTCCATAGGAAAGTGAAGAAATGAGGAGCAGTGAACACAAAAAAAGAAGGTGATGAGTTTTCATACCTTCTTTTTATCAAAGCCTGTGCCTTAGTGTTTCCAGGCTCGGGTCATTTCTTTTTTACCTGGGGGTCCTGGTAGTTTTTCAACTTCAAAACCTACTTCTTTGAGGTCTCGTCTGAGTTGGCCGGTGGCGCAATAGGTGGTTAAAACTGCACCTGGTCGCATTTGGTCATAGATCTTTTGGAAAAGGTGTTTTTCCCACATCTCTGGCTGTTTTTTAGGAGCAAATGCATCATAAAAAACCACATCCATTGGGTAGAGTTGAACTTCCTCTAAGGTGGTTTGATCCTTTTTGAAATTGAAATACTCGGTCAGTACTTTTCCCTCATTCCATGGGTTCCTGTGGATTTGCTGAAACTGCGGTTTGTAATGAATGATGTTGCCATCCATTTCCGTGTAATTCAGTTTAGAATACACTTCTTCCTCCAGAGGAAAGGGCTCGATGGTGTGATAAAGCATTGGAATCTGGTTTTGCTCTGCCCAAACCAAACTGAGCCATGCATTCAAACCTGTTCCAAAGCCTACTTCAAAAACTCGAATGGGTCTTCTCCCTGGATTTTCAGCAAGCCATGAGTCCAGCCCATAAAGCATAAAAACGTGAATGGATTCCTTAAAGGCACCATGGAAACTGTGGTAGGTTTCTTTTAATTCCTCATGGTATAGAGAGTGTGATCCGTCTTCGGTGGTGATAATTTTTACGCTCATGTTTATCCTTTATAAATGAGTGCTGCGCAATAGGCCGACACGCCCTCTTCTCGACCCACAAACCCTAATCTTTCCGTAGTGGTAGCTTTGATGGATATGTCTTCTTCTGCTACATTCATTACTTCACTGAGGCACTTTTTCATGGCAGGAATGTGAGGATTAATCTTTGGTTTTTGAAGGCAGATCGTGGTATCGATATTTCCTATTTCATATCCCTCTTTTCTAACCAAGTCCATCACTTCCTTCAAAAGAATTTTACTGTCGATTCCCTTGAATTTCGGATCCTGGTCTGAAAAGTGATAACCTATGTCACGCATATTTGCTGCACCAAGAACAGCATCACAAATGACATGAATCAATACATCTGCATCCGAATGCCCTACAGCACCCAAATGATAGTCCAGTTTAATTCCACCCAACCAGAATTCATTTTCCGGCTGCAATTGATGGACATCATATCCAAAGCCAATTCTAAACTTTTGCATTTTTTTCAGATTCGTAGTAAAGGACGGAAGACTGATCTTCCTTTAATAATTTATGAGCCCAATCCATTATTTGAGAGCTAGGGATTTGGGATTTTTTGTCAAATTCTTCAAAGTAACCAGCCGGATCGCCGAGAAAAGCATGGTAAGCCAAGCTCATAGCCCGATTCAAAAGTTGAATTCCTTCATAGGTTTTTATGGCTTCATTTTGGTTCTTGATTTTCTGTAAATCATGATGGGTAATTCCCTCGGTTAAGAATTCGGATATCAACTTATCAATTTCCACTTCACCTTCTTTTGCCGACACACCTTCTTCCATTTTTCCTGAGAAGATCAAGAGTGATGGGTCATAGGAGCCCAAAACATAGGCACCCGCAGAGGCAAATTTATCCCCATTTTTAACAAGTTGAGTTTGAACTTTCGAGGAATTCCCAAACCCAAGATAATCAGTGATAAGGTCTGCTTCCAGGTATCCAGGTTCCATACGTCCTGGCATTTTAAAGCCTTTATAGAGAGCGTCGGTAGGAACGTTTTTTACAATGCTTTCTGATCTTTTTTCAGTCTGATTTTCTTCTATAAAAATCTCAGCTCTGTTCCCGCTATAGCTTGGAATATCACCAAACCACTTTTCCACCATGACTTTGACCTGAACCGGTTCCACGTTTCCAGCAATTACCAAAATAGCATTGTCCGGTGAATAATGAGCTGTATAGAATTCCTCTACATCATTCCTTTTATACTCTTCGATATCTTGGATTTTTTCGCCGATGGTTGGCCATCGATAGGGATGATTTTTGAAAGCCAGATTCCTCAGGTGATGAAATACTTCCCCATAGGGCTGATTTAGATATCGTTGTTTAAACTCTTCAATCACTACCTTCCTCTGTGTTTCGATTGTTTTTTCGGTAAGCTGTAGCTGAAACATTCTATCAGACTCCAGCCAGAGTGCGGTTTCGAGATTTGTGGCCGGGAGAGAAATATAATAATTGGTAATATCAGGGCTGGTGAATGCATTACAAGTTCCTCCCACTCGATCTAATTCCCGATCAAACAGTGGAATATTTTTCGATCCCCCAAACATCAGGTGCTCAAAAAAATGGGCAAGCCCGGTCTTTCCTGAGATCTCATTCCTTGAGCCTACCTTATATAATAAATTCACCACCGCCATTTGGCTGCCGTGGTCTTCATGGACGATGAGCTCTAGTCCATTTGGTAGAAAAGTTCTTTGGTAGTTCAGTTTATTCATTTGCCGGAGGCAAAGCTAGGTGATTTGCTTTTCAATGACTAGTAAACAGAATTTAAGTGGGATTTTGTTTCAGTCTGACACAAGTAAGTGCCTTTGATGTAAGGCTTGGAGATAATTCCACAAAAAATAAGACCTTTGGCTTTATATTTAAATGCTGAAAATCCAAGTAAGGAAAATGAAAAAGACGGGTATAGACCTAAAGGACACGAATCAGTTTTCTCAATTTTTCCTAGATTATCTTGAAGGGAAAGAAGAATTAAGAGAATTCTATACCCACAGGCCCGAGTTAGGATCATTCAAGGAGGCCATCGAAAACAAGACTTTATCCCCGGAGTCCCGGGAAATTTTGCAGTCAGTTTTGCGCGAGCAATATTCTGACCTAGAATTAGAAGATGCTGTTAAATCCAATATCGATGCATTAACTGACCCGAATACATTCACAGTAACCACAGGACATCAGCTTAATCTATTTACCGGTCCACTTTATTTCGTTTACAAGATCGTGTCTACGATAAATCTCGCAAAGAAGCTTGAGCAGACTTTTCCAGAAAAGCGAATTGTTCCAGTTTACTGGATGGCTACTGAAGATCATGACTTTGACGAGATCAATTATTTCAAAATGGACGGAGAAAAGTACCAATGGAACTCTGATCAGCAGGGTGCCGTCGGTGATTTTAAGCTTGATGCTTCCTTCAAGGCATTTCTAAAAGAAGTAAGTTTTGCCTCCCCTGTATTTCTTGATGCCTATAAGTCATCTAAGACCCTGGCGGAAGCGGTTCTGAAATATGTGAATTCCTTCTTTGGTGAATATGGACTCGTGGTCATTGATGCAGATAATGCCCAGCTAAAAGCCTCTTTTTCTGATGTGATTGTAAAAGATTTATTCGATCATACTCCTTTCCAAAAAGCGACCGAGACTAGTGAGAGGCTGGAGCAGCTTGGATATAAGAGTCAGATATTTCCCCGGGAGATCAACTTTTTCTATTTGGCCGAAGGCTGCAGGGAGAGAATCGAGAAGGTGGGGGATACTTTTAAGGTTCTGAATACCGATTTATCATTTTCAGAAGAGGAAATGAAAAAGCTCATTTCGGATCATCCGGAGCGGTTTAGCCCAAATGTTGTGTTGAGGCCCTTGTATCAGGAGACTATTCTCCCAAACGTCGCATATCTTGGAGGTCCCGCTGAGGTGGTTTATTGGTTACAATTGAAAGAAGTTTTCCAGGAGTTTGAGACACCATTTCCGGTTTTACTGCCTAGAAACTTTGGACTTCTTCTTGAACCAAGGGTGGTAGAGAAGATAAAAGCTATAGGGTGGGAGTTTAAAGACATTTTTCAGGATTTGGAATCTTGGAAAGCTGAGTATGTAAGAACTCATGCACAAGTAGAGCTGGATCTGGAAAATGAAAGGGTCAAGCTGGAAGAAATCTATGATGAAGCTGGGAAATCTGCTTCCAAATTAGAGAAGAGCCTGATGGATGCTTTCCAGGCTGGTAAGGTGAGATCCCTTAAAATCCTCGATCAAATGAGTGCAAAATTAAGGAAGGCTGAAAAGAAGCGGCACGATGTTCTTTTCGATCGTGTAGAAGCCATTCGAGATTATGCTTATCCCGGAGGTTCACCTCAGGAAAGGGTAGTCAACATGCAGCAATTTTATCTGGCAAGGCCTGAATTAATTGAGGAGATTATTGAGGCATTTGATCCCCTGGATTTTAAGATGTGGATTCTGGAACTTTGATGGAGAGCAAGGACACCCTTAGAAAAAAATACAAGGCATTACGAAAATCACTTTCTGAATCAGATATCAAAAAAGAGTCTGAGAGGATTAAAGGCCATTTTTTTAGTTTTCTGGATTCGAAATCTCAGACATGCCATATACACACCTTTTTACCGATTGAAAGGTTAAATGAAGTGGATACCCTTTGTTTTTTGGACGGAATCTGGGAAAGGGGACATGTTATCTATACCGGATTGCTAGATTCGGAAAAAAAGGAAATGAAGACGTTGCGCTTAGTCAAAGGCTCGAAGTTTGAGGCAGGAGAATATGGGATACCAGTTCCGAAGAAAACGGAAATTGCTGACTGGAGAAAAATAGACCTGGTGCTCATTCCACTTTTGGCTTGGGACCAAAGCGGAAATAGAATTGGCTATGGTAAGGGGTACTACGACAAGTTCCTAGCGAATCTGAGTGAAGGTGTAGAAAGAATCGGCCTAAGCTTTTTTCCCCCAGAGGAAAATCTACCTTCAGAACCTCATGATGTTAAGCTCACACATGTGATTACTGGAGAGGGCTTAACGAATATTAGGTAATTTAAGTCAACCCCAACTTTTATAAAATTTTACAAAAATTTCCGAATTCATTAAGAATTTGAAGCCTAGAATTTAGAATTCATCCATTATTTCTAAAAAAACTCGAGTTTTTTAACCCATGTGAAAAAAAATAAAAAAAAAATCGGGTGAATTTCTCCGAGATTATCGACCCTCCGAATAAAATTTTTTTAAACTGTAATTAATGATTCTAAAGCCACTAAAATAAAATATCAGGAATTTAAAATTTGGATTTTAAGGAATATTCAAAAGGTTCTTTTTTTTTATTTTTATCAAATTTAAAGAAACCCCAAATATTGTTTCGAATAGGTTAAAAAACCTTTAATTCTGAGCTAATTTTTTCACATTATCATCATTTTACCAAAGAATCAATTTTTTCAACCGCTCGCCCTGATAATTCACCGTTAAACAGTAGATGACTCAATTAATTTATCTTTAACCATAAAACACGTACCTAAAAGGTAAAAAAAAGACATTTTTATAAATAAAAGATGAAAAAATTATCTAAAACCATGTTAAAAATTGTTATTTGATCAATTTTGATATTCAGCTCAAATAATTTTTCTTTGGATAATCAACTAAACTTAAAACCTTATGAGAAAAGCTTTACTCTATGTTGTTGCGCTTTTCACCATGACACTGAGTTATCAGGTGTCGGCGCAGCAACGGGTGGTTACCGGTACGGTAATCTCCGAGGAAGATGGACTAGGTTTGCCAGGTGCAACGGTCCTCGTTAAGGGTACAACAGTGGGAACAACTACCGATTTGGACGGTAATTATTCCATTAATGTACCTGACGGGTCGGATGTGCTGATTTTCTCTTTTGTTGGTCTTCAGACCGCGGAAGAGGCGATTGGTAACCGAACTGTAATTAATGTAACTCTCATGACCGACGCTTCACAACTATCCGAAGTGGTAGTAACAGCGATCGGAATCGAGAGAGAAAAGAAGGCTTTGGGCTACGGTGTTACCTCTGTAGGTAACGAGCAGCTCGAAAATAGGCCTGAAGGAGATGTGGCAAGAGTGCTACAAGGAAAAGTTCCAGGAGTGAATATTACTTCCACCAATGGTATGTCTGGATCAGGTACCAACATGGTAATTAGAGGTTATTCTTCTGCTACTGGTTCTAACCAGCCACTTTTCGTAGTGGACGGTGTTCCTTTTAACACTAGCACAAACGCTCAAAACGGGTTCACCCGAGGTGGCGCTACTACATCTTCAAGATTCCTTGATATTGATCCAAACAATATTGAGAGCATGTCTGTATTGAAGGGTCTTTCAGCAACAGTTCTTTATGGTGATCAAGGTAGAAATGGTGTAATTTTGATTACTACCAAGTCTGGATCATCTAAAAGAAAAGCGGCTGAGGTAACTATCAATCAGTCTATTTTTACCAATGAGGCGGCTTCTTTGCCAACTTATGGTCAGGTCTATGGTAATGGTTTCCAACAGGCGCCAGGTTTGTTCTTCTCTAATTTCGGCCCAAGGTTGGATGAAGGAAGAACGATTAACCATCCATATGCAGTTTCTGGTGTAGCTTACGTTAGAGAAGCTTTCCCTGAATTTTGGGTAGATGGAATCGTAGGGGGTACTCCTGTTCAGTATGACTATAAGGCATATCCAGACGTTTCTGAGGTATTCTTCAAAACTGGTTTGATCAGTAATACATCTGTGCAAATCGCAGGTGGATCAGACAGAACTGGTTATTCTGCAAGCTTTGGTTACACAGACGAAGAAGGATTCGTAATTGGTAACGAGCTTAAGAAGTATAACTTTGGTTTGGGTGTGAACTCTGCAGTAACAGATAAGCTTTCTGTTAACTCTTCTTTCACCTTTGCCATTACAGATCTTGAGTCGCCACCTGTTAACGCGGCATTTGGTTCTGGAGCTAGTGGTGGTGTTCCTTCTGTATTTGCAGAAGTGCTATTTACACCACGTTCTATTGATTTAGGAGGTCTGCCTTTTGAAGATCCAGTTACCAAAAGACCTACCTATTACAGAAATAATAATGGTATTCTAAACCCAAATTGGTTAGTGAGATACTATAAGAACACTTCTGATGTTCAGAGATTCTTCAATTCTACGTCGTTGATTTACGATTTTAATGATGATTTCTCTTTGACTTACAGAATAGGCCTGGATACTTATACCGAAACTCAAGAGACAAAGTATAACAAAGGTCACTTGGGTGGATCTCAAGCTGTTCAGTCCGGTGTCTATACTACAATTAATATCAACAACACCATTTGGAATCAGGATTTAGTCTTGAACTGGAAGAAGCAGTTCTCCGATAATTTCGGAATGTCTGCCCTTCTTGGTGGTAACTCCAGATATGATTCTTATTCTCAAGCAGGTATTTCTTCTCAGGGACAATTGGCATTCGGGCTTTTCCGTCACCAAAACTTTGAGACTTCTGCTAGTAGAGATGCTATCGATGGAGGAAATCTAAACTTTACTCAGGAAGAAAGAAGAATGGGGGTTTATGCCAACGTAACGTTCGACTACTCTAACTTCCTATACTTGAACGTTTCGGCAAGAAATGACTGGACATCAACTGTAGAGCCTGAGAATCGAAGAATTCTTTATCCTGGTGCTTCTGTTTCTTTCATTCCTAGTACAGCGTTCAACTGGAACTCAAATACAGTGAATGACTTGAAACTGAGGTTAGGTTATGGTACTTCTGCTGGTTTCCCAAGACCATATAGAACCAGAAACATTCTTAATCAGACAGCGCGTGCATTTGATGTGGATGGAACAGTTACCCAAACTCATGCAGTGTCAAACACCTTGGGTAATCCTAACTTGAAGCCAGAGCTTCATGAGGAAATCGAATTTGGTATTGAAGCAGTAATGTTCAATAATAAATTAAGATTCGATCTCTCCTTATATGAGAAGAATACAAATGATTTGATCACTCAATCCCCAATTGACCCAGCGACAGGATTTACCTCAACTGCGATCAACATTGGTAAGATTAGAAACAGAGGTATCGAATTCCAAGCTACTGTAACTCCAATTTCTACGGCCTCAGGCTTTACCTGGAACTCTACTGTAAACTGGAGTATGTACAGAACTGAGACTATTGAGCTTGGAGCTGGTCTGGATCAAATTGTGGTAGCTGGTTTCACTAACTTAGGAAACTTCGCTGTACCAGGAGAGCCATTTAACGTAATCAAGGGTATTGGTTTCGAGAGAGATGAGCAAACTGGTGAACCAATCGTATTGGCGAATGGTCTTTATAAGCCATCAGCTGACCTTGTAACCCTAGGTGATCCTAACCCAAGATGGAATGGATCCTGGATTAACTCCTTCAGCTGGAAAGGTTTCACTTTGAATGCAATGCTTGAGTACAGACATAAGGGAGCAATCTTCTCGAATACAGTTACTGCAACTCTCGCAAGAGGGGTAACAAAAGATCCAGTTGTGGATAGAGAGCTAACTTTCATCATGCCAGGCGTGAAGGAAGATGGAACTCCAAACGACATCCAGATTACAGCATCTAATTATTTCTTTGCTGGATATCAGGGAGCAACAGATGAGCCAAACGTTTTTGACGGTTCTATGATCAGACTAAGAGAACTTTCTTTGGGTTATGAATTGCCAACTAATCTAATGGCAAAGACTCCATTCAAGAGAGCCTCTATTGCAGTGAGTGGTACCAACCTTTGGTTCAATGCACTTAATTTCCCTCCAAACATGAATTATGATGTGGATGTGTTGGGAACTGGTGTTGGTAACGGTCTTGGTTTCGACTTTGTGACTGGTCCAAGCTCCAGAAGATTTGGTGGAACGGTAACGCTTACTTTCTAATCCCCAAAACTGAAGAATAATGAAAAGAAAAATATATAGCATAATGATTGCTGCAAGTATGGTTTTTGCAGCTTCATGTGACTTAGACTTGCAGGAAGATCCAAATGCAGTTAACGCAAGTACTGCAAACCCGGATTTCCTTTTGAATAGCATCCAGCTCGGTTATATCGGTTTATTCGATGCCATTGCTGACGACGGGATGAGATTGACAAGAATGATCAATCAGGGTAGTGCTCAGTATGAAGGAGCTTATACTCCAACTACTACTAATGGTTATTGGTCAAATTCTTATGCAGGTATCCTTGCCGATGTTGACTTCCTTTTGCCCCTCGCTGAAGAAGCTAATCTTCAGAGACATATGGGGATAGCGAAGACCATTCAGGCAATGGTTTTATTCCATCTAGTAGATTCTTATGGTGATGTGCCTTTTAGAGAGGCACTTGATCCAAGTAATTTCTTCCCGAATGTTGATCCAGGGCAGCAGGTTTACTCTGATGCTTTAGCTCTCTTGAATGAGGCTGAAGGGCACTTTACTGCCGCAGAATCATCTGGTTCTCCAAATGATTATTTCTATGGAGGTAATTACACTAAGTGGGTAAGACTGGTAAATACAATGAAGTTGAGATATTACATCAATACTAGACTTGTAAATCCATCTGAGTCTACTTCTGGAATCAATGCTCTAATCGCTGCAGATAATATGCTGAAAGCAGGAGATGACTTCGTTTTCCAGTTTGGTACAACAAGTGCTGACCCTGACTCTCGTCACCCTAGTTTTACAGGAACTTATGTGAGTGGTGGTGGAGACTATCAGTCTACTTACTACATGTGGCATCTTACTGAAGCCAAAGGCTTTGATGATCCTAGAGTAAGATATTATATGTACCGTCAGACTACAGTGAATAGTACTGACCCCGACGAAATTGAGTGTATTGGTACCATTCCGCCATCTCATTATCTTGTTGGGAATTTCATCTACTGTTTACCTGGTGAAAGAGGCTACTGGGGTAGAGATCACTTGAACCCAGATGGTATTCCACCAGATGGTTTGAGAAGAACGGTTTGGGGAGTATATCCTGCTGGTGGTCGATTTGACGATGATTCAGCTGCCCCCGTAAATGATATCACCCTTGGTGCACAGGGAGCTGGTATACAGCCGGTAATGTTAGCTTCCTATGTGGACTTCATGCTAGCTGAAGCAGCACTTTTCCTTGGTACTTCTGGTGATGCAGCTACATATCTTGAGTCTGGTATTCAGAAAAGTATGGATTATGTTCGTAGTTTCTCTACGTCTACTCCAGAAGCAGCAACCATCCAAGCTTTTACAGCAGATGATGCCTATGCGCAGCAAGTTGCAAATTACATTAACTATGTGAGCAATGAGTATTCTTCTGCAGCTTCTGATACCGACAGAATGAGAGTAATTGGTAGAGAATATTGGTTGGCTCTTTATGGTAATGGTATAGAATCATTTAACATGTACAGAAGAACTGGACAGCCTGATAATATGCAGCCAGGTCTTCAGGCAAGTTTTGGTGACTTCCCAAGATCATTCTTCTATCCATTAAACTATCTGACCACAAACAATAATGCGGTTCAGAAAGCGGATCAAACGGTGCAAGTGTTCTGGGATACAAATCCTGCAGGTAATGCTTGGGTTTATTAATCAAAAAAAAGAGAAACTATGAAAATGTTTAAATATAGCTTCGGACTGCTTTTGGGAGCACTAGTTCTACTCAGCTCTTGTAGAGATTTTGTAGAACCAAATATCCCTTATAGCACATTTGATACCGCTGCGTACTTAAGGACTATTGATCGAACAAGTACGGATTTTAACTTCTTCGATTTAGGCAATTCTAATTTTGCCTTAACCTTAGAGGCAGTTGATGCAGAAGATGGTGCTACTGTAGAAACAGTAGAAATCAGAGTAAGACATCGACGATTAATTCCGGGAGTTGGTCTTGAATACATTCCAGCTATTTCAAGCGAAGATGTTTTAGTAAGGACTTTACAGGCATCTGACTTCGCTCCGAATTCAGAATCTAGATTCCTTAGAACTTCATTCTCAATTCCAGCCTCTGAGGCCATTCAGGCTCTAGGTTTAACACCTGAGGATATTGAAGGCGGTGACGCTTTCGAATTTAGGCTGGTTTTGAATGATAGATTTGGAAGATCCTTTACAGATTCGAATGCTGACGCAAACGTTAAGGGTAGTCCCTTCTACGCTTCACCATTCTTTTATAATGTAGCGGTGGTTTGTCCTTCTGATTTAGGAGGTACATATGAGTTCTCTGCTACAAACATGGATTCTATCTATGGAAGCTGTGATGGTACTATCACAGGAACTACAACATGGACTCCAGTGGCAAATGCAGCTGGTGTATATGAAGTTTCAGATGGTACATTTGGTTTCTGGGATTGCTATGGTGATTCTTGGGGTAGTGGAAGTGCTAGAATAAGTGATGCATGCGGTAACATTAGCATGTCTGGTTCAGATAAGTATGGTGCGACTTATAGTCTTACATTACTTTCGAGTTCTGCAGAGTCCTTTACCTTTGTGTGGTTAAACTCTGATAATGAGACCGGTGAGGTTACTATCTTTGCTCAAGATGGTAAGCCATTACCGATATTCAATTAATAAGTTTGAATAATAAAAGAGGCGTCATTTGGCGCCTCTTTTTTTTGTTATAAATATTTGAATAAGCGAATAAACAGTTTTTTAAACCCATCTCAATCCATTAGCTTTGACAGTTCCAAATATGACGACATGGATAAATTTTCATACATAGCGAATGCACATGTGAGCTACATTGATGAGCTTTACCAAAATTACAAGCAGGACGCAAACTCAATTGATCAAAGTTGGAAGGAATTTTTTGACGGATTCGACTTTGCTTTAACCAATTACGGTGACGAAGATGGCGAAATAGTTAAAACCAGTTCGAATGGTAAAAGCGGTGCACTTGCCACCCCTGGTACCATCATGGATATGGAGCAGCTGCCAAAGGAAATTAAGGTTAGAGCACTTATCCATGCTTATCGTTCTAGAGCGCACTTAAGGTCTACCACTAATCCGGTTCGTCAGCGTCGGGATAGAAAAGCTCTTTTGGATATAGAGGATTTTGGATTGGGAAAAGAGGATCTAAATACAGTTTTCCAGGCTGGAAATGAGATCGGGATTGGTCAGGCAAAGCTTTCAGATATAGTTGAAGCCCTTGAAAAAATTTATATAAGGTCTATAGGATTCGAGTACCTGTACATTAGGGATCCTGAAATGCTTGACTGGTTTAAAAATAAAGTGGAGAAAGAGTCACTGGCATTTAATCCAAGTGAGGATATCAAAAAGAGAATTCTTTTTAAGCTTAATCAAGCTGTAGTATTTGAAAACTTTCTTCATACAAAGTACTTGGGCCAAAAGCGTTTTTCCCTTGAGGGTGGAGAGAGTACTATTCCATTTCTCGATGCAGTAATAAATAAATCTACTGATCTGGGTGTAGAAGAGGCTATGATTGGAATGGCTCATAGAGGTAGACTTAATGTCTTGGCCAATATCATGGGTAAGACTTATGAGCAGATTTTTTCTGAATTTGAAGGAACTGCAAAACCAGACCTTACGATGGGTGATGGTGATGTTAAGTATCACATGGGATACTCTAGTGATATAGTTACCCCCAATGGAGGCAAAGTACGCTTAAAACTTGCGCCGAATCCTTCGCACTTAGAAGCTGTAAATCCAGTAGTTGAAGGCTTTATGAGAGCTAAAATTGATCACGAATTCAATGGTGATCAGAAAAAGGTACTTCCCATTTTGATCCACGGTGATGCTGCGGTGGCCGGTCAGGGTATAGTTTACGAGGTTACTCAGATGGCCCAATTAAAGGGCTACAATACGGGGGGAACCATTCATTTTGTGATCAATAACCAGGTCGGTTTTACCACCGATTTTGATGATGCAAGAAGCTCCATTTATTGTACTGATGTCGCTAAAATAATTGACGCTCCGGTCATTCACGTGAATGGAGATGATGCTGAAGCAGTGGTCTTTGCGGCAAATCTTGCTGCTGAGTTTAGAAATAAATTCAACAAAGACATTTTTGTGGATATGGTCTGTTACAGACGTCATGGACATAATGAGTCTGATGAGCCAAAGTTCACGCAACCTGAGCTTTATAACATCATTTCCAAGCACCCGAATCCACGAGAGATTTACACTAAAAAACTTACTGAGCGTGGTGATTTAGATAAAAAGATAGCTACTCAAATGGATAAGGAGTTTAGGCAACTCCTTCAGGACCGATTGAATCTCGTCAAAGAAAAGCCATTGCCATATCAGGCTACCAAATTTGAAAGGGAGTGGGGTTCACTGAGAAGATCTACCCCTGAGGATTTTGACCAATCTCCTGAAACAGGGATGAAAGACAAGGACATCAACATAGTTGCGAATGCACTTACTACTTTGCCCAGAGGCTTTAAGCCAATTAAGCAGATTGAGGTACAGATGAAGCAAAGGAAAGAAATGTTCTTTGAGTCCAAACAATTGAATTGGGCAGCAGCTGAACTTTTAGCTTATGGCTCTTTGCTTCTGGAAGGGAAGACGGTTAGACTTACAGGTCAGGATTGCCAAAGAGGAACTTTCTCCCACCGGCATGCCGTATTGCATGATGCCACCAGCAACAAACCATACAATTCTCTAAAAGAAATGAAGGAGAAAAAGGGTGAGTTCTACATCTATAATTCTCTTTTATCGGAGTATGCCGTGCTTGGTTTTGAGTATGGGTACGGTATGGCAAATCCAAATTCCTTAACAATCTGGGAAGCCCAATTTGGGGACTTTGCCAATGGGGCCCAGACTATGATTGACCAATTTATTTCTTCAGGGGAATCTAAATGGCAAAAAATGAATGGTTTAGTAATGCTTTTGCCTCATGGCTACGAAGGCCAGGGTCCTGAGCACTCCAATGCCCGGCCAGAAAGATTTTTGCAGCTTTCCGCTGAATATAATATGGTTGTGGCAAACGTGACTTCCCCATCAAACTTTTTCCACTTGCTCCGCAGACAACTTGCATGGGAGTTTAGGAAACCTTGTATCGTGATGTCTCCAAAATCTCTCCTTAGACATCCTAAGGTGATTTCTCCAATAGAAGAGTTTACTTCTGGATCATTCAAGGAAGTAATTCCAGATTCTTTTACGGTTAAAAAGGATACTAAAAGAGTGATCCTGTGTACAGGAAAAATTTATTATGATCTGGAAGAAGCTAGGGAGAAGGAAGGTGTAAAGGATGTTGCTATTGTAAGAATTGAGCAGCTTCATCCATTGCCAATTAAGCAGATTAAAAAGGTCCTGGATTCTTATAAGAACGCTGAAGTAGTTTGGGTTCAGGAAGAGCCTGAGAATATGGGTGCCTGGGGCTATCTTCTTAGAATGCTTTATAAAGAGATTCCTATGCGTGTCATTGCCAGAAAGATGAGTGCATCTCCTGCCACGGGCTATAACAAAGTCCATGTTGAAGAGCAAAAGGGCATAATTAAGCAAGCTTTAAGTACCAAATAACAACAATAAACCTGAATTACATTATCATTCAGCTTGGCTGAAAGGGACAAAACAATAATCGGATGAGCAAAGAAATAAAAGTACCTACGGTTGGTGAGTCGATCACGGAAGTGACGGTTGGGCAATGGTTCAAAAAAGACGGAGACCATGTGGAAATGGATGAAGTTCTATGTGAATTGGAGTCTGACAAAGCTACTTTTGAACTACCGGCCGAAGCCGATGGAATTTTAAAAATAGTCGCTCAAGAAGGTGATACTCTTGAGATTGGAGCTCTGATCTGCACCATAGATGAATCCGGAGTGGACTCTAAGCCTTCAGAATCCAAATCAAAAGAAACGAAATCTTCTGAATCTCCTAAATCCGAAAGCCCAAAGCCAAGCGGAGAAGTGAAAGAAATGGTAGTCCCTACGGTCGGAGAATCTATCACTGAGGTGACTCTGGCTAATTGGTTGAAAAGCGATGGAGACTATGTGGAACTGGATGAAATCATTGCTGAGGTTGATTCGGACAAAGCTACTTTCGAGCTTCCTGCAGAAGCAAATGGTATCCTTAGACATGTAGCCCAAGAAGGGGATACTCTTGAAATCGGCGGACTGATATGCAAAATCGAAGTAATGGATGAAGCACCAGAAAAATCTTCTGAGCCTTTAAAGTCGGAAGAAACAAATTCATCTAGTCCTAAACCCGAAAATAAAGAGTCTTATGCTACGGGACACGCTTCTCCAGCTGCCGCAAAAATACTAGCTGAAAAAGGGATTTCTCCAGATTCAGTAAAGGGTACAGGAGTAGACGGAAGAATAACCAAAGAAGATGCTCAGGCTGCTCAAAAGCCTTCAGCGCCGAAATCGAGTAGTTCATCGTCTTCTTCTGAGCCAGAGGCTATTCAGGTTCCGGGTTCGAGAAATGAGCGAAGGGAGCGAATGTCTTCCCTTAGAAAGACGGTTTCTAAGAGATTGGTAGCGGTTAAAAATGAAACGGCCATGCTCACCACCTTCAATGAGGTGAACATGAAGCCGATTATGGACCTGAGAAAAAAATTCAAAGAGCAATTCAAAGAAAAGCATGGTGTTGGCCTTGGTTTTATGTCATTCTTCACGAAAGCGGTTTGTGTAGCTCTTCAGGAATGGCCAGCAGTAAATGCCAAAATTGATGGTAACGAAATGGTCTTTAATGATTATTGCGATATCTCTATTGCGGTGTCTGCACCCAAGGGTCTTGTGGTTCCGGTAATCAGAAATGCGGAATCCATGACTTTTGATCAAATCGAAAAAGAAGTAGTTCGATTGGCAACAAAGGCCCGTGAAAATAAGCTGACCATTGAGGAGATGACTGGAGGAACATTCACCCTGACCAATGGGGGAATCTTTGGTTCCATGATGTCCACTCCAATCATCAATGCACCTCAATCGGCCATTCTAGGAATGCACAATATTGTAGAAAGACCTATGGCAGTAAACGGAGAGGTGGTAATCCTTCCAATGATGTATATCGCCCTGTCCTATGATCATAGAATTATCGATGGACGGGAATCAGTAAGCTTCCTGGTTCGTGTCAAAGAGCTTCTTGAGGATCCAACTCGCCTTCTTTTCGGGGTATAATCACTCCAATTTTAAATTCAAAAATCTGAAATAGAATGTACGACGTTATTGTAATAGGTTCCGGGCCGGGAGGATATGTTGCGGCAATCCGCTGTGCTCAGCTAGGAATGAAAACGGCCATTATCGAGAAGTATCCGACTTTAGGCGGGACTTGTTTGAATGTGGGTTGTATTCCTTCTAAGGCTCTTTTGGATTCTTCAGAGCATTTTCATAATGCTGCTCATACATTTAAAACTCATGGAATAAACTTGAGTAATCTGAAAGTTGATTTGAAGCAGATGATTGCCAGAAAGGAGGATGTGGTCAAGCAGAATGTGGATGGGATATCATACCTGATGAAAAAGAATAAAATTGATGTACATCAGGGAATGGGATCATTTGTGGATAATACCACTGTGAAAGTGACGAAAGATGATGGTTCATCTGAGCAGATCCAAGGAAAGAATATCATCATTGCTACTGGATCAAAGCCTGCTAATCTTCCATTTATTGAGCTTGATAAGGAGAGAATAATTACTTCAACTGAAGCTTTGAAAATGAAAGAAATTCCTAAACACCTGATCATTATTGGTGGAGGTGTCATTGGAATGGAATTAGGATCGGTTTATGGTAGAATGGGAGCCAAGGTTTCAGTCGTGGAATTCATGGATGGCTTGATTCCTTCTATGGATAAAACGATGGGTAAAGAGCTTCAAAAATCTTTGAAGAAACTCGGCTTTGAATTTTACCTTAAACACAAAGTGACCGGCGTCACCCGAAAGGGAAAATCGGTGAAAGTGACTGCGGAAAACCCAAAAGGCGAATCGATTGAAATTGATGGAGACTATGTTCTGGTTTCCATTGGTAGAAGACCTTACACCGATGGATTAAATGCAGAAGCAGCAGGGGTGAAGCTTACGGATCGTGGACAGGTGGAAGTGAATGATCATCTTCAGACCTCAGTTCCAAATATCTATGCAATTGGTGATGTGGTCAGGGGAGCCATGCTTGCGCACAAAGCGGAAGAAGAAGGTACATTGGTGGCGGAGCAGCTTGCTGGCCAAAAGCCTCACATTAATTATAATCTTATTCCAGGAGTAGTTTATACATGGCCTGAGGTAGCTTCAGTAGGCTATACAGAAGAACAATTGAAAGAGCAGGGAAAGAAATTCAAGGTGGGTAAATTTCCTTTCATGGCATCCGGACGTGCAAGAGCATCTATGGATACTGATGGTTTAGTAAAAGTTCTTGCTGATGCTACAACAGATGAAATTTTGGGCGTTCATATGATAGGACCAAGGACAGCTGATATGATTGCTGAAGCTGTGGTGGCAATGGAGTACAGGGCATCTGCGGAGGATATTGCTAGGATGTCACATGCTCATCCCACATACACTGAAGCCTTTAGAGAGGCTTGTTTAGCTGCAACAGATAATCGAGCAATTCATATTTAAAATGAATGAGACTTTATTTAAAGCCATCTCAGGATCCTGAGATGGCTTTTTCTTTTACCGATAAATGGGTTATTTAAAAGATGAAATTTAAAATTGCGATTATCGGTGCCGGTAATGTGGCTTGGCACCTGGCACCTGCACTGGAAGATGCGGGACATGATTTAGTTGAAGTATATGCTCGAAGCTCAAAAGGCGCCGATCAAATTGCAGGTCGGCTTTATGCAGCCGAGATTAAAACTGATCTAGACTTTTCAGAAAGTAAGGCCAGTGTTTTCATTATTTCGGTTAGCGATGGTGCCATACAGGAAATCGCAGATGAAATTATCCTACCTGAAAACGCTATTCTCATTCATACTTCGGGGACAGTTTCTCTGGATGTACTCAATTATAGTTCGGCAACCTATACTGGGGTTTTTTATCCTTTGCAAACCTTTTCTAAGGGAAAAGAAATGGATATTTCAGAAGTGCCTTTTTTAATCGAATCTGAGGATCAGGAGATACTGAGAAGGTTGAAAATTTTGGCCAAATCCTTAAAATCCCAAGCCTACCCAATTCGGTCCAAAGACAGACAAGCTGTCCACGTGGCTGCCGTTTTTGCGAGTAATTTCTCCAATCACATGCTTCGGGTTGCAGAAGAAGTGATGCAAAGACAAGGTCTGTCCTACGAAATGCTAAAACCCTTGATCATCGAAACCATTTCAAAGAGTCTACAAATTGGAGCGAAACGGGCTCAAACAGGACCCGCTATTCGGGAAGATTATGAGACCTTGGATGAGCATTATCAATTCCTTTCTTATAATCCAGAGTTGGCGGAAATGTATAAAATCATTTCAAATGATATCATAGATAGTTGATAAAAGGAATTACTATTTGTTATAAAATTTGAAGAAAAGATTGTAATAAATTGGTAACTGGATTTAAAGTGCTTATATTCAGGTAATTGAGATAAGCTCAATTTAATTTTTCACTTTAAAATTCTTTTGTCATGAGCTACGTGAATCGTACCCTCAGGTCCATTCCATTTGGCCGAATAATCGGCGGACCGATGATTGCAGCTATTCATTCCCAAGCCTTAGCTGCCAAATCAACAGTAAATTTTATTAAAGAAGTCGGGTTTAAAGCTTCGCCACCTGAACTCAATGGCGAGCAAGATGAGGATATAGGAGATGTTAGAAACGTCACTTTTAAGTATTCGAGAAAGACGGCAGGTGGTAGTGTCGAGGATAATGATGCAGGGGAAGAAAATGTAACCTTAACAGTTCCAATTTTGACCATTGTTCCAATCCCATTTATTCGAATTGAAGAGATGACTATCCAGTTCACAGCCAACATCACTGAACAACAGGAATATCGTCGTGGAAGTGCTTCTAGCGGCTCTGTAGCAACAGATACAACTATGAATTTTAAAGCTGGCGGGTTCTTTTCTCCAGTGAAATTTAATCTAAATGCCAAAGTTTCTACACGAAACAATTGGAGTAGCTACCAAAGTAACAAGGTTAATACTGCTACACAGTATCAAATGGATGTCAAGGTAAAGGCTGTTCAAGATGAAATGCCTGCAGGGCTAGCCAAGATTCTGGGTATAATGGAGGAAGCCATCCTTGAAAAACCATCTACACCTTAACTTCATTCTAATCAACATGCAATGAGCCAGTTGAATAGTATAATAGCGTCCATTCTAAGCGACATTAATGAAGCAAAGGCAAAAGCTGATCAAACATCAAGCGAGCTAGCTAGAACTTATGCTGCAGATAAAATTCTCCGTTATTTTCCAGTCCCAAGAATAAACATTGAAAATCTTGAGGTTGAAATTAAGTATGCAGTAAATTCAGTGGAAGAAAAGCCGATTGATAATGCTGCCACTCGGAAAAAGGTAAATGATTTTATTAAAACTTTTACTGATGAAACAGCTTCGTCAGTCAAAAAGGCAGTTGAAAATGTTACCAAGACAAATGAGCTTTATGAAGGGATTAGTAAAATCTATCCATCAAAGGAATGGGAACTGTCTTTGAAGGAAAAAATGTCTGATATTTTAGTAAAAAGCTTCAAGCCAAATGATCCATCAAAAACTAAAGACCTTGCAGCAAATGGCTTGAGAAACGCAATCCCTGACCTTCTTCCTGTAGTAAAACGTTCCTCTTCAATGGCCATAGTTCCTACCGATAAAGGAGATTTTAGATTAATGGGATTAGATGACCAGGGTAAATCAGAATTTTTAGTTGATAAAGAGTATGATTCAGAAGCTGAAGCTCTCAAAGATGCCAAAGCCTTGACCTCCTCCTTAAAATCTAAAAAAGTGGAGGTAACTTCCGTAAAAAAAGATGAGAATAAAAAGGTAGAAATAGGGGCTCTAAAGGCTGGAAATAGAACATTTAACGTATTATTTGGTGGAAAAAGTATAAATGATCCTAAACCCAAAGCGAGCCTAGAAAAAGCAATCAATATAAAGGCGGAAGTGTTAAATAAGCCCCAAAGGGATGTCCCAAATTGGCTGAAGGCTTCCAAACCTGCCATGGCAAATATAAACCCAGAGAAATTTGAAGATGATGTTAGTTTGAAACTTGCCACAGAAAAGGTTATTAATGAAAGACTGCCCCTTTTTGAACAAGGTATAAATGATATCATGTCCAAGAATATGACAACTGTTCTAAACGTCAATGTAGATGGTGAAGCCATTAAAAATGCACAACCCGAAACCATAAGTACAATCAAATTCTCATTGAGTGCGCAGGATTTCACACTTTTAGATGATGATCAAGAACCTATTCTTTAAACAAATTCATAATGATCACACCAAAATATATTTCTGATTTATTGGGTGCCCCAATGGCAGCTGTAGTTCAGGCAGAGGCAATCGCCGCTAAGGCCACGGCAGAGTTCATCCAGGAGGTTGGTTTTTCAAAAAGTGAAGTGAATGAGGATGGTAATTTTGGGACCGTTCGAAATGTAACTTTTTCCTATAACAGGATAGAAGCAGATGGTCAAACTAGGATGACAAATATCTCTGTTCCACTTCTTACCGTAATCCCTATTCCTTCTTTGAAAGTTGCTGAGGCAGAAATCGAATTTGACTTAGCATTAAGTCAACCAAATTCTAGCACCGAAGGAGGGGAAAGTTCTTCAGGAAAAGACAGAAGATCTCCTTTTTTGAGCAGATCTCTTAGATTAAAGGCCATAATTGGAAAAAAAGCACAAGAAGGAAAAGCAAACACTACAAATTCTGCTACTGCGAACATGAATGTGAAAATCCGTTTAGCACAAGCCGAACCTACTATAGGAATGGTTCAGCTCTTGAATATCTTGGATAATGCAGATAAGGAAAACTGATGGCTAACTGGTTTGCCAAAATAAAAGAAAGCGTACTGAAATTTTTTGGAGTATCGACAGAAAGTACCAAACTGGTTGACAAAAAGGAAGAAGTCCCTGAGATTGAAATTGCCAAACAGCCCGGATTAAATTGTCCTGAATGCGGAACCAGACTTATTATCACCATGGATGCTCTTTTGAATTATGAACCAGTGAATTGCCATGGCTGTGGTCTACAGCTCACTATTGATCAAGAAAAATCCAAGAGCTCCATAGAATCTTTGAGAAAGTTAAAAACTGGACTTAATGAAGCAGAGAGCGTTAAAAAGCGTGGGCAACTTTGATCTACTCTAATCCGGATTTATCTATCTCCAAAATAGTTCTCAAAAGTACATTGGCTCCATTTGCTACATCCTCGGGAGAGGTATATTCATCCGGAGAATGACTAATTCCATCTTTACTTGGAACGAAAATCATCCCGATTGGAGTAATTCTAGCCATTTCCTGGGCGTCATGTCCTGCTCCACTTGGCATATACTTGTATGAAAGTCCAAGGTCGCTCGCTGACTTTTCTATCATTTTCTGAATTTTTGGATCTGACAACGCAGATTCACTGGCCACCTCAATATGATCTATGTCTAGCCCCATTCCGGCCTGCTGAGCCAATTCCTTGGCCCTTTTTTCTATTTCAGCATATATCGCCCATATTTTTTCAGATGAAAGATCTCGAATCTCAAGAGTGATTTTCGCTTCACCGGGAATCACATTCCCCGCTCCAGGGAAAGCTTGAATTTTTCCGACGGTGCCCACATGCGCTCCATCAAATGAATTGACAATTTCATTAATATCTAAAACTAGTTGGGCCGCAGGGAGCAGGGCATCCTTTCTCATATTCATCGGAGTCGTTCCTGCATGGTTTGTTATACCCTTAAATGTGAAATCCCACCACTCAATTGCCACGATTCCTTCAACCACACCGATTTCTAAACCTTCCTGAAAAAGGTTTGCACCTTGTTCGATATGCAATTCCAAGTAGGCAGCATATTCTCCTTCCTTACTTACCTGCTCTTCAATTTTATCCGGGTTTCCGCCAATTTTTTTTATTCCTTCTGCCATGGTGAGTCCACTTGAACTGACCACTTGGAGAGCTGCCTGACTTAAAGTTCCTACTTTACCCCGGCTACCGATCACCCCTCCTTCTTCATTTGCGAAAATGATTACTTCCAGAGGATGCCGGGAGGAATATCCTGCTTCTTGCATAGTTCTTACTACTTCAATGGCACTTAAAGAGCCAACAGGACCATCATAATCTCCTCCGTTTGGTACTTCATCGATATGAGAACCAAAAGCAATTTTGCTTAAACCGGGTACAGTTCCATACACAGAACCAATAATATTACCTGCCGCGTCTATGCTTACCTCCATACCAGCCTCTTTCATCAGCTTCATTGTAAAAGCTCGGCCCTCAAGGTCAAAATCGCTGAATCCAATCCTATCAGAACCCCCATTTTCATTTTTTCCAATTTTGGCTAGCTCCTGGAGATTCTTATTTAGGAGATCAGAATTTACCTTAAGATCTTGGGCCCATAGTAAGTTTGAAATCAGTAGACCGATTAGAAGGCAGGCCGAGGATATTTTCATTTGGATGGAAGTTTTAGCCCAACATAAAAAAAATCCCTCAGGATTCTGAGGGATTATCTGCTATTTCATCCAGGCTAGTTTAATCTCGTCAGGAGCTTTCATCCTATCCGCCAGCCTTGCGTATCGATCCGCTAAGTTTGAGAGATAGTCTTGGGCTTTGGCTGCCATGTCATTGAGCCCTGTGAGACTCTCAACCTTCCAAATTTTCACTAAATGGTCGATAATCCGTGCATAATCCCAACCAGTATAAATTCCTATTTTCTGAGTAATAGCAGAAAAATCTGCAAAAAGGGAGGGATTCTTTCCTCCTTCACCCATCATGATTGCTGGCATTACAATTTGCTTCCGCATCATCTGCTCGAAAGCTTGAATAGCACCATTTGGGTCAATTTCAAAAATCTTGGTCATAAAGCTTTTATAAGCTTTTTCATGCCTAGCTTCATCTCCTGCGATTGTTTTACAGATTCTTGACAAAACGGTATCTCCGGCCTTATCCGCAAGTTTCCCTGTATTGACATGTGAGATCTTAGTAGCTCTTTCCTGAAAGGAAGTATAGATCATGGCCTGATATGGATCCCCATCCGTATTTGGGTCAAAGCCATTATGTAATAACCTGTGGATGGTCTGTTCAACAGCTCTCATATCCACCCGGCCAGTCATGTAGAGGTATTTATTTAATAAATCACCGTGACGGTTTTCTTCAGCAGTCCATGCTTTCGACCATCTCACCCAACCAGAAGGATTAAAAAGATTTCGTTCTTCATTAATCCCTTCAAGTAAATTGAAATAGGTCTGATAACTAGGCAGAGCTTCTTCGGTGATCATATTTCCTACCAGAGAACTTAAAACCGTATCGGGAATGCCTTCTGCACGTCTCTGAAGCTCTTTGATCTCATCGTAAACTCCAGGGCTTTCAAAGTCTGGTAAAAAATCTGAGGGCTGCCAGCAATCATCTGGATCTACGAGAATGTTGTCCACAGCGTCAGCTACAGTATCTTCAATCTGAGAGATTACCTCCAGATTTTTCTCTAGTTCATAGTTTATTTTTTTCTCCTTGCTCATCTTCCTTTTTTCACGTACAATAACAGTACTAAGTTAAGTACATTTTGTTAGAAAAAGATTCTAGAAGTCCAAATATGGGCTTTTTATAATTCCAGCGGTAATTATTGACGTACAGGAATTTAAGAAATATTACTAACTTAATTTCCTAAGTAATTCTCCAATCTCTATGAAGAAAATCCTTGTGGTGGGCAGTAGTAATACTGATATGGTGGTTAAATCAATTAAACTTCCAAAACCGGGAGAAACTGTATTAGGAGGTGACTTTTTTTCTTTTGCCGGGGGCAAAGGGGCAAACCAAGCCGTAGCAGCCGCAAAGTTGAATGGGGATGTGATTTTCATGGCAAAGGTAGGCCAGGATCTTTATGGCGAAGCTGCAATTGAAGGATTTAAAAGAGTGGGGATAGATACCTCTAAAATTTTAAAAGATCCACAGGTTCATTCGGGAGTAGCTTTGATCATGGTAGATGAAAGAGGGGAGAACTGCATTTCAGTGGCTTCTGGTGCTAATAATACTTTTACCGAATCTGACATTGATAATCTGGATGATTGCCTTGATGATGTAGAGTTCGTTTTGATTCAACTGGAAATACCAATGGATATCGTTGAATACCTGGTGGAAAAGTGTGAGTCTCATGGAAAAAAAGTTGTCCTTAATCCCGCACCTGCGGCCAATTTAAGTTCAGATTGTCTCAGTAAACTGGAAATAATCACCCCAAATGAAATCGAAACGGAAATTCTTACAGGAATAAAAATTCAAGATGTGGAGTCAGCGAAAGCCGCAGCAGAAAAACTCAGAGCACATGGAGTGTCCACTGTGATCATCACTATGGGTTCAAAAGGAGCTTATTTCTCGACGGAAACTGAGTCTGGTTTAATTCCCTCCTTCCCGGTGGAGGCTGTGGATACTACTGCCGCAGGAGATACATTTAACGGAGCTTTAGTTGTTGGGCTGAATGAAGGGAAAGACTTGAAAGAAGCAATTTCTTTTGCCAGCAAAGCAGCATCCATTTCCGTAACCCGAATGGGAGCACAAGACTCCCAGCCATTCCGAGACGAAATCACCTAACCTCAAAATCTATGTTTATTCCTGAATCTTATGGACTTGCTGTCGTCCTTTGTGTAATTACCATGATTTGCTGGGGTTCCTGGGCAAATACACAGAAGTTAGCCTCTAAATCCTGGCCCTTTCCCCTGTTTTATTGGGACTATGCACTGGGAATAGTAATTCTCTCTTTGATTTTTGGATTAACCCTAGGCAGTATGGGAGAAGGAGGCAGATCCTTTTTGACCGATTTAGGTCAAGCGGATTCGGAAAGTATTATATCCGCTTTGATAGCAGGGATTATCTTCAATTTGGCCAATTTACTGATTGTGGCAGCTATTGATATTGCTGGAATGGCAGTGGCGTTTCCTGTGGGCATTGGAATCGCCTTAGTACTGGGTGTTCTGGTGAATTATATGGCGGAACCAATTGGAGATCCTGTTATTTTGTTTCTTGGAGTAGGACTGGTGGTTATTGCTATTATTATCGATGCCGTGGCCTATGGTAAATTGTCACAAGGAAAATCTCAAACTCCTACAAAGGGAATTTTGCTCTCGATAGCAGGTGGTGTTTTGATGGGATTCTTTTATCGTTTTGTAGCGGCATCAATTTCCACTGACTTTGCGCAGCCTGAGGAAGGACTTATGACGCCTTATTCGGCTGTATTCGTCTTTTCTATTGGAATCTTTGTCTCAAATTTCCTTTGGAACACCTTCTTCATGTACAAACCCCTTCAAGGTAATTCCACTACCTATTCGGATTATTTCAAATTGGGTAACCCAAAGCTTCATCTGGTAGGAATACTTGGAGGGATCATTTGGTGCATTGGCATGTCACTCAGCGTGATTTCAGGAGAAAAAGCTGGTTTTGCAATTTCTTATGGATTAGGTCAGGGAGCGACAATGGTGGCTGCGGCATGGGGAGTTTTTGTATGGAAAGAATTTAAAGATGGACCAAAAGGAACAAATACATTAGTTCGCCTCATGTTCCTGTTTTTTATTGCAGGCTTAGCGTTGATAATTATTTCCAGAAATGCATAAAAAAAGAGCCCTGAAATTTCAGAGCTCCTATTTTCAATAGTACTTTGATTAGTAATCAATCTGATACATAGCCACTTTATTCTTGAAGAAAGTGGGCACCAAAACCAAATTCTCCTCAGGAATAAAACCAATATCAGCAGTATTGGATTCTTCTGCTTTCGTATCCAGCATAAGCGTCTGGCCTCCTTCAGTCACAAACCATATCTCTCCCATCCATCTGGAGGCAATGAAGTTGCCATCTCCAAGAATGACTAAACCATCACCGCCAGTCACTTCTGAGTTGACAATGGACGTGGTGCCATCTGCATTCCATTTAATAAGACCACTCGCATCAAGTCCATAGATGGTACCATCATCAGCAACTGCGATACCATTGATGGATTCATGACCTTCTGAAATAGTAGATACTTCTCCTCCATCAAGCATATGCACCTTGCCGGTATTCATATCTGTGAAATATACTTTTCCATCATGCGTGTCTACATCATTTAGAAAATCTGCTCCTTCTACAGGGTATCGATTTTTTATGGATGCAGATGCAATGTCAATTTCTACTAGTTCATCAATGTTTGTTACATATAGATTTCCATTGGCAATACCCATTCCTTTTGGGGCATCAAGACCAGTTACAAAATCCTGGTTGATGACATTGCCTTCCTTGTCAATGATAGAAATTGAGCCCTTTCCATCTTTCTCAGTTGGTGTTCCCTCAATATTCGAAACATAGATGGCCCCGCTCTCAGCATCATAAAGCACTGATTCATTCGTGATCAAGCTTTCCCCGGTTTCTCCTACCAAAGTGAGACTAGGTGTTTTAGCATCTTCGACCACAGCTATTTCCTCTGTGACCTCCTCAGTTTTCTGCGGACCGCAGGAATAAAGGCATACTAACGTAAATGCCAGAAATGTAAGTTTAGATAGATTTTTCATTTTTCTAGTTTTTTAATAAAGTCCAATTTTCTTGATTAAAGTTTTCAGGTGCGGATTCCCTTAATCGGTCTTCTATTTCATCCAGATACATGGTATTATACCGAAGTCGAGTAAGGTAGTTTGGTAGATTCGGATCTCCATTCCAGCAGTGCTCTGCACGGTCACCATAAGCAACCGTCCCCCCATAATAAGGATTTTGGGTTTTTTCCAAAAAATCTTCAGCGAGATAAACAGCATTGTTCAAATAGTAATTGTCCATATCACCACAGTATATATGAACCTTACCTTCGAGCTTTGGACCTAGGGTCTCCCAGTCCCTTTCCATGATGTAGCGAAGGTCATAATTTTCCTTCCAATATTCGGCTACCTCATGATCAATTTCTCCTGTATAACGATCCCAAATAGGCTTTGGGTAACCATCCTCGCCCACGGGAGAATAGACTGCCTGCCAAATATCCATTTGATCACCCGATCTGGATTTATCTCCTCCCAAGGCTAGTTCACGGTGATTCATATCCTTCAGCGTGGCATCTACATTTCCCAAGTAATCCCGATGTCCTGGACGTAAAGTTTTCTTAAAATCCCCTTCGACATAGTAGGCGTTTTCATCTTCATAAATATTGACCAGCATGTAGGCCCGAAAGTCTATTGGGTCAGGGCAGGCTGCAAAGCATCCATTGTACTCATCCGGATATTTCACTTGTGCGGCCAAAGCTTCCCAACCACCAGTAGAACCACCGTATAGAAATCTTGACCAACCTTCACCAATTCCCCTGAATTTCTCCTCAATATGAGGAACTAATTCATAGGTTATAGCATCACCGTAAGGCCCAAGATTTTCGGAGTTCACCGCGTAGCTATCGTCGTAATATGGGTTTTGGTGCTGAATCTGGATTATAATGAATCTCTTAAAGTCATCAGAAGTCCACTTTTTATAAAAATCATAGGCTTCTTGCTGTACGATTTTTTCATAGCCATAGATGTCAAAGCGGGCGGAGTAGTCATCTTCAGGCAAATCCGGATCAGGTGGGGTGGTTCTGAAACCACCAAAGTCTGCCGGAAAATGCCCATGGAATATCATAAGTGGATAATGCGCATTTGGATTTTCATCAAAGCCTTCTGGTAGTAAGACATGTGCTCCCAGGTACATATCTCTTCCCCAGAATTCAGACAGCAGATCGGATTTCATTTTGATGTGCTTAATGTATTCTGTGTCTTCCGGCTCTTCAATTTTTGAAATTATTTGATCGATGACCAAAGCTGTACTAAATCCAGATTTAAGATCAACCTTTTTGGGAAGGCTATAAATATTTCCCGGGGCACGGTTCCATTTCCTGCCTTCACCTTGATCCATTGGCAGCTTTACGGTATGGCCATCGCCTCGTTCGAAGGTTTCATACTTTTGAATGAAGGCTTGTACATAATACTCTCCTTCAGGAAGATCTCCAATATTTTCCACCGGATACCCAAAGCTCTCAGGATCCAAAACCAGTTCTTTCCCTGAATCGTATGAATCGAAATCCATCCCAAACACCTGATTTGTCCCGGCATTATCACTTATTCCAAATCGAGGTTCCGAATCTGGATTTTTTGAAAGAATGACCAATAAACGACCATCTTGGACATCATCTGCAAGTTCTTCGATGATAAGAATCCTAAAGCCAGGTTTATCGATTTTGATTTCGCATGAGAGTGCGAATAATAGTAGAATGATCAAAAGACGGCTGTATTTCATAGGTTGGGTAACTTTTAAATGAAATGTACAAAAAAGTGTTTAATCATTGCTGTGCCAGAATTTTGCAACAATGTTACATAAGTTGAGCCCGTTTAGTAAAATTCCTATCTTTTCCGGCTAAACCAAAAAATCATGAAGCGTTTATTACCTTTTATTATCCTTGCCATTGGCATATTTTCTTGTTCCCAACCTTCGGAGGAAAATAATTCTCAATCCATGAGCGATGAGGATAGGCTTGAGCTTGCCACAGAAATAGCCCAAAATACGATTATGGTAGATGGGCATGTAGATTTACCATATCGGATGAAAGTGGGTGGTTTTACTCTTCAAAGGGAAATTCTTGATGTTTCCGTGAGAACAGAAGGTGGAAACTTTGATTATCCGCGCACCAAAGAAGGAGGCTTGGACGCACCATTTATGTCCATTTTTCTTCCAGCGAATCTACAGCAGGTTCCAGGCGCTTCAAAAGCTCTAGCCGATTCTTTAATCCTGATGACTGAGCGTTTGGCAAATACATTTCCAGATAAGTTTGCAATGGCATACAGTCCCGCCGATATCGAGGCAAACTTCGAAAAAGGTCTGGTTTCTTTACCCATGGGGATGGAAAATGGATCTGGCATAGAGGATGATCTGGATAATGTAGAATATTTTCATTCTAGAGGGATACGATATATCACACTTACTCATGGCAGAGACAATTTGATAGGGGATGCCAGTTATGACACCACGGGAACACATGGAGGACTATCTGATTATGGTAGGCAAGTGGTGGAAGAAATGAACCGGGTTGGAATTATGGTAGACTTATCTCATGTTTCTGACAATACCTTCAGGGATGCTTTGGAGGTAACCAAAGTTCCTGCAATAGCTTCTCATTCTTCTGCAAGAGTTTTTACTCCGGGATTTGAAAGAAATATGAGTGATGAATTGATCCAGGCAATGGCTAAAAATGGAGGGGTGATGATGATCAATTTTGGAGGTACTTTCATCGATTCTGCCTATGCAGCAGGGAGAGATAAAGTTCGTGATCATATTGTAAACTGGCTAGCTGAAAATGAACTATCCAGATCTGATTCTGCAGCTCAGGCATATATAAAGAAATATACCGAGGAAAATAACCCTTTCCCTTCTGTTGAAAGAGTAGCAGATCATATTGATCATGTGGTGAATTTGGTGGGAATAGATTATGTGGGACTCGGTTCAGACTTTGATGGAGTTGGAGACTCTTTGCCCACAGGGCTTAAAGATGTGAGCATGTACCCTAATCTTATCGCAGAGCTTTTGAAAAGAGGATATTCAAGAGAGGACATAGAAAAAATTTGCTATAAAAATATTTTTAGAGTTTGGAAGGCGGTGGAAGATTATGCTGCATCTCAGGGATAATTTCAATCTGAGAGCTTCTTTCTTTCTCTAATTTTCTTCAATTTGTGAGTAGAACATCTTTTGATAAAATTAATTATGAAAAAAATTCTTTCGGTCTTAGTGCTAGTTTTTTTGGCAGGATCAATTTATGGACAGAGTAGTGAGCCAAGTATCTTTGCTACTGGTATCGAGGGTTGCTATAGTAATTACTACATTACTTTTCATGATAGGGGGGCAATGGTGGTCCCTGATGGTGAACATGAAGTGGTAATGTCTGTAATAAATCAAGGCAGAAGTGAGTGCTTCATGGCAAAGGCAGTCGTAGAAAATGGAGTTATTGTGGCACCCATATCAGTTCAAAAAGAGAATGGAACCTACGTTCGTGCAGAAAGAATGTTTAAATCTATAGATCCCGATTGGTTAGAGGAGCAGGACCCTGAAACCATAAATGCGATTACAGACGGAATGAGTGCCTTAGTCAAAACTCAAGAAGGATATTGGATTAGGCTCTTTTTTCACACTTTCATTCATCCTAATAATGGAGGTAATAAAAAGGCTCCACCTGCCTCTGAATTATTAAAAAGTGGAGAATAATTCTATCCTCATTATCTAAAAGCCTCGCCAACAAGCGAGGTTTTTTTATGTCATTATTTCCGAAAAAGTAACTTGATTTGTTCAAATTCGGACAGAATGGCTTGAAAAATGAATTGGCGATAGTTTTGATTCTAGGAGAGAAGATAGAATCAAGAAATAACAAAAAATATAAATATGAACTTTAACCAATTCACCATAAAGTCCCAAGAGGCCATACAAAAGGCACTCGAGCTGGCATCTGCAGCGGGTCAACAAAGCATTGAGCCGTTACATTTGTTGAAAGGGATTTTAAATGTAGATGACAATGTTACTGGCTTCCTATTTAAGAAGCTTGGAGCGAATAAACAGTTGGTCGATCAAAAGATCGATGAACAACTGGAAAAACTCCCTAAAGTAAGTGGGGGCCAGCAGCCATATCTTTCAAATTCATCAAATCAGGTTTTGACCAAAGCGAAAGACCAGCTTAAAACCTTTGGGGATGAGTTTGTTACAATCGAGCATTTAATGCTTGGTATACTGGACGTTTCCGGACCAGCAGCACAGATTTTGAAAGACCAGGGTATTGCAGAAAAGCCTTTGATCGAAGCGATCAAAGAATTAAGAAAAGGAAATAAGGTTACCGATCAGAATGCTGAAAATAAATATCAGGCATTAGAAAAATACTCCAAAAACCTGAACGAGCTTGCAAAGAAGGGTAAGATCGATCCTGTCATCGGGCGGGATGAAGAGATTAGGCGGGTATTACAGATTTTGGCCCGAAGGACCAAAAATAATCCTATTCTACTAGGTGAGCCTGGGGTTGGTAAAACAGCGATTGTAGAAGGACTGGCCCAAAGGATAGTTTCAGGTGATGTTCCTGAAAACCTGAAATCCAAGACTTTGATTTCTCTAGACATGGGTCTGCTTGTAGCAGGGGCTAAGTACAAAGGGGAATTTGAAGAAAGACTGAAAGCAGTAATCAAGGAAGTGACCGATTCAGATGGTGAGATCATTCTTTTCATAGATGAGATTCATACGCTAATCGGTGCTGGTGGAGGAGGCGAAGGAGCCATGGATGCAGCAAACCTACTTAAGCCAGCTTTGGCACGAGGAGAACTGCATGCAATAGGTGCTACTACGCTTAAGGAGTATCAGAAATATATAGAAAAGGACAAGGCACTGGAGCGAAGATTCCAGGCAGTGATCGTCGATGAGCCAGATGCAGGAGATGCGATTTCTATTCTTAGAGGAATCAAGGATAAGTATGAATTGCATCATGGGGTTCGTATCAAGGATGACGCTGTAATTTCTGCGGTGGAGCTTTCTCAGAGATATATTTCCGACAGATTCCTTCCGGACAAAGCTATTGACTTAATGGATGAGGCCGCCGCCAAATTGAGGATGGAAATAGACTCACTACCTCAGGAACTGGATGAGTTGAATCGTCGAATAATGCAGCTTGAGATAGAAAGAGAGGCTATTCGTAGAGAAAAAAACAAGGACAAAGAGACTGTTCTAAGCAAGGAACTAGCTGAACTTTCTGAAAAGAGAGACAGTGTGAAAGCCAAGTGGGAAAGTGAGAAATCCGTAATTGTCGGAATCCGGCGAGAAAAAGAGAATATCGATAAGTTCAAGCTAGAGGCAGAACAAGCGGAGCGAAGTGGAGACTTTGGCCAGGTGGCCGAAATCAGATACGGGAAAATTGTAGAAGCTGAGAAAAAGCTGGAATCTTTTAAGAACCAACTGGCCGAAATGCAGGCGGGTTCTCCTCTCCTAAAAGAGGAAGTGGATTCGGAAGATATCGCAGCTGTGGTTTCAAAATGGACAGGTATTCCATTAAGCCGAATGATTCAGTCAGAAAGAGAGAAGTTACTCCATCTCGAAGATGAGTTAGGAAAGAGAGTGGCTGGTCAGAAGGAGGCTATTCAAGCCTTGTCGGATTCAGTTCGAAGAAGCCGGGCTGGTTTACAAGACCCCAAAAGGCCTATCGGTAGCTTTATCTTCATGGGAACTACCGGAGTCGGAAAGACCGAGCTTGCAAAAGCCTTGGCTGAATATCTCTTTAATGACGAAAATGCAATGGTTCGGATCGACATGTCGGAATATCAGGAGCGCCATGCAGTCAGTAGACTAGTGGGGGCACCTCCAGGATATGTAGGATACGATGAGGGTGGACAGCTTACGGAAGCAGTTCGTAGAAAACCTTACTCTGTGGTTTTACTCGATGAAATCGAGAAAGCTCATCCAGATGTCTTTAATATTTTGCTTCAGGTGTTGGATGATGGTCGATTGACTGATAATAAAGGCCGAATAGCCAATTTCAAAAACACGATTATCATTATGACCACGAATATCGGTTCTCATCTGATTCAGGAGAGATTTGCCGAAATGGAAGAGTGGAACAAAGAAGAGGTGCTGGAAAAAACTAAAAGCGAAGTCTTTGAACTGCTGAAAAAATCTGTGAGGCCAGAGTTCCTGAATCGAATTGATGAAACGATCATGTTTGAACCTCTGAATAAAGAGATCATTCGAAAAATTGTGGATATCCAGTGGAAGGAAATTCAAGATCGATTATCCGAATCAGGAATTGAGATTGAAGCGACGAAAGAGGTTCTGGATTACTTGGGAGAAGTTGGTTTTGATCCACAGTTCGGTGCAAGACCGCTTAAGCGAACCATGCAGCGATTAGTACTGAATGAATTATCGAAGCAGATCCTCTCAGGATACATCAAAAACGACTCAGCAGTGTTGGTGGATCTAGATGCTGATAAGCAGGTATATTTTAAAAATGTAGATGCCTCGGTAGAAGTATAAATTGAGTTGGTTTGGAGTAAAGCCCATGGGAAATTCCCATGGGCTTTTTTTGAACCACTTGCCTCTATTTGGGTTCTTTAAAAAAAATCTATGCTCGAACACTTCTTTCAATGTCCTTATTGTTTTGAAGAGATTTCCATGCTTGTCGACCCTTCGGTTCGAAAACAAGAGTATGTGGAGGACTGTGAAGTTTGTTGCAATCCAATTTTAATACAAGTGGGGTGTACTGATGGAGAAATAGAGTTTTTTGATGCACAATCTTTGGGGCAATAATGCTATTTGATTCAAAAAACACAAGAGACGAAATATGGACTGCCGTGGCTCATGAGCTTCATAGAGGGGCTTTAGATTCTAAGCATGCCTTTCGATATGTAAATCTTGCGACCAATGGCAAAGGCTATCCTGAAATACGCACAGTGGTACTGCGTGGGGTGGATGCAGATTTGAACTTCTATATTTTTACTGATTCCAGAAGCCAAAAGGTGGAAGAAATAAAACGAGATCAGCCGGTTTCTCTTCACTTTTATCACCCGAAAAAGAGAGTTCAGATTAGGGTCCAGGCCAAAGCTGAAATTCATCAGAATAATGATTTAGCCTTGGAACTCTGGCAACGTGTTCAAGGTAACGCTCAAAAGGCCTATAATTCAACTTTTTCTCCTGGTGAAAAAATTAAATCGCCCTCAGAGGGATGGGACTGGCCTCAAGAAATGAATTCAGATTTCTTTGCAGTGATCAGGTTCAAACCTGAAAAAATCGAAGCCCTTCAGCTCGATAGACTTAATCATCTGAGGATTGAGTTTGAAAAAGTTGCCGGAGAATGGGAAGGGCAGTGGTTGGTGCCGTAGTTTGATCTGTCTTGATAATGGATATTTAAAGGATTTCCCTAAATTCCATTTCAACCATTAACCAAAGACATGCGAGTATTTTTCAAAGGCCTACTGGCTTTGTTCACCCTTTTGCTTTGCCTCCAGGCAAATCCTTCTTTTTCTCAAAAGAAAAATAATAAACAGCAATCTGATACACCTAAACTGGATACAGCCCTCTATCAAGGAATGGAATTTAGACTAGTGGGGCCATTTCGTGGAGGAAGAGCTACCGCAGTAGCGGGAGTAGTTCAGGACCCGATGACCTATTATATGGGTGCTACCGGAGGAGTTTGGAAAACCACCGATGCTGGTGAGAGCTGGTTTAATATTTCTGATGGCTTTTTCAACACCGCTTCGGTGGGAGCTATTGCCGTTTCCGAATCTGATCCTAATGTGGTATATGTGGGAATGGGAGAAGCGCCCGTAAGGGGCGTAATGACCTCACATGGGGATGGGGTGTATAAGTCCACCGACGCAGGGAAAACCTGGACCCATTTAGGATTAGAGAAGACAAGACAAATTTCCAAGATTGTGGTTCATCCCGAAAACCCTGACATGCTAATCGTTGGTGCGCAAGGGAGTCCTTATGGAGCTACCGAGGACAGAGGAATTTATCGATCTGTGGATGGAGGGACTACTTGGGAGAAAGTCCATTTTGTGGATGAAAATTCAGGCGTGGCTGATTTAAGCATGGACATGAATAATCCTCGGGTGATTTATGCCAGCTACTGGGATCACAGAAGGTTCCCTTGGAAGGTGCAAAGTGGAGGCCCTGGCTCAGGACTTTACAAGTCAATAGATATGGGTTTGACCTGGAAAAAAATGGAAAAAGGTCTACCTGAAAGCACACTGGGTAAAATGGGTATCTCTGTTTCCCGAGCTAACTCAAATATAGTCTGGGCAATTATCGAAGCAGAGGATGGGGGTCTATATCGTTCTGATGATGCGGGAGAAAGTTGGAGACTAGTTAATCCAGATCGTTTACTCCGGGCCAGATCTTGGTATTACATGCATATTCAGGCTCACCCCAAAGAACCTGAAACGGTTTATGTGATGAATGCTCCTTTGGTAGAGTCTACCGATGGAGGAAAGACTTTTAAGAATATGAGAACCCGTCATGGGGATAATCATCAGCTTTGGATCAATCCGGAAAAGCCAAATTTCATGGTGAATGCTAACGATGGAGGGGCGAATGTATCAATTGATCGTGGGACGAACTGGTCCAGACAGGATAATCAGCCGACAGCCCAGTTTTATCGGGTTAATGTAGATCGTCAATTTCCCTATCGTATTTACGGAGGCCAGCAGGATAATTCTTCAGTGTCTATCGCATCTCGAGCCAATGGCCCTGGAATTGGATGGAGTGAATTTTATCCTGTTGGAGGTTGTGAATCAGCCTATTCAGCCTTTGATCCCGATAACCCAATTTATATCTATTCCGGATGCTATCAGGGCATAATTACGGAGTGGAATGCCGATACCGAACTGGAGAAAGATGTGATGGCCTATCCATTTTTAGGTTTGGGCTCGAATCCCAGAGACTTGAAATACAGATTTAACTGGAATGCCCCGATCATAGCTTCAAAGCATGATCCAAGCGTGATTTATCATGCGGGGAATGTGATTCTAAAGACCACGAATCGAGGTTTGAGCTGGGAAGAGATTTCTCCGGATTTGACTAAGAATGACACAGCCAACATCAATTGGGGTGGGGGTCCGATTACGAATGAAGGTGCGGGTGGAGAGGTTTACCATACCATTCATTATTTGGCGGAATCGCCACATACACCTGATGTGATCTATGCCGGAGCTGATGATGGATTACTTCATGTCACTCAGGATGGGGGCCAAAGCTGGACCGAAATCACTATCCCAGGCACTCCTGAGGGAATGGTGAACCAAATAGAGGTTTCTCCTCACGATGAAGGAACGGTTTATGTGGCCTTCAATAGTTATAAATACAATGACTTCACTCCTCATATTTTCAAGTCAACAGATTATGGTCAAAGTTGGACTCGATTGGTTAATGGTATCGCGGTTGAAGCTCATGTGCGAGTGGTCAGAGAAGACCCCAATCAAAAAGATCTGCTTTATGCAGGGACAGAACTTGGTTTGTATGTTTCTTTTGATGCAGGGCAAAGCTGGAAAGAGTTTCAACAAAACCTTCCTGTGGTTCCGATCACTGACCTAATGATCCAGGATAACGATATGATCGTCGCCACTCAAGGAAGGGCATTCTGGGTATTGGATGATTTGGGGCCACTTTATGAAATGGATGCTGCCAAGGATGCGGATTTTTATGTGTACGAGCCAGAAGACGCTATTCGAGATTTGGCTTTCAGAACTGAGGCTCCGGAAATGGGACAGAATCCTTATGAAGGTTTTGCTATGAAATACTTCGTGAGTGAATTGCAAGATTCTACCCACCTGGAAGTGGAAATAAAGGATAAAGAAGGTTCAATAATCCGAACTTTCACCTCAGATCCATCTGCTAAAAAGGATAAAATCAAAGTAAAAAAAGGCATGAATCAAGTTCAATGGGATTTGGCTGTTCAGGAATTTGAATTGGTTCCGGGAGTCTTTTCAGGTTTGGAGTCTGGTCCTGCTATGGTTCCTCCAGGTGAATATGAAGCCATTTTCACTTATGGAGATCGAAGCGCGACTAAGATGCTTACCGTTAAACCTGACCCAAGGTGGTCTGCAAGTCAAGCCGATTATGATGCTCAGTACGCTGCACTTAAGCCTCTGGCAGAAGCTTTGGTGGAAACAAGAAATACTGCTGAGAATATTCGATCTATCCGGGATCAGGTTGAAGATTTAAAAGCGAGAGTTTCTGAAGATGATTTTCCTGAATGGCATGAGCAGGCGGATGCGCTTATCGAGAATATCAATGAGGTGGAAGGAAAGCTTATTCAGACTAAGCAGAAGACTTTCCAGGATGTGATCAACTTCCCAAATCAACTGGATGTTAAGCTAGCGCATATTTACGGTACGATTGCCAATCAGGAGCCTCCGGTTACTGAAGGTCAAAAGGCCACCGCAGCTGATATGCTCAAGAAGTATGAGGAGATGATGATGGAAGCAGAGTCTATTGATGCAGGAGCCGCCGCTTTGCAACAGGCTATGATTGATCAGGAAATTCTATTTATAAAAGGAAAGACCAAATAAAATTAGTATAAAGTAAAACCTACGAGTTCTTTGACACCTCAGAGGTTTACAGATCAATTTTGACCAGAAAGGTTTTCGAAGCCTTTCTGGTCTTTTTTTTTTTAGTTGGGAGGGGTATGTTCCAGAAGATAATTCGTCAGTAGAGTGTACAAGTGCATGGTGGTCCCTTCCCCTTCATAGATTCCATGCGATCGGTTAGGATAGGGCATGAAATCAAACTGTCGGTTATGCTTGATAAGTTCATTGATAAGCATCTCAGCACTTTGATAATGGACATTATCGTCTCCTGTCCCGTGAATTAGCAATAGATTTCCTTCCAGGTTTTTGGCATAAGTAATGGGAGATCCATTTACAAAATCCTCCATATTTTCCTGAGGGAGTCCCATGTACCGTTCTTGATAAATATTATCATAAATCAGCTGATTGGATACTGAAGCTACTGACATGCCTGTCTGATAGATCTCAGGGAATTTAAAAAGCAAATTTAGAGTCATAGAGCCTCCACCACTCCATCCCCAGACGGCTACACGACTCTCATCCAGGTAGGGCTTTTTCAAAATTTCTTTGGCGGCCAGCCCTTGATCCCTTGAGTTGATTTGACCGATGTTCCGGTAGATGCTTTTACGCCAAGCAGAACCTTTGAGAGTCGGTGTACCTCGATTATCCATATCGATTATGAAGTATTCCTTTTGCGAAAGCATAATATCAAAAAGACCAACTTGAGTATTCAGGGCTGTGGTTGCCCAAGGCTCCCCATAAACATGGAAAAGAACAGGGTATTTTTTATTTGGATCAAAGTCTACTGGATAAACCACCCTTGCATCGAGAGTGACCCCTTCTGCAGTAGTCACTTCCTCAAACTCCACCTTTGGCAAAGCCAGTGACTCTCTTTTTGCTCTGTAATCTTCATTTGAAATCAGGCTTCTAAGGGTTTTATGGGAAGGAAGTTCTATCAGTCTGACACTTCGCGGTTCTGATGTACTCTGGTGCGTATGAATGGCAAACCTTCCATTTGGAGCGACATCGTATGTGTTAATTCCCACAAAAGAATCGGGAGTAAGTCGACTTTTTCCTCCTTTTCCATTCAGGTTTTTAGAAAAGAGATATCGCTCATACGGGACTTCCGGAGAAGCAATAAAGAAGACTTCTTTTTCACTAAGCCCTCCAAAAGAAGCTACGTCAAACTCATCCGAGGTGACTTGGGATTTCTCACCAGATTCTAGGTTTACCTTGATAATATTTCTCCAATCCCCATTCTCTGTCATCCTCAGAAAAGCCTGACCATTATCTACGATTTTGAGATCATTATTCCCCCAGCCATTGGCCGAGATATCTGGGTAGCCGAGATCTACCCAGGTATCTTCGGTTTCCACATAGATATCTCGGAGTTCATTTGAAGATGGCTTATAAGTCCAAATGGTAAGTTTATTCTGCTTACGGTTCATTTGCTGAACTAGCAACAAATCCTCTGAAACCCATTGCATGCCGGGTAGATAATTTTCTTTTTCGTCTCCCGGAATCGGCACCCAATTCAAATCTCCATTTGCTGGATTCACCAATCCAATCTTTGCACCAGCAGGGGTTTGCCCCACTTTGGGATATTGTAGGGGGATAGGTTGGGAATAGACGGAGTCGATGTTGTTCATCATGTAAAAGGTCCCGATTTCTCTGGCATCGATTTGCCAGAATGCGATTAAGGAACCATCAGGACTCCATGAAAACCCATCCCTTTTACCAAACTCTTCTTCATATGCCCAGTCAAAGGTTCCATTGATGATTTTATCCGTTCCGTCGTTGGTCAGTTGGGTGATTTCTCCTGTGACAAAGTTTTCTTTGTACAGATTGAATTTGTGAACGTAGGCTACGAATTGATTGTCTGAGGAGAATTTTGCAAACATTAGTGAGGAAGACTCAAAGTCCTTTCCCAATTGACTGAGCCTCTCTGTCTCTAAATCATAGACCCAGTAATCGCCCTTGGTATTTGATCTCCAAACCCTACTGGAATTAGTGAAAATCAGGACTTTGCTTTCATCCTCAGATAGGGAGAATGACTCCACTAAAATGGGTTTGCCATTTACCATCAGTTTATTTGCAGGGACAAAAGTGGAGGATTCGCCTGAGGCGGTATTCCACAGGGTAAGCTCATTACCTGATGAGGAATAATCAACTGTCACATAGGCATCTCCTCTTTGGATCCACTGGATGGGTTGGAGTATTTCCTGACGGAATTCAGCTGAATTATAAATTCTATCTAAGGTAAGCAGCCTTGGATCATCTGAATTTTGAGCGTTGGAAAGGCCAATAGAAATCATGAAGATTCCTACCAAAAGCTTGTATGATTTGAAGGTCATTCGAGTAAGATTTTACTGATAAGTTAAGCCTTATTCAGAAAAATCAGACTATACATTCCACCAATACGTGAATTTCAATACAAGGGAACGATTTTTCACCCCAAATGGCTGGGGGAGGTTGTTGTCAGTGTAAACGATAAAAAGATCCGATGCTGGCTTAAATCGCCATTGAAAACGAGCATTTAGATTTATGTTGTCAATCTGTTCATTGTACTGAATGAAAGTGGTGAGGAAAAGTGTATTGGTCATTGTGACATCTATTCTTGGACCCACCAGCCAAAAACTTGTGGTATTCCAGGGTTCAGGCATCACGATCCGATTGTAGTTGGTACTCATGGCAATAGCCACATAGGGCTGGAACCGATAGCCTAACTCTGTCTGAATATTGTACCTGCTTCCATCTTCATAGTATCCGCCTGATCGGGTTGAAAAACTATAGGTAAAAAGACTTTGGGGTTTTGAATTATATTCTGTGCCCCAAGCGAACCAAGAAGCCTCAGTGCCAGCAGGAAGTTGTTCTTTGCCTGAATTTGTAGGGTCAAATGGCCTTTGTAAAAGCACATAATCATAACCACCCCATATCGTGAATCTGCTTTGGCTTCTCCACCTGAAATTATAAAAAAGGAATGTGGTATTGTCGGTTTGAACCCCTTTGGTATTAAAAAAGAAACTAGTCCCCACAGAAGGTCCGTGACTAAGCAGCTTTTCACTTTTCGGGAAGAAGGTGTACTGGGTTTCAGGGTTGATTCGATAGTACCCTCTTCGCGGAACAAAGCCAACTTCTGCAGTGTAATTATCGGATACATATTCATGTGACCACTCCCATTCCAGATTTCCGCTTCGGTAATTCAGGTTTGCCGCATGTACAAATCCATTACCACTTCCATCCGGAGACCAACTCTTCAAAACCATGGCCTTTCCGGTCCAAAGATTATTAGAAGTGGCCAAATTATATTCCAGCCCTAAGTTACGATTGAATTGAGTGAAGGCCTGAAGGCTATCTCCTTCAGGTGGAGTGTAATTGATTGATTGTTTATTCACAAAAATCCCTGTGATATTTGATCTGGCACCTACTTGCCTTTGCAGTGACATGACAGTAAAATTTTCAGCGGGCCTAAGTTCTTCTTCTACCTCGCCCGTTTGGATATTCATGGCACCGATTCGCCAGTCCTTATTGAGTTTTCCACTCAGTCTGGCACCAAACTGAATCGGGGCATTCAGACCAATTCGTCGGGAAAAGAAGGGCCGGATTCGGGAGTAGCCAAAGTTGCCGAAGAGGTCTCCGTTTTCTAAAAAGAACTGTCTTCTCTCGGGGAAAAAAAGCTCAAAGCGATCCAGGTTAGTGACCTGCTCATCCACTTCTACCTGAGAGAAATCCGGATTTATAGTAAGGTCCAAATTCAGTGAGGAGGTAAGACCGATTTTGGCATCCATTCCTATTTCCCGTTTATAAATTGTTCCTCCTTCAGATTCAAAGTCTTTGGTAGCTCCTCCAAGGACATAAGGGATTATCGATATATTTGTCCCTGCCTTCGGGGGAGGATTATCCCAAGCCAAAACTCCTGTGTATGCCAAAGTTGAGGAAGGAAACTGTCGAGGTACAGGGGCCCATCCAGATTTTTCGGTGGTCTTCAAATCAAGACGAGAAAAATTGATACCCCACTCGGTAATTCCAGGTTTGTATCGAAGCGTCTTAAATGGAATAGAAGCTTCAAAAACCCATTTATCTTCGTAGTTACGAACCTTAGAGGTCCACTTATTGTCCCAGCTCAAGTCCATCTGGTTACCATTTGACATTAGTCCATCCCATTGAGCTCCGGCCGCATTGGCACCAAAAGAGAATCCATTGGTTTGATCATCAAATGGGTCCATGAAAAAGATGAAATTGTCGTTCTGTCCAAAGCTGAAATCTCTCCGGAGGGACTGCACGATGTAGTCCCCTTCCATAGCATGATGATTGACAGCGATGATGTAGAGATTTTCATCATCATAGGTCATTCGTACTTCAGTCCGTACCTGGCTAAAACTGGTGTCCATGGGAGTGATCATGAAAAAATCTGCCGCTACATCAGCTTCAAGCCAGGCTCTTTCATCCAAAATTCCGTCTACAAGAATTTCTGAACTAGCCTTTTGGATATCAAGTCGATAGGTGTCGTTGATTTTTTGGCCTAAGGCAGTAAAACTGATTCCAATTACGAAGGCAATAAAAAGGCTGGGGCACTTCATATTTCCAAAAGTAAAACCTTTGGCTGCATTTTAGCCTGGCTTTTGGTTTAAAGGTTGATTTTTGATTTCGAAACATGCGATTGAAAAAAGTTTAGCCCGATTGGATTTAAAATGCCTAAATTCCTTCTCAACCAACACCAGCATCATGAAAAAAGTAGTTTTTAGTCTTCTCCTTCTGATTTCCTTTTCTCTGACTCCAGCATTTGCCCAGGTAAAGATGCCTGACCACATTGCTGAGCAAATCACGTATCCTGCTCTCGATTTTGCACCTTGGGTTGGTGTGATCCCATTCGAGAATGCAACCATGCCTTATGATCCATCACTTGACTACAAAATTGCCATAGATGTCTACGGTACGGTCAAGGATTCTACCCAGATTCATCCTACACTTACAGAAGTTGCCAGAACTTATAACCTACATATCGCTAATGGGGTGCCTGCCGACCAAATCGAAATCGTGGCAGTGATCCATGGTGGTCTATCTATGGCTGCAGCGACTCACGAGGCTTATGAGGAAAAATATGGAATTCAAAACCCGAATTTGTTGGCCATAGAAGCGCTCGAAGAAGTTGGGGTGAAGTTTCTGATGTGCGCACAAAGTATGCTTTTTTGGAATGTTCCAGCAGAGCATATCACGCCAGAGGTAAAGATTGCGATCTCAGCAAAAACGAGCTTTGTGATGCTCGACCAAATGGGATTTTCTTATCTGAATGTAGGTGAAGAATAAGCCTTACTTCTTAATTTGGTTTTTGGCCCAATCTGGAAAAAAGGGGTTGGACATTCTGTTTTGAAAGCCATGATAAGCAGTTGCCAGTAGAAGGATACCGGCTCCAATAAGGCCTGTGATTTTAAGACTAGCCACACTGTCCCAATGTCGAATGGCTATGGCAAACAGTGCCCAGACACCTACCAGGGCAGATTCACGTAAGCTTCTAGCCCAAATCAGAAAAATATAAAGTCCTGTTGCTACAGCAATCATGATAATGGCCCAAGTGATTTCATTGAAGGGGCCGGTCCAATTAATTTTGGCGAGATAAGCGGAGATGTTGGCTATGGTGGCTACGCTGATCCAGCCCAGATAAATGGCAATCGGCCACCAAACTCCTGCGATGATTTTTTCTGGGGCATCCCAGCGCTCCATATTTAGATTGAGCACAAGAATGACTAAAGAACCTAGGATCATGAGCATCAGGACCACACTTATTCCCGTGTTTTCCATCAGCCAAAAATAGAGCCAGCCTGCATTGAAAATATTGGTAATGATAAGATACGGGCCGATTTCTGAAAGAAAGTCAGATTCTTTATTGCTTGAAAAAGCTCGTCTCAAAAAGAATATCGCCTGAGCACTCAGAGCAAGATAAATGATTCCCCAAATTGCAAAGGCATAGCCGGCGGGGGTAAAATAGTTGTCGTATTCGGCACTGAGTTCACCAACGGTCTTCCCACCAATATTCCCAGTATTTGAGTAATAATTCCACCAGATCACAATGGCCAACACCAGAGCATTAATAATGGCATAAAGCTTATGCGAAAGCTTATTTTGTGGATAAAGTGCAGAGTTCATAGATGAGTAACAAAAAACCGGGTGTATTGTGTTCAATAAAAAAACCTACAGATGCTACTGTAGGTTTTTTCTTTTCAGTTTTTTGCCTTTAGAAATCCTTCTATCTAAAAGGCTCTCTTTTCTAAATGCTCCTCTAAATCCAAGCGGTCGATTCCTTCCTCTAGCCATTCTGGTGCAGCTTCACCTTTTAAATGATGATTAAAGAATTCCATCATTCTCACGCTGTAATCTTTACGATTTTCCAGCTTGCTTAATCCATGGTTTTCGCCTTTGTACTGCATAAGTACTACTGGCTTTTTCAATCTTCTCAATGCCGAATAGTATTCTATACCCTGTGTGAAGTCCACAGCACCATCTTTGTCATTATGAAGCATAAGCAGAGGAGTGGTAACATTTTTCACATGGTAAACAGGGCTATTCCTTTCGTAGGCTTCCCAGTTTTCCCATGGGGCACCATAGAATCGTCCTTGTGATGCTTCGAAAATCGCCATATTTCCACCACCTGAATTCCAGTAGATCAAGTCATACATAGAAATCATATTCGTTAATGGAGCTCCTGCTGCCGCCGCTTTAAACATATCCGTTTGCGTGATCAGGAAGGAAGTTTGATAACCGCCCCATGAGTGACCATGAATTCCAATATTATTTTCATCGATCACACCAGTTTCTATGGCTGCCTTTACAGCTGGGATCACTGCCCAAACTGCAGACATTCCCGGATCATCGATTTCATAAACGATGTCTGGAATAAAGACTGCAAATCCATTGGAAGTGTAGACGTTTGGATTCCATCCTGTACCCCCGAAACCTGGATTTGACCAGTTATGTCGGGTCTGGGATAATTTCTCATAGTAATAAACTACAGTTGGATATTTCTTTCCCTCTTCGTATCCGGCTGGGAGGAATAGGGCCCCTTGAAGTTTTACACCTTTATCTGTTTCATAGTCTACCAACTGAGTTCCGGCAGACCAGAGGTACTTATCGGCATCTGGGGCATTCTCCGTGACTTGCTCGGGGTCTGAAAGGGAAGCATCCGTGACGAAGATTTGATCGGGGTAATTAAACATTTCTTTGTTGTAGAAATACACCTCAGCACCTTCAGCCTTCATAAGTTGGCTGATATTTGCATCCTCCCAAATCAGGCTTTCAGGACCAGCTTCCAACCCTCCTTTTTTCTTAGGAGAAAGCTTCACTATGCCACTTTTCTTGGTCCATTCTCCATATGTTCTTACATAAACATCGCGAGTAAGATCAATCCCCTTTTCTTCGGGGTCCAGTCCAAAGCGGTATTGATAGCGGATACCATCTGTCTTGCCATTTCCGGTAAGATTCATTGCCTCAGACTTTTCGTCTAAAGGCACTTGCCAGATATCCCAGCCATCTCGAAGCAAAACATACTTGCTATCTGAGCTCCATCCTAAGGCAGGAATCATGGGTTTCTCGACATTGTGATCGTCCTCTACATCCACGAAGGTCACCGGGATATTTTCAGTAATATTTCTGCTTTGGCCGGAGGCTATGTCATACACATAAAAGTGTCCATCTTCAGCATATAAAAGTTTGGTGCCGTCCTCAGAAGCTCTTGGACTCGAGGCATAACCAGGTAAATAGAATTTATTGAATAGTTCTTTACGCTCACCCGTTTGCAGATCCACGATGTAAAAATCACTATATCGCTGCCCGTCCAGATTGATATCCAATTCGTACTCCTGTATATCCGATCCAAGGGCATACCGATGCTTTGGAAGGATATTTAGGCTCAACATGCTACTGTCCTGAAGTGCAATGTGCTTACCAGAAGCCACATCATACATGGCCCAGAAACTGTAATTCTTATCCTGATTTTCCATCACCTGCTGTCGTGACTGTAGTCTGCTATCATTCCAATGCCAGATGGTCATATCAGGCTTATCCGCATCATTATCTTTTTTATTATCTACTTTTCCAGAATCCAGTTTCGCGATAGCTTTCTGTAAATCACTGATAGATTTGATAGTGGTATCAGCCATGATCTTCTTCATCGCCGCTGCCTCAGCCATTTTTACCGAATCTTCATTCACTTCTTTTTTGGGTTCTTCTTTTTTTTCAGCTACCAAAGGATGAATCCCATAGAATAAACGGGTTAGATCTTCAGACCACATCGGTCTTCGATTTGGGCTGATCGTATAAGTCTGGTCAAAACCAGTGCTGTCCTGCAAGGCGTCATAAATAGTCACAGTAGGATTGGATAGATTTTTTACTCCAATCACCTTTCCATGATCTTGCTTGTATTTCTTGTCTTCCACCATTTTTAATGCTGCAAAAGCGTCGCCTTTTTCCGTCCAATTCAGCGAGCGATAGGTGGCCTTATCTGAATCCAAAACTGTGGTGCTCTTGGCAGCAAGGTTCATGAGGTAAAGTCCATTTCCATACTCATTTGCACCATCTACAGCATAAGCGAGATGAGTACCAGCTTTATTGAAACCAAAGTCGGTGACATTACCCAAAAGCTGAGCCTTCTCGGTATTTAGATCATAAAGCAATAGGTCAGAACCTTTGGCTTTGCCGTTTCCATCTTTTGGAAGGTTGATGGCGAGGTGAGAAGAAGTTTCTCCATTAAATGAGTAACTGCTTACATTTTCAAAGGTCTCTTTTTCATCTGTTCCTAATTTGACAAGAATCAGTTTATCTTTTGGGCCTTTTCCGTTTTCTGGTTTTTTCTTAGTGAATTCAGGGTATTCCTTAAAAGCGATCCACTTGCTATCATCACTGAAAGTGATGGAAGGGAAGTTTGTATGACCTATTTTGAAGGTCTTTTTTGATTCAGGATCTCCTACTTTCTGGAGTGTTACCTCTCCATTATCCTCGACAGCTACCATTCCATAGGCCACCCATTCACCATCAGGAGAGATTTTAAATGAATTCCCCTGCATATATTTCCAGGTGGGAATATCCTGCCAGGTAATGCCCTTTTTTTCTTGGGCTAACGCAAAGCTTCCAATGAAAAGTAGAAAGCTAAGAAAGAGTATTTGTTTCCGCATAATTTTTAAATTTTCCAGAATGGGAAATTAGGTAAAAATCTTTGCTTGGAAAGGGAATAAGTATTTGAACGGGCGAGAAAAGAAATTTTAACCGAAATCAGATATTAGATCAACCTTAGTCAAAGGTTTCGTATCCATCGAAAATGACATTCTCTGTATTCTGGCCAAAAATAGAAGTAATTATCTATAGTCGTTTGAAATGGTAAATATCAGAGAGGCACTCCAATAAACTTTGCTTTGTTGTTTGGACGAAAGATGAACATAATATATGCCCAATTTTGAGTTCCTTTTACAGGATTACTTTGATCATAGTAATAGCTTTTGTTTGTGAGACCTATGCAGTATCTATAGGTTTTACCTTCCTTTGTAGAATACTGCGGCCTTATGTTTCTGGGATTTTATTCAGCATCGTTTGATGATGCTTAATCAGGGTGTCTTTTACCTGTTTTAGAGCCTTTTCATATTCATCACCATTGGGTTTTATCTTCCTTATTCGATCGTCTTTTTGGACGGAAAGGTATTTAAGCCCATTTACTTTTAGTTCTCTTATGGTCCTTTCAATCTGTTCTTCGATAGTGGACTCGGTAAAGTAAATTCTGAAATTATAGTGCGGGGCATTGTGAAAATGTCCTTTTTTTTCTCCGAAGCAGTCAAATTTTAGAATTTCCTCATCGAAGGCTTTTAGAATCACAGCCGGACCTTTTCCGATGGACAGAATCTTCCAGTAAACTTGAAAACTGAGTTCTTCTTGAATTTTAATGGTTTCTTCATCTTCGTGTTTCGTTACTAAAGTAGGCCTGGAATGTATGAGTCCAATTTTCATTAGTACCTTTCGCAATACTCTTTTCATAAAAAATATTAGTGAATTAGGGTAATTTATCGATTTAAGAATCAATTAACTCCCTAGGATGTGCGAAAAACAATCCTGATTTGTTTTTTTATAATTCAGCTAGGCGCTATAGTCTGCGCCATTGGCAGTAGTCAAAAATATTTTGCGTGGGTTCCTTTTGATGAAATCTCTTTTTATCAAGTAGATGTCAGAGTCAACGGTAAAAACCTCACGGATAAGCAAATTTCTTCACGATATCATATTCCAAATCCAGGAAGAGAAAATCGTTCTATTGGACATGTTTTTTCTCAAATTCAGCAATATGAGGATACCTATGGTAAGGCGGATTCCGCAAATGTAGAGGTCGTTTATCGTGTCAATGGCAAACCGAGTAAAGTTTGGAGATGCTGTCAATAAAGGCATTTTTATTCAAACCGCTTTCTGCTCAGGAAGCCTTGCTCTTTCCAGCCAGAATGATTGTAATATATCTTCTTTGGCTGAGAGGAATGAGGCATATCCTTCCACCATTTCTTCCCTTTATTGAAATTTTGGATTCCCTTAGGGAGATGCCATCTGTTTACTTCATGTTGGATGTGCTGTATTGGATCGCAGTTATTTCTATTCTATTTGGGTTTAAGTTTCAAAAGTTTTCCCTTCTTCTCGCATTCCTGATTTTTTTTCAAATCCTATCCTCTAGATCAGTTTACTCCACAAGTTTCCTTTTCTCAGGGTGCATACTTTTTCTCATCGGTCTATTTAAGCCATGTCTTTCTTGGACCTTTAGGGTCCAAATAGGGCTATTATATCTGGGAGCGGGTATTAATAAATTATTGCACCCTGACTGGCTTTCTGGGGTGTATTTTGAGTATTTTATATCAACTATTTATGCAAATGGTTTAAATAATTGGATGACGGATCTGGTGGGACTGGAACCTCTAGCCTTATTCTTTTCCTTCAGCACCATCATAATTGAGTTATCTCTGAGTGTTTGGGCCTTTTCAAGTAAAAAGCCACTTTTATTGGGAGTAGCCATCTTAATTTTTCATCTGTTGATGCTAATTTTTACTTTCGGAGAGCTTTCGTACTTGTATTTTTATTTGATGGCGGTAGCGGCATTCCTTTTAATGTCAAATTACAACACCACCACTCAGACCATTAATAGTTCTAAGAGGGTAACTGGTGAGCCGTACCGAGGTAAAAAATCCTTCTTGAAAGAAAAAAATTCAAGTTTTGCCGGGGAGGAGTGTAAAGAAAACCAATCTTCTTTTTTATTTTCAAGCAAGACTTGGACGCTGTTTAATACTATGATTTACTTTTTTTTGGTCGTGATTATCGTTTATGCATCCAGGCACAGTGAAAAAATAATATTCTTTATTGATGGAAGTTGAAGTTAAGAAGTCCCGGCTAATTGCTGGGACAGAAATCGAAGGGGTAGTCCTTAAAAAACTCACAGAGCATCGGGATCAACGAGGAAGTTTTACAGAAATTTTTAATCATCGTTGGAATTTAGATTTGGACGCAGTCCAATGGAGCCTAGTAAAATCCGAAGCGAATGTATACCGCGGGATGCACTTTCATAAGCGTCATGATGAGTATTTCTGCTTGATTCAAGGGAAGTGTGAGCTGGGGCTCAAAGATATGCGATCTGATTCTCCAACTTATCTAGAATGGTCCCAATATGAGCTTCATGGAGAGGACTTAGCCGCATTGATTTTTCCGCGTGGCCTCCTGCATGGATGGTATTTCCCGGTGCCTTCTGTACATGCTCAGTCAGTTTCGGAATCCTATGTGGATTATGGAAAAGATGACAATTGGGGTGTGGTGTGGAATGATCCTGATATTGGAGTTCCATGGACTTTTGATGATCCAATTGTCTCTTTGAGGGCTGGTGATTTCCCTGATCTTGATTCCTTTAAGAAAGCGATAGCGCCTTTTTGATTTTTTTCAAAATCTCGGCAGGGACTTGAGAAGGTTTTCTTCCTTTGATCAGGAGGGGATGATTTCTGTTAAGGAAATTGAAGCCAGACATCATTTCATGTAGAGCTTCTTCTTTTTTCAGTTGAAAAAGGACTTTGTCTTCCATGATTTCCTCCCATCGCATCAATTCTTTTTTCCTTTCCTCTGTAGACATTCCCGGATGATCTCCTCGTTTAAACCAGAGGATTGTCGGCTCGAGTCCGCAGTATGCCTTACAATCTGGTTGGGTCAAAAATTGATCCCACATGTATCGATCCGTATACACTCCCTTAGGAGTGGTTCGCCAACCAAAGGGTAGCGTTTTGTAATAGGCTAAGCTATGTCCTTCACAGGAAAGTAGCCAAGAAGGTGCATCCCAGCTATCTAGATTCTTCCTGCCGTAAACCATACTTTCTGTACCCTCCACTATGAAGTAGTTCAAGGTAGAAGCGAAGTCATATTGTTCAAGATAAAGGGCTAATGTCTCCAGGTGATGTGGTAGAAATAAGTCTCTATCGCAAAGGTAAGCCACATATCTACCTTTGGCTTCTTCCATCAGTACTTGGTGTCTGTACTCTTCTCCTCTTCTTGGATGTTTTGGGAAGTCAAAAAAGCGAATCCTTTTGTCCTTTTCTGCCAAGTCAGAAATTACAGAACGAGTCATATCATTAACGCCATCTCCTACGATAAGAATTTCGAAATTTTGGAGACTTTGTTTTTGAACACTACCGATGGAGTGGGGTAGGATTAATCCTCGATCAATGGATGTCGGTAATACAACGGAAAATAGAACTTCCTCAGAACTCATTGATTTGCTAACATTTTCAATTCATCGATTATTTGGATGACTTTAACTCCTTCAGCTAAATCAGAAAGAGGTTCTTCTCCCTTGTCAAGGTATCCCAAAAAGGCCTCTAATTCCGCCATTAAGGGAGAAGGTCCAGAAAACTTCCTAGTCTCAAACCTGATTTCCTCAGGTTTGGATCGATCATTTCCATGGTAGATTTCCAGATGATTCACTTTTTCATCTTTTAAAACTGCCACACCTTCGGAGAAATGAAGCCTAACTTCCCTTCTTTTATCGGCATAACGATTTGAAACTTCTAACACGCAGGGAATTTCATCCCCTAAAAGTGCGGTCATTCCTCGTTCCACTCCATTGTATTTTTCAACCACTGCGGCTTTTGGTTTGGGAAAGTGACCCAGCATTACACTGGCAATGGTAATGTCATGTGGAATTAAAGTCCAGACCGAATCAACATCCGACCGTGGACTCGTCCAATTGCAGCGATTGGATTTATAAAATTTCAATTCTCCGAGTTCTCGGGTTTTTACTAACTTTTCAAGCAATTGAATACCTGAATGGTATTTCCAATTGTGCATAACAAAAATATCTTTTCGATTAAGGGATAGTAGATTTTCTGCCTGCTTTCGATCGCAAGTCAGCGGTTTTTCTACGAAGATTGGGACTTCATCAGGAATCAGTTCCTTCAAAACCTCATAGTGTGTGATAGCTGGTGTTGAGATGATCCAACCTTTGGGAATGAAAGTTTGAGTTTTTTTTGGCCAAACTTCAGAAGCCCCCATGGTAAGTGCTTTGGTTCGATTTTCTTCTAAACCGTCTATCACCACAACATTTTGACCAAGCAAAAGCAGGTCCCTAAGAATATTCCTACCCCACTTTCCACATCCCACTAATCCGATTTGGTTATTCATATGGCCTTATAAACCACCTTGCCGGCTACCACAGTAATTTTCACTTTTGTATCTAGGATTTCATCTTCAGGAACGGTCATGATATCTTTATCAAATACAGTAAAGTCAGCAGCCTTGCCGATTTCAATCGAGCCTTTAAAATCTTCTTCAAACTCAGCATAGGCTCCATCCAAAGTGTAAGATTTAAGTGCCTGCTCACGGGTCATTTTTTGATCTCCTTCATAGCCGCCTTCAGGGAGACCTTCCAAAGTTTTTCTGGTTACGGACGCGTAAAAAGATGGAATAGGGTCGACGGGCTCCACCGGAGCATCGGTCCCATTGCAGATTCTTGCGCCAGTTTGAAAAAGTTTCTGCCAGACGTAAGCTCCATCTATGATGCGCTTTTCTCCCAATCGATCAATAGCCCATGGTCTATCTGAGCTCAAGTGAATGGCTTGCATGGCTGCAATCACACCTAACTCCCCAAACCTAGGAATATCATCAGGATGTAAATGCTGTGCATGCTCAATCCGGAAACGATGATCTGTGGCATCTGGAAACTTAGCAAAAGCCCCTTCGTAGCGATCTAATATCTCTTGATTTGCACGGTCTCCGATCGCATGAGAACAAACCTGAAAACCTAAAGGAAGTGCTTTCTCAGACACCTCAGTGACTACTTCCATTGGAAGAGTTTCGTGACCTCTATGTCCCGGACGGTCAGTGTAGTCTTCAAGTAACCAGGCTCCTCTTGGTCCTAGGGCACCATCACAGTTTAATTTGATTGATCGAACTGTGAGCATGTGATCTGCGCTATCGATCATGGGCCCTTTTTCATACCATTGTTCCAATAGTTCGGGCTGACGACCAGTAAGCATAATATATTGACGCACCGTGAGCTTTCCTTCGTCTTTGAATTTTTGGACTAGATCTATGACTGCTTGACCAGAACCTGCATCATGAAATGAAGTGATGCCTTTTTCTACCAGCTCTTGAAGAGCCAAAGTCAATGCTGCTTCTGCTCTCTCAGGAGTTTCAGCAGGAACAAGTCTTGCAACCAATCCTGAAGCCCTCTCGGTTAAAACTCCTGTTGGGTTTCCAAGCTCATCAACTATAATTTCTCCACCTTCGACTTCACCTGGTCTCTCTCCTGTGAGGTTGGAAATTCCTGCCATTTCCAGTGCTGCTTCATTTGCAAAAGATGCATGGCCTGATGCGTGCCTTAGAAATACTGGATTATCTGGAGAGACTTCATTTAGAGGCTCATTAGTCTGAAAACCTTTAACCATTTTTTCAGGTTTTTCAATCCACTTGTCCTGATGCCAGCCTCTACCTGTTATCCAGTCACCCGGCTCCGCTTTCGCAACGGCTTCTGCCACTTTCTCTACAAGCTCATCATAGGTTTTGACATACATAAGATCGAGTTCTAGCTTATTATAGCCTATACCCATAAGGTGTCCATGTGACTCAATAAAGCCTGGAGTCATGGTTTTTCCCTGAAGATCCATCACCTCGGTATTGTTACCTGTATGAGCCAAAATATCTTGGTTATTGCCCAAGTTAAGGATCATTCCATCCTTTATGGCTACTGCCTCTACTTTTGGATTTGATTCATCTACTGTATAAATGACTCCATTAGTAAAAATTAAGTCTGCTTCTTCTGCTCTCTGGGGTGAGCACGCTACTGAGAGGATGCCAAAAATGGCAAATAAAATGTACTTCTTCATCGCTGGGATTGGTTGATTGGTTATAAGCTAAAGCCTTTTTGTCGATCTGCAAAATATGTGAAGCCTAGCGTATCCAGATTTTGCGAGAAGTGCGGAATTCATTATCCACTTCCAGCTGGATGATATATAGCCCTGGCGGAAGAAAACCCGCCTGAATTTCAAACTCTAAATTGGCTGGAATGGAAAACCCCTCCAGAAGTACCTGTCCCATTGCACTTATCAACCTTCCGGTAGCCTCCCGATTACTAAGAATTTTAATTGGACCTGAGCTTGGGTTAGGATAAACTTTAAGCAAAAACTCTCGATCCCCAGGAGGAATATCTTCTGAACTTTTTAAAAAAATCAAGCCACCTCCAGTTGAACCCAAAATTAAGTCTGGAGCTTCACTAAATAATGCAGGTAAGACAGTCATTGCATTTTGCCTTCCTAGGCGACTTTGGAATGAACCGTTTCCTGTTTCGATTTGGATTATCTCCCGCCTTTCGGATTCCATGAAATTCTCAATCCTGGTTACTATTCCTAGTTGGTCTACGGCAAAAAGATTTGGGCTTTCTCCAGCTTCTACTGCTACGAAAAGATTTCTAGTGGCTGGATTATCCACAAAATCTAGAAAGTCATTTTCTATCAGTTCGGCGGAATAAATTGAAAAGTCCACTTTGTAAAGATCCAAGCTGCCATTTTGGGCAGCGACCAATAAATAGTCCTGATTTTCGTAGTCGAAAAATTGAAGATAATCTCCACGAGCTGGTTGATATCCTTCAAAATTAATTTCCTGAAATCCAGACTCTGATTTCTCAAAAATTCTAGAAACAGGAATGTTATTCTCATAGCGAATTCCCGAAGCGATGCTATGATTAACACCTGTCTGATCGATAAATTCAAGGTATTGGGCATCTACTAACTGAAGCTCCAAAAACTCAATTTCAGAACTTTCGATCAACGTGAATTCATTATTTGAGAAGCTGTATGAACTGAGATGAGAAAGTGTTCCTGTTTCGGTAACTGAATTATAAGTGACCCAGAGATTCCCTGAGGATTTATTGCCCTGGAAAAATGGTTTAGAGTTTTCCCCAAGGTCCAGAATATCGTTCTGCAAGATTGGGATTGCTCCACTGGAATTAGGGCTTAGCCGGAATACAGATTCCTTGAAATCGATCTGGAAGTTGAAGGAGGATTGATTCGTGTTTAGGCTGATAATCAGATCGTCACCTACACTTTCTCCTACGTGGTACCTTGGGAATTGCGGCAAGGCTCCAAATGCCGGAAGTTCATTACTAAAAGAGTCAAAAATGGGTTGATTCTCTGTGCCTTTATTTGGTAGAAAATAAAGAATATCGCATTCATCTCTACCCAAAACTAAGTCACTAACCCCATCTCCATTATAGTCTTCATAAAGAATGGAATGTCCTCCAGCATGAAGTATTCTTGCGTTTGGAGCGGTCCGTAAGTCGGGATCGAGCGGGATGCCATTGCAGGTAGTTCCATAGCTAAAATCACCACATCCACAGAATACGAAATTACCCCAGAAAAACTCAGGAAATTCGAAGCCATCAAGACCGGGAGTTCCTGTTCTCTCCACACTGGTATTCTTATAAAATTCAAGATAATCCCCCGAGGCAAAGTTGAAAATCACCAGATCCAAATCTCCATCACCGTCCAGATCGCGTAATAGTGGAGTATCAAGATTATTGGCTTGGATGTTTGGGCCAGTATCAAGTCGGAGCACATCGCTTGCTAATTCAAATGAGGGATAATCTCCGCTAGAAGTATTTCTATAAGCTTTGATCCCAAGCGCAGTGGAAGTGAAAAGATCCTTTTTACCGTCGAGGTCAAAGTCCTCAACTGCCAGGAAACCATTGATATCAGCTGGAAGGAAATAGCTAACCTCAGGAAGGTAAGTGAATGAGTTATCATTCACTGCATAGGCCTGAAGTTGCCTGGAGTTAATATCCCAAATTAGCCATTCTTCCGCACCGTCTCCATTCAGATCTATCGTATGAATTTGGGCTGAATTAATTCCTCCGGAAAAAGGACTGTCTAGAAAATCACCGTTTTGTCTCACGGATACTCCTTCTGAATGCCGATAGGAAAGCTGTCCTAGGCATGCCAAGGGCAAAATCAAAAATAAAATAAGGAAGATCCGCATGAGATTCAGTTCTCTATCCAAAATAATTACGAATGAAGGAACCTAAAGATGCCATTCATTCCTTTATTTTAGCAGTAAATCTACGGCATAGCATGAATGTTTCCATTTTATATCAGCTTTATCTTAAAAGTACAGGGGTCAGCACGGATACCAGAAAAATTAAAAGAGGTAATCTCTTTTTTGCCCTGAAAGGGCCAAATTTTAATGCTAATGAGTTTGCGGAAAAAGCCCTTGAAATGGGAGCATCAACCGTGGTGATCGATGATCCAAAATACTTTGTGGAAGACGATGATCGATACTTTCTAGCTGAGGATGCTTTGGAAATGCTGCAGAAGTTGGCAAATCACCATAGAAAGCAGCTAAAAATTCCAGTCATTGGTTTGACTGGGTCCAATGGAAAAACCACCTCAAAGGAGCTCCTTCATGCAGTACTCAGCAAAAAATACAAAACTGCGGCGACGGTTGGCAATTTGAATAATCACATTGGAGTGCCCTTGACACTTCTAGCCATTGGGGATGAACATGAAATGGCGATCATAGAAATGGGTGCCAATAAGCAGGGTGACATTCAGGAGCTTTGCGAGATTGCTGAGCCCACTCACGGCTTTATTACCAATATTGGGAAGGCTCACTTGGAGGGGATGGGAGGTCCTGAGGGGGTTTTGAAAACCAAGACTGAACTTTATCAGCATCTTCGAGCGAATCATGGTACCGTTTTTATCAATTCTCAAGACCCCATTCTTTCCAATATGATCAAGCGTTTTGAGAAACCGATTCTTTATCCTGCCAAAGGCGACTTCATGGAAGTGGAATTTCTCGAAGCCAACCCCTTTGTAAAGTTCAAAGTGGAGGGATCAAATGAAGAACACCTGAGTTTTTTAATAGGAGGGTATAACTTTGGAAATATCGCTATCGCATTGACCATCGGGAAGTTTTTCGATGTTCCTATGGACCAGGCGGTCAAAGCTGTGATCGATTATAAGCCTGAAAATATGCGCTCTCAACTCATTCAAAAAAGATCTAATCTGATCATTTTGGATGCCTATAATGCAAACCCATCATCCATGGAGGGAGCTATCCGAACTTTTGGAGGGATGACAGGTAAAAAGCACAAAATGATTATTCTCGGAGATATGTTTGAGATGGGCGAGCATGCGGAGTCTGAACATAGGCGGCTGGGAGAAATTGTCTCAGAATACCAGATTGATAAGATATGTTTCACAGGGAAGTTGGTGGTTTCGGCTTTAGAGAAGGCTCCAAAGGCTCTTTACTTCCCTGACCCTTTTTCACTGAGAAACTGGCTTGAAGACAGCAAGCTCGAGGATTATCTTATCCTGATCAAAGGTAGTAGAGGGATGAAACTCGAATCATTAGTGGACTTTATTTAAACTTCCGAATAGAGTACTTGTTGTTCCTATACAAAAACATTCCCGACCATGAGACCTTACTTTGAATTCCTTTCTGCTCTTGCAAAAAATAATCATCGCGATTGGATGATGGCAAACAAAAAGTGGTACGACGAGACACGGGCTGAATTCCTTGATGATGTAGCATACTTAATCAAAGGATTAAATGAGTTTGTGCCGGGAATGGATATCTTTAAACCTAAAGATTGCGTATTCCGAATCAATCGGGATGTAAGGTTTTCGAAGAATAAAGATCCCTATAAGACTAATTTCTCGGCTTATTTTTCTCCCAAAGGGAAGAAGTCACCAGGGCCTGGATATTATATTAGTTTAAAGCCGGGAGATTCTATGGTGGGTGGCGGAATATGGATGCCAGAAGCAGAAAATTTAAAAAGAATCAGGAAGGAAATCGACTACAGTGGGGCGGAACTTCAGGCCATTGAAGAAGACCCGGACTTTAAGAAGAATTTTGGAAAAATCAACGGAGAAAAATTGAAGACTTCTCCCAGAGATTACGATAAGGATCATCCTTACATAGAATATTTGAGGCTAAAAAGCTTCACGGCCTTTACAAGTCTTGAAGATAAAGATGTAGAAAATGGAGCTTACCTGAATAAAGCTTTAGACGCTTTTCGAAAGATGGTGCCTCTTAATAATTTTTTGGAACGAGCGATAGAGGATGTGGAAGATGGATCAGGAATCCTCTAATTCATTAATTCAAAATACTTTTCTATGCTAAGTGCCACCCCATCTTCCTTATGATGCAGGGTATGGTCATTGGCTATCATCTTTAATTCAGGTCGTGCATTTGCAACGGCTATACCCATACCCACCGCCTGTAAAAGATCAATGTCATTATAATTGTCCCCAAATGCGATCACCTCCTCTATGGGGAAATCATAGCATTCGTTCAGAATTTTTCTTAGGGCAGTGGCTTTAGAAATACTTTTTGGAGCTATTTCAATGTACGTGTCCTTGGATCGATAGAGATGTAGCTCCTTAGAAAAAAGTAGATGCAGCTCTCCAAAAAGCCACGAAATCTCCTGGCTATCCCCCATGGTCATTATCTTATGAGCCCCGTTATTTTTTTTACTCCAAAGGGATAAAACATCTTCAGTCTGCATCCAGATCGGCTCTGTTTTGGTATTTTGAATTTCTCTTTTCGACCAATAGTCCTCTTTAGCCTCATACCAATTATCCTCATAAAAAAGGCTTATGTGGAGGTTGGTTTTAGAAACGAACTGATAGATTTTATCAACCAGGCCCAGTGGAATCGTCGTGCTTTCAAGTGTTTCCCCTTTTGCATTTTGGACAAATCCACCATTATATGAAATAAGGGGATTATTAACCCTATCCAAGTCTTCCAACAGATGTCGCATAGCTTTTGGCATCCGGGAACTGGCCAAAATGATTGGAAAATCAATCGGAAGTCTTTTGATTACTTTTTTTAATCGATCTGAAAGATCACGCTCAGAATTGAGAAGGGTTCCATCAATGTCGGAGCAAAGGGCTTTGTATCTCATCAATCAATTTGTGACCAATCAATCTCATCAGCAAAGTTTGCGAAAAAGCTAAACCCAATAATTGAGACAATGATTATAGCAATAGCAAAACCAATGAGTTTTACAATAAGCTCGGATTTGGCCCAGTTGGATTTACTTTGTTCGGTATTAGAATCCACTGCCCATACGATGAGCATGATAAATCCAATGATTGGAATTTTGGTCACTAAAACTGAAATAATCCAGTCACCTAGTGAAAGCGGTTTTTTCTGGAATTCTGGTGGGATGTTCATAGCTATGGGATTAAAAATCTACGGTATTAAAAGTATATTCTTTCATGGCAAAATTGTCGGGATTCATTGGATCGGTTTGAATGAACTGAACAGTGATGAGCTCATAATCATCACTATTTTCAAAATCCCTGATGTATAATTCGGCACATTTTCTAGCCAATAAATCAGGTTGATCACCCAGAAGTAAGGGGTCTCCATTTTCCAGTTTAAGGAAAATGGTTGATTCCGATCCATTCTGATCTTTTTTCTGACTCAGGTTGACGTTCATCCCCTGGAAATTACCGAGTGCACGGATTTCATCCGAAGGCATAAAACCTTCACCCATCATTTTTTCCAAACCCCATATAGCACCTTTAGCGATGGACTCAGGTTCGCAGGAGCAGGAATTGAGAGATGCAATCAAAAGAAATAGAATGCCTAATCGAGAGATCGGTTTCATAATTGGCTAGTTTATCTGTAAGCCAAATTAGTGAAAAAAATAGATTCCTATTTTCTGGAAATGTTAAGGATGGCTATCCGTTCATTGGGCTCGATTCTTATGCTGATATTTGGATCTGGAAGTACGCCTAATAGTGTAATCACAAAAAAAGCCTCACATTTCTGTAAGGCTTTTGTGGAGAATACCGGAGTCGAACCGGTGACCTTTTGACTGCCAGTCAAACGCTCTAGCCAGCTGAGCTAATCCCCCAATGATTTTCGAAACCTTCTTCCAGCTGCACTTTTCAGGTATTTTTCACGCTTTCGAGCGTCTGCTCTGGTTTCGTAGTATTCGGTGTAAATGACTGTCCATGGGATCTTGGATTTAGTCGATCTAACCTTTCCCTTATTATGTTCCTCGAGGAGCCTTCGGTGAGGATCCTCGCTCATTCCCACGTATTGGGATTGATCAATGTCGCTTTGTAGCACATATACATACATTTCTACCTGTGTATTGCTCCCCGACCGTACCGAGGCGGTACGGCTCGGGCGGGTAGCCAGCTGAGCTAATCCCCCAATTGGAATGCAAATATAGAAATGGCTTTTGGCTGTGCAAAGCCTTTTTTTACTCAGTAGAATAATTTACCCGGGTCATGATACTTCTACCCAATGTTACTTCATCAGTATACTCAAGCTCTCCTCCCACAGGAATTCCTCGTGCGATGGTGCTTACTTTGACATTATGTTCTTTCAGTCTTTTTCCCAGATAAAAGGAAGTGGTATCTCCTTCCATGGTAGCGCTTAGAGCGAGAATGATTTCTTTTACAGGCTCATCAGAATTCTTCTTACTTACGCGTTCCACCAAGCTTTCGATGTGTAATTCTTCTGGTCCAATTCCCTGAAGGGGGGAAATCACTCCACCAAGAATATGATATTTCCCCTGAAACTGATTTGTGTTTTCTATAGCCAAGACATCCTGAATATCCTCTACCACACAAATGATAGATCCGTCGCGCTTTGGATTACTACAAATCGAACAAATGGGACCATCAGAAATATTGTGGCAGGTCTGGCAATACTGTACCTCATTACGCATAGTGGTAATGGAAAGAGCGAGCGCTTCAGCATGAGCTGGGTTTTGCTTCAGTAAATGTAAGGCAAGACGCAAAGCTGTCTTCTTTCCAATCCCAGGGAGCCTGGAAATCTCCGTTACAGCATCTTCAATAAGTTTGGAAGGTATGTTCAAGATTATCGTTCCTTAAGCAATGGTCGCTTGAATTCCGGCATCAAGGATGGCCTCACATCTTGGTTTTAGTTCTTTGAACGAACCTTTCTTAACGGCACATTTGCCTTTGTAATGAATGATAAGGGTACATTGCTCGGCCTGCTCGACTGAATGCTCACAAACCTTGACCAAGATATTCGTGACATGATCAAAGGTGTTCACATCGTCATTGAAAACGATTAATGTTGACTCTTCTAAATCCAACTCCTCTTCCAGAAGGACCTCGGATTCTTTAATTTCGTGAATCGGGGAACTCATTCTCTGCATTTTGCAAATTTAGGAATATTGAACAATTTTGCAGCTAATCCCGCACTCGAATTATGAATTCCCAGGTAGTATTTGCCGTAATCGGCGCTTATTTTTTCTTACTTTTTCTCATATCCTGGTTTACTTCAAGAAAGGTTTCTGACGAGACTTTTTTCACAGGGGATCGACAGTCTCCATGGTTTTTGGTAGCCTTCGGAATGATAGGGGCCTCACTTTCAGGTGTAACCTTTATATCCGTTCCTGGGGAAGTCGGAAATTCAAATTTCTACTATTTCCAGGTCGTTTTGGGCTATACGCTTGGTTATTTCACCATCGCCAAAGTCTTACTCCCTCTTTATTATCGCTTAAATCTGGTTTCGATTTATTCATATTTGGAGGATAGATTCGGTTTTTGGTCCTACAAGACAGGAGCTTTTTTCTTTATCCTTTCCCGTACACTGGGTTCTTCACTCAGGGTGTTTCTGGTTGCCAGTGTGCTACAACTGATCCTTTTCGATTCTTTGGGAATTCCATTCTGGGTTTCAGTTCTGATCACAGTGGGTTTAATCTGGATTTATACCCATAGGGGAGGGATAAAAACAGTGGTTTGGACCGATACGCTACAGACCTTCTTCATGCTTCTGGCTGTCGGGGTGAGTATTATTCTGATTGGTAATGAGCTTGGTTTTGAAGGAATTGGAGATTATTTCTCAAAGGTTTCCGAGGACTCTCGTTCCCAGATTTTCGATTGGGACTGGAAGTCTGGGACCAATTTCTTTAAGCAGTTTCTTTCCGGTGCCTTCATCACTATCGTAATGACAGGTTTGGATCAGGATATGATGCAGAAAAATCTTACCTGCAAGAATATAGGCGAAGCTCAGAAAAATATGTTCTGGTTCACCAATATCCTTGTGGTCGTAAACTTGATGTTTCTCGCATTAGGTGTCCTGCTTTACATTTACGCAGAGACGAAAGGTATCCGTTTTCCCGAAAAAACGGATGAGCTTTTCCCGATGCTCGCGACTGAGTATTTCTCTCCTTTTGCCGGGGTCATTTTTGTGCTTGGAATTACGGCGGCGGCGTATTCCAGTGCAGATTCTACCCTAACTGCCCTTACCACAAGTTTCTGTATTGATTTTCTTGAATTAGAAAGAAAGTATCCCAAGGAAAGACAGGTTACAGTGAGAAAGCAGGTGCATATCGCCTTTACCTTTATTATGTTTTTTGCTATCCTGATATTCCACTGGATTAATGATCAAAGTGTGATTAATTCGGTCTTCATCATTGCAGGGTATACCTATGGGCCCCTTTTGGGATTATATTCCTTTGGTCTATTTACCAAGTGGCAGGTAAAGGATAAGGCAATCCCTTACTTGGCGGTAGCCGCTCCGGTTCTTGCTTTTATTATTTCAGAGAATAGCGAATCCTTACTTTGGGGCTATCAATTCGGATTCGAAGTATTGATTCTGAATGGACTTCTGATGTTTTTAGGAATGATGATCTTCCGAAAGAAGTAATCAGATTTTGAGCTCTTTGTCAGGGTCCCAAAAATGCTTTTCAAAGTCTACCACCTGATTTTTGTCGATTTTTACTCCTTCTTTTTCTAAAAGCTCCTGCATCAGTGTAGGGGTTGCAAAGTGATGTCTTCCTGTCAAAAGCCCTGAAGCATTCACCACTCTATGAGCAGGGACATCTGGAAGTGTATGAGCAGCATTCATGGCGTAGCCAACCATCCGGGCTCCACTTTTTAAGCCCAAATAATGAGCGATAGTCCCGTAGTTGGTAACTCTTCCACGAGGTATTTCTTTAACTACCTGATAAACAAGATCAAAATAATTTGACTTTTCCTTTTTCATATTTATGGATTTAGGAACGGGCGTTTGACTTTTCAGTCGGTTGTCTTGCTTCCAAAATAAAGAGTAATTTTAAGCTTTAACTAAAATCAACCCATGAGTAGAAATATAATCATTACAGGAGCAGGAGGAAATCTCGGTTCGGCCGTGGTGGATAAATTCAAAAGAGAGGGTTACACCATCATTGCTTTGGTGGAGCCTAATACAAATAAATCCGTGGAAGAGGCGGAGTATAATTATGAAGTGGATGTCACTTCTGCCGAATCGGTCAATGAGTTTGTGAAAGAATATCAGCTTCAGCATGGTGGACTAGACGCTTTGGCTCTTTTGGTTGGAGGTTTTGCTATGGGAGGTATAGAGGATGTGGAGCAGGAGGATTTTGAGAAAATGATATCCTTGAATTTTTATTCTGCCTTTCATCTGGCTAAAGGTTTTCTGCCTCTTTTCAAAAAGCAGGGTAAAGGCACTTTTCTTTTTGTAGGAGCAAGACCTGCCTTGATCCCAAGTGACGGAGCAGGAGTTGTGCCTTATGCTTTCAGCAAAAAATTAGTGATAGCCCTTGCAGAAACTATTGGTGAAGAAATCAGGAACACGGATATTCGATCACATATTTTCGTGCCAAGCATTATTGATACTCCCCCAAATAGGGAGTCTATGCCGGATGCGGACTTTGAAAAATGGGTTAGTCCTTCAGAAATTGCTGACTCCATGCACTATGCTGTGAATAACCGTGCATTGCGAAATATGACTTTTAAACTTTACGGACAATCCTAACCCAAGCATAATGAAAAAGCTATTTGTATTTTCCCTTCTGGCCTTAATTTCCTCTTCAATTCAAGCTCAAACTGCAGAAGAGGAGGTCAAGGCGGTAATTGAGTCTTTATTTGATGGAATGAGGGCTAAAAATACCGAGATGATTGCATCTGCTTTTGATCCTAAAGCCTTGATGCAAACCATCGTAGTATCTGAAAATGGTGCAGAAACTAGAAGTAATGCGGTTCAGGATTTTGTTGCCAGAATAGGACAGTCTCCGGCGGAAACTCAGCTGGATGAGCGAATTACGGATTATCAAATCAAAGTGGATGGAGATCTAGCATCAGCCTGGACACCTTATGAGTTCTATGTCAATGGTGAATTTAGTCACTGTGGTGTGAACTCCTTTCAGCTGGTTCGCATGGCTGAAGGTTGGAAAATCGTGTATATCATCGATACCAGAAGAAAAGAAGACTGCGTTTGATACGGGAATTGAGTCGGGCCAAAGTTTACGAAAGGCTCCTAAGCGAATTAAGCTTGAGGGAGGAGTTTTACCGTGCGGAACTGGCAAGACTTCAGGAGAGTAAATCTGCGGATACAAAAAGCAGCGCTGGAGATAAGTTTGAGACGAGTCGAGAAATGATTGCCCAAGAGATTGCCAAAGTAGATCATAGCCTCCAAACCCTAATAAGCAATCGTAAATTCATGGAGGAGTTTGCTGATCAAGAAGTTTCTGAAACCGTCAGAAATGGGAGTATTATCAGAGTTGGAGATCAGCTATTCTTACTTGGGGTAAGCCTTGGAGAAATGGATCTGGGTCTTGAAAAAATTTTCCTCCTCAGTAGAAGTTCACCATTTGGTAAAATCCTTTTTGGCTTAAAAAAGAATGATCCGGTTCAATTTATGGGTAAACCGAACCAGATCAATGAAATACTTTAAGAAGAGATTATTTTTTAGGAATTAAGGTCATTAATTCATCCGCTCCATCCAGAAGTGTGAGTTTGTCTTTTCCAATTTTTAAATCCTTTACTTTGGCAAGTGCAGACAAGAAATCCTTTTCTCCGGTTCCCGGACAGGCTTTTCTGGTCATTGCACCGGGGTTCAAATCAAGCTTATCACCCTCGAGGGCAAAACTACCGTTGAAATTATTGCATCCGGTAAACCCAGCAAGTTTACCTACATCACCAAAATCAAGGGTTGGAAGGCCTCCTGCGAATTGGGAAAGGTCCAAATTTTTACCAAGGAGGGAAGCTAGTTCCCAGGTGTTTCCAGTTAATAAGCTCATAGGATTAAGTTCTTTTACGCTGTCACAGCTTGTGAAAAAAAGGATTGCGAAGGTAATGGCTATTGATTTGATTGTTTTCATGGTATTGATTAGTGGGAATACACAATAATACTCAAACGAAGAGCCAATTTCAATCCGATTAAAAATTTCAGATTTTTATTCTCTTTTTGAATTAATGCTAACTATTGGGCTTGAAAATTTAAGTTTTTGCAAAGTATTGTTTGGCATAGTGAAAATTACTCAGTAGACTTGTCCAGTTATTAGTTGAAATCATGAATTACGTGATAAATCTTTCATCCATTTGCACCATGTCCACCCTTCTTTTGAGTAGGGTAATGGGTATGACATTTTTTGGGATGACAACAATGACCACCGGTATCACGGGGTAGTCCCGTTTTATTCTTCACATACCGCCCTTTTGGCTCTGAGCCACCTAATCCCAGTATTTCCATTAATTCATTTCCAATGAAAATCTTAAAATTCGGAGGATCCTCCGTCGCAAGCACAGAAAATATCCAGTTAGTTTTTGACATCATCAAAGACAAGCTAAAGACGCATGAAGTATGCGTTGTTTTTTCTGCCTTTGGAGGGGTCACTGAAAGTCTTCTCGAGATAGCAGAACTCGCTAAAAAAGGAGATCAAACGTACAGGGTTCTACTTCAAACACTAGAAGAAAAGCATATGACTCTGGTCCGGGAGCTGATCCCTGTTCACCAGCAATCTATGGTCATGACCTATGTGAAAGTTAGGTTTAATGAGCTCGAAGATCTTTTTCATGGAATATTTCTCATTAAGGAGAGTTCTCCCAGAACCATGGATTATGTGGTGAGCTTTGGTGAGCGGCTTTCCACTTTTATGCTTGCGGAATCGCTCAAGGCCCATGGGATTGAAACTCAATTTCTGGACGCCAGAGAAGTGATCAAAACCAATTCAAGATTTGGCCAGGCTAAGGTTGATTTTGAAACCAGTAATAAATTAATCCATGATTTTTTTAAAAATCACGAAGGGCTGAAAGTGGTCACTGGCTTCGTGGCTTCTACAGAGAAAGGCGAAACCACTACACTTGGAAGATCAGGCTCAGATTATACCGCCTCGATATTGGCTGCTGCCTTAGATGCAGAGGATCTGGAAATCTGGACAGATGTGTCTGGTGTCCTAACAGCAGATCCCAATCTGGTTTACACCTCATTCACCATTCCTGAGCTCAGCTATAATGAGGCTATGGAGCTTTCCCACTTTGGCGCCAAAGTGATCTTCCCGGCTACCATGCAGCCTGCTATGAGGAATAATATTCCGATCTACATTAAAAATACTTTTGAGCCTAAGAAGTCAGGTACTCTGATTAATGGAGAGGTAAACAGAAAAAGTCTCATTAAGGGTATCAGTTCTATGTCCAACATTTCCATGGTGACGGTGTCTGGTACCGGTTTGATCGAGTCTATTGGTTCCAGCAGTAGAATTTTTAGAGCTTTGGCTGAGGCCAAAGTCAATATACTGCTTATCTCTCAGGCTTCTTCAGAGCATAGCATCTGTCTGGCAATTAAGACCGGTGAGGCTGAAATCGCCAAAGAGGCGATAGAGGAAGAGTATCACTACGAAATCAAGTCTGGGGACATGGAACAGGTGACCCTCCGACATGACCTCGCCACCATCGCAGTGGTGGGGGAGAATATGAAACAGAACCCTGGAGCTGCGGGAAGGATGTTTCGTGCTTTGGGTCGAAATAATATCAACGTGGCAGCCATTGCCCAGGGAAGTTCAGAGCTAAACATATCTGCTGTGATTTCACACCAGGATCTACAAAAAGCCTTGAATGCTCTACATGAGGCGTTTTTCCTTTCAGAAAATAAGGTGCTTCACGTTTTTCTCATTGGAACTGGTTTGATTGGAAAGGCGCTTCTTGGAATGATTTATAAACGCCAAGAGAAGCTGAAGCAAAGCTCTGAATTAGATATTCAGGTTCATGGACTTGCAAACAGTCGATTCATGGCTTTTCATGAAGACGGTTTTGATTTAGCAAATCCTCATGAGTTAAGTTCTAACGATGACAAAATGGATTTGGAGAAATTTATACAACAGGTAGAAGACATGAATTTCTCTAACTCGGTTCTTGTGGATTGTACGGCTTCTCAACAGGTGGCTGATGCCTATGAGCGCATTCTACAAGGGAAAATTGCTATTGTCACTCCAAATAAAAAAGCGAATTCAAGTTCATTGGAATCCTATCTTGGCCTAAAGAAATTGGCAAGAAAGAGAGGGGTTAAATTTCTGTATGAGACTAATGTAGCCGCTGGACTTCCGGTCATCAGCACTCTTCAGGATTTGATGCTTAGTGGGGATAATGTGATTAAGATTGAAGCAGTCCTAAGTGGATCAATGAATTACATTTACTCAGAATTGGAGAATGGAGCACCTTTTTCAAAAGTTGTTAGACAAGCCAAGGAAAAGGGATACACAGAGCCAGACCCAAGGGATGATTTGAGTGGAATGGATGTGGCCCGAAAGATTTTGATTTTGGGCAGGGAAGCAGAAAAGGACCTGGAGTTTGATTCTATTGAAGTACAGAGTATGGTTCCAGAAGATTGCCAAGACGCCAAGTCTGTAGAAGAATTCTTCGAGAAACTCAAAAGCCATGACGAGCACTTCTCAAAGCTTCTTAAAGAGGCAAAAGACAAAAATGAGAAACTTCGCTTTATGGCGACCTTAGAAGATGGTAAGGCAAAAGTTGGACTGAATTCACTTCCCCAAACTCATCCTTTCAGCAGTCTAAAAGGGAGTGATAATATGATTTTGCTGACTACTGAAAGGTATCATGATTTCCCCATGATTATTCGGGGACCAGGTGCAGGTGCGGATGTGACTGCCGCAGGGGTTTTCGCTGATGTGATTCGAATTGGTAATTATACTCGGGAGTAATGGAAAAAGTAAAAGCTTTCGCTCCAGCTACCGTTGCCAATGTTTCCTGTGGATTCGATATCCTTGGATTTGCGCTGGACTCTCTTGGAGATCATGTGATTCTTTCGAAGAATGATGAGAAAGTCCTTCGTGTCATTTCTATTAAAGGTGATGGCGGTCGACTTCCTTTGGAGGCGGATAAAAACACCTGTAGCATTGCGATTAGAGCCATGCTGGATGATTTGGGTTCAGATCAAGGTTTCGATATAGAATTGGAAAAGGGCCTTCCTCTTGGTTCTGGAATGGGGTCAAGTGCAGCCAGTGCAGTGGCGGCCTTAGTGGCAGTCAATGAACTTTTGGGTAATCCCTATCCAAAGAATGAGCTTTTGCCTTTTGCAATGGAAGCAGAAAGAGCAGCATGTGGAACTGCTCATGCTGACAATGTGGCTCCAAGTCTTCTTGGAGGGTTTGTTTTGATTCGAGGATATAAACCTCTAGATGTAATAAAGCTTTCAGTTCCAGATAATTTAACCTGTACTTTACTTCACCCGAATTATCAATTGAATACATCCGATTCACGCAGTGTGCTGAAAGATAGAATCCCGCTTAAGGATGCCATTACCCAATCGGGAAACGTGGCTGGATTAGTAGCAGGATTATTCCAATCAGATTATGCTTTAATTTCGAGGTCTCTGGAGGATGTAATTGCAGAGCCATATCGTGCCAGTCTTTTACCTGGATTTGATGAAGTGAAGAAGGCTATGTTAGAACTAGGTGCCCTAGGATTGGGGATTTCAGGTTCGGGTCCGACCTTGTTTATTTTATCTGAGGGAAAGGAAAAGCATGAGCACTTCGTGCAAAAAGCAAAAGAAATTTACGATAATCTTGGTCTAAGCCTTAAGGCTTATTTTTCCAGGATAAATACCAAGGGTGGATTCGTCATCCAATAAGCAAATGAAATGAGATTTTTCAGTACAAATAATCGTCAACATGAGGTAGGACTTGCTGAAGCTATCATTAAAGGTTTGGCCCCAGACCAAGGTCTTTACTTTCCCATACAGATCCCACGGCTAAGGGAAGAGTTTATAAAATCCTTGCCTGGAAAAAGTTTCAAAGAAATCGGTTATGAAGTGATTGGAAATCTTTTTTCTGAAGATCTATCAGTGCAGCAAATCAAGGAATTGGTAGATCATACCTTGGCATTTGATGCTCCTTTAGTGAAAGTGGAGCCTGATTTTTATTCGCAGGAATTATTTCATGGTCCCACGCTTGCGTTTAAAGATTTTGGAGCTCGATTTTGCTCAAAGCTGATGAGTATGCTTCTCAAAAACCAGGCTCAAAAAGTCCGTGTTTTAGTGGCAACCTCCGGAGATACAGGTAGTGCTGTGGCCAATGGATTTTTGGGAGTAGATGGAGTAGAGGTGATTATTTTATTTCCAAAAGGCAAAGTGAGTAAGCTTCAGGAGAAGCAGTTCACCACTTTAGGAGAGAATATCAAATGTCTGGAAATAGATGGGGTTTTTGACGATTGTCAGCGATTGGTAAAGCAGGCATTTTTAGACCAGGAGCTAAATGAGAAAATGGTTCTGACCTCTGCGAATTCCATAAATATTGCTCGCTGGATTCCTCAAGCCTTATATTATTTCCGAGCCTATTCATTATTAGAAGTTTATCAGAAAAAGCTAGTGGTTTCAGTTCCAAGTGGAAACTTTGGAAATTTAGCCGCAGGAATTTTAGCCATGAAAATGGGGTTACCCATTGATCAGTTTGTGGCATCTACGAATCTCAACAAAATTGTTCCAGATTACTTGAATGGTTCTGTTTTCCATCCGCAGGCATCTGTTCAAACTATTTCAAATAGTATGGATGTGGGTGATCCAAGTAACTTTCCCAGGCTCCTGGCTTTATTCAATCAGGATGATTTTGAACTTCGAAAAATTGTCAAAGGGTATTTCTTTGACGACCACCAGACTAGAGAGGCAATTCAAAAAATCCATAAGTTAGGATATTTGGCTGATCCTCATGGTGCGGTAGGCTATCTCGGTTTAAAATCCTTCATGGAAGAAAATCCCGGTTTTCAAGGCATTTTTCTCGAAACAGCCCATCCGGGCAAATTCAGAGAGGTCGTAGAAGAAACTTTAAATATGAAAGTGGATCTACCGGATCGACTTGAAAAATTCCTGAAAGGAAAAAAGGAATCGGAATCGATGGATGGTGATTTTCTGAGCTTTAAAAACTATCTGAAAGGAAATTAATTACTTCTTCCGCTCAATGGAATAATTAACCAAATCAGCCAAAGACTGCTTGTAGTCGCTTTCTGGAAATACTTCCAAAATATCCATTGCCTCTTTGTAGTATTTGTTCATGACGGTTTTGGCATATTCCAGGCCTCCACTTTTCTTCACGAACTCGATTACTTCATTGACTGATTTCTTGCTGTTACTTTTATTTCGAATCAGGAAAATAATCCTCTTTTTTTCGAACCAGTCAGCCTTCTGAAGAGCAAAAATGAGGGGAAGAGTCATCTTTTTTTCCTTAATGTCAATACCCACAGGCTTACCGATTTCATCTTCACCATAATCGAAAAGATCGTCTTTGATCTGAAATGCCATTCCTACCTTTTCGCCAAAAACTCGCATTTTTTCAATTGTCTCAGGATCACTATCTGTACTCGAAGCGCCCATTGCACAGCAAGAAGCCATAAGACTTGCTGTTTTTTGGCGAATGATGTCGTAATAAATATCCTCTGTGATGTCGAGTTTCCTGGCCTTAGCAATCTGCAAAAGTTCTCCTTCAGCCATTTCTTTCATGGCATTTGAGACAATCCTGAGAAACTCAAAATCATTATGATCAACGCTCAAAAGCAGACCTCTAGAAAGCAAAAAGTCTCCGACCAGTACCGCAATCTTATTTTTCCATAGTGCATTGATGCTAAAAAAGCCTCTTCTGTAGTTTGCATCATCTACTACATCATCATGGACTAAGGAGGCGGTGTGAAGAAGTTCGATAAGTGCAGCTCCCCGATAAGTCGATTCATTTATTCCACCGCAGACACCGGATGAAAGAAAAACGAACATAGGTCGCATCTGCTTTCCTTTCCGCTTCACGATATAATTCATTATATGATCGAGAAGCTTAACCCGGCTTTTCATCAAATCTTTGAACTTAAGTTCAAATTCAGCCATTTCGGCCTTAATCGGGGATTGTATTTGTTTGAGATCCGCTTTCATTTCGGTTTTGATCCTGTAAAAATACTAGGCTTTCTTGGCTCTCCAAGTGAATAGTATTCTTCCGACTGAAAACCCCTAGCTTTCCATACAGTTTTCCAAAAAATAGTATTTTGTATGAGCTACCACTTTTGGTAGACAAACAAAACCAAAAGCACCATGAAGAATAGAACAGTTGAAATCAAATGGGGAGTTATTTTCATCCTGGTCTCCCTAGCTTGGATGGTAATGGAGAGAGCACTAGGTTGGCATGATGAAAATATTGCCGATCATGCTACCTACACTAATTTTTTCGCAATTGTGGCCATAGCCATTTATGTTTTTGCCCTTAGGGATAAAAAGAATAACTTTTACCAGGGTCAAATGACCTATAAACAGGGTTTTATCAGTGGAGTCATCCTTACCCTCGTTGTAACCATATTTACTCCCTTGTCCCAGTATATTACTTCTACGATAATTACCCCAGATTACTTTACAAATGTGATCAACTACTCAGTGGAAACTCAAGGGTATACGCAGGAAGAAGCAGAAGAGTATTTTAATCTTCAGAATTACATCATTCAATCTACCATATTTGCACTTATAGTAGGAATAATTACCTCAGCAGTGGTAGCTATTTTCGTGAAGTCAAAAAAAGAATCCTAGGTTAGTGAATACAGATTGATAAGCCCTAAGAGTTGATTTTGTATATCTTTGTCGACTGACGGAATACTATTCATTTGGAAGAAAAATATCTAAAACGAAAGTACGAACCCATCCTTCCGAAGAAGGCTGAATGGCCTGTGGTTAAGCTTGCGCGAGAAAGAAAGGAATTCGTGGTGAAAGTTTCTAAGGAAGCGGAAGATCGTATTCTGAAAATCACAGGCAATGATTCTGAGATACTGAAGGAGGAGCTGGAAACCACGATGTATCGTGAAAAGCTCCGAATCAAACAAAATCCCTGGGCGGTAGACCCTGACGATGAGGCAGATTTCTGGGGCGATGTAAAGAGAGATTTATTGACCCTAAGTACCGGTCCTAAGCTTTCGGAAAAGAAGAAGTTTGAAGAGTATAATAAGATTCTGTATCGGATTACGAATCGGTATGCGGAAGAAATAGCCAGTAATTTCAAGGCCACGCATTACAAATTCACTCGGAGTGTAGTTACCTATGGCTTTTCAAGATTACTTAATGCAGCCAGGGTTAAAGGATTTCGATCAATTTTTTCCAACCAGTATACTCTTCAGGATAAGATTCAGATTACCGGAGAAACGGATCAGTTAAGGGATCTGGCCACTAAAGGTACCATCGTAATGGTTCCTACTCACTTTAGTAACTTAGATAGCATCCTGATCGGTTGGATTATTTCTGTTTTGGGTTTGCCACCATTCATTTATGGTGCCGGACTGAATCTTTTTAATATTTCCATTTTTGCTTATTTCATGAATGCTCTGGGAGCCTATAAAGTGGATCGGAGGAAAAAGAACTTGCTGTACCTGGAGACGCTGAAAACCTATTCAAAGGAGGCGATTCAGTTTGGTTGTCACAGCTTATTTTTCCCGGGGGGTACGAGATCAAGGAGTGGAAATATTGAGAAAAAACTAAAGCTTGGACTACTCAGTACTGCCATTGAAGCCCAAAGAGCCAATTATCAGGAGGGAAAGTTTGACGTTTCAGGGAAGGTCTTCGTGGTCCCTGTCACCATCAATTATCATTTTGTGCTAGAAGCACCAAGCTTGATTAAAGATTACCTCAGCATTACAGGACAAGAGAGGTATTACAAAGAGAATGATGAGTTTTCTAATTCGTACAAAATCTCAAAGTTTCTAGTGAAGTTTTTCACAAAAGGCTCTGACATTTCGGTTTCAGTTGGGAAGGCCATGGATGTATTGGGCAACTTTGTGGATGAAGACGGAAGGAGTTTGGATAAAAATGGGAGAGTGATCAATACACAGGATTATTTTATTTCTGACGGGAAAATCTCTGAGGATACACAGCGAGAAGAAGAATACACAAATCGCCTTGGGATCAGAATAGTGGAGGAATTCCATAAAATAAACAGAGTGTTTAGCTCCCATCTAGTAGCTTTTACTGCCTTTGAAATAATCAAAAAAGAGAATTCTAAGCTTGATCTTTTTGACCTTATTCGACTTCCAGAAGAAGAGATTCATATCCCTTATTCTGACTTTAAGGAGGCTTGTCAGATCGTACTAAATCAGATTTTGGTGTTAAAATCTCAAGGTCTCATCAATACCGCTCCTCACTTAGCACTACCCATGGATGAGTTGATCGAAGATGGGCTAAGAAACGTAGGAATGTATCATGCCAAGCGGCCTCTTATTAAGGACAGTGAAGAAAACCTGGTTACAGAGGATATGAGTTTGCTTTATTTTTATCACAATAGACTTACAGGCTATGGACTCGAAAAGCTTTTTAGATAAGGAGGAAAAGCCCATCGGAGTGGTGGGGGTAGGTAGTTTTGGCGCAGCCATAGCAATTATGCTTGCTGAAAAAGTAGATGTTTTGGTTTACGCCAGAAAACCTGAAATAGTAGAAGAAATAAATTCTAAAAATACACTTTCAGGAAAAGCAATTCCCGAAAATATCAGGGCGACAACCGAACCAGAAGAACTCTGCAAGCAGTGTGATCTTTTATTTTTCATGATTTCATCCTCCGGTTTTCAGGAGGTAACTCGGAGTTTCGCACCCTATCTGTTTCCTTATCACGTGATCATTCACGGTACCAAAGGCTTATGTCTTAATCTTCCTGAAGGAAAGAATTTGGATCAGATGAAGCGAATGAAGCGATCACAAATTCTTACCATGAGTGAAGTTATCACGGAGGAGACAGTGGTAGTTCGAGTGGGATGTCTGGCCGGGCCAAATATTTCAAAAGAGTTAAGGCAAGGACAACCTGCAGCTACTGTTGTAGCAAGTAAATACAATGAGGTCATTCTCGAAGGTCAAAGGCTTCTTCGCAGTGATAAATTCCAGGTATATGGTAATTCTGATATGATCGGGGTGGAGCTCAGCGGAGTTTTGAAAAATATCATTGCCATAGCTGCGGGTGCTCTTGCAGGCCTGGGATTAGGAGAGAATGCAAAAGGACTTTTGATTTCAAGAGGGATGGTAGAGATGATCCATCTCGGTAATGAACTCGGTGGTAGTATTAAATCAGTAATGGGTCTCGCTGGAATCGGAGATCTGGTGACTACTTGTAATTCTGTTCACTCAAGAAACTACACGGTTGGATATCGCTTAGCCAAGGGCGAAAACCTTCAAGAAATAATTGAAGATATGGAAGAGGTGGCTGAGGGTATCAATACAGTAAGAATAATTCGGGCCTTTCTCGAATCTACTGATTTGCGTGCGCCAATCACCGAAAATCTCTACAAGGTACTTTTCGAAGGGGTGCCTATTTCCGACGCTTTACAGTTTTTGATGAAATATCCATTTAGCGTGGATGTGGATTTTGTATAAAAAAAGGCTTCTGAAAAGAAGCCTTTAGATTTAATTCACAGGAAGAAATTTAACCATTAATCCTGTTCCTTCTGTTAGGGCATACAGGTATCCATCAGGACTTTGCTCCACATCTCTGACCCGGCCGATGTCTTGAAACATAATCTCCTGCCCCATAGCATCGGTACCTTCTAAATCTACTCTATTGATATGCATTTTGGCCAATGCCCCAATTAGTAAGTCTCCTTTCCACTCAGGATATCTATCTGAAGTCACCAGTGTCATACCACATGTAGCAATAGAGGGAACGTAATATGTGACGGGCTGTTCCATACCTTCTTTTTCGGTGATGTCTGTGATCGGAGTACCATCATAGTTTTGACCATAAGTGATTACTGGCCATCCATAGTTCTTTCCTTTTTCTATAAGATTTACTTCATCACCGCCCATCGGGCCATGCTCTGATTCCCAAATTCTATCATTTTCTGAGTCATAGACCATTCCCTGAGGATTTCTATTTCCATAGGTCCAGATTGAAGAAACGGCGCCTTCCATTCCAACAAAGGGATTGTCATTAGGTATCCTTCCATCATCATGGATTCTATGAATCTTACCATGGGAATTAGTCAGGTCTTGCGCGTTTTCAGGTTTATTCCCACGCTCTCCATTCGAGAAATAGAGATAGTTATCATTATCGAAAACTATTCGACTACCATAGTGCCTTCCAGTCTCCCATGGGGGGGCAGTCACGATAAGTTCTTCCTGGTTCGTAGCCTGATTACCTTCAAGTCTAAATCGCATAATAGCCGTCGCACCTAGACTGTCCTGCATCGGTTTTCCATAAGAAATGTAGATCCAACCATTATCCGAGAAGTTTGGATGAACCGTTATATCCATTAGTCCCACTTGCCCTTTGACATAAAAATCTGGCAGGCCAGAAACTTTTTCACCTGTGAATTGATCATCCTTAAATAAAAGAATCTCTCCACTTCGCTCAGTGACCAGCATAGTACCATCATCGAGCCAGGTCATACCCCATGGATTTTTGAACTCTGTGTAGAGCGTGTCAACCTTAATCAGATGCTTTTCAGTTTGGATGGCGTGAGTGGCATCAATTACTTCTTCAACTTCGTTGGCTTTCTCCTCGCATGAGGAAAAAAGACAAATTATTCCAAGCGATAAAGAAGTGAATACTTTGTAAATAGGTTTCATAGGATTCTTTATTTATTCAAATTTACAAACTATTCCACCTGCTCGAAAGTTCTGCCAAACAGTTTCCGATTAATATTTCTGAAGTACTTTGCCCTTGGAGATTGATTCAAATCTCTGGACCATTTTTTTGGAACCAATAAACAAAGGAGTTCTTTGGTGCAGACTGCTTGGTTGGATATTTAAAATTGGAATTTCCCCATTGGTGGCCAAAGCCCCGGCCTGGTCTGCGATAAATGCTAGCGCATTTGCTTCATAAAGCAATCTTAGCTTTCCATCTGGATTTTTCTCAGTAGAAGGGTAAAGGTAAATTCCACCTTTCAGAAGATTCCTGTGGAAGTCTGCGACTAAAGACCCAATATACCTTGCAGCAAAATTCTTTGATTTACACTCATCAATGTACTCTTTTACTCCATTCTTCCATTGATTTTGAAGTCCTTCATTGATGGAGTAAATGCTGCCATCCAAAGGAGCTTTAATGGAAGGATGAGAAAGGAAAAACTCACCCAATGAAGTCTCATATGTGAAGCCGTTTACTCCATGACCTGTGGTGTAGACCAACATAGTCGAGGATCCATAAAGAACATACCCGGCAGCCACCTGATCCCGTCCTGGCTGCATGATATCCTCCTTTGTGATGGGACTTCCAGGGGGAGTCTTTCTCCGATAGATTGAGAAAATGGTACCTATACTTATGTTCACGTCGATATTTGAACTCCCATCCAGGGGGTCAATAGCAATCACATATTTTCCTGATTTATTTTGAAGATCGATTACTGAGTCTTCTTCTTCAGAAACAATGGCACAGACTTCGCCGCCTTTACTAAGTGCACGCATGAACCGGATATTCGCAATGACATCAAGTTTCTGCTGTTCTTCTCCCTGGACATTGGTTTGGCCGAAGGCTCCTCCAATATTGGCAAGTCCGGCACGATTGGTTTCTCTGTTGACTATCTTTGCTGCCAAAGCAATATCCCTGAGTAATTGCGAAAGTTCTCCTGAGGCAAAAGGGAATTCACTTTGTTTTAGCTTGATAAAACGGTCGAGTGTGGTACCCACCGAGTAGGCCAGTCCTGAGTTGTCTGGCTCGTAAGGTAGAATTTTCATTTATAAGAAAAGTACAATTATTGGGTTTATATAATCGAAAATTAGCTAATATTTCTCATGGCAAAAACAATTGTTCACAAATTTGGAGGAGCTTCAGTCAAAGATTCGAATGCCGTAAAAAACTTGCTAGAAATTTTGCGTAATCGATTGCGAAATAATTCGATAATCGTGGTTTCTGCTATGGGAAAAATGACCAACCTTCTTGAATCTATCTTGCTTCAGAAAATTGATGGAAATGACTATTCTTCAAATAGTGCAAAATTTACCAGTTTTCATTTAGCGATTTGTGAGGAACTTTTTCCAGGTTCTCATCCGATTTTTTCACAAATTGAAAATGAAATCAGGAGACTGAAAAACATTCTGGATACAGCCAGTAATTCGGAAGATTATGATGCGCTTTATGATAGAGTTGTCTGTTTTGGGGAGCTTCTTTCCTCAAGAATAGTGATGGAGTATCTGTGTCAGGAAGGAATGACAAGTATTTGGTATGATGCAAGGCAATTGATTCAAACAAATTCTGATTTTCGATTCGCAAAAGTCAATTGGGAAAACACCCGGAAAAACTGTGAAAAGCTCCTCCAGCCCATACTTTCTCAATACCCGGTAGTAACTCAAGGTTTCATTGCAGGGGATTCAAATGGCAAAACAACCACACTCGGAAGAGAAGGTTCAGACTTCTCAGCTGCGATTTTGGCCACATCTCTTGAAGCTGCTTCTGTGACTATTTGGAAGGATGTACCCGGTGTGCTAAATGGGGATCCTAAGCTCTTTCAAAATACTTCCAAATTCGATGAGCTTGGTTATAAGCAAGCGGCTGAGATGACCTTTTATGGAGCCTCGGTCATTCATCCCAAAACCATCAAACCGCTTGCTCAAAAGAGAATTCCTCTTTTTGTGAAGTCGTTCTTAAGGCCGGATGAGGAGGGGACAAAAATCCACGACTATGCCCGAGAGGATCGTATCCCGACTTTTATCTTAAAGAATAATCAGGTTTTGATAAGCTTCCATGTTAAGGATTTCACCTTTATTGAGGAAAGCCACCTGAGGTTGATTTACACGGAACTAGATAGTTTGAAATTAAAAGTGAATATGCTGCAGACAGCAGCTATCAGCATCAGTATTGTGATTGATTCTGAAAGGTTCAAATTGAAAAAGCTTTTAGAAGCTTTGAACAGGGATTTTTCCATTCTCTACAATGAAAACCTCGAACTGCTCACCATTTTAAATGGAAACAGGGAGTTACTTTCTGAGCAGATACTGGGTTATGATGTTTTGCTGGAACAGGAAACTAGGCACAGTATCCAAGTAGTACGATCAAAAATTATAGCTTGCTGATCATTTGGTAAACCTACTTACAATCCTTTCAATGGGCGGAAGGTAGGCCGAGCCAAAAAGATTTAAATGAACCAAAAGTGGGTATAAATTATAAACCCCCATTCTTGTTTCAAATCCGGGTTCTAGCGGGAAAACGGACTCATAGGCTTCATAGAATTTTGCATCAAACCCTCCAAAAAGGCGGCTAAACGCAATATCCATTTCACGATGACCAAAATAAACTGCGGGATCTATCAGGCAGGGTTGCCCATCTTTGGTGGTGATGACATTTCCAGACCACAAGTCTCCATGAAGAAGTGAAGGTTTTTCTACCGGGAAAAAGCTTTGAATCAACGGGTATAAACTTTGAAAGCTTTTTAGGAATTCAAGTGAAATGAGTTTATCGAAATAAGCTTTGCCCAATAAGGGCTCCAACCTATGCTCAATAAAAAAATCTACCCAGGATTCTTCGAAATGATTTCTCTGAACAAGCGTGGCGATAAAGTTATCATTGGCCAGTCCAAATGCAGAAGAGGAGCTGAGATGTAAATGGGCCATCCCTAAACCTAGACTTTCCCAGTAATCCAGGTGATGACGTCCAGAAGGGATATATTCTGTCAGCAGGAAATTATAATCGTCTATTCGTCCAGTACCAAATACTTCTGGAATCTTCAAAAATGTGGATTCTCTCAAGAGCTCTAAACCCTCGGCTTCCATCTTCAGGATATCCTGTTCATGCTCAAAATTTACCTTCAGAAAGAAATCTCCTGCAGAAGACATTAGCCGAATTCCCTGATTATGGTTGCCAGCGGCTACCAGAGACGCAGATTTCAGGTAAGCCAGAGGATCAATGTATTCCCTAAGAACTTTTTCATATATCTCATTATGCTCAAGCATGGCTTGGGTGTTCTGCCAATATTTTGTCGAGCAGTTTGTCTGTGGAGTCATTTAAAATTTCGAATACATTTTCGAAACCTTGCTCACCGCCGTAATATGGGTCTGGTACAGATAAGCTGTCCGGTTTTTCCTGTATGCTTCGAATTAAGAGCATCTCTTCATCTGACATAAGCTCACTTCCCTGTACTTTTTTGAGGTTTTGAAGATTGCTTTCATCCATGGCTAGGATATAGTCAAAGTTTTTGAAGTCCCTTGGACTAACTTGTCTTCCGCGATGATTGATCCGAATACCGTACTTCGCAGCTATTTTTAATGTTCTTTGGTCCGGAAGCTCACCGATGTGGTAGTCGGAAGTCCCCGCACTATCCACGAAAAATTGATCTTCTATACCTCTCTCGATTATTTTCTTTTTAAACAGGCCTTCGGCCAAAGGGGATCTGCAGATATTCCCCAGACATACGAATAAAACTCTAATCACTTTAAAAAACGGATAATTTGATGGGCAATGAAAATAGTAAAAAATATATGGAATTACATATCGGTGGCGCTGTAGATGCGAAGTGAAGGAGTATTGGACAATAATGCTACTTTTGGAGAATGAAATTTTGGTATCGTCTGGGTTTAAAAGCTCTGGATTTATTTCTTCCAGTCCTTGCTCTTTCCGGTGAGAAAATGAAGAAGTTTTCCGAAGGCAGGAAAGGGATATTTATGAGAATATCCAAATTCAGAAATGATAATCCCGGAGATCTGGCCTGGTTTCACGTTGCTTCGCTAGGGGAGTATGAGCAAGCCAAACCAGTCATTCATGAATTAAAAAAGAGGAATCCGAAGCTCTTGATTGCAGTTAGCTTTTTTAGTCCTTCTGGCTATGAACCTACTTCAAGTAAGCCACAGGAAAATGTGGACTTTATTACTTATCTGCCGCTTGATCTGAAGAGTAACGCTGAGAACTTTGTGTCCCTTTTAAATCCGAGTTTTTCAGTTTTCGTCAAATATGACATCTGGTACGAGCATATTATGGCTTTAAAAGAAAGAGGCATACCAGTATTTCTGATTTCAGCTCTTTTCCGACCTACACAGCGATACTTCAAAGGGGATGGCTTTTTCCAGAACCTCCTCAAACAGTTTGACCATATTTTCACTCAGGATGAGTCTAGTATCAGTCTATTGGATAAAATTCACTATTCCAATCACACCTTGGCAGGGGACACTAGATTTGACAGGGTGGCTGAAAATGCCAAAAACCCGAAGCCATTTCCCCAGTTGAAAACCTGGATAGGACAAAAACAGACCATTGTTCTAGGGTCAGTTTGGGAAGAGGATATGAAAATTCTCATTCCACTGATAAATGCTAATCCTGAATTTAAATGGATTATAGCACCACATGATTTGGATCAGGGCAAAATGAGAGAATGGATCAAGCGCATTTCGCTTCGATCAGCTTTTTATTCTAAAGCAGGGTGGAACGATTCCCCAAATGTTCTTTTCCTTGATACCATTGGTATGCTTTCATCTGTTTACCAATTTGCCAAGATTGCGTATGTGGGCGGAGCTTTTGGCAGCGGACTTCATAATATTTTAGAGCCTTTAGGATTTCATGTTCCGGTGATTTTCGGAAAAGTGAGATTGGATTCGAAATTTCCAGAGGCAAAAATCAGTCAGGATAAGGGCTGCGCTTTCTCGGTTGAAGATTTAAAGAGTTTGCGTTTAACTTTTGAAAATCTTCAGGATGAAAAAGTTTATGAAAAAGCAAGAGAGGGAGCAGAAAGCTGGTTAGCCGAAAATCTAGGGGCGGCGAGGAAAATTTGTAATACCATGGATTTAATTTTACAGGATGAAAGGTAGAGTAATTAAATCCACTGGGAGCTGGTATGATGTGGATACCGGCGATACGGTAATTTCCTCAAGGCTTAAAGGCAAGTTTAAGCAGGCTGGATTAAAATTGACTAATCCAATCGCTGTTGGAGATTGGGTGGAGATTGATCTTGAGTCGAATCAGGAAACTGCCGTGATTAAGGATATTTTGCCCAGGCAAAATTATGTCATCCGTAAGTCTACACGAAAGCAGCACTTTTCGCACATCATTGCAAGTAACGTTGATCAGGCGATGCTGATGATTACCATGAAAAGACCCCGGACTTCTTTTGGATTTATTGATCGTTTTTTGGTGAGTATTGAGAGTTTTCGAATTCCTGGAATACTGGTTATTAATAAAATGGATCAGATGGAAGGAGAGGATGCCGAGGAATGGCGTCAGGATATCCACGAAATCTACGAACCTTTGGGATATAAAGTGATTGAGACTTCAGCTCTTAATGATTCTGAATTGGAGAAAACCTTCGAACCGTATTTGAAAGGGAAAACCACATTAATTGCAGGCCATTCGGGTGTTGGAAAATCCACCCTTTTAAATTCTTTAGTCGAGAAAGCAAATCAGGCTACTCAAGAAATTTCGGATTATACCACCAAGGGCCTGCATACTACTACTTTTGCGGAGCTATTCCATTTGGAATATGAGGGCTCGCTAATAGATACTCCAGGGATTAAGGAATTTGGAATTTTAGATGTAGAGGATACAGAGCTATCACATTATTTCCCAGAGATGAGAGAGTATCTGGGGCAATGTAAATACAATGATTGCAAGCATATCAATGAGCCGGGTTGCATAATTATTCAGAAGCTCGAGGAGGGATACATTCATCCCTACCGATATCAGAGTTACCTTAATATTCTGAATGAGGAGGATAGCCATCGATAAACTTTGGCTTATTTTGAAAGGTTAGAGAATTGATCTAATTTCGGTTCTGTTTAGTCTAAAGGCCCATGATTCAAGTTTTAAATCACCAGCAGGTTCAAAAAAAGGTCACTCGGATGGCCTATGAAATCTACGAGAGAAACCTCAAATCTGAAGGAGTAGTGATCGCGGGGATTTCCGGAATGGGTAAAATTCTGGCAACCTTGCTAGTGGAAAAGTTGAAGGAGATATCGCCTTTGAAGATTGAAGAAATGGAAATTATTCTGGATAAGTCAAATATCAATAGTGAGAATGTTGAGTTATCTAATGAAATAGATTTTTCGGGTAAAACAGCCATTCTGGTTGACGATGTCCTAAACACCGGAAGGACCCTGGTTTATGCCTTGAATCCATTTTTGGATACCAAAGTTGAAAAGATAGAGATTGCCGTTTTAGTAAATCGAAGCCATGGGAAGTATCCTCTGAGGCCTGATTATACTGGTTTTGAATTATCCACCACCTTGAATGAACATATCCTTGTGGACCTGTCCACCTCAGAGTATGTCGTTCACCTCCAATAAATTATGTCAGTTCATTCATCCGCTAATATCAAGAGAGTTACCACACATGTCCTTCAGGAAATGAAAGACAGGGGGGAGAAAATTTCCATGCTAACTGCCTACGATTTTTCCATGGCGAAAATTGTAGATGCAGCAGGTATTGATATTGTATTAGTTGGGGATTCTGCTTCTAATGTGATGGCGGGTCATGAAACCACTCTTCCCATCACTTTGGATCAAATGATTTATCATGCCTCTGCGGTAGTGAGGGCGGTGAAAAGGTCATTTATTGTTGTGGATATCCCATTTGGAAGTTATCAGGGAAATAGTTCTGAGGCTCTTCGATCAGCGATCAGAATCATGAAAGAATCTGGAGCACATGCCATCAAAGTGGAAGGGGGCGCGGAGATCAAAGAATCCGTGGTGAGGATATTAAGTGCCGGAGTTCCTGTCATGGGCCACCTGGGACTTACACCGCAATCCATCTATAAATTTGGTACTTATACCGTAAGAGCGAAAGAAGAGGCTGAAGCTGCTAAGCTTTTGGAGGATGCAAAAATGCTTGAGGAGTGCGGTTGTTTCGCAATAGTTCTTGAGAAAATTCCGGCATCCCTCGCGAAAAAAGTGGCCGAAACAGTATCTATTCCAGTTATCGGAATTGGAGCTGGGGGAGATGTAGACGGTCAGGTTTTAGTGATGCATGATATGCTAGGCATTACTCAGGAGTTTAAGCCTAGATTTTTACGACAGTACGCCGACCTTCAAGGGATTATGACCGAGGCTTTCACTAATTATATAAAGGATGTGAAGAATAGAGACTTCCCAAACAAATCAGAGAGTTATTAATAAGAAGGATAAAAAGGCAAAAGGCCAGATGTTTTTAGCATCTGGCCTTTTCATTTTTGATCTTACTACTTTTCCCTGAGTTCTTTAAAATTCATTAATCCAGCCTGAATCATTTCATTCATCGAGCCTGTAACAGCTGCGATAAAATTGTCAGAGTCACATTTGGCAAAGTGAGAAGCCAATGTCAGTTCATCCCCAGAGACCATTACCAGAGTAGGGTAGGCATTCTTAGAAAAATTATCCACTTGAGCCGTAGTTACTTCTTTGATTTTTCGATCTTCAAATACATCCTCAAAATTGACATCCCTCTTTAGTCCAGTACTGGCATCGAAAGTTGGATTGTTGATTTTATCCCCAGCGATAAACCGCACTCTTGAGTGGTAGATTTGTGAACCTGTAGCTGAATTTCCTAGAGACTTGGCAAAGCCGGTAATACTGGCACTTTTCTGGTCATTATCATCCACATTTATGGAAGAGGCTAATCGCAGCCCTATATCAGCTTTTACAGAGGAAGAATTGGTCCAATTTGACGAACTGGCATCCAATGTCACGAAGGGAAAAATAAAGGTAGCCTCTGCGATATATGCATCACCTAAGTCTCCGGATAGTTTTGAGCTTGTATCGGTGAAGGTTCCGCGCTCTTTACCGTCCTTGGATACACTTTTTACCCAGTATTCGTAGTTTGTTGGGGTGACCATTACAAAGCCTTTAGCTTGTGCGGTGGATGATGCCCCTCCTTGTTTTTTGGTATATCCAGAATAATAATCTGTCTTTCCTGCTTCCTCAGCTGAAATGATCTCAAATCCTTCGGCTTCGAGTTGTGCGACAAGATCTGCATAGGCCTCATCGACAATTTTTTGAAAATCTGGAACATCCACTCCATCCAGTTGAACCCCTAAACTGGTTTTGGTGCCGGATACAAAAGAAGTTCTGTTAGCTCGATCATTTTTTGATTTAGATGTGGAAGCAGAGGCTTGTTCATATACCTCGAAAAAGGCTCTAAAATTTTGAATATAAACACGCTTAGGGGATTTGGAGGCCTGATTTCCTCGATGCATTGTGTTGATGTCAAAGTTCTTGCTTTCGATGTAGTTATCTGCGGGCTGGATTATTCCGAAAAGGAAAAATAGAACCAATACTAGAGTTGATTTCATAAGATTTTTTGATTTTTAAAAGATTGTGTAATCACCGATTAAATGTAGCACTAAAACAGCTAGATTCAGAAAATGATAGTTTTGGTACAGCTCTAAAAAAAATATCTAGAGAAGATCTAAAAATTTGATAATCAATTCAATAAGAGTATAATTGGCTCTTAAGATCTGAGTTTTCCTTACTCAAAAATACGGCAAATGCCGTATGAAAAACTTTAAACTTGAAGCAAGAAGTTGGCTTTTTTAAGTCCAAAAAAAACCCTCACTTATTAGATGAGGGCATATTTTACAATTAGTTTCTTAAGCCTTGTCCTTCTCTTTAGCTTTCTCCTTGACCCGCAGGATGAAATCACTCAGCACATTCATATAATTTATAAATGCATCATAAGGTGAATCGTAGGGGCTAAAATAGGAGTGGATGTCCCCATCAGAAGCAAACTTAGTGGACATGTAATAGAAGTGATCAGAGGTCTGAAGATATGTCCAGTCTCTTTGTATCTCAGGATCATCAATGGTATTTACCATTTTTTCCAGTTCATAAAGTCGATCAAATGCCTCATCCTGAAGATCATTTCCTAACCAAGCCGTAAGGTCTCTCTCTTCATCAGCCCATGAAATAGGAACAGGAACATGAATCATATCCACTGGCTTTGACTCAGCAAATACTTCACTCGGTGTTGAGAAGCCGAAATTCGTTCTACTCAATACTGCTTCAGGAAGGCTTCTCATAAATTCAAAGATGCCCGTTTCTGCCCATTGATGTTCTCCAAAAGTCTCGTAATCCATGAAAAGATTTAGAACCTGTTCTGACTTAGGAATGGCATTGATCCACTTGATGAATTTATCTACAGTTAGAGGATAATCTGACCAGGTTTTGTTACCAAACCTGAAAGCAATATCATCTGAAAGCTGGAAATTTTTCAGTAGAACTTTGAGCTTTGGGTCAAGTGCGTTACTGTATACATAATTTGGACTCTTCCAACCCAAAACGTGCTTTGCACCTTCGGTGAGGACTCCTTCGAAGCCCATGCCTGAAATCATTTCTCCAATTTCATCCGAGTAGATTAATTCAGTATTTCTAAAAACTTTGGGTTCATATCCCCCAAAATGTCTTTTTAGCTTTTCTTTATGTCTATCTACGCTTTTCTTAAACTCATCCTTACTCTTAAGCGAAGAAAGAGAATGACTGTTGGTTTCTGTCAGCAGCTCCACCTGGCCAGTGGAAACTAGTCGCTGGAAGCTTTCGAGGACATCAGGAGCAAATTGCTCCATCTGATCCATAAAGACCCCTGAAATCGAAAAAGCTACCTTGAACTTTCCAGGATAACGCTCTATTAGCTCCTGAAGAAGTGAATTCATTGGTAGATAGGATTTCTGGGCTACCTTCCGGATTACGCTTCTATTGAGAAAATCATCCCAGTAATAATGATCATCGCCAATATCAAAAAATCTATAGGGCTTGATCCTATATGGTTGATGAACTTGAAAGTAAAAACAGATAGTCCTCATGATTTTTCAGCTAAAATTTTCTCGTAGGTCTTCACAAGCCTTTCAGCTACATGCTCCCACTTTAATCGTTTTAATTCTTTACTTCCCAACTCTTTAAACATGTTTGAAATGCTTTGATAATGAAGAAGGGCAAAAATGGCATCTGCCATAGCGTCAATATCCCAAAAATCAATTTTGATGGCATTGACCAATACCTCTGCAACACCTGATTGCTTCGAGATAATAGTCGGTGTGTTATGCCTTACTGCTTCCAAGGGCGAAATACCAAAGGGTTCAGAAACAGAAGGCATTACATATACATCTGAAATTGCGTACATGTGATCAACATCATCACCTTTCAAAAACCCTGTAAAATGAAATTTGGAGGCAATATTCAATTCAGCCACCCGATCAACCATCCTATTTAAAAGGTCTCCCGAACCAGCCATTACAAACCTTACATTTGGATCCCGGTCGATTACTTTTTTGGCAGCTTCTACGAAATATTCAGGACCCTTTTGAAAAGTAATTCTTCCCAGGAAGGTTACAATTTTCTCAGGTACTTTTTTCTGATACTTGGACTTGATAATGCTCGCATCAAGGACAGCATTGTGAAGAACACTCACTTTTTCAGCAGGAATACCATACTTATTGACAATAGTGTTTTTCGTCAGATGGCTTACGGCCAATATGTGATCAGCTGCCTCCATACCTGCTTTTTCGATTTCAAAAACGGGAGGGTTTACACTTTCTCCAGATCTGTCATACTCGGTGGCATGAACATGGGCAATTAATGGTTTTCCTGATATTTCCTTCGCTGCGATTCCCGCAGGAAATGAAAGCCAGTCATGAGCATGGATAAGCTCAAAATCGTCACGATCTCTTGCGATTTGAGCAGCAGTAAGTGCGTAGCGAGAGACCTCTTCCATGAGGTTTTTGCCGTATTTCCCACTGAAAGCATACTTAGAGGTAAAAATGCTTTCATCCAAATCCACTCGATCATGAATGGCATAATCAGTGAATTTCTGATATTCCTCTGGTCCAAGGTAAGGCACCAAAAAACTGCTGACCTCTAGATAGGTAAGGTTCTTCCAGATGGATTTAAATTTCTTTTCCCGGTAGTCCAAAGTCACGTCGCTGGCATTCACAAAGTCTGCGAGAGGTTCTTCATCACCCCAAAGCTTTGGTACCACGAAAATGATCTCCTGCTTATGGTGATCAAGGCCTTTGACCAAACCATAGCAGGCAGTACCCAATCCTCCAGAAATATGGGGTGGGAATTCCCACCCGAACATTAATACCCTCATAAGGCCTATTTATACTTTTTTACCAAATGCATCATTCTTAATAACTCAGCCACACTCCAAGCCTGAGAGATGGATCCTTTTGGTCTGTGTGGTGGATCCCCATCGAAAATCTCAGCGACTGTCCCTACTCCGTACTGAGTCATTACCCCATCAAATCCTGCAAGAATTTTTTCTACGAAATTTAGTCCAGACTTACCATGTAACTTCAAATACCCATCTACAAAATGTCCCAATGGCCAGATCCAAACGGTACCATTATGGTATGCATTGTCCCTACTGATCTGATCACCGAAATAATATCCTTTATAGGCATGGTCATCTGGTGAAAGCGATCGAAGTCCTCTGGTTGTTAAAAGCTTGGATTTGACGATTTCCAATACCATATCACTTTTTTCTTCGTCAAGCATGGAGTAGGGAAGGGAAGTTGCCAAAACCATATTTGGTCTTACAGCCCAGTCTTTTTCGTCTCCATCCACCACGTCGGCTAGATATTCTTTCTCTTCTGACCAAAACTCCCGAATAAAGCTTTCTTTGGCCTTTTCGGCCAAAGCCAAAATTTCGTCCTCTCCAGTCAGTTCATGATAAAAGCGTAAGGCATTGTACCACAGGGCCTGAATTTCTACCGGACAACCGATTCTTGGCGTCACCGGACCATCTGGTGTAACGGCATCCATCCAGGTAAGTGCGATTCCTTCTTGACCTCCCCAGATTAAACCATTATCCAGCATATGAATATTGAAATCGGTTCCCTCTCTGAATCCGTCAATAATTCCCTTCATCTTTTCCAGATATCTGGATTTGATGGTTTTAGAATCACCGGTGAATTCTATGTATTGCTGAAGGCTCCAAAAATACCATAGCGGAGCATCAATGGAATTCATATTTGTCATGACTCCACTTCCTACATTTGGGAAAATGGCTCCCTGCAGATCGCGGGACATGGTATCCATGATATCTATAAAGACATCCTTGTCTCCATTAGTCAAGGTAAGTCCTGGTGCAGCTACAAAAGTGTCACGTCCCCACCATCCAAACCATGGATAGCCCGCTATTATTCTGGTACCACCATCTCTGTTTCTGAGGAATTGAGCAGCAGAGTTTCGAAGGCAGTTTTCGAAGTTGTTTCTTGGAGTTCTTCTGGCAATTTCCTTATCGAAAGCTCTTTGCCTTGTTTTTGGGTCGGCCTCTGTCAGCCCTGCCGAGAAGATCACCGATTCTCCTTTCTTGATTGGGAATTCAAAATACCCAGGCACCAGAAGATCTTCCTGATAGTCATACCCTCTTTCTCGTTCCTGAATGTATTCTATGTTGTTATACCATTCCGGCTTTGAGACAAATTCACTTTTCTTTGAAGTTTGAAGATAAAGCGGGTCATATACGTCATAAAGTCTGAACTTGGCACCATTTGGTACCACCTCATAATCCTTATTTACATCCGTATTTTCTTTGGAGAGTGCATGGAATGATCGAAATGCCAAAAAGGGTGAGATCCTTAGTTTCGTAGGTGAATGAGCATCCAGAAGGGTATATCTGATCATCACCCGATCCCTGTTGGTATCCAGAATGATTTCTTTCTGAAGGACTACTCCTCCCACCCGATAGGTTAATCTTGGAATAGGTTCTGAGTCAAAATCCTTTATGTATTTATGTCCCCTTGGGGAGTAGTTTCCAGGGTATTTATTGATACCTAAATTAAAGCTGGCTCCATGCTGAATCACTGTTTCGTGGACAGTAGAAAGAAAGACATGATTTTGGGTATCGATGTGTGGTTGCGGGACCACCAGGAGACCATGGTACTTCCTTGTATTACAACCGATAATAGTCGTGCTGGTGTAAGTTCCGGAACGATTAGTACGAATTATTTCCCTATCGAGTGAATAATTAAGGTTGATTAATTGGGTCTTGTCAAAATGTATGAAGCTCATCTAGAAAAATACTATTAGAGCCTAAAAATAGAGGTTTGCTTTCAATAAAAAAAAGGTCATACCATCATGACCTTATCTAAGTGAATTTATCTGTGAACAACCTCTTTTTGAATTTCCTCAAAATTCCTGAATGACTCCTCAAATTTTGATTGGTAGCTCTTCACCATCCGGATGTTTACCGGCTTCACCCTGGGGAATTTAGGTGCAGGTTTAAACAAAAGGAACATAACAAATTGGTTTAGTTTGAACCACATTAAACAAACCTTATGCCAACTTAAAGCTTGTATTAACAATAAAACCCCTCATAATGAGGGGTTTTGGGGTGAAAGACCGGGTTCGAACCGGCGACCTCCGGTGCCACAAACCGGCGCTCTAACCAGCTGAGCTACAATCACCATTTTATTTGATTGACTTAATGTCTCTCAAATGGAGGGCAAAATTAAACAGAAAGTTTTTGGGCTGCAAGTAAGGGTTTAGGATTTTCTAGAAAATTTCAGTCTTTCACCCTTTTTACTTTCATCAAATTGACCATTATCAAATGCCAAGTGACCGGAAACGATCGTATGAGTCACCTTTGACTTGAATTCATGGCCTTCAAATGGTGACCAACCACACTTGGCCAGAATATTTTCTTTACTGACCGTCCAGGGATCATTTAGGTCTACCAAAACCAAATCTGCAAAATATCCCTCTCGGATGAAGCCTCTATCCTTGATCTCGAATAGGATTGCGACATTATGACACATTTTCTGAGCTATCTTTTCCAGACTGATTTTTCCCTGATGATAAAAGTCGAGCATAGCCACCAGACTGTGCTGATTTAGAGGGCCTCCGGATGGGGCTTTGGTGTAAACCTGTCTTTTTTCCTCTAAGGTATGAGGGGCATGATCTGTAGCGATCACATCAATTCTGTCGTCTAGCATGGCCTGGAATATCTGCTCTCGATCATTCGCAGTCTTCACCGCCGGATTCCATTTAATCAATGTTCCCTTGGTATCGTAGTCTTCCTCGGAAAACCACATGTGATGGATACAAGCTTCTGAAGTGATTTTCTTCTCCTCCAATGGAATGCTATTATCAAATAGACTCAGCTCTTTTGCGGTACTGATGTGCAGGATGTGGAGTCGGGTTCCAAATTTCTTGGCCATGGCAACTGCTCTGCTTGAAGCATCGTAGCAGGCTTCCTCTGATCGGATTTTGGGATGAGCTTGGATAGGAATATCCTCCCCATATTTGGCCTTGTATTTCTCCAAATTGGCAGCGATAATATGATCATTTTCAGAGTGGATGGCTAACAGACCCTTGTAGTGCTTAAAGATCCCTTCCAAAGATTCTATATTATCCACCACCATATTTCCAGTGGAGGAGCCTTGGAAGACTTTTAGACCGCAGACATTATTCAGATCCAGCTTGAGAATTTCTTCTAGGTTGTCATTAGTTCCACCAAAGAAGAAGGAGTAATTAGCAAGAGAAACTTCTTTAGCCCTCGCATACTTTTCCTCCAAAAGCGGGATGGTCACAGCCTGTGGGACCGTATTGGGCATCTCCATGTAAGAAGTGGTGCCACCAGCCACTCCGGCTTTGGCCTCGGTGTAGATTTCACCTTTATGTGTCAATCCAGGCTCTCTGAAGTGCACTTGGTCGTCAATAAGTCCTGGGAAAAGATATTTTCCATCGGCATTTATATGAATATCCGCTGACTTTGTGCTGAGATCCTCAGCAATTTCAGCAATTCGACCATTTTCTACCAGAATGTCCTGCTGACTAATACTGCCTTCATTGACTATATTTGCACCAGTGATCAGAATACTTTTCATTGTTCTTAGCTAGTTCTTTTGAAAATATTTACTCTAAATTAAGTAATCATGAGCAATGAAACCTTGGGTTTTGAGACATTTAAATTGAATAAGCAGCTGCTGAATGCAGTTGCAGATGCTGGCTACACCACTCCAACAGCCATTCAGGAAAAATCCATTCCTTTGGCCCTTGCCGGGCATGATGTTTTGGGCATAGCCCAAACTGGAACTGGTAAAACAGCGGCATACATTTTACCCCTTTTGATGAAGGTAAAATATGCACAAGGTATGCATGCCAGAGCTTTAGTGCTTGCACCCACCAGAGAACTGGTCATGCAAATAGAGGAGGTGGCAAGGCAGATGGCCGCATATACGGATTTGAGAGTTGTCAGTTTGTATGGTGGCTTGGGCCCAAAGACTCAAATTGAGCAAATCGAAGCAGGGGTAGACATCATCATTTCTACTACGGGTAGGTTTCTGGACTTATATCGCAAAAGCCACATTTTCACCCGCCATATCAAAACTATGATTCTGGATGAGGCCGATAAAATGATGGATATGGGCTTTATGCCTCAGATTAGGAATATTCTCGAGGTGATTCCTGTGAAGAGACAAAACCTGCTTTTCTCAGCCACCTTTAGTCCAAGAGTTGAGGGGCTGGCTGCAGAGTTTTTGGAGTTTCCTGAAAGAGTGGAGGTAACTCCTTCGGCTACCACAGCCGAGACCATAGATCAGATTAAATATCAGGTTCCTAATTTCCGAACAAAGCTAAATCTCCTTGCTTTTTGGCTAGCCAAAGAGGAAGTTTCCAAGGCCATTATCTTCACCAGGAGCCGAAAAAATGCTGAAGAGGTTTTCCATTTTGTAGATAAAAGAAAACTTGGGCATACCCGGGTTATTCATGCGAATAAAGGGCAGAATACCCGAATCCATTCCATGGAGCTGTTTAAAGGAGGTGAAGTAGATTTTCTGGTTGCTACGGATGTGGCTGCTCGAGGATTGGATGTGTCATTGGTTTCTCATGTGATCAATTTTGATGTTCCGCTCATTTATGAGGATTACGTTCATAGAATCGGGAGAACTGGCCGAGCCGAAAACGATGGTGTGGCTATTACTTTTATTAATCCAGCGGAAGAGTGGCATTTTGAAAAGATCGAGGAACTGATCCGAATGAAGGTAGAGGAAAATCCCATACCCGAGGAGATTTTAATTACGGAAACCCCTTTTGCTGAAAAGCAGATTTATGACCGAGAAATGGATCGAAGGAAGCAAAAGGACGATCCCAATTATCAGGGGGCTTTTCACGAGAAAAAGGAAAAACCCAAAAAGAATATTGGAAAGGGAGAGAAGACCAAGGCTCGAAAGCACCGAGCTAAGAAAAACCGGAACCAGTTGAAGACTAAGAATCGGAAAAAGAAAAATTAAGTAAACTATTTGATTTGGTAAATTATTGTTAGTCTTAGACATCTTTACCAATAATGCAATCCCCCAAATAACTGGACTAATAGTTTCAGAGTAAGGGTTGAGTCAGAAATACAAAAGTCTAAGAATGGTTAAACTTAAGAAGGCGAGACGGGGCGCATCTTTTTATATTTCTGAAAAAAGTAATTTACTTTTTATCTTGATTTTATTGTTCTCCTGTTCCAAGGATTTTCAGAATCAGGATCTAACTATTGATGTTGAAAGAATTCAAATTCCTATATCTGAGAATGAATTGAATTCTTATTACGTTTATTCATCTTACCATCAAAAAGGGGAGAAATTAATTACTTACAATAGAACTAAACATAGTTTTGATTTCTTTGACTTAGAGAAGCAGACGGTTTTGAGAAATGTTTTGCTCGAGAGACAAGGACCCAATGGAATAGGCAATCTAGAAGCCTTGCTATGGGTAGCAGAAGACTCGGTCTTTGCTTATGAGCGTGGATTGTTGTATTTATTGGATGAGGATGGACAGGTAAGAGAGAAGTACGAATTGTACAAAGCTTATCAAAATGAAAATCTTGGTGAACCTGTTTTGAATTTCTATTTCAAGCTGAATTTTAATAAAGAGGACGAAACTATCTATTTCTTTCAAATTCCTATGAATTTAACACAGAGTGAAAAAGTGGGAATTCCATTGGTTTCTACCTTAAATATTTCAACAATGGAAGTGAATACCTTACCAATTTATCACTCGGATTTTTTTGGGGAGATAAATGGTGATGCGGGATTTCTATCTTACACTGGTTTTACTGGTTTTTTGGGGGATAAAATGATCTATAATCGTCAATACGAATCAGAACTTTATTCTTACCAAGATGGAACAACTATGAAAAGTGAAATCCATGAAAATAAAAGGGTAAGACCTTTAGCATCTACTAATGAGGATATAGACTCTCACGCTATCAACGAGACACATTTCTTATCGCCAATCCCTGATAATTATCGAAAAGTAATTTACAGGCCGCAATGGGGGCCTCCTCCAACTGACCAGCCTGAAAAAGGTTTTATGGATAAGACTATGAAACTCTCAATTTTCAATGATCAACTCAATTTAAATTATGAGTCGAGCTTGCCATCCTATACCTATTCCATTAATAATTGGTTTGTCAATTCAAATGGGTTATACATTAATGTAGCTCATCCCGGAAACACGAATAGTTCCGAAGATTACTTAGTTTTTGATATTTTTAGAGTGGAATAAAAGATCGATTTTCACTATCCTATTTTGGCTTGGAGGATATTGTACTTATGCCCAATCATTTCAGATACCGGTACCTTTAGATCATTTCAATCCAAATTCTAGGAAAATCACAATTGGCTATTCGGTTTCAGAGTCATTCGATTTTTCCAAAAAAACCATCCTGGTTTTAAACGATCCTATAGATGAGTACCTCGGATTAAATGAAATTATCCAAGATGTCAACGAAGGAGATTTTAATTTGATCAGAGTCCAAGGAAGATTTTTTTCTAAAGATTTAGAGGATTTTTTAGATTCTCATAACCAGACTTGGAATCAGAAATACCTTTGGCTGAATCATGATCAGATTATTCGAGATATTGAGACCATTAGGCATGAAATTTTAGGAAAAGAGGAGGTTATTTTGGTTGGTTTTGGTTCTTCTGCGTCCATTCTGTTTCACTATTTAAATTCTTTTCCAGACAAAGTAGAAAAAGTCATTGCTTTGAATCCTCTTCTCCTCGATGTTCAAGAAAATCTTAGCTTTTGGAACCTCTTTGAAAGCCTTTCAAAAAATTACTCAAGCGATAGTGAAAAGCGGTTGAATTTTGCCATTCATTCTTCAAGGCCATATTTTTTCTACACTAAAAATGAAAGGGATAGCTTGTTTAGGGTTGATTTTGAGAGTTACAATGTAAATGGTCTCAGTCAATCCAGGGAAGCGTTTGTTGATGGGGCGAGGGTCCGGGCTTTGGAATTAATCCCACCAGACTATACCAATGGAAAGTCTCCTTTGGTGGAATCACTGGGTGAGTTGGCGGAGCCTTTGATCCAATCAATTTCTGAAAAGAAATTCTCCAAATCAGGAATAAGGTATGACGAAGGTTTAAAATTTGATGGTGAAGTAGTGATAATTGGAGCCTTAAATAATCTTTTCATCGATCCGAAGACCTTTGATGCTATAGGCGAATTTTACCCGGATAGTCAAATTTTTCTTCTCCGAGATGGTTATTCGCTTTTTGAAACTCGACTCTCAAATTTGGTCCCGGAGATCATTAATGTTTTTTCAGGAGATAATACAGAAGATAAGGTTGATTTGATCCTAGAATTGAAAAAAGACTCCCTACTTTATCAAGGCAAAAATTATAATAACATCGTTATCTCAAAATAAAAAAAGCCCCGAAAAAATTCGGGGCTTTCAATTTATCTGGCGGTTCTGGTATTGGTACCATCCACCCGAGTTCTGTTTTCTCTGTTCGCCAGATCCCATGCGGTATGGAAAATGAGTTGAGCTCTTTTTCTCATCAATGGGAACTCGATCTTATCAACCGTATCAGTTACCTGATGGTAATCATCATGTACACCATTGAAGAAGAAGATAACTGGGATATCGTACTTAGCAAAGTTGTAATGATCAGAGCGGTAGTAGAATCTATTCGGATCATCTTCTGCATCGTATCTGTAGTCAAGAATTAAATCTGTGTAGGTGATATTATTATACTCATTAATTTTTTTCAAATCAGTAGAGAGCATTTCAGAACCGATCACGTACACATAGTCCTTGTTTTCAGCTTCCTGATATTCGTAGTCAATTCTTCCTACCATATCGATATTGATATTATTCACCGTATTGGCAATCGGGAAGATTGGATTTTCAGAGTAGTACTGGGAGCCCAAAAGCCCCTTCTCTTCACCAGAAACATTGATGAAAAGGATGGATCTTCTAGGCTTGATTCCATCTTTGGCCGCCAAAGCAAAAGCTTCTGCAATCTCCATCACTGAAACTGTACCGGATCCGTCATCATCAGCACCATTGTAAATCTCACCTTCACTAGAAACTCCCACATGATCATAGTGAGAAGAAATTACCAGTACTTCTTCCTTTTTATCGGTACCTTTTAGGAACGCAACAATATTTGAAGTCTCCACTACATCCTTTTTCTTGATTACCTGAAATTGAGCTTTTTGAGAATCGATGCTTTCAGGATTATTCTTTGCTGCTTCTTTAAGGGTAGCTATATCCTCACCAAAAATCTCCGCCATTTTATCGGAGCTCACAATGAAAATCGGTCGCTGCTGAGTTTCCTGATCGAACCCTAATCTTCCACGGCTTGATAATCTTTTATATCGACCGGCAAGTCTGTCAAAGTTTGCTTGTCCCTCCATAGTGACAATTACGATGCCCGCTGCACCGGCATCCATCACTTTATCTACGAGCCCTTGAGTTCTTTCACCCACTGCCCATAAACCAACAAGTTTTTCATTCACATCTACCTTCTCCAGATTTTCGTCAGATGCAAGGCCAAGGAAAACCAAATCAGTTTTCATTTTCTTTGACATGTCGCCATCTCCTTGAAAGATAAAGTCTTCATTTCGGATCAAATCAGCTTTTCCAATTTTGAGGTTTACCTCGTCGAAGGAAACACTGACTAATTCGAAAGGCTGTTCAAAGTTTCCATTCATGGCTCCTGTCAGGCCAAGAGACTTGTAATGATCGATAATGTACTCTGCGGCCTTTTTTTGGCCTTCAGAACCAGTATCTCTTCCTTCCATCTCATCAGATGCAATGATGGAAAGGTATTCTTCAAGATCTGCAGCAGTTATGGTCTCTGCATATTTTACTTGTGTGGGGTTTTGTGCGGATCCCTGAGCACTTAATCCAAGTCCTACTAATCCGGTGAATAACAGTCTTTTTAGCATAGTTTTCATTTTTCAGGTCGCTAAACTATAGAAAATTTGTTGAGTCTTTTAAACCGCTTGTCAATATTGATTGTTGTCATCATAAATTATTGATTTTTGGGAACCAAAATCGACTCGGAAATCTTAACTTTGCACCTTGAAAATCAAAAGGATTCAGCACCCAAATTGTAAACAACTTTCCTCAAGTTACTTATGCAGATAAACCTTTCAAACGCACTCAAATTCGAGAGCAGACACAATGGCCCGACTGAAGCGGAAATCGCAGTGATGTTGGAGAAAATCGGAGCCTCATCAATAGAGGAATTAATCAACCAAACCGTTCCGGAGAGTATTCAGCTGACAAAACCTATGGATCTTCCTAAGGCTCAGTTGGAATCTGATTTTCTCAGCAGTTTTAAAAAACTCGCACAAAAGAACAAAGTGTTTAAATCCTTCATCGGGATGGGTTACTACGACACCTTGGTTCCAGGCGTGGTTCTGAGAAATGTCTTGGAGAATCCGGGATGGTATACCGCTTATACCCCTTATCAAGCGGAAATAGCCCAAGGAAGACTTGAAGCCCTCATTAATTTCCAGACAGTGGTAATGGAACTTACAGGTATGGAAATCGCCAATGCATCATTGCTAGATGAGTCCACAGCTGCAGCTGAGGCTATGACCATGCTTCATGCCGTTCGTCCGAGGGAAAAGAAGACTGCCTTTAAATTTTATGTTGACGAGAAGGTATTTCCTCAGACAAAGGCGGTACTAGAAACCAGAGCTGAGCCACTTGGGATCGAATTGATTTATGGTTCAATCGATAATTTAGATGTAACCGATGGAGAGCTTTTTGGGGTTCTATTCCAGTATCCGAATGTGGAAGGTGAAGTGAAAGATTATTCTGCTGTAGTTGCTGCCGCAAATGAGAACGGCATAGCTACTGCATTTGCTACTGATCTTTTGGCTTTGACCATGTTAACTCCTCCGGGTGAAATGGGAGCAGATGTAGTGGTAGGATCCGCCCAGAGATTTGGAGTGCCTATGGGTTATGGAGGTCCGCACGCAGGTTTCTTCGCAACCAAGGAGAAAAATAAAAGACAGATTCCAGGAAGGATCATTGGTGTTTCTGTAGATAAAGCCGGAAAGAAAGCTTATAGAATGGCTTTGCAAACCCGGGAGCAGCATATTAAAAGGGAAAAGGCTACTTCGAATATTTGTACTGCTCAGGTGTTATTAGCAGTAATGTCCAGTTTCTATGCGGTTTATCATGGGCCAAAAGGCTTAAGGAATATAGCGCTTAGAACCCATGGTTTGGCTAAGCTCACTGCATTGGGTCTTACTGAACTTGGGTTTGAATTAGGTACTGAAAATTATTTCGATACTCTTAAAATTAGCATTGACTCCGAAACTTCTGAGAAGGTAAGAGCCATTGCAATTAAGTCTGAAATGAATTTCAGATATGAAAAGGGAGCTATTTACATCGCTTTTGATGAGGCTAAGAAAATGGAAGATTCCCAGGCGGTAGTTGATATTTTCGCGACTGCTTTGGAAAAAGAGTCCATGGATTTAGCGAAAGCTTCTACCAATCTCCAGGTGGAGCTGCCAGAAGCTTTGATACGTACTTCAGAATTCCTTAGTCATCCTGTTTTCCATGATTTCCACAGTGAGCATGAGATGCTGAGGTACATTAAGCGATTAGAAAATAAGGATCTTTCGCTTGTTCATTCCATGATTTCTTTGGGTTCATGCACCATGAAACTGAATGCCACGGCGGAGATGATTCCCGTCACCTGGCCCGAATTTGGACAGATGCATCCATTTGCTCCAATAGACCAAACCCAAGGATATGTCGAGTTATTTGAAAATTTGACGCATTGGTTAAATGAAATTACGGGTTTTGCGGCTACCTCTTTGCAACCTAATTCAGGTGCTCAGGGAGAATTCTCTGGATTGATGGTTATCCGCCAATATCACATTGACAGAGGAGAAGGTCATAGAAATATCGCCTTGATTCCTACTTCTGCTCACGGTACGAACCCCGCTTCCGCTGTGATGGCAGGTATGAAGGTCGTTTTGGTGAAGTGTGATGAGAAGGGAAATATTGATCTGGAAGATCTTAAAGAAAAAGCTTCTGCTCACGCAAATGATCTGGCTGCATTAATGGTTACTTATCCGTCTACCCACGGAGTATTTGAAGAAGCCATTCAGGAAATTTGTGCCACTATTCATCAGTATGGTGGGCAGGTTTATATGGACGGAGCAAACATGAATGCCCAGGTTGGCTTGACCAGTCCCGGTAGAATTGGTGCGGATGTTTGCCATCTGAATTTGCATAAGACATTCTGTATCCCTCATGGTGGTGGTGGACCAGGAATGGGACCCATTTGCGTTGCTAGTCATTTGGCGCCTTTCCTTCCAGGAAATCCTTTGGTGGAAACAGGAGGAGAAAAGGCTGTCTCCTCTATTTCAGCCGCTCCTTATGGAAGTGCCAGTATTTTGCCTATTTCTTATGCTTACATCGCTATGATGGGAGCAGAAGGGCTTACCAATGCCACCAGACTTGCGATCCTGAATGCCAATTATATCAAAGAAAGGCTTAAGGATCATTATTCCATTTTGTACACTGGTTCCAAAGGAAGAGCTGCTCACGAAATGATCTTGGATTGTCGATCATTTAAGCAAGTGGGAGTAGAAGTGGAAGATATCGCAAAAAGACTAATGGATTATGGTTTCCATGCTCCGACCGTATCATTCCCAGTGGCAGGTACCTTAATGATTGAGCCTACAGAATCTGAGACGATGGCTGAACTAGATCGTTTCTGTGATGCTTTGATCTCAATTAGAGAAGAGATTCAGGAAATCCAAGACGGTCAGGCTGATCAGGCAAACAATGTACTCAAGAATGCTCCTCATACCGCGAACATGGTTCTAGAAGGTCAGTGGGATTTGCCGTACTCAAGAGAAAAGGCCGTTTTCCCAATTGAATATGTGAAGGAAAATAAATTTTGGCCTTCAGTACGTAGAATTGATTCTGCTTACGGAGACAGAAACCTGATGTGTAGCTGCATTCCTGTAGAGGAATACGCTCAAGAGGAAATGGCCTGATTGGTTACATATTATGACAAAAAAAGGGAGCTTTAAGCTCCCTTTTTTTATACGTTCACATGCCTTTCAGCATGGTATGAAGATCGAACCAAGGGTCCAGACTCTACATATTTCAGACCTCTTCTGAGTCCTTCTTCACGATAGTGATCAAAAAGATCAGGATGAATAAATTCGGCTACCTCGATGTGCATTTTGGTAGGCTGAAGATATTGGCCCAGTGTAAGGATATCACAGCCATTTTCTACCAAATCATCCATAGCCTGGTAAACCTCATCTTTTGTTTCTCCAAGACCTAACATAATTCCTGTCTTGGTTCTTTTGCCATATTCTTTGGTCAGCCTGATTTGCTCCAAAGACCTATCGTATTTGGCCTGTGGCCTAACTCTTCGGTATAGACTACCCACAGTTTCCATGTTATGAGAAACCACTTCCTGTCCAGCATCTATCATGCGATACAGAGCCTCCCATTTACCTTTTACGTCAGGGATCAGGGTTTCTATGGTAGTTTCAGGAGAAAGCTCCTTGGTCTGAACTACGGTTTGATACCAAATCTCAGCTCCACGGTCTTTCAGTTCGTCTCTATTGACAGAAGTGATCACAGCGTGCTTGACCCCCATCAATTTGATGGCCTCGGCAACTCTTCTTGGCTCATCCTCATCATACTCTGGTGGTCTTCCTGTAGCCACTGCGCAGAAAGAGCATGACCTGGTACATACATTTCCCAGGATCATAAAAGTAGCAGTACCAGCACCCCAGCATTCACCCATATTTGGACAGTTGCCACTCTCACAAATGGTATGAAGTTTATGTTCATCTACAAGTCTTCGGACCTTGGCATACTCCTTACCCACAGGAAGTTTTACTCGGAGCCAGTCAGGCTTCTTTTTTCGAGTAGCTTCTTCAGAAATAACGGGTAGTTCTATCATCACAAATCAAATTTTCGTCAAAGGTAAAATTGCATCCTTCAAAACCCAACTTTTAATTACTGCCTGAAGCCGTAATAAAAGGTAAAATAAACTGACTGAAATAACTGTCGGTTTTCAGTAGTTGGGATTAAAGGAATTTCTTTAGTGAAACCCTCAAGCATGTAGCCAAGTTCCAATCCTGTCACATTGCTCTTAAACACTCCAAATTCGAATGAGACAGCTGCTTTGGCATTAGCTCCGAATGCAAATTCAGACTGCCCTAAACCTTGGAAAAGAGCTCCTGTACCCAAAATATTGAACCGGCTCTGATGAATTTCGGGGTCATACTGCTCGGTGACAGTTTCTAGTCGGTTTACTGCATATTCTATGTAATAGGGGGCGATTAAACCCAGTGAAGGTCCAATCGCGCCAAGTACTGACACCTGAACACCCTGATTTGGGGCTTTTTTGAAAAGCTGAATCTCTCTACCGTATTGGGGGCGGATAGAGTATAAATAATTGGACTTCCCAAAGATGTAACTATTGCCTAAAACTGTATTGTATCTAACTTCTTTTGGATTTTTGACATTTGAGAGTTCTACAGCCCAAAAGCTCAATTGATCATCCGTGATTTTTGTACCCACCTTGACTACAAACCCTCCAATTAGACCACCATTTGTATTTTTATTTAGGCCAAACAGGATTTCTTTGTCATATTCATAATTACCTACATCGTCCCGTTGGGCGTGGGCAGCTGAGAGAATCAGGAAACAGAGGCAGAAGGCCAAAGCTATTCTGAGGCTATTTCGTATCTGCATATTTAATGGATTAGCTTTGATCACAGATATTATAACTGAATTTTAAAAGTAAGAGTTTATGAGCACTATAAAAAGTTCGTATTTAGGTGAATTAAGGACAAAATCAGTCCATATCGCAAGTCAGGATACAATTATTTCTGATGCACCACTTGATAATAATGGGAGAGGTGAGGCCTTTTCTCCCACAGACACCGTGGCGGGAGCCCTTGGGAGTTGTATGGTTACGATTATGGGAATCATCGCAAGGAGAGAGGGCCAGGACATGGAAGGGTTATCTTGGGAGGTGACCAAAGCAATGCAATCGAATCCCAGAAAAATAGCCGAAATCATCATTGAATTTAATTGGGATCAGCCTTTTGAAGATGAAAAATTGATCAAAAAAATGAAAAATGGTGCCAAAACCTGTCCTGTGGCTCTAAGTCTCCATCCGGATATAAAACAAACAGTGATATTCAACTTTTAGGATGAGTTTTTGGTTCTAGTTTCAAAATAAACCCAAACACCATGAGTTACTTATTCACTAGCTTTTCAGGCTGGAAGTCTTACCTTCAAAAGCATGAGCTTTCCCTTCCAGATTCCGTTTTGGAATATGAAATAGATCAAAAGGGTAGAAGCCGTGAAGAAATCCTTACAGGAATCACCAAAGCCTATGAGGTAATGAAGGAGGCGGTCGAAACAGGCTTAAGGGAAGAGATGTCTTCCCGCTCGGGAATGATCAATAACGGAGCAAAGAAAGTTTTTAATAACCCATTAACTGTCCTCTCTCCTGAATTCCAAAAGCTAATTTCACGAGCCTTGGCGGCAAAAGAGGTAAATTCTTGTATGGGTAGAGTAGTAGCTGCTCCCACCGCTGGAGCGTCTGGAATTCTACCGGGTACTTTGGTAACCTTACAGGATATTCATTCGCTTTCTGATGAACAGGTCGTTGATGGTCTTTTAGTCGGAGCGGGAATAGCTTTGATCATAGAAGAAAAAGCTAGTCTGGCTGGAGCAGTCGGGGGTTGCCAAGCAGAAACTGGTTCAGCTGCTGCCATGGCTTCTGGTGCCATTGTTTATTGTTTGGGTGGAAATGTGGATCAAGTTTTTAATGCCGTCGCGATCACCATTCAATGTATGCTTGGGTTAGTTTGCGATCCTGTAGCTGGTTTGGTGGAAGTCCCCTGCGTGGTTAGAAATGCTTCTGCGGCATCAATCGCCTTCAGTTCCGCTCAAATTGCGCTTTCCGATGTAAGTGCGGTTATTCCTGTAGATGAATGTGTTGAAGCCATGGGTGAGATAGGTTCCTCCATGGAGAGCCGGTACAAGGAAACTGCCATGGGTGGACTTGCTGCGACCTTAACAGGACAGGAAATTTCGAAAAGAGTATTGATTCAAGATATCGAAATTTTACCCGATTCCCTGGAGGAGTAGGTTTTCGAAAAAAGGAATAGCCAGGATATTGTCGATGGTAAACGCAAAGATGGTTGACCACATGGTACTGCTCCAAAGCATATGAAAATAGATTCTCCTTCTCTTTGTCCCGAAGGATACCAAAATCAAAGTACCGCCGATTGGGGTCAGGATGAGGGGGGTTAAAAAGGCTATCCCGAGCTGACCAAACTTATTCCAAATCTTAATGATATCCCTATTTCGTTTGGTGAACTTGGGTTTGGGGAAATAGTGATTCCAAAGTTTTTTTAAGTATTGCCCGACAAAGGTAAAAACGAATACACTGCTCATCGTTCCAGTGACAGTCACTAGGATAGTTTTACCTACCCCATAGCCAGCCAATGAACCCAATAGCGGTCCAGAAATGAATTTGAACCAGCAGAGGAAATAAATTCCTAAAAAGGTCAAGAAGGATTCACTCATATGACGTAGATAATATATCCTACATAACCAGCAAACAGAATGAATCCTTCGATTTTAGAGACTTTCATTCTGGTTCGAATTAAAGGAAAGAGAATAAGTGTAAAACCGATCATCCATAAATAGTCTGTGTGGATGAATTCAGGTGAAACAGGGATTGGTTTAATAATGGCCGTTATTCCTATTATAGATAGGATATTCATCATGTTGCTGCCTAAAATATTCCCGATTGCCATATCTGTTTTTTTAGCCAAAGCTGCCATGATAGAAGTAATAAGCTCAGGAAGACTTGTGCCAATTGCAATGACCGTAACCCCAATTACCCGCTCCGAAATACCGAATTGCCTGGAAATGGTTATCGCGTTCTCAACCATCAATTCGGATCCAATGTAAAGGCCGAAAACTCCTCCAAGAATGAGAGAAATTGCCATAAACCAACTGTAATCTTTGACGCTTTCTATCTCTTCAACTACTTCCGGATCCTCATCGCTCCCTTTACTACTACTTTTGAAAAGATACCAATTAAGCAGAATGAAAAGTCCAAATAAAACTAAACCCTCCCACAATCCGATCATCAGATTATAGCTGAGCCCAAAGAAAAGTAGAGTAATGATGAGAGTTGCCGGATAATCAAATCGAAGAACAGACCTTCGAATCAAAATGGGATAAAAAATCCCACTTATGCCAAGGACCATTCCAATATTGGCAATATTTGAACCGACCACATTCCCTATGGAAATATCTCCATTACCTTTTATCGCAGCATTTACGCTGACAATGAGCTCAGGGGCTGATGTTCCAAAGGCTACCACCGTCAGTCCTATTAGACCTGCACTCATGCCCAGTTTAGCTGCCACGGCAGTAGAACCATCCACCAAAATTTTGCCTCCGTAAAGGAGGACGGCTAAGCCTAAAATCAAAAGAAGGTATGGGAGCATTTATTTTATATTTTTTCGCCAAAGGCTAAATCACCCGCATCACCGAGACCAGGTACTATAAAGGACTTTTTATTAAGCCCTTCCTCCAGACTTCCCAACCATAAATCAAAAGGAAGGGATAAGTTTGTTTTTAGGTAGTTAATGCCTTCAGGAGCGGCAAAAGCACTAGCAATGTAAATTTTACTTGGAGTGCCTAGCTTCAAAAGTTCATTAATTGAATGATAAATCGATTTTCCCGAAGCTAACATAGGATCACAGATGACAAGTTCCTTTTGGTCAAAATCTGCAGTGGCTAAGTAACCTAAATCAATTTCTACTTCAGTGATTTTATTTTCAAGTCTCTTCACTCCGATAAATGCGGATTCTGCTTCTGGAAAGCATTGTAGAAAGCCCTGATAAAATGGTAATGAGGCCCTCAAGAGGCAAACCAATACAAGATCAGAATCACAGGTTTTTTCTACAGCTTTTCCAAGGGGCGTTTGTACTTCCTTTGGACTAAATGAAAGAGATTTTGACAGTTCGTAACCCAACAAAAATCCAATTTTCGTAAGATTTTCCCTGAATCTGCGTCTGTCCTTTTGCAGGTTTTCATCCCTCAGTTCCCTGAGAATATCTCCTGCGATCGATGCTTTTTGGTTCAAAATGAACATTGCGAAAATTAAAATAAAACCCGACCAATTAAAAGGTCGGGTTTTATCTATTTAATTATTCTGAAGCTTACTCTCCTTGCCAGCTGCCTAGCATCCTCCGAATTTTTATCCACACTGGAATCCTCTCCATATCCTTTATAGGAGAGCTTCTCGCTGGGGACTCCTGAAGCTATTAATAAATCGTAAACGCTTTTTGCCCGACTTTCAGAAAGCTTCATGTTGTAGTCTTCGGCCCCAATCTCGTCGGCATAGCCCATGATTTCGATTTGAGTAGTTGGATTCTTCTTAATGAAATTACTCACATATTGAATGGCTGAAATCGAGTATGACTGGGGAGATGAGCTGTTAAATCCGAAATAGACATTTACATACCCATCAGCAATTGCTCTATTTAAGAAATCAATTTGCTCGATAATTTCCTCTGTAGGACAACCGCCATTTGCAGAAGGACCTGGGAGGAATGGGCATTTATCCTCATGATCAGAAATCCCATCTTGATCTGAATCCAGCGTAATTCCCTTGAAACTTACCCTTGCACCAGAAGGAGTATTCGGTTCTGCATCCAAATAATCCGGTACTCCGTCACCATCACTATCTTTAAGCATGTCTTTAAGCTCATTGATCTGGCTATTTAGTTCTTCCCTGGTCACATATTTATCAGCTGCAATGTACCAGTCAGCATGTTCTTCTTCTTTCCCAAAGTAAAAATTCACTCCAAGGGTACCAGTCCACCAGGTACCAGTGGCATGGACAAACGGGTTTTGATTGTTTGCTGGTTGGAATGGTGCATTGAATTCATTCCCGTCAAAAGTATAAGTCTGCCTTCCATTTACGATAACTGATAAATCACTCGTGAGAGCAACATGGTTGCTAAGTTTAAACTGAGCAGTAGCCCCAGTTATAATATTATAGTGATAATCTGGTTGGGTATTTAAAATGGTTTGATCAAAGCTCATTCTTCCAAAACCTGCCCCCATATGCCCCAAAAGTCCAAGTCTTCTTGAAAATGACTCAAAATTAAGAACGCGACCAAGGTTAAGAACACCTTGAACATTTACACGAAGATAGTTAGTGTTGAAAACGGGACTGACCCCATTTGCTTCCGAAAATGAGCCGAAACCAGCATCTCCTTTGACTCCGAACTTTTCATTAAACATATATCGTACACCGAAATCGATGTGCCCAATATTTAGGGTAGGAGATAAATAGCCTGGGGTTAATGGTCCCATCGGTTTATTTAAACCAAAATTGGTTTCTAAAGACCAACGATTAAAGGAATCCTGAGCATTAGCTATCTGGATTACCGAAATGGCAACCAGAGTAATAAGTAATTTTTGCATATAACAAGGGGTGATTTAAGCGCACAATTATATGCAATTCTTAAGCCATTTCTTTCAGTTTTGACCAAAAAAAGAAAGCCCGGAAATACCGGGCTTTAAAAATCTAAATGACTTGGAAATTATTTTATCAAGAAGCTTGCTCTTCTAGTCATTTGTCTTGCGTTATCTGAGTCAGGATCTACAGAAGTGTCTTCTCCGTATCCTTTATAAGAAAGCCTAGATGCATCAACACCAGCAGCTATTAGTAGATCATAAACTGCTTTAGCTCTTCTTTCTGAAAGTTCCATGTTGTAGTCTTCAGGTCCTAATTCATCAGCATATCCTTGAACCTCGATTTCTACACCTGGGTTCTTATTAAGGAAGTTAGCTACATACTGAGCACCAGAAAGTGAGTAAGTCTGAGGCTTATCGCTGTCAAATGGGAAGTAAACATTAACATACCCATCGTTGATAGCTCTTCTCAAGAAATCAACCTGCTCAATTACTTCTTCAGTAGGACATCCGTTTTGAGATGCAGGACCAGGAAGGAATGGACAGTTATCAAGATGATCAGGTATACCGTCTCCGTCAGAATCAATGGTTGCTCCCATAGAGTTAACTCTTGCTCCAGCTGGAGTATTTGGTTCAGTGTCAAGATAATCTGGAACACCGTCTCCGTCTGAATCCTTTAGCATATCCTTGATACTATTGATCTGAGAGGCCAATTCGTCCTTGGTGACATATTTGTCAGCTGCGATATACCAATCAGCATGCTCTTCAGCTCCTCCAAGATAGAAGTTAAGGCCAAGAGTACCAGTCCACCAAGTTGCGTTTGCTCCAAAGAATCCATTGTCTTGAGATGGTCTGATTACTGACGCACCATCAAAAGCAACCGTCTGACGACCATTCATGATAGTTGAAATGTCACCAGTAAGGGCTAACCAATTGTTTAATTTAATCTGTGGAGTAACACCAACGACGATTTGATATACATCATCAGTAAAATCATTATAAAGATTTTCTTCTGGATTAACTGTACCGATGCCTCCACCAGCGTGGAAAAGTACTCCAAATGTTCTAGAGAAAGATTCGAAGTTAAGAACCCTTCCAAGATTAATTACACCTTGAAGTCTAAGGGTGGTATATTTTGTATCGAAGGTTGGGCTTTGCGAATCGCCTCCTGCTTCCTGGAATGATCCAAAACCGTAATCAAGCTTGGCTCCGAATTTTTCATTGAACATATATCGAGCACCAAAATCGACATGTCCAAGGTTTAATGTGGGAGATAGGTAACCAGGAGTAAGAGGAGCCATAGGCTTGTTAAATCCTCCATTGATCTCAAGAGACCATCTGTCGAATTCTTTCTGAGCATTTGCTCCAATGGCTACCGCTGCAGCCAAAATTGTTGAGAGTATTAGTTTTTTCATAACAAAAAATTTTTGTTCAAATTTTAAGCGTTGATTGATGTGGGTACAAATTTATAAACTTTTAACTTATTGCAAATCTAGATGAATAATTTAATTGATAATTCTACAAGCCAAATAATTGTTTAAGAAATTGCCGCTTTCTTCAAAATTATAACACATTTTATGCCAATATGGAAATATTATTTGAATTATTAAGGTCTAGAGGTATATCTGGTGATGAATCTGAAACTAAAAATCTGATTCTTAATTATATCCACAAACGAAAAGATGCCTGGAAGGTTTGTCCAGACATATTTTCAGGTGATGAACTTCAGGATTGTATAATTCTGAAGTTTGGTAAGCCGCGAACAGCGGTTTTTGCACATATTGATACCATAGGCTTTATGACTCGGTACCAAAATCAGCTTGTAGCTGTGGGAGGTCCCGATTTTGGAGATTCAACTATTGTGGTGGGGGAAGACTCCTTGGGTAGCATTAAATGTACGGTTCGAGAGGTTGATGGAAATCTGGAACATGATTTTCCCAGAAAAACTGATATTGGAACTTGTTTATCCTATTATCAGGATATTAGAATAGATGAAGAATTTATTCAGGCAGCGTATTTGGATAATAGATTGGGAGTTTATAATTGTTTGAAGTTAGCTGAGAATCTGGAAAATGGTTGGATAGTTTTTAGTACTTATGAAGAACACGGAGGAGGTAGTGTTCCTTTTCTTTTAAAATTTATTCAAAGTAATTCTCCAATCAGGCAAGCTTTGGTATCAGATATTACCTGGATTACTGAAGGGGTTAGTCATCATGAAGGGGTGGTTATATCTGTTAGAGATCGGAATATCCCCCGAAGAAGTTTTATCAATAAGGTGATCGGGCTTGCACGGGAGAGCGGGATTCCTTTTCAATTAGAGGTGGAAGGTTCTGGAGGGAGCGATGGTCGTGAAATACAAAATTCAGAATATGCCATAGATTGGTGTTTTATAGGTGCAGCAGAGGATAATGTACACTCTCCAAATGAGAAGGTTTCTCTAAAAGATTTGGATTCGATGCTCAAAATGTATCAGTACTTGATGGCAAAACTTTAAGGAATGGAAAATTTGATAAATCTTCACGGGCATAATTTTGAGCTATTTATAAAAGACCTAGAAATCCGGGATCGGATAAAATCCTTAGGAAATCAGATCACAGAGGATTACCAGAAGAAGGACTTAATAATAATAGGTGTATTAAATGGAGCCATGATCTTTTTAGCTGACTTGATAAGGTCGATAGAATTACCTCTTGAACTTGGAACGATAAGGGCATCATCTTACATAGGAGCAAAATCCTCCGGTACGGTGCAGGTTGGAAAAGATTTTTTACCAGATGTAAAAGGTAAGGATGTGATTTTGGTAGAAGATATTGTGGATACAGGAAAAACCCTTTTTGAACTTCAAAAGATGATAGGCGAAAAGGGAGCTAATTCGGTTTCCATAGCCACTTTACTGTATAAACCAGAAGCTTTCGCGTTTAATTATCCTCTAAATTATGTCGGTTTTGAAATTCCGAATAAATTTGTCGTCGGTTTTGGATTAGACTATGATGAACTCGGGAGGAACCTCCCTGCCATTTATCAGATTCAAACACCAGATTAATAATCTAAGCAAGGAATGTTAAACATTGTATTATTTGGCCCTCCTGGAGCAGGTAAAGGGACACAGAGTGAAAAGTTGATTAATTATTATGGTTTGACCCACCTTTCCACGGGTGATTTATTCCGAAAGCATTTGGGCGAAGGAACAGATTTAGGTCAGCTTGCCAAGAAATATATGAATGAAGGTCGTCTGGTGCCCGATGAAGTGGTCATTCAAATGGTGGAGGACAAAATCAACTCCACTAAAGACGCTAAAGGATTTATTTTCGATGGATTTCCAAGAACCACGGCCCAGGCAGAAGCACTAGACGAAATGCTTGAAAAGCATGGATTAAATATTGCCGGAATGATTGCTTTGGAAGTGGAAGAAGATATTTTGCGCCAAAGAATTAAGGAAAGAGGAAAAACCTCAGGTCGCGCGGACGATCAGGATGATGAAAAAATATCCACCAGAATTAAGGTTTATCTTGATGAGACCTTGCCCGTGGCAGATTTTTATCAAAAACAGGGCAAATACCAAAAAATACATGGGGTAGGCGCAATTGATGAGATCTTTAGAAAAATAACCTCCGTGGTAGATTCTTATTGAACGAGCATATTTTATTAATTTTGTAAATCATAGAGGCTAAGCTTTTGCTTGGCCTTTTTCGTTTATACCATGGCAGACTCAAATTTCATCGATTACGTCAAGTTTTGCTCCAGATCTGGATCTGGAGGAGCAGGTGCAGCTCATTTCCGTAGAGAAAAGCATGTTCCCAAAGGGGGACCAGATGGAGGAGATGGGGGACGGGGTGGCCATATTATACTAAGAGGTAATGCTCAGCACTGGACTTTGCTTCACCTTAAATATAAGAAACATGTGATCGCCGAATCGGGAAAGCGAGGAGAGGGAGGACGCAGAAAAGGAGCTGATGGAAACGATGTGATACTAGACGTTCCACTGGGTACAGTAGCTCGAGATGCAGAAACCATGGAATTTCGAACTGAGATCACCGAAGATGGTCAGGAGGTAATTTTGACCCGAGGTGGCCGAGGAGGTCTTGGAAATGACCATTTCAAAACATCCACAAATCAGGCACCACACTATGCTCAGCCGGGTGAAGATGGGATTGAGGAGTGGATTATTCTCGAATTAAAGCTTTTGGCAGATGTAGGTTTGGTTGGTTTTCCAAATGCAGGCAAGTCCACCCTCCTTAGCTCCATCTCAGCAGCTAAACCGGAGATAGCTGATTATCCTTTCACCACTTTGGTCCCAAACCTTGGAGTAGTAAGCTATCGGGATGATAAATCCTTCGTGATGGCGGATATCCCAGGGATCATAGAAGGGGCAGCCGAAGGCAAAGGTTTAGGCTTAAGGTTTTTAAGACATATCGAGAGGAATTCTATTTTGCTTTTCATGGTTCCTGCTGATGCTCCAAGTATTGAGGAGCACTATCGTATTCTATTAAATGAGTTGGAAAAACATAATCCAGAGCTCCTTGATAAAGCAAGGATACTTGCTATTACGAAGTCTGACATGCTAGATGAAGAATTAATGGAGGAGATGAAGAAAGAGGTTCCAAAAGACGTATCCTCCTTATTCATTTCTTCGGTGAGCCAGTTTAATCTGGATGCACTGAAGGATTTAATTTGGCAGTCAATTCACGCGACATGATGTCACTTTGTCAGAAAAGAAGGCGTGGCAAACAAATTGATCAATGCAGGAGACTAACTTGAATGGTTTAGTAAAATGACAAAGAATAAGAAAGTGGAAAAAGAAATAAAGGAACAGGAGTTCCAGGAAGAAATATTACTTGATAAAGATTCAACTGAGAATCAAGATGAAATCGCTCAGGACGAAAATCAAGAAGTTCAGGATGAGGAAGTGTCTCTTGAGGTGAAACTCGAAAAAGAAGTAGCTGAATTAAAGGAGAAGTATCTTCGGCTATATTCAGACTTTGAGAATTTCCGAAAAAGAACAGCGAAAGAAAGAATCGAAATGATTTCTACCGCATCCCAAGAGCTTCTCGTAGATCTTTTGCCGGCCGTGGACGATTTTGAGAGAGCTTTCAAAGCGAACGAGAATGAAGAAGATGCTACAAAAGTTCTCGAAGGAAATCGAATCGTCTTCCAAAAGCTACTTAAGATTCTAAATTCTAAGGGGTTGAAGCCTATGGAGGATATGATTGGTAAGCCTTTTGATCCGGATACTCAGGAGGCTATTACCCAGATTCCTGCACCATCTGAGGATATGAAGGGGAAAGTGATAGATGTAATTGAAAAAGGATACACACTCGGGGATAGGGTGGTTCGATTTGCAAAAGTGGTAACAGGAGCATAAGGATATGACGAAGAGAGATTATTACGAGGTACTTGGAGTGGATAAATCTGCATCTGCAGAGGAGATAAAAAAAGCCTACCGAAAATTAGCCATTAAATATCATCCGGATAAAAACCCGAATGATACCAAAGCCGAAGAGAAATTTAAAGAAGCTGCTGAAGCATATGAGGTGCTTAGCAATCCTGAGAAAAAGCAGCGATATGATCAATTTGGTCATCAGGGAGTAGGAGGTGCCGGCGGATTCGGCGGTGGAGGTATGAACATGGAGGATATTTTCTCCCAATTCGGAGATATTTTCGGAGGCGGAGGCGGATTCGGTTCCTTCTTTGGTGGGGGCGGAGGCGGTAGCCGACGAACGAAAAAAGGCACGAATCTTCGTGTTAAGCTAAAACTGAATCTTCAAGAAATTGCCAATGGAGTTGAGAAGAAAATAAAGGTAAAGCGAAATGTGGTGGCTGATGGTGTGACGTTTAAAACCTGCTCCACTTGTCAGGGAACCGGGCAAATAAAAAAGGTGATGAACACCATGCTTGGCCAAATGGTTTCTGCCACTACCTGTACGGTCTGTGGAGGAAGTGGCCAAATTGTCGATAAGCGACCAGCAGGAGCGGATGCCAGAGGCTTGATTGCTAAGGAGGAAGTAATTCCGATTAATATCCCAGGAGGTGTGGCTGAGGGGATGCAACTCAGCATGTCAGGAAAGGGTAACGAAATTCCAGGTGGAATAGCCGGGGATTTGCTGATTGTCATTGAGGAGATTGAGGAATCTACTTTTCAGAGGGAAGGTAATAATGTGATCTATGATCTTTACATTTCCTTTGTCGACGCAGCTTTGGGCGCTTCCGTGGAGGTACCAACCATTGACGGCAAGGTTAAGATCAAAGTTGAACCTGGGACCCAAAGCGGAAAAATGCTTAGACTGAAAGGAAAGGGAATTAAAGATATTAATGGTTACTCCAGAGGTGATCAATTGATCATGGTGAATGTGTGGACTCCGACTCAACTCAATAAAGAGGAGAAAGATGCACTTGAAGGAATGAGAGGTTCGGAAAATTTCAAGCCTGATCCAGGAAGATCAGAGAAAACGTTCTTCGATAAAATGAAGGAATTTTTCTAAAATTGTGAGGCCAGAAGAAATTCTGGCTTTTTTTATAGATTTAAAAACCTTTTGTAGGTCGAGTCGTAACCTATCCGTATGCTGAAAAAACTCTGTCTGCTTATTTTGGGTATTGTGAGTTTGGAGACGCTTTCCCAGGCCCAAATTGTAAAAGAGTATCACGTCACGCAGAGGACAGGGTTTAACATAGTTAAACTAGATTTTACATCGTATAAAAGTGTTACTCACCTCAAGAGGGTTTTAGATTCAGACCCCGTGAGTATCCATGGTCATCTGACAGAAACAAATATTCTTCCAGACTTCTCGAATTCTATTAATAGGGATGTGATGGAAGTTTCTCTAGTCCATAAAAATGTAGAATCAGATAACCTGGGAAAGAGTATCACTTCCAAGCTTTTTTCAGGTAGTGGAAACGATTTTGACCATACCTGGGACCTGGGTCTAAACTCGAATTTCCTCTATGATTTACACTTTTTGCTTGGAATGGGCCAGTCTAACTTTGACTTGGCAATGCTGCCCATCACGAATCTAAAAATTGAAAGTGCCAGTTCTGATGTGATTATTTTTTATGGTGAAGACGAACCCAATAAGATTCAGATGGATACCCTTTTGGTGACACTGGACATGGGAAAAGTAGATATTCCGCAGGCAAATTTCACCAATTCTAAAAAGATTATTGTCGATGTGAGCTACGGCAAAATCAATCTTGATTTCGGGGAAGGGATGAGTTCTTCTTGCGATGTGATAGCCGCTTTAGGAGCTGGAACATTAAATTTGCATTTGCCTTCTGAATCCTACCCAATAAAAATTAAAGTAAAGACAACTCCGATGTGCAGGATGAGCATGCCAAAATTTTTAAAGAAGATTGAGGAGAATGTTTACACCACAAAGGGCTATAAAGAAGATGACCCTAGACTTTTAGAACTCACCCTGGATGTAGGTGTTGGGTCTATCGTAATTGATTAATTCATGCTTGAAATCAAGGACCTTTCTAAAGCTTTCGGAAATAAACAAGCCCTTACAGATATAGACCTGTCGGTTCCTGAGGGTGTGATTTTTGGGTTATTAGGACCAAACGGAGCTGGTAAAACAACCCTTATCCGAATAATCAATCAAATTATTGAAGCAGACAAAGGAGAAATATTTCTTGAAGGTCAAAAAATTTCCCCAGCCGATATCCGAAAAATAGGCTACCTCCCCGAAGAGCGTGGTCTGTACAAAAAAATGAAGGTCTGGGATCAGTTAATTTACTTTGCCAGGCTAAAAGGTTTGAGTTTGGATGAGGCCAAGTCAAGAGTAAACCATTGGATGGACAAGCTGGAAATTGCGTCCTGGAAGTCAAAGAAAATTGAAGATCTCTCGAAAGGGATGGCTCAAAAAATTCAATTCATTGCTACCATAATTCATGAACCCAGGCTTTTGATTTTGGATGAACCGTTTTCTGGTTTTGATCCCGTAAATGCCGAAATAATCAAAAATGAAATAATCGGTCTCAAAAATAAGGGAACCACAATCATTCTGAGTACGCACAGGATGGAATCTGTGGAGTTGCTCTGTGATCGGGTTGCGATGATCAACCAGTCGAGGAAAATTCTGGATGGGCCCATTCGGGAAGTCAAGAATAGCTTTAAACCAGAAATTTTTGAAGTGACACTGGCAGATATTCAAGAAGGATTGCCACTGGAGTTTGGAGCCGTGGAAATAGCTCCCGGTGAATGGCATTTTAAAACCAGCCTTAACGGAGGTACTCCCAATCAATTACTTTCCAAATTCATGTCCCTGGGTCAGGTAACTCAATTTGACGAAGTCAAACCAACTATGGAAGAGATTTTTATTCATCAAGTAAAATCAGCAGAAAATGGATAAGATTTGGCTCGTCATCAAACGGGAGTACCTCGCAAGGGTAAAAAAGAAATCCTTTTTACTTGCCACTTTGCTTACTCCTTTGATTTTTCCAGCCTTGATGGGGGTCATTGTATGGCTGGCTGTAGAAGAAAGGGGAAGCCAAGCCTTGAGGATCATTGAGGTGGTCGATGAGAATGACCTTTTCTTCCTCGAAAGCTCAGAGCAATATGCATTTTCGTTTTCTGATGCGACCCTTGAAGAAGGGAAGAAGTTGGTTCAGGATGGAGACAGGTACGGATTTTTATATATCCCAAAAATTGATCTCACAGATCCTCAAGGGGTAGTTTATTATGGAGAGGATAATCCGAACATGAATTTCATCATGCGGTTAGAGAATCGCCTGAGAAAGAAAATTGAGGAACAGCGCCTTTTGCAAAGCGGGATAGATCCAAAGATTATTTCAGAAATAAGGACGGATATCTCCATACGGTCCATTCGTCTGGATGATGAAGGAACCGAATCCGTAAGTAATGCCGCGGTAAACTATGGGATAGGATTTGTTGCAGGGATTCTGATTTATATGTTCATTTTCATTTACGGCAATCAGATCATGCAGGGTGTGATTGAGGAAAAGTCGAATCGTATTATCGAGATCTTGGTGTCATCCATCAAACCTTTCCAGCTAATGATGGGCAAAATTATAGGCGTGGCTGGAGTAGGTCTCACCCAATTCTTAATCTGGATTATTCTAATCGGAGGTTTGACAACCCTTGTTACAGGCTATCTTGGTATGCAACTACCTCAGGAGCAAGCCATGGAGCTTGCCGCTCAGGATATGCCCACCGAGGAATTTTCAGAAGCAGTTCCTGTAAATAGTGATGTAGCTGAAATCCTTCAGGTAATCAATGGAATTGATTTCTTTACCATTACCCTAAGTTTTGTGTTTTATTTTTTGGGAGGATATCTCTTGTATGGGGCATTGTTCGCTGCCATTGGTTCGGCTGTCGACGCTCCTTCAGAGGCCCAGCAGTTTATGTTTCCCGTGACAATTCCTCTTTTAGTAGCCTATATGGGATTGTTTGTTTTTGTCTTAAATGATCCAAATAGTACGACTTCTTTTTGGTTGTCGATTATTCCACTCTCTTCTCCTATAGGAATGATGGGACGAGTGAGCTATGGGGTTCCCTGGTATGAACTTTTGCTTTCGATGGGGCTCCTTGTTCTGGGATTTCTTGCTACTACCTGGATAGCCGCCAAAATATACCGAATAGGTATTCTCATGCACGGGACTAAGCCAAGTTATAAGCTTCTCTGGAAATGGATTAAATCTAGCGAATAAAAAAATCCCGGCTTGACCGGGATTTTTATTTTTGGGGCACTAGCTCTTTATCTCAAGTATGCTGAAAGCATCCATACCACTTTTTCCTTAGCGGTAATATAGTCACTCATCAAAGTAACTGTACCTTCATCTCCTTGCTCTGAAGCAGCATCCAATACGGATCTTTCGATGTCCAATAAAACATTCAAATTCGCTCTTATTTCAGAAACCATTTTTACGGAATCCTCAACAACACCTGCTTCAGTGATGGTGGCAGCTTCAATGTATTCTCCATAAGAGGACAATGGTCTTCCTCCTAAAGTCAATATTCTTTCAGCCACTTCGTCTACACTTTCATTTGCGGTGGTGTATAACTCTTCAAACTTCGCATGAAGCTCAAAGAAATTCGAACCACTCACGTTCCAGTGAAAGTTTCTTAGATTCTGGTAGTAAATCTGATAATTTGCCAGCAGGGTATTCAACTGTGGAATTAAGGCTTTACTTTCCTTTTCTTCTAACCCAATATCATTTGTTTTCATAATTTCAATTTTTTGATCTTCTCTAATAACTTAAATTGGTCAACAAAGGTGCCATACCTCCCAATGATAAAATCTATGTCCAAATCATAATATCTATTGGGCGGGAAAGTTTATGGGTAGGTATCGCAAGCTTATTTGTATTGAATGAAAAATCGCTTTCAGGACTTAACTTCCATTGACTTCTACCAAAATAGAAAGCAGGTAAAATGGCTGGTTTTTTTGGTTTCCATGGTGATTGGTGCAGGGTCGATCTGGTATACCAGTCGGTTGGTAGAGGAGCTTCGAAACCGGGAACGGCGTCAAATAGAACTTCTTTCCTCGGCTCTTGAATATGCCGCCACGACGGCCGAAGGTTTGACCTTTATAAACCAGGAAATCATCCAGCAAAACTACTCCATCCCTATTATTATGGTGGATGCGAATGAAAACCCAATTGAATTTCGAAATATCAATTTTAAGAAAAATGCAACCCAGCAGGATTCGCTAAAAACTTTGCAAGCTGAGCTTGCCGAAATGAGAGAGGAATATGATCCTATTTATCTTCAGGAGGCCGATATTCAAATTTATTTCCGAAACTCTGAGCTCCTCCTAAACCTTAAATATTACCCTTACATTCAGTTGGCGGTTATATTGATTTTTGGGATTTTGGCATACACCCTGTTTAACCAAAGTAGAATTGCAGAGCAAAACAGAGTTTGGGCGGGACTTACCAAGGAAACTGCACATCAGCTTGGGACCCCGATAGCCTCTCTTATGGCTTGGATCGATTACCTGAGAAACTCCCCGGTTTGGGAGGAAAATAAGGAGATAATTCAGGAGATGGATAAGGATGTGGTCAAACTCCGAATGGTCACAGAACGCTTCAGCTCTATTGGCAGTAAGCCTGACATTAAATCTGAAAATCTTTATGATAGCATAGAAGAGACCATCAATTATCTACGGCCTCGAATATCTACAAAGGTCGAACTGGAAATCAATGCGGATGCTAGAGATCTTGAGGCGATGATGAATAAACCACTCTTCGAGTGGGTGATTGAAAACATATGCAAAAATGCCGTGGACGCCATGAAAGGGGTGGGGCGGATCAATATCAATATTCTTCAGGATAGCGATAAGTTCGTTCTGATCGATATCCAGGATACGGGTAAAGGAATGGAGAAGGCCATGTTTAAAAAAGTGTTTAATCCCGGATTCTCCACCAGACAGAGAGGTTGGGGTTTAGGGCTGACCCTCGCCAAAAGAATCATCGAAGGATATCATGGAGGGAAAATTTTTGTCAAATCTTCAGAACTCGGAAAAGGAACCACCTTTAGGATTGTTCTTCACAGCAGTTTGGAAGGCGCAGAGCAGTTCATTACTGACGGCCTCTTAGAATATTAACCTTACACTTTTCGATTTAGAATTGCATGAGCTCCTTCGCTCATTTTTGATTACCTTTGCACCTCAATTCTGACACCCATGAATCTTACTCAGGAAATCAACAAAAGAAGAACTTTTGCCATCATCGCTCACCCGGATGCCGGTAAGACTACCCTGACTGAAAAGCTGCTTCTTTTTGGCGGAGCCATCCAGACTGCAGGTGCCGTCAAGTCGAATAAAATCGATACGGCTACCAAGTCCGACTGGATGGAAATAGAAAAGCAGAGAGGGATCTCGGTGGCTACCTCGGTGATGGGTTTCGAGTATCAGAATATGAAAATTAACCTTTTGGATACCCCGGGTCACCAGGATTTTGCCGAGGATACCTACCGTACGCTTACTGCTGTAGATTCCGTAATTATGGTTATCGACTGTGTGAAAGGTGTGGAGATTCAGACCGAAAAGCTAATGGAGGTCTGTCGGATGAGGAATACCCCGGTAATCTGCTTTATCAATAAGCTTGATAGAGAAGGAAGGGATCCTTACGATCTGCTGGATGAAGTGGAGGAAAAGTTGAATATCAGTGTTCGGCCTCTGACCTGGCCGATCGGTATGGGCAAAAGTTTTAAGGGGGTGTATAATCTTTATGATCAGCAGTTAAATCTATTCACTCCATCTCAAAGGCAGCTTTCGGATGACCGTCAGACCTTTAAAAACCTTGATGATTCTAAATTGGATGATTTAATAGGTGGTAATAATGCTGATCAACTTCGGGAAGATGTGGAACTGATTGAGGGCGTGTATCCGGAATTTGATGTGAATGAATATCTCGAGGGTAAAGTTGCTCCTGTGTTCTTCGGGTCAGCTGTAAATAATTTCGGGGTGAATGAGATGCTGGATACTTTTATTCGCATAGCTCCAAAGCCTAAAAGCAGAAATACCGAAGAGAGAGAAGTTTTACCTGAGGAGAAAAATTTCTCGGGCTTTGTATTTAAAATCCATGCAAACATGGACCCAAACCACCGAAACCGTATCGCATTCATGCGGATTTGTTCGGGAACTTTTGAAAGAAATAAGCCCTACAATCATGTGCTGGGTTCAAAGCCTTTGCGTTTTTCAAATGTCACTCAGTTCATGGCGCAGGATAAGGAAATCATTGATCAGGCCTATCCAGGCGACATTGTGGGATTATACGATACCGGTAATCTTAAAATCGGAGATTCGCTTACTGATGGTGAAGACCTTAAGTTCGTGGGAATTCCGAGTTTTTCTCCTGAGATCTTTCGAGAGGTCATCAATAAGGATGCGATGAAAACCAAGCAACTTGAAAAAGGTCTGAAACAACTTATGGAAGAGGGAGTGGCACAGCTTTTCACCTTTGACATAGGCTCGAGAAAGGTGGTAGGAACCGTTGGTCAACTTCAGTTTGAGGTAATCCAGTTTCGACTCAAAAACGAATACAATGCTACAGTCGATTTTCGCCCGATGAATCTCTACAAGGCATGCTGGATCAGTAGTAAGGACAAAGCTCAACTGGAAGAGTTTGCCCGATCAAAAAGTCGCCATATTGCAAAAGATAGGGATGGCAAGCTAGTCTTTATGGCTGAATCCAAAGCATGGCTCCAGATGGTCCAGGACAATTACCCTGAGATCGATTTTCACTTTACTTCAGAGGGTTAGTAGATATTAATCCAAAAAAAGATCGGAAAACTCAAACCTCTTTCCATCAAAAAGCCCCTTATCACTTAGCTTCAGGTCTGGGATAACCAGTAAAGCCATAAAGCTTAGAGTCATAAAAGGAGAGTTGAGTTTTGATCCCATTTCCTTGGCCATTTTGTCAATTTTGGTGTAGGCTTCTGCCACTTCATAGCCATCGGAGGCAGACATAATCCCGCCGACTGGTAAAGGAAGAATTTCTTCTTTATTCCCGTCCACAGCTGAAACACCACCTTTTGCTTTGATGATCAGATTAACCGCTCTGCAAATCGATTCATTTTCTATCCCTACCGCAATAATGTTATGAGAGTCGTGTCCTACCGAGGAAGCAATCGCTCCAGATTTAAGCCCAAAGTTTTTGATAAAAGCCACGGCCGGTGGAGCATCTTGATACCGATTGACCACTGTGATTTTGAGAATATCACTTTCCGGATTTGATTCGGCATAGCCGTTTTTTATCAAAATTTCCCCCTGGGCTTCCGGGGTGATTAGCTGCCCATCGACCGCTTCTATGACCCGAACTTTGCTGCTGGCAGCTTTAAGCAAGAAGCCTTCGGCCATCTTGGGAAGGCAATTGAAATTATTGATGATTTCATTTTTTACGCTTCTAATCAGCGTCTTTCCGTTTTCGGTTACCTTTTCTCCATTTACATAAGTAGTAAGTACCTCAAATTTTACCAGATCCTTGACTAGAATGAAATCTGCTGGATCTCCCTCCCTAAGCTGACCTACTGCTAAGGAGTAATGTTGTATCGGAGTGAGGCAGGCTGCTTTAAGCACATCGAATAAGTCTTTTCCTTTTGCGATAGCACGAGCTGCCAATTCATTGATATGACCCACGGCAAGGTTGTCCGGGTGCTTATCGTCCGAGCAAAACATAATCATCTCGGGATAGTCATCGATAAGGTCAATTAGCGCCTCAAAGTTTTTGGCAGCGGAGCCTTCCCTAATGGCGATTTTCATTCCCAATTTTACTTTTCCCAAAGCCTCCTCATAGGTAAAGCACTCATGGTCTGTACTTGGACCGGCTTTCACATATGTCTCCGCCAATTCGCCTTTAAGGCCTGGAGCATGTCCGTCTATGGGCTTACCATATTTTTTCGCAATTCGGATTTTCTCCATCACCACAGAATCTTGATTGACTGTGCCCGGCCAATTCATCATTTCCGCCAGATAATGAATTTCATTACGCCTCATCAGTTTTTCGATTCCAGTAGAATCGATTTCTCCACCAGCTGTTTCAAAAGGAGTGGCAGGAACGCAAGAAGGAGCGCCGAAATAGAATTTAAAGGGAACCTGGTTGCCATTGCTAATCATATATTCCACCCCCTCGACCCCGCAGACATTTGCAATTTCATGTGGATCCGAAATAGTTGCTACAGTGCCATGGACTACCGCTAGTCTAGCAAATTCAGAAGGTACAAGCATGGAAGACTCCACGTGCACGTGAGCATCAATAAATCCAGGCATCAAAAAAGGTAAGTCTTTATTTTCAGGTATTCTGGTGAGGGATTTGATCTTTTTGTGCTGTACTTCTACTTCAGCGGTAAAAATTTCCCGTGAGTGTAAATCGACTAATTGGCCCTGTATTTTCATAGATGGATTAAAGAGGTTTGGGAGTTTGAGGCCATTTTAGAAAAGCCTTATCTGAAATAGCAATTGGATTAAAACTACTATATTTGCCCTGAAATTAAAACGTAGAAACAGAGACTTTTTCATGGGTAAAATCGTGATCGCAATAGATGGGCAGAGTGGGTGTGGAAAGAGCTCTACGGCTAAAGCTGTTGCAAAAAGCCTCGGTTATACCTACCTCGATTCCGGGGCCATGTATCGGGCTGTCACCTATTATTACTTACAAAATCCATTTGATTTAGGAGACGCAGAATCGGTTTCAAGGGCATTAGAAAATGTGGATATAGAGTTCAGATTGAATCCTGAGGATGGCAGTCAATTGACTTTTCTGAATGGAGAGAATGTGGAGGCTCAGATTCGACAGATGGAAGTATCAAAATCTGTAAGTAAAGTAGCTGCGGTTAAATTAATCCGGGAAGCCATGGTGGCTCAGCAGAGAAAGTTAGGAGCCGCAAAAGGCGTGGTAATGGATGGAAGGGATATTGGTTCAGTGGTATTTCCCGATGCAGCCTTAAAGGTATACATGACTGCGGACCTAGAGACCCGCGCAAAGCGGAGACTTCGGGAACTCTCTGCCGATGGGGGCGTTTATTCCTTAAAAGAGATCCAGAAGAACCTTGCCGAGAGAGATAAATTAGATTCTTCCAGAGAGGAGAGTCCTTTAGTGAAGATGGAAGACGCGGTGGAGTTGGATACGAGTGAGTTGAAGTTTGAAGATCAGGTCAATTTTGTAATTGATCTGGCGAGGGAAAGAATTGAAAAAGAAGAAACTTATGCAAGTAAGAATTGACGATAATTCTGGCTATTGCTTTGGCGTAGAGTTCGCCATAAAAATGGCTGAGGATGAAATGGAAAATGGTGATAGACTTTATTGCCTGGGAGACATCGTCCATAACGCGATGGAGGTGAAAAGGCTGGCAGAAAAAGGTCTGATCATTATTGACCGAGAAGAGCTCGGCGAGTTGAAGGACTGCAAGGTCCTGATCCGTGCCCACGGTGAACCACCTGAGACGTATAAAATGGCCATAGAAAACAATATTGAGCTGATAGATGCGAGCTGTCCTGTAGTTTTAAAATTGCAGCATAGAGTTAAATCGGCCTTCGATAAGATGGAGAGAGAAAATGGGCAGATCGTGATTTATGGCAAAAAAGGTCATGCGGAGGTAATAGGATTAACTGGTCAGACTTTGGAAAAGGCTATAGTGGTCATGGAAGACGAAGATTTGGACAAAATTGACTACTCTCGGCCAGTGACCCTTTTCAGCCAAACCACGAAAAGTACGAAAGGCTTCTATGCTATTTCTCAAAAAATCGAAGATAGGATCAAAGCCGAAAAAGGAGAATTAACCCAATTGGATTTTAATTCAAACGACTCTATCTGTCGGCAGGTATCAAATCGGGAACCACAGTTATTTAAGTTTTCACAGGAAAATGATGTGATACTTTTTGTTTCCGGTAAGAAGAGTTCGAATGGAAAAGCGCTTTATCAGGTTTGTCTAAGTCAAAATCCAAGAAGTTATTTCATTGAAAATGAGGATGAAATAAGGCCTGAATGGTTACAGTCTGAGGATAAGGTTGGAATTTGCGGAGCCACTTCTACGCCTCGCTGGTTAATGGATCAGGTTAAGGAAAAAGTGGAAAGTTTGGCGGAAGATTTACTTCCCGCCTGATTCTGAACTTATAAACTTTAGACCGCTCCAATAAAAGATCAAACATATTACAGGATATAGGACTTTAATAAAAGGTTATTTATTAAGTTTGTGGCGTTTTTCAACGACTTAGAGAACTCTAAATATATATGTCAAAAGTAGTCAAACTGAAGAAGGGTTTCGACATCAATCTTGCTGGAAAAGCGAAGCAGGAGCTGGCAGAGTTTAGCACTCCCGAAACATACGCAATCAAGCCCACCGATTTTATCGGTATCCAAAGGCCAAAAGTCACAGTCGATGTAGGTGATCAGGTGAAAGCCGGTACGCCTATTTTGTTTGATAAGGCCATGGATCAAGTCAAATATGCTTCTCCGGTTTCTGGTGAAGTTATTGACGTGAAAAGGGGAGCCAGAAGAAAACTTCTTGAAATCGTCATCAAGTCTGATGGTAAGAATGAACAGGAGAAATTTGATTCTGTTGATCTTGATTCCATCAGCCGGGAGGATTTAGTGTCAGCCATGGCAGAAAGCGGTGTTTGGCCAAATATCATCCAAAGACCATTCGGAATAGTCGCTAATCCGGAGGATACTCCTAAAGCTATTTTCATTTCAGCATTTGATACTCATCCATTGGCTCCGGATTTTGGTTTTGCCTTGCAAGGTCAGGCTGAAGCTTTACAGGCTGGAATTGATGCTCTGGCAAAGCTTACCTCGGGGAAAGTTCACCTAAATGTGGATGGAAGCAAAAATACCCCGGACGTTTTTGCGGGGTTAAAAAATGTGGAGATCAACAAATTCTCCGGTCCACACCCAGCTGGTAATGTTGGAATTCAAATCCATCATCTTGATCCTATCAATAAGGGCGAAATAGCATGGACTGTAAGTCCAGCCGGAGTAGCTCAGATAGGTCGTTTCATCATCGGTGGAGTTTACGATGCCTCTAAGGTTATCGCCATAACCGGATCAGAGTTAACTAAAACAGCTTATGTGAAAACCATCGCAGGAGCTTGTGTGACACCATACGTGAAAGGAAATCTTAATTCCGGGCACGTTAGGGTGATCTCAGGAAACGTTCTGACAGGGGAGAAAATCGATATGTCAGGTTTCCTTGGATTTTATCATAATCAAATTACCGTTATACCTGAAGGTGATTACTATGAGTTTTTAGGATGGGCAAAGCCTACAACTAATAAACTTAGTTACCACAGAGCGCTTGGTTTGCTTTCATTCCTTAATCCGAAGAAAGAGTATGTGCTTGATACCAATGGTCGTGGAGAGGAAAGAGCATTTGTACAAACAGGTGTTTTTGAATCAGTTACCCCAATGGATATTCTTCCCGTTTATCTTTTGAAAGCCATCATGGCAGAAGATTTTGATGAAATGGAAGAGCTAGGAATTTATGAGGTCGTTGAGGAAGATTTGGCACTTTGTGAGTTTGTAGATGTTTCTAAGCACCCAGTTCAGAAGCTAGTGAGAGAAGGTTTAGATTTAATTCAATACAGTTAACCCATATGAAATTTCTAAGAGATTTAATGGACAAGCAAAAGCCCCTTTTCGAAAAGGGTGGAAAGCTTGAACAATTCTATTACGCATTTGAGGCGGGAGAGACATTCCTTTTCAGCCCAAATCATACCACTGGTGTCAAAGGTGCACAGGTGAAGGATGCAATAGATCTGAAGAGAATGATGATCACCGTAGTGGTGGCCATGATTCCTTGTTTGCTATTCGGGATTTATAACACCGGGCATCAGCATTTGCTGGCTGTTGGAGAGACAGCAGCCCTTTGGGATAACTTCGGAGATAAACTTTGGATAGGTCTTCAATTGGTTCTACCCATAGTAATCGTGGCTTATGCAGCAGGTGGTCTTGTTGAAGCGGCTTTTGCAGTTATCAGAAAGCACCCGATTAATGAAGGTTTCCTTGTAACGGGAATGCTGATTCCTTTGATTGTACCTGCTACTACACCACTTTGGCAAGTTGCTTTAGCGACTATTTTCGCCGTGGTAATCGCTAAGGAGGTATTTGGGGGAACTGGAATGAACATCCTAAACGTGGCGATGACAGCGAGAGCGTTTTTGTATTTCGCCTATCCAGCTCAGATTTCAGGTGATCAGGTTTGGACTTACCTTGGAGAAAAGACCGCAGTGGATGGTTTCTCTGGAGCAACAGCTTTGGCGGTAGCCTATAACGCAGGTGTTGATAATGTACCTGTTGAGCAAGCATTAGCCGGTCACAATACTGTACTTGGATCCGATATGTTCAGCTTTATGAACATGTTCATTGGTTGGATTCCAGGATCAATTGGAGAAACATCAACTTTGATGGCCTTGTTAGGTGCAGCCATTCTGATTGGAACAGGCGTAGCAAGTTGGAAGATTATCGTTTCTGGCTTTGCAGGAGCTTATTTGATGGGTTTGGTGATGAACTTATTCGCCGTTAATGAATTTATGGCAATGCCACCTCAATACCACTGGGTAATGGGAGGAATTGCTTTTGGGATAGTGTTTATGGCCACGGATCCTGTTTCTGCTTCTCAGACGGAGGTTGGAAAATGGATTTATGGTTTGTTAATTGGGATGCTTACTGTCATCATTCGGGTGACTAATCCTGCATACCCAGAAGGAATTATGTTAGCGGTTCTATTTATGAATGTATTTGCTCCGCTAATCGATTACTACGTAGTAAAAGCTAATAAAACAAGGAGGTTACAACGTGCAACAGTCTAACGCTTACATCATTACGTTTTCGGTCATTTTGACCGTAGTTCTAGGACTCTTACTTTCTGGTACTTCACAAGTTTTGGGCCCTCTCCAAAAAGAGGCTGAAGCTTTGGATAAGAAAAAGCAGATCTTGGGAGCAGTGATTTCAGGAGATGAGATTGCAGCGATGAGTCCAGAAGAAATCAATTCTTTTTACACCTCAAGAATCGCATCAGTGGTAGTTGATATCAATGGTGAAGAGGTGAGTGAAAAGGATGGAGCGGCAGTATCTGCAGAGACCGTAGACATAGAGAAGAACTATAAACTTCCAGCTGAGGATAGACTTTATCCAGTCTTCATCTTCCATGCTGAAGGGAATGATTCTGACATTGAATCCTATATTTTCCCGGTTTTCGGGGCTGGTCTTTGGGATGCTATTTCAGGATACTTGGCTTTAGATACTGATATGAATACGATTGGGGGTATCACACTTTCCCATGTGGGTGAAACTCCTGGTCTTGGAGCTCGAATTACCGAGCCTGGTGTTCAGGCTAGATATCAAGGAAAGGAAATCTTCAATGATTCCGGAGAGCTTGTTTCTGTTGCCATGCAAAAAGGTGAAGGAAAAGATTATTCTGATAATCCTCACATGGTGGATGGAATGTCTGGAGCCACTATTACGGCAAATGGAGTAAATGCCATGTTGGAAAACTATCTTGGTGCTTACAAGCCATTTATTGAGTCAAAGAAATCTTCTAATGCGGTAGCGGCCGCGTATTAATTTTAATCGACACGAAAATATGAGTGCTGAAACTGCTGAAAAAGTATTAGATAAAAAGCCGGCGGAAGCCTTGCTTTCCAAGAGGCGGAAAAAGTTAATATCTGACCCCTTAGTGGATGATAATCCGATTACCATACAGGTATTGGGTATTTGTTCTGCTCTTGCGGTGACCACTCAGATGAAGCCAACCCTTGTGATGGCGATTTCTGTGGTTTTCGTAATTGTGATGGCAAATCTTACCATCTCTTTACTTAGAAATACCATTCCTACTCGAGTGAGAATTATCGTTCAGCTTGCAGTAGTTGCCACCTTGGTAACTTTGGTAAATGAGGTGTTAAAGGCATTTGCTTACGACATGTACAAAGAGCTTTCGGTTTTTGTGGGTCTGATTATTACAAACTGTATAGTAATGGGTAGACTTGAAGCATTCGCCTTGGGAAATAAGCCTTATGATTCTATTCTGGATGGATTTGGATCTGCTTTGGGTTATTCTTGGATAATTTTGGCGGTGGCTTTCTTCAGAGAATTACTTGGATCAGGCGCTGTCTTTGGTATCCCGATATACGATTATGTTTCAGGTCTTTTTGGAGAAGATTTCCAATTGGCTACAAACGGATTGATGGTTTCACCAGTAGGGGCCTTCATCATTCTAGGTTTGATTATTTGGGTTCAGAGAACCAAAACCGGATACGTAGAACACTAAAATCTCAATAGAAATGGATTTATTCAATTTAGGAATTCGGTCAATTTTTGTTGACAATATGGTATTTGCATACTTCCTAGGGATGTGTTCCTTCCTGGCGGTATCGAAAAAAGTAAGTACGGCCCTTGGATTAGGTGCAGCAGTAATTTTCGTACTGACTGTGACTGTTCCTGTGAACTGGCTGCTTAATGAATATGTGTTGAAAGAGGGTGCTCTTACCTGGGTGACAGCAAGTCTGGCTGAGGTGGATCTATCTTTCCTTCGATTCATCATGTTTATTGCTATCATTGCGGCTATGGTTCAGTTGGTGGAGATGGTAGTAGAAAAGTTCGCTCCAGCTCTTTATGGAGCTCTGGGTATTTTCCTTCCTTTGATCGCGGTAAACTGTGCCATCCTTGGTGGTTCACTTTTTATGGCACAAAGAGATTACACGCTTGCTGAATCTGCAGTTTATGGTTTTGGTTCCGGAACAGGTTTCTTCCTTGCTATTATTGCTTTGGCAGCCATTCGTGAGAAATTAAAATATTCAAATGTACCTAATGGTCTAAAAGGTTTGGGGATAACCATGCTTTTGACCGGCCTAATGGGTATCGCATTTATGTCATTTATGGGCATCGACCTGTAAGGAATTCGACAGAAATATTTAAGCTCCGAAAGAAATTTCGGAGCTTTTTTTTGTTCGGTACTTTAAATAAGATTGATCTGATTAAATTTCTGAAAATCATTTTCAATTCTTACCATGAAAAAACTCTTCTACTTATTCGCTTTTGTTTTGATCTCTAGTTCCGTATCAGCCCAAACGGGAGAATGGATCGAGCTATTCAATGGAAATAACCTCGATGGCTGGAAACTGTCAGAAAACCCTGATTCTTTTCAAGTAGAAGATGGGGTGATCAAAGTGGCAGGTCCCAGGGCTCATGCATTTTATGTAGGAGAAGTAGGAGGAGCTGACTTCACAGATTTTGAGCTTATGGTGGAGGTTAAGACCATGCCCAGAGCAAATTCTGGTCTTTTTATTCACACTGAATATCAGGAAGACGGGTGGCCAAATAAGGGTTATGAAATTCAAGTAAATCAAAGCCATAGTGACTGGAGAAAGACTGGTTCGGTGTATTCCTTTCAGGATGTAAGAGAAACCTACGTGGAAGATGGGGAGTGGTATACGGAGCATGTGATCGTCAAGGGAGATGAAATCACAGTCAAGATCAATGGACAAACCATTAATGAATATGACGAATCTGAAGTTCGAAGTGGTGATTTAGGAAGCAAAAAACTCAGCTCAGGTACCATTGCTCTTCAGGCTCATGATCCTCAATCTGTGATTTATTATCGAAGCGTAAAAGTTAAGATTTTGGATTAATCTTGGTTATGGTATCTCACATAAGCAATCCATTCACCATCTGGCGACCATGAGTGCACGTTGATGGTGCCTTGACCTCCATAGAACACAGGCGTGAGATCTTTGATTTCTTTGGTTTCTACATCGAGTAGTCGAAGCTTGACGTCTTTTCCGAAGGGATGAGCCCCCTTTTGATCCTCGAGGTAAGAGATAATGACAGCACTTTTATTATCAGGAGAAGGATGCGGGAACCAATTGTCTAGCTTATCATCCGTCAGCTGTTCGGTACCGCTTCCATCTGGCTTCATTCGGTAAGCCTGCATGCGTCCTGTGCGGTGGGAGTTGAAGTAAATCCATTTTCCATCATAGGAATACTCGGGGCCATCGTCCAGTCCATCTGCATCGGTCAACCTGATCTCTTCACCGCCAATAGTAGGTATTGCGTAAATATCCCATGCATCATCACGCATGGCACAATACACCAGGGTTTCGCCATCTGGACTGATGCCATGCCAGTAGCTTGGGTACTTTGTGGTTACCAAAGTAGGCTCTCCACCAGCCATTGGGATGGTATAAATTCGTGAACTTAAGCCTTCATCGTTTCTGCTGTAAACAAGTGTTTTCCCGTCAAAGCTTATTCCGTGGTCATTATTTGCACGGTCGACCTGCCCAGTAAACAAACCACCCAATTTTTTGCCATCGAGCCCAACCTTTTCTAATAATCCACCTGAATTAATCAATAGAAATTCCCCATCTCGAGACCAATTCGGTGCCTCAAAATGGCGCTTCTCCCTTAACACAGTCTTTTCCTCACCCGTCTTCACATTTAGAATGACCAGTTCACTTGTGATATTTTCCTGAACCTGTGCCATTGACTGAGTGGAAATAAGTAGGAAGAAGATAAAAGGGTAAAGAAAGTGGTTTTTCATGGGCCTGTTCATTCATTTAATATACGAACTGTTTTTTCTTCACTTTCAGTGAATTGCCCGATTTTCCAAATTGCCTGCTTGCTCTCTTGGATGGTTCTTTCGAAAGATTCTAATCCTTCCGGATCTACAGCAATTAAAAGTCCTCCGGAGGTCTGAGGGTCACATAATTTTACCAAATCCATTCCATTCACTCCTTCCGTTTTTGAACTGTATGCATTCCAGTTGCGGTAGGTATTATCAGGGAAAATAAACTGATCTACATAGCCTTTAAATCCTTCCAAAACGGGAAGACTTGGAAGGTGGATTTCCGCAGAATTTCCTGCAGCCTCACACATTTCTATTAAATGTCCCAAAATTCCAAAACCAGTTACATCCGTCATGGCATGAACTTCCTGTTTATTTCCGAGTCTTTCTCCGATGCTATTCAACCGACATGTTGTTTCAAGTAAAACCAAATAATCTGACTTTGAGATCTTTTCTCTTTTCAGAGCTGTGGCAAATACACCAATGCCAATGGGTTTTGTGATAAAAATTAAATCCCCTGGTTTTGCACCTTTATTGGTTTTAATTTTTTCAGGGTGGACTACGCCATTTACAGATAAGCCGAAAACAGGGTCTTTGGCCGCAATACTGTGTCCGCCAGCAAGTTCAATACCCGCAGTTTTACAAATGGACTTGGCGCCTTCCAAAACCTTTGCTGCTAAAGCAGGAGAAAGCTTATCGGTGGGCCAGCTTAAAATGGCATTGGCAAATAAGGGTTTGCCACCCATCGCATAGACATCAGAAATGGCATTCGCAGCTGAAATTCTCCCAAAATCAAATGGATCATCGACGATAGGAGTAAAAAAATCAACAGTATTTATCATCGCAATTTCTTCTGAAACCTGATAAACTGCTGCATCGTCTTTTCCCGAATTCCCAACCAATAGTTTCGGGTCATTTTGAGTGAAAGAACCGCTCGAGCTCAGGATTTCTTCCAATACCGCTGGCGCGATTTTACATCCACAACCAGAGCTGGTACTCCATTGTGTGAGCTTATCCTGCGAAGGTTCGTTCGAACTTTTCTCTAACATATATCAATTCTTTAACAGATTCATCTTCGGATTTTGAGGATAAATCAAGTTTAAAAGTGTAATGGGTCTTATGGTTCTGGAGATCGAAGTCGTAGGCCTTGTCGTAATAATCTAAGGTCATTTCGATCCACTTCTCCTTTTCATTGGCCTTTATTAACTCAATTATCTGCTTGGTCCGAAGACCTCCAAGTTTTTTTTGAAGCCTGAATACTGCCTTGATGAGTTCATCTTTATCTAGACTTCCATAATCCTTTTTGATCAAGCCAATCCTTTCTTTTCTGGTTTTCTCAATTGAAACCAAAGGAGATTTAAGCATTTGATGATAAAAACCGTCTGGAAGAATCACTTTACCGATTCTGCGGCTTTCATTCTCTACCCAAATGTGTTTGTTTTTATCCAGAGGCATTAAGCATTCGCCTAAAAGATTTTCAAATTGCTCAACCGAGGGCTGTGAAGGCTGATCAATTCCTCCAAAAGAAGATCCTCTGTGATTTGCTAAATCTTCCAGGTCAATTACTTGCTCTCCCTCTTCGGAAAGGGATTTGAGTAATTGTGTTTTGCCAGTACCTGTTTTTCCTGCTAGGATCAATAGTCTATATTTTTCCCGTACCTCGGTAAAGGTTCTAGCCCGGTAGACCTTGTACCCACCTTCAAGGCGATACACTTCAAAGCTAACCATTTGGAGTAACCAGGAAAGTATTTGGCTCCTCATTCCTCCTCGCCAGCAATAGATCAGGATTTTTTTTTCAGGGTAATTTTCCAGAGCACTCTTTTGGATTTCATGAAATCTAGGACCTACGAGCTCAAATCCTTTAAGGGTTGCCTGCTCATTTCCCTTTTGCTTATAAAGCGTTCCAACTATTTTCCTTTCTTGATTATTTAGAATTGGAATATTGATAGAATTTGGAATGTGACTTTGCTCAAATTCTTTCTCGCTTCGAGCATCGACAATGGGAAGCTTTGCCCGAAGGGCTAAAAATTCATCTAGGTCAATAAGTTGCTCTGGCATAATTACAAGATAAAAAAAAAGCCACGAGAGAATTCTCGTGGCCTAGTCAAATGTTTGGTCAATTAAAGTTGAGCGTCCAATTTCTGAGCTAAAACAGACTTTGGAACAGCACCTACTTGCTTGTCAACGATTTCTCCGCCTTTAAAGAACAATAGGGTAGGGATAGATCGAATCCCAAATGCTTGGGCAACCGCAGGGTTAGAATCTACATCCACTTTTCCAATAACCGCCTTACCATCATAATCTCCGGCCAACTCTTCCACTACAGGTCCGATCATCTTACAGGGTCCACACCATTCTGCCCAAAAATCGACTAGAATAGGCTGATCTGATTTGATGATTTCTTCAAAGTTTGCATCGGTGATTTCAATTGCTTTTGCCATAATATGTTTGGTTAAATTTTGTCAGTTTTTTGCAAATATAGGATTGAAAGGTTTATCTCCTTTAATTAGTTCCGACCAGGTAATTTTTTTTATTCATTCCTGCTGAAAACGAGTTACTTCAGATGATTTTGTAATTTATTTCAGGTATTTCATCCAGAACTTTGATGAAACTGGAGGTTGGATCGATATTCACCGTTTTCGAGAAAAGTTGAAGTGAAATATTCTCTTTCTTATCGATAACCTCAAAATAAAGCTTTGCCTTTCCTGGGTTCTGTGAGGTTAAACTGTGCAGGTCTTCCATGAGATCATAGGTAAGGTGATCCAGATCTATAGATAAGCGGACTCCTTTGACCATCATTTCTTTCACCTCGTTCAACAAATTAATTTTGTTGATTTTGAATTCATATTCGTTCTCCTTCCACCGATTTTGCTGAACCTTTCCTTGAATGAATAGAAACCAGCCTGTCATAAAATACTCTTTGAATTTGATGTAGTCTTCACCGAAAAGATAGAAAGTGTGTGAACCTGCATAATCCTCCATGGTGAGTGTGCCAAAAGGGTTCCCTTTTTTAGTCGTCCTATGGGCAAAAGAAGCCACGGAGCCTGCAAGCCTCAATTCACCCCTTGACTTCAAAAGTTCAGCATCACTAAGGTCCGGCATTTTAGCATTCGTGAAATTTTCAATTTCGAGCTTGTATTGATCCAGAGGATGCCCAGAAATGTAAAGTCCCACAACTTCCTTTTCGATGTTCAATTGCTGCAGCTGTGAAAACGGCTCCATTTCAGGAATTGAAGGCAGGGGAATTTCCATGCCACCTGACCCCCCGCCAAAGAGGCTAACCTGAGCCGAATCTTCCTCCTGCTGGACCTTCTGGGCATACTTCACTGCTTTTTCAATTAGAGTTGCTTCTCCCTCCACAGATTCGAGATACTGTCTTCTATGAAACTCAGGGAAGCAATCGAAAGCACCAGCCATGGCTAGAGCTTCCATGGTTTTTTTGTTTAAGGCTTTAGAGTTTACCCGCTTCGCAAAGTCAAAGATATTTTTGAAAGGGCCATTGGCTTCCCTTTCCTCAATGATGGATTGAACAGCCGCGGAGCCAGCACCTTTTATGGCTGCCATTCCAAATCGAATCTCTCCTGCCTGATTCACCGTGAATCCACTTTTGGATTCATTGACATCAGGACCCAAAACAGGAATGTTACCTCGTTTGCATTCCTCCATAAAGAAGGTGACCTGAGTAATGTCATTCATGTTATTAGACAGGACAGAAGCAAGGTATTCTGCTGGATAGTGTGCCTTGAGGTAGGCCGTTTGATAAGCCACCCAAGCATAGCAGGTGGAGTGGGATTTATTGAAGGCATAGGAGGCAAAAGCTTCCCAGTCCACCCAGATTTTTTCTAGTTTTTTGGGATCATGACCTTTCGCACTTGCCTGCTCAATGAATTTTGGCTTCATCTTATCCAGGACATCCTTTTGCTTTTTACCCATGGCTTTTCGAAGAACATCCGCTTCACCTTTGGTGAAATCTGCCAGTTTCTGGGAAAGTAGCATCACCTGCTCCTGATACACCGTAATCCCGTAGGTTTCCTCCAGGTACTCCTTCATGTCATCGAGATCATAAGTGATCTCCTTTTTCCCGTGTTTTCTATCGATGAACTCAGGGATGTAAGCAAGAGGACCCGGCCTATACAGGGCATTCATGGCTATCAAATCAGCAAATGCCGTAGGTTTAAGCTCCCGCATGTACTTTTGCATCCCGGCAGATTCATATTGGAATATGCCAACAGTCTCCCCTCGCTGGAAAAGTTCGTAGGTCTTTTGATCATCGATAGGAAATGCATCGGGATCCAGTTCTATGCCATGACGCTCTTTCACGATTTTGCAAGCGTCTTTGATCAGAGTTAATGTTTTAAGCCCCAGGAAGTCCATTTTGAGCAATCCAGCAGATTCTACAACTGAGTTGTCAAACTGAGTGCAGACCATCTCCGAGTCTTTCGCTAAGGCCACAGGGACGAAATTCGTTATGTCATCAGGTGTGATGATCACTCCACAGGCATGAATTCCCGTATTCCTGACAGAACCCTCCAGTACGGTGGCTTGGTTGACCGTTTTGGCGGACTCATCCTGTCCTTTGGAGATCTTTAATAATTCTTCTGCTTTTTGGATCAGTTCACCTTGATTTTTTAGCTTTTCAGCCAAAGCTTTTTTGTCGCTGGCCAGATCAAATAGCTTTTTGAGTTTGATGTCAGGAACCAAATTCGCTAATCTACCTGCTTCAGCTAAAGGCAAATTCAATACTCTAGCCGTATCCCGAATGGCTGATTTTGCGGCCATGGTACCGTAAGTGATGATCTGAGCAACCTGATTTGAACCATATTTCTTGATCACATAATCAATAACCTTTCCGCGCCCTTCATCATCAAAGTCGATATCAATATCAGGTAGGGAGACCCGGTCTGGATTTAGGAATCTTTCAAAAAGTAGGTCGTATTCGATGGGGTCTACATTCGTGATGCCAATACAATATGCCACTGCAGAACCAGCTGCGGAACCTCTTCCTGGCCCCACAGAAACTCCCATGTCTCTGGCCGCTCGGGTGAAATCCTGAACGATCAAAAAGTAGCCCGGATAACCTGTATTTTCAATAGTGGCTAATTCGAAATCCAGTCGTTCCTGAATTTCAGGGGTGATTTCTCCGTAGCGTTCTTTGGCACCCTCATAAGTTAAATGCCTTAAGTAAGCGTTTTCTCCCCTTTTGCCTCCATCCTGAGCATCTTCTTCATGGATGAACTCATCAGGAATCCCAAACTTTGGAAGGAGAACTTCTCTGGAGAGTTTATAAGGCTCGATCTTATCCACGATTTCCTGAGTGCATTCTATGGCTTCAGGCAGATCTGCGAAAAGTTTCTTCATCTCTTCAGGAGATTTTAGATAGAATTCGTCATTTGGGAGTCCATATCTAAATTCACGGCCTCTTTTGCCTATGTATTTTTTTGGCTTTTCTACCAATTCTCCATCCTTCACACAGATCAGAATGTCGTGCGCTTTTGCATCAGCCTTGTCATTGTAATAAGAATTATTTGCTGCGAAATATTTCACTTCATGCTTCTTGGCAAACTCCAGAAGAACTTCATTTACTTTTTCTTCTTCAGGAATTCCATGCCGGCAAAGCTCCACATAAAAGTCTTCTCCAAACTGCTCTTTCCACCAAAGAAAGGCTTCCTCAGCCTGAGTTTCTCCCACATTCAAAATCAAAAATGGGACTTCGCCCCAAAGTCCTCCAGTTGTTGCTATTATGTCTTCCTTGTATTGAGCGAGTATTTCCTTATCAATTCTAGGGACATAATAAAAGCCTTCGATATTGGCGTATGAGGCTAGTTTGGCAAGATTATGATAGCCTTTCTTATTTTTTGCCAGGAGCACAGTTTGGTAGCCGTCATCCTTGTTTGACTTGTTTTTTCGATCGCGACAAAGATTAAATTCACAACCAACAATTGGTTTGATATCCTGATCCATGGCTGCTTTTACAAAATGAAAAGCTCCCATCATGTTACCATGATCAGTCATGGCGATGGCTGGCATTCCCTGTTCTTTTACCTTAGAAATCAAAGCCGGAATTTCGGAAGTCGCCTGCAGCACTGAATACTGGGTATGGACATGCAGATGGCTAAAGTGCACATCACTCAATTCCGAAATGTCTGCCTTACCTGCCTGCTTTAGAATGTCCTCTGCTTCCTTTTTGATGTCAGAAGCTTGTGCAAAATTTGCTTCTTCTAGCTCAGGGGCTTCGTAGATTACCTCAGATACTTTTATTCCTGCTTCCGGTTTTTGAACTCCCTGCGCGATTAGTCCGAAGAAGCATTTTGCCGTGGCATCCACATCGTATGCCGCATCGTGTGCATCCTCAAATCCCTTTCCGAAAAGCTTTTGATGGAGCTCGGTCAGTGTGGGCCACTTATATTTCCCACCTCTACCACCAGGAATAGCACAGAAATCTGTAGAAATATCCTTGGTATCCAGCTGAGTGGCGGTGAGTGGCATAGTGGCCTCAGCTCGATGGTACTCACAGCCGACCACATTCACGTCAAACTCCACATTATGCCCAACCAGATATTTGCTCTTTTTTACATCACCTTCAAAAATTCCTAAGACTTGCTTTAGGTCATGGCCTTCAGCCAAAGCTCTTTTGGTAGAAATCCCATGGACCTTTTCAGCATTATATGGAATAGTGAATCCCTCAGGGCGAATTATGTAATTATGATTCGAGATTAAATTCCCTTTTTCGTCATGAAGCTGCCAGGCCAACTGCACCAGTCTTGGCCAGTTGTCCAGATCAGTCATAGGGGCATTATAATCGCGTGGAAGACCCGTGGTCTCCGTATCAAAAATTAAATACATACAGCTTAAGGAATTGAATCTTCAAATTAGGATTAATGACTCAATCCTACCAGTGTTCACGGTGCAAATTGTCGCGAAAAGAGTGAAATTTTCTGAAGTTAAAAGAGTATTGAAAAATGCCTTTATCGTTTATCTTCCCAAGGGACATAAACCACCTTTTTGGTCTCAAAAAAATCTTCCTTGAAATAGTCTTCCAAATGGTAAGTGACATACGATTTTCCGATTTCTTCCATCTCCTCATCCACTTCGCCACCCTTTAGATAAAGAATTCCATTTTGGAACTCATTGAAGTCCTCTCTTTTAATTTTACCTTTTACCCAAGGGTAAAAATTAGCCATTCGGGTCACGGCACGGCTGACCACAAAATCATACTTTCGGACCAAGCTTTCTGCGCGCGTTTGCTGAGCTTCTACATTGCTGAGCTTTAGGGATTTGGCCACATCTTTCACCACGGTGATTTTCTTACCAATAGAATCTACCAGATGAAAATGGGTGTCAGGGAAAAGAATGGCTAGGGGAACACCAGGAAAACCTCCGCCAGTTCCGATGTCAAGAATCTTAGTCCCGGGTTGGAAGCTAGTGACCTTAGCGATTCCTAAAGAATGGAGGACATGTCGAACATAGAATTGATCAAAATCCTTTCGGCTGATCACATTTATTTTCGAATTCCAATCACCATATAGCTCACCTAACCTTTCAAACTGGCTGTATTGATGATCTGTGATCTTGGGAAAGTAGTGTTTGATAATCTCAGCAGGCATCGCTTAGATGTGTTTTTTCTTACCCTCTGCGATTTCGAAAAGAAGTTCTCTGGAACGGTGAAGTTGTGCTTTTACCGTCCCCAGGGGCTTCTCTAATTCCTTGGCGATTTCTTCATAAGAAAGCTCATCAAAGTATCTAAGTTTTACCAATTTTCGATATTTGGCTGGAAGCTTATCCACGAAGATTCTTACCATTTCGATCCGCTGAGTTTTGATGAACTCATCCTGAGGATTACGATCATCGTCCTCTACGTCAATAGTCACCGGGTTTCCACCATCATCAGTCATGGTCGTATTTAGACTCATGGTTTTGAGTTTTTTCTTACGAATAAAATCGATGGTGTTGTTTGTGGCAATTCTGAAAAGCCAAGTGGAAAAGGTATAGTCTTTTTTGAAGCGATGAAGGTTTTTAAAAGCTTTGGCGAAAGCCTCCATAGTCAAATCTTCTGCATCATCTGCATCGCGAATCATCTTGAGTATCATGAAGTACACCGCTTTTTTGTAGCGCTTCATAAGCAGGGCATAGGCTTGCTGATCCTGCTCATCTACAGCTTGATCAATCAAAGCGAAATCCTGTAAGGCTTTCTTAGAAAATTCGCGTTTGTTCAATTCCATTTAACAGTTTTTGCCTGATGGGAAATAGCTCCTAAAATCCAAAAGTAACCCAAATACAGAAAATCATGTAACCAGGTAAGTTTGAATGAACCATAACCCTGAACCTTCTTAGCGGCTTGCTTAAAGAGAAGGGAAAGGAGAAGGGTTCTAATAAGAATAATACCGTAAACAACGAAAAATTGTTCCCAATTCTGATTTATCCCTGAATAAATCAACAATCCTATGCCTCCAATCCAGAATAAAGCATGGGAAAGGGTATACATTCCAATTTTTCTTTTGTCCTTAAACTTGTAATATTTTCCTATGTGTAGGTGTCGTTTTTTTTGAACCAAGTAGGATTTTGTATTGGTTTTTGGTTGAGATAGGGTAATGGAATTCGGATGAATTACCACTTCTGCATTTCTTGAATTCGCATACTTATTCACGAATAGATCATCATCTCCTCCCTCTAAATGCCAAATGTCTTTGAATGCCTTGACCTTCATAAAGTGGTCTTTGCGGTAGCAGAGATTTCTACCTACGCCCATAAAGGGAGCTTTCCATAACCCAAAGGACAGATAGTACAAGGCTGTCAAGAGGGTTTCGAATTGGATCCAACTATTTAGAAAGCCAGACTTCTGTTCATACCCTGAATAGCCAATGGAGTAGATTTTACCTCTTTCGCGAACAGGTTCTGTCATCAGGCGTATCCAATCCTTGCTAACTGGCACACAGTCCGCATCCGTGAGTAAGATTATATCATTTGATGAAACCTTGATCCCAAGGGTAAGTGCATACTTTTTTGAGGTGACGTGATCAGGTGTATAATCCACCGTGACCGTTCTGAGCCTTGGATAAATATTCAGCATATCCTGAAGAAGTTCATGCGTTCCGTCAGTGGAACGATCATCGATAATCAGAACTTCAAAGTCTTTATAATCTTGTTTGAAAAGCTCTGGTATCAGAGTTTGCAGCCTTTCTTTTTCATTTCGAGCTGCAATAGCTACCGTAACACTTTCAAGCTTCTCGGGTGAGGTCTCTTTTCTATTTCGGTGTGAGAAAGTAAGGAGCCGGCCAAAAATAAAAATCAGATATATCATCTGAATGCTTAATCCCAATCCAAATAATACGAGAAGTAAAAATAGCTCCATAGTCCGCTTAGCTGCGCAAATATAAAATCAATTCGAGCACCTGTTTAAGAATAAGCATTTATTTTTGTGTCAGCTATTATTAGCCATCAAACATGAAGTTCACCCTATTACATTCAGACCCGAAATCTAAAGCCCGGGCAGGCTCAGTCACTACAGATCATGGCGAAATTCAAACTCCCATTTTTATGCCTGTTGGGACCGCAGGTACGGTCAAAGCGGTTCATCAGAGAGAGCTGAAGGAGGATGTGGAAGCTCAAATCATTCTGGGGAATACCTATCATTTGTATTTAAGGCCTGGATTAGAGATTCTGGAAAAGGCTGGAGGCCTTCACAAATTTAATGGTTGGGATAGGCCAATCTTAACTGATAGTGGTGGATATCAGGTGTTTTCTCTGGCAGGAACAAGGAAAATTAATGAGGAAGGAGTGGTGTTCAAGTCTCATATTGATGGCTCTAAACATCAATTCACACCAGAGAATGTAATGGATATTCAGCGCAGTATCGGTGCTGATATCATCATGGCTTTTGATGAATGTACGCCTTATCCCTGCGAATTTGGCTATGCCAGAAAGTCTATGGAAATGACACATCGCTGGCTAAAAAGATGTATAGATCGTTTTGATTCCACGGAGGGCAAGTACGGTTATCACCAAAGTCTTTTTCCGATTGTGCAGGGAAGTGTGTATCCGGATTTAAGGAAACAATCTGCTGAGTTTATTGCATCATGTGATCGAGAAGGAAATGCAATTGGGGGTCTCTCTGTAGGGGAGCCAGCTGAAATGATGTATGAGATGACCGAGCAGGTTACTGATATTTTGCCTTCGGCAAAGCCCAGATACCTAATGGGGGTGGGGACTCCTGCAAACATCTTGGAATGTATCGCCTTAGGAGTGGATATGTTTGACTGTGTGATGCCTACCAGAAACGCCAGAAATGGTATGCTTTTTACTTCCGAAGGAATCCTAAATATGAGAAATGAAAAGTGGAAGGATGACTTTAGCCCCATAGACCCGACAATTGGAGGATACGTGAGCACCTTTTATTCTAAGGCATATTTGCGTCATTTAACAATTAGCAAGGAGATTTTAGCTGCCCAGATAGCAAGTATACATAACCTAAGTTTTTATCTTTGGTTAGTGAAAGAAGCCAGAAAGCATATCATTGAAGGCGATTTTAGCGTATGGAAAGACCAGATGGTCAAAAAAGTGAGCACTAGGCTGTAATGAAGCTAATCGATAAACTCATCATTAAGGATTTTTTAAAGACCTACTTTTTCGTAGTGGTCATGCTGATCCTGATAGTCCTAGTATTGGACTTTACCGAGAAGAATGACTCCTACATCAGAAATTCTGTTCCCACGATGGAAATTCTTCGGTATATGGGGAATTATGGACTTTATCTGAATAATCTACTTACTCCGATAACAGTTTTTATATCCGTCATTTTCATCACTTCAAAGATGGCCGGGAGGACTGAAATCATTGCGATTTTGAGCAGCGGGATCAGCTTTGTGAGATTATTGAGGCCATTTATTTTTGCTGCTGCTATGATCGGAGCGGTAAGCTTTCTTTTAAATAGCTGGGTTTTACCTGATGCTACGGCAGGAGTCACAGAATTCAAAGCTGTATATCTTGATAAAGGGAGAGCTGCCTCCGAAAATAATACTCACATTAAAGTAGGAGAAAAATCCTATGTCTACATGAGTCGGTTTTATAAGAGGAGTAACATGGGATACAATTTCACTCTTGAGACCATAGACAATGGAGAGTTATTGGCAAGATTATCTTCAGATAGAATTGAGTGGGACACGGCTAAGAATGCTTGGACTCTGCATAATTGGAGGTTGCGAGAGCTAAATGAAAAAGGGGAAACTTATACCGTGGGTGAAAGCCTTGATACCACTTTGTCCATTTCTCCGGACGATTTCGAATTGCCCTTTAATCATCACGAAACCCTAAAACTTCCTGAGCTTAGTCGCCAAATTAAAATTTTAGAAGCTAGAGGGGCGGACAATGTGGATTATTACAAAATCGAGCGATACGTTAGGTTTATGTCTCCTTTTGCAGCTATCATATTAACGTTTATTGGAGTTATCATGTCGGCAAGGAAAACTAGAGGAGGCTCAGGATTTCAGATAGCCCTAGGTTTTTTCTTGGCGTTTATTTACATCATTCTTTTTATCCTTTCAAGGACCTTCGCAGAGAATGGCGCCGATAACCCTATCCTCGCAGTTTGGATGCCTAATATAGTTTTTGCGGTCACAGGTCTAATTCTTTACAAAACCGTTCCTCGATAAATGAAGGCATCGATCAAGGATTATTTGATGCTTCATTTTATTGTCTTGATCTGGGGCTTTACGGCGATCTTGGGGTTGCTTATTTCTCTGGAAGCCCTCGAATTAGTATTCTATCGTACATTAATTGCTACCCTTGGAGTGGCGACTATTTTTCTTTTCAAAAGACAAAACCTGCTTTTACCCATTCACCAGATGGTTAAAATCACCGCAATTGGTTTTGTGATTTGTGTGCATTGGGTTCTTTTTTTCTGGTCGGCTCAGGTTTCTACCGCTTCGGTTTGTTTGGCAGGTATGGCCACGACTTCACTATGGACTGCATTTGTGGAGCCGTTATTCAATCGAACACGTATTAAATGGTATGAAGTGGCTCTCGGAATCATGGTCATTTCCGGCCTCCTCGTGATTTTCAGTTTTGAATCAGGGTATTGGCTCGGACTAAGTATGGCCTTGGCTTCAGCTTTTCTGGCAGCAGTTTTCTCTGTGCTCAATGGCAAACTCGCCCCAAATTTTAACCCCTATCAGGTTACCTTTTATGAAATGGCCGGGGCTTGCCTTTTTTCAGTCCTTTTTATGCCAATCTATGGAAATTACCTAAGTGAAGATGGGTTGAATTTGGTCTGGCAGCGATATGATTGGTTCTGGTTATTCCTTTTGGGTGGTGTCTGCACGGTTTACGCTTTTTCTGTTTCGGTGGAATTAATGAAGCGATTATCTGTTTTTTCCATCAACCTAACCATCAACCTGGAGCCAGTGTATGGGATTATTTTGGCGGTTTTGGTTTTCGGAGAAAGTGAAAAAATGACCCCTCAATTTTATTTGGGCACTGGGATTATTCTAATTAGCGTTTTGAGCTATCCTGTTTTGAATTATTGGAATCGAAGGAGAAAACCAGTTCGACCATTGGGTTAAAAGAGTTTCAAAGCCAGTCTTCAAAAACAAAGTAACCTTTCGGCCAATCAATTCTATTTGGTTTTTGACTGAAAAGACCGAAAACTGATGAACCTGAACCGGACATAGCAGAATAAAATGCACCTTGAGAATAGAGACTCTCTTTGATCTGGGAAATTTCTGGATGAGAAGGAAAAATACTTGCTTCAAAATCATTCACTAGCTCATTTTTCCATCTCGCTTTATCCGTAAGAATTTCCTTTAGGTCCACCTTAGGTTTGGCCGGGATTACTCCTGCATAAGCTTCTTTGGTTCCGATATGAATTCCTGGATTTACCAGTACCAAATAGGCATCTTCTAAATCCAGGTCAATTGGCTCAAGAATTTCTCCTCGTCCTCGTGCGATTTTAGGTAGGTTTTCGATAAAAAAAGCGCAGTCACTTCCCAGTTTAGAGGCGTATTCCTCTAGAAAATATGAATCCAAATGCAAGTTGAAAAGATCATTCATCACCTTCAGGGCAAAAGCCGCGTCAGCAGATCCTCCTCCCAGACCTGCACCCAGAGGAATGTGTTTATGTAAGTGAATATTTGGAAATGGGATGTTCGGAAAGTCATTCTTCAAAAGATTAAACGCTTTGACCACAAGGTTATCTTCAGCACTGCCCGGAATATCCAATCCACTTGAATCCCATCCAATTTGATTCTTTGAAGGAATGATTTCAAGAGCATCAGTCAGCGGTATTGGGATCATACACGTTTCGATCTCATGAAATCCATCATGTCTTTTTGAAATGATATGTAGACCAAGGTTGATTTTGGCATTCGGAAAGACCAGCATATTTGGGGTATTTGAATCCTAAAATTAGGGGAAAAGGCTATTAATAAAATTGATAATCCATCCATGATTCCATTCTGAAATCTCAAATCTTTAATAAAGGCATGGAATAATTGATTTTCAATTAACGAAAATCAGAAAATGTTTGAAAAATCTCTGAAAAAAGTGAATTCCATACAAAATTTCGAAAAGTAGGATTAATGCAAATCATTATCTGATTTTTTATGAGGTGGATTTATAGAATAGAATAATATTTTATATAAAATTCATTTTACATTAATTTAACTTGGCTAAATAAGAAATTGAAGAAATTAAATATTGTATCTATCAAAATAGAGTTTTAAGTTTGACGAGTGATTTATATCAAAATCACCCAAAACTTGATTAAGCTATGTATCAAAAAGTCATTCTTGTGGACCTGATTATTCCCTTCGGAAATTAATCTGAGGCGCAAGAAGATTATAAACGACATATAAACCTTGAGTGCCTCAGTTCAACATGAGGCACTTTTTTTATACCCTATCTATGAATCTCAAAAAGTACAGTTGGGAAATAAGTGACAACGAGGAGCATCCGGCCGGTAAAGCCATGCTTTATGCCACGGGTATGTCCGATAAAAAAATGAAGCAACCATTTGTAGGAGTGGCCAGCTGCGGCTATGAAAGTAATCCCTGCAATATGCATCTGAATGACTTCGCCGGTCTTATCAAGGAATCCTCTCAGGAATATGATTTGACCGGTTTAGTTTTTAATACCATCGGGATTTCTGATGGCACTTCCATGGGAACCATGGGTATGCGTTATTCTCTGGTATCCAGAGAGATCATTGCTGATTCCATTGAGTCTTTCATTCTTGGCCATTCATTCGATGCTTGTATTGCAGTGGCAGGTTGTGATAAGAATATGCCAGGAGCTATCATGGGAATGCTTCGCATTGACAGGCCATCTATCATGGTGTATGGAGGGACCATTGCTTCCGGAGAATATAAAGGTGAGAAGCTAAATATAGTTTCTGCATTTGAGGCCTTCGGCAAAAGGGTAAATGGAAATATCTCTGACGAGGACTATGACGGAGTGATAAGAAATGCCTGTCCAGGCGCTGGCGCATGTGGAGGAATGTATACTGCAAACACCATGTCATCAGCAGCCGAGGCAATGGGGATTTCATTACCCTATTCGGCTTCCTATCCTGCGAATTCTCCAGAGAAAATTCATGAGTGTAAAGTGGTTAACAAATACATGAGAATCCTATTGGAGAAGGATATCAAGCCAAGTGATATCATCACCAAAAGAAGTCTCGAGAATGCGGTAAGAGTTATTGTTGCATTAGGTGGAAGTACCAATGCCGTCCTGCACATTTTGGCGATAGCCAGAACCGCAGGAATAGACTTCTCACTTGAAGATTTTAAAAGGATAAATGCCAGTACTCCCTTATTAGGAGATTTTAAGCCTTCAGGCAAATTCCTTATGGAGGACCTTCATGAGCAAGGCGGTTTACCTGCTTTTATGAAGTATTTTCTAAATGAGGGATTTCTTGATGGTGATTGCCTTACAGTAACTGGAAAAACATTGGCTGAGAACCTCGCGGATGTTACCCCAATTACACCTTCGATGGTCAATATTATTAGGCCTGTCGATCAACCATTGAAAAAAGAGGGGCACCTCTGTGTCCTCAAGGGTAATCTTGCCCCTGAAGGCGGAGTGGCTAAGATTACTGGAAAAGAAGGCCGATCCTTTTCAGGGAAAGCCATTGTCTTTGATTCTGAATTGGATGCAAATAATGCTATCCGGGATCATAAGGTTAAGCCAGGACATGTAGTCGTGATTAGAAATGTAGGTCCAAAAGGAGCTCCGGGAATGCCTGAGATGCTAAAACCAACATCCATGATCATAGGTGCAGGTCTGGGTTCGGATGTTGCTTTGATAACAGATGGAAGATTCTCTGGAGGGACACATGGTTTTGTTGTAGGGCATGTCACCCCTGAAGCTTTTAATGGAGGACCCATCGGTTTGCTTAAGGATGGAGATGAGATTACTATCAATGCGGATAGTCTTGAACTGAGTACTACTGTCACTGAGGAAGAATTTGCTGAAAGGAGAAAAGCCTGGAAGCAAAAAAGTACAGCTCATCTACAGGGAACTTTGAAGAAATATAATAAGCTAGTCGCAACTGCCTCCGAAGGCTGTGTGACTGATAAATTTTAAGGCCATGAAAGATTCTCAAATGCGTGGTGCAGATATAGTGGTTAGAACCCTTATCGAGGAGAATGCAGAATTGATTTTTGGTTATCCAGGAGGGGCGATTATGCCTGTTTATGATGCGCTTTATGATTATCATGAACAGATCAAGCATGTGCTTACCCGTCATGAGCAAGGAGCTATTCATGCTGCTCAGGGATATGCCAGGGTTTCTGGAAAAGTCGGTGTCTGTCTGGCTACCTCGGGTCCAGGAGCCACAAATCTCATAACTGGTCTGGCTGATGCTCAGATTGATAGTACGCCTTTGGTTTGTATCACGGGTCAGGTAGCTTCCCATCTTTTAGGAACAGATGCCTTTCAGGAAACGGACGTGGTGGGTATATCCATGCCGGGCACTAAATGGAATATTCAGGTTCGTAGAGCGGAAGATATAGCGCCAGCAATTTCCCGAGCTTTTTATATAGCCAAATCTGGTCGTCCAGGGCCGGTATTAGTGGATATCACAAAAGACGCTCAGACATCACTTGCCGAATGGAATTATGAAAAATGTCTGGGTTTCCGATCTTATAAACCCCAAACACCAATAAGTCCGTCAGCCATTAAAGAGGCAGCATTTCTTATTAATACCGCTGAAAGGCCCTATCTACTTTTTGGTCAGGGAGTAGTTTTGGGCCAGGCTGAAGATGAGCTTAAGGCATTTCTAGATAAAACAGGAATTCCTGCCGCATCCACTTTACTGGGTTCGGGAGCCCTGTCTGAAGACCACCCAAATTATGTTGGCAAACTCGGTATGCATGGAAACTATGCTCCGAACCTATTAACGAACCAATGCGATGTTTTGATAGCTGTTGGAATGCGATTCGACGATCGTGTGACCGGAGATTTGAGCAGATATGCCAAGCAGGCCAAAATCATTCACCTCGAATTGGACCCTGCAGAAATTAACAAGGTGGTGAAGTGTGAAGTCCCAGTCATTGGAAATGCCAAAGTGAGTTTGGACCTGTTGACAAAGGCCTGTCGCGAGCAAAAACATGAGGATTGGAAAGCTAGATTCCGTGAATTGGAAAACCAGGAAAAGGAGCAAGTAATTCAAAATGATTTACTGCCTTCCAAAGCTGGTTTGACCATGGGAGAGGTAATCCACAATATCAATGATTACAAAGCTGATGATGCCATTTTGGTAACAGATGTTGGGCAGCACCAAATGATAGCATGGAGATATTTCAATTACAAGAAAACTCGTACCCAGGTAACCTCTGGTGGTTTGGGTACAATGGGTTTTGCTTTGCCGGCGGCACTTGGAGCCCAGCTACATGATTACTCCAGACAAGTAATTTGTGTGGTAGGTGATGGAGGAATCCAGATGACTATTCAAGAGCTCGGAACTATCATGCAAACCAAGGCTCCAGTAAAAATTGTGCTTTTGAATAATAATTTTCTGGGTATGGTGAGACAATGGCAACAGATGTTCTTTGATAAAAGATACTCCTTCACCGAGCTGGACAACCCGGATTTTATCAAGATTGCAGATGCCTATGGAATCAAGGCCAAGCAGGTGACAGAAAGGTCACAGCTTAAAGAAGGGATAGAAGATATGTTGATTCATGATGGTCCCTATTTCCTTGAGGTAGTAGTAGAGAAAGAAGACAATGTATTCCCAATGATCGCCACAGGAAGCTCTGTGGAGGAAGTGAGACTAAGCTAATTTTCCATGAAACGGTATACCATATTTGTCATTTCAGAGAATTTCATCGGAATTCTCAATCGTATAACGATCATATTTACACGAAGAGGCGTGAATATCGATGCGCTGACTGCATCTGAAAGTAGTGTGAATGGAATTCACAGGATTACTATTGAGGTCACGACTACGGAGGACATGGTTATTCATTTGACGAAGCAGATTGAGAAGATCGTGGACGTGATCAATGCCTTTTATCATGAAGATGAAAGCGTAGTTTATCAGGAGATTGCACTATACAAGATTCCGGTGGCAAAACTGGATGCAGGATTGGAAAAAATAATCAGACAGCACCATGCCAAAATCATTGCTGCCCAACCCGAATTTGTGGTACTAGAGCTTTCTGGCCATAAAGAACAAACCCAAGAATTACTAGAAATCCTTAAAGGCTATGGCTTACTGGAATTTGCCCGGTCGGGCAGAGTGGCAGTGGCAAGGAGGATGCTGACACTAGAAAATATATTAACCTAAGTACTAATAGAAAAGACCTATTTAATCAACAGAAAAGATGAAATTAAAATTTGGCTCAGTAGAAGAGAATGTAATCACTCGCGACGAATTTCCACTTGAAAAAGCACGGGAGGTTCTTAAAGATGAGGTAATCGCAGTTTTAGGATATGGAGTTCAGGGTCCTGGTCAGGCATTAAATCTGAAGGACAATGGTTTCAATGTCATCGTGGGTCAAAGAAAAGGCTCCAAAACCTGGGATAAGGCCATCGCTGATGGTTGGGTACCAGGAGAAACTCTATTCGAACTGGAAGAAGCTTGCGAAAGGGGTACCATTCTACAATACTTGCTTTCTGATGCAGGTCAGATTGCTCTTTGGCCTTTGGTGAAAAAACACTTAACACCGGGAAAAGCGCTTTATTTTTCTCATGGATTTGGTATCACATACAAAGAAAAGACCGGGATCATTCCGCCTCCAGATGTGGATGTGATTCTTGTGGCACCAAAGGGATCGGGGACCTCACTTCGTAGAATGTTTGTGGAAGGTAGAGGCCTGAATTCTTCATACGCCATTTTCCAAGATGGGACAGGAAAAGCAAAGGATCGAGTAATCGCATTGGGAATCGGAGTAGGCTCAGGCTATTTGTTTGAGACAGATTTCTATCGTGAAGTGACCTCAGACCTTACAGGTGAACGCGGAACTTTGATGGGCGCCATCCAGGGAATTTTCGCAGCTCAATATGAAGTCCTTAGAGAGAATGGCCATACGCCTTCCGAGGCATTTAATGAAACCGTGGAAGAGCTAACGCAAAGCTTAATGCCTTTGGTAGCAGAAAACGGAATGGACTGGATGTATGCAAATTGCTCTACTACCGCACAGCGAGGAGCGCTAGACTGGTGGAAGCCATTTAGAGATGCTTCAAAGCCAGTTTTTGAGAAGTTGTATGAATCCGTGAAATCCGGGAAAGAAGCCCAAAAGTCAATTGACTCCAACTCGAAGTCTGATTACCGTGAGAAATTGGAGGAAGAGTTAAAAGAATTAAGAGAATCAGAAATGTGGCAGGCCGGCGCTGTCGTCCGTCAATTGAGACCAGAAAATAATTAAACCCCAAAACCGATGAGTGATAAGCTTTGGATTTTTGACACAACATTAAGAGATGGTGAGCAGGTTCCGGGTTGTCAGCTGAATACCCAGGAAAAAATAATTGTAGCAAAAGCGCTGGAAGATCTGGGGGTAGACATAATCGAAGCAGGATTTCCTATTTCAAGTCCAGGGGATTTCAAATCTGTAGAAGAAATCTCTAAAGCCGTTTCAAACCCGATTATTTGTGCGCTTTCTAGAGCCGTTCAGAAGGATATAGAAGTAGCAGCTGATTCACTCAAGTATGCCAAGAAAGGTAGAATTCATACGGGAATTGGCGTTTCTCCTGAGCATATCAAGTATAAGCTCAGAAGTGATCCTGATGAAATTATCAGGAGAGGGGTAGCTGCTGTGAAGCTTGCCAGGAACTTTGTAGATGATGTGGAATTCTATGCTGAAGATGCTGGACGTGCAGAGCATGACTTCTTAGCCAAAATCATTGAAGAAGTGATAAAAGCAGGAGCTACTGTGGTAAATATTCCAGACACTACCGGGTATTGCCTCCCAGAGCAGTATGGTGGCTTCATATCCATGCTAAAGAATCGAGTTCCAAATATCGATAAGGCTATAATTTCTACCCATTGTCATAATGACCTAGGCATGGCAACAGCAAATACCATTGCGGGTGTTCAGGCAGGAGCGCGACAAGTGGAAGTTACCATCAATGGTATAGGTGAGCGAGCTGGAAATACCTCAATGGAAGAAGTGGTCATGGCGATCAAATGTCATGGATCCATTCCGGTGGAAACATCCATTGATACTCCGAAAATCTATGGTACGAGCAGATTGGTATCTAAGCTGATGAATATGCCTGTACAGCCGAATAAGGCGATTGTTGGAAGAAATGCTTTTGCACACTCTTCTGGAATCCATCAGGATGGAGTATTGAAGCATAGAGAAAACTATGAGATCATGGATCCCAAGGATGTGGGTGTCGCTGAGTCTTCTATTGTACTTACTGCGCGTTCGGGTCGAGCCGCCTTAAAACACCATTTGGATGCCCTTGGAGTGGAACTGGAAGGAGAAGAATTGAGAGAAGTATATGAGCAATTCCTGCTTTTAGCCGACAAGAAAAGAGACATTGGTAGAAAGGATCTGATGAGTTTGGTTGGAAAGTATGTTTCAGATTCAAATTTCGTTGAGCTGATCTCTGTTGGATATTCATCTAATGGAAACATAACATCCCAGGTTAAGCTAAAAGTTGGGGAGAAAGAATATTCAGAAACGGCAGAGGGAAATGGGCCTGTTGATGCTGTTTTGAAAGCAATCGAAAAAATAGTTGAGCCTCAGGTTGAGTTAGAAGAATTTCTGATTCAAGCCATGACGGCAGGAAGTGATGATGTGGCAAAAGTCCACATGAAAGTGATCAAAAATGATGTTCCATACTTTGGCTTCTCATCAAATTCAGACATTGTATTGGCTTCTGCAATGGCATTTGTGGATGCATTGAATAAAATCCCGGTAAAAGAATACGCTACTACTTAAAACTATGGAAAAGACAACGCTATTTGATAAGGTATGGGATTCACATGTGGTGAGATCTGTACCCTCCGGACCTGATGTTTTCTTTATTGACAAGCATTTTATCCATGAGGTAACTTCACCTGTGGCATTTTTGAACCTTGAAAAAAGAGGGATAGGAGTGAAGTATCCTGAAAGAACTATTGCCACTCCCGATCACAATGTTCCTACTATAGATCAGGATCAAACCATAAAGGATAAGCTTTCGCGGATGCAAGTAGAAAAGCTTAGAAACAACTGTGACAAGTATGGGATTGAGCTCCATGATTTGGGTTCTGCTCATCATGGGATTGTCCATGTCATCGGTCCTGAGCTAGGAGTGACTCAACCCGGAATGACCATTGTCTGTGGTGATAGCCATACTTCTACCCATGGAGCTTTTGGAGCTATTGCTTTTGGTATAGGTACCTCTGAAGTAGAAATGGTTTTGGCTACCCAGTGCATTATGCAGTCTAAGCCAAAGAAAATGCGGATATCTGTGGAGGGTAAGCTTTCAAAAGGAGTGACATCCAAGGATATTATTCTTTACATTATCTCAAAGATTTCTGCAGCGGGTGCCACGGGATACTTTGTTGAGTATGCGGGTTCAGCTATCCGAAGTTTATCCATGGAGGCTCGAATGACCATTTGCAACATGTCGATTGAGATGGGAGCAAGAGGTGGATTGATTGCACCGGATCAGACTACTTTCGATTACCTCAAAGGCAAACAATACGCCCCGAAAGGAGCAGACTGGGAATCTGCCGTTGCAAAATGGCAAGAACTTAAAACGGATGAAGGAGCTGAGTTTGACAAGGAATATCATTTTGATGCAGAGGATATTGAGCCAATGATTACATACGGTACAAATCCGGGAATGGGCATCAAGGTAAAAGATCGGATTCCAACTACGGATGGAATGGAAGGCTCAAATAAAAAATCCTATCTGAAGTCCTTAGAATATATGGGGTTCAATCCAGGTGAGCCGGTGTTAGGGAAGAAAGTGGATTTTGTTTTCGTAGGTTCCTGTACCAATGGGCGAATTGAAGATATCAGATCAGTAGCCCAATTTGTTAAAGGAAAGAAAAAGGCAGATAACATTACTGCCTGGATTGTACCTGGTTCCCGGGAGGTTGAAAAACTTGCACATGAGGAAGGATTGGTTCAAATTCTTGAAGATGCCGGATTTAAACTTCGGCAACCAGGTTGTTCGGCTTGCCTTGCTATGAATGATGATAAAATCCCAGCTGGGAAATACGCTGTTTCTACTTCAAATCGAAATTTTGAAGGGCGACAGGGACCAGGTGCAAGGACTATGTTGGCGTCTCCACTGACCGTAGCAGCAGTGGCAGTTACAGGCGAAATCACTGACCCAAGAGAGGTCTTCTAGACCTTCGGAGGCTGAAAGGCGAAGGCTAAAATTGGCTTGATTTCCCAAAAGGACAATTTCAAATGCATAAAAAATTGATTTAAAATGGCTTACGATAAATTCACCACCCTTCAGGATACTGCAGTTCCGCTTCCAGCAGAAAATGTGGACACGGACCAGATCATCCCCGCACGATTCTTAAAGGCAACAGAACGTGAAGGGTTTGGAGACAATCTTTTCAGAGATTGGAGATATGATACAGAAGGAAATCCCAAGAAAGATTTTGTTCTGAATGATGATACTTATTCAGGAAAGATATTGGTTGCCGGAAAGAATTTTGGTTCAGGATCATCCCGTGAACATGCCGTTTGGGCAATATATGATTACGGGTTTAGATGTGTGGTTTCAAGTTTTTTTGCAGATATATTTAAGAATAACTGCCTAAATATCGGAGTGCTACCTGTTACGGTCAGTCCAGAATTTATTGATAAGTTATTTGAGGCAATTGAAGCTGACCCCAAGGTTGAAATTAAAGTGGATTTGCCATCCCAAACCATTACTCTGGTTTCCACCGCCGAATCAGAGTCCTTCGAAATCAACGAATACAAGAAGCAAAACATGCAGAATGGGTTCGATGATATCGACTACCTTCTGAATATTTCTGATGAAATAGAAGCCTTCGAAAAAACACGTTAAAATGTCTCTTCGCCAGACCATAGAGATCATGGACACCACCTTAAGGGATGGTGAACAAACATCCGGGGTTTCATTTTTACCTTTAGAGAAACTTCAAATCGCCAAGCTTCTGCTTGAGGAATTGAAGGTGGATCGCATTGAGGTTGCCTCGGCCAGAGTTTCTGACGGAGAGTTAGCTGGGGTTCAGAAAATTACACAATGGGCTGGTGAAAAAGGATATTTAGACCGGGTGGAAGTCCTGGGATTCGTGGATACTCCTTCTTCAGTAGATTGGATTTTAAATGCGGGTGCCAGAGTCATGAATTTACTGACCAAAGGTTCATTGAATCATCTTACCCATCAGCTAAAGAAGACGAAACAGGAGCACTTTAACGATATTGCTGAAAGCATTGAATATGCTCAGCAGAAAGGTGTTGATGTAAATGTCTACTTAGAAGACTGGTCAAACGGGATGAGGAATTCTAAGGAATATACCCTGGAATTAATTCAATTTCTCTCGTCTCTTCCAATAAAAAGAATAATGCTTCCGGATACTCTTGGGCTTCTTTCTCCGGACGAAGTTCATGAGTATTTCGACTTGATTGTTGGCAAGTTTCCTGAAGTTCATTTCGATTTTCATGCTCATAATGATTACGATCTTTCCATTGCAAATGTGATGGAAGCCGTTTTGCATGGAGCTTCAGGTATTCACACCACGGTGAATGGCCTTGGAGAAAGGGCCGGAAATGCTCCCTTAGAATCAGTTATCGCTGTAATTGAGGATTTTACAGATATTAAGATCAATGTAGATGAGGAAAAGATTTATCGGGTTTCTAAGCTGGTAGAACAGTTTTCCGGACAACATATCCCCTCCAATAAGCCAGTGGTAGGTGAAAATGTGTTTACACAGACTGCAGGAATACACGCTGATGGAGATAATAAAAAGAATCTTTATTTCAATGATCTACTGCCAGAGCGATTCGGGAGAAAAAGAAAATATGCCCTTGGTAAAACCTCGGGGAAGGCAAATATTCTAAAGAATTTGCAAGAATTAGGCATTTCTCTGGAGAAGGAGGAGCTGGCTAAAGTGACTCAGAGAATTATCGAACTGGGCGATAAAAAAGAAAGAGTAACCACAGAGGATTTACCTTATATAATCTCCGATGTGCTTCAAAATTTCTCGATCGAGAAGAACATTTTTATTGAAGGGTATCATATGACCCACTCGCATGGACTCAAGCCATCTATCCAGCTTCGACTAAATATTAACGGAGAGTCATTTGATGCACATGCTACAGGGGATGGTCAGTATGATTCTTTCATGAAAGCCCTTAGAAAGATTTATGAATTGCGGAATCAGAAACTCCCAAAATTAATTGATTATCATGTTTCCATTCCTCCTGGAGGTAAAACCGATGCCCTGGTTGAAACGGTGGTGACCTGGGATTATGGAAAAATTTTTAAAACCAAAGGATTGGATCCCGACCAAACAGTAGCTGCCATGATGGCCACTGAAAAAATGCTAAATATAATCCAGTCTTTTACAGACAAAAAAGAACAAAACGAATCCAATATACATGGAAATGAATATCGCGCTACTGCCGGGTGACGGCATAGGACCTGAAGTAATAAACCAAGCCGTCAAAGTGGTAAATGCCATTGGTAAGAAATTTGGACATCAAATTTCATTTAAGGAGGCTCTGGTAGGAGCAGCTGCTATTGATGCCACTGGAGATCCTTATCCTGATGCTACTCACGAAGTAGCCGCAAATTCTGATGCCATATTATTTGGGGCAATAGGTGATCCCAAATATGACAATGACCCGAAAGCGAAGGTTCGACCTGAAGAGGGACTTCTTCGAATGAGAAAAAAACTGGGGCTTTTCGCTAATGTACGACCTACATTTACCTTTCCATCACTGATCCATAAATCTCCTTTGAAGCTTGAACGAGTAGAGGGCGTCGATTTCGTATTTTTTCGTGAACTGACGGGAGGCGTATATTTTGGGGAGCCCAGGGGAAGAAATGAGCAAGGGACTAAAGCTTTTGATACCAATGTGTACAGCAAAGAAGAAATTACCAGACTCTCCAGAATGGGATTTGAAGCTGCACAAAAAAGAAGAAAGTTGCTTACCTGCGTAGACAAGGCCAATGTTTTGGCAACCTCCAGACTCTGGAGAGAAACTGTTCAGGAGCTAGCTCCAGAGTATCCGGATGTCAAGGTAGAATACGAATTTGTAGATGCCGTAGCGATGAGGCTGATTCAGTGGCCAAAAGCTTATGATGTCTTGATCACGGAAAATCTTTTTGGGGATATTCTGACTGATGAAGCTTCTGTGATTTCAGGCTCCATGGGTTTAATGCCTTCCGCATCACTTGGTTCAGCTGTCAAATTATTTGAACCCATTCATGGTTCCTATCCTCAGGCAGGTGGAAAAGATATTGCCAATCCGCTAGCTACGGTATTATCCGCTGCCATGATGTTCGATTATGCGTTTGATCTTAAAGCAGAGGCCGAATTGATCTCCAAGGTGGTAAATGAATCTCTTGCTGAAGGAATCGTCACCGAGGATATTGCTGATGGAGGCAAAGCTTATAAAACTTCCGAAGTGGGTGACTGGCTTGCTGAAAGAATTTTGAGTTGATACAAATGAAATAAAAAGCCCTTCAGACACTTCTGAAGGGCTTTTTATTAATCCTTAGCCGGATTTATCATAATATGTGCCCGGTGTGTTCCCGGATCCATAATCCAAGGAAGACCAGGGCCAGCGGGTCCTGTGGGGAGCCCCGTGCTTTCCGAAGTGGCCCAAGGAATATAGACTACGGACCGTGTGTAGGAATTTGCCACCTCTCTGGTGGTCCAGTTTACATCTTCCAGCTTTGCAGTCATTACATTAAGTAATGATCCACTATCAGGAAGTTTCAGAGTTCCTGCTTTTGCCTCTGCCTCTCTGGTGTCAAAAACCTCCTGAAAGCCTTTTCCTTCTTTTTTCAGTTCTCTACCTCTTGCCATAAAAGGCTCTGCACTTATGTGATAGCAAGCCACGCTGAAGCCACTATTTCCTGGCTCATCTGCGATGCAAATGACTTCATTAGTTCCTTCCCGAAGGGTAATGAAATCACCTGAAGAAGAATAGCCATAAACTTTGGCTTCTGCTCTCTGGGCTTCTGGAGCCGCAAGGATAGCTGTTTTAATCTGAACATCCTTGGAAGGAATGTTTTGCGAAAAGCTAAAAATCGAAATAAATAATAATGCGGAAGTGAATAGGTATCTCATAAGTTTTGGGTTTTCTTACTGAAAGATACCAAGACTTGGTAGGAAATGAAATCATCAGGATGCACAATTATTACCTTTGAGAATCCCTGCTAATCAAGCAGTTCAAGAATAATGGTCAAATCATCTGAATAAACAACCTTGGTCCGTAGAGTAATTCCATGGTAAGCAAGTCGGTCCAGCGCTGCCGCAACGATATCATTTAAATGAAGCGGATGATTTTCAGGAGTAATGATTAGATAATCTGCATAAAGATCTGGTTCCTGTAATCCATGTTGAAAATCTGGGCTGAAATGCCCGACCCATAGAGCAGACTCTGGTAAATTACTTAACTGAGGGAAGAATATTGCGTCATCTGCCAGAATACGGGCTCCATGTTTTCCATTAAAGAAATTTTGTACGTTTTGTATACTTTTTAATTCCTCTGATGATTGCTCCGTTTGGAAAATGGTTTGAATAAACCTTGCCTCATGAGAAAACACAGAAAAGTGAAAATACACCAGCTCCAAAGCAATAATCAGCACAAGTATCAGAGTACGAAGAATCTTCCGAGGGACAGTTAAATTCTTTACAGGGCGGTAAACCAAGCCAGCTAAACCAGCTCCGGAAAGCATTCCAAGGAGTTGAAGATTCAGGTTTAGAATTTTATTATCTGCCACTTCGGATATTACATATCCTAAGGCCAAAAAAGCTAGAATCGGAAGTGAAGTACTTTTCCCCTTCCAGAGAAATAGATTCAATAATGCTGTGCCTACACATATGGTTAGGAAGAGAAAAAACAGATTTCCTTCGGATATAAATGTCCAGTCTAAGGAATCAGAAAGTTCAAGAAGAGATTTACCGCTGTAGCTATTCCAAAAATCTGCCAGACTAGTTTGATAATAAAAAACTCCTCCTCCGAATACTTTATTTATCAAATGATAAATGCCAAATCCTGTCAAAGGGATAAAAGCAACCAAAAGAATGGATGAAAAGAATCCTGTGAAGAATTTTCTTCGTTGGGAATCGTTACTGAAAATAACTGATGCCTTGGAGTAGAAGTTACCCCTAATGCCTTTGGCTTTATAAAAGGAAATAAAAAAGAAGATAGGGATAAGTAAAATGAGCAGCTTTAGAAGGCTTCGATCCAAAAGCAAAAACACTCCCAAAAGGATGCTTAATGAGGCAAGGTGAAAAACGGAATACTCCCGGATATATCCCAGAATCAACCAGAAGAAGAAGAAATAGAATGTGAGGTATAGGGCAAAGCTTCCACCACTAGTTGCAGCAAACCAAACCACAGGACTGAGTAAGAGGTAAATCAATAACCACCAAGAATTGGATTGCTTTTCTTTCGATTTGTGATAAATGAAGGTAATCAATCCCCCTATCACCAATGCATTCAGCATAAAGGTGCTTTGGAAAACCGGAATCCAACTTAACAACAGACTTCCTAAAAATAGTAAAGCTGGCTCTGTGAAATAAAAGGTACGGTAAAAGCTAATATCAAATCGAAAGAGTTGGTCTATTTTGTATTGGATAAAGTAAGCCTCAAGGTGATAGTACCCGTTCTCTTTCAAGAAATAACTCGCCGTGAGATAAACTATTGCCAATCCTAAACCTATTCCAATATGGGGTAAAAGACTTCTTTTCATCCCACGGAAGTTTTACTTGATTTAGTCAAACCATGATTCGTCTTTTCCCAGTAAAATGGCTTGGTGACTAATTGGATCAGACCTTTATATGCGGAGATAGAATGCATCAACCAGTAAAACGGGTTAATCAAAGCATATAAAATTAGGGTATAGGACCTACGTCTAAAAACTGCCATCATGTTTACATATATCATCATCAAATTCCCGATGACAAAGTTGAATATGGCAATAACCACAAGCCAGTTTGGAAAAAATACTTCAATATATTCAAGTAATGAATCACTTACATTGTGGTCATTCCAAAATACCATTGAGTCAAGTAATCCTGTGTGGAGGAAAAGAATGAAAAGAAGGAAGAGCAACAGAACGGGGTAGACCAGGAAGGTGAAAAATGTACCCCCGATGAAGAACTGAAACGCGAAAAAACCCTTTAAACCCACTTTTCTATAAAGCTTAATAGGGTGTCTCATATGAACTAGAAAAGTCTGCATGTATCCTTTGATCCAGCGTGAGCGCTGACGTATCCAGTTTATGAAATCATTATTTGCTTCTTCAAGAGTGGTAGAATCCAGAACGGTAACTTTATAAGACTTTGCGTAAGCTCTTAAACCAAGATCTGCATCTTCGGTCACATTAAAGCCATCCCATCCGCCTAACTCCATCAGCCTGTCAAATCGGAAATGATTACTCGTGCCGCCAAGGGGAATGGGAACATTCAAACTATCCAATCCCGGAAGCATGTAATCAAACCAATATGAATACTCCAGAGTAAAGAGCCGAGTGAGTAGGTTTTCCTTTTTATTGAAGTAATTAAGGGCACATTGAACCACCACGTATTCATCCGATAATTTTTTAAACAGGGAATAAACCAGTTTCAATTGTTTGCTGTCCGGTATATCCTCAGCGTCATAAATGGTAAGGTATTTTCCTTTGCTAAAATAAAGACCATAATTACAAGCCTTAGGCTTCGTTTTTGGCATGGCAAATGGGACCACAACAGGCTCAAAAATGCAGGGGAAATTCATGTTTTTGACAGCCTCATAGGTCATGGTATCATCAGACTCTATAAGGAGTTTGACGTCAAGTTTCTCAAGGGGATAATCAATGTTTTTAAGGTTCCAGACCAGCTTATGAATCACTTCTGATTCTCGGAAAACCGGGAGAAGAATGGTATAAAAAGGCAATTCCTCATCAGTAACCTTGCTTAATTCAGATTTGGTGATTTTCTGAGCTGTTTCCATCCTTGACCCATAAAGTGTCAAAAGAAACTTGAAACCGATGGCGCAAAACAGCAGGAAGTTCAAAATCAAGTTAATGGTTATGGATGTCCCGACTGGGAAAAAGAAAAAGGATAAAATCCCCAAGCCAATGAGGATTCCAATTGCTATCAGTTGCTTCTTAGTGAAGGTTTCGATGGCGCAACTCTCCCTATCATTGTCATAAATTCTGAAAACCGCCTGGTCCAGATAGTCTAAGCCATAAGTGATATGAAGTGCCTTTAGAACATCCAAATCCTCAGCTACATGGATTTTGGTGATTTGCTGGCCGAGTAATTTCTCGATTTTGTTGATATTAATAGCATCTGAAGGGTCAGATAAAACTACCTCTAGACTTCCCTCATCCTGTATAAGCGGGAAGATCAACGAATTCAAAAATTCGGGTAGATTATCTCGGACGACCTGAGCTTTAGAAATGGGCTGTAGACTGGAATAGTCAAAGGAAAACAACTCTATTTCAGCCTTAAGGATAGACTCTTTCCAACGCTTTCTGCTGAGAAAACCATAATTCAGAGCGACACAAAGAAAGCTTTTTCCCAGCCTCTTTTCTAATCTTTCGATTTTCTCAATAGAGCTCTTCGAAAGTCCTGCTGATTCCTGAAAAAGAGATTTTCTATAAAATTCCTTCTGCTCCATCATTTGAATTTTATTACCGAAAACACCTGAAACCCTCTTCCGATACCTGAGTTTTTATTATAAATGTCATGAAAAAGTCCACCATAAAGAGCGAGTTCAGGAGTGAACTCATACCCTAGGTTTACCGCGGCTTTGACCATCCCGAAATCTGAAACCAACTGTAGGTTGTCCTCGAAAAAGTCTGAATTGCCACTCTCCGAAAAAATGCAATCGAGCTCTCCTAAAATCACAAGACGCTGTGCAAATCTGTAGCCTTCTGAGGCATAAATCCGCAACTGGAATGGATCGTCTGGGAAGAAATAACGCAACCCTGCTTCCACCTTATGAAAGTTATTGGTGTCTCCGATCCAGGCAGCGTTTCCGTAGAGCATGACCCTTGCCTCCATACCTAAACGATCAAATCCTGCATACGGCAGTTGATTGTTTTTATATGCCGGAATAAAGGTCGTCACAGAGGCCAAAAGATAGCTTCTCTCATATTGCTTAAGGTGGAATCTCAGCCCTAATTCTATGTCCCCAAAATCTTGATTTTGCTGATTTTCATTGGAGTCTTCATATTGGTTCGAAAACCAGGGTACAGTGCCAAAAAGGTTGATTTTATAACCCTTCACGGGAAAGCTGAAATAGAGCCTCGGATTCACGTTTTGAAAAGTTCCATTATTTTCAAATGGAATTTTCTCTCCAGACTTATCTCTGTAGAAGTCAGCTTTATATCGGCTCACAAAAGGAGAGATCAAGGCCTCCCCACGATCCTGTTGCCAGGGGTTTTGTCCCCAGCTTTCGGAGTAGAATCCGACCAAAAGTATAATTACAAGCCAAAGCCGATTACCTCCTCGCATCTTCGATTGATTTCTTTGCATTTTGTGATTTGATATAAATATATCTGAGTAAAAGCCAAAGCAGGATCACTAGAATAAGAGTGATATAAACTCGGTAATTCACCCAGAAATTTTCAAAAGCTGATCTTTTCATCTGGTCTTGCGCGACCAATTCTTTCTGGCGAATGTCAAAGAAGTAGTAGTGTCTGGCATCGGCTAGGATTAGATTTCCCGTGTTTGAAATAAATTCATCTTCCATTCCATCAATAGCCTCTTTCATCGATGAAACAGCGAAAGGATTGTTTGCGATAAAAAGTATTCTATTTCCCTGAAATTCAAAAAGCTCCATGCTCGTCAAAGGAGTGTTTTTATGCTTTTCAAAAAACTTGTCCAGTTCGTCTGATTTATAATTTAGACCGTCCAAACCGTATTTAAATAAACTTTCATTTTTGAAAGTCTCGCTGTACTTAACTGGGCTTTGGGTAACCAAAATCATGTGGACATCCCTGGAAATAAGATCATCAGGTCCATCTATTCTAAATATCTCAGGGAAATAAAACCTGTAATCATTCCGAGGTCTTTTATTCAAAATCAAAACTAATTCATCTAAAGCCTCCTGTTCTTCCTCGCTTAATTCATAGTCAACGAGGATCTGGATTGGTTTCGCTTCCATATTCTTCGGAAAGGAAGAGAAAAGTGAAGGAAACTCATCTCTGAAGATTGGAGAGATAAAGCTTTGCATTTTATCGACAAGAATTTCAGCTCCTTTTGGAAGGGCATTTCCATTGGGGTTTGTCCATTCTATGGTGATATATGATCCCACAGAAAGAGGCATGGGTGGAATACTAAAGGAGTACTCTGACACATCCTCCGTTCCAATTTGAAAAGACCTGATGAGGTTATTATTCAAATAAAAGTGAAGAAAGACTTTTTCGTTTCCGAGATTTTTTGCCTGAATTTTTAGCTCCACGTCCCAGCTTTTGAATTTTCCTTTCGTGAGATAGACAGGAAGTGTAGAGTTAATCTTGGAAGTAGAAGAGTTGAAGACAAAATCAGAAAAGCCCAATTCAGCAAATGAATAGGTTTTTTTCCAATCGAATTCATAAGGAATAGTGGATGGCGCATAATTCTCAGGGTCATCGAAAAAATCTGATACCATATTTTGACTCAATCCGGCCCAAGAGATAAAACAAGTAAAAATCACCAGAGCGCTAACCTTTAAAGATTTGATCCCCATAGTTTAGCTTGGTTGATTTTGGGCGGTTTGATGGAATTCCAGTTTAAATATCACCCCCTTATTAATTTCGGTTTGATATTTAAAGTACCCTCCCATTTGCTCTGTCATACTTTTAGCGATCTGAAGTCCCATACCTTGGGGAGCAGAAAAGCTTGAAGTAAATTGAAATGAGTCCAGTGGTTTGAAAATATGGTTTAATTCATCGGCTGAGATTTCTGCAGAGGGAGCAGTGATGAGAATTCGAAGCTGGGTTTTCGTAGTTACTGTTGAAATTTCAATTTTAGCTCCCGGTTTTGACCAAAGAATAAGGTAATTGAACAGGTTGGTCAGGATGTTGTTGAAAATCAATGTGTCAGCCCAAATAGACTGGCGATCTTCAGGACCATTCCAGATGATTTCCTGGCCTTTTTCTTCCAGTTTGGGTAAAAACTCTTTCTGAATTTTTGAAATAGCGGCTTGTAAATTCACCTCACTTGGAGAGATATTCAGCTCATAATTTTGGCTGTCCCCTCTGGTGAAAACATTATCTGAAAACTTAAGCAGATCTGTACTCACATCCTTCAAAAGCTGCAGGTAGGTCTGATATTCTGCATCGTCTTCAGCATCAGCAATGATTTGAGTGAGTCCAGTTATGTTATTCACTTTATTTTTGAGGTCATGGCGGAGAATTTTTTCTTTTTGATTTTCGATTTTCCTAATCTCTAGAGTTTCTGCGTATTTGACTTCCAGTTCCCTTAATTTGGTCGCCTGACTCCTTAAAATTTCATCTTTTTTAGCATCCCTTTCAAGGCCTAAGGCATAGTTTTTCTGTCGTGCATCTGGAATGAAGGAGGTGAGTATCAAAACAAAAAAGAATACATACCCACCTTGTGGGAAAAGGTCAAAAAAGGAATTCCAGTCATTTAGAGCAGAGATACCAAGAAATAACAAAATGGAAATTAAAACCAGACTTATGCTGAAGCCACTTTTCCATACCACTAAATAATTAATCCCTCCTACAGTTAATGTAGCAAGGATAAAATAAAAGGTTTTCAAATAGCCTGAGGTTTCGTAAACCATGTAAAAGCAATACCCGAGAAAAAGAGTGGTCATTACCAAAATCATCAGATTTGGAATGGCTACTTTTCGCCTGAATAGTCCATATCCCAAGAAACCTATCAAGAGTATTCCGGCCTTGTAAAGAAGTGTGTCGAGATAAATATCTTTAGCCAGAAAAAACTCAACCACAAATAATCCAAGGGTAAAACTTATCAAACTCCAATAAATGTAATTGGAAATATCCCAGTATTTCTTTTTTAAGGAAGAAGAGATATCCATAGAATTTTCGTTAGTAGAATCAGACATGGGTAAGTTCCGGTATATTTGGTTAGGTAGTCAAAATATTTCTTCCTGACCACAAATTGATATTACATAATTAATGGGAATAGAAATACTGCCTCCTAAGAAAACAGGATGAAAATACGAATACTGATACTGTTAATGACATTGGCACCAGTGTTTTTTGGTATTATGCCCAGTTTTGGACAGATTATGCTTAAAGGGATCAATCTAACAGGTGCTGAAAAGGTATGGGAAACTCCCAGTTTGTCCTCCAGGCTGATTATTCAAAAATTGGAAGAAGTCAAAGCTTCCGGATACAATGCAGTAAGGATACCTTTGGCTTTGAGCTATTTATTGGATGATCCGCGAACGAAATCCGAATTGAACAGGGTAATCAAAGCCGCACGTAAACTGGATATGCATCTTGTTTTGGCAAATTTCGGACATGAGCTTTCTGAAAGTAGCTTTGAACCAAAATTTGAGATGCTAATTGAAAATTGGGAGGAGGTTTTGAAGTTAGTCCCCAAAAATCCGGGAAAACTTTACATAGAAGTAGCGAATGAACCGGATCTTAATCCTGATACCTGGTATAGTGCAGTAAAACTTTTCGTGCCCAGGCTCCAGGGCATTCGTGAGGATATTCCGCTTATCATAGGGGCTACAAATTTCAATAGCATGTTTGAGCTTTCTCGAATGGAACCATGGAATTTTGAGAACCTCATTTACACATTTCACTTCTACGAACCTTTCTTATTCACTCATCAGGGCACACCATGGACGGGTTCTCAAAATAGTACCGTAGGAATCCCATTTCCTTTTGATGCAGGGGCTATGCCTGCTTTGGATCCTGAAGCCAAAGGGACTCCCGGAGAGGTAAACTACCGGGATTATGAAAAAACAGGTAATCAAATCGCCCTTGAGGATAAGTTAGGACAAATTGCTTCCTGGGCAGAAATAAATGGCGTGAGGCTTTGGTGTACTGAATATGGTGTCACCCAAAACGCGGATACTGAATCCCGCCAAAATTATCTTAGAGCGACTAAAAAGATTCTTGAAGAGCAAGGAATTCCTGGATTTGTCTGGGAGTGGGAAGGGAATTTTGGGGTAAAAGATTTAATTGAAAAATCACCAAAAGAGTAAAATCCATGCAATCCAAGCCGGTTTCATACTTATTCGAGATTTCGTATTTCGGCTCCAGGTATAAGGGCTGGGCTCCTCAAGCGAATCAGCGGACGGTTCAACGGCAGTTGGAGAGAGTGATTAATTATGTTTTAGATGATGAGGATTTTACTTTGATAGGATCAAGCCGAACAGATTCAGGTGTTTCTTGCCGTCAGGGATTTTTCCAATTATTCCTTAAAAAGGAGATTGAGATTGGCGCATTCGCGCAAAGGTTAAATGAGTTTCTTCCACCTGATATCCGGGTGAAAGCCAAAAGGGAGGTTGACTCTAAGTTCAACCTAATACAATCTGTTAGTTCTAAAACTTATCGATACTATTTTTCTGATTCAGATCAATTTGAAGCATTGGAAGCGGCTCATGTCGCCTGGTTTCAGGGCCCCTTGGATTTGCAAAAAATGGAAGAAGCATGTTTGCTTTTTAAGGGCGAAAAGAATTTTAAAGCTTTTTGTAAACCTAATCCCAATAAGTCTGACTATGTGAGGGAGATTTTTAAAATGGACCTCTCCAAAACTCAGAAGATCGAAAGCATTAATTTTGAAAATCCTGTTTATGTTTTAAAAGTGCAGGGAAGTGGATTTTTGCATCAACAAATCAGGAAGATCGTTACGGCCATTGTCCGAATGGGGAACAGGTCTTGGGAAAGCAAAGACATCACTCAGAGGCTTGACAAGCCTGATATGACATGGGAAGCCATCCCACCTGCTCCTGCAAATGGTTTGATTCTTTGGGAAACTAATGTAGATATACCGGATTCTTAAACCTTGTCAGGCTCCGGATGCTCATATCCATCCCGGTAGGGCCTTCTCAGACGTTCGGTTGCCTCGGGGTCCCCGATGACCGTTCGGGTTTTAGGATCATATTTAATCACACGACCACCTAGGTCCATTGAGATATTCGCTAGAATACAGGAAGCCGTAGAAATGTGTCCTTGTTCCACATCAGCAATAGGAAGGGTGTCATTTTCTATGGAGGCCAGCCAATCTTTCATGTGTAATCGAGTGGCAGGAGCAGCATTCAGCTCAATTCTGTCTTCTGTTAAGTCCTCAGGATATTTCTCCCTTTCATAAAAACACTCGTAATGAACAGGCTCACCATTATCATCTCCATAAGGGGTAAAATCAGCCTGAAGAGTACTTCCAGCTAACACACCTTTGTCCCCAAAGATTTTGAATGCCCATGGATATTCAGAATCTACAGGATTCCCCCAGGTTCTATGTTGCCACACCACATTTAATTCAGGGTATTCGAAAAGAGCGGTTTGCGTGTCAGAAATATTTGACTTACCCTCTTTCTGGACAAATATTCCTCCCGTGGAGGTAATCTGAGTTGGCCAACCTAGCTTCAGCATCCACCTAACTGTATCCAGCATGTGAACACACATATCTCCGGTAATGCCATTTCCGTATTCGATGAATGTTCTCCACCAACGTATATGAGGAAGTCCATCATAGGGTCTGAGAGGGGCAGGCCCAGTCCAAAGATCATAGTTGAAAAAATCGGGAACTGGCTCCACAGGGGGATTGCCATTGGCTCTCATGTGGAAATAGCAGCAGATTTCTACATGGCTAATTTTACCTAATTTCCCGGTGTCTATAATTTCTTTTTTTGCATCGATTAGGTGCGGTGTGCTTTTTCTTTGCGTACCGATCTGAACCTTCCTGTCATATTTTCTGGCTGCCGCCAAAATTGCTTCTCCTTCAATTACGTCAACTGATATAGGCTTCTGCAAATAGACATGAGCCCCTGCTTTCAGAGAGTCAATAGCCTGAAGTGCATGCCAATGATCTGGAGATCCGATAAGCACAAACTCTGGCTTTTCTTTATCCAGTAGCTCCTGATGATACTCATATAGCGGAGGGACCTTTCCGGACTTTTGTCTTTCAGATACAAGCTTTCCAGCTGCTTCCAACATATTTCTGTCAGGATCGCATAAACCGACTACTTCTACATCAGCTACTTGAATTAGCCTGAAGAGATCGGATTTGCCATACCAGCCTGTTCCAATTAATGCCACACGGATAGGACCTTCTTTATCTTTGAAGTCCATGCCTAATAGGCCAAAGCTAGCTAGAGTAGTGAGGGCGGCAGAGCCCTTCATAAAATCACGGCGATTGATTTTGCTCATAGGTTTTTGGGTTGAGATGATTCTGTTTATAATTTACAAAAAGCCACCGCTTGAGCAAACACCAAAATGAAGAGTGGGGAAAATGACCTTTTCTAAGGCTAGAAAATCAGGAGGTTGACTTAAATTTCAACTGCCGGCCTTGCTTTAGTGCTTCAGCATCTTTGGCATTTCCTATACCTATTCCAATAGTCATTCCTATTGGTAGGCCGATTCCTAAAAAGGCAAGATTATCCAAGGCCATTCCAAAAATCAAACCCATTGGGATTCCAAATATGGTCATTCCCAAGGCAAGCCATAAAGTTTGATAATAACCAACTGGGACGATCTGGAGCTCTTTTTCAAGAATTTGCAGGATTCCTTTTTTACCGGCATTTATTGTTTTTACCAATGCATCATCCGGTCCTTTAAAATCATTGATTCCAGAAATAATCTCATTGATTCTTTTTTCCTGAGATTCTGGAATACTTTTTTCCTCAATAGCCACAATCATCTCCTTGAAATTGGATGAAGCCTTTGAAAGCTTTGGGTGTGTGCTGAAGGAATCCCGATCTTGTAATTGTGTAATGGCCATGGGGATGAGTTTAAAGTGTTAAGTCATAGGACAGGTTTGAATCACTGATTGTACAAAAGACCCAAACCGATTCTTGAGTGAATATCAGGTAAATTTTTTTTAATGTAAATTCTAATGCCTATCCGGACAACTCAAATTGGGAGTTTATTTCGATGATAGGGTTAGACTCGTTCGGGTAAGTAATCTTTTTGGTAGCTAGTATAGGAGAAAGTAGCGTTCAAAATTTTATTCGACTGGAAAGGAAAAAATAAAAAAGGTGAAGGACCAAGTCTTTCACCCTATTCATTAAAACGTAAAATTAAGATTGAGGAATAGATTTCGCCCGGGCGCAAAAATAGGGGCGGCAGTGCCTCTCACCGATCGATTGAGATGTTCATAATAATTCTCATCCAATAGGTTATTCACCCCAGCATTAAGTGAAAACTGATTTGAAATTTGGTAGCCAATTATCAGATCTAGCAATGCGAATGAGGGGGTGACTGTTTCTCCAAACTCATTCGAAACTCTCGACTGTTCTGCTACCCATCGGAAGACAAATTCTGGCTTCAGCTTGTTATTCAAATAGCTTCCAGAAAGAGCATACCTAAAATCCAAAGGAGCAATTTCCGGCAAGGGCTCATCACGCTCTAAGTCTTGCCCGTAAGTATAGGCAATCCCCAAGTTTTGCTGTAAGCCTGCAAATAGTTTTTGTGTCCAGCTAATTTCAAAACCTGTTTTAAAAGCTTCGTCAATATTTACATATCTCCGAACCCCTGGACTCATCGGTAGCCTAGGATCAAGTTCTGGGTCGATTACCGATGAAATGTAATCCTGCAAGTAAGCAGCATAAATGTCCAAAGTCAGTGAAGAGTTTTCTGACGACCTCAACTTAAAAGTCAGGTCAGATTGATAGTTCACCTCGGGTGAAAGCTGTGGGTTACCTAGCATTTCATAAGGATCCTGACCCACGGGGAAATAGTTTATAAATCGCTCGGTCAGGCTTCCGCTTCTTTGGGCTCTTGCCAGCCAAAGTCCAGTTTGTATTTTATTTCCGAATTCTTTCAAGATACCTAGGCTCAGGTTTGGGTTCACCTGAGTGATCTGGGTATCTGGATTCACTTGAACAAATTCCTGGCTTGGGTCATTTAGATTGGCGGTATTAAATTCCAGCCTTCCGGACATGATGTAATCAAATGAGTTGCCATTGATGTGATACTCAGAGAAAAGCCCAGTTTTACTGATTCGTCCGTCTTGCCAGGCGTTATCCTCAAAGATTTTCCCAGCCATAGGTCCCATCAGGAATTCCCGGACCCGTGTACCTTCGGCGCCTTCTATCCGTAAGTCAGCACCTGCATATAATTTGCCTTGAGCAAAGTTCCAATCCCCTTCCGTTCTACCTCCATAATTGTAAGTGGTGGCTAAGGTTTCTGCATTTAACATTCGAGGATCCAAAGGCTTCAGCAAGTTATCCATCAGGTGATTGACAAAAGAGCCGAAAATGGTTGTATTCCAACTTTGAAGCGCTCTTCCCCTGAATTGTATATCATGTCTGGCGTTAAAAAGCCAAGTATCGTCCTCTCTGAGATCCATTGGCAAGGCAGGGAAATCAGCATCTCTAGCACGATTGTACGTGGCAGAAAGGCGAAGCTGCTGATTAGCGTTCAGTTTAACACCGACATTGGTGCCAAAGCTACCTCGACTGAAATCTGCCTGAACTGTTTCTCCGTTTCCAGCTTTATAATCATCCCCCTGAGACCAAGATGAGAAAATGCTCACATCATACTTCTCTCCAGTAAAGCCTATCTGTCCTTCTGCCCTAAAGATATTTCCATTGCTTTCATAACCTGTAGATACGCGACCAATGGTCTCCGGCGTACTACTGAATCTCAATTTAGAAGGTATAAAATTGATAGTAGCTCCTAAGCCTGTTCCGTATCTTAATGCATGTGGACCCTTTAAAATTTCGATTCGATCCATCATGTTTGGAGCCATTTGACTGGTAGGAGGGTCCATCCGATTTGGACATGCGGCTGTCGCACTTTGGGCACCATTCATCACCACATTCAGCTGGTCATATTTAAACCCTCTGAACACAGGGTCAAACCCATAGTTACCGCCTTTTCTAATGCTATTAAAAGCCGGTGTTTGATTCAGAATATTAGCAGCATCATGCTCTAAACGTTCCTGATAATCGATTTTAAGTTCGCCTTCTGGTTGTGAACCCTGAGGTTTGAGGGCTATAACTGTGACAGGGTAGAGATTTACCGAAATTTCTTTCCGGTAAATAACCTTGGCATTTATGGCTTGAAGAAGCTCTTGTCCTGATAGGGTCCAGGTTCCATAATTGACATGAGATAGGATCAAGACTTCTCCCTCCTGAAATGAAAATTGGATCAGACCATTATTGTCTGAAAGACCATTTTGCAAACCATATTCGAAAGTAGCTCCCTCGATAGGTAAAGCACTTTCTTCATTTAATAACCTGATTTCTTTTTGCTCAGATTGGGCAAATAGGGTATATGACAGTAGGTACAAGACCACTGTCAAGGTACGTTTAAAACTCATTTTAAATTTTAATTGAGATTTGATTAAGGAAAATTTTGCCCAGGGCAAGTGAAAGCATGCCAAGAATGGAATCGTGGCGTGCTATCCGGTTAATTGACATGAAGTCAATTAAGCCTCAGAAATCAAATTCAATTTTGGTGGATGAAAAATGTCAGCGATGAAAGAAGATGGAGAAAAATCATCTCCATAAGCCGGAATGAGATTTGAAATTAAGGGGGCTATTTGAGGCAAAAATTCAAAGTAATTTCCTGACTGAGAGTAAACTACTTCTACCTTATCCTGAATTCCTGCAGGTAATTGCTTTTCCTCTTGCTCCTTAGCCTTCTTCAGCTTTTTGGAGAGATAGCATTTGCCATCACAGTTCATCATTGGCTTCTCCTTATTGATACAGAGTACTTCTGCGATAAAGTCTTGGTTGACTTTAAAATCGATAATAATCCCAACCTTTAGGAAGGTAGGCATCATTAATACCGAAATCATCAATATGGAAAAAGCGTTTTTCAAATGCTTCCGAAATCTCCCGTAAAGATAATCAATCCGATTTACTGGAATCTAAAAAGTGATTGACATAAACTAAAAAAGAGGCTCTAATCTTTTCTCTGAACCGGCACTAGGGCCTTTTTTCCAAAAAAACTTCCTAGTAGCATTCCCAATAAACTGGCGCAAATACCATAGAGGGTAGAATCAATCGTGGTTTCAAGTAAATAGCAAATAAACCAGGTTCCTCCCCCAGCAAGAATGGATGCCCATGCCCCAGTGGAATTTGCTCTTTTCCAGTGAACCCCAAAAATAAAGGGAACCACCAAGCTCGAAAACATGAGGCTAAGGGAGGCAACAAGCAGATCAATAATATTGCTTTGAGTAATGGCAATGGCACAGGAAATAATCGCAACCAGAAGAATGCTAAGACGGGTGAAAAGCAAAAGATTTTTGTCCGATAATCCTTTGAAATAGGGTTTAACGAGATTTTCGCCGATTACCGTGGCAGGGGCTAGCATCGCCCCCGAGGAAGTGCTCATGATAGCAGAGATTAAGGCTCCATAAAATAGAATTTGAAGAGGTACTGGAGTGAATTTATTTACCAGTTCTGGAATTAGACTTTGTCCATCCTCTAGAAATGCGAGCTCAGGATGAACCTTGATAGCTGCGATAGCGATCAAATAAGGGATGGTAGACACCAGAATGATTAACCCTGAACTGAGAATCAAGCCTCTTACCGCTGCTTTTTCTGATTTTGCAGAAAATACACGTTGATAAATCTCTTGGCCCGGTAAGGCACCCACAGCGATAGCAAGAAATGTCGCCAAGAAATCTGACAAATTTTCCAGACCGGGTGGAGGAAATAAAGAGTAAAAGCTCTCATCCTGACTAGCCAGTGCAGACTCTATTCCTCCCACTTGATCCAATAACGGAAAAAGTAAAAAAATCAGTCCTACTACAATCAAAACACTCTGGACCATATCCGTATAGGATACAGCCCACATTCCCCCCACATAGGTATAAACCACCACCGATAAAGCTCCGAGTAAAATACCTGAGACTAGTGAGATATTCAGGACGCTTTGAAATAGAAATCCCAATGCTACAAGCTGCGCCGCAATCCAATGTGGGTATGAGAGGATGGTGATCAAAGAAAAAGCAAATTCCAATTTCTGATTAAATCGTTCCCTTATAAAATCACCAATGGTTCGGTAGTTATGCTTATACAATTGCTTTGCAAAAAAAATAGCAACCAAAAACAAGCAAAGACCTTCCCCAAAAGTAAGAGCGACGTAAGTTGAAAAGCCATTTTGTATAAATTCGGCAGGATTACCTACCACTTGGTTTGACCCAAACCAGGTTGCAAAAAGTGTCACTCCTACAAATGCGGTAGAAAGTGATTTTCCCGCTAATGTAAAGTCCTCAGAAGTCTTTACTTTTTTAGACGCCCAGAATCCTATCCCTAAAGTAGCTGCAATGAAAAAAGGAATAAAAAGACTCACCATAGGCTGGATGTGGGGTTATAATTCAACCCAGAAACGCCGAATATACAAAGTCCTAGAGAAACTGGGATTAGAATTCTACCCCAAACCGCTCACTCAATTCTTTCAAATCTTGAACAACGGGCTCCAGTAAAGGGATTCCGTTTTCCATCCTTTCAGCTTCAAGAATCCGTTCAGGATCTCCTGGGATTAGCACTTTTTCGTTTCCTGGGGTAGTTTCCGATTCTCTGAATCGTTTGATCCAATTGTCCATGTGGGATTTAAATTCATCAGCTGGACGGAAAGCATCCACTCGCATGGCTCCAAAAAAATGGCCGATTCCTTCTCCAACTGGATTAGGATCAGGGTCTAAAAATGCCACAAATGGAGGAACCCAAGGCCCGTAATTTGCCCCGGACAATACAGCTGAGAATATATCCACAATGGACCCTAAAGCATAACCCTTATGCGATCCATGAATGCGGTCACCACCTAGTGGAAGCAAGGCTCCTCCGTCCTTTACTCCTGTGGGGGACTGAGTTGGCTTACCTGATTTATCTTGAATCCAACCTTCAGGAGCATCTTCTCCCTTCCGCTGTAGTATTTCCAGTTTTCCATTTGCTGCCGTGGTAGTTGCCATATCGGCTACAAAGGGAGGTTCCTGATTCGCAGGTATGGCCACTGAAATCGGATTTGTTCCCAGAAGCCTTTCTTTGGAAAATGTTGGGCTTACCAAAGGGCTGGCATTGGTCAGGGAAAGTCCAATCATATCTTTCTCGAGGGCCATCATCGCATGGTAGCCAGCGATACCGTAATGGTTTGAATTCTTGACTGATACCCATCCTGTACCTACTTTTTCAGCTTTGGCCATAGCCACCTCCATCGCATAAGGAGCGACTATTAGACCAAGTCCGGCATCGCCATCGATCACCGCTGTGGAAGGTGTTTCATGTACGATTTTTATGTCAGGCGTTAGGTTTATTCTACCCTTCTCCCAAAGCCTCACATAGCCAGAGAGCCTAGCCACACCATGACTATCTACCCCTCTGAGGTCAGCTGAAAGTAAAACATCTGCTGCTGTTTTGGCTTGATCTTCAGGACAGCCGATTTTATGAAGAAGTCGAAGGGTAAAACTGTGGAGTTGTTCGAAAGTATAATTCATACTATGCTGAAATGGGCTCGTAAAATACCTTCTGCTTTGATGTCTTGCAACCTTAAACGGACTTTGGGTCCATGCTTTTATGCACCAGGCTAGAAATGGCACCTTCCTTCAAGGCATAATGAGAGCATGTGATAGAAGGAACTGGTACATATTGAAGGATAAAATTGATCAGGCAGGAAGCCACCACAATCATATCCACTCGCATGGGAATCATTCCTGGAATCAAAAGCCTTTCTTCCCGGGTTTTGATCATTAAATTTTTATGAATGATTTGATAGTCCTTGGTCGGTAATTGGAAAACATGACGTCCGGTCAGTTTGCACTGCAAAAGCGACTCAAAATAAATGTCGGTGAGTGTATCGAAGGTCCCGGAAGCACCAACCAAACCAGTGGGCTGATATTTTTCTATGGCTTCCAGCAAAGGTGATAGCTGTTCCACTAGATAGGCGTTCATGGCTGACACCTCCTCGGGTAAAATCGGATCATGGTGGTGAAACTTCTCAAGAAGTCGTTGTCCTCCTATTTCGAAGCTTTGCTTCCAAAGTGATGATTCTTCTGTGCCTATGATGAATTCGACAGAACCACCACCGATGTCCATCATCAGCTCCCTATGACCATTGAGTGATCCCGAAAGTTTGATGCCCTGATAAATTAATTCGGCCTCTTCTTCTCCGGAAATTACTTTGATGTTAATATCCAGTTCTTCTTTTACCCTTTTGACGAAGTCCGGGCCATTTTTAGCATTGCGCACTGCGCTGGTAGCAAAAGCAAAAATTTCTGTGATATCTCGATTCTCAATTTTGGCTTTGAAATCAGCCAAGGTAATCATCGCCCTTTCAATCGCGTCATCCGCAAGAGTGTTCCGGTTAATTCCCCCTTTGCCAATTTTTACTGGCACCTTTTCCTTATAAACCGTCTCAAAACCAAACTCATCCATTTCCACGATGAGTAGGTGAAACGTGTTCGTTCCCATATCAATTACCGCTGCCTGATGCGAATTATCCATTGCCTAAATTTTCGATGGGGCGAATATAGAATTTATTTAAAAAAAACACGGATATGAGTCATTAGATTAAGAACTGAATTTTGAATACATTCCGATTTGTGGTACAAACTCACCCTACCACATAATATTTTTTAAAGAACGTCTAAAGGCCACTATATTTGAAGCGATAAAATATTTATGAATGACCGACCCAAATAGACCAATCAACAAACCTCTAACCAAGGCTGAAAAAAGTGCTGAATTAAAAAGGAAGAATGAAGAGGCGCTCCTCGGGGGTGGACAGAAAAGGATCGATTCGCAACATAGCAAAGGAAAGCTTACCGCCAGAGAACGCATTGACATGTTTCTGGATCCGGGGACATTCCAGGAAATAGATAAGTTCGTTATGCACCGTACCAAAGATTTTGGTTTGGACAAAGAACACTATCTGGGTGACGGTGTGGTGACAGGGTACGGAAAAGTGAATGGGCGGTTAGTCTTTTTATATTCTCAGGATTTTACAGTTTTTGGAGGGTCTCTCTCAGAGACTCATGCAGAAAAGATTTGTAAAATCATGGATATGGCCATGAAGAATGGTGCGCCGGTAGTTGGACTTAATGATTCTGGTGGAGCTCGAATTCAAGAAGGTGTGAATTCACTCGGTGGCTATGCGGATATTTTTTATCGAAATACCCTTGCCTCAGGGGTGGTTCCGCAGATTTCTGCCATTATGGGCCCATGTGCAGGAGGAGCGGTTTACTCTCCCGCAATCACAGATTTTATCCTAATGGTGGAAAATACTTCTTACATGTTTGTGACAGGGCCTAATGTGGTGAAAACTGTTACTCAGGAAACCGTATCAGCTGAAGAGCTCGGAGGAGCCTCAGCCCATAGTACCAAAAGTGGAGTGACTCATTTTGCTTGTGCCAATGAGGTGGAATGCCTGGAGCATGTGAAAAAGATTCTGAGCTACCTTCCGCAGAATTGCGAGGAAACTGCACCTGTATATCCTTATGAAAATGGTGGAGATGAGATCAGGCCTGAACTAGAAGATTTGGTTCCTGACAATCCTAATCATCCATATGACATCCGCGAAGTTATAAGCGGAATTGTGGATTCAGAATCATTCCTTGAAGTGCATGAGAATTATGCAGATAATATCGTGGTGGGTTTTGCAAGAATTGCAGGAAGAAGCATTGGAGTAGTCGGAAATCAACCGCAGTCCATGGCCGGAGTTCTTGATAATCATGCGTCCACCAAGGCTGCACGTTTTGTAAGGACTTGCGATAGTTATAATGTACCTCTCTTGGTTTTGGTCGATGTGCCCGGTTTTCTTCCTGGAACTGATCAAGAGTGGAATGGAATTATCAGCAATGGGGCAAAGCTGCTTTATGCTTTCTCTGAAGCGACCGTTCCTAGAATAACCGTGATCACAAGAAAAGCTTATGGAGGTGCCTATGATGTTATGAATTCAAAGCACATCGGTGCGGACTTGAATTATGCATGGCCTACAGCTGAAATTGCGGTGATGGGAGCCAAAGGAGCGGCAGAGATTATTTTTAAAAAGGAAATTTCGGAAGCAGAAAATCCTCAGACCAAGATCGATGAAAAGGTAGAAGAATATACTGCCAAGTTTGCCAATCCTTACAGAGCCGCTCACAGGGGCTATATCGATGAGGTCATTAATCCCTCTGAAACCAGAGCAAAACTGATCACGGCATTTCAAATGCTTGAGAATAAAGTAGATCGAATTCCGAGAAAAAAACACGGGAACATTCCTCTTTGATCTTGTTTCCCCAGAAAAGAAAAAACATGGACGCTAAAGAGTTTTTATACAAATACTTAAATAATGCTTCACCTACAGGATTCGAGGCATCAGGTCAGCAGATTTGGTTGGATTATATCAAGCCGTATGTGGATAGTCATTTTACAGACAGCTATGGAACCGCAGTGGCAGTGATCAACCCAGATGCAGAATTTAAGGTAGTAATTGAAGCGCATGCGGATGAAATCAGCTGGTTTGTGAATTATATCAACTCAGATGGCTACATCTATGTCACCCGAAACGGAGGATCAGATCATATGATCGCACCTTCCATGAGGGTGAATATTCATACGGATAAGGGTATCGTTCCTGGAGTTTTTGGATGGCCAGCTATCCATGTAAGGAAATCAGGCAAAGAGGACAGTCCAACCATGGAGAATATCTTTATAGACGTGGGAGCTCGCTCTAAAGAGGATGTTGAAAAGCTAGGAATCCATGTGGGTTGCGTGATCACATTTAAAGATGAGTTGCTTGAGCTGAATGATAAATTTTATTCTGGAAGAGCTTTGGATAATCGAATTGGTGGATACATGATCGCTCAGGTAGCCAGAAAGCTAAAGGAGTCAGGTGATAAATTACCATTTGGCTTATATGTGGTTAATTCTGTTCAGGAGGAAATAGGACTTCGAGGTGCGCAAATGATCGCGGAGAAGATCCAACCTAATGTTGCGATAATTACTGATGTTTGTCATGACACTACGGCACCCATGTATAATAAAATAAAAAGTGGGGATCAGGTAGCCGGTAAAGGTCCTGTGTTGACCTATGGGGCATCGGTACATAAAAAGCTTCTGGACCTCATCATCGATTCGGCAAAAAAGAATGACATTCCTTTTCAACGATCAGCTGCTTCAAGGGTAACAGGAACTGATACTGATGCTTTTGCTTACTCAAATGATGGAGTTCCGTCAGCTTTGATATCTCTTCCTTTAAAGTATATGCATACCACAGTTGAAACTGCCAGTAAGGATGATATTGAACAGGTCATAAATCTGATGTACACGTTCGTGAAGGAGTTTGACCCATCCTTCGATTTCAAATATGTGAGCTAATCTTCTCGATTATGCTCTTCACTGATCAGCTAAATAGAAAAATTACTATCCCCTCTCCACCAAAGAGAGTGGTTTCCTTGGTACCATCCCAAACTGAACTACTCGTGGATTTAGGATTAGAGGAAAGGCTGGTTGGAGTGACCAAGTTTTGCGTTCATCCTTCCCATCTTAGGAAGTCCAAGACAATAGTAGGAGGGACCAAGGATTACCGTTTCGAGCAGATTGATCAATTGAAACCAGATTTGATCATAGGCAACAAGGAAGAGAATAACCGGGATGGGATAGAGACACTTGCTCAGAAATACCCCGTTTGGTTAAGCGATATTTCCAGCTTAAAGGAAAACAATCATATGATACTGGAATTAGGAAAGATTTTCCAGGTATCAGAAAAGGCTGAGTCCTTGGTCAAGGAGATAAATTCTTCTTTTGAAAAGCCTATGGAGAGCAAGGGCTCTGCTGTGTATCTGATTTGGAATAAGCCTCTGATGGCTGCAGGCCAAAGCACCTTTATTGATTTCATGCTTAAAATTGCTGGATTTACCAATGCCACTCGGAGAGATAGATATCCGGAGATAACTGATAAAGAATTAAAATCCCTTAGCCCAAATCATTTATTATTAAGCTCCGAGCCCTTTCCCTTCAAAAGGAAGCATATTGATTATTTTCAGTCGCTTTTACCAAATACGAAAATCAAATTGGTAGATGGAGAAATGTTTTCCTGGTATGGTTCAAGGCTTTTGAAGTCCGCAGATTACTTTCGGAGCCTCAAGTGACCAATTTACCGCTTGTGAAAAAGTGGCACCACATTCTTTTGATCACCAAATTTTAAGGCGTAATTTGACTTCTTTAAAAAAATTGATAAAGTATACGCATATGAAGATAAGAAAATACCTTTTAGCAGGAATGATTTCCATCCTGGCTTTGGGCTGCAGCCCAGAAAAAACAGAAGAAGTATCTGAAGCTGAGACGGCAGATACCATAGTCCCTGAGGTAATGGATAATTCACTCAATGAGTCTGAAAAAGCAGATGGTTGGATGCTCCTTTTTGACGGGGAGACTATGGATGGTTGGCGAGCTTTTAATGGTGATGAATTACCTGAAACCTGGATTGTGGAGGATGGAGCCATGAAGGCATTAGGCGCCGGTGGTGATATCGGAGGAGATATTGTCTTTGGACCCATGGAATTTGAGGAATTCGAGTTAGAGTTTACCTGGAAAATCGAAGAAGGCGGGAATAGTGGTGTAATGTATCATGTGGTGGAGGATCCAAAATATAAAGCGCCGTATGAAACTGGACCTGAATATCAGGTTATTGATCAGCTCGGATTTCCTGACCCACTTGAAAAATGGCAATCTCTCGCTGCTGATTATGCGATGTATGAACCAGATTTTGAAGGAGTGGTGAAACCAGCTGGGGAGTGGAATACATCAAGGATAGTATTCACTAATGAAGGAGCTTCCTACTGGCTAAATGGTAAAAAAACTGTTGAGTTTGTTCCTTATTCTGAGGACTGGACTACCAGGAGGAACTCAGGTAAGTGGGATGATTTTCCTGATTATGCCATTGCTAAAAGCGGCTTGATCGCACTTCAGGATCATGGTGCAGAAGCTTGGTTTAAAAATATAAAAATCAGAAAGCTATGAGAAGGTATTTTGGATTACTGACCGCATTGTTGATTTCTTTCTCGGCTTTCAGCCAAAGCGAGAGTTTGTTCAATGGAAAGGATTTGGAAGGATGGGAAATTTACGGAACTGAGAAATGGTATGTGGAAGATGGTCTTCTGGTATCCGAGAGTGGCCCTGATAAGGGTTATGGTTACTTAGGTACAACCAGAAATTTCAAGGATTTTGAGTTGACGGTAGAGTTTAAGCAGGAGGCTAATGGGAATAGCGGTGTCTTCATTCGATCCACAGTAGATGGGACTAAGGTCTCTGGCTGGCAGGTGGAAGTAGCTCCTCCAGGAAGTAACACCGGAGGCATTTATGAGTCTTACGGGAGAGGTTGGTTGATACAACCAGAGCCTGAAAAAGATAAAGCCTTGAAGTTCGGTGACTGGAATACCATGAGGATTGTGGTAAAAGGAGATAGAGTCACCAGTTATCTAAACGGCCAGGAAATGGTTGACTATGAAGATGAAAAGATTGGAGATGGAGAAGGTGGCGTTTTGCTCCAGATTCATGATGGTGGAGGAATTAAAGTTTATTGGAGAAACTTAGAGATTAAAGAATTGTAGCCCCTGGCTTTAAACGAATTTGATTAAACCTCCTGAATATTTTTCAGGAGGTTTTTTGTTTTCCTTTCTGAAAAGAATCGACAAATAATTAGTATTTTCTAGTGCTAGAAAGAATAAAATCAGCGATATTTGCAATCCTGTTTTGGCGAAAGGCCGGGATGGTTGTTGTAGAGAGGGGTTGAGATTAGGAATTTTTTTTACTTCAGGGTATTGGAAGTTAAAAATGATCGATTACCTTTGCACTCCCATTCGGACGGAAGGGGGATAAAAAAATAGAAAAAAGGGGTTTTGATGACCTGTTTTTTTGCGAGTCAGCCGGAAGGGTTGAACAAGTTCTTTGAGATGATGTAAGGCGAAAACCTGAGTGTTTTTAAGTTATAGTTTAGGCTAAGACTTAGGGGCATGAAGAAATAG
>NZ_JAUEPH010000006.1 GCF_030403435.1 Algoriphagus sediminis
AATAGCCTGCTTTTTAGGCTTTATAAGCCTGAACCTAAGTCGTAGGATTTATAATCCGTAAAAAAGGAGAAATCGGACCTTTACCTTTGAAAATAACGGTTGTAAATTTTTTGACCGAATTTGAAGTTTTTATTTCTCCATTATTCGGCTTCTCCAGAAGCAGATTTTTTTAGTGAGTTAGGTCCTGTGTCTGGAGACCCAGGACAGTGATTTAACCCTACATCGGAGTTGATCAGAATTGATTTCCCCACCCCCGCACTAGGCTATTCAGAGAATTGGGTTATTTTTGTTAATGCTTTCCAAAAAGACCAAGTATGCCCTGCATGCCCTCACTTACCTCGGTAAACATCGTGATGAGGGAGCGGTGACGATCCATGATATTTCGGAAGAACATGGAATCTCTCATAAATTTCTTGAGAATATTCTGCTTGAGTTAAAGAAAGCAGCCATGCTTGGAAGTAAAAAAGGCAAGGGCGGCGGCTACTACCTGATTAAGGAGCCTTCAGAGATCCCGCTTTCTAAAGTCATTCGACTGCTGGATGGTCCCATTGCTTTGTTGCCCTGTGTCAGTCTGAATTATTACGAGCCTTGTGCGGAATGTAAGGATGAAGCCTCTTGTGGAATAAATAAGGTGATGATACAGGTCCGTGATGAAACCCTTAAAATACTGGAAAACAAGACGTTGGAAGACATTTTAAAAGAATAACAAAATTTTTTCCCTATAAACCCTATTTTTTTTATAGGGTTTGTATACTTTTGAAATTCTATTCCGTAAAGAATATCATGTTTTTAGATCAAGTCATTAAAAAAAGAGCTGCACTGCCCTCAGGGAAAGACAGTAATCTGAAGAGTTTACTGAAGTCCATTTCCTGGAGAATTGTCGGCACCCTGGACACCATAGTGATTTCCTATATCATCACAGGTAAGCTCACCATGGCTATTTCCATAGGTTCAGTAGAAGTGATTTCTAAACTTCTGCTCTATTACCTGCACGAAAGAGTTTGGGAAAATATTTCAAAAGAGAAAACGCATGAAACCAACAAAGAATTTGCATGAGCTGGAAGCCCGGCTTGATAAGCTTAATTCCTCAGAAGGATTGGCTTTGATTGCTGATCTTTTTCCTGGAAAAGCTACCTTTTCGACCTCTTTGGGTCAGGAGGATCAGGTGATCACTCAATTGATCGCTCAAGGAGAAATGGACATTAAAATCTTTTCTCTGGACACTGGGAGGTTGTTTCCTGAAACCCTTGACCTTGTGGCCAGAACAGAATCGAAGTATGATCTGAAAATTCAGATGTATTATCCGAATACAGAGTCTGTGGAGAATTTGGTCTCTTCAAATGGCATAAACGGATTCTATGATTCTGTAGAGAATAGAAAGTCATGCTGCTTTGTCAGGAAAGTGGAGCCACTTAAGAGAGCCTTGGCAGGAAATGAGGTCTGGATTACCGGGCTCCGTGCAGAGCAAAGTGCCAATCGTTCTGATATGAAGCGAATTGAATGGGACGAGGGAAATCAAATAATCAAGTACAACCCACTATTGGACTGGACTTTTGACGAGATGATTGCCTATATCAAGGAAAACAGCATTCCCTACAATCCTCTTCATGACAAGGGATTCATAAGTATAGGTTGTGCTCCCTGTACTCGTGCCATTCTTCCAGGTGAGGATGCAAGAGCAGGTCGATGGTGGTGGGAGGAGTCCAAAAAGGAATGCGGGTTGCACTCCAAGTAATTTCAAACTAATCTGCTGCCCAAATAACCCAATGTTCATTTTAAGTGAGCCTTTTTTATTGGCTTAAAACCTATTAACCCTATAGGGTAACATTTATGCAATGCTTTAGAACAGAAATCGAAAACCCACTAGTAGAAAGGGATATCCTGGAATTGGAGCGAAAAATCGCTCTTTTCAAAGAGGGAAAAATCGATGAAGAAAAATTCAGAAGCCTCCGTTTGGCCCGGGGAGTTTATGGTCAGCGGCAACCAGGCGTTCAAATGATTCGAATCAAGCTTCCTTACGGCCGAGTAACCGGGCCTCAGCTGAGAAGAATCAGCAAAGTTTCAGAAGAATATTCTACAGGTAGATTGCACATCACCACTAGACAGGATATTCAGATTCATTATGTAAGTCTTGACCGGACCCCAGAACTCTGGGCAGAGTTGGAGAAGGATGATGTCACACTTCGGGAAGCTTGCGGGAATACAGTTCGTAATGTCACCGCTTCAGAAATGGCAGGAATTGATCCCAAGGAGCCATTTGATGTGACCCCCTACGCAGATGAAACCTTCAGGTATTTCCTCAGAAATCCTATTTGCCAAGAGATGGGGCGGAAGTTTAAAATGGCATTTTCATCCTCAGATGAGGATACAGGTTTGTCCTACCTTCACGATTTAGGTTTTATTCCAAAAATCAAAATTGAAGATGGAGTTCCAGTTCGAGGCTTTAAAGTTCTTTTGGGTGGAGGTTTGGGTTCCCAACCCAGGCATGCCGATGTAGCATCTGAGTTTATTCCGGAGGATGAATTAATTCCCTTTATCGAGGCTGTACTAAGGGTTTTTGATAGGCACGGAGAAAGAGCCAGAAGGAATAAGGCTCGGATGAAATTCTTGGTGAAAGACCTGGGAATCGATCCATTTTTAGAATTAGTTGAACAGGAGAGAAAGGCTCTGGCTTTTCAAAAATACCCTATTGAAACCACTGAATATGAAAGATCACGGTCTCTGCCCAACCCTGAATCCCCCGCATTAGATGAAGAATTGGGTCTGGACTTTGATCTTTGGAAGCAAACCAATGTCCTTGCTCAAAAGCAAGAGGGTTTTGTAGCACTTGGGATAAGGGTTCCTCTGGGTGATTTCTACATTTCTCAGGCCAGAGCTTTGGCAGATTTAGTAGAAAAGTATGCCAATAATGAGGTAAGATTTACCCTTAGACAGAATTTTTTGATTCGGGATGTTCGTGAGGATTTGGTTCCATTCTTTTATCAGGAATTAAAGAAAATCGGCTTGGCCGAAAGAGGATATAATTCCTTTGCCGATATCACAGCTTGTCCAGGAACGGATACTTGCAATTTGGGTATTGCCAGCTCTACGGGTATCGCGAAGGAACTAGAAAAGGTGATTTTTGAGGATTACTCTCAATACATCAATAATCAGGAACTGGTCATCAAGATTTCGGGCTGCATGAATGCCTGCGGTCAGCATAATATGGCTCACATCGGTTTTCAGGGAATGTCCATGAAAGTGGGACAAACTGTAATCCCCGCATTGCAGATTCTGCTTGGTGGGGCAAACCACGGAAACGGAAACGGTAGATTTGCAGACAAAGTCACTAAAGTTCCAAGCAAACGTGGACCTGAAGCTTTAAGGAAAATTTTGGATGATTTCGAGTCTCATGCAAAGGGACTTTCATTCCTAGATTATTATGACCTTAAGGGACAGAGATATTTTTATGACCTGCTAAAAGATCTTGCAGATCCGAGCAAGATCACGGAGGAGGACCGAATTGACTGGGGAAGAAATGAGAACTATGAGCGAGCCGTGGGAATCGGTGAATGCGCCGGAGTGGTGATTGATCTGGTGACGACCTTGCTTCTGGAAGCTAAGGAAAAACTAGATCTTGGGGCAGAAGCCCTTGAAGATAGGAGATGGTCTGACAGTATTTATCATCATTATGCGGGATTGATTAATGGTGCCAAAGCTCTTTTACTCAGTGAAGATATCAGCACAAATAGTTATGCAAATATTGTCAAATTGTTTGATGAGAATTTTGTAGAAACTGGCCGCATCAAACTAGGAGGAAGTTTCGAGGAAATAGTTTACGAAATGCGGGAAAATGAACCGACTGAAAGCTTTGCAAAAGCTTATTCAGTTTCAGCCAAAAAAGTATATGAACTGCTAAAAGCACATAGAAAGGAGGAGGTGCCAGCATGATTAACTCGACCAAGGCCAAAGTAACTCTGGTAGGAGCTGGTCCCGGTGATCCGGAATTGATTACGCTCAAAGGAGTTCTTGCCCTGAATACCGCAGATGTTGTTTTGTATGATGCCCTTATCGATCCGGTTCTCTTAAATCATGCTCCTAAATCATCGATCAAGATTTTTGTGGGTAAAAGGGTAGGTAAGCATTCTATTCCACAGGAAGACACGAATCAGCTTTGCGTCAGCCTGGCAAAAAAACACGGGCATGTGGTACGCCTCAAAGGAGGTGACCCGTTTGTCTTCGGCCGGGGAGGCGAAGAGGTGGAGTATCTCGAAAACTTTAATATCCCCTCTTCGGTGGTGCCTGGAATTACCTCAGGAATTGCCGTTCCTGCCAATGTCGGAATCCCGGTGACCAAGCGAGGAGTGGCAGAAAGCTTTTGGGTGGTGACGGGAACTACTTCCTCGAGAGAACTTTCGAATGATTTACACCTTGCTGCGCAAAGCTCAGCGACTATTGTGATTTTGATGGGAACCAGAAAACTTCCAGAAATCGTGCGGGTATTTCAAAAGGAGGGAAAAAAGGATTTGCCCATAGCCATCATTCAAAGTGGAACCACAAATGAAGAAAGGGTGACGGCAGGAAAAATTTCAAACATCCTAATAAAAGCTGAAAAGGATCAGGTAAAAGCTCCAGCCATTATCATTGTGGGTGAAGTGGTCAAGGAAAGTGAAAAGCTGGCCCATGTGTACAGAGAAGTGGTGAGACTTTAATCCTTGACCTAGAAAATAGAATCATGAATCAACTGTATCCCATTTTTCTAAAGCTCCATGAGCTGAATGTCTTGATCGTTGGAGGAGGTTTTGTCGGTACCGAAAAGCTTCACTTTATTCTTAAGTCCAGTCCTGAAGCTCAGGTTACCGTGGTTTCCAAGGAGTTTTGCTCGGAATTTCTGGAAATTGCTTTGGCGGCAAAGAATGTGACCCTCGTCGAGGATTCATATCAAGAAAAATATCTTTCAGGAAAACATATCGTAATTGCCGCTACGGATAGTAAGGAAGTGAATCGGCAGATCAGAGATGAGTCCAAAGAGCGATTTCTTTTGGTAAATGTGGCAGATACTCCGGAGCTATGTGATTTTTATCTGGGTGGGATCGTAACCAAAGGAAATCTGAAGGTGGCTATTTCCACAAATGGAAAATCGCCGACAGCGGCTAAGCGAATTCGACAACTTCTGGAGGAAGTCCTTCCGGAGGAGTTGGATGATCTCTTGGATAATCTAAACGCTTATCGTTCTACTCTAAAAGGGGATTTTGAGTATAAGGTGAAGGCTATGAATGAGGTTACCGAGGGGTTGGTGAAGAGGGTTGAGGTTTAAGGGGTCAGTTTCCAGTCTCGGCAGTTAGTTTTTCCAATTGTCGGTTCCCAGTTTTCAGTTCTCTGTTTTGTAGTACTTAGTCATAATTTGTCCTTGCTTACCAGGCCAGTCGGACAGGTTAGTGCAATGTTCGATCTGTTTACGTTCGAAAGCTATCCAGCATTCGATGTTTGCTAGACTAAGATCAAAAATCCTAATTCTCAAATCGTAAAACCTAAAGATCTAATATCGCTTCTAGCTTTTGTAGAAGTTCAAGCTTTTTGGTTGGTGGTAAATCCCCTAGTTTTTCTAAAAACCTTCGATTATCAATTGCTCGAATTTGATCAACGAGAATTTCGGATTTTTGAGTCAGGCCCGTCTTAACTGGGCTAACTTTAACCCTGAGGATGTTTTCTTTGGGACTCAATTGACTTGTGATGGGGCAAATTAGCGTCGAAGGATGATCTGCCTGATTGAGTAGATTTGTTTGGATGACTACAGCAGGTCTTATTTTTCCAGCCTCGGTTCCCTTTGAAGGATTGAGATTTACCAACCAAATCTCAAATTGATGTTTCATCAATTAACTGATCAAATTCAGAGTTGATTTTTATCGATGACTCCTTCACCAGTCCTGATGCCTCTTTGAATGCCTTAGCCAATTCTTTTCTTTGATTGTATCGATTAAAAAAGGCAAGAGCCTCATTAATGTATCGGTTCCTTGGAAGTCCTATTTTCTTCACCATTTCTTCGGTGACCTCATAGATATCTTCATCTAATTTTAAAGAAAGCGTTTTCATAACACAAATAGTAATACCAAAAGTATATACTAAATTTAAATAAAAAGTTCTAATTCCAAAATCAGAAATAGTAAATCTGAGATCATCAATTCCAAATTCTGCCCATTGGGTCTACGCCCGTCATCTCCCAATGTCCAAGGGCCATAGGAATACAACCGATAGAATTCAATTCATCAAAGAAGTCTTTCACTCTAAACTCTTCTCCTTTCTCTTCCTTGATCCTTGCATAGTCAGCCATGGCATCTTCAAGCAGATACTTTCCGGTAATGTAGCTGGTGCCATATCCAGGCTGGCGCATATACAGATGTTGCTCGAAAAGGAGCAATTCCTTTTCAGTTTTCATCCAACCTCTGGGTGTATAGTCAGAATGAATCCCTCCGGCTTCTACCATGGTCATTTCATTCGCATGGGCATAAAGAGAGCCCAGACCTCTGGCGGCACGCTGGGCGATCATGATATACACTATCTCCCTTGACCGAGGCGAATCCTCGTAAAGCCCCGCATCCATAAACATTTCTTCTACGGCTGTTGCAACTCCTTCATTTCTAGAGTCAAAAATATTGTACAGCAAGGGATCACGGCGTATTCGTCGTGGATTCGGTTCATTATCCATTCTGGCCAGCTCAAACCAATGATAGAAATGCGAATAAAGAGGAAGTGGATCATAATGCATTCCTATGTAAAAGAAATTCCTTTGTTCTTTTGGGATAAAGCTGCCCCGGTGCTTTCTCAGGGCGGGCTCAAAATAATCTTTGACAGTCACGATATCCTGATCCTCCAAAAAGGTCATCATTTTCTGAATAGACTCTTCGGTGAGCTTGTCAAAATCTGCTTCCGTATTTGCCTCTGGCAAAGGAGGTAAATTCCGGTTTTGATGTTCTTCAAGTTTTAATGAACTCCAGGCTCTGGCCAGTTCCCTTTTCAAAATCATCACCTCATCCTCCCAGGTCAAAGGAACCAAATGCACGTTTTGTAGATACCAGGTATAATTTTCTTTTCCGATTCCAGATGGGCCTGTCTTCTTTGGAGCTTCTTCTTCCAGCCAGATCACGAAGTCCTCCGTTGATTCTTTGGCTTGGTTGATGGCTTCTCCTAGCTCTGGATCAGATGTGATCTCTGCCAGGGTCAGCATGTTGTTTAGGTCAACAGCCTGCTTGGCGATCGTTGGAATACCTGCAGCCCAAAGTTCTTTTGCGTTTCCTGTGAGATTTATTTTTGCTTGTTCATTGAGCGCTGGGATGGATCTTAGTTCACTGAGTATCTTTGCCTTGCTACTTTCATCCAATGGGAAAGAATATTGCCAGAGTTCCAATACCCCGTGATGGGTTGGTCCCTCGTGAGCGGGCACATCACTTCTGCTCATCCAAACTGACTTATAAAAAGCAGGGTCTCTTACCCAAGGTTTGAGAACGCGGTAATTGAAATCATAGCCATTCATTTCTGCCCAAACCACCCTGTAATCCACTTGATCAGGAATACTCCATCCTGTGGTATCCATAGCATCTAGCTCTGCCTTGAGATCCAAAAACTCAGGATGCCGGGAATCGAAAGTCTCCTTGCGGTAATCCGGAGCCCCTTCGAATTTGGGGGGATTCTCAAATGCTCTCCATCTCTCAAAAAGATCTTCTAAATCTGATAGAGAGGCCTCTTTTTTTTCTATTTGGATTTTTTGATCTTCCGGCTGAGCACATGAAATCACTAGGGTTAGAAGAATCACGAAATGGGCAAATGAGTATTTCATAAAGTTCGGGTAATTAGAAAGGGTGGAAGATAGTAAAATTTCATTTTTGAGATTAGGAAACAGAGGACAGGGATCATCCCGTCCTTACATTTTATTTGTTATTTCAGGCCATTAACCTATTTTTGGGCTTTCGAAAAACGCAAGAATCCAAGCATTCATTTATGGCTTATCTATTTACCTCGGAATCCGTTTCCGAAGGGCATCCCGATAAAATTTCTGATCAAATTTCTGACGCACTTATCGACCATTTTCTCGCATTTGATCCAAATTCAAAAGTGGCCTGTGAGACCATGGTGACCACCGGGCAGGTAATGCTAGCGGGAGAGGTAAAATCTAGTACCTATCTGGATGTGCAGAAAATCGCCAGAGACGTGATTAATCGAATCGGTTATACGAAAAGTGAATACATGTTTGAAGGAAATTCCTGTGGAGTCCTTTCTGCGATTCACGAACAATCGTCGGATATCAATCAGGGTGTGGATAGAGAGAATCCAGAGGAACAAGGAGCAGGTGATCAGGGGATGATGTTTGGCTACGCCACCAATGAAACCGAAAATTACATGCCTCTGGCATTGGATCTTTCGCATATGATCCTTCGTGAGTTGGCGGAATTAAGAAGAGAAAATAGGGACATCACCTATCTACGTCCTGATTCCAAAGCACAAGTGACGATCGAGTATAGCGATGACAATGTCCCACAGCGAATCGAGGCCATCGTAGTCTCTACCCAACATGATGATTTCGACGAAGAGGAGGCCATGCTGGCCAAAATTAAAGCTGACATTATTAGCATTTTGGTCCCGAGAGTAAAAGCAAAGCTGAAGCCTGAACTCCAAAAGCTTTTTACCGAGGACATCAAATATCACATCAATCCAACAGGGAAATTTGTCATCGGTGGGCCGCACGGAGATACTGGTTTAACCGGTAGAAAGATTATCGTCGATACTTATGGTGGTAAGGGCGCACACGGTGGAGGAGCTTTTTCAGGAAAAGACCCATCAAAAGTAGATCGATCGGCGGCTTATGCCACTCGTCACATTGCCAAAAATATGGTGGCTGCGGGTATAGCTGATGAGGTACTAGTTCAGGTCTCTTATGCCATTGGGGTGGCTGCGCCTATGGGTGTTTATGTAAATTCTTATGGAACTTCCAAAGTAGGCTTGACAGATGGTGAAATCGCCAGAAAAATTGAAAAGATCTTCGATATGAGACCTTATGCCATCGAGCAAAGGCTAAAGCTACGGAATCCGATATATGAAGAGACTGCGGCTTACGGTCATATGGGAAGAAAAAATGAAGTGGTTCGGAAGCAATTTTTCTCACCAGATGGGGAGAGCATCATTTTGGATGTAGAATTGTTCACCTGGGAAAAGCTCGATTTTGTAGACAGAATCAAATCCGAGTTTGGACTTTAAAATTGGGTTAAAATAGAAATGTGCCCTCAATAAGCTCTTTGCTTTTGAGGGCACATTTATTTACTCGTTTTTTAGCTTTCTTGTTCTTGTATTACCAGCATTTCTCCAGTTAAATAACATTTGTTGTTTAGCTCTTCCAGTTCTTTTTTCCACTGCTCAATTTGCACTTCTCGCTGCTTTAGTTCTAAATCTAGGGCTTCTAAGGTTTCTTGATCATTGGAATTCCAACTCCCAATTAACATCCGGTCCGTGAGTTCATCTAATTCATTTGATTTCTCCTGCCAGCTTTGAATGAAGGTATCTACCGTGGAAGCAAGTTCAAGATACTCAGGTTCGCAAGTAACTGACTCTCCATCAAGATTGATTTCTATAGTTTCAGGAGCTTCATTTGCCTCTTTTTTAGATTCAAGGAGGAAGACCTTGTCACCGATTTCTTCGGATAAGTCTACTGCCTCTACCGAAGTTTCTTTCCAGTCAGCAACTAACGTACTTAGTTGTTCTTTTTGTTCTTCTGTTGGGCCACAGCCCATTATTAAGAAAATGATTGATAAGCTTAAAATATACTTTTTCATTTTTTTTATGTTTAAGGATTTTCAGACTGTTGAATTTTTTCTACAGGTGTGGAATCTTTTTCTCAGGTTTTATATAAACCCGTCTCATGATTCGCTATAAACGATCCATTCTCGTGGCACAGTCTGTTACTACAATTAACTACCTATAAATGCGCAAAGGCCATTCCAGTCTTCTTCTATGGACTTTTTGCCAAAACAAGAATTGCTAACACCTTTTGGACTCGGCTTTTTTTTAACTTAGACGATAGGTCTTTTGCTGGAAAATTTTTTATTAATTTTTTCTTTCATTTACAGGTGACAAACCAAAACTTTATCATTCCGTTCTTTAGGCACTAACTGAAATCCCATGCAGGTGAAAATTTTTCGACTGGTCTTTTTTTTATTGATTTTGCCAATGTTGGCAAGGGCTCAAAATCCACTTCAGATTGACGTTCGCTCTAATTTTGTGAGTCAGAAGATTGATTTTATTGATGGAAACAGGGTCCTAAGCAAAGCCGATGTCAACAGGCTTATGTCGGAAAGTGATCCAGAAACCTTTGAACTTTATCGGAGAGCTATGTCTAATCAACAGCTCGGAACCATTTTTTCCATTGCAGGGCTAGGGGCCGGATTAGGTACTGTGATTTATGGTTTGACACCACAAAATGCAAATGCGCCAAACCTTTTTTGGCCCTTGCTCATCGGGAGTATTGGGATGGAAATAGCCTCTGGAGTGTTCAGGAATAAAGCCATTCCCCTGGCGGAAGAAGCCGTGGATTCTTATAATTTTGGATTGGATCAGGGCCCTGTATACTTTGAAGAGAGAAGGATTGATTCACCAATTTTCTCCTATGTTATCAGGTTTTAGGGAGTTCTGAAAGCTTAATCCTGAAGTCTGAAATTTTCAAACTTCTTACTTCGTACTTCTGCCTTCTGAAAGCATTTCTTCAATCAATTCAGTGTAAAAGTCTTTCACCTCCATACCGATGGCTCTCACCTGTTGAGAAATCAGGCTGGTTTCAGTTTGCCCTGGTACGGTGTTGATTTCAATAAAAAAGCACTTACTGGATGTGTGTTCTAGGAAATAATCCATCCGCACCGCTCCTTTGCAGTTCAATTTTTCATAAACTCTAGCAGCAATTCTTTCTACCCTCAGTCTTTCCTCTTCATTCATTCGTCCGGGAGTAATTTCTTCGGTGACACCGGCAGAATATTTGGCCTCATAATCAAAAAACTCTTTACTGCTTACTATTTCAGTCGCTGGTAAAACTTTCACTTTGCCGGCAGTTTTATAAATGCCAATTGAAAATTCTCTTCCAGAGACAAACTCTTCTACTAAAACCTGGCTGTCTTCAGCAAAGGCCTTGTCAAGGGCATCGTCTAGTTCTTCCCAACTTTTCACCTTACTCATTCCGATCGAGCTTCCTCCATTATTTGGCTTTATAAAAAGCGGGAGATTTAAAGTTTCCTGAATGGCTTTGACCTCATGATCTGATTTTGAAAAAAGCTGAATTGATCTGGCAATATTCAGTTCTGGAATATCATCAATAATGGCTTTGGTGTAGCCCTTATTCATGGTGATCGCAGAAGTAAGGGCATCGCAGGTAGTATATGGTAGTCCGATCATATCAAAATACCCAGCCAACTTGCCGTCTTCCCCAGGAGAACCGTGAAGAATATTAAACACCCCGTCAAACTTTAGTTTTTCTCCCTTGATCATAAGGCTGAAGTCATTTAGATCAACAGGAATTTCCTCTCCCTCTTCGGTCAAATGATGCCAATGTCCTGGATAGATCAGGATCTTTGTGACTTCATACCGCTCTCGGTCAATGATCTTTTCAACAATGGCGGCACTCTTTAATGAGATCACCGATTCACCAGTATAACCACCGGTAACCAAGGCGATTTTCTTCTTCATAGGGCTGTAATTTGGCAGCGAATTAATTCAATTTTCATTTAAGATTAAAGGAATGTTCAAAGGAAATTTTTGCTTTGGGAAGCCTATGCCAAATTTTGAATGGTAAGTTCATGTCTGTACCAAAGCCATGCCACACTTTGTGAAAAAATATGGGGAACTGATCTTGTTAAACGGTCAAGAAATGGAATACTAATTTTTTATCTTCGTGAGAATTTATAAAAAGGAGATAAAATAATACCTATGAAAAATAGACTAATCCTAGTTTTAGTAGCCCTGTTCATGATGAGTTCTTTGGGCTATGCCCAAGAGAAAAAAGAGGTAACTCTTGAAGATGTATTCAAGAAAGGTACATTTTCTCAAAAGACGGTGCGAGGAATCAACTGGATGAATGATGGACAATTTTACTCCTCACTCATTAATAATCAGGGGTACACTCAAGTTGTGAAAATGAACCTAGCCACAGGTGAGCAGGAAGAGTTGCTACTCGATGGAAAAGCACTTGGGGTAAATTTCCAGAGCTATTCCTTCAATGGAGATGAATCGAAAGCCCTGATCTCTACTGATGTGGAGTCCATTTATCGACGCTCTTCCATGGGTGTGTTTTATGTGGTGGATATGGAAAGTGGAACCAAGACTGAATTGGCAGAAGGTGAAAAAATTTCTTATGCCACCCTTTCACCAGACAATGATAAAGTGGCTTTTGCAAAGCAAAACAACCTTTTCATGACCAATCTTTCGAGTGGGGAGACTACTCAAATAACAGAGGATGGTGAGTGGAACAAGATTATCAATGGTTCTGCAGACTGGGTGTATGAGGAGGAATTTTCAATGGCTCAGGCATTTAAATGGTCCCCTGACGGAAAGAAGATTGCTTTCATCCGCTTTGACGAAAGTGAAGTGCCGGAATTCAATATGCAGCTTTGGGGACCTCTGTATCCTCAGGATTATAAATTTAAATACCCAAAGGCAGGTGAGAAGAATTCTGATGTAAGTATTCATATCTATGATTTAGCATCCGGAGAAACGATAAGGGTAGATGCAGGAGAGGAAACTGATATTTATCTTCCCAGGATTTATTGGACTCGGGATCCAAATAAGCTGGCCTTTATAAGATTAAACAGGCTTCAAAATCAGCTTGATTTATTTCATGCCGACGCCACAACGGGCGAAAGTGAATTGATCATTTCTGAGTCTTCTAAAACTTATGTGGACCTGAATTATAATGATGATCTGAAATACCTTGCTGATGGAGAGTCCTTCATCCGGACTTCTGAGCAGGATGGATTCAAGCATATTTATCATCATGCCATGGATGGAACTTTGATAAATCAAATTACTCAAGGGAATTGGGAAGTAACTGAGGTGGTAAGTATTGATGAGGAAGAAGAAAAAATCTATTTTATCTCTACCGAGCAATCACCCCTGGAGCGAAATCTATTCGTTAGCGGCTTTGATGGAAAAGGTAAAAAGATTTTAACTCCGCTTGAGGGCACCCATACTATCAATATGAGTAAGGACAATCAGTATTTTATTGATTATTATTCGACCACAGAAAAGCCCGTAACGGTAACTTTGATGGATGCTAAGGGTAAAGAAGTGACTGTCCTGGAGACCAATGAGGCTTTGAATGAGACCCTTACTTCATTTTCCCTTGGGCAAAAGGAATTTTTCACCTTTGAGACTGTAGATGGTACAGAACTAAATGGCTATATGATTAAGCCAGCGGACTTTGACCCAAATCAGAAATATCCGGTTTTAATGTATGTGTATGGTGGTCCCGGTTCCCAAAACGTGGTAAACCGATGGGGTGGAAGTCGCGATATGTGGCATCAAGCCTTAGTGGCTGAGGGCTACATTGTAGCTTGTGTGGATAACAGAGGAACGGGTGCCAGAGGTAGAGACTTCAAGCATTCCACCTATGCAAATCTCGGAAAATTGGAAACGGTTGATCAGATAGAAGGAGCTAAATATTTTGCCAAGCAGTCCTTTGTAGATCCAGGGCGAATCGGAATCTGGGGATGGTCTTACGGAGGATATATGTCTTCTCTTTCCTTGATGATAGGGAATGATGTTTTCAAAGCAGCCATAGCCGTTGCCCCGGTGACTACCTGGAGATATTACGATACGATTTATACAGAGCGCTATCTTCAAACGCCTCGGCTGAATGCGGCAGGTTACGATGAAAACAGTCCAATCAATCATGTAAATAAGCTGAAAGGGAACTTCCTGCTTATCCATGGAACTGGTGATGACAATGTTCATTTCCAAAATACCGTAGATCTGGTTAATGCCTTGATCACGGCGGATAAGCAATTTGAGACGTTCTACTATCCAAACCGAAACCATGGGATCTATGGTGGAAACACCACCTGGCATCTTTACACACAGATGACTGACTTTATTAAGCGAAAGCTTTAAAGGATTCCAACCAAAAAAAAACCGGGTAGTGAAGACTATCCGGTTTTTTTAATCCAATTGAATCTGATCCAGGTAAAATTTCATCCTGGTATGATTTCGGGGTAAAAAATCAATCTTGTCGATTTTGTCGAGTTTGTGATTATAGAAAACCTCAATGTACTCATCGTCTAAAAGGTATAGGTTCACCTTATGCCCATAATACCGGATACCCACTACGAAAGTACCTTCCGTATACAGTAGGTTGATCTTTTTGTGAAAAGGGAGATTATGGAAGTCTTCTTTACTCATTTTTTCAGGATGCTGAATTTAATCAATTCATGGCGTTTTCTTTAACGCAACAGCCATTTACCTGTTCGGCATTATCCTTGTTAATTCTAAAAAAGTATGAGAAACGAGGCATTTAGATTTTTAGCATCAGGATTCATTCTTTTAACAGTTTTTGCTTTTTCCTGTGCTTCAAAAAAGAATGTGGCCAACGAGCCTTTTAATGTGGTCATTGATACCGCCAGAAGCTACACAGGCACTCCTTACAAATATGGAGGTACTACTCGCTCCGGAATTGATTGCTCTGCTCTGATTTATAGATCTTTTTATCCTGTAGGAATCACTATGCCAAGGATTTCTGCTGATCAAGGAAAGGTAGGAAAGAAAGTGGGGAAGGGAGATTTAAAGCCAGGTGACCTGGTTTTCTTTGCGACGAGCAAAAAAAGAAAAAGAGTAACACACGCAGGAATAGTGACCGAAGTATCAAAACAGGATATTCGCTTCATTCACAGCTCAAAAACCCTAGGAGTATCCGAAGACTATCTCAGTAATCGATACTGGTCCCGAGCCTATTTATTTGGTCGTAGGGTTTTGGACTAAAAAAGGAGATCCGTATCCGAATCTCCCTTTTTCATAAATCTAAATCCATGAATTAAAATTCTGTGCTTCCGTTTGGCTGAAGTGCAAAGCGGAAGGTGTAATGTGCACTTGGAGTGGTAAAAGGGTCAATTTCCGCCACTGGAGGATTCCCCTTGTAGTAACTCAAAATCTCCATTTTGACGAAATTTCCTTCAGTAGTTTTCACCAAAATCACCCTACCCGGAATAGGCGTAATGGTATTCAACGCAGGATTGTAATTATACCATCCATTTCCACCTCCGGTTGGGATAGCTAGCTCAGTTTCAGTATCTGAAGCGAAGCTGGCGTCGGCAGGAACTGAATCAATCTGATCGAATATTCCGGTTACGATGGCCGCCGATACGTTTTTCGTGGCATTCACTCGAATAGTGGTTCCCTTAAAAGCAAGGTCCCAGTCATCACCCTCGGATACCTGTGCATTTTGCTCCAGGCTGAAATATTGGAAAGGTCTTTCCTCAACGATGGTACCTGTTGTTCTATCGATCACATCATTAGGTGCCTCGAAATCCTGGACCATCTGAGTTTCCACAGGAACTATCGGTAATGGATCATCACCTTCAGAACAAGCCGTAAATAGCGTGAGAGCCAAGGCGGAAATAGCTAGTTGTTTGATTGAAGTTTTCATTAGAATTGATTTTGTATTTAGTTTTCGAAAATTGAAATGTTGATCCCGGCAAAGATTATTCTGCCTGGATTGTTAGGTTGATTTGGGGTTTGAGTATTCAAGAGGTTAGTTCCTCCGATCTCCAGATTGATGCGATCGGAAAAACTCTTTGATGCGGTAAGATTCAGACTCAGCCAACCATCGGCAAATTCTGAAGGATCATCCAGAATGAGGTTTCCATTTAGATCGGCAAAACCGAATTTGCCTCTGTAAATCCCTCTCAAGGCCAGATTGATTCCAGTAGCTCTTTCCTTATAATTCACCTTAAAATTCCCACTGTGTCTGGACCGGTTGAAAAGGCCACCATAATCCGAACGCGTCACTAATGTGGTGATATTGCTTTCGTCTCTTTTGAATAGTTTTCCTGCATCAATCTGATCTAAAACATCCAGATCTCTTGTGTCCAGAAATGCGTATCCCAGGCTGAATCGTAGGTTTTCCCTGAAGGTATACCCCAGATCCAATTCTATTCCCTGGGTCACAATCGAATTGATATTGAAGTATGAAAAAGCATTTTGCCCAGTGACTAATCTGGCCACTGGAGCGGTTTCGATCAGGTTTTCAATTCGATTTCTATAGGCATTCAAATGAATACTTACCCTTGGGTCTGGCGTCCACTTGATTCCTCCATTAAATGCCCAGGAGCTTTCTGCTTCTAATTCTCCTATGCTTTCTGGATTAATGAGAATCTGGGAAATCAGTCCCTGTTCCTCGAGATTCTGAATTCCCTCTTCTGCGATCGTAGAACCGAAGACGTAATATCCCGCAGCAGCATTGTTAAAGTTCAGAAGTAACTGGCGAAAATCCGGAGCTTTAAAACCGGAACCAATAGACCCGAGGACAGATAATTTTTCTGAGACCTCATATTGAGCAGAAATTTTCGGGCTTATTCTACCGCCATATTCACTGTGAAGATCTGCACGGAAGCCAGAGATCATGTTGAAACGATCCGAAGGGTTCCATTGATGTTGAAAGTAAAAATACCCTGCATCAAATCGATTTTTATCTTCATACCTCGTCGCTTCTACGGTTTCGATGATTTGCCCTAAACCAAAAGTCAAGAGGTTTTGATCGTTCACCTGGACGTCTGACTGTAACTCAGTTCGATGGAAGAATTGATCAAATCCCTGAAGATCAAATACTTCCTCTGAATTTTGGATTCTCGAATCGGCAAGAGTAGAGTACCAATTGCTCATTCCTCGTAAGGAAAGCAGCCACTTTTCATTGGGTTTGAATCGAATGGTCGGATTAAAGTTCCAGTCTCTGAGCTGGTTGTCAAGAGAAACTAATCGCTGATTCGGATCCCCCGCGTTTACTTCCAGAGCGCCTGTGGCATTTTCTAGATATCCTCTTGCGAATAAGCTAAGCTCAAGTTTTTCAGAAATATCTCCTGAAATCTTTACTTGGGCGGTTTGTGCATCATAGGGGTTTTGAGTTTGCCCTACTACCTCTGGCGTAAGGTCAAATCCATCCGTTTGAAAGTAATCATAAAGGGCATCTATCTTCCAATTACCTTGATTTATTCCCAACTCAGCATAAGGGTTCCAGCTATTGAAACTACGATACCTTGCCCCAAGGTTAAGCGTCTTGGGTTGGGTTCCCGATTTAGTGATTATGTTGATCACACCAGCCATTGCCTCACTGCCATAAATAGCACTAGACGGACCACGAAGAATCTCGATGCGCTCAATGTTCGAAACAGAAATTCTGTCCAGGTCAAAAGTTCCTGCCGTTCTTCCGACTAGTGGCTCCCCATCCAAAAGAATTAGGATATAATCCGAGTCCAGACCTTGCATCTGAAGGTTGGAACCATGCTCTGAAGTAATCTGAAGACCGGTTTGCTCTCGCAAAACATCCGAAAGTCGAATACCGCCTGTTTCCTGAATTTTTTCTTGACTTAGCACCGTGACCGGCATGGGCAGGTCTTCCACACTTCTATCGGTTCTGGTGGCAGAAACCACCACTTCATCAAGGGCTTCTTGATTAGGTTCAAGAGTAATTACAGACAAGGCATCATATTCCTCAGCACTTAGAACCATGGTCTCATAACCCATGGCAAAAACTAGAATTCGATCCTCAGAATTTCTACTTTGAATGTCAAACTCACCTTGAGCATTCACCGGTACTGGCTTTTGATTATCCACTTGGATTAAGGCATGGACAATGGGTTTCCCTTCAGCGTCTACCACTTTTATTCGGTCTGCCGACCAAAGCAGCAATGGGCTCAAGCTCAGAAAGGCCGTTATTGTTATTTTAATTAGACTAATTCTAAACATAGAATCAAAATTTTAGCTGGCTCTTCAGATGCGGTTGTCAGACGGAGCGCCTACCTTAAAAGCAGGCGCTCAATGTGACATCGAGTATTCGAGAGACAGCTTCTATTTTTACTTCAGGCTATCAACTAATTCTTTCCATTCAGTTTTTTGAGGGATTCCTGGCTTTCTCAACCCAAAGAATTGAGCTACCATTTCCCCATTTTTATCAAACAGTTCGAGGGATGATACCAATCCGTCATCCGTGTTTTTATGAACTACGAAGGAACGGTCCACAATGGATTCATTGAGGTGCATATTAAATTCGGGATCCATGACATTCAGCCAATCTCCCATGGGTTTGATGGTTTTAACCTTACCCTGGTGAATTTGAATGTTGCCCTTATTCCCTGCAAAAATCATGATAGGTAACTTGGTTTCAGCGGCCACTTTCAGAACTTGTCTCACTGCCAATCTATCTACTTCATAAGCCCACTTGTCATCGATCCACTTCACAGCATCCAGCCTATTTAGCTTATGCTTTCTTAGCATTCCAAAGAAATCATGAGTGTCCTTCATCTCTTCCCACTCCTTCTGGAAATTTTCGAAATCGAGATCTTCCCTTGAGGTGTATTCCGGAACATCGAATGTCTCAATATCCAACTCAGCACTTTGAACTTCAGCGGTATGGGCATTAACCAATACCTCAGAAGCATCATAATCTGATTTATCCTGAAGGAAAACCTTTAAAATGGCCTCTCCGGCTTTATCGAAATACTGAAGGCTGAACATTGGGCCTCTAGGAGTGTCATTGCTCACCGCAAAGCCAAACTTCCAGGAGTGGAAGAAAAGTCTCTGCTCGATAGGCCCGATCACAGTGGCAATCTTATTTGGACCCGCAGACATGATGTCTATTTTTTGGAAGGTTCCTTTATGTTCAAGCACACAGCCTTCATTTCTGCAAAGCGCCATTACTTTTCCAAGGGTTGGGAATTTTTGGACTTGCTCCACAAAGTCATCGCTCAGTCTGATTACATTCTCACCTATGCCTGTGGCCAGTAATTCAGCTTCAGAAACGCCCAATTTTTTGGCGGCATCACGAATACGAAGCTTTGGTTCTTCCTGCTTTAGTTTTTCCCAGGATTCTTTAAGGCTTGTGTTTTGAAGAGTTGAAGTTTCCATGATTATGCTTGGTTAAGATTTTGATATGCTTGATTTTGTAAACCCGAGGCTACGATGCATCCCGCAGCGCAGGGATAGGGGATGAGCTGAACCGGGTGTTCGAATACCCTCTCCAGTAATTCCTCATCCATGATTTCTTTCACATTGCCCCATTTTTGAAGAGTGCCATCCTTTAGCAGTGCGATGCGGTCAGAATATTGGGCGGCAAGGTTTAGCTCATGAAGGATGATCACCACGCCAATATTCCTTTGCGTAAGCTGTTTTAAAATTTTCAGGACTGCATGCTGCTGTGCAAGGTCCAAACTGGAAGTGGGCTCGTCCAAAAGCAGGTACCGTGGATAGGGCTGTCTTTCCCAGATTTGGCATAGCACCCGCGCCAATTGCACTCTCTGTTTTTCCCCACCGGAAAGATGCTGATACAGCTTATCTGAGAATTGCATCACTCGGGTGATTTCCATCACCTCTTGGAGAATTTGCTCATGTTTTGATACTTTTACCTGATGTAACCCAAGAGAGATGACCTCTTTGGCAGAAAAAGGAAAGTTCACCTGGGAGTGCTGAGGAAGCACTGCCCGGATTTTGGCTAGATCATGAACTTTTAGCTCTCCTAAACCCGTGTGATTGTAGCTTACGAAACCGCGCTTACAAGGAATTTCTCCACTCAGAATTTTAAATAGGGTAGACTTCCCTGCTCCATTAGGTCCCAGAATGGAAAGAATTTCTCCAGGGTTTACTTCCAGACTGACCTCATCCACGATAGGCCTTTTCTGAATACAATAATGTAGGTTTTTAGCAGCTAGCATCAGGAAGAAGATTTTTTCAGGTTAAAGATGAGCCAGATAAAGAAGGGTGCTCCGCACAAAGCTGTGATCACTCCGATCGGCATTTCAGCGGGTATTACAATCAATCTGGCTATCAGATCAGCGGCATTGAGAAGAATAGCTCCTAAAAAGAATGATCCTGGCAACACGATTCTGTGATCTGCGCTGAAAATCAACCTCACCAAATGAGGCACAACCAGACCTACGAAGCCAATCACGCCAACCATGGAAACGCCTACACCCACGATTAAAGCTGCACAAACCAAAAGTTGAATTTTTACCTGATTCACAGGCACGCCCATGTGAAATGCTTCTTGTTCTCCTAGAGAAAGAGCGTTCAGTTCCTTAGTCTTTTGTAAAATCAGAAAAGTGGGAAGTCCAATTAGAATCAGGGCAAAAGGAAGTTTTTGCCAGGTGGCACCACTCATGTCTCCCAAACTCCAAAAAGTAAAGCTCCGAAGTGCTGAATCATCTGCAAAGAATAAAACCAGCCCAATCAGAGCACCAGCGAAGGCATTGATTGCAATTCCCGCCAAAATTAAAGTCGCAGTGTCGGAAGTTCCTCGATTCGTAGAAAGCTTGAAAACGGCAGCTACATGAATAAGCCCTCCGATAAAGGCAAAAAGTGGAAGACCAAGATTATTTAAGAAACCTGCACTGGTTCCTCCGCTTACAAAAACGATAAAAATGATTGCGAAAAGAGCGCTTCCACTACTTACACCTATAAGACCCGGTTCGACTAGCGGGTTTCTAAACATGCCCTGAAGTGCTGCTCCTGCTATTCCAAGTCCTCCACCAATCAAAAGATTGAGCAGGATTCTGGGTAGTCTGATTTGTAAAAGGACATTTGCCTGGCTGGCCTCGAAATTATCAACACTAACACCCAGGGAATTCAAAAGGATCGCAATTGTATTATCCAGGGGGATAGAATATGCTCCCAGTCCAAGTGAAGCTATGCATACCACCATGAGAACAGTCCCCAAAAGAGAAAGCCTGATCGCATTTTGATTGCTATATGTCTTAAGGGAAAGATTCACTATTCTCTTACTGCTTTAGCCAGATCAAGTGCTGCTTTCCCGACTCTTGGCCCAAATCCGGAAAGATAATTTCCGTCCAAAGCCACGATATTTCCTTCTTTAAAGGCAGTGATCTCGGTCATTCCTTGTATTGAAGCAAGACCTTGTTCTCCACCTAAACTTTGAACTCCAGACTCAAAGAATACCAGATAATCAGGATTGATTTTCACCAATGCTTCTGGCGTTAAAGGCACGAAATCATCAAATCCTGTGCTTGCATAATTGATTTTGGCTAAGCCAAAGATTTCCTCTGCAAAGGTCTTTTCTCCAGCAAGGAAAACGGTTTGTGGTCCTCGAGCCATAATAAATGCTCCTTTGGGCTGGGACTCCTGACTTTGTAAATACTCTTCTAATTTCGCTAAGTCCGCTCCGATGGACTCCTTAAGATCATTCGCCTGAGTCTCGGCATCCAAAAAACTTCCCAATTCATCGATAAGGGTATATGTTTCCTGAACTCTTTTTGGTTTAGCGAAAGACCGAATGTCTATTTGAGCTGCCTTTAACTGCTCCACCACATCATCAGAGAGACATCCTTCTTCCATGAGCACCAAATCAGGTCCCAAGGCCAAAATACCTTCCGCTTTAATTTGATTCCTATATCCTATAGAAGGCAGATCCTGCATAGAAGCGGGGTAGGTGGAGGTAATGTCCGTGGCGATAATCTGATCACCAAAGCCAAGAGCATGCACTACTTCGGTAACTGTTCCTCCAGCGGTGATAATCTTGGTCTCACTACTTCCCGTGTTTGCTTCTTTGGCCTGGGGTGAACAAGCGGCCAAAAGAATGCTGAAAACAAAAAGGATTCTCACTATCATTATTTAGATCAATTATTAATTACAATACAAAGATATGCTTACTTAGACTCAATCCAAATAAAAATGTTTAGAAAAAATTTATGATTTGAAGGAATAAATCAATGAGAGAATACGCGGTATGAATGGCAAGGAAAGGAGCTTTGCGCAAGCGGAATAGTCAGAAATTCGGCTTAAATCAAAATCTTCAAAGAGGCCTGATGAAGAGTGGGTTTATTTTTCCAAATATCCTTTGGGTTTAGGCTTTATTGATTAATTTTGCGCTCGAATTAATAAAGCAGATTCAATCTACATTTCATTTCAAGCAAATGGCAAATATTGGTAAGATAACACAGGTGATTGGTCCGGTGGTGGACGTAGCCTTCGAAGGTGGTAAGCTACCTAACATCCTTGACGCGGTGGAAGTGACTAAAGAAAACGGCCAGGTGGTCGTGATGGAAGTTCAACAACACCTTGGTGAGGATAGAGTAAGAACTATCGCCATGGACTCTTCTGAGGGTATGGTAAGAGGAATGGAAGTGACCGACATGGGTCAGCCTATTTCTGTTCCAACCGGTGAAGGAATCAAGGGTCGTCTTTTTAATGTGGTAGGTGAGGCGATCGATGGTCTTCCTCAATTGCCAGAAGGTAAAAGACTTCCTATCCACAGACAAGCACCAAAGTTTGAAGATCTTTCTACCTCTCAAGAAGTACTTTACACGGGAATTAAGGTTATTGACTTGATCGAGCCGTATGCTAAAGGTGGTAAGATTGGTTTGTTTGGTGGAGCTGGTGTAGGTAAAACAGTATTGATTCAGGAATTGATCAACAACATCGCTAAGGCATATGCAGGTCTTTCTGTTTTTGCTGGTGTGGGTGAAAGAACTCGTGAAGGAAATGACCTTCTAAGAGAAATGATCGAATCCGGTATTGTGACTTATGGTGATGATTTCGTAGAAACTCTGGAAGAGCAGGGTGGATGGGATCTTTCCAAAGTTGATTTGAAGAAACTTGAAGAGTCCAAAGCAACCTTCGTATTCGGTCAGATGAACGAGCCTCCAGGGGCGCGTGCTCGAGTGGCCTTGACTGGTTTGACTTTGGCAGAATATTATAGAGATGGTGAAGGTGATGGAGCCGGTAAGGATATCCTATTCTTTATCGATAACATCTTCCGATTCACTCAGGCAGGATCTGAGGTGTCTGCACTTCTAGGTCGTATGCCATCTGCGGTAGGTTATCAGCCAACACTGGCTACTGAGATGGGTGCCATGCAGGAAAGAATTACTTCTACTAAGAATGGTTCGATTACTTCTGTTCAGGCCGTTTACGTACCTGCGGATGACTTGACTGACCCTGCTCCAGCAACGACTTTTGCTCACTTGGATGCTACTACAGTACTTTCAAGAAAGATTGCCGAGCTAGGTATCTATCCAGCGGTGGATCCTTTGGATTCTACCTCTAGAATTCTTTCTCCAGAAATCTTGGGTGAAGAACACTATGGATGTGCTCAGAGAGTGAAAGAAATTCTTCAGAGATATAAGGAGCTTCAGGATATCATTGCGATTCTTGGTATGGAAGAACTTTCCGAAGAGGATAAGCAGGTCGTTCACAGAGCCAGAAGAGTACAGCGTTTCCTTTCTCAGCCATTCCACGTAGCTGAGCAATTCACAGGTCTTAAAGGAGTGCTTGTAGATATTAAGGATACCATTAAAGGCTTCAACATGATCATGGATGGTGAGCTAGATCACCTTCCGGAAGCGGCTTTCAACTTGGTAGGTAGCATCGAAGATGCGATTGCTAAGGGAGAGAAGATGCTTGAAGAGACTAAGTAATTTCAGTTGTCGGTTGGCAGTTATCAGCTGACGTCGACAGTTTTAAGAATCGATTAAGAAATAAATCAATGCATTTAGAAATCGTAACACCGGATAAGAAAGTATTTCAAGGTGAAGTAAGCGAGGCAAGTTTCCCTGGGGCTGGTGGAGCATTTCAGGTATTGAATAATCACGCCTCAATAGTTTCGGCTCTGGCCAAAGGTGCAGTTTCATTTACTACCTCAGAAGGAAAGCAATCTATGATTGTGGATGGAGGAGTGGTAGAGGTGAAGGACAATGTGATTGTCTTGCTCGCGGAGAAAGTAGTTGATTAACAAAATTCGATAGAATAAATAAAGCCTGTTGAGTGATCGACAGGCTTTTTTAGTTTAAAGGAAATTTGTTAGGAAGGGACAGTCTTTTTTGGGAAAGGACGCGTTGCAAACGCGCGTTACCGGGAGTTTGAGGAGGCTTCTCGACTCCGCCCGGTGTGATTAGGGTAGGGTGGTGTAGTGTTGGACAATTGTTAAGCATGCATTGTATAACGCGCTCTAGTCCTGAAAATAATTGTTAGAGCATTAATTATTTATATAAATACTTTTCGCTACCTTTGCATCCGCGAAAGGAGGTGTCCACTTATGATAGTAGTAAACGTAAAAGAAAACGAATCAATCGAAAAAGCGCTTAAGCGTTTTAAGAAGAAGTTTGACAAGACAGGAGCAATCAGAGAATTGAGAGCTCGTCAGGCATTCACCAAACCTTCCGTGAAAAGAAGAGATCAGGTAATCAAAGCTGCCTACAAGCAGAGAATGCAAAACGAAGCGAATCAATAATTCGACTCCGTAGTCAATATTCAACGCAACTCCATCGGGGTTGCGTTTTTTTTTGGTGCTGTATACAAGCACTAGCGAGGTAGCGGTAATGATTAGTTTGGTCACGTGTTACAAACGCGCGCCAGCTACACAACCGCCCCAGTTAGTTACAACGAGTACATAGGTATTTTTCCGATCAAATCGTAATCTTAAACATTTTAGATTATCTTCAATCAAGTGATCCCCGCATGATTGATTCCTTTGTAAACTATCTCCAATTCGAAAAAAAGGCCAGTGAGCATACCGTTCTGGCTTATTCCAAAGACCTGGAGCAGTTTTCTGATTTTGTGAAGCAGTCCTTTGACCTGGATGAGATCGAAATGGCCAGGCACGCTGAAATTCGGGCATGGATCATTGATCTTGTGGATGAAGGTAAAAGCAGCCTTACTGTAAATAGAAAGCTCGCCACACTCAGGTCCTTTTATAAATTCCTGCTTCGATCCAAGATGATTGCAAAGGACCCGACCTATAAGTTAAAGTCTCTGAAAAATCCTAAAAAACTCCCCGAATTTGTACAAGAGCTGACTATTGAGTCCGTATTAGAAGAAAGTAATTTCGATATTGATTTTAAGGGACAGCGAGATCGTATGGTAATCGAATTTCTTTACCTCACAGGAGTGAGGCTTTCGGAGCTCATAGGTTTAAAATGGTCGGATATAAATATGATGGAAAGTCAGGTGAAGGTCTTGGGTAAGCGAAAAAAAGAGCGAATTATTCCTATTACACAGAGTCTCAAACAGAATATAGTTTCGTATCAAAAAGTATTTGAAGAAACGTTTCCGAATGAAAGCCAAAGTCCCTATTTTATTGTCAGTAATCAAGGCAAACAGAGTTATCCTATGATGATATACCGCATTGTCCGTCACTATCTTGATATTTTTGCCCAAACTTCCAAAAGAAGCCCACACGTGTTGAGACATACCTTTGCCACTCATCTCTTAAATAAAGGAGCCGACCTGAATGCCGTTAAAGACTTGCTCGGACATGCGAATCTTGCTGCCACTCAGGTTTATACCCATAATTCACTAGAAAAACTTAAGGCTGTGTTCGATCAGGCACATCCTAAAGCATAATTTAATTTATTGTTTAACCCAAAATGCAAATCATATGAAACTGCAGATGCACTCCATCCACTTCGATGCCGATCGCAAATTGATCGACTTTATTCAAAAGAAGGCTGATAAACTCGATACCTATTACGATCGAATTATTGATGGAGAGGTTTTTATGAGATTAGATAAAAACGACAGTAATGAAAATAAGATTGTAGAAATCAAGCTTAATGTTCCCGGAAAGCAGTTTTTCGCAAAGCATCAAAAGGATTCCTTCGAAGCTGCTGCAGATGAATCAATCGAAGGATTGAGACGTCAAATTAAGAAGTACAAGGAGAAAGTGGTTCTGGCGAAATAGAAGCAATATTCTCTTAAATTTGAGCACTCTTTGGAATTCCAGAGAGTGCTTTTTTTATACCTGGCATGCAAAAGACTCCGAACTATAAGCTTTATTTCTGGATTGTGACCCTTGCTTTGGCTGCCGCCAAAGTCATTTTCACTTTTAGACCCGAGATAGATCTTTTTACAGAAGAAGCGCAGTACTGGCTCTGGTCGGAGAACTTGGCCTGGCATTACTATTCGAAGCCCCCCATGGTGGCATATCTGAACTGGATCGGCACCTCAATTTTCGGAACCACTGAAATAGGTGTTCGTTTTTTTGCCATTGCATTTGGCCTGGGATCTGCCTGGGTCACTTTTACATTCGGTTCGTATCTCTACAGCGATAAGGTGGGATTTTGGTCGGCACTGATTCTTCAGGCCATGCCTTTCTGGTGGCTGATATCCACTTTTCATACCACCGATACTTCGGTAGCCTTCTTTTGGGCCTTAATGGCTTTCTGGCTCTATCGAGGCATTAAAGAGGATAAGAAACGATGGTGGGCATTGGCTGGCCTTGCAGGGGCCTTGGGCCTGATGTCCAAAGCTGTGATGCTACTCGCCTTTCCCTTTCTGATTTTCTATCTATTCCAGCGAAAGCAGTTGGGGAAAAAGTGGACAAAGCTTCTTCTTTTTTCAGGATTGATGGCTTTGGGTTTTATCCCAGTGTTGGTTTGGAACTTTCAAAACGACTTCATGACTTTTCGACATCTCTCACAGCTTGCTGGTGGAGGAGAAAGCAGCAATTCAGATTTTTCCTTCGGACAAAAACTGGTTCAGTTCTTCGAGTATTTGGGTGGTCAATTAGCCATGATTTCCATCTTTTTCATTCCCTTGCTTTTTGGTTCTTTGAAGAATGTCCTGAAGTTTAGAAGTCAGGAAAAGTTTTACCTGATCCTTCCGGCCATTCTCACCTTTGGAGGTTTTGCAGTTTTGAGCTTTGGTACTGAAGTAATCGTGAACTGGCCCATTTTTGCTTATATGGGATTACCCATTGTGATGGCTTCATGGGTGGAGGAACAAAGCAAAAGCTGGCATAAGATTCGAAACTGGGGAATAGTCATTGGAATTGGTTTGCCCCTGATTTTAGTACTTCCTGACTTTACATTTCTGAAATCCATTGAGGGTGTAAAAAAGGGAGAAAAGGCAGTTTTCAGAAGGATGTCCGGTTATCAGCCTTTGGCAGATAGATTAAATCATCTCCAAGACAGTCTTCAGATTCAAGAGCCCTTCTATTTTTCTGAAACTTATCATATGGCTTCAGAACTTTCATTTTATCTGGAAGGAAACCCTCAAACGCATATGTTGAATATGGGGGCACGTAGAAATCAGTTTGATCTCTGGCCTGGAATGGAGCAATTCCTCGGTCAAGAAAGGACAGGGATTTTTGTGAGTTGGAATTATGATTCTCCTGGCGAGTTCGCCTCTTTTCAGCGACTGATTTACGAGGAAAAGTTTCCAGTGACTTTTAGAGGTTTGCCCCTAAGAATAGCCACTATTCAAGTCTATCAAAACCTTACGGAGTTTGATCCTTATGTTCCGGAGACCTACTAGTTAATCCGCTGTAGGAAATAATAGACTTTGCCATTTTCCTCCAAAATCTCCTGAAATTCGGGATTTGAGACATTCATCAGTAATTCAGGAATAGCTCTGGAGTTCCAATTGGTGGAGAGCTTTTTCTTATCAAATCCGCTGAAATCCGCACTATCGAGATATCGGTCTTCCACGATAAGTCGATTGTAATCCGGTATGGCCTCCCGAAACTCAAATCTTGGTAAGTCGATAAAACTATATTCTTTTCCCAGCCCAATTCGAATCTTGCTACTTACGTGTAGGTTTCCGATGAACCCAATCTTATCATTGGTCGAAACATTTTCACTTTTCACAAACTCCTTCGCTTGCTGACCCTGCTCGGGGAGAGAGATTTGATACGTAGAAATAGATGCTCCGAAGAAAAGCAGAAGAATGGAATAAGCGATGGCCTTTGGAAGTTTTTTGCCTTGGATAAAAAGCTGAGAGAGATAAATCAAAGCGACAAGGGCTGTGCCCATTTGAGCCCAAATGAACAGACTTCCACCCAGGTTTGAATTGAGGTAAAGACCGAAAATGAGAATGATCAGGTTCAAAATAAGGAAGAATCCCAATGCCCATTTTTGACCCTTGAGGTTTTTTAGAAAACCATTTTTGATCAAAATCCAGGCTAGTCCGATCGCAGCCATGGGGATAACCGGAAGGAGGTAGCGTTCATAGAATTTGCTCGTCAGAGCAGACATTCCAAGTATTCCAATCACCCAAATGGCAATAAAACCAAGTGTGGCCTTTTCTTCTTTGGAAAGATTTTTAAAAGTGCCTTTAAGTCCTTTAAAGCCGAATAAAAACCAAGGGATGAAAACAACCACCATTAGCAAGGTGGCGATTAAGCCATTGCTGAAAATTAATCCAACCCTCGAGCCAACCCGTGTTCCCACCTGATCATAGAGGAAGGAGTCCAGGTAGTCCGACCCATGAATTTGGTACATGGCTACGAACCAAAAGCAAGCCAGGACCAAACTCAGGAGAATGGCAGGAATATTAATAAGTTTGGTGATTTTAATACGTTGCCAGGGATTAAACAACAGAAAAAGAAAGCCAAGTCCACCCAAGGCCACCGCGGGTAAACCTTTGACTTCAAATGCAAGGGCTAGTCCCAGGTAAATTAACCAGGAGAATTTCTTTGGAGCTTGATTACCATACCTGAAATAGCCAGCAAATCCGACTCCAGCCATTGTCATGGTCATAGCAAGCAAAATATCTGGAATGGATCGGGTAGCGCTGAAGATTAATATAGGATGTGAAGCGACAATCAGAGCGGTTAATCCGGCGATTTTCTTATCATTCAAAGCTACTTTTGCGGCAGCATAGGCTAGACCGATAGTAGCCGCACCCGCCAGCCAAAAGAAAAAACGTGAGGCCAATGGAGTGATCCCGAAGATTTGGTAACCAGCGAGCACCGCCCAATAGCTAAGAATAGGTTTTTTAAAACGGAGTTCGCCAGAGCCAAGATAGGTAGTGAGGTAGTCGCCGTTCTGCAGCATTTTGAGCGCAGCGTCCGAGTAGTACATCTCATCCGGATAGTGCATGTGAAAATCCAGGGCGAAGGGTCCAATTAAAGCCAGAAAGGCCGCCATAACTACCCAGGGATTAATGTTTAGCTCGCTTTGGCTCATGCCCCAAAGATAAACCGATTCCATTTTCTTTAACCAAATATCATTCGGTTTCGGCTCAGGTTCCTTTCATTTTTTTGTCGCAGGAGATATTTGGCGTATTTTTGACGAAATTTTATGTCATGAGCCAGCCGAAATTATCCGTGGTGATCACGGTTTACAATGAAGAAGAAAATATCAAGCCACTGCTGGAGCAGGTTTATGATGCTCTAGTGGAAATTGATTATGAGGTAATCTTGATTGAGGATGGTTCAACAGATAAGACGGTGGAGGAAGTAAAGAAACACGCGAACACCCGAACCAAGCTTATTATTTTTAACCGTAACCGAGGTCAGACCACAGCTTTGGCCGCAGGCATAGATCAGGCCACCGGAGAATACATTGCTACCATGGATGGGGATCTGCAGAATGACCCTACGGATCTTCCGATGATGCTGAATAAGGCAATCGACGAAGAGTGGGATGTGGTAGCAGGTAGACGTGCAAATCGAAAGGATGGCTTCGTGCTGAGAAAAATTCCAAGCAAGATTGCCAACTGGGTGATCAGAAATACCACCAAGGTCTATCTAAAGGATTATGGTTGTACCCTGAGAGTTTACAAGGCTGACATCGCTCAGAACATGGGACTTTACGGTGAACTTCATCGATTCATCCCGGTCTTGGCAAAAGAGCAGGGAGCGCGGATGACCGAAGTGGATGTAAAGCATCATCCTAGAATTCATGGGGAATCTAAATATGGATTGAGCCGGACATTTAAGGTGATGTCAGATTTGATTCTGATGCTCTTCTTCCAAAAGTATTTCCAGCGGCCCATTCACCTTTTCGGGGGCCTGGGGATCATCTCGTTTTTGATAGGCATGGGAATTAGTTTTTACCTGCTGATTTTGAAACTTTTTGGAGAGGATATCTGGGGTCGGCCTTTGATGATTCTAGGTTTTATTATGATTCTGGGTGGTATTCAGTTGATTACGACGGGTATAATTGCAGAGATCATCGTAAGGACTTATTTCGAGTCACAGGATAAGAAGACCTATAAGATTAAGTCCATTTATGTTGGAGAGAAGGTCGCTATATCAAGTCAGAAAACTGAAGTATGAAAGATTAACAAAGTGGGCAGTGGCAGTTTGCAGTCGAGAACTGACTGAAAATAGACTTTCAAAATGCTGGACATGCTATTTTCCAAAGAACAAAATCCAGCGCTTTTAATCTTCAACACTTAACGATTAACTTTTAACGATTAAGCCTTCACCTTGACCCGTTACAAAAACCTTTTTAAAACCCTTCTAAAGCTAGTTCTTACAGGACTGGCCTTGTATCTGGTCTTTCGAAAGATTGATACTCAGCAATTGCTGGAGATTGTCAAGACCATTTCCTGGTTTTGGCTAGTCCCGGCCATCTTACTTTTCATCCTTAGCAAAGTTGCCACCGCTATTCGTCTGAATCTTTACTTCAAGGATATTGGATTGCAGATATCTGAGAAAAGCAATTTCAGGCTTTACCTGATCGGAATGTTTTACAATCTCTTTCTTCCAGGCGGAATAGGAGGTGATGGATACAAGGTTTATCTGCTGAACAAGCATTTCAAAACCCCCGTGAAGAAGCTGGTACAATCTGCCCTTTTGGATCGACTGGGCGGATTGGTGGCCATTGTTTTTCTTATGTTTGGCCTTTTTCTTTTGGTGGATCTGGAGCTTGACTTTGTAGAATCGAGTCTCTGGAATGGACTTATGATGGCAGGATTAGTACTGACTATACCGGGATTTTGGTTGGTCCAAAAACTCTTTTTTAAGGACTATCTTCCTTCTTTTTGGGCCGCTAATCTTTGGTCTTTTCTTGGCCAGATCGCTCAATTGATCTGTGCTTGGTTTATCCTGATGTCCTTAGGAATTCATGAGAAGATTTTAGCCTATCAGCTGGTCTTTTTGCTTTCCTCAATCGTTGCAGTGCTGCCGCTTACCATCGGTGGAGTGGGTGCCCGGGAGTTGGTTTTCGTCTATGCACATACCTATGCCGGGATTGAGGAGACGGCAGCGGTGGCTTTTAGCCTGATCTTTTTTCTGATTACGGCAGGGGTCTCTTTGATGGGGGCTTTTGTGAAAGTTGAGTTTGAGCCAAGCCAATGAGTTTGAATTCTTTAAATTTGAAAAAAACTATTTCATGACTCGCTCCGAACTTTTCGCCCAGATCCAGAAGAAATCATCCTTTCTTTGCGTTGGACTTGATCCGGATTTAACTAAAATCCCGAGACATTTGCTTAAAGAGGAGGACCCGATTTTTTCTTTTTGCAAGCAGATCATTGAAGAGACGGCGGATTTCACGGTGGCCTACAAGCCAAACATTGCATTTTTCGAAGCTTTAGGGCCGAAAGGTTGGGAGACACTAGCAAAGGTCGAGGAGCTTATTCCCAATGATATTTTTACCATTGCTGACGCCAAGCGAGGAGATATTGGAAATACTTCAAAGCTCTATGCCAAGGCATTTTTTGAGACTATGGATTTTGATTCGATTACCGTGGCTCCCTACATGGGAAAAGACTCGGTTTCTCCTTTTTTGGAGTTTGAAAATAAATGGGTGATTTTATTGGCTTTGACTTCCAATGCTGGTTCGTCGGATTTCCAATTAATACAGAACGAATCTGGTCAACCCCTTTATAAATCGGTTTTAGCTAAAAGTCAAGAATGGGGAAGCCCGGAAAACCTCATGTATGTGGTCGGTGCAACCCGGGGAGAGCTGATCGGCGAGGTGCGAAAATCCGCTCCCGAGCATTTCTTCCTCGTGCCTGGTGTCGGTGCACAAGGAGGCAGTCTGTCAGAAGTAGCGAGCTATGGCATGAACTCGAGCTGTGGCCTTTTGGTCAATTCTAGTCGGGGGATTATTTATGCTTCCGGAGAAAAAGACTTTGCAAAGGCTTCCGGAAGAGAAGCTCAGAAACTCCAAGAGGAGATGCGGATTTTGCTGGACAAGTATCTTTAGAACTAGGAAGACATTGTCATTTTTAATTTTTTCGTTAAATTCCGTGAGCTTTTTAATCTTAAAATATCATGGACTTTCGAGAGGATTTTTTACAGCTCGTCTGGAAGTATCAATACTTCGATAAGCGAGGACTTAAGACTACAGACAATGAAATTATTTCCATCACTAAAGTTGGATTTCATAATTCGGGCGGAGGGCCTGATTTTTTAGAGGCAACGATTTCTCTGAACGGCCTTTCCCTTCATGGCCATGTCGAAATTCATAAAAGGGCTAGTGATTGGAAACAGCATTCTCATGATTCTGACCCGGCATATAATTCCGTCATTCTCCATGTGGTTTGGGAGGAGGATAAGCCGGTACGAAGAAATGATGGCACCGCCATTGCCACTCTTGAACTGAAAGGAAGGATTTTTTTGGATGTGTGGAAAAAGTACAGGGATTCTCTGGATTTTCGGCAAAAGCTTCCTTGTGCCAGTGGCATTTCTGAAGTTCCAGATATTATTCGTTTCTCAACCCTGGAAAAAGCTTTGGTGGAGCGACTCGAAGAGAAGTCGAATCTGATACTGAACATCCTGAACGACACCAAAGGTGATTGGGAGGAAACGGCCTATAGGTGGCTGTTTCGTTGTTTTGGTTTTAAGAGGAATGCCGATTCCATGCAGGAACTCGCTGAGCTGGTCCTTTATAAAACGCTGAAAAAACATAGACCCCAAGTTTCCGCTCTTGAGGCTATGCTATTTGGTCAGGCAGGGCTTTTGCCGGATGAGAGTTCGGAACCATACGTTGATTTCTTGAAAAAGGAATTTGCCTTTTTCAAAGAAAAATACTCATGGGATAGGGCCATGAAATATCAGAATTGGGATTTTGCGAGAGTTCGGCCAGGAAATTTCCCAACGCTCAGAATCGCTCAGTTGGCTTCCATTCTTTCTAAAGCTCCGGATTTACACGGTTGTATTTTTGAGGATACGCAGGATTTCGAGTCGCTAAAAAGGGTTTTTCAGGTTGAACCAAGCGACTTTTGGAAGTATCATTATTCCTTTGCCGGTCAGGCAAAAAAAGCAGCCGATAGGAAGATATCGAATACTGTCATCCACTTATTGATGATCAATTTTGTTACACCTCTTTGGTTTTCCTATGGTCGGTATTTTGACCAGTCTGACTGGAAAGAACGCTGTTTTGATCTTTTACAAAGTTTGCCTGCGGAGTCCAATTCTATCATTGGACTATTTGAAAATGCCGGATGGGAAGCTGGCAATGGCTTTGATACACAAGGAATGATCGGCCTTTATAAAAACTACTGTACTCCGAAAAAATGTCTGCAATGCAAGGTAGGTCAGAGCTTGATCAAAGCAGATTAAGAAGGAAAATTGTACAAGGGCCGAATTTCTAGTAATTTTGCAGCTCAGAAAATTAGACCTATGGAAAATCCTGTAATAATATTCGGCGCGAAAGGCATCGCACACCCTGCACTTGAAATCTTTAATAGTAATCAAGTGGTGGTCTATGGATTTCTCGATGAGGATGAGAAGTTGCATGGAACGGAGATCAATACCGTTGGAGTACTGGGGAATCCTGAGGATGATGGATTCCTGAAATTGATAGGTAAAAAAACCGAGGCCTTCGTGGCTGTGGATGATCCAAAATACAGGAAGTTTTTGGTGAAGCTACTGAACGAAAGGAGAAAAGTTCAACCCATCAATGCAATTCACGGGACTGCCTTTATTTCAACCGATGCAGTCCTAGGTCATGGAAATTTCATCAATGCAAGGGTAAATATTGGAGCAGGGGCTGAAGTGGGAAGTCATTGCATTATCCATAGTGGTGCCATTGTGGATCATAAGGTGAAAGTTGCGGACTTCGTCCAAATTGGGGCCGGTTCGGTAATTAATTCGGAGGCTGAGGTCGGAGAGGGAGCGTTTATCGGTTCTGGAGTGACCATCATTTCTGGAGTTAAGATTGGAAAAAATGCCCGAGTGGGTGCTGGTTCTGTCGTGATCGCTGATGTGAAGGATGGAGAGACTGTATTTGGAAATCCAGCAGCACCTGTCAAATCCTGATTAAATCGTAAATTTACATTCATATAAACCAAAACACCCTGCCGAAACAGGGCTTTAGTTATGGAAAAAAAAGATTATCAAATTCTACTGTATTACTGCTACGCAAAGATTGAAGATGCCGAAGAGTATCGCGAGCAGCATCATTTGTTTTGTATAGAAAACAATATTCGTGGTCGAATCATCATTTCAGATGAAGGCTTAAATGGGACTGTCTCGGGCCTTAAAGAGGACACGGAAAAGTACATGGCCTACATACATTCTGACCCTCGTTTCGCCAAAACTGAATTCAAGATTGATGCAAGTGATAAGCATGCATTTAATAAGATTCATGTCAGATATAAGCCGGAGATCGTTCACAGTTCTCTGAGACATCTGGATCCTAATGTCAGAACCGGTAAGCATTTGGAGCCTGAAGAATTCCGAAAGATGATGGCTCAGGAAGATGTGGTCATCCTGGATGTTCGCTCCAATTACGAGCATGAACTAGGTCATTTTAAAAATGCTCTGACTTTGGATATTGACAATTTCCGGGATTTTCCTGAAAAGGTAAAAGAGTTAGATCATCTGAAAGGCAAGAAAGTACTCACCTATTGTACTGGAGGCATCAAATGCGAAAAAGCCTCCGCGTATCTTTTAGAGCAGGGTTTTGAAGATGTATATCAGCTACATGGTGGAATCATCAAGTACGGAAAGGAAGCCCAGGGAGCTGATTTTGAAGGGAAATGTTATGTCTTTGATAATAGAATCGCAGTAGACGTGAACTCCGTTAATCCTACCGTGGTATCCAGATGTCATGTGTGTAACGAGCCGAGTGACCGAATGGTGAATTGTGCCAATCCCACCTGTAATATCCACGTGCCCATTTGCGAATCCTGCGCCGAAGAGCTCGAAGGAGCTTGTTCACCTGAGTGTAAGGAGCATCCGGAAAAAAGGCCTTATGATGGAACAGGGTACTATCAGAAAGAGAGCAATGGATATAATCCTTACAAGGGTTGGAAGAGAGAGACTACCAAAGCTGTAAACTCTTAAACCCATGAAACGAATCCCCGAATCTGAATTGATTCTGAATGAAGATGGCAGTATTTACCACCTCCATCTTCTTCCAGATCAGATCGGGGATTTGATTTTTACAGTAGGGGACCCCGACCGGGTTTCCCAGGTTTCCAAGCATTTTGATTCTATAGATTTCCAGACTTCGAAAAGGGAGTTTGTCACTCATACGGGCCGCATTGGAAAACGAACAGTTTCCGCTATGAGCACTGGCATGGGGACGGACAATATTGAGATTTTTATGACCGAATTAGATGCTTTGGTGAATATTGATCTGGAAAACCGTGTGGTGAAGGAGAATTCGAAAAAGCTTCAGATAGTTCGATTAGGAACTTCTGGAGCACTCCACCAGGATATTCCGATCAGAAGTTTGCTCATTTCTGAAAAGGCCATCGGACTGGATACCTTGATGAATTTTTATCCTGAAACCGGTGCTGATCAGAGCTTAGCCTTGGCCTTGAGAAATGAACTTGGATTGAATTTTAGTCCTTATCAGGCTGAGGGTTCTTTGGCCTTATCGGCCAAAGCCGGTTCCGAGTTTCTAAGGGGGATTACTCTTACGGCACCCGGTTTCTATTCACCACAGGGAAGAGAAGTTCGGCTTTCTAGTCGTGTCAAAAATTTTCTAAATAAAATTCAAGCCTTCGAGTACGGCGGTCAACGCATAACCAACCTTGAAATGGAGACGGCAGGATATTATGCCTTGGGAGAATTACTCGGACATGAGGTGTTGAGTGTCAATGCGATTCTTGCTAATCGTGCTAATGGAACATTTGATTCCAATCCTGCGGAGACAATTGATAGAATGATTGTGGAGTCTTTGTCAATTTTTGTCTAATCCATTTTGAAACCCAATTCTCCTTATTAGTTATCATCATGAGCGAACTCACCGATCAAATGATTGCCAAGCTTCAGGATAGAGCGATTCCTGAGAAAGCGGCATTCTTCCCAAAATTCTTTAAGACAGGACCCGGTGAGTATGGTGAAGGGGATAAGTTCCTTGGAGTAATGGTTCCAGAGCAGCGGAAAGTAGCCAAAATGGTAGCTAAAGAAATTAGCTTTGACGAAGTCGATTTGCTTTTAAAAAACCCATATCATGAGGTCAGGCTTTGTGCTCTATTTACTTTAGTTTATAAGTATCAAAAATTAAAGTCGGAATCCGATCAAAAGGAACTTGTAGACTTTTACCTGGATCATGTGGATTACATCAATAATTGGGACCTCGTAGATACCACCTGCCACCCTATCTTAGGTCATTACTTTCAAAACAGAGAAAAGAATCTCTTTTATGGTTTTGCCAGAAGTGGCAACCTCTGGGAGCAGAGAATTGCGATGATCACTTCTTTGTATTGGATCAAACGAGGTGAGTTCGACGATGCATTGGCATTGGCTGAAATTCTACGGAACCATCCTCATGATCTGATGCATAAGGCTGTGGGATGGATGCTTCGAGAAATTGGGAAGATGGATATGGAAGTAGAAATGGAATTCTTAAAAAAGCACTATTCAGAAATGCCAAGAACCATGCTCCGCTATGCCATTGAGAAGTTTCCTGAAGATCTGAGACAGGGTTTTTTGAAAGGAGAAATTTAGTAGGTAGTCTCAGTTGACAGTTGACAGTTGGCAGATGGGAAAGGTGAAAGCTCAAATTTGAAGTCCGAAAGTTCTGCTTCGTGCACTTTCCATCTTTGCGGTTAAAAAAATCAATCCTCAATCCCTTCTAATTCGCTTAATTCCAGCCAACTGAGTTCTGCTTCTTCCAGCTCAGAGTCGATCTCCCCAATTCGATTGGAAAGACTCATCAACTCATCATGATCTTCAATACCTTCAGAGATTTGAGAAGTGATATTTCCCTTTTCTTCTTCTAGTTGGGCGATCTTTTCTGTCAAAGATTTAAACTCTTGTTTCTGCTTGTAGGAGGCTTTCTGGCCAGAACTTTCGGTTTTAACTTTCGGGGGTTCGGTCTTTTCTTTGACCGTTGTACTTTTTGAAAGCTTGGCTTCCTCTTTCTGTCTTTCCCTTAAATCAGAATAATTGCCTGGGAAATCTGAAATCTTTCCCTCTCCCTCGAAGACAAAAAGATGCTCCACGAGTCGATCCATAAAGTATCGATCGTGAGAAACGATGATCAGGCAACCCGGAAAATCATCTAAAAACTCTTCAAGAGTATTCAGCGTCATGATATCCAGATCATTTGTAGGCTCATCCAGAATGAGGAAGTTGGGGCTTTGAATAAGTACCATCAAGAGCTGTAGCCTTCGACGCTCTCCACCACTGAGTTTCGCAATGGGAGTGTGTTGTTGCTTCGGAGGAAAGCCAAACTGATTTAGAAATTGACTAACCGTTATCGTTTTTCCTTTGTCCAGGATGACCACCTCAGCGACCTCTTTCACCGCATCGATCAGGCGTTTGGTTTCATCAAATCTATCTTCTTCCTGTCTGTAGTATCCAAAAGCTGTGGTTGGACCGATAGTCACTTTTCCCGAATCCGGAGAAATCTGACCTGTAATCATATTGAGGAATGTGGTCTTTCCGGCTCCGTTAGGACCCACTATCCCGACTCGGTCTTTTCGCTTAAAAACGTACTCGAAATTTTTGATCAGGTTCTTTTCCCCATAGGACTTTGAAACTTTGTCGATTTCGAGGATTTTCTTCCCGAGCCTTTGACTGCTCACATTAAGATCAATATCCCTTTCTTCACGCTTCTGAAAAGCCTTTTCTTTCGTCTCCGAAAATGCATCAATTCTATATTTGGCCTTGGTTCCCCTTGCCTTTGGTTGACGCCGAATCCATTCCAGTTCCTTTTTATAAAGGCTCTTTGCCTTCTCTATTTCTAAATCTTCTATTTCCATCCTTTCCGCTTTTTTGTCAAGGAAATAGCCGTAGTTTCCCTGATAGCGGTGAATGGAGCCCTGATCCAATTCCAAAATCTCATTAGTGACTTTCTCCAAAAAGTAGCGGTCATGGGTCACCATAAAAATTGCCAGGTTGGCTTTAGCTAAATAGTCCTCAAGCCATTCGATCGTTTCAAGGTCCAGGTGGTTTGTGGGTTCATCCAGAAGCAGGAGTTCCGGTTTTTCCAGTATGGCTTTCGCCAAAGCAACCCTTTTTCGCTGACCTCCGCTCAGATTTCCTACTGGCAATCCAGTGTCGTGAAGCCCAAGTTTTCCCAAAACTTCCTTTACCTGATATTCAAAATCCCAAGCTTGGGCTGCATCCATCTGCTCAAATAGTTTGGTCATCTCAGTTGAGTTATCAATGCCTCTTTCTGAGTCAAGAAGAGCTTTATGATAAGCTTCGATGACCTGAATGACTTCACTATTGCTCTGATCAAAAATGGTTTGGTAAATGGAAAGGTTAGAATCAAAAACAGGGTTTTGGTGCACATAGGCTACCTTGATGCCCTGATTTATGGCCACCTCACCTGAGTCCGGAATTTCTAATCCCATAATGATTTTCATCAGAGTAGATTTCCCGGCACCATTTACGCCTACCAGTGCGATCTTCTGACCCTGATCGATTCCAAATGAAATGTTAGAAAAGAGTTTTCGCTCTCCAAAGGCTTTGCTTAGCTGATCAACTGATAGAAAATTCATGCAGTAAAAGTAGGGAAAAGAGTGGCTATCTTTAATATCTTTTTGTTAATCGCAAACATCAATTCCAATGAAAACCATCGATGACATTTTAAAACTTGGGAACCCAAAATTATACGAGAAGTGTGAGCCTGTTCTTAAATCAGAGTTAGATGAGGTGAAGGGTTGGGTTCAGGATCTGCACGAAGCTATGGAAGATATCCGTCGTGTATATGGTTTTGGAAGAGGGATAGCGGCTCCACAGTTGGGTATCATGAAAAGGCTGTTTTACCTAAACCTGGACAAGCCATATGTGATTATAAATCCTGAGTTAAAAAACTTGAGTGAGGACAGATTTGAGCTTTGGGATGACTGCATGAGTTTTCCGAACCTCCTGGTGAAGGTTTCCAGGCATAAATCCTTGACACTCGAATACCTGGATGAGAACTGGGAGAAGCAGTCTATACGCGCTGAAGATGACCTTTCAGAACTCATTCAGCATGAATTTGACCATCTGGAAGGAGTGCTTTGCACCATGCGGGCCATCGATGATAAAAGCTTTATGATCCGCTAGATTTTCACTCCTGTCTAGAAATCCACTTTTCATTGGGATATTATTGCGGCTTAGTCTTCAGGCTTAGCTTATTTTTTCTAATTTTGCCTCAATTTGGACTACAGTTAAAAACCTCACTAATCGCCGCTTTCCATGCCAAAAGATTCCAGCATCAAGCATATTTTACTTATCGGTTCCGGACCCATTGTGATTGGTCAGGCTTGCGAATTTGACTATTCAGGTTCTCAGGCAGCCAGAGCCCTTCGGGAAGAAGGTATCACGGTCACATTGATTAATTCCAATCCGGCCACCATTATGACCGATCCGGTCACCGCTGATAATGTCTATCTTTTGCCGCTTGAGAAGAAGTCCATCATTCAGATTCTTAAAGATCATCCGGATATAGATTGTGTTCTTCCTACGATGGGAGGACAGACTGCTCTAAACCTGGCTATTGACTGTGAAAAGGCAGGAATCTGGGACAAGTTTGACGTGAGGATGATTGGGGTGGATATTGACGCCATTGACACTGCCGAGAATAGAGAGAAGTTCAAAGAACTGATGGAAAAGATCGGTGTTGGGGTCTGTAAAGGTGCCACAGCGACTTCCTTTCTTCAGGGTAAAGAAATCGCTCAGGAGATAGGCTTTCCATTAATCATCCGTGCCTCCTATACCCTAGGTGGCGCCGGAGGTGCTTTTGTGGAAAAGGCAGAGGATTTTGAAAAAGCCTTAAGCGCTGGTCTTCAGGCCTCTCCGGTTCACGAGGTGCTCATCGAACAAAGTATCCTCGGTTGGAAGGAGTATGAGCTAGAGGTCATGCGGGATAATATCGGGAACATGATCGTGATCTGTTCCATCGAGAATTTTGACCCCATGGGTGTGCATACAGGTGACTCTATCACAGTGGCTCCTGCCATGACGCTACCCGATACGGTATATCAAAAGCTGCGAAACTATGCGATCACCATGATGAATAGCATAGGGAATTTTGCTGGAGGATGTAATGTGCAGTTTGCTGTGAGCCCAGACAATAAAGAAATTATCGGAATTGAGATTAACCCTAGAGTTTCTCGTTCTTCGGCTTTGGCCTCCAAAGCCACAGGATACCCTATAGCCAAGGTGGCTGCTAAACTTGCGATCGGTTATAATCTGGATGAGTTGAAAAATTCAATCACAGGATTCACCTCAGCGTATTTTGAGCCCACCATAGACTACGTCATTGTGAAGATTCCTCGATGGAATTTTGATAAGTTTAAGGGGTCTGATCGAAGACTTGGACTCTCCATGAAAGCTGTGGGAGAAGTCATGGGGATTGGTCGAAATTTCCAGGAAGCTTTGCAAAAAGCTTGTCAGTCATTGGAGATCAAAAGAAATGGTCTTGGAGCAGACGGTAAGGAGCTTAGAAATCAGGATGAAATCCTTTATTCCCTTGCTAACCCAAGCTGGAACAGACTTTTCCATGTGTATGATGCATTTAAACTTGGGATCTCATTCCGGACCATTCAGGATTTGACCAAAATTGACAAGTGGTTTTTGAAGCAAATCGAAGAGCTGATTCAACTGGAGCATGTGATCGAAAAATATAAAATCGACACGATTCCGTATGAGGTCATGGATGAGGCAAAGAAAAAAGGCTACGCTGACCGTCAGATTGCACATCTTTTGGATTGCCTCGAAAGCGAAGTATTTAATAAGCGATATAAAGAATTTGGCATTAAACGAGTTTACAAACTTGTGGATACCTGCGCCGCCGAATTTGAAGCTCAAACTCCATACTACTATTCTTCCTTTGGAGAGGAGAATGAATCCGTGAAATCTGATAAAAAGAAGATTGTGGTTTTGGGTTCCGGCCCGAACCGGGTAGGGCAGGGAATTGAATTTGATTATTCCTGCGTGCATGGGGTTTTGGCAGCCAAAGAATGTGGCTATGAAACCATCATGATTAATTGTAATCCGGAGACAGTCTCAACAGATTTTGACATTTCGGATAAGCTCTATTTCGAGCCTGTTTTCTGGGAGCATATTTATGAAATCATTCTCCATGAGGAGCCGGAAGGGGTGATTGTTCAGCTGGGTGGTCAGACAGCCCTAAAGCTGGCAGAAAAGATGGAGAAATATGGAATCAAAATCTTGGGTACGAGCTTTGAAGCTTTGGATCTTGCCGAAGATCGGGGGCGTTTTTCTACGCTCCTAAAGGAAAATAATGTGCCTTATCCGGAATTTGGTACAGTTCATAACACCGATGAGGCACTTGAGCTTTGCAAAACCATCGGTTTCCCACTTTTGGTGAGACCATCTTATGTTTTGGGAGGTCAAGGAATGAAGATTGTGATCAACGAGAAAGAACTGGAACAGCACGTGGTGAATGTACTTCGTGATATCCCAAATAATGAAATTCTTCTGGATCACTTCCTAGAAGGAGCGATTGAAGCGGAGGCTGACGCTATCTGTGATGGCGAAAATGTGTACATAATTGGTATCATGCAGCATATTGAACCGGCCGGGATTCACTCAGGAGATTCTTATGCCGTTTTACCTCCCTATAATTTAGGCGACCTTGTAATCCGACAGATCGAAACCTATACCGAGAAAATCGCTTTGGCACTGAAAACGGTAGGTTTGATCAACATCCAATTTGCGGTGAAGGATGATAAAGTTTATATTATTGAAGCGAATCCCAGAGCGTCGAGGACCGTACCTTTCATCTGTAAGGCATACAAAGAACCTTATGTGAATTACGCCGTTAAGGTGATGCTAGGTGAAAACAAAGTCACTGATTTTGATTTTAAGCCTACCAAGAAAGGTTATGCGATTAAGGAGCCTGTATTCTCATTTCATAAGTTCCCGAATGTCAACAAGGAGCTTGGACCTGAAATGAAATCCACGGGTGAGGCGATTTATTTTATCGATGATTTGATGGATGATTTCTTCCTGAAAATCTACTCTGAGCGAAACCTGTATTTAAGTAGATAAAAAATATTAAGAATTGAAGTACATAATTATCATACTGGGAATCGGATGGTTGCTGATTCAGCTAATTCGCTTCTTTTTGAAAACGAAACTTGTCAAGTTTGCTCAGCAGGTCAATGAGGCTGCTAAGGAGCAACAAAGGGCTCAAAACCGAAACGCAGATGGGAGTATTAATGTGGATCACATTCCTCCATCCCAAAGAAAGAGAAGGCAGAAAGACATCAAAGGCGGAGAGTACGTCGATTATGAAGAAGTGAAGGATTAACCTTCACTTTTTTTGTGTCGTGCCCAAGGCACTTGATTTACAACTAGTGTAAGAATCCTACTAAGCTTTGTTACCTCTGGCAACAAAGGTAGCTCCAACGTCGAAATACATTAGCCTTTTCGCTTTGTGTTGCTGGCTTAATCCATGCATGAAAATATTTTTTTAATTGGTTCCGTAGGAACCAAAGCTTAGTAAGGCAAGTTTAGCCCTGAACACAAGCCCCGTCAGGGCGGCCCTTCTACTCAGGAGATTTAAAAAGGTACTCCTCTTTATACTCAATACCAAGCTCATCCAAAATCCTCTTATACTCAAATTGGAATCCCGTTTTTGTATGATGTGCTTTTTGATTGGCTATATATTTAACCACACGATCAACATGAGATTTAGTGTAGGAAAAACCTGCATAGCCTGTCTGCCATGCAAATTTGCCTCTAGCCAGGCCATTCTCATTTATCCATTTAGAGGAGGATGATTTCACTTTTTGAGCTAGATCGCTTATAGATTGAACGGGCTTCATACTTATGAGTATATGAAGGTGGTCAGGCATTCCATTAATGGCTAAAACTTTATGACCATTTTGATGAATAATACCAATCATGTACTTGAAAAGCCTTTCTTCCCAGCCTGATTCAATTAATGCCTTCCGGAATTTTACGACAAATATCAGTTGAATATAGACCTGGGTGTATGTATTAGCCATCTAAAAGTGAATCAGTTAGAAAGATTAATTTAGTTAATTCTAATCACATTCTATTTAATTCTGCGACAGTGAAAAACCTTAAACCCGGAGAGGGTCTTCGTCGCAATTAAATAGTCAATCCCTCCATCCTTAAGTCGAAATTTCTTTTTGAAGGCTTCTGGCCCTATCGAATAATTTCGTGCTATGATATTTACCTTTCCTTCCGGGAAAAGCTTCTTGAGTACACTCTTAGATGGTTTTATTTCACCCAGAACCTCAAATACTCTGGCTGGGATATTCTCCGGTATGGCTCCTGAGGTAAAAAAATGACTATTTGGCTCTAGCTTTTTTAAAGAATATCGACTTCCAAAAACTTTGAAGGCTCCAGCTTTTAAGATTGCTGCCAATGGTTCAAAAAGGAGATTTGAAGCTTCGCCAAATTCTACCTTTGAATTTTCTTCATCTTTAGGCCTAAAAGAAAAGCTGCTTTCTGATTCACCCAGATCTACAGCCAAAACCTCCATTGACTTTTTACCGGTTAGATCTGCCTCCAATAAAACTTCTTTAACCTCATTCTTTACTGAGACGATAGTTACTTTCTGAATATCCGGAATCTCAACCCATGCCTTGGAAATATCCAGCATGGGAGAGGCTTTTATTAATACTTTCGAGGCTTTTGATTTTATAAGATCCCAATGGGAAACCAAGTCCGGTTCACAATCTGATAGTTTATAAAGCTTCTGATTTGCATGACCTCTACGAGCTGGATCCAGATAGATTAAGTCGAAAGTTTCGTCGCTTTGTTCCAGATATTCCAATCCATTACCTGTGAAAACCTCAAAATGTTCGGGTGCTAATTTGTTCAAATTGTGGCTAGTGATCTCTGCTAGCTCTTCATTAACTTCACAGTAAACGGCAGACTTAAATTTTCTACCCAAATAATAGCAATCCACCCCAAAACCTCCAGTCAGATCAATGAATTTACCTCCTGATTGACCTCGGGCCTTGAATTCAGCTGTGGCTTGAGAAGAGCTCTGTTCCAGATTCAGAGTCGGGGGAAATATGATTTCTTGATTGGAAATCCACTCGGGAAGTTTCTTTTTTGCCTTTTGCCTTGCTGAAATTTGTTGAACAGCAGCTTTTAGATCAAAATCAGTTTTGCCCTGATGCCTTAAAAGTAAAAGTGCCGGATCATCATTTAGATGATCCAGCACAAAAATTTTAAAATTCTCGCTATGGAAATCATTCAGATTCACTGAACGAGGGCATGCTTTAGGAAATACTCAGCTATCTGAACTGCGTTGGTAGCCGCACCTTTCCGCAGGTTATCCGCAACTACCCACATATTCAGTGTGTTTGGTTGGGAATGGTCTCTTCTCAGCCTTCCAACGAAAACCTCGTCCTTCTTGTGAGCAGTGATGGGCATAGGATAGATCAGGTTTTCCGGATCATCCTGGACGATCACTCCCTCTGTTTCTGAAAGCAACTGCCTCACTTCATCGAGGTCAAAATCTTCTTTAAACTCCACATTCACGGATTCTGAATGGCCACCCATTGTGGGAATTCTTACCGTAGTTGCGGTAACTTGAATAGAATCGTCACCAAAGATTTTTTTGGTTTCATTGATCATTTTCATCTCCTCCTTGGTATATCCATTTTCCTGGAATACATCGATGTGTGGAATAACATTCATATCAATTTTATAGGGATAAACCTTTTCTCCTTCTTCTCCATTTCTCTCAGCCATCATCTGATCTACGGCAGCTTTACCTGTGCCGGTGACAGACTGATACGTGGATACCACGATTCTTTTGATTCCGTAGCGCTGGCGCAAAGGTTCAAGAGCCAGAACCATTTGAATTGTAGAGCAATTTGGGTTTGCAATGATTTTGTCCTCTGGACCAATTTCTTTTGCATTGATTTCAGGTACCACCAGCTTTTTGCTTGGATCCATCCTCCATGCAGAAGAATTATCAATAACCACGGTTCCTACTTCTGCAAACTTAGGGGCCCATTCTAGTGAGGTGGAGCCCCCTGCGGAGAAAATGGCAATATCCGGTTTCAATGAAACAGCCTCATCTAAACCGATAACTGAATACTCTTTTCCTTTATAGGAAATGATTTTACCCACGGATCTGGCACTCGCTACGAGGTATAATTCATCAAATGGAAAATTATGCTCCGATAGCACTTCAAGGATTTCCGAGCCCACCAGCCCGGTGGCTCCGACAACAGCTAATCTCATAACTGGAATGGTTTAGGTTCAAGAGTCACAAAAGTACGTTCAAATTCCCGTTTTGAAAGGAATGGAGATGATTTTTGTTGTGAAATCGAAGAACGAAACTAAATAATTTGTAGATTAACTGAGGTTCAATTTTTTAGTAGTGTTTACTTTTTTGACTTTTTGGCTAACCCTTTGGTTTTTCGCTCTAAATGCTTCAGATGCGGAAACCAACCTCATTGCGCAGAATTTTGAGGAGGATTTCAGTATTCAGTCTACACCTCAAGAGTTTCTCCCTGATTGGAGTGGGAATGAAGTTAGAGATGGGTCCTCCAGAATTTTCCAGGTGGAAAATCTTGGGAGAGATGGAAGCCGGGCTCTGGCTGTTCAGCCAATTTCCACATTTAACGGAGAACTTTTAGTGAAACTGGATTTAAGGAATTTTGAAGATCCATCCCTTTTCTTTTTTGCAAAATCAGTTCAGAATGGCTCCGGAAATCGTTCTGCAGAGGTTTATTATTCTTTCGGTTTAGACGGAGATTTTTCTGATCCAATTATTCTTGGAGGTCCCGAAGAGTTTAAAAATGAGGATCAGGATTTCAGAAAATTTGAACTCGAAATCCCGGAGGAACTGAGGGGCTTAGAGATTCATTTAAAACTCTCCATTCTATATGGAGAAGGTTCAGGGACCGCGGCAAGGTGGATTATGGATGATTTTAGCTATGGGGATTTTGTTCCCGATACAGACCCTCCAGTGATTTCCGAAGTAAGAGGTTTCGATTCTGATGAAATCGAAATAAGATTTAGCGAGCCCATTGATCCTGTGTTCTCTCAAATTTTAATCAATTACAAGTTAGATGGCCTTGAGCCCAATCAGGTGGTGCTGAAAGAAGATTCGGTCGTGAATCTTCGGTTTGATCAAAGTCTAGAAGAAGGAAAGAATTATGAGCTTTTCATTCAATCCATTTCAGACTTAGAAGGAAGTGAAAGTCAAAATCTGAAGTTTGATTTTCAATTTTTTGACCCTACTGATATCCCAAAAAAGGCTTTGGTGATCAATGAACTTATGCCAGCCCCTAGGTCTGGGAATGACTTACCCAATGTGGAGTACCTGGAACTTTTCCATGCAGGAGAGAAGCTATTTCGAATAGATTCTATCTCCATTCAGGTAGGTGAAAGGATAGCTATTTTACCGGAGTTTTGGATTGATCCTAATGAATTGGTGTTGCTGGTTCCTCAGGGTTCACAAGATGATTTTTTAGGATTAAGTAAAGTTATTCCTCTGGAATCCTGGCCGACCCTTCTAAACTCAGGAGCTACGATCAATCTAAAAAACGGAGGAAGGATTATTGATAAGATTTCTTATTCTAACAGTTCATGGGCTGATTCTGAATTGGCGAGTGGAGGCTATAGTTTGGAAGTGGTTAATCCATTTCTTGCTTGCGATCAATCTGAGCTTTTAAGGCCTTCAATAGACCCTTTTCGAGGTACTCCGGGACGAGAAAATTCTGTTCTTAACCTTAGTCCTGATGAAGAAGCTCCTACCCTTAGGAACTTTGGGTTTTTAAATGAAACCGCTGTTTTCTTTGAATTTAATGAGCCTATATCGCAAAATAATGAGGAGATCTCCCTTTTGTTTTCTGGTGGGATAAAATTGGATAGCGTGGAGGTTTCGGGTAGCCTTGTCACCTTTTATTCTGAAACTCCATTCGTATCAAATCAGATTTATCAAGTTGATGGACTTGAAGTTTCAGATTGTGCCGGGATTTTTTTTGATGGTCCTTTTCCTTTTGAAATAATTTTTCCAAGGAAGGCTCAAATTGGTGAGGTATTGATCAATGAAATTCTATTTAACCCAATTTCCGGCGAACCAAAATTTGTGGAGCTCGCAAATAGGACAAATGATTATCTGGAAATTGGGGATTGGTTTTTGGCAAATGAAGATGATATGGGCGAGCCCGATAATCTTAAGATGTTATCGGATGATGGACTGATTTTATTTCCGGAGGATTTTATCGCCATTACTGAAGACACAGTTCGTCTCCGGGCAGGTTACCTTGAAGGTCTAAATGGAAATCTCTTTCAGATTCCTTCACTTCCGAGTTATCCGATTTCTGGCGGTACAGTTCGTGTGTTGGATTCTCAGGGGCAAAGCAGCGATCGGTTTACCTTTAGTGAAGACTTGCACCATCCTTTGCTTCGTGATCCAAAGGGTGTCTCTCTGGAAAGAATCTCTTTAAACCAAGGTTCTGATAATGTTCAGAATTGGCAATCTGCTGCTGAAAGTCAAGGTTTTGCTACGCCTGGAAGAGAAAACTCTCAAGCTTTTGAAGCTATTCCAAGTGGAGAGCTTATTTCCATAGACCCGGAAGTGTTCGATCCGGAGGGAACCAATGGCCAGACGTTTACCAATATTTCATTTAGCCTTGATGAACCCGGTTGGGTTGGGTCCTTTAAGATTTATGATCTGAATGGAAGACTTATTCAACCTCTCGCCGAAAACGCACTTCTCGGTACAAATGGATTTTATACATGGACAGGAATTGACCAAACCGGAAATCGTGTACCGGTAGGCTATTACATTCTTTTGGTGGAGCTGTTTAATCCGAATGGAGAGACTTTTGCTATAAAGAAAACTATTGTAATTGCTCAAAAACTATAAAAAAATTCTTTCCAAATAAAACCTAAGTCTAATATTTTCAGTACATTAAGATAGGATTTAACGCAACACCCTATGGAAAACGATCTGATCATACAGGCGCTTAAGGAATTACATTTGGCTCAGCAAAAATCACTGAAAGATGTGCAGAATTACCTGAGTATGAGATATAGAATCGATCTCGAAGAAAGTGTCTTAGAGATTCGTCTCAGAAAAATCAGTCAAGAGGAAAAAGCCGTCGCATGACGGTTTTTTTTATGTCAAAACCGAAAAGAATGAACTTTTCATTGCTTTGCTCTGAAAGTTAAGAAGTTACATCTTTCGATATTTTCCAGAAGAAACTTTGCTCTAAATATATTTCCCCAATCGTTCGTTTAATCTTTGCAATTCTGCCTTGGAAATGTATTTTTAGCTACCTTTTCAGGAAGGAAACCCAGCATTAACATTAAACCGTAACGATCATGAGTGAAAGTACCAAAACAGCATACTCTCCCGATGAGTTAAAAGAGTTTGAGGAGATAATCTTGAAGAAATTGGAAGTTGCTAAGGAAGAACTTCATATTCTGAAAGATACCATCAGCAAAAAGAATGATAGTGGTACAGACCCTACTGCTTCTACCTCAAAGCTTCTGGAAGATGGGGCAGATACTTTGGAAAGAGAAAGCATGAACCAGTTAGCTGCCAGACAGCAGAAGTTCATTATCAATCTGGAAAATGCCTTAGTAAGAATCAAAAATGGAACATACGGGGTTTGTATAGACACTGGCAAACTGATTTCCAAAGAAAGGTTAAGGGCAGTTCCACATACTATGCATTCCATCGAAGCTAAGCTTGCCAAAAAGTAAGTTGGATTTTCTTCATCGTCATATTGAAGCACTTATTTTTTGTTCTCCAAATCCTCTTCATGAAGAGGAGATTCAGAAGTGTCTGACAGAAATGTTTGAAGCGGATGTTCCCTCTGAAGACATAAATGAGGCCATCAAGGCCCTAAAGAAAAAATATGACGACGAAGAGTTTTCTTTCACTCTGGAAAAAGTAGGAGGGGGTTACCAGTTCTTAAGTAAACCCGCCTACCAAACTTCCATAGGGATTTTGCTGAAACAGCAATCCAAAAAGCGCCTGTCCACTGCCCAGCTCGAAACCTTATCGATTATCGCTTATAAACAGCCAGTAACCAAGGGAGACATCGAGCAGATTCGCGGAGTAAATAGTGACTATTCTGTTCAAAAACTTCTGGAAAAGGAACTGGTGGAAATAAAAGGTAAATCCGAAGGGCTAGGACGCCCAATCCTTTATGGCACCTCAGAAAAATTCATGGAGTATTTTGGCATAAATTCAATACAGGAGCTTCCACAGCCCAAAGACTTCGCAAAGCCTGACAATGAGATAGGTGAAGAAAGGGAGTAAATCCTAGTCAGGTTTAACTTTAGCCAGAAGATTCACATAAAATTTCCTTCTGCTGCTTAACTCAAGACAAAGAGCTCGCGTTCGTCTGACGGATTCTTTTCGAAACCTCCTCCCTGATAATTCAAATGAGCTACCTAGAGGTAGATCGGCCAAAAAACTTTTTTCAACGTCCCTATCCACATCATACTTTGCCATTTCCTTCATCAGCCAAATATCTCCAGCAGAACTAGCTTTGGGGTTTTGCATATGCTTACGGAGAGGGACTAGGATGTTTTGAGGGAAAATAGAGGGGTTTAACAAAGGGGATATTAAAGACCTAAAAGTTTTTTTCCATTCAGGCCCGTGGGGCTTAATGTTCCTTCCGAAATCCTCAAAGGCTCTTAAGTGTGCCACTTCATGGATAAAGGTCAAAAGAAACTGGTAAGGATTTAAATTTCCATTTATGGTGATGGTCTGAAATTTCTTGTCAGGCCGGAATCTAAAATCCCCGAGCTTAGTTTTTCGCTCTCTAGTGACATGAAAGGCAAAAGGGGTTTCGACCCAGATTTTTTCGCAATAGGCGATTGCAGGTTCAGGGATTTTTGAGTCCAGGATTTTTCGAAATTTTTCTGCTGAATCCATTCTGAAAAATACATAAAAAAACCCCGGATTTCCGGGGTTTGTATTTTCTGTTGAGATCAAATTAGTTTTTCTCCTCAACTACTTCTTCTACTTTCTCTACTACCTCTTCTACAGTCTCTTCAGTAGTATCAACAACATCGTCAGCTACCTCTTCAACTGTTTCAACAGACTCCTCGATGGTCTCAGTGGTTTCTTCTACCATAGTTTCCACTTCAGTAGCATCTTTTTTTCCACATGAGCTAGCAACCATAAGTCCAGAGATTGCGAATAAGATAAATAATTTCTTCATTTTTAATAGGGTTTTAAATGATCGCGCAAATGTATTTGAATATTTCAAATAAATATGCAACTCTGTTAAAAATATTATTTGTTCTTATACGTGATTTTTATTGGTACTCCCTCAAAATCAAAGTTCTCCCTCAAGCGATTTTCCAGATACCTGGTGTAAGGCGGTTTTATATACTGTGGAAGATTGCAGAAAAACGCAAATACAGGGTTTTTGGTTGGAAGTTGGGTGATGTATTTGATTTTGATGTACTTCCCTTTCCAGGCTGGTGGAGGATATCTTTCTATCTCTGCCCCGATAACATCGTTCAATTTAGATGTGCTGATTCTTCGGGTTTTGTTATCAAAAACTTTCACCGCCAATTCAATCGCTTGCATGATCCTTTGCTTCTCGGTGACTGAAGTAAAAATGATCGGAATCCAACGGTTTTCACCAAGCCTTTCCTCCATCTCCTCCTTAAACTTCTTCATGGTTTTGTGGTCTTTTTCTATCAAATCCCACTTGTTCACCATGATCATGATCCCTTTGTTATTTTTAATAGCCAAACTGATCAGGTTGATATCCTGAGACTCTAAACCTCTGGTTGCATCTACCATCACAATGACCACATCAGACTCTTCAAGAGTTCTTAAAGAACGCATCACGGAATAAAACTCAATGTCTTCTTTTACCTTGGCCTTCTTCCGGATTCCTGCAGTATCTGTGATGATAAAATCCTTTCCAAATAGTTGATATCTGGTGTGGATAGCATCACGGGTGGTTCCAGCTTCGTTAGTTACAATCGACCTTTCTTTGCCCAGCAAAGCATTCAAATAGGATGATTTACCAACATTGGGACGTCCTAAAATGGAGATCTTTGGAATGCCTGCTTCAGGATCTTCTATGCCTTCATCTTCAAATTGCTCTACCACTGCATCCAGTAAATCTCCTGTCCCGGAACCACTTATAGCAGCAATCGGGAAAATCTCAAAATCACTGATCCCCAAGGCATAAAATTCATTAGCCATGAATTCCTGCTCTTGATTATCCGCTTTATTGGCAACCACAAAAATGGGCTTCTTACTCCCTCTTAATTCATTGGCAAATTCCTTATCCAAATCTGTCAGTCCATCATGGCAATCCACAACAAATAAAATGACATCTGACTCATCAATCGCCAAGGTTACCTGCTTCCGGATTTCAGCCTCATAAACATCATCTGATCCGGTAACATATCCGCCTGTGTCAATAACGGAGAAAAACTTACCCGTCCACTGGGCGTGGCCATAATGTCTGTCACGAGTCACTCCGCTCATGTTATCTTCAATGGCTTTCCTCTGCTCCACCAAGCGGTTGAAAAGGGTGGATTTCCCGACGTTTGGTCTTCCTACTATTGCTACAATATTTGCCATGCTTAGGTCGGATCGTATCCGAATTTTTTAAGTTTTGATTTATTTTTTCTCCAGTCTGCCTCCACCTTCACGAAGGTTTCTAGAAAGACTTTTTTGCCGAAAAATTTCTCCAGCTCCTCCCTTGCCTCGATACCTACCTTTTTGAGAGCTTTGCCCTTTTCACCAATTAAAATTCCTTTTTGGGAGTTTCGTTCTACATATATTGTAGCCCTTATTTTAATAATCTTTGGCTCATCATGAAAATCCTCAATATTTACCTCAGTGCTATATGGAATTTCCTTCTTATAATTTTTGAAAATCTTTTCGCGAATAATTTCTGAAGCAAAGAATCTCTCGGTTCTATCAGTAAGGTCACCTTTATCATAAAAGGGTGGATGGACCGGAATTCTGTCAAGGATCTCTTGAAGTATCCGCTCCGTGTTGAAGTTTTCCAAAGCTGAAATTGGGATGACCGTTTCTACCTTGAGGCGATCAGTCCAGTATTTAGTGACTTCTGCAAGTTTGTCACCCTTTGCGAGGTCAATTTTATTGATGACCAATAGAACAGGTAATCCACTTTTATTTATCCTCTCCAGGATATCTTCTATTTCATCAGCTGTTTCGAACAGGTCAGTGACAAAGACCACTACGTCAGCATCTTCTAATGAAATGTTGACAAAGCCCATCATGTTTTTATGAAGCTCATATTGAGGCTTAAGCATTCCTGGGGTGTCAGAAAATACGATTTGATAATCATTTTCATTGATCATTCCCAGAATTCGGTGTCGCGTAGTTTGCGCTTTGGATGAAATGATCGAAAGCCTCTCACCCACAAGGATATTCATCAAAGTGGACTTACCTACATTGGGTTTCCCTATGATATTTACGAAGCCTGCCTTATGTTGAGAATTGCTCATTTTGGACAAATTTTTAACAAAGGTACTTGATTTTCGATAGTTTGTCTTTACCTTTGTATCACAATTCGCCGGAAGGGCAATTTAAGAAGAAATAAAGCGCAAGCTTAAAGATATATCGCGGGATGGAGCAGTTGGTAGCTCGTCGGGCTCATAACCCGAAGGTCACAGGTTCGAGTCCTGTTCCCGCTACTACGAAGGGTACCAATCGGTACCCTTTTTTATTTATAATCTTAAGGGTCACCAGTTCGACCCCGATAGGTATTGGAGCTATTCCCCTACTATAGGCCAGTCAGTAATGAATGGCTTTTTTGTTTTTTCGATTCTGTTGAGATTACTTTAATTAAGGTCACAGTGTCTAACTTGATAGCTTTCTAGGCTAACCTCATTGCCAAGAATTACTATAGAAATGGCATCCTTTTTTTTTGGTATTCGATTCAAAAAGTGAAAACTCATGGCTTCTAAATCCTGATTTGTCCAAATTTTAGTACTGCTACAAAGATGGTTCCCCCAAGGACATTCCCTATAGTGGCCCAGGTCTGAAATTTTACATAATCCAACATGGATATTTTATCGCTGGTAATAAGACCTGCCAAAACTTCAATGGAGCCAACAATACAGTGATGTAATCCTGCCAAGCCTATGACAGAAGTAATTAAGATTATCACAAAAATTCTACTTACTGTTTCTTTGGAGGAAGTTACCAGCCAGCCTAGAAGCCCCATCATCCAGCCAGCCAGCAAGGCACTGAATAAGATGGTATTCCAGTCGTAATCCACCATTTTTTTGGCAAGATGATAAAAGGAATCGACTTGAATAAAGCCTACGGATGGACCAATTTGAACCAAAAGAAGGGTAAAAAGTAATCCGCCGATAATGTTACCCACATAAACTATAGTCCATAAAATTAATAGATTTCTCAGGGTCACTGAACCATTGAGTACTGGAAGCAAAGCCAAAGCCGTGTGTTCAGTAAATAATTCTGATCTACCGATAATGACAAAAATGAAGCCTATGGGATAGGAAATAGCCAAAAGTAAGCTCATCGATTCTGGACTCACCTTACCTACGAAAAGGGAATAAAGCGTACCCATGAGCAGCACGCTGAAGCCAATTTCCAATCCTGCTGTAAAAGCAGAAACAAAAAGGTTTCGGTTCGATCTTTTGAATTCCTTAATACCAGCATCGATTTGCTCCTCGAGGATTTCTTCGGACTCCTTGGGTTTGGATTGAGGATCAGGTGCTTGACTTCCTTTTAAAAACTTTTTTAACATTTCAGCTACAGTATAGGTGCATTTCCTTAAAGATAAACAATCATGCCAGTAGCTAAACAGGCTGAATGAGATAGTCAGGATGAGAAATTCAAGCTATATTGTAGAATAATTACACAGTTCATGGGAATATTAGTGGTAGATGATGAAGAGGATATATGCTTATTGATTTCTACTTTTTTGAAGAAGTCGGGAATCAAGGTGGAATCAAGTTTAAGTGTCGTTGAAGCGGAAAAATTACTGGAGTCCAAGGATTTTGATTTACATTTTCTGGATTTGAATTTACCTGACGGAACAGGGTTCGATTTGATTTCGCAGATCAATGAAAAGGGTAAGGATACCGGGGTGGTTATGATGAGTGCCTATGATAGCGAGGAAGACATCCAAAAAGCCATGGACTTAGGAGTAGATTTATTTCTAAAAAAACCCTTCAGTAAATCTCAAATATTAAATGCGGTTGACACCTTGTATTCTGACAAGCAATGAAAAGAATTTTAATTATCGATGACGAGCAGGATATCTGCACTTTGCTCAAAAGATTTTTTCAAAAGAAAGGCTTCGAAGTGGACACGTCATTAAGTGGAAAGGAAGGTATCAAATCAATTCAGAATGGCGAATTTGACCTGGTAATCTGCGATTTTCGCCTTCCGGATCATACCGGTCTAGAAATTTTAGAAAGAATCAAAATACTCCAAAAAAATCTTCAAGTGATCATCATCACCGGCTATTCTGATGTTCGGATTGCTGTGGAGGCATTAAAAAAAGGAGCTTTTGATTATGTGACCAAACCTTTATTTCCAGATGAGATTCTTCATACTGTAAATAGAGCTTTGGCCGGTGACGGCCAAATGGAAGTAAAACCAAAAGCAAAACGGAAAAAGAGCTCCAAAAGGACCTTTGTGACCGGTACAAGTCATCAATCTAAAACGGCGAGGAAGCATATTGAACTTATTGCCCCAACTGATTTGTCTGTGATTGTCTCAGGAGAGACAGGTACGGGAAAAGAGTTTGTAGCCCGATCGATTCATGAAAAAAGTAAAAGGAGTGGTAACCCATTTGTTGCAGTGGACTGTGGCGCTCTGCCCAAAGAGCTTGCTGCCAGTGAACTTTTCGGGCATGTGAAAGGTGCTTTTACAGGAGCGATTTCGGACAAGAAAGGATGCTTCGAGCTTGCATCCGGGGGTACCCTTTTTCTTGACGAGATCGGAAACCTGACTTATGAAAATCAAATCAAACTTCTAAGAGTTTTACAAGAAAGAGTGGTGAAGAAAGTGGGAGGATCTAAAGACATTTCGGTGGATGTTCGTGTGATAGCCGCTACTAATGAAGATCTGAAAGCGGCCGTGAATTCAGGGGATTTTAGAGAGGATCTGTACCACAGGTTAAATGAGTTTAGCATTACCCTGGCTCCTCTTAGAGAACGTAAAGAAGATATCGTCACTTTTTCCAGACATTTTTTAATAGAGTCCAATGAAAGACTGGATAAAAATATTGAGGATTTTGATTCGGATGTATTAGAAATCCTAAGGTCTTATCATTGGTATGGAAACCTAAGAGAGTTAGGGAATGTGATCAGAAGATCGGTTTTACTATCTCAGGGCAAAAAACTAACTGCCGAAACACTGCCCGAAGAAATAAAAAATCCTGAAATGGATGCCAAGGTAGAAGGAGTTAAAACTGAATTTTATAAAGGGAAAACCCTTAAAGAGGTAGTGGCAATAGCGGAAGAGAAGGCGATCAGGTCTGCGATGGAGATTACGGACAACAATAAGTCTGAAATGGCTCGACTGCTTGGGGTGGATAGGAAAACACTTTATAATAAACTAAAATCTCATCGTATTGACTTCCAATAAAACAACACAGGAATTTCTCAGTAGTATCCTTCAGGGCTCATTTAACGGGATTATGGCTTTTAAGTCTGTGAGAGATGAGAAGAGTGAGATAATTGACTTTGAATGGATTTATGTCAATGATATTGCCAGTGAGCTTGTAGGTATTTCATCGTCGGAGCTAGTCGGATCCAGACTTCTGGATGTTCTTCCAGGCAATAAAGAGGCAGGATTATTTGAAAGATATAAGGGCGTGGTTGAATCTAGGGAGAAGGTCACTTTTGAGCAGTATTATCCTGGTGAGGCTATAAATAAGTGGTTTCGAATTTCTGCTGTACATCTTGATGATGGATTTACCGTGAATTTTCAGGATATATCCGACTTAAAAGAGGCCTTGATCGAAATAGAAACACAGGAGAAGAAATATCGGCAGTTGTTTCAGGAGTCAATTGATCCAATTTTCCTTGCTGATGAAAAGCTTAATATTCTGGAATGTAATCAGGCATTTCAGGGACTATTTTGTGAAGAGGATGTGAAGAAGACCCTAAAAGTCAAATCGCTCTTTGCTGACAGTTCAGATTTCGATCGTTTTTATGAATTGTGCCAAAACCAGGGGAAAATTGATGAATTCGAGGCTGAATTACTAAACGCTGATTCTAAAAAAAGGCATTGCTTAATTCATATCGTTCCGCTTGAAAATGAATCAAAAAAGATCAAATCCTATCTCGGGGTTGTTCGTGATCTCACAAAGCGAAAACGTGCAGAAAGGGAATTGGTCATGGCAGAAAAGCTCTCGATGACAGGAAAAATTTCTCGCACTATCGGGCATGAAGTTCGTAACCCATTGACTAATCTCAGTTTGGCGCTGGACCAGCTTAGAGATGAACTAGGTGAAGAGAGAGAAGACTCTGAAATATATCTTCAGATAATTGAAAGGAACCTAAAGCGAATCAGTAAACTCATTAGTGATTTACTGGACTCTTCGAAAATCAAGGAATTATGTCTGGAAAAAAGAAGCCTTAATGAGGTGGTTAACTCCACCCTAAGTTTAGTCGAAGACAGGCTTAAACTTCGAAATATGGTTTTGGAAAAGTCTTTTGAGGAGGATTTACCCGATATTCTCATTGACGAAGATCAACTCAAGGTGGCTCTATTAAATTTGATGATTAATGCGATTGAAGCCATGGAGGATGATCAAGGGGTTTTATCTATCCGAACCTACGAAGAAGATGATTATGTGAACCTTGATATCATAGATAATGGATCTGGTATCAGCCCTGAAAATCAATCTAAGCTCTTCGAACCATTTTTTACTGCAAAAAAAGAAGGAACGGGTCTGGGATTGGTAACCGTTCAGAATATTATTCAAAGCCATAGGGGAGACATAGAGGTGGAAAGTGAACCTGGAGCAGGGACAAAGTTCAGGCTATGTTTTCCTATCGGAGTTGAGGAATAATTTTCTCACCTGTGTAATTTTCACCACACCTCAATCATGATAATTCAGCTTTAAGGGCTGTTTTCCGTCATGGAATGCATTTAGCTGTAGTAATAATCAAGTTTTAACATTTTACTAAAATTGATAAACACTATGGATTATTTGAAAACTACATTTACATTTTTACTAGGAGCAGGTCTGGGAGTGGCGGCTGGAATACTCGCTGCACCTAAAAAAGGAAAAAGAACCAGGGCTGATCTTTCAAATTTTATAGGAGATAAGAAAGACCAACTTGAAGATATTGGTAGTAAGAGGTTAGCTGAAGCTAAATCCTTCTTAAACGAAACGGTAGAGAAGCAAACTTCTGCTGCTAAGAAAGGACTAGATAAGGTGAAAGAAGTAGCCAAAGTCTCCTAATCAAACCAATATAAATCAAAAGGTCACCTTAGAGTGACCTTTTTTTATGCCTCTTAATTTAATCTTAGCTTGTTTAATTATTCTTGAAACTCTAGCTGCACAAGGTTTGACTTTTTCATCTTTCACTTTTCATTTGATTTTTATTCTGGGTAGAACAGCCTAAGCCTATTAATTTTAATTCTTCCTTGGAACCAAGTTTATAGATATAAAAAAATCCAGATGCTGAAAGACATCTGGATTTAAGTTAATGTGATTGTTCTTTTTAAGAAAACAACTGGCCTAAAAGAGAAAGAACTACCAAGACCAGAAAGACAAAGAAAATAATTCGAGCTATAGATGCTGCTCCCTTAGCAATCCCAGTGAATCCTAGTAATCCTGCAATTAATGCGATAACGATGAAGGCGATGGTCCATTCTAACATAATTTATTTTTTAAGTGGAAAATTTTTTAAAGCATGATTAATAAAAGGGGCTCGACTCACTTTCAACAAAAAAAGCATCTTAAAAGGAAATCAAGAAAGGCCAAACCAAGAAAAAAGTCTCGATTTTTCACCCTCTCCAAACCACCCTCAGTAATCAATACACTTTATTATCTGAGAATTCTGTTCCAATCTGATTTTAGGTCAGAATGCTTCGTTTTGCTTTATCCTTGTGGAGAAAAATACCCACACATGTGGTTCTAAATCCACAATTCTTAAGGCACAACCCCATTTAAGGCTTAGTAGAAGGGATGGCATGAAGTTTCCATTAGTAGGGGTAAAATCAAATAATTGAAAAATGAAAATCACCAATCTTAAAAATTTATTTTCTACCATCTTATCAATTGTTGTTCTGAGTGTATTTGCATCTTGCGCAGCTCCGAAAGAGGAAGAAAACTCTGAAGATTTTAAAATGGAGCAGGAAAAAGTAGTTCAAGATTTAGAGAATCTCGAATTCGAAATCGAAACGGCAATTGATGACTTAGAGGATAAAATGAATATCAATGAAGGACCTGTCGAAAGAAATTTAGAAAAGACCTTAAGTGATCTCGAAGCTAAGAAGGAAGATGTTGAGAAGTCGCTGGATAAAGCTAAAAATGCTTCCAAGGATAATTGGGACAAAGTGAAAAGCGATGCCAATAGCATAGTTGAAAATGTAGGGTCAGATATAGAAGGTTTAATTGATGACATCGACTCGATTATAGAAGAGACTGATTGATTATTTCAAATCAAAATTTTAATCAAAAACACAGAAAAATGGATTTAGAAGTAAAAAAAGAGAAGAAGAAAGCTTATTCAAAATTAGGCTTCAAGCCTATGGAAGCAGTGGAATTGACAGATGCTTTAAACAATCTATTAGCAAATTATAGTGTCCACTATCAAAAGTTGAGAAACTACCATTGGAATGTCAAAGGGCCGGAATTCTTTGACGTGCATGAGAAATTCGAGGACCAATATAATGATGCCAAAGTGGCTATAGACGACATAGCTGAGCGTATTAGGGTATTCAATCAAACACCACTAAGTACGATGGCTGATTATCTGAAGAAGTCCGAAATTAAAGAGACCGGGACAGATCTTTCTGCTATGGAAATGGTAGAAGAAATTCTACAAGATTATAGAATGATCCTGGAGCATCTGATGCATGTGGTTGAGATGGCCGTTGAACATGGTGATAGCGGCACGGAAGATCTTGCTAAAGGTTTGATCAAGAAAGTTGAGAAAAACCACTGGATGATGTTGGCATTTAGTCAGCAGTCATAAAATAAATTTTTAACCAAAAACACTTTAAAAAATGGATTTACTATTAAAAGGAAACCTAAACGTATTGAAAGGAAAACTTCGCGAGAAATATGGCGAACTAACAGATGATGATCTACAGGTTGCCGAAGGAGGAGAAGATCAATTGATTGGAAATCTTCAAAAACGTCTCGGAAAATCAGAGGCAGAAATCAAGCAAGAAATTAAAAACCTTTTAAGTTAATCAGCAATGACATTCGATTTAAAAGAAGCTTTAAATGTAGCTGTGAGTAAAATCGAAGGATGGCTGGAAAGCTTTGCTGCCATGGTCCCTAACATGATCGTGGCAGCAATTACTTTTTCTTTGTTTTTCCTTTTGGCTAGGTACTCAAAAAAGTTTACGGCTAGATTATTTCAGAAATTCTCAAATAAGTCAGCACTAAACACCTTGGCTACGACAATCTTCCAGTTTCTAATATTAGCTGGGGGGTTAATTGTGGTTCTTAACATTTTGGAGCTTGAAAAAACAGTGACTTCCCTGTTGGCTGGTGCCGGTATCATTGGTCTGGCTCTTGGTTTTGCTTTTCAGGACATCGCTTCCAACTTCATGTCGGGAGTGGCCATGGCAATCAGGCAGCCGATTAAAGTGGGAGATATCGTGGAGACAAATGACTTCATGGGAGAGGTTGAAAAGATAGATCTTCGAGTTACTACGGTTAGAACTTTTCAGGGAATTCACGTTTTAATTCCGAATAAGGAAGTTTTTCAAAATCCTTTGATGAATTACACCAAAACTCCGGAAAGAAGGATTGATCTTTCGGTTGGCGTGTCTTACGCGGACGATTTAGAAAAAGTAAAAGAAGTGGCTGAAAAGGCGATCAGAGAGTTACCCTTTTTACTACCAGATAGAGAAGTGAATTTGTTCTACCGGGAATTCGGTGATAGTTCAATCAACTTCCAAATTATGTTTTGGATTCAATATCCTGGGCAAACCGGTTATTTGAAAGCAACCAGTGATTCGATCATGGCAATTAAAAAAGCTTTTGATAATAATGATATTACCATTCCATTCCCAATTAGGACCTTGGATTTCGGAATTAAGGGAGGCGAAAAGCTTTCTGATATGAAAGTTAATATCATTAATAAGGAGTTAATAACATCTTAATGTTTGTAGGGATAGGATTTGATGGAAGATGAACGAAATAAAAGATTTGATAGTGACTTTAATGGAGGCAGAAGCTAAATACTCCAATAAATTAACCGAAGTAGAAACGCGTTGGAAGAGGGATTTACTCCGAGATGCATGTAAAAGGAAAGTGCTTTTTAAGAAAGAATTATCTAGGCTTTTTGGGGTTGAAGTCAATTCATCGACCTTAGAGAGTGGAAGGCAAAAGGGGTCCACTGATCAATTTGCAAGTTATCCAGTGAAAAGCTTGATCGAAGAAACGGAGCTCAAGATTAAGGAAAAATATGAGTCAATCCTTGAAGAAAACGAGTTTGGCCATGTGGAGTCTTTCGTCCTAAAAAATCACTTAAAAAATCAGCGAAGCTTACTTAAGGATCTTCAACAGGTTAATTCAACATATTGAGGTTTATTTTAAATCCCAGTAAAGCCTTGAACTTTATTTATAAACTCGGATGTAATCGACAAGCATTGAGCTTCCTACAAAATCAGGATCGAGATTGGGTTCCAAAGCGATATTCATTAGAAAATAATACTTGTCATCATAAGGCCAGGTATTTTTATTTTTTTCACTCGGTGAGTATTCTAAATGCTGCTTTCCATCCACGCTGAAGGTCATTTTGTCCTCAGTCCAAACGAAGGAGTAAACATGAAATTCGCTTGAAGCTCCAATAATTTTTTGCTCGCCCACATTTTTGGTTTGATCTCCATAACTCGATCCGTTATGGAGAGCACTCGAAACCACATCCTGATTTTTCCCCCAATGTTCCACGATATCAATCTCTCCGCAATAAGGCCACACTGTAGTTCCATACCCCTCATTATCCCAATAAGCCCCATCTTCATCAATGTTCGTGTTAAGCATCCATATCGCAGGCCAAGTACCATACCCTTCAGGCATTTTTGCTCTTACTTCAACCCGTCCGTAAGTGAAAGCGTATTTGGAATTCAAGCGAGCTGAGGTGTATTGCTTAAGCACTCCCTGATCTTCATAAGGTTCTTTTTTGGCCACCAAATTTAAATAACCGTCCTTCACGAAGGCATTATCCTGCTTATCAGTATAATGCTGCAAGAGCCCTCCCCACCAACTGCCATTTCCGCTTTCAGGAAGTTGGGTTTGCATAAACCATTTATCAGGATCAATTGGGCCATCTGAATTAAATTCATCAGACCAAACTAGTGTATCGAACCCCGAAAAGGTGAGTTCTTTGGAGGTTTCAGGCTGCTTAAGATTAAGACCGATAAATCCTGAAATACCAATAATTATCAGTGCTGATAAAATTCGAATGTGGGTCTTTGTCTTTTTCATTTTGATTGAACGCTAAGGGGTCAAGAATCCTTTAAAAAAAAATAGATATATTTTGAGGGTTTATTTCCATCCTCATTCGATTTTTACCACTGGGCTCCAATTTAAAAAACCTAGACTTTGAAGAAAAGAATCAGCTTCGAGGATGGTTTGTTTATAAAAGTCAAAATTTCTGTAATTGAAAAAGCCGTGTCCTTGTTCTGGGTATATTTGAAGATCACATCTGCTACCGACATTTTCCATTACGGTTTTATAATATTCTACAGTTTCTACTGGGATCAGATTATCTTCTGTTCCAAGAAATAGGATGGTTGGTGGGGCACCTTCTCGAATGTTATGAAGGGGTGAAAACCTCAAGTATTCCTCTCCGATTCTCTCGAATCCATAGCCACCAGGGCCATTATCAATTACCGGATTGAACAGAACAAGAGCGTTTGGAACAGGGTCGATCAACATGTCATCTAGGGGGTCATTGAAGTCCTTAATTATGGCAGTGGCCGCAGCCAAATGACCGCCAGCTGATCCACCAGAGGCTATAATTTTGTCGGGATCAATACCGAACTGTTCAGCATTTTTCCTGATGTACCGCATAGCGGATTTAGCATCCATCAAAGACTCAAAAGGTGTGGTTTTATGGATTCTTTGAATCCTGTAGTCCACCAGGAAGCATGTTAATCCTCTTTTTGAAAAGTACTCTGCATGCGGTCTAAAGTGATCTCTCGTGCCTCCTATCCAACCACCTCCAAAAAAGAACACCACGGCGGGGTTCTTTGAATCTTGTTGGATTTCAGAAGGATAAATTTCCAGATAGAGTTTAGTGGTATCTATTTCTTTATAGAAGATGGTGTCCTGACCATTGGATACAAACCATAAAGAAAAAAACAATATGATTGCTAGGAGATACTTCATATCGCATAATACATTAATCGATGCTGTAATTTGCATTTTTTACTAAAATCAATTTTGAATTTGGCAATTTTTGCAGAGGGGTTTCCAGTTAATCTAGGTAAAATGGGGTATGAAAAGTAATATCTCAGTTCTTATACTTTGTTTTTTGATGGCTTGTACTTCAGCCGAAGAACCCGTCACTGAAGGCCCTGATTTGGACACTCTTCAAGGTAATTATAGTGTAGAATGTTCCGTAACCAAGTATTCAGGACCTTTGATTACCAGTGCTGTAGATACTTCATATCTGAAGTTTAATTTTCCAGTGAATGTTTCGGTAAATGATGGGTTGATAACTCTCAGGTTTAGTCAGTCCAATGACCCAATTCTGCCTGAACTTAATTTTAATATTTCTACTACGAGAGAATTGAGTCTACTCAACGGCCACAATCTTTATTTAAATTTACTTGGTTCTCCAGGTTTCCGAAAGAGATCGAAGGGCACACCAGATTTTCTTCTTTATGGTGAAAACCCTGGGGTATTTAATCGAGCTAGTTTTATGGATATTGACCTTGTTAGCACGAATCAAGACAGGGTTATCAGGGTAAGTTTAGTTGGCTGGAAATAGTTAAACTATTAATGAAAATGATTCATTTTTTTTTCACAATCTAGGGTTATGAAAACATTAAAATCCAGTAATGGGATTCTTCCCACTCTTTTTTGCTTTATCTTTTTGGGATGTACTCATCAAGAGGACCTCGCCATCGAAGGGCCAGATTTGAAGGAGTTGGAAGGTATTACAGAAGCCATGTTTAATTTTCCTGAACGTAATTATTCTGGTGATCCATTTTCACCGATGCCTGTCATTGCTGAATTCTATTATCCAGTAGTAGTATCTGTTCAGGAGGAGATGATTTCTTTAAATTTTGATCAAAGCGAGTTGAGCTTTCCAGAATTTAAGTTTCAAATTGATAGTGTAACAGAGATGGAAGATTATGACGGGTTCAATTTATACTCGACCCTTTTTTCACCATTTGATTTTCAGCTGGATCCAGAAATTCCAAGGGACATTCCAGAATTTTTAATATTTGGGGATAATCCTAACTCCGATTTCGAAAATTTATCATGCTTGATGTACTTAAATTTGCGTCATTTTTTACCTGATAGTACTGGACGAGTAATTATCCTTGGAGGAAAAGAGAAGTAACCTCACCTCCCGTACCTCTTGAAAAACTCTTGGGTGTCTTTGATATCCTCTAAACCAAGGATATAACAGACCTCTGAAAGGTCAGAAAAATCCACGCCTCCGGATTCAACCGCTTCATTGTTATATCTTCCTTCTTTGGCGTTAAATTCCAGCCCAATCTCTAGGGCTAGCTCCCAGATTTTTAAAAGCTCTTCATCAGAAAGCATGGTCTTCCATCCATCAAACTTTGGAGTTCTGAAGCCGGGAGTGCCATTTCCTACGGCATTCCCATCTGGAATTTTATGATAATCTGTGGCTTCTTTCACAAATGCCAAAGCCTGTGGAGAAGTGACTTCCTCGTTCCAATCGCTATGCTGGACAATATGAATCCGATCAGGGATATCTAGCCCTGGGATTTCTCTTTCAACCATTTTTACGAGCATGGCAGAAAAATCGGATTGACCGCCATCGGCGATCCAAATATCACCGCCATTTTTCAGGGTGTTTGTTGCTAGTTTGGCCACTCTTTGTACTGCCTGATTTCTATCCGCATGAGCATCGCTCCAATCCTTATCATCCAGGGCCAATTCAAAAAGTGGATTAGGAGGCACATAGAGTCCTTCCTGGATTCCGTAAGTCCCAGTTACCACATGGAAATTGATTTTGGGCATATCTGGATGTGAAAGCAAGGTCACAAAGGCAGCCAAGGTGTGAACATCATCTACATCAGTTTTGCAATCTAGGTGAAGCAGTAAAAGGTCCTTATTCGGGTCGAATGACTTGGAGGTAGAACTTTGACCATTGCCCAAAAAGGGTAGAAGAAAAAGGAAATAAATGGTTGATATCAATTTCATAAAGACAGAATTCAAAATTTCAAAGGGTTAGATTTTTTGCGTTTAGATTTTATCAACAGCATATAGAGCATTACCAGCTTCCGCCTCCACCACCACCAAAGCCGCCTCCTGAAGATCCACCTCCGCTACTACCACTTGAGGAAGGCTGGCTGACCATGTTGGATTGGGTGTTTGACATACTTCTACTGAATGATTTTGAGAAATTATTCATAGAGCCATAGCTGCCATGTGGGGTATGGTACCATTCCGGTGGTCTCTCACCGAGCGCATCAAACTTATCAGACCATCTCTCCAGAGACCCAAAAGCTAAGGCATAGGACATGGTATCTTCAAAATAATTCGGAGATTCTCTGATTAGCATCTTAATTCGATTTTCTTCTGCTGTTCTGATAAACTGGCGAAAGCCCTTAAGCTCAGAGAAGATTTCATTTCCCTTCGGGTTCTTTTTGCTCATGTAGAAATTAAACAGAAGAAGGATGATGGACGTCAAAAGGAGAGCGAGTGCGGCAAAGAATCCCCAGAAAAAAAGAAACGCGAAACCGATGAAAAGGATGGTTAGGACGAGGCCAAATCCGACCAAACCCTGCACCTTTCTTGACTTTTCCAGATAGTAAACCTGAGCTTCTTTTTTTAGCATGCTCTTACAATCATTCATTTTTCGGTAAAAGCTATCCTTAAGGTCACTGATTTTAACTGAACTTTTCCCATCGAATAACTCTTCGAAGAAAAGCCTTTCATAGCTAGGTAAAGGTTTAGCAGGTAATTCTTTGAGTTTTACAATTTCGGTGTCTTTCTTTGAAAACCAACCACCGCTATCGATCTCATTTATCTGGATTAAACCCTGTGAACCCCAATAGGGAATTAAGGAAATCAAATCCATGGAATCCTGCTTATCATTGATAAGGAACCCTGCCATAGCCGGATCAATTTTCTTAGGAGGGAAATAGCTGATGACCATTGGAGTGTGATCTTCTTTCCCATGTCTTCTCCAAATAAGGTAGAAAATCAGGACAATGGCCATAATCAGAATGAACCAACCATAATCTGACCAAAAGGGCCAAAAAGGCTTGATTTCCTTGACTGAGCCTGGGGGAAGGTTAATCAGGAGTGTCACAGCTTCTCCATAAGAGGAATTGAAGCCTGGCAAAGCTTTACCGATTATTTCATTTCCAGAAATGGTGATCTCAAAAGCTTCACTCTCTGCGCTATTGCCGAAGAAACCTGAATAAACAAATACATTATTCTCATTAATTCTTACCCCTTCTGGCAGCTGAACGCGAAAGGACATGTCCTTAAAATCAGCAAACCAGCCGGTGGGTTTAAGATTCCAATAGAATTGAATGGCTTCCTTATTATGGAGGAAAGCCTTCTTCACACGATAATTAATTTGATAGTTTACATCGCCTTCTACGAAAATATTTGCATCTCCGATTTTGATTTGAGCAGTTCCAAATAGCCTTCGTGCAAACTCCCCATCAGCATCAAACTTATGGTTGGGCACATCAATATTACTCAATGAAATCTCTCGCCTTTCTTCTTTGCCGTCGGCTCCAAGGACATTGTAATTCAGGATGATATCTCTATAAATTCCATGTCTCTGGGAAAAGAAGAAAACATCATAATTCTCCTCTACATCAAAAAAACCTTCCTTATCGATTCGAACTGAGACTTCATAGTCTTTTACTTCAAAATCCTGTGCTTTGGCCGATAGGCCAAAGCCAAGAAGAATCCCAAAAAAAAGGAGCACTGATGTGAATCTAATTTTCACTTTTATGAAAAATCCACTTTTACATTTTCACGGGCAGCTTCTTCCACCTCGAAGTAATCAAAGTGTTGATAGTTAAACATTCCGGCCAAAAGCATTCCCGGGAAGCTCTCCCCATAGGTGTTATTCTCCCGAACCGTCCCATTATAATATCGTCGACTTCGCTCCAGGTTTTCTTCCATTTCATTCAGCTTTCCCTGAAGGTCAAGAAAGTTGACATTGGCTTTTAAGTCTGGGTACGCTTCGCTCAAAGCAAAAAGACTTTTTAATGCGTTTTGAAAGATATTCTCTGCTTTTATTTTGCCGTTCACATCATCGGGCGGAACGCTCATTGCCTGATTTCTTGCTTTGATGACCGCATCCAAAGTCTCCTTTTCATGGGAGGCATAACCTTTCACTGTTTCAACCAAATTCGGGATCAGGTCATACCGACGTTTAAGCGCCACATCAATATTACTCCATGCGTCCTTTACGAGGTTTCGGTTTCTGACAAATTTGTTGTAGACAGAAATCGCAAATAGAGCTAAGGCCAGAATGACCGCTCCGAATATGAGGAATCCAGACATACTTTTGAGATTTAGATTTTACTTAATTTAATGATTCTATCCTAAAAGCTGGATCGACACCTCTTTTTAATTCTTTCTAGTTACTTTTTGCCTTTGTATCTTCGTATATGACCCACGAATTCAAATCCATTATCCAAACGGCCGTCAAATGGCAAAACGAAGGCCTTAAAATGGTTCTTGCCACGGTCGTAGCCTTGGAAGGATCTTCCTATCGAAGGCCGGGAGTCAGGATGCTTTTGGCTGAAAACGGAAAATGGGTTGGGGCTGTTAGTGGAGGTTGTGTGGAGAAGGAGGTTTACCGACAGGCACAGCATGTCTTTGAAAATGGGAAAGCCCGCCTGATGAGCTATGATGGGACGTATAGGTTGGGCTGCGAAGGTACGCTCTATGTGCTTCTTGAGCCTTTTACAGTTCAGGATGAGTTTCTCACATCATTTGAAAAGGCACTTAGCTCAAGACAAAATTTCTCAATTAAGAGCTTTTATGAACCCGGTACAGACAATCAGGAATCCAGTAAAAATCAGGGATCCATTATTTCCATAGGTTCAGAGGATTTCACTTTCCAACCGGAAAGTAAAACCAGTGATTTTGATGCTTCTGCAAGCTTTGAACAGGAATTTGGCCCCTTGTTTCAGCTTTGTATTTTCGGTGCTGAGCATGATGCTGTTGCGCTTGCGAAGCTAGCAGATAATCTGGGCTGGGAGGTTCATATTTTTGCAAGTCCAGATGAACATAAAACAATTGATTTTTTTGAAGGAGCGAGCAGTTTGAAGACTCCGACTTTTGATGCTATAAATCCTTCAGATTTTGGAGAAAATACTGCGGTCATTCTAATGACCCATAGCTTCAATAAAGACGTGCAGTATCTTCTCGCGCTAAAGGATTCAAAGCCTGACTATTTAGGGCTCTTGGGTCCGGCACATCGGAGGGAAAAGTTGCTTGGTAAATTTTTAGAGTTTCACCCTGAAGCTGAGATTGAGTTTTTAGAAAGGCTTCATGGACCCGCCGGGATTGACATCGGAGCCGAATCAGCATATGAAATTGGCGTATCAATCATTGGAGAAATCCTTTCGGTCACCAGAAACCGGAATCCTCAACCCTTGAAAAATAAATCAGGCCGAATCCATGCCTGAGCTTAGCATTGTCCTTCTGGCTGCAGGCTCCTCGAGCCGTATGGGAAGTCCAAAGGCTCTACTTGATTGGGGAGATCAAAGCTTAGTGGCTTATCAGATCCAGAAGCTAACGCAACTTGATTTTCCTATTCATTTGATTTTAGGCTATGAAGGGGAAAACATTAAGCGCCAAACACATCAGCTTCCCACCAAATCCCTCATCAATCCCCATTGGTCAGAAGGAATGGGGAATTCTATGGCATTTTCCATGGAGGAACTAGAGGAATCAGATGCAGCTTTATTCTTTTTGGTTGATCAGCCTTTGATTACTGTTTTGGATTTGAAGAGATTGATTGATCAACACAAAAGGAATCCTGAAGCGATTATCGTCTCCAAATCAAAAGAAGGTTGGTCTGGACCTCCGGTGATCTTCCCAAAAAAATATTTCGGGGGGATTAAGGAGCTGAGAGGTGATTTAGGTGCAAAACCTTTGGTAAAGAAGCATAAGGATAAGGTGATCTTTGTGGAATTGGAATCCTCCATGGATGACATGGATACTCCTGAGGCCTACCGAAAACTTCTTTCCAAGGCTAACCTCCGATCCTGATCATACTCCGGTTATGGTGCATTTCCGGATTGTTGAAATCATCCGGTTTAGATAGACCGCCCCGCATGGCGAATTTTTTGCCTACAGCTTTTTGAATTATTGGGAGGATTTCCTCTCCATTCCTGAAAGGAGTCAGAAGATCTGATTCGGATTGGGAAAATAGGCAGTTCTTTAATTGCCCATTGGCTGTAAGTCTGATTCTGTTGCAGCTATCGCAAAACGGATTTGTAACCGTACTGATGATTCCAAATTCCCCTGAATAGCCTTTGATTTTATAATTCTTTGCGGTGTCATTAGGAGCATCCGGAATTCGAAGAATATCATTTTTTGGATAAAATGAATTCAGCCTTTCCAGAATTTCATTTAGAGATACGGTCTGGTCTCTTTTCCATTTATTCCCTTCAAATGGCATGAATTCTATGAATCGGACTACGAAAGGATAGTTTTTCGTGAACTCAATAAAGTCAATGATCTCATCATCATTAACCCCTTTCATCAGCACCACATTGATTTTCACTTTGAACCCCAGTTCCAAAAGCTTAAACATGTTTTCATGAACTTTATCGAACTGATCCCGAAAGGTGATTTCTTTGAATCTCTCTTTTTGGAGTGTGTCTAAACTCAAGTTGATGGTCTGCATTCCGCATTCTTTTAATAAATCGAAATGCCTGTCTACTGTCACCCCGTTGGTAGTCATGGTGAGCTTTGCCGGAAGGCTGGAGAGCTTCCTGAGAATTTCAGGAAAGTCCTTCCTGACTAATGGTTCACCACCAGTCAGACGGATTTTATCCACTCCTTCATTCACAAAAATCTTGGCGATCTGGAAAACCTCTTCAGCATTCATGAGGTGTGATTTTGGCAGGAGAGTCACACCTTCCAAGGGCATGCAATAAGAACAGCGAAGGTTACACCTCTCGGTCAATGAAATCCGGAGATAACTATGTTTTCTCCCAAAGGAGTCTTTCAATATTTCTTTGTTTTGGCTCACGTATGGTTTAACTCTTCGATGCTGTTGAATAATTGATATCGGACTTGCCCCCACTTTTATGGAGCAGTCTGATATGGTGAATTTCGACCTGCTTGTCGATAGGTTTCAGCATATCATAAATGTTTAAGGCGACCACACTTGCTCCATGCATGGCTTCCACTTCCACCCCGGTCTTGTAGATGGTTTTGATGGTGCAGAGAATCTTGATTTCCAGACCTTCAATTTCATATTTGATTCCACCAAACTCTATAGGAAGTGGATGGCAATCGGGCAAAAGGTCCGGGGTTTTTTTAATGCCCAACAGCCCAGCCGCCCGGCTCATTTCAAAAACATCCCCCTTGGGAACGGTTCCGTTTTTTATTGCTTCAATCGTATCTGCATGACCAACTTTAACTACTGCCTGAGCTGTTGCGATGCGAAGTGTATTTTGCTTATGTGTGATATCTACCATACTTATTTATTCACTTTCCACTGATGAGATTTATCCTCGAAAATTTCCTTACCGAAAATTGGAAGCCTAGCTTTCAGCTCATTGACGATGTGGGGCAAGGCTTCAAAAACCTGCTGCCTATGTCCTGACGAAACCATCACGAAAATGCACAAACCACCTGCCTCTACACGCCCTATGCTGTGGTAGATTTGAATGCTCTCCAAGTCAAATCTTTTAAAGCTTTCGGACTGAATTTCCTGACTCATAGAATTAGCCATTTCCTCCTGCGCTGTGAATTCGATGGCTGCCACTTTTTTTCCATCTATTTCATCGGATCTCACCCGACCTAGGAAAATGTCATGAGCTCCTAGGTCTGTTTTTGATTCATGACCTGCGATGGTTTTGGCCACTAATTCAGGTCTTATTGCTCCTTTAATAAATATATCTTGGATGGCTTCTTTCATTTCTTTATCCAGTTTTCCAATTCTTCTGCTCCCTCCAGCAGGCTGAAGCAGTTAGGTATATTTTCTTTTTTGGCTACCGCCAAAGCTTGATTGCTTCTTACTCCAGACGCGCAAAAGAATATTTTCATTCCCTTAGACGGGATTTCTCCAATCATTTGAGTCAATTGACTCAAAGGGATTTCTGAGACATTCGCTTTTTCAATTCTAGGAAACTCATCGAGTTCGCGGACATCAATGAGTAGGGCTTTATCCAGATCGGTTATTTCTTCAATGGAAATTTGTACGTCCAGCTGACAATCATCCGTATCAACCAGCTCAATATTTTTTGATTCTTTGATTTTTGCGATCAGCTCCTCATTTCTTTCAAATTCAAGGATCTTCTGGTTATGATGAAGAAGGTCATAATGTAAAAGCTTTCCGCTCAGCACTTCACCTAATCCTAAAATCATCTTTATCGCCTCAGTAGCCTGAATGGTCCCGATAATTCCTGGAAGTACTCCCAGCACCCCTATTTCATTACAGTTGGGTACATCTCCAGCTTTGGGAGGATTTGGGAAAAGGCAGCGGTAGGAGGGGCCATTTTGATAGTTGAACACAGAAACCTGACCTTCATACTTGTACAAGGATCCATGAACAAAGGGTTTGTTGATCCGAACACAGATGTCATTTATCAGATAGCGAGTGACGAAATTATCTGTGCAATCCAGAACCAGATCAAATTTCGAGAGGATGTCTTCTGCGTTTTCTAAACCTAAGTGAAAGGGGAAGCTCTGTATTTCAATGTCTGAATTAAATTTTTCCAGTTTTGACTTTGCCCTCTCAGCTTTGTTCAGACCAATGTCTTTTTCATCGAATAGAACTTGACGTTGTAAGTTCGTGAGCGATACCCGGTCTCCATCCACGATACCAATAGTCCCAATACCTGCCGCCGCAAGATACTGCAGGGCAGGACATCCCAGACCACCAGCGCCCACTATGAGCACTTTGGCAGCTTCAAGCTTCGCCTGTCCTTCTGCTCCGACTTCGGCTAATTGAATATGTCTTTGGTATCGGTTCACTTTCTCATCCTCCGGAAAATGGTGGAAAAACATCGATATCCAATTCTTCAATTGGAGCTTCCGATTTTAGAATTTTATTCTTTTGTGCCAACTGAAATGTAGTCTCCTTCAGTTGCGGTTTTTGAAGGATAAGCTCCCTGATTAAATCTCCGGCATTTTGGGAATTGACTTGAAGTTTTTCAGAGTTTCTTCCCAAAACTTCAGAAAGCTTTCCATGATATCTGAATTCGATTTTCATTGCTTAAAAGAGTAATAGTTTAACAGATGCTGTGATCAGAACAGTAGCCAGTGCATATTCCAAAACCCGATTATTCCATCTTTGACTTCCCAGATAGCTGCCGGCTAAACCTCCCAAAACAGCGATAACAACCATCAATGCCGAAATGGGATAGAGCTCCACTCCGGAAGTAAATTGACCGATAATTCCTGCTGCAGAATTCACCCAGATAAATAAAGCTGAAACAGCAGCGGCTTCTTTCATGTTTCCCCAGTGTAGGAGAAGAATGATTGGGGTGAGAATAATCCCTCCCCCGATTCCGATCAAACCTGAAAAGAAACCAACCAAGGCCCCAAGGACAAAGGCCTGGATAAATTTGATGGATTTGGTTGGGTCTTGCTTTTCTGTCTTCTGCCAAAGCATTCTTGCTACAGCAAAGATTAAAAGCACCCCTAATACTTTTTTATAGAGGTTAGGATCCAATTGAGTCATTCCTCCTAGAAATGCTGCAGGAATTGAAGCCATAGCAAAAGGCCAAAATAAGTCCTTCCGGAAATGACCTGCTTTTTGATAATGATAAAAAGCCACTCCAGCCACGAATAGATTCAAAAGCAAAGCGGTTTGTTTCATGGTCTCATTTGGGAAGCTAAAAAGAGCCATGAGTGCTAAATACCCACTTGCCCCTCCATGGCCCACGCTGGCATAGAGAAAGGATAGTACCGGTAAAATCACCAGAAATAAGACCAAAGTGCCAGTAGCTATTTCCATAACTCCTCGTGTTTTTGGATGTAGCTCTGCATTTTTTCTGAGAATTCACGTTGCAAACCAGAATAAAATTCCAGAAGCTGTAAACCGTAGGCCGTGATTTTGGTACCACCACCTTTGGCACCGCCCTTTTTCAACAAGACCACTTCTTCTTTCGCTAATTCATTAATCTGATGAATAAGCCTCCATGCCTTCCGATAAGAAATTCCGGTTTGTTTGGCTGCCCCATTTAGAGAACCCGTTTCCTGAATGGCATTCAGTAACTGAAGGTGACCTTTACCCATGAATTTTTCACCTTCGAGCTCTACCCAGATTCTGCCTTTGACCTTAGCTTCCATAGGGGAGAATTATGGTTTCTACGAGGTCTCCGGCTAGAACTTCCGTTACCTCAGCTGGGATATAGACTAGAGCATTTGCTTTCGCAAAGCTAATCATCGTGCTGCTCGCCTGATGATCTAAAATTTCAACTGAATTATTATTTACACGGGCTTTAAGGAATAAGGCCCTACCAAATTTATTCTCATAATCCTGAGCAATTGGAAATTTCACTCGAAGTAATCCCGGATGTTCAGCGGACTTGAAGAGGTCGATCAATAAGTTCACATAGACGTAGAAACAAGTCAGAGTCGATGCTGGATTTCCCGGCAATGCAAAGACATAGGTTCCACCTCGTTTTCCGAAAAACAGGGGTTTACCTGGTTTTTGAAGAACCTTGTAAAATAGCTCTTCCACTTCCAGAGCTTTCAGTGCTTGGCCTACAAAATCATATTCACCAACGGATATTCCACCCGAGAGCAATACCAAATTATTTTCGTCAAGAGCAGTTCTAAGTTTGGAAATTGTATCCTCAAGATTATCTCTGACGGTGATTTTATTGATTTCCTGAATTCCTTTGGATTTCAATGCTGCTTCGATTACAGCGCTATTGCTTTCGTAAATTTGTCCTTCTTTAAGGGTCTGCCCACTCTCTACCAGCTCATTGCCTGTCACGATGATGGCAGCCTTCATATTTTTCACCACTTCCACTTCCTGAATTCCCAGACTTTTCAATAAGCCAAGAGAAGAGGGATTGATGGTGTGCCCCTTATCCAATGGGATTGATCCTTTGGCGATTTGTTCACCGATATTTCTGATGAAATCACCGGTTTTCGGTTCAGCTTCTAGCTTCAGTTGATCTCCTTCCCTAGAAACTTTTTCCTGAATGACTATAGAATTCGCAGAATTAGGAACTCGAGCACCGGTAAATATTCTTGAGGCCTGACCAGGTTTAAGTGTTATATCTATCGGATCACCTGCCTTTACTTCTCCAATTACTTCATAACTGTCAGAATCATGAAGATTTAACGCATATCCATCCATGGCAGACTGCCGGAAGGAGGGAAGATTCAGAGGGGAAGCGACTCCTTTACTTAATGTTCGACCTATGGCGTTTTTCAGCGAAATTACTTCTGTCCCTGAAAATGATTTTACACTATCTCTAACTATTTGGATCGCGTGTTCTACTGAATTCATGAATTTTCGTTATGTAAGGCTGAATATAACGAAATCAATTTAGACTCAGTTTGAAAATTTGATTTGGATTGTTTTGACTAGATGAGTGGTTAGAACCTATCCACAGCGAACCCACTAATATCCATTCCGAATTCTTTATTTTGATGTATTTCGGATAGAATTTTCCCGGTTCCGGGAGCCATGGATATGCCCATCATGGCATGACCGCTTCCCACCAAAACATTGGCATAGCCAGGGGCAAATCCAATGTAGGGTAAGCCATCTGGGGAACATGGTCGTAGTCCTTTCCAGATCTGCTCTTTTTCAGGAAATTTGGCTTGAAAGTCGGGGTAATATCGATTGATGGTTTCATAAATGCCTTTGACCCGATTAATGTTTACCGATTGATCAGTGCCGGCGATTTCCATGGTTCCTCCAAATCTCACCTGCTTACCATAAGGACTTACTGCCACTTTCATTTCTGTCAGTATGGTCGCTTGGCGAATTTCTGGTTTGTTTTCTTGAATAAAGGAATAACCTTTTCCCCCCATCATCGGTAGCGAAAAGCCGAGCATTTTTGCAAGTTCACCCGACCAGGAACCTCCGCAAAGCATCACTTTTGCCGCTTCGAACTTTCCCTGATCAGTCAATACCGCGTGGACTTTTCTTCCCAACTTTTCAAATCCCAATACCTGTGTTTCTGTCATAAATCGGACACCTTTTTCTTCCAGATATTTTTTCAGAAAACTGTATAGGGCTCCGGGATCCAGATGGGCATCTCCTGGGAAAAGTACAGCACCTCGAGCCATAACTTCAAGATTGGGCTCCACTTTTTGAATATCCTCCGGACTAAGAATGTCGGCTGCCAGCCCATGTTTTCTTGCCAGTTCAGCAAATTCAATTTCCTCCTTCTCCACAGCTTCGGTTTGATAGACCATCATTAGGCCTTTTTCCTGAAGAGCAAGAGCAGCATCTGTATGCTCTTCCTTAAAATCTAAATAAAGCGACTTACTCAGAAGGCTAAGGTTTTTCAGGTATGGGATACCTTTATTTACCTGCTTTTGATTTGCAGATTTAAAGAAAAGCATACACCATTGAGCCAGTTTATAGTCCAATCTTGGATGAATATAAAAGGGGCTTTTGGAGGAAAACATCCATGAAATTCCTTTCGCGACCATACCCGGTGCGGCTAGCGGAATGATATGACTGGGCACAATCATTCCGGCATTACCAGTGGAGCAATTGTCCTTAAGGTCGGTGCGATCGATGATGGTAACTTCTACACCTTCTTTCTGTAAAAAATAAGCTGTGAATAGCCCCACTATTCCTCCGCCGATGATGATTGTTTGCTTCATTTATTGAGAGTATAGCACGTGATTAGTCCTCTTGTCCTAATGAATATGAGACACAGTTATCAATAATTTGCTTTTGAAATTCCTCATCATCTTTCAGAATTTCAAAAAACTCTGAAATGAACCTTTCGGCTTCTTTGACTTGACCTTTTGGGATTTCATCATTTAGGCCTTCTATAAGTCCCATTATTTTTGACTCTTTTGAAAGAAATAGGTCTTTCACAAAAGCTAAAAGCTCTGGGTCTTGACATACTCCTAGGTATAACCTCTCTTTTGTACTTTCAATTGGTAGACGATCGTACGGTTTGGCATATGGTGCATCAACAAAACCTGCCTGGTCAAAGTCATAAGGTATTGCAACCAGTTTTTGATCTTCTCTTTCCATGACTTTGACGTTATGTTGGGTGGTATTTGACCAATCAGTATTGCCTACCATAAAGGCGAAAATATCCTGTTTTAGCGAAGCTGTATCATTGAGTAAATCTGGTCGGATAATTCTTAGATCAGTTATTTGTCCTCCAAACCTTTCTGCGGCCTTATCATCATCTTCAATTAGAAAAGCAGGCAATTCATAAGTTTTTGGTTTTCGTTTGCTTTCATCCGTCAGACCAAGATTCACTGAGGTTGTCTTGAAATGATAAGGAGTGATTTCTTCATAAAACTTATAAATAAGGTATTCTTTTCTGACCAAAGCTAGATAGCTATTAAACTCCTCACAAGGGACAACTAACTTGAGTGCTTTTTCTCCCTCAAACAGAGTGTTTTTGGAGGCTTCTTCTTCAATTTTTATTCGGATAGGAGGAAAATCACAGCGGGTTCTCCGCGAATTTCCTCTGGCTCTGACCAACACCTCCAAGGAGTCCCAATCACTACCCTGAGTTGTATAATGAAGTATCGAAGGGAAATAGACCGTGTCTGATTCAGATTGTTGGAGTTCTTCGATTGAAAACGCCAACTTGATTTTAATGGGTTCAGAAGCACTAAATAGAGATTCATTTGCTTGAGCCCTGCCTTCATTCGGCAAACAGAATAGGGTGGACATGAAAAGAAAGAAAGTAAAAATTGATTTCATTTTAATCTGTTGTCTTTTCATAATTGGGATGTCCTGATTATCAACAATTAATTCTCAAGTCTGCTTTTAAGCCATAATTCTGCGTCCTCTTTTCTTCCAAAAATCTCATAAGGAACGGGTTGCTTCTGAAGAGCGAAAATTCCCTTCAAAATCATTCTTACCGCTGGATTCGAAATCACATAAGCTGTTCCCAAACAGTACTCTCTCATCAGGTCTTCGTTTTCCTTCAGCCAATCTGCCTGCATTTTCTGATGCTTAAAGGAAGGTAAGGATGCTTTACTTGCATCGAATAATATTGCCAGCTTTTTCTGGTGTCTGTAACAGTTTTTATTCCCATCAAGATAAGCCTGAAAATTTTCGTCGGTACTCTTTTGACCAGTAAATCGAACGTAGATTATCGGAAATTTGGACTCATCTATTTCTGCGTATGGTTTCATTTTTTTTAGTGTAAAGTCTAAAATACAAAGTTCTAGACTTGTCATGTTGTTCTGACTGCTGTCAAATTACCTGAAATCCATGTACATAGGGGTCATCATCATCTAAAATGATGGTGTTATATCCATAAACTTTGGCCCAGCCTTCTATGCTAGGAATGATAGCTGGCTTCCCTCCAATTTCTGTTACCTCTTCGATTCGACCAATAAATTTCGATCCAATGAAACTCTCATGAACGAACTCTTCTCCGGCTTTCAGTTTTCCTTTTGCATGCCATTGGGCCATGCGAGCCGAAGTACCAGTACCACAAGGAGACCGGTCAATGGCTTTGTCTCCATAGAAAACTGCATTTCTAGCGGTGCTGTTAGAATCCATCGTTTTTCCTGTCCAAAGGATGTGAGAAAGTCCTGAAATCTCAGGATGATCTGGATGAACGAAGTCGTATTTTTCATTCATTCTTTTTCGTAAGCTTCTGGACATTGCGATCAGCTCTTCTGCTTTGTAATTCTCAATTCCGGAAAAGTTTTCCTGAGGATCCACGATGCAGTAAAAATTTCCTCCATAGGCTACATCAACAGTGAGTTTACCCAGATGCTCACTTTCTATTTCCAGGGCGTCATTAGCTAAGAAGCTTTTCACATTAGTGAGTTTGACTGACTTTACTTTTTTGCCCTCCTGCTTGTACTCGATTAGGACCAAACCAGCAGGGGTCTCCATTCTTAGGATTCCTGGGGTTTTGGGAAAAATCAGTCCTTCTTCAATGGCAATGGTCACAGTTCCGATCGTACCATGGCCACACATGGCAAGGCAGCCAGAGGTTTCGATAAAAAGCACTGCAAAATCATTTTCTGGATTATGAGGTGGAAAGAGCATAGAGCCAGACATCATGTCATGACCCCTAGGTTCGAACATAAGCCCTGTTCGAATCCAGTCAAAATGCTTAAGGAAGTAATCCCGCTTTTCGAGCATATTTTTACCTTCCAGGAAAGGAACTCCACCTGAAACTACCCGAACCGGATTCCCACAGGTGTGTGCATCTATGCAGGAAAAAGTTTTTCGCATGTATTCTTTATTTCGGAAACAGAAACACCAAAACTGCTCGCCAGCCCATATCTGCTTTTGCTCCGCTAGGAGCAGCAAGGTTAAACCTTGGCCCCACCACCAGTTGAATCTTTTGCTTTCCTAAGCTGGTCACGCCCGAAACAGTCGGGTTTAACCAGATTGTGGAATTCGAGGTGGTCCAGTTTTGAGTCCATTCCATATTTGCACCTATACCTGCACCTGAGGCCCAGTTGTAAGCGAAAAAAGGTTGCAAAAACATTTGATTTATATCTGGTTTATCCTCTGCTCCGGACAAACCCCAAATCTGGTTAATTAAGCCACCTACAGTGAACCCATTAAATTGTTTTAAGGCAACGGCTGTTGGTCCTAACCCAAATTGATCAGTGGCAAAAGCATCATTAGTGGCTGTAGGTACCAGGATAGCTGGTCCAGCGCCCCAAGTGAGTTTTTCCGAGTTAGTTGGAGAGAAGAAGGCAGAAACCACCGCATCTCCCAAACCCGACTGCTTAGCCCCTTCTGAGGTAATATTGTTTTGTGTGATGACAGGTAGAACTACTCGGGTAATCAAATTCCAGTTTTCATTTAACCCAATCGGAATCACGGGTTGGATATTCAGGGTATTTCTGGAACCCCGAAATTCACCTATTCCATAGTCTGTATTATTTTGGAAAGGCATGGAAATTAAGGAGGCGATGGGATTAGCCAATTTTTTTGCCAGCTCTTCAGCTTCAGTTTGAGAAAAAACTGGGGTGAGTCCCAATAGACTTACAATAATTAACAGGCTGATTTTTTTCATCTCCTTTTTGGCTTAGTAATGACTCTTAAAATAAAATTATTTACTCCAATTACCGTCGATCTGTCTTAAAATCCCAAGAGGATTTTCATCCTGAAGTTCTTTTGGTAGCAAGGCGGAAGGCATATCCTGAAAAGCTACAGGGCGCGCGAAACGCTTGATGGCATACGCCCCAACAGAGGTGCTTCGGGGATCGGTTGTGGCTGGAAAAGGCCCTCCATGCTGCATTGCATAACCCACTTCCACTCCGGTTGGAACACCGGTAAATAGAAGTCTTCCACACTTTTCCTGTAACAAAGAAATGAGTTCTCTTTGAGCTTTTAATTCATCTCCATCACCCCAAAGTGTGATGGTTAGTTGTCCTTTTAGCTTGAGAGCCACATCCTTCAACTCTGAAGGATCATCATATAGCACCATAAGTCCAAAGGCTCCAAATACCTCTTCCTGAAAAGTATCGTCACTTAACCAATCTTTGACTGAGATTTTAGCAATAGCAGGATGGGTCTTTAAATCGGTTTTAGCTTCCGGAGATTTAATCCAATTCAGTTCGGAACGCAAGGCCAGTTCATTTACAGATTTGTCATAAGATTCTGCAATCCCACCATGCAGCATAGGAGCGGCAGAAACTTTTTCAACTGCTGTTTTGACCCCATTAGAGAAGCCTTCGGCCAGTCCCGATGGAACGAAGATCAAACCAGGGTTAGTACAGAATTGGCCTACTCCGAGAGTTAAAGAAGCCACATAATTTTCGGCCAAGGGCACCAGTTCACTTTTAAGCCTTCCGGCAAAAGCAAAAATTGGATTAACTGAACCCATTTCTGCATACACAGGAATAGGCTCCGCTCTATCACTCGCGATATTGAAAAGAGACTTCCCGGAATGGAAAGAACCAGTAAAGCCTACAGCTTTTGCCAATGGATGCTTCACTAAATCCTGTCCCATTTTAACACCACCTTCCACATGAGTGAATACTCCAGAAGGAAGTCCTGATTTTTCAACAGCTTGGGAAATACACTGTCCTACAAACTTAGAGGTATCTGGATGTCCCGGATGTCCTTTGTAAATAACAGGACAGCCTGCGGCCAAAGCCGAAGCTGTGTCTCCCCCTGCAGTAGAAAAAGCTAATGGAAAGTTGCTTGCCCCGAAAACAACTACTGGGCCAAGAGGAACAAGCATTCTTCGAATATCCGCTTTTGGAAGCGGGGTCCTTTTGGGGTCAGCAGGATCGATGGTAGCTTCTACCCAGCTTCCTTCTCTAACGATTTTTGCAAAGAGCTTTAGTTGTCCTGTGGTCCGGCCTAATTCTCCATTGATTCGTCCCTCTGGTAGATTGGATTCCCGCGAAGCCATCAGTACAATCGCACTTCGATTCCCTTCAAGGGTTTCTGCAATTGATTCCAGAAAATCAGCCTTTTTAGCAGGAGGTAAATTTTTATAGGTTAAAAATGCTTCTTGTGCGGATTCAAAAATTGGGTTAATGTCCATGATTACTGATTCTTTAAAGGTCTTTTTCTTTCTTACAATTTAGGCCTTTTGGAAATGCCATCGGTAATGACTCTTTCTATTCTTTCTCTTTCTTCTCCTATCAAAGCTAAACGAGGAGCCCTTACGTGCTCGCTACCCACGCCACAGTGATGTTCAGCAAGTTTGATGTATTGTACAAGTTTGGGATGAATGTCCAATTCTAAAAGAGGAAGAAACCATCTGTAGATTTTTTTGGCTTCCTCGATTTTTCCTTCCTGAACAAGATTGAAAATGGTCACAGTTTCTTTAGGAAAGGCACATACTAACCCTGCCACCCATCCACAAGAACCCATCAGAAGTTCCTCCATAGCCAAGGTATCTACCCCGCAAAGAATCTTATAACGATCCCCAAATCGATTAATCATTCGGGTCACGTTTGAAATGTCCCTCGTCGATTCCTTGATTGCCTGAATATTTTCACACTCGGCTAATTCCTCAAACATCTCCACCGTGACTAAGGTCTTATAATCGATCGGATTGTTATAAATCATGATGGGAAGCGAGGTAGCATTCGCTACGGTCTTAAAATATGTGACTACCTCTCTTGCATCTGCCGCATAGCGCATGGGAGGAAGAATCATCAACCCAGAAGCTCCTAACTCCTCTGCTTTTGCAGCCCAGAACAAAGCTTCTTGCGTAGCTCCCTCTGCGATATTCAGAATCACAGGAACTTTCCCATTCACATGCTTCACGGTTTCTCTAGTCAGAGTAATTTTTTCTTCGGTGGTCAAAGCTGAGCTTTCGCCCAATGTCCCGCCAAGAATAATTCCATGAACCCCTGAGTCTAACTGGAAATCAAGGTTCTTGAAAAATAAATCCATATCTAAACTTCCGTCCGGGTGAAATTTGGTGGTCACCGCAGGAAAAACGCCATACCAGTTCATAGTTTTTTATTTCAAAGGTAGGATCAGGGAATGTAACTTTCGTTCACAGGATTAGTAAAAAAGTATATTATATTGATATATTTTTCTTTCGATTAGCCAGTTAATTGTCAAAATAGGTGAATAATAAAACCCTAATAAAAGTTGTTCCATTTCAAATCCCAAAATCAGATAAGGAGTTTATCAGATTTCAGGAGGATGAGGGGGCTCATTTTTACGATAGATTACATCAACATCCCGAAATTCAACTAACCCTGATTCGAAAAGGCCATGGTCAGTTTCTTAGTAGGGGGTATGTGGGACGTTTTAAGCAAGGCGATGTATTTCTTCTGGGAGAGAATGTTCCACATGTTTTTCGTAGCGACCCTGAATTCTTTGAGCCAAGCACTAAATTGATCTCCCATGGAATCAGTATTTTTTTTGATTTGGCAGCCCTAAAAACTACTATTCAGGAAGTGGAGGATTTGAAGAGCATGATAGAGCTTCATCGTTTTGCAGGAAAAAGTTTTCAGATAGCAGGTGGGGATAAATATTCACTTTCTGGGAAAATCAATCAATTCAAATCTTTTAAGGGTCTGAGGAGGATGTCTGCCGGCTTAGAAATTTTAGATGATATTATTTCAGATAAAACTGAGTTGGTACCACTGGGTTTGGATGAGTTTTCTGCACAGCTTTCTGAAAAGGATGGACAAAGAATGAATTTGGTAATTCAATACATTCTCGAAAACCAGTTTTCACCCATTTCTTTGGATGAGGTTGCAAACATAGCCAATCTAAGTAAGGAGGCATTTTGTCGCTTTTTTAAGGAAAGAACGCGAATGACTTTTACCCAGTACCTAAATCAGTTAAGAGTAATGGAAGCAAAAAAGCTGTTAGAAAATCCGAATTTGGGAGTAACTCAAATTGCCTTTCAGGTGGGCTATGAAAATGTCTCCTATTTCCATCGCATGTTTAAAAAATTTACGGGCTATACTCCAAACAAATGGAGAAGGGTTTCTTCTTGAATATTTTTTTAAGCACCCAAAAAACAAAAGGCGTGGAATTTTCCACGCCTTTGTTGGTTTATTCTTAAGGTTATCAAATTAGTTTTCATTGATGACTTTGGCAGCATCTTCTGTTTTCACATCGATGGATGGAGTTCCCTTGTATCTGATTTTGGAACCATCGGTAGCTTTGCCATGCAAAAGATTCATAACCGAGATTTCCAATTTAGAGGCATCCTGAGAGTTTACATTCACTGTATTTGCAAGGAAATCAAAGCCATAAACTTTGCTTGCATCTGATAGGCCAATGTTCAATATATCAGCATTGCCCATAAGGGTTAATTTAGAGGCATCCCGCATATCAACTGTCACTTCATCAGAGATGATAAACAGTTCACCATCCACTGCATCATCAAATCGCAATTTCTCTAAATCAGGAACCTGAATGTCAACGATGAAAGTAGTGCTTCGGTAAGAGCCATTCTTTAAATCAATTTTCAGAGTATTGTCTTCAACTCTGGTGATCAAGTTCTCTGTTAGGTTGGCATTAGTAGTTACGGAGACTAGCTGAACCGGACCCTGCGAAACATTGACTGTCATATGATCTTCAGCAAGGATGTTTTGGAAGTTGTTTAGGTCTCTCTCAATTGTCACAAGATCGTTTGATCCTCTGTAGTCTTCTGTGAGATCGCAACTTGCTAAAAGAACAAGGCTAAATAGAATTAAGCTATTTTTTGTGATGTAGTTTTTCATAGTTTTTGGATTTTAGTTTGTTTTAATTTTTAAAAGAATCGAACGCCTGCTCGCATTCCGTACCAGAGCTGGCCTCCGATTTTTCCATTATCATAAGTGCGCTCGTATTGGATTTTTGGGTCTCCATATGCGAAAAGCGCAGGATGGTTTTCATAGTTAGTTTCGAACACCCGATAGTTAAGGGTTGGTCCTCCGAACACGGCTATTTTTGGGGTGATTTGGTATTCAAAGCCTAAATAAAACTTGTTAATTAAGTTCACTGCAAAGAGTTCGCCTTTCGTAACTTGCTCCGTGGTAGCCTCGATATTCAGGTAGGTTTTTTTACCTAATCTTGGTGCAGTTCCGATACCGTAGCCAAAAGACCAGGTCACTTTTTCATCAATTTCGGGTCGAATACCGGCGATTAGAATATTGTAAAATGGCCTTACTCCTGTCCTCCATGAAAGATTGAGAGGCATTACTTCATTGGTACTTAATTCCAGAGTATGATAGCCTGATCTTACAATGCTCAGTAAACCAACAGGCACGCCAGAAATGCTATCTGAATAATTGAATAGAGCTACTTGTGCTCCATCCACTTTTCGTGCGAAATTTAGGACGCCACTTACCTGGGCTCCTTTTACGTCACCGATGGCAAAATTACTGACTCCACTGAGCTGAGTTCCTTCTACACTTCCTACGGCAAAGTTCATCACCCCTGCTCCTTGAAAACCTTTTACACTCCTTGTGGTGAAATTCAGTACCCCGGCGAGTTGGGCGCCTTCTACGGCTCCGGTAGTGAAATTCGTTACTCCGGCGGCCTGAAAGCCATTTACTGAGCCAAGAGTGGAGTTGATTACTCCAGCGAATTGAGCTCCTTCCATCTTGCCATTCACCTGATTAAATACACCGGCAAACTGGGCATACTTCACATCGCTTCGGTTGATGTTGAATAGTCCTGCCATTTCCAGTTTGTTGGTCCCGGCAGAAAATCCACCAAGAATATTAAAGGAGTAGTCATTGATGGTGGCGCCTGAATTGACTCCATTGGTCCCAAGGAACGGGACAAGTGAGATTTGAATGTCCTTGTGGTAGTACACTATAGATTTCTCTTCCTTGTCGGTTTGGGCCTGAAGTGGATTGAGGGCAAACAGAAAGACTACAGCAAAGATTCGATTTACATTTTTCATTGGTCTAGGTTTGTTTCGCTTTTATGACAGGCGAACAAGACCTTACCCCTATGCAGGATTCAAAAAAATTTTAAAAAAGTTTGAAAACCTTCCTAATTCTTTAAAAAAAGCGAATTCCAGCCCGAAAACCCCACCAAAGTTCTTGTCCCAGATTTTGACTTTCAAAGGTATTTCGGCCAAATACCCTTGGGGTGAAGTAAGCAAAGGTCTCTGGATGATCATCGTAACTAGTGTCAAAAATCCGAATGTTAAAAGAGGGACCTGCATAAAGTGCTACTCCCTTTGCCAACTGATAATCCAATCCCAAATAAGCCCTACTGATCAGGTTGGTGGCAAGAACATTCCCCTTATTCATTTGAGAAGTGTTGAGTTCAAAATTTAAATACAGCTTTTTTCCTAGCCTGGGTGAAGTACCTATTCCATATCCAAAAGACCATGTAACCGAATCGGCCTGCTCCGGTCTTATTCCGGCTGAAAGTATATTATAGAAAGCACGGGTTCCTGTCCTTAATGCGATATTGGTAGGGTAGATTTCATCAGCTCCTATTTCGACGGTATGGTATCCTTTTCTGACAAAGCTCAATAAGCCAATCGAAGCTCCTTTTACGCTATCGGCATAATTAAACAGGCCAAATTGAAATCCATTCACGGCTCCTCCGGCGATATTTCCTAGGATTGCAGCCTGCACACCTTCCACATTTCTGTGAGTATAATTGATTAGGGCTGAACCCTGAAAACCCTGAGTATTTCCTCCAGAAATGTTCAGCAAGGGAGAGGCCTGAACACCCTTGACATCTCGAAGATTAAAATTAATGATCCCAGCTCCTTGAAAACCTGAAAGTGAATCAAGGTTTACATTAGCTAGTCCGGCAAACTGCGCTCCGCGTACATCACCACCCACCTGATTAAAGAGGCCAGCCAATTGCAAGCCACTTACCTCTCCACGATCTAGGTTGAAAAGCCCTCCGATTTCAAATTTGTTGGTTCCTGCTGAATAGCCCCCAAGCAGATTCACTGAGTAATCGTTAACCACATTTCCGGATAACTTGCTATTCGTTCCGACGAATGGGAGTATGGAAAATTGGAATTTTCGAGATAGGGTGTCCCGCACATTTTTACTGTTTCTGACCCCGATAGATTCCTTTGCCCACTGCAGGAAATCCTTCATGGGTTTGGTCAGCGTTTCGGCAGTTTCCTTTGTTAGAAATACCCGTGAAAAGGAGGATCTTTTTTGGTCCACCAGAAGGGTGTCTGAATACCTTTCCTGATTGATAATTAATTCGAAATTTTCACTCGGATTTTTCACTTCAATTTCAAAAAATCCAAATTCGTCCGTGGTAGAAGACTTAAGGGTGATTGGGTCATAGACGGTAGCGTTTCGAATTCTTTCACCGGAGTTTTCGTCTACCAGGTATCCGCTTATAGTAATTTCTTTTTCAGGTGGAGGTGCTGGAGAAATGATGATATAGTTACCTTTCTCCTTGTACTGAATACTTCCCTGAAATACGGCTTCCAGGATTTCTCTGCACGATTCATTGGTAAATTCGCCTGAAATCCTCTTTTCTATGTCGATGACTGAAGGGCTGTATGAGAAAACTCCCCCCACCTCTTGAGAAAGTCTGTTAAGGAAATCATCCAGGCGCTCGTTTTCCACCTTTAGCGTGATCTCTTTGTCCAGCAGCCTATTTTCTTCAGCCCTGAGGGCAAAGCTAAAAAGCAGGCTGAGAGCCAAAAAAAGCAGGGGTTTTCTCATTACTCAATGTCTAAAAACAACCATCTCCAGATAGCGTAATGGACTCTTTGGTTTGGTTTACTTCGAGTCCCAGAGTTTCGGATATAATGCTGAGGATATCCTCTAATTCCTCATTTTCAAAATTCACAGTTAAGGTGCAGGCTCCTATATCTCCATCCAGAATTATGGGTATTTGGTACACCTCACTTAGCTGATCAGCAATGGTCTCCAATGTCTGATTTTGATAGGTGAAATTTCGTGATTGGTAAGCAGATACATTCGGATCTGCAATATCCAACTGAAATTCTCCACTGGATTTATTGAAGGCCCCTTTCTGACCAGCCATGATATTTATGCCTTCCTCATTCTCAAGGTAAATCCGGACTTCCCCGGATAAGACAGATACTTCCACTTCAGGACTTTCTGGATAGGCTTTTACATTGAATTCAGTTCCAATATCTTCAATGATTAATTCCTCTACTTTGACTTGCCAGTTGACCTTTTTATCCTCAGGTATAGATATAAAAGCCTCTCCACTCAGCTCTATAATACCAATGTTCTTTTTCTCATTATAAATCACCTTGGATTCTGAATCCCGGTTTAAAGCGAGGGTGGTTTGGTCAGGAAGTGTCTGGACTTGGACCTTTGCATCACTGCTAAAGTTGAATTCTTCAGCTGAATTGATTTGCTGAAAGAAAAGATAGGAGAGTGCTGCAATCAGAATAAGTCCTGCCGCTATTTTCCATAATCCAATGAATGCAGTTCTACTCCTTGGCTTGGTTTCGATTCTTTCAGAAACACTTTGCCAGGCTTTATTCGAATCGAATTTTTCATCTACATCTAGTTCGGCACGCTGGAAAATCATCAGGGCATCCGCCACATATTTTTCGTTTTCTTCCGATTGGGCACGCCACTCCTCTAGCTGCTGAACTTCAGCATCATTACATTCATCTGTGATGAACTTTGCGATAAGGGTCTCTATGTCAAAAGCTTCTTTTTCGCTCATGGATCAAGAAAATTTTCCAATAGAAGTAGAATAAGAGGGAGGTATTCCTTCAGCTCATGGCGCATGATTTTGAGAGCCTTTCCCATCTGATTTTCCACAGTTTTAACCGAAATGTTCAGCTGAACAGCGATTTCCTTGTATTTCAAATCTTCGAAACGGCTTAGCTTGAAAATTAGCCGACATTGCTCAGGTAATTTTTCCATGGCCTGCCTGATTTTTTCTTCGAGTTCACCATGAATCGCAATCGAATCTGATGACTGCTCCATTCCCGGGCCATCCATTTTCGCCAATTCCTGATGCTGTGATTTTACTTTTTGATGCTGGATTTCATTTAAACAGGAATTTCGAATCATTCTATACAAATAGGCTTTTGCAGAAGTCTGAATGTCAATCTCCTCCCTTTTTTCCCATATTTTAACAAAGGAGTTTTGAACTACTTCTTCCGCATCCTCCCTGTCCTGCAGGAAGGAGTAGGCGTATTGGCAGAGGGGTTGATAGAATTCATGAAATAGCATTTCCAGGGCTTTCTGGTCACCAATTTTGATAGAATGAAAAATCTCCTGGTCTAAGTCTTGCATGAGAATGTACTCTTACCGCAAGTTAATAGGAAAGGGGATTTATTAATAAGACAGCTCAAATCCCTGTTACCCCTATCCTGATAAGAAAATGAATTACTCTTTTGAAGTTTCGTGGTCTGTTTAGTGGATCAATTAAAGTTTTTAATCAGGTGGTAGCAGAATTCTACGACTTCCCGGTAATTTTCTTTAGAAATTTTTTCATCTATTCCATGAAATCTTGTCATAGCAATAGAATCCATTCGAATAGGATAAAACCGATAAACATCATCAGCTATACCATAAAAATATCGTGCATCCGTTCCTCCACCTATCATTCCGGGTACTACCACGGACTCCGGAAACTGGTTTGTTATGGTCTTTTGTAAAATTTGAAAGGCCTCAGAATCAATTCCCGATACGGGGGAAGGATTGGTGGCAAAGCCCTTTTGCTCTACTTTGACCTTATCTGAAACAGTTTCCTCAATGTGCTTTTGAACCGATTCTACTGTTTCTCCAGGTAAAATCCGAAAGTTAACAGTTGCTTCCGCTACAGTTGGAATAACATTGTCTTTGACTCCTCCGCCAATAATGGTCGGGGCTGTAGTCGTGTGCGCATTTAATCCTTCAAGTATAAACCGTTCAAACAACCAAGGGTTAGCAAAAACCATTTTACCGATAAAGGGCAATTCCGGTCCCAAAAACTCCAACTGATCATCTAAAGGATCGACCATTTTGTAAGGTCGTTGGTTTTCTTCCAAATCCACAATGGCTTTGGCAAGAATGCCAATAGTGTTTTCATGGGGTGGGGCTGAGCTATGTCCGCCTCTGGTTTCAACACTAAGCTTAAAGCTGGCATATCCTTTTTCAGATAAATTAATCACTGCAATGGTGGGCTCGATTTCCGATACTAATCCTTCTGAGAGAAAACCTCCTTCATCAATGGCCATGGCAGCTTTGACTCCTTTTGCTTCTAAATGTTCAGCAATTAACTTGGCACCCTTTGCACCTCCGATTTCTTCATCATGTCCTGAAGCGATATAGATGGTCCTTTTTGGGCCGTATCCTTCGGAAATCAACTTTTCGATAGCCTCAAAGACTCCCAAAAGAGTGCCTTTATCGTCCAAAGTACCTCGTCCTATGATATCAGTCTCGGTGATTGCTCCTGAAAATGGGGGAGCCTCCCATTGTGATATGGTAGGTTCATCTACGGGAACCACATCCTGATGGGACATAAAAATAATCGGCTTCATAGAAGGGTCCGTTCCGGTCCATTGGTAAAGTAAGCTAAAGGTGTTGATTTTAGTCAGGGTTAAGTTCTGATGAACCAAAGGGTAGGTTGCTTCTAGGAATCGATGAAAACCAAAAAATTCAGCAGAATCGGGTTCCACCTCTTCGCTAAAAGAGATGGTTTTGAACTGTATGGCCTTGGAGAGATTTTGATAAATCTGATCCGAAAAAGTAATTTCCTGTATGGCCTCAGGCTCAACCTGTCTGGAGGTAAATCTGAAAGTGTTGAAAAGTAGAACTGCAACGATTAATACAATAGCTGCTAAAAGCCAAAGTAATATTTTTTTCATAGGGGGTCTTTTCAAGTCAGATATACGCGTCAAACTAGATAAAAAAATCCAAAAAATCTTTGAAGTCGGAACTCTCCAATAAAGGCTTGAAGAGAAATAGCTAAAGTAAGATTGATGTCTAAGTCCTTTGCACTGTTCAGGAAGGATTTAAAAGGTCCGAGAGAATTCTCGATCCACTACGAAGGTTTTTTGGAATTTGTCGTGCCATCCTTGTCTTTTTTTGTCAAAAAGGATCCATGCAAAACCCAAGAAAATTACGGCTGCTGAAACGATTTTTCCTAGATTTCTTAAGGAGGCTTGGGAAAAGCTAAGTCTGTTGCCTTCCTGGTCTATCACCTTTATCCCCATTATTAGCTTTCCGAGGGTGCCTTGTTTGGGTGAGGACTCCATAACGATACAGTAAACGACCCAAATCAAAAATGAAATATTCCTAATCAAATTACGATCTGAGATAAATTCTATTCTAGGCTGGACGTCGTTACCTCTACTGAGGTATCGGGATAAAACTTCATCAAAACCCAGGAAAAAATAGAAGAAAGCCGACACCAAAAGGATGATAGGAATAATATCAATTAGATAGGCGATAAATCTGGGGGTTCGGTCGGCGAGAAATTTTCTGATTTCCATTTAGCAAGGTTAAATTAAACCCTTGCAAGTAACTTCAGATTAAACTCAAAAAAAATACCCATTTGTGGGTATTTTTCGCAATAAATTGGTCGACCTAGGATTTTTTCAATGAACCGATTTCATAAAAAAATATCTCTTGAAAGAGATTACCTCACAGTAATGTGAAAGCAGTTTTGCTTTCTTTCTTTGATGACGTAGATTTTTCCCTCGTCTTGGAAATGCCTGAGGACCTTCTCTAGTTGCTTTTGCTTTTTATAATCCCAGGACTTCTCTCCATTAAATCGGATATAGGAAATATCAAAAGAAACACCATAGGAGTGAGAGCTATTTCCCTTGGTTGCATTACGATTTCTTCTCGTAAGCTTTTTTTGTTGGTCTGCGGTGCGAGTTCCAGAAGTGACTGTGAAAAAGCTGCCTTCACCGACAAGAACCTCAAAAGTTTGTCCCAGTTCATCAAGTACTTTTTTGGCCTCTTGGGTCATGTACGGATGACTATGGGTGAGCTTTTCCACTTCATAACCTCTTCCGGATTTTACTTCTACCAAGGTGCCATCTTCAATCAATTGAAGCAATTGATTTTCATCCGAAATTAAGGTTGGGCCATTCTTCTCAGCTGCATTGAGGTGCTTGCTATAGTAATCTTTCCGTACACGCCCCTTGAAGGACTTTAGATCAGGCGGAATAAAAATTTCTTCGAGAACAAGTTCTACTTCTGGTAATTCATCGGCTTTATTTTTTCCGGTATACTCAAGAATGCTGGTGTAAGTCTCTGTCAGTTGTCTTTTGAGATCAGGCTGGTAGCTGACCATCGCCAATGAACCGAGGGAAAGGAATGTTAGAAAGGAAACGGCTAAAAATAGACCAGTTTTCTTCATGGGGTGATTGATGAGCTTAATTTTTTGATGAAGTTAATCAATGAGATGAATCATGGCAAATCCTGATGACCAGATGATTCAAACACTTCGATAGGTATTTCATTAACGAATATTTCAGTAAATACTTTTATTACAGAGTGAGAATTTGATAAAGCATGAGTAAGTAGAATGGATATTCAAGGCGGAAAGCTACCGATTCTAATTAGAGAATTTTTATTTTGGACTCTTTGTGAAAACTGAAAAAGCCCAATCCTGGGGACTGGGCTTAATTTTATTCAATCTCGACGTCTATCGTATTGTCATCCGGTATTCGATCGATTAGCTTATTAAATGGATCAATACCGGCTTTGGCAGGCTCACCTTTGACTCGAATGGTCAGAGAAGTTTCACCCGGTTTTACTTTGTACTTAGCCACATAAAGTGGGTTAACCCGGTCTTTGCCTTCCTCATCCTGATCATCCTCTGCGAATATTCCAATGTCAATATAATCACCCTCATATTCTGCTGGAGTTTCTCTTCCTGTTTCATCTGCATATAGTTTTTGGGAAGTGAAATTGATGGTCACGTCATACTCTTCCTCCCCAACCTTGGTGGCTGTTACTTCTTCAGCTTTGTTGTTATACAGGGTGATTCGCTTCCAGGTATCATCCAAGTAATACATCAGACTGTCTGGTGTGGCTTCTGCCAAATAGTTGTACAAGTCCACACTTCCTGGGAATGGAGGCTCTTGTCTCATTCCTAAATCCTGATTGAATTTATACAGGGCCGAATCCATTGCTTCGGGACCTATCAAGTCTCTCAAGCCATAAAGAATTAAGGATCCCTTATAGTACCACTGATAAGCACGGTTACAATTTATAAAGGTGTTTTCCTTTTTGGATTCATTCGACCTGCCTGAAAGGTACCGATCCAATTCATCTTTTAGAAAACGTTTCATATTGTCTTTTCCATACTTTCTCTCTGAAAGAATAAGAGCTGAAAATTCAGCCAAAGCTTCGGATGTAAGATTTGAGCCTCGAGTGTAATTCGGTGTGATTTGGTGAGCCCACCACTGGTGAGCGAGCTCATGTGCGGTCACAAAATACACATAATCAAAACTATTCGGGTCTGAAAAATCTGCTATCCAACCAAAACTTTCAGCGAAAGGAACTGTATTTGGAAAGGATTGGGCAAATCCTGCATATCTGGGGAATTCCAGAATCCGCATCTGCCGGAATTGGAAGTCACCATAAGTATCCGAGAAATACTGCAAGCCATCCTTATAGGATTCCACAAAACGATTCAGATTGTATTCGTGCCCCTTTTGGTAATAGATTTCAATATCCACCTCTTTTCCCGAGCCTAGGTATGCTTTGTCCCTCAGGATTTCATAATCAGCCGAAAGTACAGAGAAGAAGGCCTGAATAGGAGTGTCCTGGATATAGTGAAAATACCTACGACCATTCTCTTCCCATTCCCTTTGAAGATAGCCTGGGGCTATTGCGATTTGATCTGGAGAAGTGCTGACAGTTGCCTCGAAGCTTATCATATCCGCATCATCCACGAAAAGAAGTGTGTTCCTGCCATAAGGATCATCATGTGGCGGTAAATCATCAGGTTTCTCTGGCAAGTCATGCTCCCTTCTATCTTCATCGCTACTTAATTCATTATCTGGATTATAGCCTAAAGAAGGAATTCCGCCAGCTATAAAGCTTCCATTGTAAACAAGCTCTCGTCCATAGCCACTATTAGGAAAGCCTGAATTTATCACTTCACTTTTCATTTTAAGAGCTATCGTATCCCCCGGCATTAGAGTCTGTGGCAAGGCGGCCATTCTATAACTGGGTTTTCTCTCCTTCTTACCAAAAACCTGAAATTGATCGGGTTCGAATTCAATAAGACTTCTGTATGGAAGTTCCGCGCCATTAAAAGTCACCTCAAAATCAGTTAAGGAAGAACCATCAAAGAAAATAGAATCGATAGGGGTGTCCGTCTTGTTCACTAAAAGGGCATCAGCCTCGAAGTATGCATCGCGTTCCTTAGGGAACATATCTGCCTTCAGATTTATACTTACGAACTTTGGCTGAGGCATAAACTCATACTTCTTTAGCTGCTTTTCATAAGCCACTGACCGAAGTTCTCCCTCATCTGATGTCCTATAGGTATTGGTATAAACTGTAGAGCGGTAGATAAACCCAAAGCAGATCAAACCAATAATCAGGAATCCGTAAGAGGCCAAAGAGGTTTTGTTGCCCATTTTACCTTTCGCAGAAGCCCATCTGGATTTCCAGGAGTTTTCAGTTCCCCTGTTGTAGAAGGTAGCAAAGAACAGTAAGAGGAATAAGCCAATAGCTGTCCAATAGACATTAAACCAAAGCAAGGGTTCCCAGAAATGGCCAAGGCCATTCATGTCACTCCAGGTATAACCGGGCTTGTAAGAAAAGAAGAATGCATTAAAGCCATATCCGGCAAAATCCCTTAACACGATCATCACCACCCAAATACCTATGGCTGCGGCATGACCCGCAAACTTATTATTCACCACCAGATGTACAGCAAACACCAGCATTACCATCTGCAGATAATCCGGCAATGAAATCAAATAGCTATCTACCAGGTAGATTCCCAGCTCGTATTGGAAATACCCTTTCAGTGTCTGAACAATTATTCCCACGAAGATTGGGATGGTTGTTAGCATCAGGCAGATCATGGCTATTCCCGTAAATTTTGAGGCGATGATGGTGCCGTCCTTCACAGGGAAAGCGGAATTGATCACTGAGTAACCAGAGGAGCGGTCTCTGTGTAAGGTTTCACCGGTAAAAAACACGATGATGATGAAGACAAAGAGATTCCAATCAAAAGTCTTAAACTCCATCAGGAATGTGGTGACCGGGAAATTTGGAACACTATAGAGAGTAACTCCAATCCAAAAATCCAGCACCAGAAAGACAAGGCCACCCAGTAGAATAGATTTGAAATACACGTCTTTGAAGATGTTTTGAAATTCAATCTTCGAAAGAGTCTTGAAGCTATTCCATTGATAGCCTTTACCAAAATCAGTAGTTACACTCACTGGGGTCTGCGAAGCCTTGGAAACTTCAACTTTTTCCTGCTTGCTTTTCTTTTGACTGGTTTGGAAGAAATAATTGAAGCTGAATCGAAAATATGCAGCTAAGAAAAACACCAGGCCTATACCTATCCAAAGCAGTCTATTGATCAAAAGATTTCCTTCCACAGGGAGTAGAAAAGAATTTTGCTCATAAGGGGTGAGGTATCGTGTTTGGAAAAAGAAAGTATTCAGACCAAATGGATCCATAATCTCCACTAGTTCCTGATTTTCTATGTCCTGAGCCAGGAAGTTTGCTAGGAGATAAATGATAAAAACGATTATCCCACCTGAATAAATAGACCGAATGTTTCTGGTAAATACGATAAGCGCAAAGAAAAGCGATCCCGCCAACCAGAGGTTTGGAACCAAAAGCGTCAGCCATGGCTGGAAATAATTTATTAAGCTGTTTGGTCCATAGCGCAATTCATCTGTTCCAAATAGTGGAGCACCCAGAATAGAACCCAGGTAGAATCCTATGATAGATCCCAACGAAATAAAAAGGAGAGTCACGAAAGATCCCCAAAATCTCCCCATAAAATACCCTGTTTTAGAAATGGGATAGGAGAAAAGGAAGGTTCCTGTCTTATGTTCCAGATCACGATAAAGCGGTACACCCATTACTGCCGAAGAAATCAAAATTCCGAAAAGGGAAACCAGAAGAAGCAAATTGGCAATGACAATCGGTGCATTATGAAACACCTTTTCCGATGCCGGAGTATTACCAAAGCCCACCAGAAGCATGGGGACTACCAATAGCATCAAAAAATAGATATAGGTCGCCGGGCGAGAAAATCTATATTTGAGCTCGAAAATGAAAATATCCTTAAACATAGCTTCCGGTTAAATAGTAATAGGATCTACCTTCTTGGATATATGGCTGAAGTAGACATCTTCCAGATCAGCAGGTACTGCTTCAAATCCATCACCAGGGTTTTCATCACTCTCTACTCTTAGACTAAGCTTTCCTGCCAGTAGTTTGGTGGAGATCACTGAATACTTATCCTGATACTCACTGAGTTCTGACTTCTCTACAGACTTTTGATAGATTCTTCCATCTATTGAGGCGATCCCTTCTGAAGGTTTTCCGGTCATTAGGACCTCACCCTGGCAGATGATAGCCATATTGGAGCAAAGGGTATTTACATCTTCCACGATATGAGTGGAAAGAATGACAATGGTATTTTCTCCGATTTCCGACAGGAGATTATAAAACCTGTTTCTCTCCGAAGGGTCCAAACCAGCTGTAGGCTCATCCACAATGATAAGCTTTGGGTTACCCACCAAAGCCTGAGCAATCCCAAATCTTTGGCGCATACCACCAGAATAAGTTCCAAGGGCTTTTCTTCTATGCTGGTATAGATTCACTTTTTGTAGCAGACTTTCCACCAACTCTTTTCTCTCTCCTTTATTCCCAACCCCTTTCATCTGGGCGATGTGATCCAGCATAACCTGCGCATTAATCCTGGGGTAAAGACCAAAATCCTGAGGAAGATAGCCCAGTTGCTCACGCACGGTTTGGGGATCTTTTAGCACATCGGTTGTATCCAAAATGATACTTCCTTCATCGGGATCCTGAAGTGTAGCGATAGTTCGCATTAGGGTAGACTTCCCGGCTCCGTTTGGTCCTAAAAGCCCAAACATCCCTTGAGGGATGGTCAAAGAAATGTTGTTCAAAGCCTTTACCCCATTCGGATAAGTCTTTGACAGGTTGTTAATGGTTAACTCCATAGGTGGATATTTTTAAGTGATAAAGATGTGTTAAGTGTTACTTGCTGAGTATCAAGCATCTGTCAATTTAAGGAATAGTTTCATAAAAAAAATTTATCGAAACAATAGCTTATGAGTTATGAATCGGCTGAAAGCTTTCGGTATAGTTTGCGAGGAAAGGGTATTATTTCCACTTTTATGAGCATAAAAATCCATTCTATGAACCGAAAAATAAATTCCAGAATTCTGCTTCTGATGAGTCTAATTCTCACATTTTGTACACCTAAAGTGGATCAAAGAAAACTCGGAGCTTTTGAAGCTTTTGCTGAAATGGTGCAGGCCGGGAATAAGCCTCTGGCCCTTAGCCATCCCATGAGTCCTGAGGAAGCGGAGCGGTTTTGGCCTGAGGCCGAGAAGATAGCTGAAAAATATGGAGTACAGGTTTATCGCGAGTATGAACTGATGCGTTCCGGGCTTTTTGACCTTGGAGGATTGGACGGAATGGAAGTTTTTATTCTCTATTCAGGTCAGAATCTGGATGCTTATCTGAAATACAAAGATCGGATGGCTTCCATCTCTCCGGAAGAAAACCCAAATGAATTCATTGAGATTTCCAGAAGTTTTGGAAGGCTGTTGGGGTATCCGAGTTGGAGGGTAAATAATCTGCTGGCGCAAAACACCAGCTTTCGTGATTTAGAGGATTTTGGAATTCAGGGCCATGAGCTGATTTGGTTTTATCAGGATTTGGCTGCAGCCAAAGTTTTCTATCAAGAAACGCTTGGGCTGAAACTGATGCAGGAGGATGAGGAGTCCGCCAAATTCCAAATTGCAGGAGATTCTTACTTGCATCTCAAGGATCTTAACTCTTCGGATTACTCAGGGGATGAAAATAAATCTGTGGCTTTGGCTTTGCTTACAGATCATCTGGAAGACTGGTATGCTCATGTGCAGGAAAAGGGCGTAGAGATAAAATACACACTGAAGCAGAATCCAGAAGGTGCTCACGATGGATTTGTGGCGGTCGATCCGGAAGGTTATTTGTTGGAATTTGAGATGTTTCGGGATCATCCGGAAAACGAAAAGCTAATGCCCAGGCTTCGTTATCAAACCCCATTGGAAACGTCTTTTGGTGGGAATTTGAACTTTTACAGTTCAGTATCCTGGCTGTATTATCAGGACATGCTACCCATGCAAAACTGGGTAGAGGAAGAGCTGGGGCTTGAGCTCATAGTTGATCAGGGCTGGGCAAAAATCTATGCGCTTTCTGATCAGTCTTACCTGGGTCTTGTAGATGGCTTAAGGGGAATGAATGAATATTCTGATTCTAAGCTGGTTGAATTCGGGCTAATTTTGGAAGATCCACAGGGCTGGGAATCCTATCTCCAATCCAAAATTTCAGAAGATCGGGAAGTAATGACTTTCCAGGATTTAGGGGGGTATTTGTATAGGTTTTAGTAAAGTTTTTTAATTGAATTTGTTATTTTGGAAAGTGTGTTTAGTATACATTCTAAAAAGCAGGTGTGGTAATGAGATTTCAAATAAAGAAATATGCATACGATATTCGAACACCAAGAATAGGTGTAGATAATGAAATTCAAAATCAGAGTGGATCGATAATGGAATTATACGGACAAAATGATGAACTCCTTGCATATATATATTTTGAAAGGCGAATACGTAGGAAATCGCAATCTCTGAGCAATAATCTTAATTCCAGGCCTCCATTGGTATCGTATGATATTTCAGATTTACCCGCTATATTGGATTTATTGAGGAATGAATCACCTGTTTACCTAGATTTAGGACATCCATTTGGGGGATACCTGACAACAAAGGAGGGGAATGCTCGCGATTCGCAGGAGTGAGGATTACTTGTACCAAAATCCTGTGTTTTTTTGGTTTTAAGCCAAATCAGAAATCAATGATTGAAAACCTTTAAATCTTCAGATATGCCAACCGGAATTAAATCTGAAATTTCTTCTTATAATGTAGCGTTTACCAGAAGTAAAATTAATGGAGCATTAACTACTTTTGAGACAGAAAGTATTGAAATTCCCTATAGAACCCAACTTGTACTTCATTTAAATGAAGTGAGTGTTGGAGGGCAACAGGTGGAAAAAGTAGACATTAAGTTCATAGACAACAGGGACTTTTCCAAAGACGAGGCTTTTTCTAGAAATTTAGGATGGAGAAATGGTTCTACTATAATTTTATTCTTAGCTATAATGGATTTTGAGAATCTGTATAAAATCTTAAATACAGAAAAACAAATATTTTTTTATTGGAGAGAACAAAAGATTACCGGTTACCCAATGAAGATTTCGAGTTTTAAAATTTCATCATCTCCAAATGAAATAGACAAGGACAATTAACTATTACGGATGTATTATCCCTGAATATCTCTAGGTGGTCGTCTTCGCGTTCGGACCTTATTCCCTTTCAGTTTATCATTGATCTCTGAAATAGATTCAATAACATTTATCTCCGTTCGATTAGAAAGAGAAATCCGTGTCACCTCATCTCCTAATTCTTTAATACTTATTATAAAATCACTGTTAAGAGTTATCTGTGTTCTTACATCTCCAACTCTAAAATCACGTTTTTCAATGGTTAGTGTTATGAATGACATGGTATGACTATTTAGCTTTATAGAATTAAATATTATTCGTTGATTCGAGGTCCACTTTCCCAAAGGGTGATATACCTTTCGAGAATTATAGGCTTCTCAATCTCCTTCAGGTACACTTTCGCGGTCAAAACAAATTCTCCATTAGCAATTTCTTTGAGGCAAAATTTATTGCTAAGATTAGATCTTATTCGTATGGGTTCAGGATAATTTTTGTGTAAGTAATACTGTACATATTTAACCTGTTCAAGTGCACCTCGATAATAAGAGTTAATTATAACACGAATATCATAGTGCGGCCGATTCACCTTGGTTGCCTTTTGAAATTCCTCCTGTATTTCCGGTCTTAAGAATGATGTGTGGTTGATAAAGAAATAGTCAGCAGGTATCTTTTTTTCTTTCAGATTTACAATTAATTCTATTTTGTCTTCCTCATCTCCTGTCATTTTTCTTTGGGATGGGAATACCTCCACATCAAACCCAAAAGCTCCAATTTTCTTGACTTTTTTAGTTAATATGATTCCAATAATAATAGGGGTAATTGCAAGTACAATCCATCTGGTTTCCAATTCTAATAGAGCAGGAAATTTGAGCTGAAAAAGAAGTAAGATGGCAAGGGTCAAGATTGACGAAATGAAATATATCAGAAGTGTTTTGCTCTTATCCATTTTCAAAACATGTTTAAACTGGACGGATATAGACTAAATGAAAATGTCGGATACATTATAATTTAGTAAAAAAGTAGATGCAATTACTCTTAAAAATTTAAAATTTTCTTCTTGATTTGTCCGAAATCTCTCATTTATCAAGTATCGTCGATTTCACTTTTTCCATTAACTTGACTCCTTTAAGATCAATTGCTATGCGTAAACTTCTATTTATCCCCATTTTCTTCTGCGTTGTCCTTACCGGTTTTGCTATCGAGTTGGAAAATATGATTCGTACCTATCAGGCGGATCGTGGTGCTCTCAGCCGCTTATACACAAATCGACTGAGCACAGAATATTTTGACCGGATGGATGCTTTTCATAAGGAGTATCTGGACTACCTGAATGCTCAGAATTATGATGCCTTATCCGAAGATGGAAAGATCGATTATGTACTTTTTCGAAATTATCTGGAGCGGGAACTGGCCGAATTGGAACTAGATAGAAGGGCTTTTGATGAGGTTTCCGAAGTTTTGAAAAATACCAAGCCCCTTGAAGAATTTGTAATAGGAAGAAGAAGGGCTGTTCGTCCTGATGCACAGGCTTTGGCCTCCTCCTGGGATGAAGTGGCAAGGCTCATAGATTCCCAAAAAGAGGAGCTTGCAAATACTCCAAAGTATAATTCCTGGCAGAAAGCAGATTTGGCAGCTCGTGCAATTGAATCGATGAATCGAGTCGTTGGGGAAGCCTATTCCTACTATTTTGACTATGATCCCGAGTTTACCTGGTGGATGCCTGCCTCCTGGGAGACTCTTGATGCTAGCATGAAAGGCTTTGCCAAAGCTTTGCGTGAGCACTATACCAATTCGGTCAAAGATGACGGAAGTGGAATTATCGGCCGGCCAATAGGAAGAGAAGCTCTGGAAAAGCAATTGGCTTTCGAAATGATCGCCTATTCGCCCGAGGAACTCATAGCAGAAGCAGAAAAGCAATTCGAGTGGTGTGAAAAAGAGATGCTAAAGGCCTCGAATGAATTGGGGTTTGGGAATGACTGGAAAGCCGCTCTGGAAATGGTTAAGGAATCCTATCTACCAGAAGGGGAGTGGCCCGCAGAAGTGATCAGGCTGGCTGAGGAGGCTACGGATTACATGGAGGAAAATGATTTGCTGACCGTGCCACCCTTGGCGAAAGAAACCTGGAGGACCACCATGATTTCGGCAGATCGACAAAGGGTAAGCCCTTTCTTTTTGGGTGGTGAAGTGATACAGATTTCTTACCCAACCTCTGAGATGAGCTATCAGGAAAAAATGATGTCCATGCGTGGAAATAATCCACATTTTTCCAGAGCTACTGTTCAACACGAACTGATTCCTGGTCACCACTTACAGCAGTTTATGAATCAACGCTATATGACTCACAGGAGGCTATTTCGTACACCATTCTGGACTGAGGGCTGGGCACTTTACTGGGAGTTTATGCTATGGGATCGGGGTTTTCCGAGGGATGCCAAAGACAAAGTGGGGATGCTTTTCTGGAGGATGCATCGCTGTGCACGAATCATTTTCTCTTTAAGTTATCATCTGGAAAAAATGACCCCACAGGAATGTGTCGATCTTTTGGTGGATAAAGTGGGCCATGAATATGCCAATGCAGAAGCTGAGGTACGGAGATCATTTGAGGGGAGTTATGGACCCTTATATCAGATTGCCTACATGGTGGGAGCTCTAGAGTTGGTGGCACTTCGTAAGGAAGTAGTAGATTCTGGTCAGATGGAGGAGAAGGCCTTCCATGATTTGATTTTAACTCAGAATACCATGCCTATCGAAATTCTTCGTGCAAAAGTTACCGGGGAAATGCTCGATCGAGACCATAAGGCCAGTTGGAGATTTTTAGAAGATTGAAATCAATTATAAATTTTCCTTTAAGGCATTTACATTTGAAAGATATTTGAAGTTTTCAGCCTGATTTATGAAGAAACATTATCCGTTTTTACTCGCCTTTGTCCTTTTGACCAGTTTGAGCTTTGCGCAGCAAAAAAGTCCCTATACCATTTTTGATAGCAAAGGCAAAAAGGTGAGCTACAAGAAATTTATCAAAAAGATCAAGGGCAATGATGTGGTCCTTTTTGGAGAATATCACAATAATCCGATTTCACACTGGATGCAGATAGAGCTTTTGAAAGAACTGCATCAGGAAGGTGCTATTACGCTGGGAGCTGAGATGTTTGAGCGGGATAATCAGGAACAGCTCAACCAATATCTCAGTGGGGAAATTGATGCTAAGGCCTTAGATACGCTGGCTAGGCTTTGGCCAAATTATAAAACAGACTATGCTCCAATAGTGGACTATGCCAAAGCCAATGATATTCCCTTGATCGCTACTAATATTCCCAGGCGTTTTGCCTCCATGGTCAATAGGGAAGGAGGCTTCGAGGCATTGGAAAGTCTCTCAGATGAAGAAAAGTCCTGGATCGCTCCACTTCCGGTCGAGTTTGACGCTGAGCTGCCACAATACAAAGCAATGTTTGAAATGATGGCAGGGCATGGAGGTTCCATCGATATGGTCAAAGCTCAAGCGATAAAAGATGCCACCATGGCGTATTCTATTCTTGAAAATTACAGTGAGGACCAAACCTTCCTTCATCTGCATGGATCCTTTCACTCTGACTTTTACGAAGGTATTTTATGGTATTTGCAGCAGGCCAGTCCTGATCTGGCCTATGGTACTATCGCAACGGTGGAACAGGAAGATATTTCAAAGCTTGAGGAAGAGCACCTGGGGCGTGCAGACTTTATTCTTTGTGTGGATTCGGATATGACAAAGTCCTATTAAGCTCTGGCTTTCATTCTGAATTTTCCAAAGGTAGACTCACTTAATTCTTTTATACTCTACCTTAGCCCTTGATGGCCCTTCCGGATTAGGGTCAAGGTAAAGTTCATTCCCAGCTAAAAGTGTGATTTCTTTTTTCTCTCCTTTTCCGCAATCCAGAGTTTGAAGTATTTCTCCATTTCGCTGAATTCTAATTGAAAAGGTTCTCTCCCCGATATTCTTGACAATTGCAATGCAATCTTCTCCGGTATAAGGGTTGATTGTTCCATCCTGACCGGAGCCCTTACCCGTCATAACCATGCTTTGCTGGGTATCCAATTCGATGATGGTCGCATTCGAAGAACAGGCTTGGAGGATTAAGAGAAGGAGGATAAAGCTTAAGGATTTTTTTATGTCTGTAGTGGTTAGATAATAATATTACGAGTGCAAATCGACCTTTAGATTTCCTAAAACAAAAAAAGAAGCCCAAACGGACTTCCTTTTCTCAAAATCAACCAATATTTATTTACTTCTTATTCTTTTTAATCTTAGCCCCATCCTTAAGGGTAATAATCACTACTCCATCTTTTCCTTCGTCTCCATAAAGCGAAGTAGCTGATTTATCCTTAAGCACGCTGATGCTTTGAATATCATCAGGATTGATATCGAAATCTGAGATTGAATTTCCTTTCACGGTTTCTTCACCCAAATTAACCACGAAAAGAGGCTTGCTACCATCTTCATCAGAATCCATTCGGATCATAATTTTACTATTCTTAGAGTCAGGAAAGAGTGTGGTAGCACCGGACTTGGATTGGAAATTCATTGGATAGCCAATGACAGTGGTAGCCCCTTTACTATTTGATGCCGAGTTGAAAACGTAAGAACCTGTGGCCACCGTCAGCCGACTTTTGAGCATTTCTATTTGCTCTTCGGTCAATTCATTTTTGATAGCAACCAGGGTTGAAAGTCGCTTTTTCTTAAGCTTACTTTCAAGGGCCAAAACCTTATCCATTTGTTTGTCCACCTCGGACGAATTCGGACTATTGGCCTCTAGCATTGCATTCAGCTTTTTCGTTTCCTCATCCAGATCCCACTTCATGGTGCTGAATTCTCCTGCACTTTCTGCGTGGATTTTTTTGATTTTACTTGCCTGGGCGTCGGTGAGGTCCAGTTTATCCCTCATTTCCATGACCCGGTCTGCGGAGTAGAGATTACTCGTGAAGATATCTTCCGGCTTGGAAGAGCTGGCCGAGGTCCATGTCATGGCCTTTTGGGCAAAGCCCATCCCCGTAAAAAGGGAGAGGTAAAGAATCAGTGCGAGTTTTTTCATGGCATTTAGTTTTAAAATGGGAAATAGTTGGTTTAGTATTCAGTTAGTAATGATGCGGTGGGAGACTCCCAGGTATCTAAATAGGTGGTTTGCTCAATGATAAATTGCTGTTCATTGTCAGGAGTTTCCTCAAGGCTGATGATCAACACCTCAGCTGGAGCCTCAATGCGCTCTTCTTCAGGCCAGATTAGTGGTGCAAAGAGGAAGAGTGATGCCGCAATACCTACGGTCAGCCATAGCGGGGTCATATTCGCTTTTGGCTTAGGTAAGCCCTGGAATTCCGGAATATCTATTGATTGATCTTTGACTCTTAATTCATCAAAGAATTGCTGTATTTCTTGATCTTCTTTCATCTCAAATCTGTTCCTGAGTTTTTAAAATCATCTGTTTTAATCTCTTTTTACCGCGATCATAATGAGTTCTCGCGGTGCCGATACCGACTTGCAAGACCTGAGCACATTCTTCCAAAGTCATGTGATGGTAAAAGACCATCAATAAAACCTGACCTTGCATAGGTGAAAGCTGCTTAATAAGCTTTTCATAATTCTCCCTGGGTTCTTCTACTCCGACTTCTACATCAGCTTCCAGTCCATGATAATTATCCAGAGATTCCAAAGGCATCCCTTTTTTAAACTGGTCAATGGCCGTGTAGCGAATCACTGAGAAAAGCCAAGTCTTGGGACTGGATTTTTCATTAAACTTTGCTTTGCCTTCCAGGATTTTCAGATAAACTGCCTGAAGGACATCCTTGGCCTGATCCTCATCAAAGGAGCAGCATTGTCTGGCCCAGAGGAAAGCATCTTCATGATGCTGCTTAAGGATATGTTCGAGTGCCGAGCTGGTCATTTACTCCTTTGTCGTGAATTCTTTGAAAAATATGACAGTGATGTCAGTTTTTTTTACTCTAAAAATAAAAAAGAGGTTTTACGACCTCCTTTTTGAATTCTTTAACTAAACACCGGCCAGTAGATATAGGCCTGCGGCCAAAGCCGCCCCAGTGAATGGACCCAAAATCGGAATCCACGAATATCCCCAGTCTGTAGGTCCTTTTCCTTTAATGGGTAAAAGCTGATGCATCAGTCTGGGGCCAAAGTCCCGAGCAGGGTTAATTGCATAACCTGTCGTTCCACCGAGACCTAAACCTATTACCCACACCAAAAACGCAACTGGAATAGCACCAAGAGATCCCATTCCAATGGGAGTCTGATTAGAATCTTCCATTTGAGCACCGGTGCTGTAAAGTATGGCTAACACCAATACAAAGGTCCCTAAAAGCTCTGAAAGAAAATTGAGGCCATTGTTTCGAATCGCTGGCGCGGTACCAAATGGACCAGCAAGGGTAGCAGGATCTTGCTCCTCTTCAAAGTGATCCTTGTACATCAGCCAGGCAAGGCCTACACCCAGCATGGCACCACCGATTTGTGCCAATACATATCCTGGGGCCAATGCCCAATCAAACTGGCCCGTGATCCCAAGGCCTACAGTCACGGCAGGATTGAGGTGAGCACCACTGTGTGGCCCAGCCACCACCACTCCCGTGAACACTGCCAATGCCCAGGCCGTACTAATGCCCATGATCCCTCCTCCATTTCCATGGGTCTTGGGAAGAATCATGTTAGCCACTACTCCAGAGCCCAAAAGAAGTAGGAGGAAAGTTCCGATAAATTCTGCTAGATAAGGATTCATGTTATTCAGCCCAGTTTTTTGATCGTTCAACAGCTTTTTGCCAAAAATGCAAAAATTTCTCCCTTTCCGAATCATCCATTTTTGATTCAAAATTTTTATCTGCTTCCCAAAGCTCTTGAATTTCTTCTTTGTCCTTCCAAAACCCTACGGCGAGACCTGCAAGGAATGCCGCTCCAATAGCCGTAGTTTCAATGATCTTTGGTCGCTTAATTTCGCAATCAAGCAAGTCGGCCTGAAATTGCATCAGAAAATTGTTGGCTGTGGCACCCCCATCTACTCTGAGCTCAGCGATTCGTTTTCCACTATCTTTCTCCATGGCTTTCAGTACATCGTAAACTTGATAGTCAATGGCTTCTAAGGCAGCCCTTGTAAAGTGAGCCTGGGTAGTCCCTCTGGTAATCCCAAAAAATGCTCCTCTTGCATTCTGATCCCAATGTGGAGCCCCTAAGCCTGCCAAGGCAGGGACGAAATAAACTCCATCATTATCATCAATACTTAATGCCAATTTCTCGGTCTCCTTGGCGTCTTTAAATAATTCTAAACCATCTCTCAGCCACTGGATAGCGGCCCCACCTATAAAAACAGAACCTTCTAAGGCGTAATTGATTTCCTCACCTATTTTCCATGCAACAGTGGTCAATAGCTGATTTTCAGATTTCACAGCATCTGAACCAGTGTTCATCACCAGAAAACAACCAGTTCCATACGTGGTTTTTGCCATTCCCGGTTCGGTGCAAAGCTGACCGAAAAGTGCAGCCTGCTGATCTCCAGCTATCCCGGCTATGGGGATCTTCGTCTTTAAAACGTCCCCGGAAGTTTCTCCAAAGATTTCGCAGCAGGATTTTACCTCTGGAAGCATACTTTTCGGTATCCCAAATAAGTCCAGGAGCTCGTCATCCCATTCCTGAGTGTGAATATTAAAAAGCATGGTTCGGCTCGCATTTGTGATATCGGTGACGTGATTTTTTCCACCGGTTAGTTTCCAGACTAGCCAGGAGTCCACTGTGCCAAATGCCAATTCACCGGCTTCAGCTTTTGCCCTAACTCCATCCACATTATCCAGAATCCAGCGGATTTTGGTCGCAGAGAAATAGGCATCAATGATTAGTCCAGTTTTACTTCTGATCATTTCGTCATGGCCATCAGCCTTGAGCTGATTACAGAACTCTGCTGTTCTCCGGTCCTGCCAGACGATCGCATTGAATACCGGTTTGCTGGTTTTTCGATCCCATACTATGGTTGTTTCCCGCTGATTTGTAATACCAATAGCAGCAATCTCATCTGCAGAAATGTCCTTTTCTACGAAAGCCTCAATCATCACAGAAGACTGCGATTTCCAGATTTCCATTGGGTCATGTTCTACCCACCCCTGCTTGGGGAAGTACTGTTTGAATTCCTTTTGAGCTGTGGTAACGATCTTGCCCTTTTTGTCAAAAATAATAGCTCTGGAGCTGGTAGTTCCCTGGTCTAAAGCCAGGATGTAGGGTTTGGATTCGGTCATTTGGATTTGGGTTAAAGTCCTAAAAAAAGAAATCTCAGTCTAAATCCCTCAATTTATCCAAAAATCACCTGGATTTGATCAGGTATTTGGAAGCTACTTTACGAAATTCCACAAGCTCCGCCTCTATCCAAGTTTTATCTTTACCCATTTCAGAAGCCATAAGTTCAGCCACTCCGGGAGCGGAGTCTATGGCTGCTTGGGCATCAAGAATAAGCATTCGTAATCTTCTGGAAAGTACGTCTTCTACTTTCACGGCCATTTCTCTGCGAATAAACCAGATAACTTCCGCTTTGGTGTTTGGGAAGTCCGGATGAATCTTTTCACCTAGTTTAGGATCCTTGTCGATCAATTTTTTGATTTGATGGGCGTGGGTCCCATAAATCGCCCAGTGACCTTCCATGGGCTTATTGGTATTTCCATTGATAAACATCCTTTCCGATTCCGATTTTCGAGGTTTTATACCCGTCACCTTTTCATAAAAGTCCACGGTGTCTTCACCCATCTGTCTGAAAGTGGTCCATTTACCTCCTGTCAAAGTTATAAGACCACTCTCGGACTGAAGAATTTTATGGGATCGGGAAATCTCTTTGGTTTTTGCGTCCTCATCCTTCGGTCTCGCCAAAGGTCTCAGTCCGGCATAGACCGCTTTCACATCTTTCCTAGTGGGATTTTTAGTTAAATATCCGGATGCGGTCTCCAGAATAAAGTCAATTTCTGCTTGAAGAGCTTTGGGCTCCAATTCAGCTTTTTCTTTTAAGGTGTCTGTAGTTCCCACTACCAATCGGTTATGCCAGGGAACGGCGAAAAGTACTCTTCCATCCGTGGTTTTTGGAATCATCAATGCATCTTTCCCGCCTAAAAAGGATAAGTCGATAACCAAATGTATACCCTGGCTAGGCTGGATCATTTTTGGAGATTCGGGCTGATCCATTTGAAGAATTTTATCTGCAAAAACTCCTGTGGCATTGACCACCATTTTTGCCTGTATGGAATAGGACTTTTTCCCAATTTGATCTCTTATTCTTAGACCAGTGAGCTTGCCATTTTCATCCTTAACAAGACCAGAGACTTTGGCATAATTCAAAATGCATGCTCCTGCATCATCGGCCGTTTGAGCAATAGCGACTGCCAGTCGGGCGTCGTCGAATTGTCCATCGTGATAAACCACTCCCCCCTGAAGTCCTTCCTGTTTGATAGCAGGTAGTCGTTTGATTGTTTCTTCCCGAGAAATAAACCTTGATTTCCCGATTCTCAACCGCCCTGCCATCCAATCGTAAGTTTTAAGGCCTACGGTATATTGAATCCGATCAAAAAGTGTGTAAATGGGAATTATGAATGGCTGTTCGTGTGCAAGGTGTGCTGCATTTTTCAGAAGTCTTCCTCTTTCGCGAAGGGCTTCCCAGACCAGTGCCACATCTCCCTGAGCCAGATAGCGCACTCCACCATGAAGAAGTTTGGTGCTACGGCTGGATGTGCCTTTGGCAAAGTCAGATCTTTCTAAAAGAACCACAGAAAGATCTCGAGAGATGGCATCCAAAGCTACCCCAAGTCCAGAAGAACCACCACCAATAACGGCGATGTCCCAAACTTTATTTTTATCGGCTAACTGACTTAGGTTTTCTGATCTGTCCATAACTGTGTAAAAAATAGACAACAATCTTCGCTAGATTGTTTTTAATTCTGTCTATTGCTCGCTAAAATCCTTGAAGGTCTTTATCTCTGAGGTGGTCCCGCCCTCATCCATACTCACTATATAAATATTCTCATAATCCACATCTTCCAGGTCTGGATATTTGCCTTCTTCACCAAGTAATATATTCACCAGTCGAGGGGCGGTATTGCTGTGTCCTACAACCAAAACATTCCCTTCTAAACCTTTGAGCAATTCGGCAAACTCCTCTTGCTTTGCCGGATCGTAGATCTGGATGGGTAGTCGTGTGTCATCAGAAGTGGGCTGAGCCGTATGACGGGTTCTTTTATAGTTGGTGGAGTAAATATGCTTTATATCCTTATCAGCCAATATCTGGGAAAGCTTAATGGAACGAAACATCCCAACCTGAGCTAATTCCGGATCACGATCCTGCGTGAGATGCTTTTCAGCATGTCTTACTATGTAGATGGTTTTCGGCTTTGATTTAGTACCGCAAGCGTAAAGGAAGATTGAGACCAGAAAAAGGAATAAAAGATTTTTCATAGGGTTGAATATATTACATGGCTTTGAAAAAGTCTTTCTACTCCCAAATTTCCCTACAGAGTTTAGCCTGAAAAGGTATTGTCCAGGTGTTGATCTTTTGCCTTTATTTCCTCAAACTCCAGAAACTGCTCCCAGAATTCTTCTTCCGGAACGGCAGCTCGTAGGAACAGCTTTTCTTTCTTTACCGGATGCACAAAAACCAAGTTAAAGGCATGAAGATTAATACTGGCATCTGGATTAGCTTTGGCGAAGCCATACTTTACATCGCCACGAATAGGGCAGCCCATAGATGCTAGCTGAACGCGAATTTGATGTGGTCTTCCAGAAGTAGGTCGCACCTCAATAAGCCAATGATCGTTCATAAAACCCAGTGTTTTATAATTCAATTCAGCCTTTTGCGATCCGGGAACTTCGTGGTCATGAGCAGTAACCACATTTCTTTTCTCATCCTTCACCAGCCAATGCGTTAATTTGCCTGATTTAACTCTTGGCTTTCTCTTTACAATCGCCCAGTACACCTTATGAATATCCCGCTTCCGGAATAGCTCCATCATGCGCTCTAAACCTTTACTTGTTCGGGCAAAAACGACTAATCCACTCACCGGTCTATCCAGTCTATGAACGGGATGGAGAAAAACAGCTCCGGGTTTGTTGTATTTTTTTGCAATGTAATCCTTGCAATAATCGGTCAGAGTTTTATCTCCGGTTTTATCCCCCTGGACTAATATTCCTGCGGATTTGTTTACCACGAGCAGATGATTGTCTTCGTAAACGACGTTGAATGGCTGCTTTTTCATAGATGGCTCAAAGGTAGGCAATTTGTGATTAGATAGAGATATTCTTGTGTTATTGTCATGGTTTTTAGTTGAAAGAGCTTATACTAGCATTTTAATAGATAGAATTATGAAACTACTCCCATTTGCTGGTATACTTTTTTTGATCCTTTCCTGTTCTCCTTCGGAAAAAGCCGAGGTTAACAAAGGCGATGACACCAAAAGGATTTCGCTAATAGCCGAAGACTCAACGGTTGTCAGAGACATTATTGCATCTACTTTTATATTTCAGGATGGGGATGAGGAGCAATTGATTTTTCGTGATGCTACGGCATCCACTGTTTACATTTTTAGCCGTGCGGGTGGAGAGTTAGTTTATCAGTGGACCAAAAAAGGAGATGTTCCAGGTGCCTTTTCCTTGGCTACAAAAAATTTGAATGTATCTGAATCCGGTGAAATTGTTCTAATTGATGTAAGTGAAGGATTGCGTGTTTTTGCTAAGGATGGGGAGTTGATCAGTCGTGCTAGTCCAGTCGCTAATCAATGGAGTTTAGGTGGTGCATTCAATCTTTTTAGGGAAACCGCTTTGGTGTCAATGCACGGAGAGAAGTATGTTCTTTATTCTTTGGATATGCTGGAATCTGATGCAGCGGAATATGGACCTCAATTTCTTCAGAATCGTAAAAACCTAGTGCTGACAAACTTGGAAACAGGAGAACATCGATTGATTTTGCCTTTTCCCGAAGGCTCAAAATTTTTGAATGGCATGGTTTATCCTTTCGAGGATTTTAGACCTCTTTTTATTATAGATGAATCTGCTAATAAGCTGTATTTGATTTTTCAAAATGAACCTATTCTATATACTTATTCTTGGAATGATGCAGCACCTGAATTGCTTTCGAGGGTTAGGATCGATTTGCCAGGGTTTGAGGAAAATGAGGGTTGGGAGCCTGGATCCATTCAGATGGCACAAATTACTGATAAGGAAAACGAACCATTTCCAGCTCGAATTCAGGGTTTTGAAGCTGTTGAGGGTGGCTTTTTGTTGAGTTATAGCACAAAACCTACGGATTTGGATAACTACAACCGCTACAAAAGCAAGGACCGAACGAGGGAAAGCCTAAATCAAATCTACGAGGAAACTCGTCGGAAGACGGTTTTTCTTGACCTGGATGGAAAAGTGCTTCCTGTTGATTTTCCAGAAATGCACTATCAAAGTTTTCAGATCATTGATGGAAAAATCCATTGGATGAAAACCCCCACTCCGGGGGAAGAAGCAGAAGAATTTACGCTTTATTGGGGCAAGCTAAAAATTGAATAATTCAATCCAGTTTTTTAGCAATATCCGCCATAATCGACTCGGCGTGGACAATGGAATTTTCAATAAAAAACTCTCGGGTATTCAATCCGCCGCAAACAACTCCGGCCAGATAAACGCCCGGCACATTGGATTCGTGATTGGCTTGATCGTAGCAGGGTTGCCTTTTTTCATCAAGAGACAACTCTACACCAAGCTGATCCAAAAGCGCAAAATTAGGTTTGTAGCCTGTCATCGCCAGGACGAAGTCATTATCTATGGTTACATCACCAGCAGGAGTTGCTATCACAACCTCCTGATCCCGAATTTCCTTGACTTTGGATCGGGTGAAGGCTTGGATCGAACCTTCCTTGATGCGATTCATAATGTCGGGGCGTACCCAATATTTGACATTTTGATCTACTTCATCTCCCAGCAAAACCATGCTGACCTCGGCTCCTTTTCTCCAGCATTCCAAAGCTGCATCTACCGCAGAGTTTGCACCGCCGACTACCAGAAGTTTTTGTCCGATAAAAGGCCAAGGCTCTTTATAATAATGCATCACTTTAGGCAGTTCTTCTCCGGGGACATTCATCAAGTTAGGTAAATCGTAGAAGCCAGTGGCAAGCACGATTTTCTGCGTTTGATAGCTTCCTTTTGAAGTTGTGATAAAATAGTTTTCTCCTTTTTTCTCTAGCGTTTTGACTCCTTCGTAGAGATTGACCTTGAGTTTGAAATGAAAATAAATTCTTCGATAATATTCTAAGGCCTCGGTGCGAGTAGGTTTGTTTTCTACCGACATGAAAGGAATGCCAGCCATCTCCAAGCGATCCGAGGTAGAAAAAAAGCGCATGTTGACTGGATAATTGTAAATGGAGTTTGTCAAAGCTCCTTTTTCCAGGATGAGATAATTCAAGCCCTTTTTTTGAGCTTCTACTCCACAGGCCAATCCAATCGGCCCGCCACCAATGATGATCACGTCAAAAATCTTTTTACTCATGATTTTGCTAAGTTAAACTCTTTGATGGTATCGCTGAAGTTTTGCTCATCCCAATCAAAACTTCTCTCTTGAATTGAAATTTGATCATTTTTGTTCCAAAGCACTGTGCTAGCGGAGCGAGTTCCATAATTTCCATTGGTGCGAATCATTTGGGCTGATAGCGCAATTTCCAATTCTTTCGGGGCTCCAGTATCCGGTAATTTTTCTATTGGATGTGTTTCTTTGGACTTTAGAATATTCAGCAGTTTCTCATGCGATAGACCCTGCTCTAAAGTTTCCTTCAATTGATTTTTGGCAAGGATGGTTTTAGGCCAGGGATCGTTGATCAGTCCGTTGCTCAAGCCATGAATACCCGGTTGAATTTCTTGAATTCCGTTGCCAAAATTACTTAAATACATCAACTGATCCCCATCAGAAACAAGTAGATTGAATCCCTCATAGCGACCCTTTTCCTTCTCGATTTCTTTTAAATAATCCTCCGGAGAAATGGAATCTTCCAGAAAATCCTGAACCAATTTTCCCCGTGAAATTTCACCATGACCCATTTTCCTGAAATCCCGATAATTGGTAAGCAAGGACCAGCGACCATTTGGGTGAAAACCCATCCAGGTTCCCCCACTTTTGAGATCTTTTCCTCCAAAAAAACCAGAATCCCAGCATTGAAGTTTGCCGGTGGGCCGGTCAAAAAACTCATCCCGATTGGCAGATATGATCAAAGGGTTTTCAGATTGATTTATCCATGAAAAGGCTACTAAACACATAAGTCTAAAGATAAAACAAAGGCCGGATATACCGGCCTTTGGGGTGATTAACCAACTTTTTCCTCTTTGAGGCTTGGGTAATCAGTGTAGCCTTTCTCTCCAGGCGTATAAAAGGTATCTGTATCCCATTCTGCCAAAGGTGCATTTTGTGCAAAACGCTCCGGGAGATCAGGATTTGAAATAAATGGCTTTCCAAAAGCAACCGCATCAGCGAGTCCCTCAGCGATAAATTGATTGGCCTTTTCCTTATCGAAAGCACTATTTATGACCAAAGTTCCCTTGTACATAGGTCTGTACCGCTTCGCTATTTCAGTTTCAAGGAAAGGGATTTCACTTACATCATTAAAGGGCTCGGAAAGGTGGAGATAGGCCAGGTCGTACTCATTAAGTTTTTCAATGATATAATCGAACGTGGGGATGGTCTCCTCATCTGCCTCCATTCCGAATATTCCATGGAGGGAAGGGTTCAAGCGAAGCCCAATTCTATTTTCAGGCATTACTTCTTTAATAGCATCAATCACTTCAAATAGAAGTCTTGCCCGGTTTTCAATGCTCCCACCGTATTCATCCATCCTCACATTGCTGGAGCGATTGAAGAACTGGTGGAACAGGTAACCATTGGAGGAGTGAATTTCCACCCCGTCAAACCCGGCCTCAATTGCATTTGCTGCAGCATTTTTGAAATCCAAAACAGTTTCCTTGATTTCTTCAATGCTCATAGCCTTTGGGCTGACTGTTTCTTTGAAGCCTTTTGGGGTAAATGACTTCGAATGTGGGTTTATAGCAGAGGCTGAAAGTGGTAATTCTCCATTGTGAAAATCAGGATGAGAGATTCTTCCTACATGCCAAAGCTGAATGAAAATGTGACCATTATCGTCATGGACAGCTTTTGTCACTCCTTTCCACCCTTCCACTTGTTCTTTTGAATAAATCCCCGGTGTATTGATGTAGCCTACTGCCCTCGGTGAAACTTGGGAACCCTCGGAAATGATTAATCCTGCAGAAGCTCTTTGTCGATAATATTTTTCATGAATGTCAAAAGGCACATTTCCTTCATTATCGGCACGACTTCGAGTCATTGGAGCCATCCAAACTCGATTTTTCAGGTTGAGGTCACCCACCTGTATAGGCTGCAAAATTGGCTCTTTTGTACTCATAGTTTGTTTTTGGTTTAGTCTATAAAAATTCAATGTCTATACAACTAATCCAAAGGAGACATGGTTCGCAGATGGGGTAGAAATTTTGATGGTCTAACTGGCTTGTTGAAATAGATTTATAGCATTCTATCTTTTGTTGTTCGAAGGCGGTTTTCGATGTTTTGTGCCTTGTTCGTAAGAATAAGTCAGTTTAATCAGAGTAGGTTCACTGTACATCCTTCCCAGAAATTGAAGTCCTGCAGGTAGATTGTTGCTGGTAAAGCCCATAGGAACAGTAAATGCCGGTTGCCCTGTATGTGGAGCAATGATTTGACTGTTGTCACCTTTGTATTCTTCCTGAAAGAAATCAATCCGAGCAGGTCTATTATTCCAAGATGGATAAATAATGGCGTCTAAATTTAATGAGTCCATCACAGACTCAATGGCTTGCCTGAAGGCAATTCTTTTCTCATCCTGGTAGGCATCAAGGCATTCCTTGTCTGAATGGTCGGGTTGAGTATTTATTTCAGAGAATAACTTCAAACGTTCCCTAGAAAATTCCGAAGTGGTGCCAATTCGAACAATATCCTCAAGGGTTTTGACTGTATCCTTTTTAACATAGGTAGCTAAAAAGGACTCAAGATCGATTCGAAAGGTGGGGCACCATTGATTCTGACTCAGATTCACAAAATCCGAAACTACCACAGGATCAATAATTTCAGCACCGAGGTTTTCTAGATCTGAAATGGCATTTTCAAATAAGGCTTTGATTTCCGGGTCTGGATCACGCTCGCTCAGTTCTCTTAAGACACCTATTCTTGCATTCTCCAAGCCATTCTCAACCAAATACTGCGTATAGTTATCAGGAGCTTTGCCTAAGGAGTTTTGTGTAATTGGGTCCTTTGAATCAATTCCTGCCATCACTTTCATGACTCTTGTTGCATCTTCAACAGTTCTACACATAGGCCCGACCACATCGTTTCTTAAATAAAGAGGCACAATACCTTCTCTACTAATGAGACCCATCGTAGTCCTAAAACCCACTAATGCATTATGTGAAGATGGTCCCCGGATGGAGTTTCCTGTATCTGTGCCTAAACCAACTGCAGCAAGATTAGCCGCAAGAGCTGCTGCTGTGCCACCACTTGAACCTGCTGGAACATAATCGGTATTATATGGATTTCTGGTGATTCCTTCTGTTGAACTTTCAGTATGCATGGGAGAAAAGGCCCATTCCGCCATGTTGGATTTTGCAATTATGATTGCTCCGGCATCGATTAATTTATTAATAACAAAAGCATTCTCTTCAGGAATAAAATCTTGAAGTGCAAGTGCACCAGCGGTAGTAGGAAGTCCGATGGTATTAATATTGTCCTTAACGATGATAGGAATTCCATGGAGAGGACGTAAAATCTTTGTCCTTTGGTATTCTTCGTCCAGAGCTTCCGCGATTTTTAAGGCATCCGGATTAATTATGCTAATAGCATTGATCGCATCATCAGTTTCTTCTATGGCTGTGATATAGGCATTGACTAAATGCCTGCTGTTATAATGGCCCTCAGTATAGGCGGTATGAATTTCAGCAATAGTCAGTTCCTCTAAATCTATTGCTGGTTCTTTTTTTTCAAATTGGCATGAGGAAATGCAAACTAAAACCAAGTAAATAATAAGGGTATTGAATTTAGTCATTCTATGAGGTTGGTCATTTCTTCTTAATATACTGACCTTTGTTATTTCTGTCATCTTAATGCATTTGAATAGACGTTGCCAGATTGCTTTTTTTCTTTAAAAAAGTCCCCAAAAAATCATTTTTTTCGAGTTAAGGGCTAGTTCCTTTTTTCAGGAAATGTCAATCAAGGTATTATCTTGCCGGCCTCGAAGGAATTCTATAGATGAAACAAGGACTTTTTATCATTTCAGGTGCAGCAAGTGGTATTGGGCTTGACCTGGCCAAAACTCTAGAAAGCCAAGGGAGAGAATTGCTTCTGATGGATTTGGATTCAGGATCTTTAAAAAAGCAGTTTTCTGAATCGAATTCTCTTGAGTTTGTTATTGGAGATGTTTCGAGGATAGAATTCTGGGAAGAGGCGGTGATGAAAAAGATAAATAGAAGGAGAGTAGCTTGCCTAGTCAATTCTGCAGGAGTGATTAGGCCAGGATTTGTTCGGGACTTTTCATTAAAAGATATCGATTTTCATCTCGATGTGAATACCAAAGGGAGTATCCTTGGAACCCGCTTCATTGCCAACCTAATGAAAGATCAAGGATTTGGTCACGTGATCAATATTTCGTCATTGGCTGGATTGGCGCCAGTTTCAGGATTGAGTCTTTATTCTGCTTCGAAATTCGCGATTCGGGGTTTCAGTTTGGCGGCAGCAACTGAGTATAGAAAATTCGGAGTCAATATTTCTGTGGTTTGTCCTGATTTGGTAAAAACCCCCATGTTGGATTTACAGCTCGATTATCCAGAGGAAGCCAAACTCACATTTAGCGGACCTGAAAAAGTACTGACTCCGACTGATATTACTAAAGTCCTGTTGAAGCTTATGGAAAAGCCCAAAGACCTGGTCTGCATCCCTGAATCCCGTGGGCTATTGGCCAAAGTAGCCGGAATCTGGCCTGGTTTGGGAGAGATTTTTAGGAATAGCCTGGAGTCCAAAGGGGAAAAAGCTATCAAAAAACTACGTTAAAAGCTCAATTTCTAGGTTTAACACTTTTTAATACGATAATTTTCGTATATCTATTGAATTACGATAGACTTCGTATAACTTTGTACGAAAGATATCGTAAGAAGGATCATGACTAAACCAACAGAATCAGAATTAGAGATTCTTTCTATCCTCTGGGAAATGAAAGAAGCCAGCGTGAGACAAGTGCATGAGAAGTTGGCCCTGAGCAAGGAAACAGGCTACACTACCACACTGAAAATCATGCAGATCATGCATGCTAAAGGTTTGGTCTCCAGAGATGAGAGTAGTCGCTCTCATATTTACAGTCCCGCTACCAACAAGAAGGAAACCCAATCTTCGTTATTAAAAAACCTAATGAATACTGCCTTTGGTGGATCTGCCCAACATCTGGTTATGCAGGCTTTGGGACAAGAGAAGCCATCCAAGGAGGAACTCGATGAAATTCGCGCATTTTTAGACCAACTAGAAGAAAAGAAATCATGAACCTATTAAACGACTGGATATCGGAATCAATGTTATCTGCATTTGGTTGGACGCTGATTCACTCAGTTTGGCAGATGATTCTGATATCTGCCACGCTTTGGATCGGCCTTAAGATTTTCCAAAGGAAGAGTCCTAATTTCAAGTATAGATTGGCCTATGCAGCCATGATGCTCTGCCTGCTTACGACCATATCAACTTTTATTTATGTTTTTGATTCAGCTAAAGGTGCCACTATAAGTGCGAGTGGAGAACTCGCCTTTGCCATGAACCAAGCTGTTAAGGCCCAGGCTATTGTTGGTTCTGGAATCAGTCTTTGGGACACCTTTGTGAGGTTCGTAGAGCCGCAAATTCCCTTCCTGGTCAATGTCTGGTTTTTCGGAGCACTTCTATTTCTAGTTCGACTCTTTGGGAATTTAGCTGCGGTTAGGAACTTGAAAGTAGCGAGCCAGGGAGTGACTGACTTTGAACTTGAAAAAACATTTTACCGACTGATAGGAAGAATGGATCTAAGTAGCAATATCGAATTGAGATTAGGAAAAAATGCTACTTCTCCACTTACATTTGGCGTTTTTAAGCCGGTGGTTTTGATTCCTGCAGGTTTGATATTCCATCTTTCTCCAAGTCAGTTGGAGGCGATCATTGCACATGAATTGGCTCATATCAAGCGATATGACTACTTGGCGAATTTGGTTCAGTCCTCTCTAGAAGTGATTTTCTTTTATCATCCATCGTTCTGGTGGATGTCTCAAACCATAAAGGAATTGAGGGAAAATGCTGCTGATGACTTAGCGGTAGAAGCCGGAATTTCTCCTGATGCTTTAGCCCACAGCTTAGCAGAAGTATTGAATTATTCGCGCGGAGCCCAAAGTGAATTAGCTTTGGCAGCAGCCAAAAAAAGAAACCCTACACTACAAAGAATAAAAAGAATTCTGGGCCAGCCCGCTCAGACCTATCCACAAAACCCTATTATTTCTATACCTATGATTTTAACGCTATTTATTGCCCTGGGAATGGTGGCCAGTACGGCTGAGCCCCTTCCTGAGAAACCAGAAAAAGTGATGCCACTGGCATCTTTACAAATGCCGGAGGTGGAGATTCCTTTAAAGAATCTTGTGCCAATTGATACTACTGAGAAAAAGCAGTTAAAGGAAGTAATCGTCCATCGGGATGAAGATTCTTCCGAGAGTACCGTAACCCGAATTCATCTTGATGAGGATTCAGAAAAAGCTGAGAATGTATTTGTTTGGGAAAATGGTCAAGGTACAGTTATCGAGTTGAAAGGAACTGGGAAAATGCTGCTTAAGCAGGATAACGATATGTTCATTTTAAATGGAGATACCTTAAAGCTGAGCGGCGCGAATAACTTATTTATCGATAGCATGGTGATGGATATGTCAGATTTTCCGGTAATGGAGCTGGAAGATATTCCAAGTATAGCCATGGTGCCGACTCCTGAATTCTTCATGGAAGAGTTTGAAGCTATGCCAGATATGGATTTCGATTTCGATTTTGATGCTCCAGTGATGTTCGAATTTGATGGGGATAAAGATTTTGTCTTCTACGAGATGGATACTACTGAGATGACCCAGGAGGAGAGAGAAGCTTGGCAAAAGGATTTTGAGAAAAAGGCTGAAGAGTTTGCCAAAAGAATGGAAGAGCGAGCTAAGGAATGGGAAAAAGAGATGGCTCCAAGAATGAAGGAGTTTGAAGAGCGAATGAAGGAGTGGCAAAAAGACTGGGAGCCAAAAATGAAGGAATATGAGCAGAAGATGAAGGCTTGGCAAGAAGAAAATGAGCCAAAGATGAAGGAGTTTGAAGAGAGGATCAAAGAGTGGCAGAAGGAGAATGAACCAAAGATGGAAGAATTCCAACGAAAAGTGGAGGTGTGGCAAAAGGAGAATGAAGCGAAAATTCAGGAATTTGTGAAGAAAATAGAGAAGGAAGCTGAGCAAATGCAAAAGGAAGCTGAGAAAGCTGCTAAAGAAGCAAAAGAAGAGAAAGAAAATAATTGATTTGTGTGTTTGATAAAGAAATGCCTGTCCGTATGGTCAGGCTTTTTTTGTTTAAAAGATATGGCTGTAGAAAAGCTGAAAGAGTCCAAACAATGCATTAAGTTTGGGCTGTTTATTTGAACATGCAGTCCAATTCCAAACGAGCCTTACTTTTTATTTTCATTACCATCCTGGTGGATGTTATTGGTCTTGGGGTCATCATTCCGGTGGTACCCTCACTGATTGAAGAGTTAACCGGTGAAGGAATCAGCGAGGCTTCAAGGTATGGCGGCTGGTTGATTTTTTCCTTTGCAGCTACACAGTTTCTGTTTTCTCCTGTCATGGGAGGCTTATCGGACAGGTTTGGACGAAGACCGGTCCTTTTACTATCGCTCTTTGGCTTAGGGATTGATTATGTCTTCCATGCTCTGGCACCTACGCTTTTCTGGCTTTTTGTGGGTCGGGTAATTGCCGGAGTTTTTGGGGCGAGTTTTACCACTGCTACAGCATATATCGCTGACATCAGTACCCCCGAAAAAAGATCTCAAAATTTCGGTTTGATAGGAGCAGCTTTTGGATTGGGATTCATAATTGGTCCAGTGATCGGAGGGATTGCAGGTTCTGAATTTGGGCCAAGGGCACCCTTTTATGTGGCAGCGGCACTATCTCTCTTGAATGTCGTTTACGGCTTTTTTGTTCTTCCGGAATCACTGGATGAAGACAAACGGAGAAAGTTCGAATGGAAGCGGGCCAATCCAGTGGGTTCACTGATGAACCTGAGGAAATATCCTATCGTCTCTGGCTTGGTTGTTTCTCTTGTTTTGATTTATCTGGCTGGTCATGCGGTGCAAAGTAATTGGGCTTATTACACCATGTTTAAATTTGATTGGGATGAAGCCATGGTGGGATATTCACTTGGGGTGGTTGGCCTCCTTGTAGCTCTAGTTCAAGGAGGACTGATTCGGGTGGCTATTCCGCGCCTGGGGCAAGCGAACTCAGTCTATTTAGGACTAGCTTTGTACGCAGTGGGACTTTTCTGTTTTGGCATGGCCAATGTTGGATGGATGATGCTGGTATTTCTGATTCCTTATTGTCTCGGTGGTATTTCAGGTCCTGCGCTTCAGGGGATTATCTCCTCCCAGGTTCCTTCGAATGAACAGGGAGAATTACAGGGAGCTTTGACAAGTTTGGTCAGTGCAACATCCATCGTTGGCCCCGTAATGATGAATAGTATTTTCGCTTATTTTTCGACTGATTCTGCTCCAATTTATTTGCCCGGAGCATCCTTCTTTTTGGCCGCACTACTGACTATTATTAGTTTGATTTTAGCGTATCGGGTTCTGTCTGTGCGTTTCAAAAGTCTTGTTTGGCCCGATCCGAAGTAAGAATTTGGGACTAATTCCTTCTTTCAAAAATTTTCATGGGAATTTACCCCACTTTTGGTCTGTTCCTTGGACTCTTAAGTGTATAGATTTTCATTTTATGGCACGAAAAGTGCTTTACTCCGCTCCATTCGCTGTTTTTGGATTTTGGCTAAGTTCTTTTGAATCAATAGAATAGCTAATAAAAAATCTTGATTTTTTTCTCTTAAATATTGGCTTAGGAGTAAGTTTTAGCTACTTTTAAAAGAAAGTGGGAAAAAGTGGGGTAAAGTGGTAGAATGTGTAAGTCATTTTATTACTTTTGTTTTTACTGATTCCCAGAAATTTTTCGATTGAATGTTCAATAGCCAGTACGATAGCAAGCTTGATCCGAAAGGGCGGTTGGTTTTACCAGCTAAAATAAAGGCGGCCATTCCAGAAGCGAATGGTTCCTCGCTCATGCTGCGTATGGCAGAAGACAAGTGTCTGGCACTTTACACCATGAATGAGTATCGGAAGCTAGAGAGTCAGATTAAATCGCTTTCAATCAATAATCCGGAGCAACGAATGCTTCAGCGTTCATTCTTCATCAGTAGCGTGGAGGTCGAGTTGGATAGTGCAGGGAGGCTGCTAATTCCAAAAGTCTACCAGGCTTATGCCGGATTAGAAAAAGAAGTGGTAGTCGTGGGAATGGGATCGCGGATAGAGCTTTGGCATCCTGAGAAGTATCAGCAGAATATCATCGCTGATCCCGCGGACTTGTCAAACCTGATGGAAAAATATCTCTCCTAAGTTTATGACAGCTTCAACCTACCACATACCAGTCATGCTTACCCAATGCACTGAAGGATTGGCTATAGACCCTAATGGGACTTATGTTGATGTCACCTTTGGAGGAGGAGGACACTCTCGTGCTATCCTCGAAAAACTGGATAAGGGAAGGCTTTTGGCTTTCGACCAAGATCAGGATGCATTGGAGAATGTTCCAAAAGATGAGCGATTCACCTTTATTCAGGCCAATTTTAGGGATTTGAAGAAATACTTACGACTTCACGGCGTTCGACAAGTGGATGGAATTTTAGCTGATTTGGGTATTTCCTCACACCAGATAGACGAAGCCAGCAGAGGTTTCTCAACCAGATTTGCCGGTGACTTGGATATGAGGATGAACCAGTCAGCTCAGATCACTGCCAAGGATATTCTCAATACCTATGATGAGGCTCAGCTACATAAGATTTTGGGAGTCTATGGTGAGGTGAAGAATGCGAAGACTTTGGCTCAAGGAATTGTGGCAGAGAGGTCGGTAATGCCATTTGAGACCACAGAAGGTTTTACCACATTCCTACGAAAGTATGCGCGGCGCGGAAAGGAGTTTAAGTACTATGCTCAGGTTTTTCAGGCATTGCGCATTGAGGTGAATGACGAGATCGGGGCACTTGAGGATTTCCTTACGGATTCCATTGAGGTATTGAAGCCCGGGGGCCGGTTGGTGGTCATGAGTTATCACAGCCTCGAGGATAGATTGGTGAAAAATATGATCACCAAGGGCAAGTTTCATGGCGAGGTGGAGAAGGATTTTTACGGAAATCTGATTCGTCCCTTTGAGCCAGTTACGAGAAAGGCAGTTACAGCGGATGCGGATGAGATCAGTGAAAATTCCAGAGCGCGAAGCGCAAAGTTGAGAATTGCTAAAAGATCAGAGCTATGAGTCAGAATCGATTTAAGAAAAAGCTAAAAAAAGGGAATACCCCGAAGAAGGGTTCGGGTAGGACCATTTTTTCATGGATTGAAGAAAAACTGAACATCACGCCGGTGATTGGAGAAGGGGTGCCTGTGCAATTGGTACCACCAGTGACTTTTATTGCTTTGCTTGCTTTGATTTACATCTACAGTAATCATCGGGCGGAGAACATGGTCCGGAAAATTGAAAAAGCGCAGCAAGAAGTGGAAGACCTTAGAGCAGATGTTACCACTCTTGAAGCAGAGTATATGCTTAGCAGTATGCAGTCTGAAGTGGCTAAGAAAGTGGCCCCACAAGGAATAGAAGAACTGGATAAACCACCTATCAAAATAGAGATCGAAGAGTGAATATTAAGCAATCCATAGTGCTCCGTGTTCGGGTGGTGTTTATCCTCATTGCCTTGGCTGCGGCTGCCATTCCCTATCAGATCATTAGGCTTCAGCTTGATGAAGGGGATAAGTGGAGAGCTAAAGCCAAAACCATCAATTTCCAATACAGAGAGGTGGCAGCTACCCGTGGAAATATCTACGCTGGAGACGGAAGTCTTTTGGCAACCAGTCTTCCATTTTATCGAGTAGCTATGGACCCTACCATGGCAAAAGACGGAATCATCAAAGATGGAATTGATGAGCTGGCCAATAATCTTTCGGCTTATTACAGAGATAAGTCTGCTGCTTCTTATAAGAGAATGATCATGGATGCCCGCCATGATAAGAAACGATATATCGTTTTGAATCGAAGGCAAATAGGCTATCAGGATATGCAAAAGATGTCTCAGTGGCCAATTTTCGAAAGAGGAAGACTGGGCGGTGGAGTACTTTTTGAAAAAGTTGAAAAAAGATATCAGCCTTTCAAATCACTGGCCAGCCGGACTGTGGGTTTTATCAATGAGGATGAATATGGAGCAGGAATAGAGTACAGCTTTAATGAGTATTTGAAAGGTCAAACCGGAAAAGCCTTATTTCAGAGATTGGCTGGTGGAAGTTGGAAGCCGGTTTTTGATGCAGAAGATGTGAAGCCTGAAGATGGAAGCGATGTGATCACCACATTGGACGTGAATATTCAGGATATTGCTGAGACAGCCTTGCTTAAACAACTTCTGGATAGAGAGGCAGAGTTTGGATCTGTAATTTTGATGGAGGTAAAGACCGGAGAAATTAAAGCCATAGCTAATCTGCAAAAAAATAAAAGTGGAAGAGGCTATGGTGAGAATTACAATTTTGCCATCGGCGACCAGGGTAACACTGAGCCTGGATCTACCTTCAAGCTTTTTTCAATGTTGGCTCTACTTGAGGAGAACAAAGTAAGTCTGGAGGATAAGGTTGAAACTGGAAATGGGGCTTACAGATTCTATGATCGCATCATGAGGGATGCAAAAAATGGTGGATATGGTACCCTTACTGTACGGGAAGCATTTGAGAAATCGTCAAACGTGGCCATTTCAAAACTGGTGGAAGAGAATTTTGGTGCTAACCCTTCCAAATTTCTTGGCTATCTGGATCAGACTGGATTAAAGGAACCTTTTGGTTTCCAATTAGTGGGAGAGGGCAAGCCATTCTTCAAAACACCAGGAACCAAAACCTGGTATGGGACCTCACTTCCATGGATTTCAATTGGCTATGAGTCCAAGCTTAATCCGCTACACACTTTGGCACTTTATAATGCAGTGGCCAATGACGGCAAAATGATGAAGCCTTTCATTATCAAGGCGATCGCTAAAGGAAACCAAATTGAAGAAAGATTTGATCCGGAGGTGATTCGTGAAAGCATAGCCTCGGAAAAGACCATTGCCCAGCTAAAAGAACTTTTAGAAGGTGTAGTGGAGCGGGGAACAGCCAGGAATATTTCAAATGATGAGTTCCGAATCGCAGGAAAAACAGGGACTGCGCAGAAGCTCGTGGATGGTAGATATACAAGGAATTATTACACAAGCTTTGCGGGATACTTTCCCGCAGATCGCCCAAAGTATTCCATGATTGTGGTGATTGACAGTCCCAAAGGCTTTATGGCCTATGGTGGAGATGTTTGCGCCCCAGTTTTTAAAGAGATCGCCAACAGAGTTTATGCATTGGATATGGAATTGAATCCTTCCAATCAAACTCTAATCACAGAAAAAGAACAGGAAGAAAGTCCTTTGCCTACCATTCGAGCAGGAAAAGGATCGGAGATTGGACAAATTCTGGCTGAACTTGGGGTCCCTTCCGTTACGGAGCAATCTGAGGAATGGGTGAAAACCTATGCTGAAGAAAAAACCGTGAACTGGAAGGACAATCCTATGGATCAGGCTACCATCCCAGATGTTTCCGGACTTTCCTTGAGGGATGCACTTTTCATTCTTGAGAACAAAGGTCTAAAAGTGGATTACACCGGTAAGGGCCGGGTGATGTCTCAGTCCATTCCGGCAGGAAGTAAACTTCAACCAAATTCTACCATAAATCTAAGACTTGGCTAAATGAAGGTTTTGAAAGACATATTATATCGTGTTTCGCTTCAGTCCACTGTTGGTAATATGGAGAATGGATTGGTGGATATAGCTTTCGATAGCCGTAAGGTTCGGAAAGGGTCTGCCTTTGTGGCCATTCCTGGGACACAGGTCGATGGGCATGATTTCATAGCCAAAGCTATTGAGAAGGGAGCTGGAATCATTGTTTGTGAGACTCTGCCTAAAGATATTAAGGAAGGGGTTACCTACGTTCAGGTACAAAGTTCATCCAAGGCCCTGGGCATTATGGCTGCTAATTTCTACGGTAATCCTTCAAAGCAAATGAAGGTAGTAGCAGTTACTGGGACCAATGGAAAAACCACTACGGTAACGCTTCTTCATCAGCTATTTCAGGATATGGGATACACCAGTGGATTGCTTTCCACTGTTGAAAATAAAATTAATGAAGAGGTAATTCCGAGCACACATACTACTCCTGACTCTCTTAGCGTGCAGCGCTTGCTGGCACAGATGCTCGAGGCCGGTTGTACACATTGTTTTATGGAGGCCAGCTCTCATGCCATAGTTCAGGAAAGAATTGCGGGGTTGAATTTAACAGGTGCGGTTTTCACCAATATTTCCCACGACCATCTTGATTATCATAAGACTTTTGAAGAATACATCAAGGCGAAGAAAAAACTCTTCGATGAACTTTCTAAGGATGCTTTTGCCTTGGTCAATATTGACGATAAGAGAGGAAAGGTCATGGTTCAAAATACCAAAGCGACCATCCAGTATTTCGGGCTGAAAACTGCAGCAGATTTTAAGGCTAAAATCCTTTCCAATACGCTGGAAGGACTCGAATTAGACATAAACGGAAAGCTAATCTGGTTCCGGATGATTGGAGCCTTTAATGCCTATAACATTATGGCGGTTCTCGGAACTGCACTGTTGCTTGGGGAAGATGAAGAGGAAGTTTTAAAATCTCTTTCAGGAATCAAAGGAGCCAGAGGTAGATTCGACAGGATTTCAATTGCCGGGATCACCGCAATAGTGGACTATGCCCATACGCCTGATGCATTGGAGAATGTCCTAAAGACTATAAACGAGGTACGCACCGGAGGCGAGCAACTTACCACCATTGTCGGTTGTGGGGGTGATCGAGATAAAACCAAAAGACCTGTAATGGCTAAAATTGCTGTTACCGAAAGTGACAAGGCCATTTTGACTTCTGATAATCCTAGAACAGAAAATCCGCAGGAAATTCTGAAGGACATGGAGGAAGGAGTAGGTCCAAGTGATTTAAGAAAGACTTTGACCATTGTAGACAGGAGGGAAGCTATAAAAACGGCCTGCATGCTTTCCAAGAAGGGAGATATTATTCTCATCGCTGGCAAAGGCCATGAGACATACCAGGAGATTAATGGAGTGAAACACCATTTCGATGATGCGGAAGTAGTGACGGAATTTTTAACTCAACTGAATCAAAACTAATGCTCTATCCACTATTCAATTATCTAGATCAAGTATTAGACGTTCCTGGAGCAGGAGTTTTTCAATATATCTCATTCCGTGCGGGGATGGCAGCGGTTTTATCTCTGATTGTGACCATCACTTTTGGTGATAAGATGATTACTTGGATTCGAAATCGTCAGATTGGTGAGACGGTAAGGGATTTGGGCCTTGAAGGCCAAAACCAAAAGAAGGGAACTCCAACCATGGGCGGATTGATGATTATGGCCGCCATCCTGATTCCTACTCTTTTGTTTGCAGATCTACAAAATATATATGTTCAACTTCTGCTGATTACAACGGTTTGGTTGGGTGGAATTGGCTTTGTGGATGATTACATCAAAGTATTTCGAAAGAATAAAGAAGGCCTAAAAGGCAGATTTAAGATAGTAGGACAGATTGGGATTGGGATCATTGTGGGAGCTACTCTATTCTTTCATGAAGATGTGGTGGTGAGGGATTTCCAAACACCGGTTTCGATCGAGCAGGGAGTAGTAGAAACCCCAGCTTATCAGGATGTGAAAACAGCAAAGACCACCATTCCATTTGTGAAGAATAATGAGCTTAACTACGAAAATCTGCTTGGATTTTTGGGAGAAAGCATGACTCCTGTTCTTTACATTTTTGTGGTGATTTTCATTATCACCGCAGTCTCCAATGGAGCTAATATTACCGATGGGATTGATGGCTTGGCCGCTGGAACCTCAGCCATAATCGGCCTTACCATTGCCATATTCGCATACATTTCAGGAAATGCCATTTTCTCACAGTACTTAAATGTGATGTATATCCCGAATTCAGGGGAGCTGGTAATTTTTGCAGCAGCTTTCATTGGCGCTTGTATTGGATTTCTTTGGTACAATGCCTATCCCGCCCAGGTTTTTATGGGGGACACCGGAAGTTTGATGCTTGGTGGTGTGATAGCGGTTCTTGCGCTTACACTTAGGAAGGAATTATTGATCCCATTGATGTGTGGAATTTTTGTTGTGGAAAACCTGAGTGTGATGATCCAGGTGGGCTACTTCAAATACACCAAAAGAAAATACGGTGAAGGGCGGAGAATATTTCTCATGTCTCCACTGCATCACCATTATCAAAAGAAAAATATACCTGAAGCTAAAATAGTGACCAGATTCTGGATCGTAGGGATTCTCCTTGCTGTAATGACTTTGGCCACATTGAAATTGAGATAAATGAATAGAATAGTCATTCTGGGAAGCGGAAAAAGCGGAATGGGAGCTGCAAGGCTAGCCAAACAGAAGGGCTATGACGTTTTCGTTTCTGATTTTGGCGAAATATCAAAAGAGAGTCGTGAATTGCTCTTGGCTGAAGGAATTTTATTTGAAGAAAATGGACACTCTGAAGGATCGGTCTTAAATGCCAACCTCATAATAAAAAGTCCGGGTATTTCTCCCCGAATTCCAATTCTAAAGGCGGCTAGAGAAAAAGGAATTGTAATTATAGATGAGTTAGAATTTGCCTCTAGATTTTCAACAGGCAAGGTCATTGCCATTACCGGGACCAACGGTAAGACGACAACAACTTCCATGATTTATCATGTCATGAAAAGTGCAGGAATGGATGTGGGAGTTGCGGGAAATATAGGCCAAAGCTGGGCTTCTCAGCTTTTGGATTCAGACCATGAGTGGTGGGTCATTGAGTGCAGTAGCTTTCAAATCGAAGGAATGAAATCCTTCAGACCTCATATTGGCATTCTTACGAATATCACTCCTGACCATTTGGATCGATATGAATACTCTTTGGATAAATACATAACGGCTAAGTTTGGGCTCTTCAAAAACCAGACTGAGGATGATTTTGCCATTTTTCTTAAGGGAGATGAAAACTCTGATAAAGGAAGGTCATTTTCATCCATTTCATCTACAATTCTTGAAGTAGGCAATACGAATGAGGCATCAGCCTTTGTAAATGGAGATTCACTTGAGTTCCACTTTGATTATCAAAACTGGCAACTAAAGATAGATGAAATTCCGGTTCCGGGCCGACATAATCAATTCAATGCACTATTCACAGGTTTAGCTTGTCAACTAGCCAATCTCAGTCCTCAGGCGATAAAAAAAGGGATTTCTTCTTTCCGTGGCATCGAGCATAGAATTGAGAAAGTTAGGATAGTGGACGGAGTGACCTTTGTGAATGATAGTAAAGGAACTAATGTGGATGCTACATCCTATGCTCTTCACTCCTATGATCAGCCATTGGTCTGGATAGCTGGAGGAGTAGACAAAGGAAATGATTATTCCACGATTATCGACATAGTTAAAAAGCAGGTCAAAGGTCTCATTTGTCTGGGCAAGGATAATCAAAAATTGAAATCAGTTTTTGGAGACTTGGTAGATGACATCAGGGAAACTCAGGCTATGACACAAGCTGTAAACTGGGGTCATGAAATCGGTACGGATGGAGATGTGGTATTGCTTTCTCCGGCATGTGCCAGCTTTGACCTATTTAATAACTATGAAGATCGCGGACATCAGTTCGTGGAAGCAGTGAACCAACTTAAACCTAAAGCCCTGGTATGAATCAGTTCAAATCATGGATAGACGAACATTTTAAGGGTGACCCGATCATTTGGGGCATAGTGATATTGCTTTCCCTTTTCAGTATTCTGGTTGTTTATTCTGCTACTGGTTCATTGGCTTACAAGTATGCCGGGGGAAATACAGAGGTATATCTTTTTAGACATTCCTTCCTGGTTTTGGTCTCCCTAGCTGTGATGTGGTTTGCGCATAAAATCCCTTACAGGAATTATGCACTTTACGCAAGACTGGCCATGTACTTGTCGATTCCATTGCTGTTGATTACCTATTTATTTGGCTCAAATATCAATGAGGCTAATCGATGGTTAACCATTCCGGTTATAAATCAGGCCTTTCAGCCATCTGATCTTGCAAAGCTTGCCTTAATCTCAGCTCTGGCAGCCATGCTTGCTAGCAAACAGAATAATATCAAAGATTTTAAGACCACTTTTCTACCAATCATTATCGCTATCGGGATTATTTGTGGATTGATCGCTTTGGCCAATATGTCCACCGCCATCCTTCTACTTTGTACATGTCTCTTGATCATGTTTATCGGTAGGGTGCCGCTCAAGTACTTGGTGATGGTCGTTTTGGTTGGTGTTCTGGGGCTAACCTCCGCGGCATTCCTGGGGCAAAGAGGAGAAACATTCGTTTCCAGAATCGAAAGCTTTGTGGATCCTGAAGAAATTCCATTTCAGGCGGAGCAATCCTACATCGCTATTGCTACTGGTGGATTTACCGGAAAAGGACCCGGAAACAGTGAGCAAAGAAACTCCCTCCCTCATCCCTATTCGGACTTCATTTATGCCATTATCATTGAAGAATATGGAGTGGCCGGTGGAGTAGGAGTCCTATTCCTTTATCTGGCGCTACTCTACAGGGGAATGCGTATTGTCGCAAATTCCAATAAAGCATTTGGTGGACTTCTTTCTGCGGGACTGAGCTTTGCTTTGGTCATTCAGGCACTTATAAATATGTCCGTAGCTGTGGGATTGGGACCCATAACAGGTTTGCCATTGCCACTGCTAAGTATGGGAGGAACCTCACTTGTGTTTACCGGTATTTCACTGGGGATTATCCTCAGCGTTAGTCGGGGAGATCATCAGGAAGAGGCTCAAAAGGCGACAAGTCCTTTTGCAAATAAACCAAGATTTAAAACTGCATAGCCATAGAAAAGAAATCTACATATCGATTGCTTATTAGCGGTGGAGGTACCGGGGGGCACATCTATCCGGCTTTGGCCATAGCCAATCGCTGGATGGAAATGTATCCTGATACTGAGATTTTATTCGTGGGCGCTTTAGGCAAAATGGAAATGCAGAAAATTCCTGAAGCTGGATATAAAATTATCGGATTACCTGTGGCAGGCCTTCAAAGAAGCCTCACTCCGGATAACCTGAGTTTTCCAATCAAGCTTTGGAAAAGCCTAATGCAGGCGAAAAAAATAATCAAAGATTTTAAGCCTGATGTAGTGATCGGGGTTGGGGGATATGCCAGCGGTCCAGTGTTATTCATGGCGCAGAGAAAAGGAATACCAAGCCTTCTACAGGAGCAAAATTCCTATGCCGGTTTGACCAATAAAATATTGGGGAAAAAGGCGATGAAGATTTGTGTCGCCTATCCCGAAATGGAGAAGTTCTTCCCGATTGAAAAAATTTCTTACACCGGTAATCCGGTTCGAGCAGATATTCTGCATTTGGAAGGCAAGAAAGAAAAGGCCCTTGAGCATTTTGGTTTAAGCCCAGACCTTAAGACTATCCTTATTCTGGGTGGATCTCTTGGGGCCAGAACTTTGAATCGAGCGATGCTAAAGGACATCAAGGCACTCAATAAAGAATATCAGGTTCTTTGGCAAAGCGGAAGATTCTATTTCAAAAAAATGCTGGAAGCCACTCAGGACAAGGACTATGAACACATACATCTGAGAGAGTTTATCCGGGAAATGGATTTAGCATATGCAGCGGCCGATGTTGTGGTTTCTCGAGCTGGTGCACTTTCAGTCTCCGAGCTTTCTCTGGTTGGCAAACCTGTCATTTTTATTCCTTCACCCAATGTGGCTGAGGATCATCAGACCAAAAATGCCTTGGCTTATGTGTCTAATGGAGCAGCGGTGCTTCTTAAGGATTCAGAAGCTGAAGGTAAGCTTAAGCTCAAAGTGGATGAGCTATTAAATGATGAATCCAGAATGACGGAACTAGGAACAAACATTCGAAAAATGGCAAAGCCAAACGCTGCGGATGACATTTGTAATGAAATATATCGATTGGTAGGTTGAGCTTAAAAGGAATACATAGCGCCCACTTTTTAGGAATCGGAGGAATCGGTATGAGTTCCATAGCACGCTGGTGCACCTCAAAAGGAATAGCGGTTTCTGGTTATGACCGAACCCCTTCTGCTTTAATTGATGAACTGATCAAGGAGGGAGTGAAGATATCCTTTGAAGATTCATTGGCTACCATTCCAGATGAGATCAAGAAAAATAAAGAGAAGTGTCTGATTATTTGGACTCCAGCTTTGCCGGAGGAGAGTATTCAATTAAGCTATTTCAGAGATCAGGGATATACCCTGCTGAAGCGCTCGGAAATGCTGGGAAATATCACGGACGGTAAGTTTTGCATTGCTGTAGCAGGGACACATGGAAAGACGACCACCTCATCCATGATAGCCCATCTTTTGTATCAAGCGGATGTGCCAGTGACGGCATTTTTGGGAGGCCTTTCTCAGAACTATCAAAGTAATTTTCTACTCTCCGGAAAGAAAGGTAAGGATACGGTTTTCGTAGTAGAAGCAGATGAATTTGATCGATCCTTTTTATGGCTAAAGCCTTCCATTGGAGTGATTACAAGTGTGGATGCTGATCACCTTGATGTTTATGGGAGTGAGGACTCCATGATTTTGAGCTTCACTGATTTTGTAAACTTAATCCACAAAAAAGGAAAGCTTTTCATTCAAACTAACGCGAATCAAAAGCTAAATAAGCCTTCAGGGAAAAAATTAAAAGTGAAGGAATATGGTTTGAGATCTTCTCAAATCACTGCAGAAAATATAAAGGCTAAACCCAATTCTTTTGTTTTTGACTATCAGGATGGTGACCATAGGATTACCGGAATTGAATTACCAATTCCTGGATATCATAATGTGGAAAATGCTCTTGTCGCCATTGCAATTGGTCTATCTCAAGGCCTGAGTAGTCAGCAGATCAAAGAAGGGATGAAATCTTTCAAGGGAGTTAAGAGGAGGTTTGAGATTCATCTAAGCAAGCCAACCTGTGTGTACATAGATGATTATGCACATCATCCTGAAGAAATTAGATCCTTGCTTAGCTCGGTAAGAGCCATGTACCCATCATTAAAAATCACTGCGATCTTTCAGCCTCATTTATATACGCGTACAAGGGATTTTGCTAAAGGATTTAGTGAGAGTCTTTCACTTGCAGACGAGGTGATTCTTCTTGAAATCTATCCGGCCCGAGAGAAACCGATTGCCGGGATAAGCTCAGAGATTCTTCTTGAGGAAATAACTTCTTCAAGAAAGGAAGTAATCGCCAAAGAAAATTTGATGGAGAGCCTTTCTACCAGAAATCTTGAGGCAGTGATCACAATTGGTGCTGGAGATATTGACCGTTTGGTGCCCGAAGTAGCTCAATTTTTGTCTTCGAATAATACGGTAAGCGAATTATGAAGATGCCAAGAATAAAAAATATCGCTGTTTTCATTGGTTTGAGCCTGGTTTTACTTGGTTTTATTGGCTTTGTGGAGAAGCAAACTATGGATAAGTTTTACCTAGATAGGGAAGTTTATATCGAAGGAGAGAGTGGTCTTTATTTCGTGGAGGATAAGGAGATAGATGATATCATCTCGCAGGGATTTCCAGAGCTGATTGCGGGATTGCCATTGTCCCAAGTTCCACTTAATGATATTGAAGAGCGCCTGATGGGACATCCATTTGTAAATGGTGCACAGGCCTACATAGGACAGAAGGGAGTACTTCAGTTACATGTGAAGCAGCACCGTCCTGTTGCGAGGATTGTAAGGCCAAGAGCAGCTGATGGCTACATCACTGAAGAGGGGAAAATAATCCCGACTTCTAATTCTTATACGAGCCGGGTGATTGTGATTTATGGGGATTTGGCGGATAAGCTAATGGATCAGGGTAATGTGATGTCAGAAGTACCAGAGCTTATGGACCTGATTGAGTTTGTGGATGAAGATGAATTTTGGAAGGCTCAGATCACTGAAATAGAGCTTCGCTCAAAGAGTGATATCCGCCTGTATCAACAAGTAGGAAGTCAGGTTTTGGAGCTTGGCTCAGCTCAAGATCTGGAAGAAAAATTCGAAAAGCTAGAAGTCTTTTACAAGGAGATTTTACCTCGTAAAGGCTGGAATGCATATAACAGGGTGAGTGTAAAATTTAAGAATCAAATCGTTTGTGAATAATAGCAAGGGAATGGAAAATGACAAACTAATCGTAGGCCTTGATATTGGTACTACCAAAATCTGTGTGATCATCGGTCGCAAAAATACCTTCGGAAAGCTCGAGGTACTTGGTATGGGCCGCGCAGTATCCGATGGGGTGAAGCGTGGTGTGGTTACCAACATTGATAAAACTGTTCACGCCATAGAAAAAGCCGTGGAAGAAGCTTCAAATATGGCGGACGTGGACATCGCTGAGGTAATCGTCGGAATAGCAGGACAGCATATTCAAAGCAAGATAGTCCATGGAAGTATCATGAGATCTCAAAATGATGAGGAAGTCACGGTAGAGGATGTGAGGAGATTGTCAGATGATATGGAAAACATCGTGGTCCCTCCCGGAAACAGTATCATCCATGTGATGCCACAGGATTATACTGTGGATTATGAAGGTGGAATTAAGGATCCGGTTGGTATGGCAGGAGCCAGGCTTGAAGCGGATTTTCATATTATCACCGCCCAGACTGGAGCGATCAGTAACATCAATAAATGCGTCAGAAAGGCAAACTTAACCTCCGAGCAACTCATCCTGGAGCCCCTTGCAAGCTCACTTTCTGTTTTATCAGATGAAGAAAAAGAGGCAGGTGTCTGCCTGGTAGATATCGGTGGAGGTACTACTGATATAGCCATTTTCTACGAGAATATTATCCGCCACACCGCTGTCATTCCTTTAGGGGGTAATATTATAACCTCTGATATCAAGGAGGGATGCATGGTGATGCAAAAGCAGGCTGAATTGCTAAAAACAAGATTTGGTAAGGCCATTGCTGAAGAAGCAAATCCGAATGAAATAGTATCCATTCCAGGTCTAAGAAATAGGCCTCCGAAAGAGATTTCCATCAGAAATCTAGCCTCCATTATTCAAGCAAGAATGGAAGAGATTATTGAGATCGTCCAAAATGAAATGATTCAGAGTGGTCACTATAAAAAATTGGCTGGGGGAATCGTCCTTACAGGAGGTGGTTCACAACTCCAGTTTATATCCCAGCTATTCGAATACATGACTGGTTTGGACACCCGAATTGGACATCCGAATGAGCACCTCGGCAAGTCTGTAGTGGAAGATGTTAAGTCCCCGATGTATGCCACTTCTGTGGGATTGGTCCTAGCAGGATTTAAGGCACTTGATGACCGGGAAGAGGGGTACAGAAAGCGAGTCGCCAATGCAGGTCCAGGCTATCGCGAAACAAGAAAGGAAAAAATTTCAAAAGATATTTTCTCCAGCATCGGAGCTAAGCTAAAGAAGCTAATCAACGATGATATCGGAGATGATCAAAACTACTAGGGCTTATGACGGGCGGAGATAAGTGGCTTTGCTGCTTATTTCCCCACTTAAAAACCCAGCTAAAAATTAGAATTAAATAGTTCACCAATAATTAAATATGTCAGATTCAATGAAAGATTACAGATTTGATCTACCAAAAAACTCAAAATCCATTATTAAGGTAATCGGAGTGGGTGGAGGTGGATCCAACGCCGTAAACCACATGTTTGCCCAAGGCATAAAGGATGTGGAATTTGTAGTAGTAAACACCGATGCTCAGGCTCTTAAGTCTAGCCCGGTTCCACTTAGATTGCAGTTAGGAGCCAGCCTTACAGAAGGGCTTGGTGCCGGAGCTAATCCCGAACAGGGGAAGAATGCTGCTTTGGAATCAGAAAACGAAATTAGAGAGTTGCTTTCTGATAACACCAAAATGGTTTTTATCACTGCAGGAATGGGTGGAGGTACAGGAACAGGTGCAGCTCCTGTCATTGCCAGAATTGCGAAGGAATTAGATATCCTGACTGTGGGTATCGTGACCGCTCCATTTATGTTTGAAGGCAAGAAAAAGATGGGGGTAGCTCAGCGAGGAATCGAGTCGCTTCGTGAAAGCTGTGATACGGTTCTTGTCATCCTGAATGACAAACTTCGTGAGATTTATGGAAATCTTGCTATTAGAACTGCCTTCGGCAAAGCTGATGATATATTGACCACTGCAGCAAAATCCATAGCAGAAATTATAACTATTCATCAGGATGTAAACGTGGACTTCGAGGATGTGAAGACTGTGATGAAAGATGCAGGTGCTGCCGTAATGGGATCCTCAACCGAGGAGGGGGAAGGACGAGCCATCAGAGCGGCCGGGGCTGCCATTTCTTCGCCATTACTGAATAATGTTGATATCAAGGGAGCTGAGAAGATTCTTCTTTCCATCATGTCCGGTGAGGAAGAAGAGTTGTCTATGGACGAATTGAGTGAGATCACTGAGTATATTCAAGAAAAAGCAGGAGATAATGCTGAAGTCATTTTCGGTCAGGGAATTGATCAGGAGCTAGCGAAAGGCATTCGGGTAACGGTGATTGCCACAGGTTTTGAGATGGATAGACTTTCCGGCTCAAAGCCAGTAGCTACTGAAACACCTAAGGAAGAGCCTAAGGTGGAAGAAGATACCAAAACAGTTATCCATCTGGAATCAGGTAAGTCCGAAAAAATCCAGGAAGAAAAGATTTCTCAGGACAGCCCATTTTCATTTAAAATGCCCAAGCCAAAGGCTCCAGAAAGTCCTTCTGCTCCAGAACCGATAAAAGAAAAAGAGGTCGTTGAAACTCGACAAGAAAAAATTTCTTTTGAGGAACCAAAGGAGGAAAAGATGGAGGAGGAAACTATTGAGTTTGTAGAAAAAGAGGAAAAGCCTGAGAAGATCGTTCATGAGCTTTATCCTACTGATGAAACCGAAGAAAAAAAGGAAGAAGTATCTCAAGAGGAAGAAAAGGTGGAGCCAGCTTTTGGCGCAGATTTCTATGAAAAAATGAAGCAAAAGGCTATTCAGAGAGCTCATGAAAGATTTCAAAAGCTTAAGGACAGCAGATCATTGAATCCTACGCCTGAGGAGCTCAAGGAGAAAATGGAAGTCCCGGCTTATCAAAGAAAAAATGTAGTCTTGAAGAATCCTGAGCATAGCTCTGAGAAGAACTTATCCAAGTACAACCTCAATGATGACAATGAGATCCTTGGTAATAATAGATTTCTTCATGACAATGTAGATTGAGTTTAAAACTCGATCAACATTTCAGCCTGCTGATGCAGAAGTTCTAAGTACAGCTTGTTGGTGAGCGAGCTATCTGACATATTACGCTCTATTTGAGCCAGCTTTGGTTTAAGAGCGAGAACATGCATTCCCAGGTAATTAAAAATATCGGAGAGGTGGCTAAGTGCAATGCCACCTCCTCCAATTCCTGAAGAGAGCCCCACAAGGGCGCTCTTTTTGTTTTTTAGAGGATTTGGATAACTCATGCCATCGATGAAGGTCTTTAGAATCCCTGGAAATGAACCATTGTATTCAGGGACGATAAACACATATTTTTCAGCCTTTCTAAGCCTATCCACGAAGGCATTGTATTCGGGATTTTTTCCATTGTTTTCATATAATGCCGACCCAATAAAATCTATCGGTAAATCCTGTAACTCCAGAATCTCGGATTCTACTCCTTTATCTAATAGTATGGATTGGTAAAGCTCTGCAATTGTTTTGGAGACGGCATTCTTCCGGTTTGTCCCCACTATTATCTTAACCATCGAATCATTTTTATGCAGTGAATACATCCTTCAGGGGTTAAAAGTTCTCAGCCTTTGGTATTTTTCCAAAAGCTAAACTCTTTTTGTACCATGGAATATCTTAATCAAGTCATAGAAGCTCGAAATTTTATTGAGGACAAATTTCCTGAAAGCATTGAAACAGCCTTAATTCTGGGAACTGGTTTAGGAAAAATGGGAGATGAAATCGAGGTCATCAAGGAAATAGACTATGATGATATTCCACATTTTCCAATTTCCACCGTAGAAAGCCATCATGGGAAATTGGTTATAGGTAGGCTAGCGGGGAAACTCCTTCTCGCTATGAAGGGGCGCTTCCATTATTATGAAGGGTATTCAATGCGAGAAGTGACCTTTCCAATCAGGGTCATGGGGTTGATGGGGGTTAAAAAACTTTTGGTATCCAATGCCTGTGGAGGTTTGAGTCCTAAACATGAAGTAGGTGATGTCATGTTGATCAGGGATCAAATAGACTTATTTCCTGAAAATGCCTTAAGAGGCAAAAACCCACCGGAATTTGGGCCTAGGTTTCCTGACATGAGCGAGCCCTTTTCTTTAGATTTTTTGGCAAAGGCCAAGGAAATCGCAGTTGATTTGGGAATCAAAATTCATGAAGGAGTATATGCTGGAGTCCAGGGGCCTAATCTGGAAACGAAGGCAGAATACAAATACCTTCGAATTATCGGAGCTGATGCAGTGGGGATGAGTACGGTTCCGGAGGTGATGGTAGCTAATCAAATGGGAATGAATGTTTTCGGCATATCAGCGATTACCGACCTAGGTGTAATGGGTAAAGTCAAAAAACTGACCCTGGCCGAGGTTTTGGCGGCGGCGGAAATAGCAAGTCCAAAGATGATTTCAATAATCCGTGAGCTTATCAAAGTCATCTGAGCTATTCAAATTGTAAGACCCCGAAGATTTGAAAGTCATTTTTTAAATTTATTGAAATCGCAAAACCACAATTATGAATACCACAGGTTTAAAATTTTTGACTCTCCTTTTTTTAGCTCTCTCTTTTTGTCCATCATACGGCCAGAAATCCACTGTTTTACAACCAGAATTGGCGAAAGAAATAAAGGACATGCGAGATGAAGATCAGAAGAATCGCATCAAATGGTCAAAAATGTACCAAAAGGGGAAGTTCGATAGTAAGAAATTCAAAGAGTTTACAAAGGAGCTTATTGCTTTGGATCGACAGAATACTAAGCGAATGCGAGAGATTATCGAGGAATATGGTTGGCCATCTTATGAGTTGGTTGGTGAGGGCCCAAGTAATAATGCCTGGTTGATTGTTCAGCATGCTGACCGAAATCCTGCTTTTCAGGCCAGATGTTTGCCCTTACTAAAAGCAGCTGTGGATGCAGGTCAGGCCAACCCCAGCAATTATGCCTATCTCTATGACCGTGTGGCTGTGTCGAAGGGAGAGAAGCAGCTCTATGCTACTCAAAGCTCTTCAAACAATGGACTCACAGAAGGAAATTTTTATCCGATAGCAAGAGAAGATAGTGTTCAGATTCGCCGGGAAGCAATGAACATTTCAAGATCTGTAGAGGATTACGCAGCCTCTATGAATTTTGAGTATAAGATTCCCGATAGAAAGGAAGCAGATCAAAGGGCAGAAAAACTTAAAAACGAGTACGACAAACATGTTGCTATTGCCAGGGAGAAATTCTCCAATCAAGAATTTGAAGAATCGGCAGATCATTATTTGATCGCGACAGCGGCTTATGGGCATGTGACTACAGAAGATTTTGTTCAGGCTGCCAAGGCTCTTTCTCTTTCTGAACATGAGCAAATATCACAAGCTACCACTTTGCTCACCCGCGCTCTTGCCAGAGGATGGAATGGCTTCGATGTGCTAATTCAGGATGCAAGTATGGATTATTTGAAATCTGAACTTCCCGGTAGCTGGGAGGATTTGAAACTGGTTGCAGAACAGATAGAAATTGATTTGGGAAAAGACTAAATTTTATGTCATCATCCAGATGCTTTCGTTCTTTTTTGCCAATGAATGCCGATCAACCAAAATTCGAGTTAATTTTATAGAATGTGCAGAATCCTATTTGTGGGAATGGTCTTACTTTTTTGGAGTTTTGGAGCTTTGGCCCAGACCGACTCTCTAACTTATGTATTTGGCAGTCCTTCTAATTCTCAGGGTTCTTCTTACATTCTTACAGGAAAGCTTATAGACCAAGCCACTAAAGAGCCCATCGAAGGAGTGGGTTTATACATTGATGGAGTTTATAAGGGTGTAAATTCTGATCGGTTTGGTACCTACATTATCAACCTTAGCCCTGGTAATCATCGGGTAGCTTACCGTCAGGTATCCAAGATTCCTGTCATCATCGAAGTGACTATTTATGAGAATGCGGTTGTGAACTTAGAAATGAGCGACAAAAGCTTCGAGCTGGATGGAGTCGTGGTCATGTCCGACGAAATGGATAGGAATGTAAGAAACCCAATAACTGGAGTGACTAAACTTACCACCCAGGAATTAAAAGCCATCCCGGCATTTCTTGGGGAAGCAGATATTTTTAAAGGACTGCAGCTTTTGCCAGGGGTGAGTTCAGTAGGTGAAGGGACTTCGGGAATTAATGTTCGCGGTGCAAAAACTGACCAGAACTTACTATTGATGGATGAAGCCTTGGTATTGAGTTCAAATCATGCATTGGGCTTTCTTTCTGCCTTCAACACCGATGTGACTGAGACGTTCACTTTATACAAAGGGAACCTTCCCTCTAGGCTTGGCGGTCGGGCTGGTTCTGCCTTGGATATTCGAATGCGCGATGGTGATTTTCAAAACTGGTCGGGCCAAGTCGGTATCGGCACATCGAATGGTCGCCTATTGCTCGAAGGGCCGATTGTAAATGATAAGGTGAGTGTGATTCTAGGTGGCCGGATTTCTAATGTCAATTGGCTCCTGAATCAAGCTCGAGATTTTGATATTCAGAATAGTGAATTGAATTTTCATGATGTCTATGGTGGGCTTTCCTGGAAAATTGGAACAGGCCATACCTTGGAAGCCAACACCTTATTGACAGGCGACTTCTTTAGATTTTCAGATGAGTTTGGATATGATTGGTCAAACCGGGTGAGTTCACTTAAGTATCGTGGGATTTTAAGCGAAAACGTTTCTTTGAACGTGGTTTACGCTAATGGAGATTTTGACAATGCTTTTTTCGATCCTGAAGGTTTGGATGCAGCACAGGTTGATAATGGAATGACCTATCAGCAGGGGAAAGTGACTGCCACTTGGGCAAATGAATCTTTAGCAATCAATGTGGGTGCCGAGGCCATTTATTACAAGGGTAAACCTGAAACTTTAAGTCCTTTTGGAAGCGAAAGCTCCGTGGAAGAAGATAGAGTTGAAAAAGAGAGAGGGCTTGAGTATTCAGCCTTTGCAAACTCGGAATTTGAACTAGGAGAAAATACAGGAATTGTAGCAGGAGTGAGGTTCTCAAACTACAATCAACTTGGCCCCGACTCCGTATATCAATATCGAGATAATGCACCAATCACTGAAGAAAATATCATTGGAGTGGTGGGTGTTGAAAGCGGTTCCATTAAGAACTATTCAGGAATAGAGCCCCGACTTTCCATACGCCAGAATTTATCCTCTAACTCCTCAATCAAGATGAGTTACTCAAGGCTCAATCAATATATCCAATCGGTTTCAAACACCTTTGGGCCGACTCCTATAGATCTCTGGCAGCTAAGTACCACTTATATTCCACCGCAGCGGTCCGATAGTTTTTCTCTGGGTTATTTCAGGAATTCCAAAGACAATATGTGGGAATTTTCTGTGGATGGTTTTTACAGACGAACAGATAATCAGGTCGAATACAGAGACTTTGCCCAGGTTTTCCTGAATCCACATATGGAGACAGAGTTAGTTTTTGGGGAAGGCGAATCATACGGGACCGAATTCCTAATCAAAAAGAATCTTGGAATTGTAACCGGTTGGCTTGCCTACACCTATTCACGCTCTTTTTTCAGAACCTTAAGCCCTTTTCCAGAGGAGCAAATCAATAGAGGAGAGTGGTTTCCGTCAAACTTTGATAAACCTCATGAAGTGAATTTCATTTTGAGTAAAAAAATGTATCCCCGTGGTCTATTCAATATCAGTATTAATTATGCTACCGGCCGGCCGGTGAACGCTGTGAATTCCAGCTATGTACTTGGTGGTCTCGTAGTGCCGGAATACAGTGATAGAAACGAATACAGAATTCCAGATTATTTTAGAGTGGATGTATCCTACACATTTGAAAAAGTATTTTCAAAGAAAGGAGATAGTTTGAATTTCAGCATTTACAACCTACTTGGAAGGAGAAATGCTTACAGTGTTTTTTGGCAGAAAGATGATGATTCTAGGCAATTGAGGCCTTATCGATTGGCCATTCTGGGATCTATTTTTCCTTCCATTACTTACAGTATTCAGTTTGGACATGCAGATGAATAGGACGATAAGACTGTTAAGCCTACTTGTAGTTTTTCTACTTTTTGAAAGCTGCGTGGATCAGATTGAATTTCCATTGAATCTTGGGAATGAACGATTAATTGTTGCCGGTCAGCTCAATGATTGGAATGAAACACAATACGTGTACTTATCCGAAACTACATCAGCAGATCGAGAGCCGATTCTCACTGATGGTTATTTCACGATTAACGACCTACCAAGACCAGTTAGAGGGGCTCAGGTTTCTGTTAAAAGTAGCACAGGCCAAAATTGGTCCTATCAGGAAATTGAGCCTGGAACCTATGCGCTGGAGGGCTTTCCCGGTCCCGAATCGGGAGTGGAGTACTATGTTGAAATTCTGGCAAAAGGAAGGGTCTATAAGTCCTCGCCGGAAGTGATGCCTGAGGTCATTGGTGAGGATGAAATAAGCTATACTTTCGACAGGGGAGAATTAAATAACCAGCCAGAGATTCCTTTCATCAGTATTCGTTCAGATGTGACTCTTCCTGAGCAAACCGGCGGCTATTTCCTTCGCTGGGATGTGGAGGAGGTCTATTATTGGAATCTCACCTTTTTCCCAAATCCATTTAATACACCTCCCCCTGATTGCTATGTTTTTGGATTTGCGGATCCTGAGCGCATCACCCTGCTTAATGGAGACCTCCTTAATCGTCCTGGGGGAACTTCTTCCCAGATCCTCGCAGAGCGACGAATAGATCAATCCTTTCTCAGCAGACATTATTTTAATGTGCGCCAAATCAGTACTTCCCAGGAATCCTATGAGTACAGGAGAAAGGTAAGGGAATTAGTGAATAATTCGGGATCTGTTTTTGATGCTCCGCCTGCGCCTGTTCAGGGAAACCTTAGGAATATTAATGATGAAGAGGAAGTAGTGTTGGGTTATTTTGAGGTGGCCAAAGTGGATGTCACCAGAATTTATACCACCAAGGCCGATGTACCATTCTTCATTGAAGAGGTCTGTACTTTTGATCCCAATCGCCCATTAAGTGATTACCCAAGAACTTGCCTCAGCTGTTCTGAGTTTGACAACAGCACAGGTGAAACTCCGGAGTGGTGGTTTGATCAATAAACACCGGTTAGATTTTACTCCAACCGGTGTTTGATTTTATTGAATTACTTCTGCATTTCCATATAATCCACGGCTAGGTAACTTAGCGCTCGTACTCCCAGCACGAATGCATCCTCGTCAATGTAGAAATCGGGTGTGTGGTGCGATGGAGTGGTGGTTGGGTCCCCACCTTTTTTCATACCTCCAAGCATCATAAAAAAACCTGGCTTTTCCATCTGGTAAAAGCTAAAGTCTTCTGCTCCAGTCACAGGATCCATTAAAATTACATTTCCTTCACCAGCTGCTGCACTTAGGGTAGGTAGCATGGTTGCTGTAAGCTCAGGGTGATTCACCGTTGAGGGGTATAATTTCCCAATTCTTACATCTGCATCAGCACCTGCGCTTTTTGCAATATTCGTGGTGATCTCCATAATCCGCTTGTGCACTAGTTCCTGCTGGGGCATGCCAAAGGTTCTGACCGTTCCAATCATTTCCACTTTTTCAGGAATGATATTATGCCTTATACCTCCATGAATAGCTCCGATCGTAACCACAGCAGGATTTTCTGAGATATTCACATTTCTTGACAGGATCGTTTGAAGCCCCATGACTATTTGGGATGAGGTGACAATTGGATCCACACTGGACCAAGGCGAGGCGCCATGTGCCTGGGTTCCAGTAAGCGTAATTTCAAGATTATCAACGGCAGCCAAAAAAGGCCCTGAACGATACCCTATGGTTCCTACCTCTGCCTGTGACCAGATATGAAGACCAAATATGGCATCTACATCTTCCATGACACCTTCTTTCACCATAAGCTCTGCTCCAAAAATATCTGCGTCAAAGACTCCTTCTTCCGCTGGCTGAAAAATGAATTTGACATTTCCATGAAGTTCGTCTTTCATGCCTGCCAACACTTCGGCGACTCCCATCAGCATGGCTACATGAGTATCATGACCACAAGCATGCATTACGCCAGTTTCCTGTCCGTTATATGTGGTGGTTACTGTGGATTTAAATGGAAGATCCACTCTCTCAGTCACAGGGAGGGCATCCATATCTGCTCGCAGGCCGACTGTGGGTCCTGGATGGCCACCTCGAAGCATACCCACTACGCCGGTGACCGCTACTTCTTCAGTAACTTCTATCCCCAAGGAGCGAAGATGATCGGCCACTTTTTTGGCTGTACGAAATTCCTGATTTCCCAATTCTGGGTTTTGGTGGATATCCCTTCGCCACTCGATGACCTTGCCCTCTATGGCAGCGGCAGATTCATCAATTTCTCCCCGAAGGGGGCTTTGACCGAAGGTGAAAAAAGGAGTGAAAAGTAGGGGGATAATTATTTTCTTCATGGTTTGGATTTTAATATGGATCAAAATAGTCAAAATGATTCGCTAAACCTGAATCTGTTTATTTTGGATTTTCTGATAATTGTCAGAACTATTTTGACCAATTCGGATTTGAATAGGAAAACAAAAGAGAGATGGAAATAAAAAATCAAATAGCCGTAGTCACGGGAGTAAGTAAAGGAATAGGTTTAGAAGTAGTTAAAATTTTGCTTGAAAAGGAAGTGACGGTAGCAGGATGGGGTAGAAATGCTCCAGACTTTAGCCATGAGAATTTCCACTTTTTCACTTGTGATGTTTCTAAAGAGGAAGCTGTGGAAAAGGCCTATTCAGAGACCACAACGAAGCTGGGGTCTGATATTCGAATTTTGATTAATAATGCTGGTTTTGGAATTGCCGGGCCAACAGAAAGCTTTTCATCAGAGGATTGGAGAGCTATGTTTGATACCAATGTTCATGGGATTTTTTATGTGACCAAACGATTTATCCCTGCCATGAAAGCGGCAGACGAAGGTCATATTTTGAATGTAGCCTCCATCGCAGGCCTGAATGGAGTGAATCAGTTTGCGGGATATGTAGGCACTAAGCATGCGGTCCGAGGTATTTCTCATTCGCTATACATGGAATTAAGGGACTTTGGGATAAAAGTTTCCACCATTTATCCTGGGTCTGTACAAACAAATTTCTTTGATGATATTCCGGCGATTGAAGCCAGTGAAAATATGATGCGTCCTCAGGACGTTGCACTTACGATGGTCCAAACGCTCGAAACACACCCAAACTATTTCGTGGCGGATGTGGAGTGTAGACCATTAAGGCCTAGAGGTAAGAAAAAGGCTTAAGACCCGGGGTCTTTAAAAGGTAACAAAAGACGAGGGGCGAGAAATTTTCTTACTTTTAAACTCATCTTTTCAATATGTCACTAGAAGTTACCCAGCTTACTAAAATTTATGGCTCGCAAAAGGCTTTGAGTGAAGTTTCTTTCTCGGTAAAGCCTGGGAGGATTCTGGGGTTTTTAGGTCCTAATGGAGCAGGAAAGTCCACGACAATGAAAATCATTTGTGGATTCATTTCTCCTGATGAGGGTTCGGTGAGGGTGATGGGCAAAGAGCAAGGTAAGGATGCCAAAGCCATCAGTAGTTTGATAGGATATTTACCTGAGAATAATCCTCTTTACCATGACATGTATGTGAAGGAGTTCCTTCGGTTTTCAGGAGGGCTTTATGGCCTTTCCGGCCAAAAATTAAGTAAGCGGGTTGACCTGATGTTGGACAAAACTGGTTTGAATCCTGAGAAGCATAAAAAAATCTCTCAATTGTCTAAGGGTTATCGCCAAAGGGTAGGTCTTGCCAGAGCGCTCATTCATGATCCCAGTGTTGTCATTTTAGATGAGCCCACCACAGGCCTTGATCCAAACCAACTGGTAGAAATTCGTGCGCTCATCAAAGAGATATCTGAAAACAGAACGGTAATCCTGTCTACGCATATCATGCAGGAAGTGGAGGCCATCTGTGATGATGTGGTAATTATCAGCAAGGGTGAAATCAAAGCTTCAGAGTCTCTTGAAAACTTGAAGTCAAAGTCGGATAGAGCTGAGCTGATTTTGGAGACAGAGGAAGAATTGGATTTAGATTGGTTCACAGATTTTGAAAAGGCGGAATTTGGGGCTTCTCAAAGAAATCAGGTACTTATTATGTCTCAAAGTCCCACTGAAGACAGGAAGAAATTGATGAGCTTAATTCATGAGAAGGAATTAAGCATTATAGGACTGAGTGAAAGGAAAAAAGGATTGGAACAAATATTCCGAGAAATCACCAAATGAAAAGTCTTTTTCTAAAAGAAGTCAATTCCTTTTTGGGTAATCTTTTGGGTTATCTCATTATTTCAATTTTTTTGGTAGCTCTTGGTTTGGTGGTTTGGGTTTTCCCCGAAACAAGTATACTCAATTATGGCTATGCAGACCTCGAAGCTCTTTTCGTTTACACCCCTTATGTCTTTACCTTTTTAATTCCGGCTTTGTCAATGCGCTCTCTGGCGGAGGAGAAAAGGTCGGGAAACTGGGAGATTCTAAAGACTTCACCACTCAGTGTTACACAAATCATAATCGCCAAATATTTAGCCTTACTGGTATTGGTGGTTTTGGCGGTTTTCCCCACTCTCCTTTATTTCTTGACTGTTTACCAGCTCGGTGATCCTGTGGGAAATCTCGATCAGGCAGGATTCTTCGGCTCTTGGATTGGATTACTCATGATTGGAGCAGTTTTTTCATCAGTTGGATTGTTTGCCAGCTCCATCACATCCCAGCAGGTTTTGGCCTTTGTCCTGGGGGTCTTTTTCTGCTTTGTGCTTTATTTTGGTTTCACGGCTTTGGCTGATCTACAGCTTGGATCATGGTCCTACTTTTTCGAAGAAATAAGTTTAAGCTACCACTTTACTAATCTGGGTAGAGGTGTGCTTGACTCGTCAGATTTATTTTTCATGCTGGCCGTAATATGGCTGTTTTTAGGTTTGTCCATTTTAATCTCAGATAGAGAATGAAGGGAAAATCTTCAAAATTGATTCAGTGGCTGGCCCTCCTTTTTGGAGTAGTGATTTTGTTTGGTCTTGGTCAGGTAATTCGGTTTAGGCTGGACCTTACAGAGGAGAAGAGATATTCTCTCAGTCCTGCCACCGAGAAGGTTCTTGACCAAATTACGGAACCCCTCCATGTGGATATTCTTTTGGTTGGAGAAGACTTTCCTCCTGGGATGAGAAGGTTACAAAAATCTCTAGAAGAGACTATCCGAACTTTCGATTCCTATAGTCCGGAGAGGATCACCTATTCATATTTTGATCCCCTGTCCGTAGCTGGAGAGGAAGGAGAGCAATTGATTCTGGATTTAAATGAATATGGAATTAACCCGACAAATCTTTTTGTAAACCAAAGCTCCGGTCAGCAATCTCAACTGATTTTTCCTGGTTTTTTGCTAAGCGACTCTCAATACGAGACTGGAGCCTTAATATTAAAAGGAGAACAAGGAATGTCTCAGGAGCAGGTTTTGAATCAGTCGATTGAAAATCTGGAGTTTGAATTGAGTCTTGCTATTCAAAAGCTCATCGATCCAGCAGCAAACTCCATAGCCATGATCATGGGGCATGGAGAAATGTCAGAAGATGAGGGGTATGGCTTGGTAGAGGCCTTAGATGGAAGGCATGAACTTTTTAAGGTGCCTCTAGAGCAAGCGCAAAGTCCGGATGATCTGGAGAATTTTAGTGTGATTTTTATTCAGGGGCCTAGAGAAAGCTACACTCCGCGAGAGGTTTATCTCCTTGATCAGTACGTCATGCGAGGAGGGAATTTAGTGGTACTTCTGGATGGTGTCGCTGTAAATATTGCCGAAGCCGGAGGTGAAGGTACCCTGGCAATGCCGATTGAGGTTGGTTTGGATAACCTGCTTTTCAGGTATGGAGTCCGGGTGAACAAGGATTTGATTCAGGATTTAAATTTCGGTTATTTTCCTGTGATGGGTGGAAATTTTGGGAATCAGGATCAGTTGGTCCCACTACCCTGGCCATTCTTTGTGCAGGCCGGAAGGATGCAAAATCATCCCATCACGAAAGGATTGGATGTGATCAATTTTCGATTTGTAAGCACTTTGGATACCGTCAAGGCTGATAAAGTAAAAAAGACCCCATTGATTTTTACATCAGACTTTTCCAGAGTTTTGCAAGCTCCCGTTCGTGTTGCTTTTAGTGATATGGAATCGGCACCAGATGTAAATCTTTTCAATGAAAGGAACTTGCCATTGGCATATTTACTTGAAGGGGAGTTTACCTCACTTTTCAAAAACCGATTCATTCCTGAGGGATTTTCGGAGACAGATTTTATGGAATCAGGTAAGGGTAGAGTTGTGGTGATAGGGGATGGTGATATTTTTCAAAGCCAAAGAAATCTGAGCGATGGAAGCCCCCTTGCTCTCGGAGAAGATCCCTTTAATCAGATCACCTTTGCGAACCGATTATTTTTACGGAACCTGGTTCAGTACCTGAATGATCCTGAAGGGATTATTATGACCAGAACCCGATCTTTTAAAATTAGACCTTTGAATAGGGTTAAGGTTACAGAACAGAAGCTTTTCTGGCAATTGATCAATGTGCTGGGGCCTGTAATTTTCTTACTGATTTTCGGGCTATCGGTTGCCACATGGAGAAGGAGAAAGTTTTCGAAAAAATCCAGCTGATTCTAAGTCCTCCTTTTCCTAGTTATTAATTTAAGGAAATCGGACAAGTGGCGCCGCTAATTCGATTTTATTTATAAATTTACCCCCTCTAATTAATTCATAAAATAAGCCCTAACGTATGAAATTTATTGTTTCCTCCTCTGCTTTGCTTAAGCAGCTCTCTGCAATCAATGGAGTGGTCACGACAAATCCAGTGGTCCCTATTTTGGAGAACTTTCTTTTTGAGATCAATGATGGTTTATTGACGATCACAGCCTCGGATTTGCAGACTTCCATGATGACTGAGATTAATGTTGAAGCCAAGGAAGATGGAAACATCGCAGTTCCAGCAAGAATTTTGATTGAAACTCTCAAAAACCTTCCGGAACAGCCAGTTACATTCAGCATAGATCATGATACATATGCTGTAGAAATTAGCTCTGATAATGGTCGATATAGATTAGCGGGAGAAAACGCAACAGATTTCCCAAAGATTCCTACAGTGAGCAATGCCACTCTAGTAGATATGTCTACTGAGGTGCTCTCCAGTGCGGTGGCAAACACCATCTTTGCGACCAGCAGCGATGAATTGCGACCAGCTATGACAGGGGTTTATATTAATCTAAGCGATACCAATACCACTTTCGTGGCAACCGATGGTCACAGATTGGTTCGATACAGAAGAGTGGATATTGCCTCACCGGATGCGACTAGTTTGATTATTCCTCGAAAGGCTTTGAATCTTTTGAAGTCCACTTTGCCAGCAGAAAATGTACCCGTGAGTGTGGAGTTCAATCAGTCCAATGCCTATTTCAAGTTTGGCAACATCAAAATGATCTGTAGGCTGATTGATGAGCGTTTCCCCGATTATGAAAATGTGATTCCAACAGAGAATCCAAATACCATGAGCATAAATCGTCAGGAGCTCCTAGGTACACTTAAGCGAATTGCGATCTATGCAAATAAGACCACGCATCAAGTAAGATTGAAATTAACTGGGAGTGAATTGCTGATTTCCGCGGAGGATCTTGATTTTTCAAATGAGGCAAATGAAAGACTTTCCTGTGAGCATGATGGGGAGGATATTGAGATTGGCTTTAATGCTAAATTTCTTGTGGAAATGCTGAGTAACCTGACGTGTAAGGAGGTGACTTTGAAATTCTCTGCGCCTAACCGAGCCGGTTTGATCCTTCCTTCTGAGCAAGATGAAAATGAGGATATCTTGATGCTGGTCATGCCAGTAATGCTAAATAATTACGTTTAGGCAATGTTATTTTAATGATTAAAAAGGCCTGGATCGTCTAGATTCAGGCCTTTTTACTTTTGGTTTTCTGTATTCTTTTTTGCGTCCCTTAAAGATTTCAGGTATAGGCCCTCAACTCGCTCTCTGGCCCAGGGTGTTTTCCTTAGAAATTTCAAGCTTGATTTAATTGAGGGATTATGGGTGAAACAGCGAATAGTAATGCGTTCTCCAAGCTCTTCCCATCCGTAATAATCCACCAAGTGTTCAAGCATTCGATCTAGTCGAATTCCATGGAGAGGGTTGTTGGGTTGATGTTCCAATTGAAGAATTATTAGAGGTTGAAAATAAGAATTTTCCACAGCTTTACTCCTCACTCATTTTCTCAAGCTCTTTCAATAGCTCCCATTCCTTGCGATAGCTATATCTGATCACCCAAATAAATCCTATCCAAAAACCTATTCCAGTAACTACGCAGTAGGCAAAGAAGAAAGGAGAGGTATATGGTTTGATTGCTATTAGAAACAATACAATTCCTACACCATAAAGCAGGTAAATAATTGGAGTGAAAATCTTTTGAATACGCTTTCTGCCCTCAAAATAGTGCTGAACTGATTCCAAAAATTCACTGGTGGAAAGGTAAGTCTGAATTCTACGAAGTTTCGCTTTGCTCCACGCTTCAAGAACTACTCGGACGAGTAAGGGTCCTATCATTAAACTCAAACCTGAAATCAATTTCCAATCTCCGAATTGACCCACTTTATAGAAAAAATAAGTGAGGAGAATAAGTGGGACGGACATAATCATAATTGTCCAAAACTGATCTCTTTTAAGTTTTTTCAAATTTGCCCGAGCGGAATCAACAATTTCTTCTGCTGATTTCTGGGTTTGATTCCTTTTTTCGGAATCATAAATCGCTTGAATTTCATCAAAGGGTTCCATGGCTCATGCAGGTGTAAAGTTGTTTTTTGATTCGGTGAATTTTCACTCTAAGATTTTCAGAACTCAACCCAAGAGTCTCTTCGATTGTCGCATATGGAATTCCTTCCAGTACCATCAAAATGAGTATTCGATTTTGGGAATTGAGTTTTTCTATGCACTGATACATTTTTTGGATTTTGCTCTCTTTTTCAGCATCATACTCTGCCTGAGGTTGCTGTGTAAAAGATTCAGTTTTATCCTTTTCTTTTTTCTCTTGTTTGATTTTCAGCAAACAGGTGTTGACAGCGATGCGATAGATCCAGGTTTGCCAGTTGGCATCCTCTCGGAATTGCTTCCGATAAATCCAGGCTTTCATAAAAGCCTCTTGTAATGCATCTTCAGCGAGCGCTCTATTCTGATTAAAATAGCCTAAACAGAGCCTATAGATAATATCCTTGTGCTGCTCGAAGCGAATCTTAAAGAGTTTTTCTTCTTCTATTGAATTCAAATTTTTTTTCTTCTCAGCTCTTAGAGTGCCAAAGCTTCTAATTGTTACAAAATGTAGAAAAAAATGAAGCTTTTCAAAGCACTGTTTAAAATCGATTCAGGTGTCAGGTAAAAGGATCTTAAAAATTAGTGAAATCGAGCCTGCCTGAAGCAGACAGGCATGACGCAAGAGACACACAGAGGGATGGTCATAACTGCGAGATTCTCCCGAAACAAGTTCGGGACAGGCTATGTGACCGCTTTAAGACAAATTATAAACACATGAAAGAAATGTGTAACAATTCCTATTCGGTGTACTCTAACAAACAAAAACACCAATGGATACAAATACGATTTCACTCGAAAAACCCCAAGCTACTCAACTTGATCAATGGAGAATTGAATTGAGCATAAAATGTAAAAATGGGATCAACTTTATTTTTGCCGCTGCATTTATTTGGGCGGGGATAGCCGTTATTTGGAATCTAGGCTTGAGTACCTACAATCAAAGCATACTTACTTTTTCTATCTCTGGATTGATGCTTCCGCTAGCCTGGATTTTGGGTAAAATCATGAAAACATCTTGGAATGTGGAAGGAAACCCGCTCAATAAAGTAGGGATGATTTTCAACATTGGGCAACTATTCTATTTCCCTTTTCTATTTATCCTGCTAGGCAATCAGCCGGAATACTTTGCTTTAGGGTATGCGATTATCACCGGGGCACACTTTTTCCCTTATGCCTGGTATTATAAGACCAATTGGTTTGGAGCCTTTGCCGGGATTATCCCTTTTGGTTCATGGCTGATGGCGGTCTATTTCCCTTCATACGCTTCCCTGATTCCAGCTTTCACTTCACTTTGCTTAGTGATTTTGGGTTTGGGATTAATGAGAGATTATAAATTGAAAGTAGCAAAAGTACAGTAAGTGGGCATCCTTTGAGGTTTCCAAAAACCTCGAAGGATTCAAATTGATACCGAAAAATCTTTGAGGTATCATTTCGAAAGAGGAACCATTGAGAAATCTCTTCGAAGGTTTGATTTACTTCTTCCTTTCCCCTCTAAATGTCCCATTCGGCTGAATAAAGCTCACGGCGATGATCTCCCCGTCTTTTTCTTCAAACTTCACCTTAAATCCCTCCAGGACCTTCAGGTTAAACTCATGCTCGCCGATATTGACCAATTCGTATTCGGGTTGGCCGGGCACAAAGGCATATAGTTTTTCCTCCTTGATATAAATCTTGATTTCTTGCACGCCCATCAGTAGGTAGGCTCCCTCGTACTTTTTCAAGTCATCCACCGAAAGCTCATTTTCTTTAGGTGTGCGCTTAAACTCGATTGGGTCGAGTGCTGGTTCGAAAGGTGCTTTCAATCCTGAAATATCGCCTGTCATATTGCTGACAAACTGAAATGGAAAGGCATTGTCCTTATTGGGTTCACCTTGATAGATCAGGTACATATTGAAGGTGTCATAGTCTTTGTGCTCCAAAAAGCCTCCCAAAAGGCCAGTCTGAACAAATAATGTATCGTTTTTCAGGTCAATTTCTATTTTGCCATAGCCAGGATGCTCGTAGGTACCGGTGTAGTCCATCAGTATATGGGATGGCTTAGTCAGGCTGGCTTTGGCCGTGGAGTCTCCAGCAGCTTTCGCCTTGGCTTGGGCTTCTTTGGCTTCTTCTAATTTCTTGACCGTCTCTCCCAGCCAATCGGAAGGTTCCAGATTCAGCATGCGATCGGACACTATATTTCGGACGACTCCCGGGAGAGGAGATCCATTTTGGTTCGTGAGAATCATGATGCCTAAACTGTCGGTAGGGAAAAAGGAAGCCGAGGCAGAAAAGCCATCGATATTTCCTCCATGCTCCACCCGGTAATGGCCTCGATAAGACGCCAAAAACCAGCCATATCCATAGTTGGAGAACTGCACATCGGGATGCTCCTCGGAAGGAGTACCGGCTGCCACGACCATTTGGGCACTCATAGCTTCCTTTACATAGTCTTCAGGAATGATTTGTTCGCCCTTGAATTTCCCTCCGTTGATCCAGGTGATGAGCCAGTTGGACATTTCTGAGACACTGGAATTGATCGCCCCGGCAGGTCCCATAGCGGCGATGTTGTAGTAATCCATTTTTGTAGTCTTTCCTTCCAGACCTACCGAGTAGCCAAAAGATTTGTCTCCATCCTTTTCCATATCAGGAATGCGGAAATTGCTTCGGGTCATGTCCAGTTTGTCAAAAAACAGCTCTTTCACATTCTGCTCCCAGCTTTTGCCGGTAAGTCGTGCACCGATTTCCCCTTGGAGGAAAAACATCCAGTTGTTGTAATACCACTGCTGACGCAATCCGGTGAAAGGCATTTGAAATTCGATCCGCTTGATCAATTCCGTTTTGGACTCAGAAGGAAACATAAACCAAGAAAAGTCATGTCTTGGCAATCCGGTCCGATGGGCCATCAGATCTTTGACAATGATTTGCTCATTCATCCAAGGTTCTGCAAATCGGAGTTCGGGAATGTATTTTCCTGGTCGCTCATCAAAGTCAATTTTCTCCTCTTTGCGCAGCACGCCCAAGACTGCTGAGGTAAAGGCCTTGGAAGAAGAACCAATTGCGAAAAGCGTGTTTTCTGTCACGGGAACTTGATTTTCCACATCCTTAAAGCCAAAACCCTTGGCATAAACGATTTGATCTTTTTGAACGATTGCTACCGCAAAGCCCGGAGTTTTCAGTTCAACCCTAGCTTTTTCGAGTTCAGTATCCAAAGTTTTAAAGACCTCAGAGTTTTTCTGCGCTAAAGACTGGATTACAATCAGACAGAAAAAAGAAAGAAAAGTAAAAAACTGTTTCATTTTGTTTGGTTCAAATATCTTCCACAAAGAAGATTGCATTATTATTCAAGTCATAAAGTCCAAATTCATGTGTCCCCCAGGGTGTATTTCTTCGTAGCTTGTCTTTTTTGACCACTTTTTTTTCAAGTAACTTTAGAAAATAGGGCTCAATATTTTTCACAAAAATTCTAACCACTGATCCTCCAAGTAAAGGATCATCCTCGGTGTCAGCGTGCCATTGGAGATGTATTTCTAAACCCTTGTAGGTTAGCCCAGAATACATGGAGTCTCCAAAAGACTTTTTAAATCCCAGGGTTTCACCATACCAATTAATATCTCTTTCAATGTCTTGAGAGGGAAGAACTGGGACGGTGGATAGAAATATAGTTTCCATAAAAAAATACCCCATGCTTTTGCATGGGGCTTTTATTAGTCTAAAGTTAATTAACCTTGATTTGCGAGGGTTCTACGTACCTGATCTAGATTGGTCCTGATATCTTCGATTCCTTCCCACTCTCGATTTGGCTCACCATGTTCGATTCCCACATAGCCATTGAAGCCTCTGGCGGTTACGATTTTAAGCATTCGCTCATAATCCAAACGGCTTTCGTTTCCTCTGTCGTCCCAGACCATTGGCTTTAGGGATACACCCTTGGCATAAGGCATTAATTCATCAACGCCTCTGTATGAGTCATAACTTAAAATTCTATCACCTTCAGTATGCATTCGGAAGTTTCCGAAATCTGGAAGCGTTCCCGCTCTAGGATGTGCAGTTTGCTCGATCAAAGAAGCTAGCCATTTACCGTTAGAAGATAAACCACCATGGTTTTCAATTAATACGTTAATATTATAATCATCGGCAAATTCACAGATTCTACGGAAAGTGGAACTACAGATATCAATGGCTTCTTGTCTTTTATCCTCATCCTCTGTCCATCCTACCGCATGGTATGCATTCACGCGGATGGAATGACATCCCAAATAAGCCGCAGCTTCTACCCATTTTTTATGGTTTTCTACCGTTTGTGCTCTGCCAGCAGAAGAAGCCTCTCCAAGCATTCCTTCTCGGTCTACCATGATCAGAACAGATTCAACACCCTCTCCATCAGCACGGGTTTTCATCTCCCTCAGATAGTTCATATCCTGAGCTTTATCCATAAAGAACTGATTCACATATTCCACAGCATCAATACCGTTCTTTTTTGCAAGCATGGCAAAATCCAGGTGATCCATTCTTCCCGCGAATAATATTCGTTGTAAAGACCATTCTGCTAATGAAATCTTAAAAACTTCCTCCTGCTTTTTGGCTCCAAAGCTTAGATTGGGTAATCCTAAACTTATCGCTGCAGCGGACAAACCTGCAGCTTTTAAAAATTCTCTTCTCTTATTCATTGATAATTTGGTTTGATTGGCATTGGAATTTAATAAAAATATTGAATACAAGGTATTTATAATTCCCAACCCTGCCTGTAGTCTCTCGTGAGAAATTTATTTGCATCTTCCTCATTAGTGATTTTTAAATTTTTCGCGTTGAACTCAAGCCTATTCCCTGAGCGGAGAGCTACCGCACCTAAATTGATTGTGTCGGTAATCGTTTGTGCTCTGATGAAACTACCTGGTGTTTGTTCTCCAGCCTGAATGGCATCCACCCAGGCGAGCGTTTTCCTATCCACTTCTCTGGAATTTATTCTCTCGGATTCTGGCCGGGCATTCATGCTGCTTTCTGGAATCAAAACAGGATCTTCACCTCGGAAACCTCCAAGGATTTTTCCCTTACTCCCCACGATCATAAGACCTTCCTGACCCACATCCTTTCCGTCTATCTCCAGTTCCTCCGGAGCAAAGGGCTTCATCCCTCCGTCATACCAAAAAAGGTCAAAACCTGGAAGAGTGGATTGTTCGGGAAATTTCCATTTGATCATGCAGCTGGCTGGAAAGGCCACATCATTCTCAACCCAACGGTAAACCTGATTCACTTCTTCCCTAGTAGTGGTTCCATAGGCCTTCACCGCCAAAGGTGAGCGATCTATCCCCAAAGTTTCAAAAAGTGGGAACAAACTATAATGTCCCATATCAGCCACCGAACCTCCGCCGAAATCATACCATCCACGGAAGACATTATGGGTGTAATTTTTATGATAGGGTCTATCTTTCTCTGGCCCCAGCCAAAGCTCCCAGTTAAACCCATCTGGAATTGGCATGGCAGGTTCTGGTCGCTTGGTCCATTGCTGCCAAACGGGTCGGTAAGACCAATTGTGAATTTCTTTTAGTTCCCCGATAAGACCTTCATCCATCCATGCCTTGATCTGTCTATATTCAGGGCGATCTGACCAGGCTAGGAGATGAGTAATAGCACCTGTTTCTTTGGCTTTTTCAATCACCTTTCTCCCTTCTATCAGCCTGTTAGAGATGGGTTTATGTGTAACCACATTAACCCTATTATCCATGGCAAGAATAGCAATGGCCGCATGAGTGTGATCAGGAGTCATGATTTTGACAGCGTCGAGATCAGTTTCCTTTGCGAAAAGCTCACGGAAGTCCTCATAAGAGGTACAGCCTGCATTCCCTTCGGATTTATAAAACTTGTCTATGTATGCTTTGCCCACATCTCGTCCTCCTGGGATTCCTGAAACGCCCTCCCACCAGGAGTCATCATTCAATACCTGGCGGATTCCATTTCGGATTCCATTGGGTGACCAGTCGATATAATCTGTTGAGTATTTATTTGAGTCGCAAACAGAAATCACCCGCACTTTTGGGTTTTGGAGAAGACTTCCCATTTCTCTCAGTCCTTGTGTGCCACAACCAATATTGGCGACGGTAATCTGGTCAGAAGGGGGAATGTGGCCCGTTCCTGCAATCACCGAAGATGGAACTACGGATATCGATGCTGCAATTGCAGCTGCAGAACCCATAAATTCTCTGCGATTCATATTTTTTGGAGGAGTCATTTTTTTGGGTTTAAGGTTTTAGATTTATTCTTTTATAATTCGCCAAAATTCATTTTTCATGGCTTCGGCATCTATCTCAGTGTAGACTTTCACTTTTCTTTGGGTATTTTCAGGGGGTGTGGTCACTTCCGAAATAGTAGCCCACTCAGGATACAGATAGGCTTCCACCAAGGCTAAATCCCACATCACTCTGGTTTTATCTTGAGGGTTTTGGATTCTCCATCGATCCTCAAGAATTTTTTCAATTTCTACTGATTCATCCAGCCTATCATAAGTCTCATCTCTATCAAACTGCAGAGCAAAAGAGGTCGTCGTCGTCATTATGGTGAAGTCCAGTCCTTCAAGATTAAGCAAGTAATCAAAGGCATTCAGGTCACAGCGGATGTTGAATTCGCTTTTGTTCCAAGCACCTGTCTCGGGAGAGTACCAGGAACCCAAGGAGAAAAGTTGGATTTTATCTTTGATGTCCGGTGCCAAAATCAAAGCAGTCGCCACATTGGTCATAGCCCCAAGTGTCAGGACATGGAGCTTTTCTTCTCCTTTCATCTTTCGGGCTTCGGCGATAATGGCCTGAGCTGCCGGAGAATCTCTTGGGTCCTGCTGTCCCCATGCCCTTCCGATCTGCCGATCGGCACCCAAGGGATGCGGGATGTCCATTCGACCCATGGCAGCAAGAATCTCCTCATTGAGGCGCTGACTTTCTTCGACTGGCTTGAGCGTCGCCGTTTCGTAGGCATTCCATTTTTCAAAGACATTGAGATCAGCATTGTTGAAATGCGCCGAACTAATGCCGATTAAGTCAATTTTATCAGACTTCACTAAGTGCGCAATCGCATAAAGATCATCCATTTCATTTCCTGTATCCGCATCGAGCCATACCTTTTGCTGCGCAAAGGATAAGGAAATAAAAAGAAAGAGGGTGAAGGTGGAGCTAAGGAATTTCAACATTGGGTTTATCAGGGATTATTCCAGACAGTAGTCTTTCAATATATCCCAAAAAGGGCAAAATTGTCAACACACCCAGGAAATTAAAGACCATATGGCCATTTGCGATCAGCCTTCCTAAATCATCAGTAGGAGAAATCCAGGTCACAAAATCCAGGAAGAAATCGAATAGGATCAGTCCTAATGCAATGGTCACTAGGTTAAAAGTCACATGGAAAACACCTGCTCTGATTGCCGCCCTTGATCCTCTTATTGTTGCCAATAAAGTGTCTGAACAAGTACCCAGCTCGGCGCCAAGCATTATAGATAAACCCGCTGCTGAACTTAAGAGACCCTGCTTTCCCAATACAATAGCAATACCTACCGTGGCACTGCTGGATTGGATGATTAGGGTGGTGAGACCACCAATCCAGGCTCCTCTGAATGGGCTTTCTCCTATAGATTCCAACAGAGAAACAAAATACTCACTATCTCGCAGAGGTAGCACAGAATGCTCCATCATGTAAAGCCCGAAAAAAAGTAATCCAAAAAAGAAAAGTACTTTACCCAGGGAATAGACATATCCCCTCTTGGCGAAAATCTGGATAACCAGACCAATGGCCAATGGAAAAATAGCGTAATCCGTAATACTTAATGCAAAAAGTTGACTGGAGAAGGTGGTTCCGATATTAGCTCCCAAAATGATCCCAAGAGAGTTTTTAAAACTCAATCCATTTGCATTGATCAACACAATGGTAATAATGATGACTGCTGAGGAAGAGCCCATCAGGGCAGTCGCTAGGATTCCTACCAGCAAGGAATGCAATACCGTTTTTGTGAATTTCGATATGACCTCATTAGCCTTATCTGATAAAACTTTTTCCAGGTGCTTAGACAACCGGGAAATTGAGTAAATGAAAAGTATAAGACCTCCAAAAAGAAAAGTGAGAATAGAAGCGTTCATTCAGTCTTTGTTTGCAAGGGCAGAGAATCCTTAGAAATTATTGATAATTTAAAGAAATAATGCCTTTGCCATGAGAAATAGCTTTCATCTTTTATTGATTGTTTTTATTCTTTTTTCCTGTGAAAAAGGAGCTCAAGAACCCGAAGAAACCAATAATATCTCTTATCCAGATCGCCCCAATATCGTTTGGATTGTAAATGAAGATATGTCTCCTGAGCATTTGGGTGTCTATGGAGGTACTGGAGGGAAAACTCCAAATATCGATGCTTTGGCCGCTGAAGGCCTGAGGTTTACCAATGCTTTTTCCACAGCAGGGGTCTGTGCACCCAGTCGTGCGGCTATAATTACAGGTGCTTATCAAACCTCAATTGGTGCGCATAATATGCGAACTACCGGAATGTCCGCTAATGCTCTTGAGGCCTATCCTCCAGGTTTTAAAAGCTACAATGTGGTTCTCCCCGAAGATATGTGGCCCTATCCGGTTCATCTCAGAATGGCTGGGTATTATGTAACCAATAATGTAAAGGAAGACTATCAATTCCAAAGTCCTGTAATGATGTGGGATGAAAGTAGCAGGGAAGCTCATTGGCGAAACCGTCCTGATCCTGATCAGCCCTTTTTCTCAATTTTCAATTTGACCATCTCGCACGAAAGTCAGGTATGGGCTCGTGCGGATGAGCCACTGTTGGTCGATCCGGATTCTGTTCTGGTTCCACCTGTTTATCCGGATGATTCCATTTCCCGACAGACAATTGCCCGCTTTATCACCAACGTGATGCAAATGGATGAGCAGGTAGGTGATATTATTCAGGAGCTCAAAGATGAGGGCCTATATGAAAATACCATTATCTTCTATTACTCTGATCATGGAGATGGAATGCCTTATTACAAGAGGGAGCTTTATGACCGAGGCCTCAAAATTCCATTGATTGTGAAAGCTCCTTTTTTAGAGGCTGGTTCTGTAACCGATGAGCTTGTAAGCTTTGTGGATTTTGGACCGACTGTCCTTTCACTTGCAGGAGTTCAAATTCCCGAAAGTATGCAGGGACAGGCTTTTCTCGGAGATCAAAAGTCGGAGCCTCGCAAATACATTTATGCCGCTCGGGATCGGATGGACTCCGAATACGATCGGGTCAGGGCTGTTTCGGATGGTCGATTTAAATACATCAGAAATTACATGCCCGAAAAGCCGAATTACCAAAATATCCAATACCGCCTTCAAAATCCCCTGATGGTTCATTTGCTCGAACTGAATGAAAATGGGGAACTGAATGAAAATCAAGCCCGCTGGTTTGCCCAAAGCAAGCCTGAGGAAGAACTATATGACACCCAAAATGATCCTTGGGAATTTAACAACCTGGTTGGGAATCCTGGGTATGCCGGGAAGTTGGAAGAGCTGCGCAAAGCCCATGAGGATTGGATCGAAAAGTACGGAGACAAAGGTGCACTGAATGAAATGGAAATGGTCAGAAGCTGGTGGAATGGAGGGGAAAATCCTCCCATCACCGCTCCAGCTGAGGTGAGTTTTTCCGAGGGAAAAGTCACTTTAAGCTGCCCCACTTCTTCTGCTTTGATCGGCTGGAGAAAATCAGAAAGCGATACATGGCAGGTTTATACTGCTCCTTTTGAGGCTCAAGCAGGAGAAACAATTTACGTGAACTCACATCGGATTGGCTACGAGCCCTCCGAGTTTCAATTAACTCTTGAATGAACAATTTATTCCCACTCGCCCAAGGGCTATTCATTGGCTTCAATGTCTACGATTCTCGAAAGATTTTAGGAATTCAAATGAGTAGAAAATGAATACTCGAATTGGTATTATCTCCATTTTGAAATTTCAGATGGTAAAGGAGAGGTTCCATAGGAGTTGTGAGGGATAGGATTGGAATTTTTCTTGGATTATTTGTTCCCTATTTCTCTATCAGGAAATAGTTGACCAGCATTAGCATAAGCTTAATTTTTTTTGAACTTCGGTTTCAAGCCAAATAGGGGCCGAACCCATTTCCATCGACGAATTAGAAATTCATAAATCAAAAATGTCAAACCAAAAGTCCCAAGGACCATTATCAGAAACTTTGGAAGGAACCCCCAGTCCAAATGCATGATGTAAAATCCAATCCCGATGGTGATAGTCTGGTGAAGGATATAGAAAGGATACACGGCCTCGTTCGCATAGCTTAGCTTTGAACTCGGTTTATTTAAATTGGCAGCTCCATATCCGAATAGTGTGAGAATCCAAGCCCATAAATTGGCTACTTTTAGCGCAGCTTCTATAAAATGAATAAGCGTAGAGTCTTCCCAGATTAAGCGAAGACCGATCATCAGAGTGAAGAATAAAATGCCCAGATAGAGGTACTTTCTTCTATTTTCTTGAACGGTTTTCCAGAACTCCGCTCCTGTAGAAATCAGTAAAAACCCGAAGAAAAATAGCGTTCCATAATTGACCAAGTTGAACCAATCTCCGATAAGGGCATGTGTGGATGGAAAAAATGGTTCTATCAATGATTCCCATATATAAAGTGGGATTATGAGGAAAAATAATCCAAATGGTTGTGCGGCCCACTTGCGAAGCAGATTCAATACTCTAGCCTGTGGATGAGATCGGAAATATAAAAAGAGGGGTAGCAAAAGGATCGAAAAAATAAATAGGTAAGGTAAAAACCATAGTTGGTGCCAAGAAAAGTTCCCTTCTGGATAAGTGCCATTAGCGAAAAGTTGGCTAGGCCAAAAATTAAAATACCCTGGAAGGATCTGTCCAACATCTAATCGTTCAAAGTATATCTGGGGTGGAACGATCACCAGCATTCCAAAGATTAATGGAATAATTAGTCTGATAAATCTTTCCTTCGAAAATTCCATCCCTGATCTACTTGATAACGCGTAAAAGGTCCCCATTCCAGAAATTACAAAGAGGATTGGTAATCGCCACTGATTCAGAAAAAGCATGGGCCAGCGAAGGTCAGGATAGATAATGTCATTTTTGATATGGAAATCCCAAGGGACAAAGAACATCCCTACATGATAAAATATCAGAAGGCCAAAAACGATTACCCTGAGCCAGTCTAAATCGTAACGACGAATCTTTTTCATTTTCAGATTTCAGTCCTTATTTTTCAAGTAATCTTACACCTAAAGGCAGGATGAAAGATATTATTCCAAATCGCTTAGACAGGGAATCCCTTCCCTAGAAAATTGCCCGAAAGGAGGCCGAATCCGATATTCTTCGATTTGCTTTTGCCAATCAATGTTTTCATGCTGATAATCCGGCGTATACCGTGCCTCATCCCAATAGGTTGATTTGGGGTTTTCGAATCTCGGGTCACCCGTTTGCTCCATCCAATCCAAGAGCTCCTTTCTCATTTCTTCCTTGACGCTTGCAAAACTCGGGTTGCTTGCCAAGTTGTTCAGTTGGTAAGGATCTTTTTCCACATCATATAGTTCTTCCTCAGGCCTTTGGCCAAAGCTTAATTCAAATAAATCAGGAAATCCAGCTGCCGATTTCCCCTCCAAAGCCATAATCAAAAACTTGGTAATAGAATGATCTACATCCCCGTATTGCCCGACGGACTGATGGACTGTCGGGTCACCAGCGGGATTTCGCTCCGGCATGGGATTCCAGATATAGAGGTATTGATGAGTTCGAACCGCCCGCATGGGATAGCTGAGATCTCCTTTTCTCACATTGGCATGACGCTCCCGCTCCAGAAAGACCTGATCCCGATCTTGCTTTTCTCCCGCCAAAAGCCCACAAAGTGATTGCCCTGACATAGAGTTTTGGCTTTGGCCCGCAGCCTCTACAAAACTCGGAGCGAAGTCTACAAAATTCACAAAGTCATGAACCACCGTTCCTGGCTTGACTTTCTTGGGCCAGCGAATCGCAAGAGGCATGCGAGTGCCATAGTCATAGAGATTGGCTTTGGCCCGAGGAAAAGGCATTCCGTTGTCACTCGTCATCACGATGATGGTATTGTCCAGTTCGCCCATTTCCTCCAGCATCGCGATCAGTTGCCCGCATTCCCGATCAAAGCGCTCGATCTCGAAGTAATAATCCACGATATCATTTCGCACGCAGTCATTATCCGGGAAAAAGCCGGGAACTACCACATCTTCTAGTTTCATTCCGGCTTGAATTCCCGTGTTGGCTACATACTCCCTATGAGGATCAGTACTTCCAAACCAAAAAGTAAATGGGGCTCCATCTGGACGATTGGCTAAAAATTCGGCAAAACCCGTGTAGCTTTTGCCCGCGGGATTATGATCAAAACCAGTTACTTCGAACTCTCCCGGTCCCCAGCCTTTGCGGGTGGAACCGGTGTGATAGCCAGCCTTTTCTAAAATTTGAACATAAGTGGGCTGGGCATTTGGGAACTCAGACCAGAGATTTCCTCCATCTCCGTTTTGATGAGGATATCGGCCCAGCAAAACTGAAGCTCTTGAAGGAGAGCATGAAGGGGATGCGGTATATGCATTGGTGAAAAGTGCTCCTTCAGCGGCCAGTCGGTCAAAGGTGGGTGTTCTTACGACTTGATCCCCATAGACTCCTGCATGTGGAAAAGACCAATCGTCGGCGATTAGAAAGAGGATATTGGGTTGTTTGCTTTGTGCATTCGCGGTAAAAAAGCAGGAGAGTAAAAGAGAAAGGGCTAGGAACAGACTTTTCATAGACTTAAAGTTTCTTGAATTTAGATTGGTAGAAGTTTTATTCCAACCTTCCATGGTTCAAGTATTTATTTGGGTAGAAAATAAAATAATTTGCGATGCAACCTTCGGCCATTTTCGTGCATCTACTTCTCAGGAAGTAACTTTTATCTTTGAACAAACCGCGCTGTTTTGAAAAAAATCATAATCGTCTTGGTTTTGCTGCTGGGTTTCCAATCCCTCAAAGCTCAAGAAAAGGAAGGTTATTGGGGTCTTGCCATTGGCTTGAGATCTCAAACCTTTCAAGATCAACTGATCACGCAAAGCCGTTACAGTGGTGCACCGATCTATTTCATGTTGAATCATGAGCGTCAAAAACCCAAGAAGTTCAGCAGTTTTCAGTTCGAGGGAAGCGTGGGTCCTTTGAAAACGAAGGAGTTTGAACTGGGAAAAAATCTGGGAAGGTACCAACAGCCACAGATCACCTCCTACTGGAACGAAATCACCTATTCCTCGCTTTTTCTATTCAAGTCATCCGAAAAGTCCAGCTGGTGGATAGGTCCTTCTGTCTCCAATCTGATTCATGTTCGCTTTTCTCCCCGTTGGGATAATAGTTCAATCAATTATGATTTCAGCGGGAATCTTCAGGCTGAGGTACGTTACCGCCAAAGTTTTGAGCTTTTTGGGAAAAAGATGAAAGGAAATATTGGGCTTAAGCTTCCGCTGATCGGCTACATGACCCGTCCAATTTTTGCAGGGGTTCCCGATTTTTTGGATCAGGAAAGAGGCTTTGAAAACCAACTGTTTGAAAATACTTCTTTGAGTTGGCTGGGTAATTTCCCCCGAATCCAATTTGACAACTTTGTGGAATTCCCCATCGCTGGGGGGAATAAGATTCAGGTGATTTACAATTGGGAATATTATTCTTTCCAGAGCCCCAACCCCGTTCAGACAGCCGCTCACACTTTTGGTATCAACTTTCTAATGCGAACGAAATGAAAAAGCTAACTGGAATTTGGACCCTATGTATTCTGCTTGTTTGTGGATCTTGTGAACAGCTATTTCTGGACTCTCAGCCGGATAATTCAAATGCTGAGAATTTTGATATTCTCTGGGAAGTGATGAATGAGCGCTATTCGCTTTTTGAGTATAAAAAAATCGACTGGGATAGTGTACGTAATGTGTATCGTCCGTTGGCCCTTCAGGCCCAAACTGACACTGAGCTTTACGATGTATTTGCATCAATGCTCAACACCCTTCGTGACGGTCATGTAAACCTTCGAACACCTTTCGATATTAGTAGGTATTTACCCTATTTGGGCGAACCTGCTAATTACAGTTTTGATGTTTTGGAGCAAAATTATCTTGGGGATTACCGCATTACTGGATTTTTACTCAATCAAGAGATCGATGGAGTAGGGTATATCCATTATCGAAGTTTTGCCACACCGATTTTGGACTCAGAATTGAATTATGTGATAGATCGCTTCAAGGACTTGCCAGGGGTGATCATAGATATTCGAAACAACGAAGGCGGAGATCCTGCCAACGGTTTGAAAATCATGTCCCGAATCATTAAAGAGCGGACCAAGCTTTTCTCATACCAATTAAAAAACGGCCCAGGTACAAATGATTTTTCAGATGAAAAAGAGATTTTTCTTGACCCCGATACAGAAAATCCGTCTTTCAATGGGAGAATTGTGGTGCTGACCAATCGGGCTGTTTACAGCGCAGGAAGCTATTTTTCAGCCTATACAAAAGCTCTTCCAAATGTCCCTCTCATTGGAGATGACACCGGAGGGGGATCAGGCGTGCCAGCAGGATACGATCTCCCCAATGGCTGGTATTTCAACTATAGCAGTACGATTGGCTACACGGTAGACGGGCTGAATTTCGAAGGAGGAGTGCCAGTTGACATCCGGGTAGAAATGACACCTGAGGACATAGCCGCAGGAAGGGACCCGATATTGGAGCGTGCTATTGAGTATGTGAAGAGGGGAAATTAATTGGAAACAAAGTATCCTCTGTCCTAATTTTATCAGTTTACCTCAAAGACGGCCGATTCCCAAGGACCAAAATCCAAATCGATCTCAGCGCCTGAGTCTGTAACTCGTAACATGGTCTTTTTCTTTCCAAACATCAACTCCTTGATCTCCCGCTCTCCTTTTTCCAAGCCCCATGCTTTTAGCAATTCTGGAGAAAGTTTTAGCGTCGTTTTCAACGATTGGAATTCATCAAAGTTGGTTACTACGATCAACTTCTGACTTTCATCCCAGCGTGCATAAGAGAAAGCCTTGTCCGTGTAATTCGGATTAATCGATCTATTGAAGACATGTAAATCTAAGTATTCCCCCATCAGTGCCGAACTGTTTCGGGTAAAGTTCAGCACCTCGGAATAGTAGTTTCGCAGCGCTTTTTCATTGTCTGAAAGTTGCCCTCCGTCAAATTTTCCTCCATTCATCCACTTCTGATGCTGTGGTACGCCGATGTAATCGAAAATGGAGGTACGGCTAGGGTCGCCAAAGCCCGCATCTTCAGCACCTGGTTCTCCTACTTCTTGGCCGAAATAGATCATCGTCGGAGAAGTGGTGGAGGTGGCTGAAACCACTAAAGCCGGTAAAGCTTTCCACGGATTTCCAGCGAATTCAGGACTGGCAATCCGCTGCTCATCATGATTCTCCAAGAAATGAAGCATATGATGCTCGATGTCCTTTAATCCATCCAAAATCGGAGGTAAATTATCAGTGGACCCATACCCGTACATGATGTGCTTCAAGGTGTCATACAGCTCTACCTTATCATAGAGGTAATCCATTTTGCCCTTGTGGATATAGTCTCGATACAAGCTGGGATTATAGACTTCAGCTAATAGAAAGGCCTCCGGATTGGTGTTTTTGATATTGGAATTGAGGTAAGACCAAAACTCCACAGGTACCATTTCCGCCATGTCGAAGCGGAAACCATCCACATCTTTGCCCAGCCAAAATTGGGTAATATCCTTAAATTTTTTCCAGGAATCCGGCACGTCCTTGCCCTGCCAGAATTCATAATGCGCCTTCCAATCCAAGGAGTCCGCTCCAGAAGGTAATTCATCAAAATCCTTTTTACCGTCGGGACTTACTCCATAATTGATTTTGACCGTCTCATACCAATCGTAGAAATCAGGTTGAGCCAATCGGGAACCGTTTCCAGTCCATTTAGCTGGGTTTTCGTCAAACTTTCCATCGGCTAATGGATGCTTTTCCGCGCCTAGCGGCTGATAGCCGTTTTTGGGTTCTGGTACCTGAAAAGCTTCTCCTGGGATATAGTAAAAGTTGTTATCCTTAGCGTATTCGACCGTTTTATCATCATCCGCACCGAAATCCAGAACTCCTTCCGGATTATTTTTCCCTTCATAATGTCTTGAAACGTGATTAGGGACAATATCAATGATCACCTTCATTTCGTGCTTATGAGTGCGGGCAATCAAGGCTTCGAATTCCTCCATCCGCTTGGTCACATCCACCGCCAAATCAGGATTGACTTGGTAGTAATCCCGTACTGCATAAGGCGAACCTGCACGTCCCTTAATCACATCCGGATCATCTGAACTTACGCCGATCTCAGGAAAATCTCCAATAACTCCATGATGAGGCACTCCGGTGTACCAAATGTGGGATACGCCCAGTTTTTTGATCTCCTCCAAAGCTGTATCCGTGAAATCATTAAACTTTCCAACACCGTTTTCTTCCTTGGTTCCCCAGGGCTTATTGCTGGTATTTGTGTTGCCAAAAAGGCGGGTAAAAACCTGGTAAACGACGATTTTTTGAGGTTTCATAGGTTTTGGTTCGGTTTGTTCATTTGGCTGGCAAGCCAGACCTGTCAGAATTATGGATAGGAAAGTGACAAATCTTTTCATGTTGGAAAATTAGAACAAAAAGAAATCAAATCTCAAGACAAGGGCGAATTTGGCAAAAATGAAGTCAAATCGCCTGATTTGAATTAAATACTGATTTATTGAAAAAAATATTATAATTATTGAAAAACAATAAAAAATATATGATATTTGATTAATTAAAATTTCAAATTATGACTTTAGCCTCCAAGACCCCACTAATACTTAAGATCATGCGAGTCATCGCCTGGATTGCATTTATCGGTTTTTTGATTCAAGGATTTTCAATTTTAGGACTGACCATCTTTACAGTCTTAAAGGATACTGGAGCGGAGGATTTTTATGATCATATGGACCTTTCAATTCTGTTGGATTACAGCAAATTTCAATTCATCGGTTTCAATTCCTTTCTTGTTCTAGGCTCTTTTTTGAAATCAATTGTTTGGCTTTTGGTGATCAAGACCCTTACCGGATTTAATCTGAGTCAACCTTTTACCATGGAAGTAATTAAGAAACTTGAAGAGATGAGCTACTTTTTGTTCAGTATTTGGGTGATTAATATCATCGCCAATATTCAGCAGAATTACTTATTGCATCGTACCGGGGAATTTTTTGGAGAGAAGGCAAGTGGAGAATTTCTGTTTATGGCAGGATTGGTTTTTGTTATTTCCCAAATTTTCAAAAGAGGGGTGGAAATGCAAACTGAAAATGAATTGACTGTCTGATTATGCCGATTATTGTGAACCTTGATGTGATGATGGCTAAGCGAAAAACTTCACTTAATGAGCTTTCAGAAAAAGTGGGAGTTACTACAGCCAATTTATCTATCTTAAAAACGGGCAAAGCCAAGGCAGTAAGATTTAGTACGCTGCAGGCTATTTGTGAGGCTCTGGATTGCCAGCCAGGAGATATTTTAGAATGGCGAAAAGAGAACTGATCCTGCTCCAGAACTAGCCGTTGGATGGAATTCTTTTCAATTCACCTTTACTAGACTCAATTTGACAGGGTTGAAATAGGATTATCAATTAATTTAGACCCTTAGAAATGAGTATCAAATCTTAGACTCTAGCTCTTCTTTTTTGCTCAGCAAAAAGCTTTGTTCCGGTTCTTCTTTCAATGCTTCATCTACTATTTCCAAAGCTTTATCAAATTCTTCTTTGCCTTCGTAAGTTAGCATCAAGGCATAACGAAAAGTCTGGCGATCATTTAGGTTGTTTGATTCACCAAGGAAATATCTGGACAGTTCCTCAGAATCTTCGAATTTTCCCTCGTCAATAACCTCCTGAATAAATGGAAATATGAATTCTAATTCCATATGGAAATCTAATACAGACTCAGTGCTAATGATTTCTTCATAAGATGCAACTACCAAGTCTACTCCTCCCTTATCATAAAGTGTGGAGAGCGTATCCGATAAGGGTAATTTTGGTTCGGAAACAGAAACAATTTCATATCGGTCATACACTAAAGTTGCATTCGGCGGAATAACATCACTAGCTCCATCATCTCCATAGGCTAATGAATCAGGAAGAATAGCTAGCACATTATCACCTTCTTTCATGAGATAAGCCATTTCCTCAAATCCTGAGATCACAGGATCGTATCCCAGAATAAATGAGAAGAGTGAATCTGGTGCTTCATACGAATTCCAAACGACAGAATCTTCAACCATTAGACTGAGCTTCGTATCTAGCATAGAGCCCTTTTCCGCTTTCTTACCCTCGCCTCTTTTCAGGAAGACATATCGAAGACCGGTTTCGGTTTGGATGGTATCTCCGGTTTCAGCCTCTTCGATTGAACCTGATGGTCCGGAACAAGCGGCCAAATAAATTAAAATGGAAAAGAAAAAGATTGACCTTTTCATAGTGCTGTAGGTTGATGTCAAAAGTAAGATAGCCATTTCTGCGAAATGAAAGGTTTCAAAAGAGCTTGTGCTCTTTGGGTTTTCAAACCGTCAATTCAATCCAGTTACCTTCTGGATCTTCTATTACGCTTTCAAAGTACCCATCACCGGTAGTTCGAGGTTCTCCAACCACCTTGATTCCTTCTTTTTTTGCTTTGGCCGTATAGGCCAAAACATCAGACTGGCTACCAAGAGAAATCGCAAAATGGGCAAGGCCAATCCGATCAGAATGGGAAATGCCAGAATCGGAAATGTTTTCTTCCCGATGCATTAATTCTAATCTTGCCCCCTTGGGAAATGAAAGAAAATAGGAACTAAATTTTTTCCTTGGGTTGTGATAGAGGTCATTGCTTCCAAGGTCAAAAAAATCACAGTAAAAAGAGCGCATCTTTTCCAAATCTCTTACCCAGATGGCTAGATGTTCTATTCGCATGTTGAAAATGAGATGAACGTTTTGGGCTTAGACTTCTAAGGATTCATTGTAAGGAATGATGTCCAGAAAATGGTTAATGGCAAATAATCTAGCCTCTAGTTTTTGATTGGCGCTTACTACGACCCAAGGCACCAATTCTGTGTTGGTTTTCTCAAACATCAACTGTTTATAATGAGTGTAAACGTCCCACAATTCCTGAGCTTTCGCATCTACAGGCGTCATTTTCCATCGTTTCAAGGGATTCTTCTTGATATCCTTAAATCGGATGGCTTGTTCTTCCTTAGAAATAGAAAAATAGAATTTGATTAAATACGTGTCAGATTCAACCAGCATTTTTTCAAAATCATTTACCTGATTCATGAAAATGTGGTATTCCTCCTCAGTACAGAACCCGTTTACTGGTTCCACCACAGCACGATTATACCAGCTTCTATCGAAGAATACGATTTCACCGGGCTTTGGAAGTTGATTTATATACCTCTGAAAAAACCATTGATCCTTTTCGTCTTCAGTAGGTTTATCTAGGGCGACAATACGGAAATGACGAGGGTTGATGTACTCCGTGAACCTTCGGATTGCTCCTCCTTTGCCTGCGGCATCCCGACCTTCAAAAATCACAACAACTTTTTTTCTTCCCTCAATTACCCATTGTTGGACTTTAATCATTTCCTCCTGCCGCTTTCTGATTTCCTCGTTATGACTGGAAATGTAGAGGGCTTTTTCAAGGTTTACCTTTTTTGGCTTTAACAGGGCATGTAAACCTAACTTAGAATTAAGAAGCTCAACGTTTTCTTCTGTCAATTTTATCTTACTCATGGTTTAAACGTCTATTTGGAGTACACTTCTGTGGTATGGCATAATCACATTTGGATCCGGTATCAAATTGACACCGCTTGATCCTTTGCCACTATAATCAAATTGGGAAAGCACATATCGCATGCTTTCCAGCCTGGCAATTTTTTTATCATTTGCCTTTACTATTACCCAGGGTATATAATGTGAATGGGTTCTGCTGAACATCTGCTCTTTATAGTGAGTGTAATCATCCCATAATTCCTGCCCCCTCATATCCACTGGGCTAAACTTCCACCTTTTCAAAGGGTTACTAAGTCTGTCTTCAAATCGCTTCTTTTGCTCATCCTTGGATATGGAAAACCAAAATTTGATAAGGTTCATATTGTCCTCATAGAGAAGATGCTCGAATTCCGGAACCTGAATCATAAACTGCTCATACTCATCGGGACTACAAAAGCCCATCACCGGCTCCACCACGGCCCTATTGTACCAGCTTCTGTCAAAAAACACTACTTCACCTGGATTTGGTAAAACCTTAATATATCGTCTGAAATACCATTGTCCACGCTCCACTTCGGTAGGCTTGGTCAGTGCTACTACTCGGGAAGATCGTGGATTCAGGTGTTCTTTAAATCGCTTGATTGAGCCTCCTTTCCCAGCTGCATCACGACCTTCAAAAATAACGGCAACCCTTCTTTTTTCTAGCGCGATCCATTTTTGAAGATTCACAAACTCAGTTTGTAAAAGCGCCAATTCAGCTTCGTATTTTAGTTTTCTGAGCGTTTTTTTGATTGGGATATCATTTTCATTGGCGATCTTAATGAGGTCATCCCGAGTTTTAGCATTCTCTAATTGCTCTGCCGTAAATTTCATAAAGTAACTTTAAAAGTATTGGGCATTTTCATTAAAAGAGAATTTTGCCCTCTCTCAGCCCCAATATCTACTTTTCCTGATGATCTAAAAAATTTTGAACATTACGATTTAGGCTTTTCTGCGAGTAAACTGACCAAGATCATTTACCACCACCACCTCGGATTACCGTCAAAACCGCCTGCTCAATTCAGAACCAACTCGTTAGCAATGGGAAGAATAATTTCCTGACGGAAGTCCTCATCATAATCGCAGTTTGCCAATAAAACCAATCCAATTTTTTGACTTGGTATCATAAGCAAAAAGCTTCTAAATCCAGGATCTCCACCAAAATGTCCTACACCCTTGAAACGTTTGGTCTCATATTGCTGGAATCCGAGGTAAATCTGTGGAAAGTTATCGTCAGGTGATGTAATTTCTGATATCAGGTGTTCCTCCTTCATCACCTTGATCATCCAATTTGAAATATCCTGGGCAGATGAATTTAACGTGCTGCTTCCTGCATGAACGCGGGAGTAAGGATAATTTGAGATTTGCTCAATATTTCCAAACCAATTCTTGGTATAAGGAGTAGATTTCAGGGAGTCGGGGATTTTGGGATATTCAAAATCACTGGACTCCATACCGTAAGGCAAAAGGATATTATCCTTTATGAAATCTTCAAAGGATTGAGCAGAAACTTCTTCGATGATCAAGGCAAGAAGATTATAACCCAAATTGCTATAATAATATTCCGTGCCGGGAATCGATCTGGCGTCCAAGGTTAGGTGCTCAAAATAATTTCGCAAAGCATCCTTGGAGGCCAGGGCTTTTTCCCATTCATAATCCCTGATGTCGGGTAGACCGGAAGTGTGATTTAGAAGCTGGCGAGTGGTTATGTCACCTGAGTTTCCTGAATAATCGAGGTCAGGTAAAATATTCGAAATCTTGCTGTTCAGCTTTAGTTTCCCGGAATCACGGAGAATCAAAATTCCCTGAGCCGTGAATAATTTAGATATGGAAGCGGTATGGAAAATGCTGTTTTTGGTGACAGGATAGTCTTGAGCTAAATCTCTAAGTCCATAGCCACGGGCAAATATTATCTCATCATCTTTTACAATTCCGATAGAAAGTCCGGGAATCTCATACTCATTCATCCTCGAAGTGACTAGGGAATCAGCAAAGCGCTGAATTCCAACCAAATCAAGATCTCTATATATTTCTGGCAGACTTTGCTTTTCACAGCCAATCGCGACCAGAACCATACAAATTAACCCTGTGAGTTGCTGAGATATGCCTTCTCTAATTTCCAAGGAGAGGAATATGTTTGATGCTATGATAGCGCAGAGCCATGCTTATGCAATGACTCAGTTCTCTTTGAGGGATTTTATCTGAAAGATCAAATCTGATTTCCCGGTTTCCTTCAAAGTGGAAGGTTTCTGGATAAAGAGCTTTGAAGGTAGGAACGAGTTGCGAAGTGCATTTGAAAAAGATGGAAAATGACTCCGGTTGTTTTTTAGACCAGGCAATTCGAATTGTGCTTCCTTTTTTTGTAAGATAACTGGGTTCGCCCCATCGGAGGGCTTCTTCTATTTCATTCACTCCATCCGTTTTCATTCCAGTGTTCAGAATCAATTCTCGTAATTCTAGAATTCTTTTTTGAGCTTCTTTTGGATAAGTTTCAATGACCTGTCCGACCTCTTCCGAAAGTTCTTTCATCATGATCTTGCTATTTCTTTTAATGCTTCGGCAAGCTTCTGCATATCACTAGTTTGAGTGTATAGACCCGGAGTCACTCGGATACAACCCTTTTCACCCAAGATTCTAGCTACAGTAAAAATCCTGTATTTATCCAGTAATTCATTCTCCACTTCTCTCCCGGTCTTCCCTTTAATTCTGAAGGAAGCTATTCCACATGAGAGGTTTGGGTCAGTGGGAGTGATAACCTCAATTCTCTCCATTTCATTCACCTCAGAAATCCATGAGTTTTTCAGGTAATTCATTCTCTCCTGAATTCTGTTTATACCAACCATTTCATGAAAATCTATGGCATGTGGAATACTCATTTGAACAGCGAAGGGAGTGGTCCCAACATGTGCCAGCCTCCTGATCTGGTTATTTTTTGGAGCCTTATCTCCGAAAAGAGAAGCCATCTCAGCGATTCTTTCTTTCTTTATGTAAAGCAGTCCTGCACCAATGGGATTCCCCATCCATTTATGGAGATTCATCCCTACAAAATCAGAACCCATACTTTTTATGTCGAAGGGAATATGCCCGAGAGCATGAGCAGAGTCAGTAATTGTATCAATTCCTTTTGCCCTTGCCATCGCTGTGATTTCCTTGACAGGTACAATTAAACCCGTGATATTGGAAACCTGGGTGAGTAGTATCACCCTGGTTTTTGCAGTGATTTGTTGCTCATAGGCTTCTATGATTTCTTCCTGACTTTTTGGAAGTAAAGGCATTTGAAATGTCTTGACTTTAAGCTTTCCCCTTTGCTCGAGCATTTGGAAAGTTTCTACCATGCTATAGTAATCCAACTGATTCACTATAACTTCATCACCTACATTCCAAGGGTAGCCTTGTATGGCGATATTCAGTGCTTCGGTGGCATTCCGGGTGATCAAGATTTCTCCTTCATCCACTTTCAGAAAACTTGCAATTCGGGAAAGGGAGGCTCTGAATTTTTCTGGAAAAGTTCGCCGGGCGAAAAGTGCACCCTCTTCATTCACTTGATTTACATAGGATTCATAGGCCTCTAAAACGGGTTTGGGTTGAATTCCGAAAAAGCCATTTTCCAAATTGATGAAGTCAGGAGATACCTTGTAGTATTTTTTGGCAAGGGAGGACCAGAATTTTTCACTTTGGTCTTTTTGAGAAAAAACAGTCTTTGAGTTTTCCGAAAACGCCGATAATTCATTTGAAAAAGGAATACCTGAAATTACTGCAGTGCTGCCTAAAACCTTTAGAAATTCTTTTCTGGAGTATTTCATTTTTCACTGAAATTAATTCCTCTTTAAGTTAGTCCAATTCCTTTAGAATCTGGATTTGGCTGAGCATTATCTTCCTCTAAGGGAGATTACTTATATTAATGCCAAATTTTATTTTATGGCTAATTACAATATTGATGCTGAGAAGGATTTGACTTACGATGCGATCGTAGTGGGATCCGGGATCAGCGGGGGATGGGCAGCCAAAGAGCTCTGTGAAAAAGGATTGAAAACCTTAGTCCTGGAGCGTGGCCGGATCGTCGAACATATCAAAGATTACACCACTGCGCATCTGGATCCATGGGATATGGAATATAGAGGGGCAATGACCCCAGAACAAAAGAAAATTCATCCAATCGGAGAAAGAGTCGGTTTTGTGGGGGCTACCAATCAACATTTTTATGCAAATGATCTGGAGAACCCATACACCGAAGTAAAACCATTTCTATGGGTTAGAGCTCATCAAATGGGAGGGCGGTCTTTGCTTTGGGGAAAGCAAACCTATCGCTGGTCTGATCTTGATTTTGAAGCCAATGCCAAGGATGGTCATGGAGTGGATTGGCCAATAAGATATAGGGATATTGAATCCTGGTACACCTATGTAGAAAAATTTGCCGGAATATCCGGTGAAGCAATTGGTTTGCCTCAGCTTCCTGATAGCTATTTCCTACCTCCAATGGAACTGAACTGTGTGGAAAAACATGTAAAGGAAAGGTTGGAAAGTAATTTCAAAGGGAGGAATTTGATCATAGGTCGTTGTGCACATTTGACAGAGGCCATTAACGGAAGAGGGAAATGTCAATTCCGAAATCGTTGTGATCGAGGCTGTCCTTACGGAGCGTATTTTAGTAGTAATTCTACGACTTTGCCGGCGGCACATGCTACCGGGAATCTTACGATTCGTCCTTTTTCCATTGTTCAGTCCATAGAATATGATGAAGCCAAGGGCAAAGCCTCCGGTGTGCGAATCATTGATGCTGAAACCAGCGAAGAAATAGTTTATAAGGCTAAAATCATTTTTTGTAATGCGTCAGCATTGAGCACTACTCAGATTCTTTTGAATTCCACCTCAAATCGTTTTCCTGAAGGTTTGGGAAATGACAGTGGTGAGCTTGGGCATAATCTGATGGATCACACCTATCGAATTGGGGCGACTGGTTTGGTAGATGGATTTGAAGATCAATATTATTCAGGCCGCAGGCCAAACGGAATTTACATTCCGCGATACGTGAATCTTCAGGATGGACCTCAATCGGATAAGTTCGTTCGAGGCTTTGGTTTCCAGGGTGGAGGCTATCGGCAAGGCTGGTGCCAGGGTACCAACATGGAGGATTTCGGTGGAGATTTTAAGGATAAGATCATGAACCCGGGGCAGTGGGAGTTTTTCATTACTGGTTTTGCAGAATGCCTTCCTGATCATAGCAATAGGGTTTATTTAAATAAGGATGTAACGGATAAGTGGGGACAACCAACGCTCTCTGTGGATGCAGAGTGGGGAGAGAATGAATACGCTATGAATAAACAGATTCGATCGGATGCCAAGGAAATGCTGGAGACCGCTGGATTACGGGATGTTATTGATTTTGACAATAAGCATGAGATGGGATATGGAATACATGAAATGGGAACAGCCAGAATGGGAAGAGACCCCAAGACTTCTGTACTAAATGGAACCAATCAAATCCATGGCTGTAAAAATGTATTTGTAACCGATGGGGCATGCATGACTTCTTCATCCTGTGTGAACCCTTCATTGACTTATATGGCTTTAACGGCCCGTGCTGCAGATCATGCGGTTAAAGAATTAAATAAATTAAACCTGTAGATCATGAATAGAAGAGACGCATTAAAAAGGACAGGTCTACTTGGTGGAATAGCCGCGGGAGCTCCAGGTTTACTCTCCTTACTCCAGGCTTGCAGCCAGCAAACAAGATCTGAATGGGTGCCTGAGTTCTTGTCTGAAAAGCAGGCCCGATTTATCACATCATTTGTAGATACTATTTTACCAAAAACTGAAACTCCTGGTGCCATCGATGTGAAGACGGATATGTTCATTGACTTTGTATATGCAAAAACACTTGACCCAGAGGCCCAGGCTGGTGTAAGGGCAGAGTTGGACAAATTTGATTCAGACTGTGAGGCTCAATTTGGGAAGGTATTTGCCGATTTGGGTGCAGAAGAAAAAAGAGAGTGTCTTATGGCTCATGAAAAGAAGACTGCCAAATTTAACCGAGGAGTATGGGGTACGGCTGTGGGCGAACAGGAGCCAGTTGCTTTTTACCGAAATCTGAAATCGATGGCATTGTGGGGCTATTTCAGTTCGGAAGAAATCGGGAAGAATGTCTTGAATTACGATCCGATCCCCGGTCAATACCGAGGTTGTGTTCCTGTGGATGAAATCGGTAAAGTGTGGTCTTTGTAATTACATGCCCACCTATTGAGGGGTAGACTTGCTCTGAATACTTTTGGAGATAAAGACGTTATTTGGAATAGTGATCTCTTCTCCCTCTTTGGTTTCGAGGGAAATAAAGAATAAACCAAGATCTTTCACTTTTCCCTCTATCACGTAGTCCTTGCCTTCAAGTATTCTTACTTCATCACCAAGTTTCACATGGTGATTAAAGAAAATAATTATGCTGGCGGTGATATTTGAGAGAATAGACCACTGGGCGAAAAGTGCTACACCTACCACGGTCAATGCCGATCCTACAAAAACGAAAAGCTCATTCTCATCCACTCCCCAGATTAAGGAAATGATTATCAAGCTTACAATTAATAAAAAAAGACCTATGGCTCTTTTGACAATTAAGCTCCGGACGGGTTGAATTAACTTCTCGTTTTTGGTTCTTTCTATTACCCGATTGGTGAAATTTCTTAGTAAAAAGTAGATCAGAATGATAGCGAATGTTTCCGCTATTTTGATGTAGTTAATTTCCATACGCAAAACTTTTATCGAAGATAGTATCTACTCAGAAATAGATCGACCTCCCGAGGTAAATTTACTTTCCTTGTACACCCAGAAAGTAACTTGTGTTCTGGTTTTTGCCCCGTTGATTTTTAGAGGAGTTATTTAACAGAGGGAAATACACCTCGGGTACCCATGTCCACTACCTGCTCCCCAAGAAGCGGTTCATACTTTCCATTTCCATTGGTATCTACCCATTCAAAGCTCTTATTGATCGAAATCACAACCTGAATATTTATATCCTGGGTAGGGTTTTCAGGGATGACCAAAGCTGTGGGAAATTGCCCGGTTACAACACACGAACCTTCAGGCACTGGTGATGTGTCGTCTATCGGATTTGGAACTGTAGTGACAGGAGCATCCCCTTCCGTCAGGTCAGAAAATGGAAATCCAGCAACTTCCCCTCGAGAATACATGCCAAAATAGCCCTGGAGTTTATTCTCATTCACATTGATCATTTCGTTTTCAATGGAATAGCTTCCTATGTAAGTATTGTAGCCCAGAAATGAAGCTATGGTAGCCTCTACACTCACATCATCACTGATTCCATCCGGCCAGTTTGGATCCTGAGACGCTCCCCCGAGATTATAATCAATTTTGAATTGCTGGTATCCTATAGAACTTCTGAAAAACTCATAAGTCCCGACCTCCAGTTCATCCAAAGGAATGGAAAAGGTGTTGTTTTCAGGTGTGATAAAAAGCTCCCTATCAAAGTCAATAGCCGCAATTCCTCCAGCCTCCGTAGTGGGAGATTGAAAAACTGTGGACCCCTGATCAAAGGGAGTGAATTTATCAGGATAAAGCCCAATAAAGTGTAAACCTAAAACCTCAAAATCGGGATTCTGTCCTGCATTTCCATCAGGAACTGAAATGGGATCTCCAAAATTATCCAGACGATCTGCGGTCTCATCCATAATGAAAGTAATGTTCAAAAAGGGCGAAACCGGTAGTGGGTCATCTTCAGAACAACCCAAAAAAAGAAAAAAACTTAGTACAGTGAGGTAATAGGCAAATTTTTTCATGAGAAGACCATTTTTAAGAAATAACGTAAATATCTTAAAATAGACCTTTTTTGGGTCTGTTTTTTTTGAAAAGGCTTTCTCCTCATCTATTCATTACTGGGTGAGTTTTTGAAATTATTCTAAAACAAAAAGCCCTTCTCAATATTGAAAAGGGCTTATGTTTTGTCTCACTTTTAAGTTAAACCGCCACTGCGCTAAGCTTCTTCATGGATGGAGAAAACTTCGTCAGCTGAATTCCGTCCACAGCTGCTTCATATTCTTCCATAGTAGGTGTTCGACCTAAAATCGTGGAAAGAACCACAACAGGAGTAGAGGAAAGTAGGGATTCTCCTTTTTTCTCATTTGAATCTTTCACTACTCTACCCTGGAATAGTCGGGTGGATGTAGCCATCACTGTATCCCCTGGTTCAGCTTTCTCCTGATTACCCATACATAGGTTGCATCCCGGACGCTCTAGGTAGAGCATGTTCTCATATTTGGTCCTGGCAGAAGCTTTTGGGTTTGTATCATCAAATTCAAATCCTGAATATTTCCTTAACACTTCCCAATCACCTTCTTCTTTTAATTCATCCACGATATTGTAAGTAGGCGGAGCTACTACAAGTGGAGCTTTAAATTCCACTTTCCCCTGAATAGCTTCCACGTTTTTAAGCATCTGTGCCAGGATTTTCATGTCTCCTTTGTGAACCATACAGGAACCAACAAAACCTAGGTCTACTTTTTTATTTCCTCCATAATAAGAAAGAGGTCTAATCGTATCATGCGTGTATCGCTTAGAAACGTCATCATTATTTACATCCGGATCAGCGATCATAGGCTCGGCGATCTGATCCAGATCCACTACCACCTCAGCATAGTACTTCGCATTTTCATCCGGTTTCAAAGCTGGTTTTTTACCAGTTCTGATTTCTTCGATTCTTTTATTCGCTTTGTCGATCAGACCTTGCAGCACCTGGTTCTCATTGTCCATTCCCTTCTCAATCATGATCTGGATTCGAGACTTCGCAATTTCCAAGGACTCAATCAGGGTTTCGTCTTCGGAAATACAAATAGAAGCTTTGGCTTTCATTTCAGCAGTCCAGTCTGTAAAGGTGAATGCCTGATCTGCTGTAAGTGTACCAATGTGTACTTCGATAACTCTTCCCTGGAAGACATTCTCACCGCCATATTGCTTAAGCATCTGCTGCTGGGTAGCGTGCACCACGTCACGGAAATCCATAAAGCTTCTCATTTTCCCTTTAAAGGTAACTTTAACAGATTCCGGGATAGGCATGGAAGCCTCGCCAGTGGCAAGTGCAAGTGCTACGGTACCTGAGTCAGCACCGAAGGCAACCCCTTTAGACATCCTGGTGTGAGAATCACCACCAATGATGATTGCCCAATCGTCAATGGTGATGTCATTCAGCACCTTATGAATCACATCAGTCATGGCGTGATATTTACCTTTTGGGTCTCGGCCTGTGATCAATCCAAAATCATTCATGAACTTCATGAGCTTTGGGATATTCGCCTGAGCTTTAGAATCCCAAACTGAAGCGGTATGACAACCAGACTGATAAGCTCCGTCTACAATCGGTGAGATCACCGTGGCAGCCATGGATTCAAGCTCCTGGGCTGTCATCAAGCCAGTGGTATCCTGAGAACCAACAATGTTGACCTCAACTCTGGCATTTGAACCTGCATGAAGAATTTTACCAGGAGTATTACCTACTGCATTTTTGTTGAATATCTTTTCTACGGCCGTCAGTCCTTGTCCCTCGATGGAAATCTCTTTGGATGGAGCGTAAACCGCAGGAGCTTCGATTCCAAGAGTTTTAGCTGCGAAGGTCTGAAGCTTTTTTCCGAAGACAACAGCATAAGAGCCGCCTGCCTTGATGAATTCTACTTTTTGTGGAGTCAAAGCTGCGGATATGTCCATCAGTTCTTGATCTCCATTATAAAGCTTTTTCTCCTTGGTATTAATGGTGAGTACGGTTCCTGTTTCGACAGAATACTTCTGCTCCAAAACCGGCTCTCCATCGGCATCTACTACCGTATTTCCATTTTCATCCTTTTTCTTCACCCAGTTTTTAAGGTCGATACCAATTCCTCCAGTTACCCCAACGGTGGTCAGGAATATGGGTGCAATCCCATTAGTACCGGCGATGATCGGCGCAATGTTTATAAAAGGAACGTAAGGGCTAGCCTGGATTCCGGTCCAAAGGGCCACATTGTTTACTCCTGACATTCTGGATGAACCTACGCCCATGGTGCCTTTTTCGGCAATCAGCATCACGCGCTTATCAGGATGCTCAGCCTTTAAGGCCTTCAGCTCGTCCTGCATCTCTTTATTGTGTTCAAAAATACACTGCCCGTGTAGCTCTCGATCAGATCTGGAGTGAGCATCTGCTCCTGGAGAGAGTAAATCAGTAGAGATATCACCGGTTCCTGCGATGAAGGTCACCACTTTTATTTCTTCTTCTACCTCAGGGAGTTTTGTGAAAAATTCAGCATTTGCGTAGCTCTCTAAAATATCTTTTGCTATGTCATTTCCATTTTTATAAGCTTCGGCCAGACGATCGGTGTCGGCATCATATAAGAACACCTGAGTTTTAAGAACTTTGGCAGCAAGGAGTGCTATTTCATTATCATCGCCTAATGCCAGGTCCAGAAGCACTCGGATAGATGGACCTCCTTTCATATGGGAAAGTAGTTCGAAGGCAAAATCTGTATTGATTTCGTCAAGCTTCACATTTCCTAAAATGATGTCTTTCAGAAATTCAGCTTTCACTCCAGCTGCAGGAGTAGTTCCAGGAAGTACATTGTAAATCAGGAAGTTGAGAGAATCGTCTCGGTGCGCATTATTTATATCCTTGATTTGAATGATAATTTCCTTTAGCAACTCTGCGTCATCGATAGGCTTTGGGTGTAAGCCCTGACTTTTTCTTTCTTCAATCTCCTGTAGGTATTCCTGGTATCTACTCATAAATAATATTTTAGGTTCTGCGTGTTTTTTTAAAACACTTTTATAAATAATCGCTGAAAAAACGCCCTGTCGGCTAAACAAGTTCATGTTTCACAACTTTAAAAAAGGGCTGCCATTTCGGACTGCAAAGATACTAGACTTTTTCAAAAAGAGCTAGGATGGTGCAAAGGCATCTCTTAGCTCGGGCTTCGTGTGGGTGCAAAGAATTGTTATGCTATTGGCTAAGGGAATTGCTTTGTAAAGCCCTCATTCTTAACACCAAAACACACAAATAGAAGCATAATGATCGGAACTATAATGAGACCACTTGTGAAGTTCAAAAGAGAGGCCCAGTCGCTCAACTCATTTCCACCTTTTGAAATCAAAAGCATCTCACCCAAAGGTCCCTTCGAGAATATGGTATTGTGGACAAAATTCCATCCCAGATGAAGTCCAAAGGCTAACATGATAGAGTTGGTCTTAGAAAAGGCAAGTGCCCATGCAAAGCCCATCAAGCCTGTACCGAGAAACACTAAAACCATAGCGAGGACATTACCCAAAACGCCATAAGAGAACCAATGATAGATACCAAAAGCAATGGCCGAAATCAAAACACTTTTTCTTGTGCCTATCTTCTTGAAGAGAATGTAAAGGAGGGCTCCACGAAAAATCAATTCCTCTGTCAAGACGGATTTGAAATCCCACCAAAAGGCCTCTAGGATGTGTAATGGCGAAATATCTTCATTCATAATCCATTCTGAAGATTTTAAATAGGACTCTAAAAACTGAACGAGCACACATAGAAATGCTGATAGCATAAAGCCAATTAAAAATTGCTTGAGCCTTTTGGCAATGGGAAGAAAGCCCAAAGCCAGAATATTATCCTTTTCAAAAAAGTATAAAAGCAACCAGGATATGGCAGCCGCCACTAAAATTCCTATCATTTATTTTCTGAGTGTTTTTCTCTGCCTGATCCGGGATTTATGAGAGCTTTCGCTTTTCCATCTCCTTCTTAATGGCGGCCTGTTGTTTGGGTTTCTTCAGAAAAAGATAAATCAGAAAAAGAGGGATTATAGCAAGGAACCCCAATCCATCCGCCACGAAACCAAAAATGAGTATACCTATCAGAAAGCCAATAAAGAAGGCATCAAATATTGGGGAAGGCTTATTCTTTTTAGCGTGTTCCAGTAACTCCTCGTCACTAAGATTAGATAGTTCTTGCTCAGTCATGATTTTCTGCTCAGAATTTAGCTCTGATTTTCCGTTAAGCCTTCTATTTCAGTAGACATTTTCCTTAGCTTATACTTTTTAATGATGGCAGTTAGGAGAAACAATATGCCAGGCCAGAATGAAAAACCAGCCATCATTCCGAAAAATATGGGATTTGGATTAGGGTCCGAAGTAAGACCGAGATTAGCCATTAATATAGTTACCAATAGGGGACCACTTCCAAAAACTAAGAATACAAGCCCTGTGGTAAGATAGATTTTTATAGCTCTTTTGGGATCTTCGGGGCTTTTATCTAGAAACTTGAAAAAAACACTCAACAAGACTAAAATTAAAGTGAAACTGAAAGTAAATACAATAAAGCCTCCTAAATTAATATTAGGAAGCGGGCTAGTATTTGTTAATGCAAAGATGCTACCGATAATGATCAGGAGGTTTGCCAGAATTAAGAGGACTGTACCGATTTTACTTTTCATAAACTACTTATCTGAACCAATAAGATAACGATCTAAAACAGCGAACGCAATTATCTATTGGCCTTGCAAAAATGTCCAAGGCATACAACCCCTTTCTTACTCAAAAACCTTCTCCATCTCCCAAAATGTAATTTCAGGTTCTCCGGCAAGAAAGTTGACCGAATTAGCCATAAAGCCTGTCAAATGCGAAGTTTCCATGTGTGGTCCGGTGTAATAAGCTAAATCTTGCCATTCCTCATAAAGTAGAATATTGGTATCATCATTAGGATCCACATGGAGTTTTATGGACACGAAGTTCGGTTCTTTCTTCACCTCTTCTAGCAACTTATTCAGCTCTTCAAGGGCTTGGGAACCCTTATTTGGCTGCGTTTTGAACTTAAGGAGAATGATTGAATTTTCAGCTGAATTCAAGTGAATTTGCTTTTCCGGATTTGAACTGCCGATCAAAGTGATAAAAAGAGCTCCGAAAATTAAGGTAACGGCTAGGATTCTAAGTGTTTTCATTTTTTCAAAAAGGTTGTCATTTGATATAATTTAAGGAATAAAATTGTGTTTTTATTTCCTTTTGGCTTGCTAAAGGGCGTGATCAAAACCCGAAATCCATAACTGTAAATGTTTAGCAGATAAAGCCCAACGACTTCACTTTCCACATCCCATTGCTGATAGAGCGACTTTTTATTGTACTAAAAAATTCTGGCAGACAGGAGGAATTTTGTCTTTTTGACTATTCGGATATTGCTAGATTAATTCGCTATTTTGCAACTGAGTTGCATTAGTTTAGATTGGTTTGATGATCACATGAGTATGATACAATTAAAAAATGTCAATAAATCCTTCAAAGGACAACCGGCCGTGCAAAACTTGAATTTGCAAGTAAAGGAAGGTGAAATTTTGGGGCTTTTAGGCGCCAATGGTGCGGGAAAATCCACCACCATAAACATGCTTTTAGGTTTTCTATCACCCGATTCTGGCATTGTCAGTATCGAAGGAATGGAAACCTCTAAAGAAGAGAAGAAAGTCCGGAAACTTATTGGATACATTCCTGAAAATGTCAATCTCTACCCCTATTTATCAGGTCTTGAAAACCTGGACTATTTCTGCAAGCTAGCCGGTATGAAGTATTCTAAAACAGAACTTCATGAATTTCTTACTAGGTGCGGTTTACAATCCGATGCCCACGACAAAAAAGTCTCTGAGTATTCTAAAGGGATGCGGCAAAAAGTGGGTATTGCCATAGCTTACGCCAAAAAGGCTAAAGTCTATCTGCTAGATGAACCTGCAAGTGGTCTGGATCCATTAGCCAGTAATGAGCTCTCCGAAATCCTTAAAAAGCTAGCGGCGGATGGAGCTACTATACTTATGGCATCACATGATATTTTTCGGGTCAGAGAAGTGTGTCATCGTATAGGAATTCTCAAACAAGGCGAATTGGTAAAAGAACTTCGCAGCGAAGAAGTAAGTGCCAATGAACTAGAGAAATTGTACCTCGAATATATGACCAATTAAGCTATGTGGAAAATCATCAAAAACGAATGGAAATACTACGGCAGGACGCCTTGGCTTTTAGGTATTAGTGTAGGCTTTGTGTTAGTACTTTTTTTGTCTATTTGGCTCGGAAATTTTCAAACACAAAAGCAAACTGAGAGATATAACACAGCTTCAAATGAGCTAAGAGCCCAATGGGAAAGTATTGATGCAATGAATCCTCATAACGCTGCTCATTATGGCACTTATGTTTTCAAACCTGCGAATATGCTGAGCAGTTTGGATGAAGGGGTAAATAGCATTACAGGAAATGTGCTTAGACTGGAAGGTCACGTCCAAAACGAAATTGTACATTCTGAGGCCTCTCAGATGCAAACAATTTCCAAATTCGGAAAACTCAAAAGTTCTTTATTGCTACAATATATCGTGCCCATTTTATTAATTTTTCTTGCGTTTAGTAGTATCAGCAATGAAAAACGAAGCGGCAGATTAAAACTATTGATTTTACAAGGAGCCAAGCCAATTTCACTGATTTTTGCAAAAACACTTTCAATTTGGCTATACGGAGTTGGGCTCTTGGTACTCACAATAATGGCCTATTCCCTTTTCCATTTAAACGATTTAAATGTGGAGGTATTAGGCCGGACCACGCTGCTTTTGGTTTCGTACAGTTTGTATTATTTCATCATAACCGGTTTGACAGTTTTCTTCTCAGCACGCTGGGAAAACTCCACAATCGCCTTGACTTCTATGTTAGGTATTTGGATAATCTGGACAATTTTCCTACCCAATATTTTAATGAGTTCAGTGGAAAAATGGCATGATTTACCTAGCCGAAACGAGTTTAAAGCTGCTATGCAAGAGGATCGCTCGAAAGGATTGGACGGGCACAATCCCTCCGATGAACGTGCTAAAGAATTGGAAGAAAAAGTTTTAGTGGAGTATGGCGTAGATAGCCTATCCCAATTGCCGATCAACTTTGATGGACTGGTAATGCAGGAAGATGAAGAATATGGCAATAAAGTGTGGGATAAACATTTTGGGGAATTGAGAAAGGTACTTGCCTCTCAAAAGAAGAGTTATCAAATGGGTGGTCTTTTCGATCCCTTCATTTCCCTTCAAAACGCCAGTATGGGCTTTGCTGGCAATGATAATTTACACCATCAGGAGTTTTTGGTACAAGTAGAGAATTACCGAAGGGTATTTATCAAAATGCTTAATGACAAGCATGCATACGGAGGCTCAGAAACTGGTGATTGGGGTTGGGAAGCCGATAATGAATTCTTTAAATCCGTACCCGATTTTGAGTATAAGCCCACTGCCTTGGCTTCAGTTTTTCCGCATTATATAACCGACGTTTTGCTTCTAGTGGGCTGGTCAATTTTGGTTCTTAGTTTGATTGTATTCGGAGCAAAAAAAATGCAGGTTTTATGAGAGATTTAACCATATTCTTATACGAATGGAAGCATTTCTTCAGAAATCCATTCAAAATACTTGCTGTTTTTCTTTTTATCGTGGCTGGGGTTTATGGTTTAAATAATGGGTATAGTCTGTATCAAAATCAGACCGCTGAGATTGAAAAAATCCACGAAAAAATTCAGACCGAAAAGGAGCAATACCAGCAACAATATGCAGAAGGTAAACTAACCGATGACAGCCGTCCATGGATAGACATGGCAAGCCCATTTTGGGCCATTTGGTATACCCCGACGTATCATATCAAAACACCTTCGCCTGCTATGGTCTATAGCATTGGACAGGCAGAACAATACGGTTTTTATAAGCGTGTGACTTTTATGGCGAGTCCATATGATGCCGATATGGCGGAGGAAATTGCCAATCCCGAACGTCTTCAAACAGGGACTTTAGATTTTGCTTTTGTCGTCCTTTTTCTTTTGCCTCTCCTGTTATTGATTTTGCTCTATAACATTAAAAGTGCCGAAGCCGAACAAGGATTTTTACCTTTGATTGAAGTGCAAACAGCTTCAAAAAACAGTTGGCTAATTTCGCGAATCCTATTTTATTTCCTTCTGGTTACCTCGGTCACCATCGGTTTATTAATCTATGGAGCCATGCTCACGGATGTCTTTAAAAATGCAAGTGAAGCCTTTGGGCAGATACTGCTTTACACCTTGCTTTACCTTGCTTTTTGGTCGCTCATCTTCTTTTTCATTTTAAAAAACGGGAATAGTATTTTGGGAAATACGCTACAAATGGTTGGTGTTTGGCTTTTACTTGCCTTTGTAATTCCTGCTATTGTGCACCAAAGCATAAGTATTTCCAAGCCGGCTAATTTGATGACGGAATTTATCGAGGTTAGAGATAAACAGGAAGAACTTTATGCCAACGACAGCGTCTTTGAAAGGAAACTCATCGACCTATTTCCTGAGATTACAAAAACGACTGCTTTCAATGACGAGACCAAATTTAACTCGGCCATGAGTAATTCAGCTTATGCTTTAGTTAATGAACTCAATAAAGAAGCTATTCGACCGATTGAAAAAGAAAGTCAAGATAAAAACACCTTGATAGAAGCTACCTATTGGTTCAATCCAGTTACCTTTTTCCAAAACAAGTTCAATAGCATTGCTCAAACGAATTACAACGACTACCAGGTCTACCGGGATGAAATACAGGCTTTGATTGATAAGCGCACTGGGGTTTTAATAGAAGATATTTGGGCTGATGTGAAAGTAGATACGGAGAGATATAAATGGTATAGTGAAAGCCTCTCAACAGCCAGGTAAAATAGAGCAAAGGAAAAATCAATTTTGGCATTGATCCTTTTATGATGAAAAACTATTATTCAATTTTCCTCTGATTTCATTTTTTCATAAGTTGTGATAATCAATTGGGCACTGAACAAAGGTTTTTCTTGCGAATGTCAGGTCATGTGGCTTTTGAACCATGCTATGATTTCTTCGAATGAATCAAATTTTGAATATGGAAGACCGTGACTTTTTTCATCATATATTTTAAGCTTGTAGGGCTTTCCTAATTCATTGAGTTTCAAAGATAGATTCAGAGCTCCGTCCACGGGTACTCTACCGTCTTGCCTTGAATGTAAAATATAAACTGGCGACTTAATTTCATCCGCCCAAACCACTGCAGACCTTTTATCGAAATGTTGGTTTCGGTTTTTCTCAAACTCTGGAAGAATATTCTGCAAACCCTCATAGTTGAATTCTTCATCTAAATCTGACCAGCCTGTAATAAATATTGGCCTTTTTTCAGCCTGAAGCCTAAGGTCAGCCACACCCGCAATCACTGCAGCGGCTTTTACAGTAACTTGTCTAATACTTTGATAGGTCATCATACCTCCTCGTGAGACGCCCATCATAAATATGTTTTCGGAGTCTACAAAATCAAGTGTTTGAACCGCTTCAAAAAGGTTAATCACATCATTGACATCATCTCCACCAGACTGATCGACTTTTCCCAATTCACCCACAAAACGATAATTTGAAGCAAAAACGACAAATCCATATTTTGCAAGCCAATAAAAATCCGGTAAGTCCTCTTCCGATAATTTGCCGATATTTCCCGTTCCTCCTCTGTTATAGATGATTACAGGAAGCTTTTTCCCTTCAGAGTTTAATGGTTTACAAGAGTAGCCTTCTACCTCGAACTCATCACTTTTATAAGAAAAGGTCTCATACATGTAGGCTGTCTGTTCTTTTGCAACTGTATATGAAACACTATCATATCTGTATTTCCCTAGAGGACTTATTTCGTCATAGGTCTTTTCGATTTTAATCTCCCGAACATTAAAAATCCCAGATTGGGCAGGGACATTTGTGATTCCAATGATTAGACAGAATAATAGACTGAAAGATTTCATGTATTATCTATTCATAATTGCCTGTCACTACGTGAACGGCAAAGTGTGGGAGAAAGGGTTTAAAAACTAAAATATATGAAGTTCAGGGGGAACTAGAGAAGGTGGTGTTAGAAAAAAAATCACCCAGTTGGTGACTTTTAGGTTTTGAAATTCTGAGAAATCGAAGCAAGAGGCTGGAGTTAACTAAATTGGGGCTCAACGGCTTGGCTATGCGCAGTGTCCTGAAGGGATTGCGTACAGCATTTGTTAGCGGCTGTTTTTATTTTCATTCTTCAGTCATTTCAAATTTTTCAAGTTTGACTTCAGATTTATCTTTTTTAATCAGTTTTAAATTGTCAGTTGTCGCAAAGAAATGAACTGTCTCTGACCATTCCCAACTTTCTTGCTCTCGCATATTGACTGCACTTGCTTCATAATAGACAGAAATTGAATCTTCTTTTGTGCTAATTACAATCTTGCTAAATGTGTCTTGAATTGTCGCGGTGTAAGGAGTTGTTGGGCAATTTGAATCTCCTAATTCGGCTAAAACTTCATTGTCAGTTGAGAACCATTTTCTTAAAAACCCTAAGTGGCTTTCAGAGCATTGATAACCAAGTCCAAGGGCAGTAATTATTTTACAGTCTAAATTGCTTCTGTCATCATTCGCTTCTCCGTCCCACCAACACTCGTTTCCAATAAATGTCGAAACATACCCAATCGCAGCTTTTTCTTGACTGGTCATAGTGTTTATGTAGTCCATATTCAGAAATATTGAGCTAAAGGAGTCATTCAGTGTCGAGTCGTACTTCAAATCTCTCCACATGAAACTAATTGTTGTATCGGGTAAATTCAATTTGATTTGTTCAACTTCCGTTGAATTTGCCACCGCTGATTCTTGGTCAGCTTTTTTAGTCACTTGTCCACAAGATGTCAAAAGAGTCAAGACTGCAATGATGTGTATTAGTTTCACCTTTCTAATTGCTGCTAACTAGTGGATATGTTGCATTCGCAGCATATTCCTATTGGTTGTACTGGTTAAACTTATTTTTTTTAAAATTAGTCAAAACCCTACTTTTTTCTCATGCTCGAATTTATGCCCGTAGAGGAGGTTATTAGGAGCTGGTAGTTTTTATCTATTAAAAAACCGGAGCTTTCACTCCGGTTTCGATATTGGCTTCTTCGGTTAGTTGACCGATATATTTGAGGTCCAGATAAATCGGTTGCCATCGGCTCCCATATGATCCACCGCAAAAGTCAGTGGACCTACATTCTGCTCATTTTCCCAGGTCCAGGTGGCACCCTCTACCGCATTACCCCGACGGAAAGTCCACTCCAGTAGCTTATAATTCTCATCAATGTAGAGATCATAGGCATCCCCGGGACTGTATCCATCCTCATTGTTATACAGAATGGTGAGTTTTGTGGAATTGGTTCCTTTGATCGGAGTAGGGACATTTTCCTGCGTTTCATAGGTATAGCCCGTATCCCAAGCCAGCTGGAATGGCATCATGGCCCAGTATTTATCATTTATAAATCCCTTATGTGCATCAGGCATGGTTTCGGCCGTCAGGCTAAACTGATAAGCAGTGTCTGCATCCGAATAGTCTACCGTTTGGGCTTTCATATCCCATAGGTAGGTTCGAGAGAAAACATTCACAGAATCCCGTTGTACATTCCAGGTAAAACCCAGCTTATTCACCTGATCCATTTGATCGAAGCCATAGGCCATGGCCACTTTCATGGGTAAGGTATCTGGAACAGTTTCTTTAGGTTGGCAGGCCAAAAGAAGCCCGGCAAAGAGTAAGGAGAATAGTGTTTTTTTCATGATTGATGGTTTTGTACAAATTTAACAGGCTCAGCTTTCGGATTGTTTTTCCAGCCAATTTTTATATCGTCGGTATTCAATCATAGCAACGATCCTTTTTAAAAATCGCAAGAATCGGGTAATAATCAACATAAAGAAAAAGAGTTTGGAGGGATAAATTCTCTTTTTCCCTTTTGCCGCTCCGCGCAAAGTTTCAGAAGCCACCCATTCGGCGGTCTGTCTGGGCCAGGCTTGAGGGACATCCTTTCCCGCAGTTTCGAAGAAAGCAGTTTTAGTGGCTATGGGAAAAACCAGGGAGAGCCAACTTCCCGTTTTCTCAGCCCAAAGGGTTCTTGCCCATTGCAAAAGTGCGGATTTGGTGGCTCCATAAAGGCTATATCCGGGGATAGGCCAATAGGCCATAGCAGAAGCAGTAATGATATGTCGGTAGGGGTGATGTGGAAAGGCCTCTTTGAGCATATATCCAAGCTGTATGGGACTATGCACATTAAGCTGAAAAAGTTTATCCATTTCTCCCCAATTCTGATCTTTATTCGGTCCGAATTCAGCTTTTCCTGCATTGGCAAAGCAAAAATCTACCCGATCCCAATTTACCTTCACCCAATCAAGAATTTTCTTATTACCTGATTTTTCGCTTAAATCTACCAGGAGGGTGCTTATTTCAGGAAACTCCTCGCGAAGCTCCCAAAGCTTATTGGAATCAAAATCCACCGCCAGGATTTGAGGTTTGGATTCCTGTAGCTGTCCCACCAATTCCTTTCCTATGCCTGATCCTGCACCGGTGATGATAATTTTTGCTTCGGTAAATGCCTTATAAACCATAACTGGGTTTTGGAAAAGTGATTTCGAAGGGATTCACTTTCACCACTGCCAGAGGTCTTTGCTTCTGTATGGGTGGGAAGAAGTTTTTATTGCACTTTTCGATTTCTACACTCGCCAGTTTTCCCCAGCCTTTTCCTGTTGGCTTGGTGTGATATTCCTTTCCTACCCAAAGCTGGTGTAAATCGATAGGTAAAATTTTGGTGGTCACGGGAAATTTTAGCCCCCTGTACTTCACCGTGCAAGCAAAGATTTTTTCATCTCCGTTAAAAATCTTGATATGGTCTACCCCATCATCGGACTCCCATGAAAAGGGTAAAGTATGTTTTGGGATACCCCAATTGGCTCTCCCATTTTGTGTGCTGGCCTCAGAATCCACATAGATTTTGCTGATGCTATGCTTTCCGGTGTGTTCAAACTTTCCCGGTATGATCAATAGCTCACGATAAGGCCCAACCGGAGATTCATGATAGTTGACCAACATTACATAGCCTATACCTCCCTTGAAATTTCCAGAAAGATCATCCGGAAGCTGCGCATAATTCTCCACCCAATCTTTTGAGAATTTATAAAGCATCAGAATTCCTTCGCCACTGAGTTTCCAGGGCGGGGGAGCGGGTTTTACTTTCTCAGACCATACTGATTCATTCATAGGGTGAAGGGCTTACGCTGGTCCAGCCCCCATCCACCACGAGAGATTGCCCAGTGATATGAGAAGCTTCATCGGAAACCAGAAAAGCAGCTGCATTTGCGATGTCCTCGATACTGGCAGGTTTTTTAAGCGGGGTAATTCGAGACCAAGTGGACTCATAGGTTTCATCCATGGCCGTTCTAGAGGTGAGGGTGGCACCAGGAGCTACGGTGTTTACTCGGATTCCTAGAGGAGCCAGCTCCAAAACCAGATTTTTAGCGAGCATTTCTAATGCTGCCTTGCTCATGGAATAAGCCCCGAGATTTTCATGACTTGAATGAGCGGTGACGGATGAGGTAAAAAGTATCGCCCCTCCGGATTCCTGTTCGCTCATGACTTTGGCAGCAGCCTGGGTCAAAAAGAAAGTGCCTTCTTGGTTGACCCTAGTCACTTCTCTAAAGTCCTCCCGGGTATAATCTAAAAACCCTCCAAAAAGCGTGATGCCGGCATTAGCCACCACAATATCCAGGGATTGGAAATCTGAAATAGCCAGATCAATCATCCCGGAAATAATTTCCTCCCGGCTCGCATCACCACCGATTGCCAGTACGGGGTGCTTGGTTTCTGAAGAAATGGATTTTGCTGCTTCCTCTGCAAGTGACTTTTCCAAATCATTCAAGATGATATTGATGCCTTTTTGAGATAATTTTTTTGCTATCGCAAAGCCAATGCCCTGCCCCGCACCGGTGATAATTGCTGTTTTTGCCATATCCTTAATTTAATGAGAATCCCGCTTAACTTCAGAACCTGAGCTTCCCTGAAGGAAATCAAAATCCACTCCTTCATGGGCCTGATTCACCCGATCTAAGTACAGATTGACATACCCTCTTTCATAAGGAAGTTCGATGGGCTTAAATTCCTTTTTGCGCTTTTCCATTTCCTCGTCTGAGATCAAAAGATTCAGGCTACGATTGGGCACATCCAGCTCGATAATATCTCCATTTTTCACCAAAGCCAAAGGACCTCCAATGGCAGATTCAGGGGATACATGAAGGATGACTGTGCCATAGCCAGTTCCACTCATCCTTCCATCCGAAATCCGAACCATATCTTTGATTCCCTTTTCCAGAAGCTTTGACGGAAGTCCCATGTTTCCGACCTCTGGCATGCCAGGATAGCCTTTCGGTCCCACATTTTTCATCACCATCACGCAGTTCTCATCGATATCCAGATCAGGCTGATCTATTTTTGCCTTGTACTCATCTATGTTTTCGAACACCACTGCCCGCCCGGTATGCTTCAGTAAGTTTGGGCTGGCAGCACTGGGCTTAATGACTGCCCCATCCGGGCAAAGATTACCCTTGAGGACTGCGATACCCGAGTCTGGTTTAATGGGTTTGTCAAGTGTACCAATGAGATTCCGATCATAGCATTCAGCTCCTTCTATATTTTCTCCCAGCGTTTTTCCGGTGACCGTGAGATTATCCACATGGATTTTGTCTTTTATTTCCTTTAAAACTGCCGGAAGTCCTCCCGCATAAAATAAGTCTTCCACCCAATGTTCACCGGAAGGCTGCACATTCGCAATCAAAGGAATCATTGCCGAGAACTTATCAAAATCAGTCAAGTCAATATCTACTCCAATGCGTTTGGCAATGGCAGTGAGATGAAGGATAAAATTCGTAGATCCTCCAAGGGCGGCATTTACCATGATGGCATTTTCAAAGGCTTTCCGATTAAGGATTTTGGACATCTTGAGATCCTCTTTGACCATTTCTACAATTCGAATCCCGGCCATATGCGCCAATACCTTCCTTCGCGAATCTGCAGCAGGAATGGTAGCATTGTCCGGCAAGGCCAATCCTAGCGCCTCAACCATGGCGGCCATGGTGCTCGCAGTACCCATTGGGGCGCAGTGACCTACGGAGCGAGACATGGCTGCTTCGGCCTCAATAAATTCTTCCTGGGATAGCTTGCCAGTTTTGAAATCTTCGGCAAATCTCCAGACATCTGATGTCCCTATCTTTTTTCCTTTGAATCGCCCTACTAACATGGGACCTCCAGACAGCACAAGAGTGGGTAGATCCACTGATGCCGCTCCCATGACCAAGGAAGGTGTGGTTTTATCACAACCGCACATGAGCACCACGCCGTCCATTGCATTTGCACGGATGCTCTCTTCCACATCCATGCTGGCTAGATTTCTGAAAAGCATGGCGGTAGGTTTGATGGAGCATTCTCCCAGCGACATGACTGGAAATTCCAGTGGAAAACCACCTGCCTCCCAAATGCCACGCTTTAGGGCTGCAGCTAAATCCTTGAAGTGAGCATTACAGGGGGTGAATTCGGACCAGGTATTACAGATTCCAATCACAGGCTTTCCACCTTCAAAAAGGTGGTGTGGGAATCCCTGATTTTTCATCCATGAACGATAGATAAATCCATCTTTTCCTTTTCTTCCGTACCATTCGTGGCTACGAAGTTTTTTTTCTGACATAGGTTTGGGCTTGTTAACGCCCAGAATTTACCAAAAAATATTTCTTAGCCCTAGTGAGATCGGGTTTGTGGACGCTCAGCTCTGAAAATTTTGTAAAACCTCTTCAAGTGATTCGAGGTCGATAGTAAAATTGGTGGAAATCGTGTTTTTACTATCTCCCTTATTCAGCGTGTAGTAGTACTTCAGGTTTAATGCTGAAGCAAGATTAAAATAACATTGATTAATGCTATCTCCTACATTTCGAAGTTCTACCACTGAAGCATTATCTGGAAGGAAAAGCATATTGGTCAGGGCAGCACCGTGTAGACAAACAAGCGTTTCAGTTTCTGACATGAGTTCGATCTGCTTTTTCAGACTCATCTTTTCAGCATAGATTACCTCAAAGCCATATTTTTTAACAAGCAGCTCTACGTCTTTTGCATTATGGGATTTTCGCTTTGGAGCGAAGCGACGACTGATGTAAATCTTTCGATGTGGAGCTTTCTCAGAATTTTTTCGGAGTTTATCTCTGGTAAGCTGTGTGAGAGGTACATTGAAATTCGGGAATGTAGCCGTCCTCGACGTTAGGACTAATTTTTTCACCCATATATTCTCATTTGAGCTATAAAATTCAGGTTCTAACCCGATTAGTTTTAGAGACTGCGTGACAAATGGGAGCTGCTTAAATGAATCAAGAAGTAAGACCTTTTTAGCCTCGCTTTTTCTCATTCCTTCCCAGATTCTGGGCAGGCAATCAGTGAGCCAGTGAAAATAATTTGCGCTCCATTCATCTTTGACCCACATGGCATGATCTACAGTCCTCCATTTCCGGATGGAGCAGTGAAGAATCCTCTTGCCGATAGGCAAAAAGCCTAAGCCCTTAGTGTGAGTATGTTCTGAATAAAACTTGAATTTTTTAGGGTCAAATACAGTATCCTGAAGAATGGCTACATTTTCTAATTCTAAAATGGGCAGAATAGAAAAGGTAGCGTTTAGTGCCGGCTCAAAAAGCTTTTTGTCTCCGGGATCTAGGTTTTCCGGTAATTTTCTTTTGACGTTTACTTTTTTCACCTAGGCCAAATAAGGGGACGAATTTTACAATCTTTCAATATCAGCTCCGAGCTTTCTTAGACGCTCATCTATATGCTGATATCCACGATCTATTTGTTCGATATTGTCTATGATAGAAGTTCCTTCAGCAGAAAGTGCTGCGATCAGAAGTGAAACTCCCGCTCGAATATCAGGTGAGGTCATCCGGATTCCACGAAGTGAGGTCTTTCGATCCAGTCCAATGACGGTAGCCCTGTGAGGATCACAAAGGATAATTTGCGCTCCCATATCAATTAATTTATCCACAAAAAATAATCTGGACTCAAACATTTTCTGGTGAACCAAAACCGTACCCTTGGCCTGAGTGGCAGTCACGAGCACCACACTCAGGAGATCAGGAGTGAATCCTGGCCAAATCGCATCCGCTACGGTCAAAATAGACCCATCGATGAAAGTCTCAATTTCGTAATGCTTCTGGGAAGGGATATAAATATCATCATCACGGAATTCCATTTGGATCCCCATTCTTTTAAAAGTATCAGGGATGATTCCTAAGCGAGGAATCTGGGCATTCTTGATGGTTATTTCGGATTCAGTCATAGCAGCCAGCCCGATGAAAGAACCGATCTCAATCATATCCGGAAGCATGGTATGTTCTGTTCCACCTAGCTCTTTTACTCCTTCGATGTGCAGTAAATTGGAACCAATTCCAGTGATTTTCGCACCCATTCTGACCAGCATGGAACAAAGCTGCTGGAGGTAAGGCTCACAGGCTGCATTATAAATGGTGGTTTTTCCTTCGGCCATAGATGCGGCCATAACGATATTCGCTGTGCCTGTTACCGAAGCTTCATCCAACAGCATATAGGTACCCTTAAGGTTCTTTCCATCAATGTGGAAAATCTCTCTTTTGGAATCGTAGCCGAATTTTGCGCCTAGCTTTTGGAAGCCCACAAAGTGGGTATCCATTCTTCTTCGACCAATTTTATCTCCTCCTGGCTTGGAAAGCTTTCCAGTTCCAAACCTGGCTAAAAGAGGGCCTAGGATCATCACGGAGCCTCTAAGGGAGGAGGCTTTTACTAAGAATTCTTCTGTTTCCAGATAGTCCAGGTTAATCTCATCTGCCTGAAAAGTATATGCTTCGGGACCTAGTTTGGTGATCTTTACGCCCATGTCTCCGAGCAGGTCGATGAGCTTATTCACGTCCCGAATGTTGGGGACTTTTCGGAGGGTCATTTTTTCCGGTGTCAGAAGGACACCGCATAAAATTTGTAAAGCTTCATTTTTTGCCCCCTGAGGAGTGATTTCGCCTTGTAGCTTAGTTCCTCCTCTGACCCGGAATGATCCCATTAATTTCTTCGTTTTTTATGATTACTTCTACGCTTATTGCCCCGACGGTTTTTATTATTGTTGTTGTTGCTGCGACTGGTGGAGGATTGAGTTTTAAAGTCTCTCCTGGTATTGGATTCGAAAAGTCCGTTTTCTTTCACCTTATCCAGATCGATATGCAACTTCCCTTTCGAAAGCGTTTTAATATCATCCAAGATTATGCCATCATCGAAATTATCTCGGTTCCAGGTGGAATGAAAACTTCTCATAAGCTGCCCGATATAGATAATCGCCTCTTCCTGCTCTTCGTCATCTTCCATTTCTATCGCCAATTCAATGAGTTTTTCTATGTTTCGGCCATAGTGCTTGAATCGAATCTCTCCTTTTGGGTAGCCAATGGGTAGAGGCTTTCTTCCGAGGATTTTTTTATCCGGCATAGGAAATGGTGAATCCACCTCTAACTTAAAATCCGACATGATGTACAGATCATCCCAAAGTTTCTGATCATTTTCCTGTCTCCATTGGGGATTCAGCCTTTTGATAACATCGATTACTGTGTAGGCGCTCTGAGTTCTTTTTTCACGATCCTCAATAGTCAAAAGATGATCTACCAGACCTTGGATGTTTTTGCCGTATTCTTTCAAAATGTGCGTGTTTATTTTTTCTTTTTCTTCAGGAATCACCTTGGGTTTCTAGTTCCACTTTAAAGGGGAAAAATCGTGGACTACTCGTGATTAATCTATTATCCTGAGCTTCGCAAAGCTAAGTAATAATGTTTTCTCTCCAAAATGTTCAAAATTGATTGTAGCCTTTCTATTTAAGCCTTCCACTTCTATCTTTCTCACCTTACCAAAACCGAATTTTGGGTGCTCCACTAACTGTTCTGCCTGTAAGTTATTGGTATTGGAAGGTTTAAAGTCCGGACTAGGTGTGTGAATTTTTTTCTGAGTCGGCATTCGGCTTTGCGGTTTTCTTTTGATTCCTACAAACCCTGACCGCCCTTCCGAACCTGGCAATCCTTCTTTTCTAAAGGCTCCTGGCATATCTCGACTCGAAGCTTTTTTATTCACTTTGATACACCTCGGATCTACTTCTTCTAAAAAGCGACTAGGCTCACAGTTCAATAACCGCCCAAATCTATAGCGTGTTACAGCATAAGAGAGATAGAGTTTCTCTTTCGCTCTAGTGGTCGCAACGTAAAAGAGTCTTCGCTCTTCTTCCAGATCTTCACGGCTCTGCATCATCATTTGAGAGGGGAAGAGATCTTCTTCCATTCCCACCACGAATACCTGCTTAAATTCCAGTCCTTTAGAAGAGTGAATGGTCATGACGGTGATGGCATCACTGGTGTCTTTATCCTGATCATTATCCGTCAGCAAAGCAATTTCCTGAAGAAAAGCTCCTAGGCTTTTATCTTCATTTTCCTCATTGTCCACATATTCCTTGATCGCATTGAGTAGTTCCTGAACGTTTTCATAGCGATTGAGCCCCTCGATGGTTTTGTCGGAATAAAGCTCTCTTAAGAGTCCACTTTGCTTTGCAATGCTCTCAGCTGCTTCGTAAGCGTCCTTTCTTTCTGTTTCGATCTGGAAAGCTTTGATCATCGTAGCGAAATCTGCCACAGAATTTGCCGCCCGGCCTTTCAGAAAGCTCATAGCGTTTTTCACCACCTCCCAGAGTTCAATGTCATGCTCGTAAGCAGCTACCAAAATGCGTTCTACAGAGGTGTCGCCGATTCCTCGCTTTGGATAATTAATAATTCTTTTAAAGGCTTCCTCATCCATTGGGTTTACCGTAAACCTGAGATAGGCCATGAGGTCTTTGATCTCCTTTCTTTGGTAAAAGGAAAGCCCACCCACGATTTTGTAAGAAAGGTTCAGCTTTCTCAATGCCTCTTCTATCGCTCTCGATTGCGAATTGGTTCTGTAAAGAATGGCAAAATCGCTGTTGTTCAGCTTTTTGTTATTTCTTTCCTCAAAGATGGTGGTAGCCACGATTCTACCTTCTTCGTTGTCTGAAGTGGTTTTGATTAACTCAATGGGTTCTCCATCCATATTTGAGGTCCAAACATTCTTTTTCAGCTGGGCCTTATTCTTATCGATGATAGAGTTTGCCGCGTCCACAATCATTTTCGTAGATCGGTAGTTTTGCTCTAGTTTCACTACAAATAGATCCGGGTAGTCCTTTTCGAAGTTTAAAATGTTCTGGATATCCGCACCGCGGAAAGCATAAATACTTTGGGCATCATCACCTACCACACAGATATTCTGGTGCGCTGCCGCAAGTTTTTTGGTGATTAAGTATTGAGATAAGTTGGTGTCCTGAAACTCATCCACCATGATGTAACGGAATCGCTGCTGGTATTTATTCAATACATCCAGATGATCTCTGAAAAGTACATTGGTATTAAAGAGCAAATCATCGAAGTCCATGGCTCCGGCCTTGAACATTCGCTTTTGATATCGTTCATAGATTTCTCCCATCCTTGGACGCATGGCAGCTTCATCGTCAGCTTTCAGATAGGGATCATTCTGGTATTTCTGCCAACCAATCAGACGGTTTTTCGCCCCGGAAATCCTCGAGAGAACTGTGGCTGGTTTGTAGATTTTATCGTCCAGCTTCATCTCCTTAACCACCGACTTTATCAGGGATTTCGAATCTTGAGTATCATAAATCGTAAAATTCGAAGGATAGCCCAGCCTGTCACTTTCCACGCGAAGGATTTTCGCGAATGTGGAGTGGAAGGTTCCCATCCAGGTATTTCTGGCTTCCAGACCCACCAGGTTTTCAATTCTCTGCTTCATTTCAAAAGCAGCCTTGTTGGTGAAGGTCAGAGAAAGAATCTGAAAAGGATCTACTCCTTTGGCATAGATCAAGTGAGCAATTCGGTAGGTGAGAACTCTGGTTTTTCCCGATCCGGCACCGGCGATAATCATCACGGGCCCGTCGGTATGCTCCACTGCCTTCCGTTGCTCAGGGTTTAATTGATCCAGGTATTCCATCTATCTTCTTTCCTCTCTTTATTTACAGTTTCCACCTTTTATGACTCCAAAGGTACATGTCGGGCTGTTCTTTAATATTCTCCTCTAGCATTTCGCAGAATCTATCGGTAATCGAATGAGGCTTATCCGAGTCGTATGGGGGACTTGCTAAAGGAACATATTCATAGCGGTAATGTCCACGCTTAATTTTGATCATTTTCCCATAGTGCACCACAAGGTTTTTCTTTTTGGATAGGAATTCTGCTCCTTCAAAAAAGACGGCAGGACGATTCAGGAATTCTCGCTGATAACGATTTTCTGAAGAGGGTGGCCGCTGATCTGAGCCCAATAGAACTATTCTAGGGTCTCTCCCCAAGGTAAGCATCCCTCTACGAAACTCCTTTTTTTCAGTCACATATCCACCGAATCTTGTTCGAATGGTTTTCATCAGATTATTGAAAAAGGGATTATTCACTTTAAGATAAACAGTCTCTACAGGTACTTTTGAATATAAATTAGAACCGACCACTCCCCATTCCCAATTGAAGATATGTCCTGCCATCATGAGGGAGCTCACCCCATTATTTACAGGTTGGTCAAGGTCCTGCTGATTGACTATCACAAATCTTCGTCTGAATTCTTCCTCCGAAATGGTCAGGAGCTTGATGGTTTCGGCAATGAAAGCATCGGTAAAGTTTCTATAGAACTTATTTCTGATGTCCTTAATTTCCTTTGGGCTTTTGTCGGGAAAAGCATGAGTAAGATTTTCATCAATCACTTTTTTGCGATAGCGGATCACATAGCGGGCTATCAGATAAAGTAAATCTGAAAAGAGGTACAAGACCCAGAGAGGTAAGCGGGAAATCAGTCGGAAGAAAAACATAAAATGAAAGAAGGAGAACAGCTTTGGCCGTCAGGCTCCGAATAGCAAAATAAATGAAATCGCTCGAATTCCTTTTTGTTTCCTAGTTATAATTTCGGTCTTTGTTTACTTTTGAAACTTATGTCAGACGATAAGCGCAGAAAATATTCGGAAGCCGAAAAGACCGCGATCTTCGATGGGGAGTTTATGCCGCACATAGATTCCATGTATAATTTCGGGTACAGGCTTACATTTGACGAGGACGATGCCAAGGATCTGGTGCAGGATACCTATCTGAAAGCATACCGATTTATCAACTCATTTGAGAAGGGAACGAATGCCAAAGCATGGCTTTTTCGTATCCTGAAAAACAGTTTTATCAATGAGTATAGAAAGAAGAGTAAGCAGCCGGCGAAGGTAGATTATCAGGAAGTTGAAACTTATTACAACTCAGATAATGTTAACTACCAACAAACGTCGGATTTAAGGGCTGAATCCGTAAAGGATATGCTGGGAGATGAGATCTCCAATGCATTAAATAGTTTGGCTGTTGATTTCCGTACGGTGATTATTCTGGCGGATCTGGAGGGATTCACATATGAGGAAATGTCAAAAATTCTGGACATTCCCATAGGTACCGTAAGATCCCGGCTGCACAGAGCAAGGAATTTATTAAAAGTGAAATTAAAAGGTTACGCTCAGGACATGGGCTATGAAACCGAGGAAGAGGAGGATTTATAAAAAAACGATTACAGATGGATAAGATGGAAGGAGCGTCCGAACCAAGAAAGACCCAATGTCAGGAAACTGGTAAGTGTTTTGAGCTTTTGGAAAGTATTTTGGACGGAGAAATTGATAATTCGAAAGAAGTTCTGAAAGAGAAGTTGGCGAAGTGCCAGCCTTGCTTTGAGCATTTTCACCTGGAGCAGGCGATTCGTGATGTGCTAAAGAAAAAGTGCACGAAGCAGAAATTACCTCCACAGCTGGCTGAATCTATCAGAAGCAAAATCCAAGAATTAAAATAAACATGCCCGGAGGAAAAGCCATAATTTTTTCGGCCCCATCGGGGTCTGGGAAGACTTCACTGGTCAGGCATCTGGTGGAGGAGATTCCTGAGCTAGGCTTTTCGATTTCAGCCTGTACCCGGGATCGAAGGGGAAGGCATGAGGTGCATGGAAAAGATTACTATTTTTTAAGTCAGGAGGAGTTTAAGCGAAAAATCGATGAAGATGCTTTTGTGGAATGGGAGGAAGTGTATGCAGGAAATTTTTATGGCACTCTGAAGGAAGAAGTTCAAAGAATCTGGGATGAAGGTCGAACGGTAATCTTCGATGTCGATGTAAAAGGGGGCCTTGCCTTGAAAAAATATTTTGGTGATAAGGCCCTGGCTATTTTTGTAAAAGTCCCCAGTCTGGAGGTTCTAGAGGAGCGATTAAAAGACCGGGGAACCGAATCAGAGGAATCCCTCTCTCGTCGACTTTACAAAGCTGAGTTCGAAGCACAGTTTGAGCCTCAGTTTGATGTTACCGTGGTCAATGATGATTTTGCCAAATCCTCAGCTGAAGCAAAATATTTAGTGAGTGAATTTATAGCCCGATAGTTTTGAAGATCGGACTTTATTTCGGCTCATTTAACCCTATTCATGTTGGTCACTTGATCATAGCCAATACTATCTATGATCGCTCAGATTTGGATCAGGTATGGTTTGTGGTCAGCCCGCAAAACCCTCTTAAGAAAAGAAAATCTCTAGTTCATGAGCATGACAGACTACGAATGGTGGAACTGGCGATCGAAGATAATTTTCACTTTCGTGCCAGCGATGTAGAGTTCAAGATGCCAAAGCCCAGCTATACTATTGATACGCTGGCTTATCTCAGTGATCAGTATCCACAGCATCAGTTTTCCTTGTTTTTAGGTTCAGATAGTGTAAAGCAGCTTAAGCGCTGGAAAAACTACGAGCAGATTCTAGAACATTATGAGATTTTCGTTTATCCCAGACCAGGAGATTCTCCTGGTTTTGATCATGATTCGCTAAACTGGATTGAGGCTCCGCTCCTGGATATCTCAGCTACATTTATTCGTGATTCGATCAAGAACGATCTCTCCGTAAAGTATCTTCTTCCTGAAAAAGTGGAGGAGTATATCCAAGCGAAGAAGCTGTATTTTTAAAAGTAGCTGCTTTTATTTAAAGAGTTGGCACTTACTTTTTGCTGCTTGAAAATTCATGTTTTTTGGATAGTACCCTCCCATTTACTTTCTTGCCAAAGCTCAGACCTATTCACTTTCTATTTTTAAACCTATTCGAATGGATAAACATATTTATGGCTCCGGCCTAATTGGGAATTGCGCCTATATCGCGCATGTGGAGAAGGATACTAACATCAGCTGGCTATGCTTCCCAAGATTTGATTCTGACTTTGTATTTGGTGGGATGCTGGATAGAAAAAAAGGGGGGAAGTTCACCATATTACCTGGTTCGGATGATTTTGAAACCGCACAGGCTTACGTAGAAAACACAAATGTTCTCGAAACTACCGTGAGCTATGACCAGGGTTCATACAAGGTGACTGACTTTGCTCCCCGCTTTAAAAATTACGATCGGTACTATAAACCATTGATGTTGATCCGAAAGGTCGAGTGTACCTCAGGATCTCCGGTAGTTACTATTAATTGCCAGCCTGTGGCAGATCGTGGGGAAAGACAGTTGACGCCAACTTTCGGTAGTAATCATATCCGATATATGGGCATAGATCAGGAGCTTCGTCTGACCAGCAATGCACCTTTAAGCTACATCCAAAGCGGGAAGCCCTTTGCCCTTCATAAAACTATTTATTTGGTGCTTACTTATGGGCGACCTTTGGAAGCACCCATTGAGACCACTTCGGAGAGGTTTTTAAATGAAACCACCAGCTATTGGCAGGCTTGGGTGAAATCAACGCATATTTTTAATTTCCACCAGAAGCTGGTATTAAGGTCCGCCTTAATCCTGAAAATTCATCAATATGAAGATACCGGGGCGATTATTGCTGCTTCCACGACCAGCTTGCCAGAGTCTCCCGGGAGTACCCGGAACTGGGACTATCGATTCTGTTGGATCCGGGACACGTATTACACGCTTACTGCTTTCAGTGGGATAGGTCACTTCGAAGAGCTTGAAAAATATTTTGAGTTTATTCAGAATCTCCCTTGTGATCACAAAGGGAGGTATCAGCCATTGTATTCTATTACAGCAGATTCTTTGCTAACTGAGGAGATCTCGGACCTGGATGGTTACCTGGGAAACAAACCTGTGCGATTTGGTAACCAAGCCTACACCCATATTCAAAATGACCTTTATGGTCAGGTTTTGGTGTCTTTATTGCCTTTATATTCCGATCAGAGATTTACCGAAAGTGAGCGAAGTTCCTCTCAGCCTATGATTATGAATCTTCTTGACAAAATCGAGGAGACCATGCATGAGAAGGATGCCGGGCTTTGGGAATTTAGGAATTTGGCTCAGGAGCACTGCTATACTTTCCTGTTTCACTGGGCTGGTGCCTGTGCTGCCGCAAAAATTGGTATTCGAATGAAAAACGATACCATGTATCAGAAAGCGATAGAGCTTAGGGATGAGGCGACTAAAAAAATAGAGGCTTGTTATTTACCCGAGAGGAAGGCTTATGCTCAGGCTGTGGGCACTAAATATATGGATGCCTCGACTCTTCAGTTGATTACCATGGGATATTTTGGTGATGATCTGGAGCGGGCAAATGACCACTTGAAGGCCCTGGAGGAGGATTTATTGGCAAAGGATTTCTTATTCTACCGGTATAAACATGAGGATGATTTCGGAGTGCCTGAAACCACCTTCCTAATTTGTGCATTCTGGTATATCGAGGCCTTAGCTTGTGTTGGGCGAATCGAAGAAGCAGTGGAAGGCTTTGGCACTCTGACGAAATACTGCAATCATTTACAGCTTTTCTCTGAGGATGTGGATCAAAAAACAGGAAGCCAATGGGGTAATTTCCCACAAGCTTATTCGCATGTGGGATTAATGAATGCTGCGATCAGGATTGGCAAGAAGCTGGATAGACCGAATTTTCTATAATAAAAAAAGAAACCTCAAAGGTCTGTAAGACCTAAGAGGTTTTTGTTTTAAGAAACCAGCTTCGCAAGCAGATTCCTTACCTGCCTGAATGATTTTATATTGTAATTAGCAGCAGTGTAAGCATAGCCTACGCGGATGGAATAAGCATCCTCAGGCATGGCTTTGAAAGTATCTTCATCCGTCCAGTCATCGCCAATAGCAAGTACAAAATCATACTTCTGCCCTTTCATCAGTGCTGTGGCTGCACGGCCTTTGTTGATATCTGGCCTTTTGATTTCCAAAACCATATTTCCTTCCAGCACCTGGAGATTATGACCTCTGGCCATGTATTTCAAGTGGCTGAAGAGCTCTCTCATTCTTAGGTCTCCCAGTCCGCTTTCCACTTTTCTGTAGTGCCAAACCAAAGAGTGATGCTTTTCTTCGATAAAAGCTCCTGGAGTCCTCAAGACATAGTATTCCATGATATTTCTGATATCCTCCTTCCAGCTGGAATCCGCATCCGCATAAAGCTCCCAATCCTTCTGGGTCCGCATTTTAACCCAGACTCCATGCTCGGCAATCATATCTACATTTTGCCCTTTAAACCATTTTCCAAGTGTATCCTTATCTCTTCCTGAGATAATTACTACTTGAGCCTTTTCACTCAGTTTTTTCACGATACCCTTAAGCTCTTCATCGGGTTTGGCATCTTGTGGATTTGATACGAAACCGGTTAGGGTTCCATCATAATCTAGAAATAAGACTGGATTTTTCGCCGCATGGAAACTCTTTTCCATTTCTGTAGTGACCTTTACGTCTACAACTTTGGAATTCAACTCCTGTTGCTTTTGCTTCACATGCTCTACCCGATCCATGAAAACTTTTACCCATTGGAAAATATCATAGGTTTTCAGGCTTTCCTGAAGGGCAGAGATTCTTGCTTTCTGTTCTTCTACTGGCATAGAAAGCGCCTCAAAAATAGTATCAACTAATCCCTGCCGATCATTTGGGTTTACCAGCAAAGCATCCTGTAATTCCTTCGAGGCACCTGCCATTTCTGACAGAATCAATACGCCAGTTTGGTCTGTTTTGCTGGCGACAAACTCCTTACATACCAAGTTCATACCATCCCGTAGCGGGGTCACCAAGGCGATATCCGCCATGCTGTAAAATGCACTGAGCTCATCAAATGGGAATCCTCGATAGAAATAGTGAATAGGTACCCAATTCAATGTAGAATAATCTGAATTGATTCGTCCTACCAGAGTATCTATCTCTTCCTTGAGTTCTTTGTAAGATTGAACTTTATCCCTGCTGGGAACCACGATCATGATCATGGATACTTTGCCATGTAATTCGGGGTGCTGTTCGAGAAGTTGAGCAAAGACCTGAATCCTTTGAGGAATACCCTTGGAATAATCCAGTCTATCAATGGTGAGCAGTAGCTTTTGATCACCTACCTGCTTCCTGAAATTTTTGACAATATTCTGGGTTTTCCGACTTTTGGCCTGCTTCGCAAACTTATCATAATCAATTCCCATGGGAAATGAATCGACATTAATAATTCGATTTTCAGCCTGAATATATCCACTCTCATTTGACAGACCGGTGATTCGTCCTACCGCGGAGAGAAAGTGCCTCATGTCATCATAGGTATGGAAACCGATTAGATCCGCACCGGTAATTCCCTCCAGCAGTTCTTTCCTCCATGGAATCATTCGGATAATTTCATAGGAAGGGAAGGGAATATGCTGGAAAAATGCGATGGTGGCATTTGGCAAGGCCTCCCTAAGCATTTGCGGCAGCAGGAGAAGCTGATAATCATGAACCCAGATGGTATCTTCCGATCCTGCTTTTTTCAGAATTGCTTCGCAAAACATCTTATTCACTCTTACATAAGCTGCCCAGTGATCGGGATTATAAACCATGTATTGGGTGAAATAATGGAATGCTGGCCACAGAGTTTCATTACTGAAACCTTCATAAAACTCTTCTACGTCCTGTTTTGAAAGGAAAACAGGAGCCATTTTAAGTTCATGAAGCTCAATGATAATTTCTGCTCGTTGCTCAGGATCATCTACTGTATTTCCTGGCCATCCGATCCAGATATTTTCACCTTCCTTGTATATGGATCCCAGACCTGTCGCAAGGCCTCCGGCACTAGGTTTGAATTCAAATTTCCCGTTTCGATGTCTTAGACTTATTGGAAGCCGATTCGAAACAATGATGGTTTTTGACATGAGTTTTCTTTGTATAAGTAAAAAATGAGATTTATCTCTTTTGATATAAAATTTACTGATTATCCACAGCTTATGAAACTTATTCCTGTGGAAAGGGGAATAAGTAGGATAAGGGCATAAAAAAAGGCAGCCTCAGCTGCCTTTTGAATTAATCTTTTATAGCTATGTTTTGTGGTTTGGTACTTATTCTTGACCAGATCAGCTCGGCAATATCCCTACCCTGAGTCACTCCGTCTTCTATAGCGGGTAAATAATGGATTCCCCCATAATATCTACTGATGGCTGCTTCTTCCGCAGCTTCAGTGAACGAATCAAACTCTCTGATTGGCAATCCATAATTCACTTCGGAGCTATCTACAATATGCAGATCATCCCCAAATAGCTGCGCAAGAGTGTAAGCTGATGCAGCTGAAGCTACACTATGTCCACTGGTATGCTCAGGGAATGGAGGTGTTTGAAGCAAGGGAACCCATTCTTCATCGATATACTGATTAATGAAAGTTTCAGGTCTTACCAGCTTACTTCTATACTTTTCATCCCAGCAGGAAATAAATGCCTCATTCAGAGAGATACCTGTCAGGGCAAAGGCTTCTGCGGTTCCTTTCCAGTCTGTACCAGCTGCTTTTGCCGCAATGGCCGCAATACTCATCCAGTGACCACCGGGTGTTATTTTCTTGGTTGCAAACATCACATGACCTTTCACATTCATTTTGTAAGGATTACAATCCCAGAATAGAGCGATCTCCTTCTGCTCCTCATTTGCTTCCACTCCAGCATTATAAACTTCCATAGCGAGCTCATAGAATTTTGAGCTAGGCTCTGTGGAATAGGGTGGAGGCGGGGCTGGTTTGAATTGTGCAGCTGAGTCCAAAACAAATGTTCTGATTTTATTCCAATGTGGCTCGATGCCTTCCATGTAGGCAGGAGGAGTAGGTTCCCATGTTCCCGGCTCATTGGTCACGGTGTATTTTGGGAAAGATCTACTTTCATGGTAATTGTCTTCTTTGGAATATGCCAAAACGGCTGTAGCCACCTGGTTCCCAAAATCCATTGACTCCTCAAAAACCTGCTCAGGAATACCTTTTTCCCGAAGCATCTCATAGGTAGCATCTCTATGTTCAGTGATCATATCTTCTGAGAAAATCAGACTTTTTCCGATCTCATAGTAGGCATGCAAAGCTGCCAATGGCGGATAAACATTTTTGGATACCTGGAAGTCAACAGGGCTTGAACCCCTAAGTTGGCCCATTAATGAAACGTACTCCGGGTCAGTGGCTGCAGCAACTTCATAGGCTCCGAGCGAAGCATAAGAGTAAATCCTGGCAGCTACCGGAGGGGAAAATATATCGTGAATAATTACTTCCGTTACTTTATCCTGTGCTTCGTTCAGATAGTGACCATCTGTGATCACCCCTGAATAATCCACTTGTTCCTGACAGGATGCCAGAAAGTAGAATGGAACGAGTAAGAGGATATATTTTAATTTTTGCATAAGGGTAGATAAGTTTTCTTTTGCGCTGCAAATATACGAAAATCAAAGGGCCGTCTCAAGTAAATGGCAATCCTTAAGAAATTATAAGGAACGGCTCTGACAGCCTGATTTCCATCTGTTTTACGCTATTTATTGGGAAGAAGATACACGGGGCCGTTATGCGTCGCCGCTAATATGAAACCTAACCCAGGAATTGATTTGACAGATTTGATTTCCAAAGAGGTGGAAACTCCCTCAGGGTTGGGAAGTGCCGTGCAATTTCCATTTTTCCAGCTGAGTATGCTCAGTGCATTTGCTTTTGCATCACCCAGATCCACTCTGAAACCTGACATGTTTCCACCTAAAATCAATTGACCTTTTTCTTCAATCCATTCTATTGAGTTTATGGGTGACAATTGAGCCTCCGAAGGAAATGGTTTGAATTCAAATCCACCACTCTCATTTTGTAAATATACTCCAGACTGAAAGTTATGGACAGGATATTTATTGGCTTTCTGCAAAGCTTCTGAAGCTAGCAACTCTTCTGGTGAAGATACTTTTGAGTATTCCGCATAGGAGCTATGCTTCCCCTTGATACCGGGGATTTGAGCAATTAAATCATCTCTACTCACTAAGGGCACAAGTCTTTCACCCAAATACCTGAAAATTATTGGGTCATTTTGGCCATTGCTGTCGAAATCATAATGATATAGCCAAACGGGTTTTTCTACACTTGCTTTGAGCTTTGAGTTTAAGCCCAAATTCCCAATGGCTAAATCTATCAGGCCATCTTGATTGAAATCACCGGATGTGATTTCTTGAATCCAGCCAGCAGAATATTCCAGACCCGTTGGAAATATTTCCTGAAGTTTTCCGGAATCTCCAACTTTGAAAACTCTCAATTTCTGCCAGTCGCCGGATAGAATCAATTCCTTTTGTCCATCCTGGTCCAAATCCTCCCAAATGGCAGCATTGATCATTCCCAGTGAATTCGATTCTGGGAAGAATTCTGAAGTAGCTTCTTTAAATCGACCATTTCCATCGTTTACCAATAAGTAGCTGGAAGGTCTAGCTCCATAATCCCCAGAGATCACAGAAACTCCAACAAAAATATCATCATCACCATCCTGATCGAAATCATGAATAGCTAAAGCCGAGGTGTTTTCACCCCTTGGGGGTAAGGCATTTGGTGAGAATCGAAAATCACCTTGTCCATCCCCAAAATAGACTCTGTCAAAAAGAAAAAGATTTCCTGATTCCAGTTCATTTCCGGCACTGCCCACATAAAGATCCAAGAGTCCATCTCCATTAAAATCAGAGAACTCCGCTACTACATCTTCAGCTTTGGCTAACTGCTCAAAAATCGGATTAACTAATGATTCAAAGCCATTTTCCTTCTGAATCATCAAAACTCCAGCCTGATCTTTGGCACCACCCAGATAAATATCTAAATCTCCATCCTTATCCACGTCGCCAGCGGCTACTGCAGGTCCTAGCATTGCGAAGCTTCTGGGAAGTAGATACTCTCTATCCCATTCATCAAAATCCTCATTCTCGGTATGTTTCCAATCAAGGGTTTTAATTTCAACCGTTTCGTTTTTTTGAGCGAAGACTAATCTTTTTCCATTCCCTTTTTTCAGGGATAAAGTTGTATTCAGAGAGTCTGTTAGGAATATCTCGGGATAGGAGTCAGACCAATCAACTCGAATGGAGTCGATTTTTTTGTTTTGGCCCAGGCCAAAAATCAATTCAGGAGCTACCGAAGATTGGAAGCCCCGGCTGGTAATCAACCGCTGAGACCAGATTTTTCCTGATGAATATAAACTGACTTTTGAACCTATTCCCAGAGGATTCAAAGAGTTAGATTCCAGCTTGATCTGCAAGAAAGAATTACCATTACCTTCGGTCAGATTCTCATAAATAAAGGCAGGCTGATCCATATTATTTATGATCAAATCCAAATCTCCGTCATTATCCAAATCGGCATAGGATGATCCATTTGAATAGGATTCTTGATTCAGTCCCCATTCCTCAGAAACATCCTCAAAGCGTAAATCTCCGAGGTTTCTGTAGGTGAAATTACTCAGTTTCATAGTGGGAAGCATCTCCACCTGACGCCTCCTGAGTTCCGTCATGGTCAAATTTCCAGGAGCCTCTTGGCTGTATTGGATGAAGTCCAGGTCATTAGGTCGTTTTACTATTCCATTGGTGATGTGGATGTCTTTATTCCCATCATTATCCAGATCGACCAAAAGGGGAGACCAGCTCCAATCTGTGGCACCCACACCCGAAAAGTATGCTACCTCTGAGAAGTTTCCTTCGCCTCGATTCAACTGAAGGTTGTTCCTTACATATTGATCAGCATAGCCGAAAGTCTTCTTTATCGCATACACTTCCTGTTTATCCTCTCCCACAGATTTCATCCAAATCTCGGGGTCCTGAGCAAGCATGTCAGTGGTGAAAATCTCCGGTAAACCGTCACCGTTAAGATCACCGGAATCATTGCCCATGCTGTATCGGCTGGTATTTGAAAGTGATTTTTCCAATGATTCTATGAAAGTTCCATCCTGTTGATTCAAATACAGGTAATCGTTCTCGGTAAAATCGTTGGCGACATAAATATCCAACCAGCCGTCCTCATTAAAATCATTAATGCTCACACCAAGCCCAAAGCCTAATATGGAGGAGTAAATTCCAGCTTCCTGTGTCACTTCCTCAAATCCTCTTTCACCTTGAGCGGCTTTATTCCGGTAAAGTTTATCCCCAAGAGGGTCAGGTTTGATTCTGTTTTTGGAGTTGGTAAAGACCTCTGGAGATTTTACAGAATGGTTTAATAGATAAAGGTCAAGATCACCGTCTTTGTCATAATCGAAAAATACGGCATGGGTACTAAGCCCTTTAAAATCGACTCCATAATATTCAGCAAGTTCAATGAAAGTTCCATCTCCCTGATTGATGTAAAGCCTATTTTGACCTTCAAGTTCTTTAAATCCAGAAACCTGACATACGTAAATATCCAGCAATCCATCTCCATTTACGTCGCCAGTGGCCACCCCGGTGGACCAGGTGCCAGTGGATTCCAGACCGGCCGATTCGGTGGCTTTTTCAAACTGCAGATTTCCCTGGTTCAGGTAAAGCTCATTCGAGACTTGATTCCCAGTGAAAAAAATATCGATCAGACCGTCTTGATTAAAATCTCCAGAAGCAACCCCGCCTCCATTGTAGAAATAAAGATATTCGATGATGTTAAGGGTGTCAGTAGAAATGAGTCGATTTTCAAAATCTACACTGCTTTCTTCGGGAGTCAGCAGATCGAATGCCTTCTTCTCCTTTTCCGTCTCACAAGACCAAAAAATCGAACTCAGTCCCAATATGAGCAGGCAAAATCTTTTCATCAAACCCTCAATCAAATCTCCAGATTTCAGCTTTATCATTACTCTTTGAAACCAAAAAGGAATTTTCCGAAAGCGGCTGGATCGCTCGTACATCTCCCTCCAATTTCAGACCATTTTTCCAGTTTGGCCAATAGCTAAATGCACCGTTTCCATCACCCAGAAGAACTTCTCCTTGACTTGCATCATACTTTCCCACTTCTGGCTTAGCCCCACTCAAATTACCACCAAGAATTAAATCGAGGTGTTGATCCTTGTTGATGTCCATCACTGCAATCCCAAAAACCCAGGATTTCTGTGCCATTTTTGGTAAGGGAACCCATTCGTATTGTCCATTTGATTTACTCAATAATACCCCACTTCTGAGCTCATTCACTTCTTTCACAATCGATTTTTCCAAAACCTCTGGGGAGAATATTTCTTCAAGCGTTTGATCATTGTAATCGCTGTATTTTATGTAGCGCTTTCTTATTGAGGGAATCTGCTTTTCCAGCTCATGCTTAAGGGTCAAAGGAATTTGCTGACCATCAATTTCCTGAATAGTGAGGTGTTCTATGGCACCATTCTGATCAAAGTCATTTACATGCATTTTAATAGGCCGCTCTGTAGATGCCTTAAAGCGTGAATTTTGTCCATGATTTCCCAGAACAAAATCAGGATAACCGTCCTCGTTAAAATCTCCTACTGCGATCTGCCGGAACCAGCCCTTCTGCTGATCAAGATCTGGACTTTCGATCAATTCTAGGCCTTTCGTGGTGTTCCTGAAGAAAAGAGGTTGACCCCAATCCTGAACCAAAACAAGATCATCTATTCCATCCTGATCCCAGTCTGCGGCAACAGCATCAGTCACCATTCCCAAGTCAATCAGTGAAGGGGCTAACTCAGCCGCCTTTCCTGAGAAGTTACCATTCCCATCATTGATCCAAACTTGAGAGGAGGAGGGTGCGCCATAAACAAAAGGGACCAACCTTCCACCTGTGAAAATATCCGGGTTTCCGTCTTGATTGATGTCAAGAATGGCCACTGAGGAGCTACTTCCTCTTACACTATTCAGACTTTCTTGCTCACTTTTCGTGAAATTTCCCTTGCCATCATTCAGATATAGCCTATCGATTAATTCTCTGGAATTAAGAGGAGATTCATTACCCCCAGAGGTCACGAATAAATCAAATGCTCCGTCTCCATTGGCATCAAAAAACACAGCATCTGTGTCTTCAGAATCCTTATCTTCTTCGAAAATCTGTTGTTCGGAAACCTTGTAGGATCCTTCCATATCCTGAAAATAGATTTGGCCTGAGAATCCTTTGGCTCCGCCAAAGAAAAGATCATCCAAGCCATCTCCATTCACATCACCTTTCGCCAAAGCCTGGCCTTCTGTGGAATACATGTGGTAGGTCAGGCGATCTCTGTCAAAATCAACGAATATGTTTTCCTCGTGGTCAAAATCAATTGTGTTCGCATCTTCCTTTGAGAAAAATGGTTCTGGGAGGTTTGCGAAGAACGGTTTATTGGTTTCTGAGGCATCTTTTTCCAGAACAGTTAAAATTTGATCCGCCTGAGGCTCCTGAATTTCAGAAAGCTTTCCACTCGGCCACAGAATCTCAATCTTTTGAATTTTGTCATTTTGGCCCAGGCCAAAGAAAACCCGTGGATCCACGGAAGATTGAAATCCACGGTTAGGTATCTGTTCTGCATAGAGGGTGTCCATCTCGCGGAACACTCTGATCTGGCTTCCGATTCCTGCCAGATTTTTATTGTCACCTTTGAGTTCTATTTGTAGACTATGTGCCTCCGGATTAATGGTTCTTCCCTGATTTTTGAAAAGCTGAGCAGGTTGATTTACATTATTTACCACTAAATCTAAAGTGCCGTCATTGTCCAGATCACCGTAGGCCGCTCCGTTAGAATGAATAGCTTTGCTTAACCCCCATTCAGTCGCCAGATTAGTGAAATTCAATCCTCCTTCGTTTTTAAATGCATAATTTGGAACAGGATTTACAGGAATAGGGTCAATCAAAGCTTTGTAATCCACACCCTCTTCAGAGATGATTTTCATTTTAGTATCTGCATCATCAATGAAGTTCAGATAGTCCAAATCTGTGATGTCCTGATAAATCCCATTTGCTACGAAAAGGTCTCGCTTTCCATCACTATCCATGTCAAAAATCAATGCTCCCCAACTCCAGTCGGTAGCCTCTACATTGGCCAGTCTTCCCAATTCGCTGAAGGTCCCGTCTCCATTATTCAGGTGAAGCATGTTTCTACTAAACTGATGATAGTATCCGTAATTCAAGTTGAATTGGTACTTGTCCCAGTTTTCGAAGGTGGTGACCTGCTTGATTCGGGCAGGAGGCTCAGGAAGCATGTCAGTCACGAAAATATCAAGAAAGCCATCCCCATTAATATCGGCGATGTCTGCTCCCATGGAGGCCGCACTGATGGAGCGCATTGATTTTTCCAGAGACTCGGTGAAGGTACCGTCCTGATTATTGATATATAAATAATCCTTCTCGAAAAAATCATTGGAAATAAAGATATCCGGCCAGGTGTCCTGGTTCACATCTCCAATGGTAATGCCCAGCCCAAAGCCAATTACACTTCCATAAATTCCGGCTTGTTCACTGATATCGAAAAATTTTCCTTCACGATTTTCAAAAAGCTTATCGCCGCCAACCTCGTCACGGACGGGCCGCTCATTTTGCATTTTATTAAAGCTACCGATAGCCTGATAGCTATTGTTTAATAAGTACACATCTAGATCCCCGTCCTTATCAAAATCGAAGAAAACCGCATGCGTGCTAAAACCTTGGTCGGCCAGGCCATACTCCTCAGCTTGCTCCAAGTAAGTGCCGTCTCCCTGATTAATGAAAAGCTCGTTTTGCTTGTTATCTCCCTGAATATCCCCTGAATTACAAACGTAAATATCCAGAAAGCCGTCAGCATTGACATCAGCCATGGCTACGCCCGTACTCCATGCACGATTACCGGCTACACCAGCGGTTTCCGTAACATCCTCAAATTTGAAATCTCCCTTGTTCAAATAGAGTTTATTTGAGGACATATTGGCGGTGAGATAGACATCCAAAAGTCCATCATTATTTACATCTCCGAGGGCTACACCACCTCCATTGTAATAATTCCGGTAGGTGAAAATATTGAAGTCCTCATCGAATGAGAGATTATTGGCAAAATCCAAACCTGAAACTTCCGAACTAATCTCCTCAAATAGTGGATCGGAAACTTCCTGAGGTTCATTTTGCCCGCAGGCAAAAAGGCCAAGAGTGACTATTCCAGCTAATAGTAATTTTTTCATGAAGGTTTCTCCGATTGAATGTTTTTATACAATGGCAAATCCACAATCTCAGCCCGAACCACAGAAATGTGCTTTTTGAAAATTCGAATCCTCCTGTTTCCGTCCACTTTTACCCAAACTCTTTTGGTCTCATCTTCATCGGTCACCTCAATAAAACCCTCACCGTACCACTCCTCGAAAAGGACTTTAACGTCGTCCAGTAAGCGATCTGAATTCATCTCCTCATTCCAAGGAGCGTAAGCCTCGTATGTAAATTCTACCGGCATGAGGTAGATTTTCTTTTCATTAAACTTTGGGAAAAAGCGCATCGAAGCTTTATTCCCTGAAGGCATATCTGCTTTATATTCTACTGAAAGCTCGGTCGGTCCATTGGTGAGGATGCCTTCTTTATTTAAATCCCAGCAGGTCTCATAAAAGGATTTTTGAGTCATACCTAGTTCCAAACCCAGGAAAATGTCATTCACCACTTTGCCGGAGGCTAATTCCCTAGACTCCATTTTCTGATATTCGGTTTCGCAAGAGGCCAGAATGAAAGCTAGCCCTACCAAACTCCTACTGAATAATTTCAAACTCCAGCGCATCATCATTATTTCTAAATACAATTAGTCTTTTTGTTTCTGATGATTCCAGAATCATCATATCCCGTGTTTCTCCAGGAATGAAAAGCCCTGTCTCTTCCATTGAGACAGCCTTCCAGTTTTCTCCATCTTCAGTCATCAGCACTCCTCCAAAACTTCCCATTTGTGATCCTAGTTCGGGTTTCACCTTAGATTGGTTTCCCCCAAACAAAACCAGTGGGAAGTCATATCCCGATAGGCTTAAGGATTCAAAAGAAAAAATTGGAGACAGTTGAGCTTCATGAGGAAGTTGGATGGATTTAAAGGCTCCGTTTCCCTGATTTAGCCAAAGGCTAGAAGCTAAATTTTCAGCCCCTAAAGTTACGGATTTTGATAGGATTTCATCCCCAAATAGCTCTTCTAAAGTTTTGACCTTGTAGGAATCATAGGTTAAAAGTTGTTTACGTAAACCCGGAATTTGCTTTAGCAAGGTGTTTTTCAAAACATAGGGGATATGTTGTCCCTCAGATTCGAATGCCATAATTGGATCAGTAGATCCATTGGCATCAAAATCATTGATAATCATTTTTAGAGGATTCGTTTCATTGCTTCGAATCCTTGAGTTTAGTCCCCAGTTTCCGGCAAGGATATCTGGAAGGCCATCTTTATTTAAATCTACGATTTTGATTTCCTGCCAAAGACCAGAAGTATTTGTAAAACCAAATTCCGTAGTTCTGTCCGTCCAAGATTCAGAGTTCATTGAGAAAATTCTCAAGGGCATCCATTCTCCCACCACAATTAACTCTGGAATTCCATCCTGATCTAAATCGGAAATAGCTCCATCTCTCAACAAGCCAAGCGGGTTCAAATCAGCCAAATATCTTTCTGAAATATCCGTGAATTCACCTTTTCCATTGTTCTCCCACAACTGTAAACCTGCAGGAAGTCCGTAAGAGAATGGGATAGCCCTCTCGCCGATGATTAGGTCCAGGTCGCCGTCAGAATCAATATCCCAATCCAAAATGAATGATGTGGGCGTGCTCTTGAATTTGACTTCACTTCTGGTGAAGTTTCCATTACCGTCATTCAGGTAAAGGCGATCCTGATAATTTGAGTTATAGTTTCCATATTCGATTCCTCCTGCGCCGATAATCAGGTCAGGATATTCGTCCTCATTCGCATAGAAAAAATGTCCAACAACGTCTTCAGAATCCTGTATACTTTCCGCTTCAAAAATAAATTCTGAAAAGATTCGGTCAGAATTTTGGAGGAATATTCTTGAAGGCTTTCCTTTTGGACCGGGAATAAAAATATCTTCAAATCCATCTGAATTTATATCCGCTTTAGCAGCTTCTGGTCCTTCATTACTGATCATTCGAAAGCGAAGACGGTCTCTGTCAAAGTCGATAAAATCACTTTCGTCGTGCTTAATTCCTAATTCTTTTGCTTTTGAAAAAATCGGTGGAGTTGAATTAAAATCTGGATAAAAATCTTCTTCTTCAGCAAGCTCTGGATTTATAACTTGATTTGTTTTTACGTCGTATAGCTTGCTTATTTTACCATTCGGCCAAAGAATTTTTACAGAGTCTATCGTATTGACGGAATCTATTCCAAAATGAGTTTCCTGAGCTACAGAGGATAGGTAACCTTTAACAGGCTGGTATTCCTGAAACTGGATTTGCCCGTCATAATAGAGGGTCACCTTCGTGCCAAAATTATTTCCAAAATCGAACTTGATGTAATTACCAAGGCCAAGTTCCATGGATTGATTTTGATAAATAGAGGCAAAATCATTTTGATTATTTACCACCAAATCTAAATCTCCATCATTGTCCAAATCCCCATATGCCGATCCGGTTGAAAAAGTTAATTCATTTAGCCCTTGGGTCCCAGCCTCATTTTGAAACGCCCAGTTTCCTTGGTTCTTAAACCAATAATTTTGAAGTGGGACGGAGGGAAACTGATCAATCATCCGAGTAACCAAAAGAGAATCTTCTTTCAACTGCTCAATCTCACTCTGTCGGTCTGTGTAGAAATCCACGAAGTCAAAGTCTGTCAAATCCTTGACTATGCCATTTGCTACAAAAATATCTTTTAACCCATCGTTATCAGCATCGAAGATTAGCGCTCCCCAGCTCCAGTCTGTGGCATCTGTGCCTGTAATCCTGGAGATTTCAGAAAACACAGGGAGGTCTGATTCTGGTGGGAAACCAAGGTTTTGCTGAAGTGTATTTCTTGTAAATTGATGATAATATCCATTTGCCAAATTCGCTTGATATTTATCCCAATCTTCGAATGGGGTTTTGGTTTTAATTCTTTCCCATGTGGCAGGAAGCATTTCTGTCACGAAAATTTCCTGGAGACCATCATTATTTAGGTCAGCTACATCTGCTCCCATGGAACCTAAACTAATCTCATTCAGCATGAGCTCCAGGGATTCTGTGAATGTCCCATTCTGGTTGTTTATATAAAGATAATCCCGCTCAAAAAAGTCATTCGAAATATATAGGTCTGGCCAGGAATCCTGATTCAAATCAGCGACAGTCACCCCTAAACCATATCCGATGGAGCTTCCATAAATTCCAGCTTCTTCGCTTATATCTTTAAAAGTTTCTCCATCATTTCGAAAAAGTTTGTTTCCTCCTTCTGGATCTCTGATTTCTCGCTGCCCTTCTCTAAGATCATATACGCCAACAGAGCGACCTGAATTGCTGAGAAGGTACATGTCCAGATCACCATCCTTATCAAAATCGAAAAACACAGCATGTTGGGATAAACCTTCTTCATCAAGACCATATTCCTCAGCCTGGTCCTGGAAGCTGTTGTTTCCCTGATTGATGAAAAGCTGATTTTTTCTATTTGGGCCTCCCGGAGGTCCGGATTTGCAAACGTAAATATCCAGGAGCCCGTCCTGATTGATGTCTGCCATACTTACACCGGTAGACCATACTCCCAGACTGGCAAGCCCGGCTTTTTCTGTGATATCTTCGAAGATCAGTTTTCCCTTATTCAAATAAAGACGATTAGATACCTGATTTCCGGTGAAAAAAATATCAATTAGACCATCATTGTTTATGTCTCCCAAAGCGACTCCTGCGCCATTATAAAAATTCCGAAATGTGTAAGGATTGACCTGTTCTGTATATTCCAGATCATTTCTGAACTGAATACCTGTTTGGTTTTGTAGAAGTGGTTTCCAAAGAGCATTACCCTCTTGTTCTGCCTTTGGAGCGCATGCTCCGAGAGTCAGCAAAAGAAAGCATATGGTATGGAGATGATACTTCATTAAAAGGATAAAAAAAGGAAGTGCACAAAAGTACACTTCCTTTCAATAAGAAATTCTAGACTATTAATAACCTGGATTCTGAACCAAGTTAGGGTTCGCATTAATCTGCTGTAATGGAATCGGGAATAGCGCTCTGAATGGCTCAGAAGCACCTTTCTCCCACCATGGCTCATTAAACTTACCGAACCTGATCATATCCGTTCTTCTGGAAGCTTCAGCAAACAATTCTTTACCTCTTTCATCATAAATATCTTCAAGAGTCACCGAGGAAAGTCCTTCAAGTCCTGCTCTTGTTCTGATTTGGTTTACAATGTCAAGGGCTTCAGAACCTCCTTGTCTTAGGTCAGCCTCAGCTTTGATCAACATGATATCAGCTAATCTCAAAAGTGGATAGTCATTGCTCAAGTTAGAACCTGCGCCTGTGGCAAACTCAAATTTACCCACTCTAACTCCAGCCTGTCGTAGGGCATTAGGAGCAAGCATATTAATTTCAGGTGTGAAAGTAAGTGGTTCTCCATCTGGATCCTCATCCTCTGCCGAGATATCGTTCAACCTGCTTCCATCAGAGGCAAACTGAGGACCTTCTAAGAAACTACCTTTTCTCACATCTTCATCATCAAAGCTATTATAAAACTCTTCGAGAGATGCATATCCATTCCAAGGCTGCTCCTGAAGGTCATAAGTTGCCTGACTAGAATAGTGAAGAGTCATCTGTGCAAGGTTAAATCCACCTGCATTATTCTCGTCATAAGGAAGTGTGAAAATGTTCTCAGTGGAACCGCCATTTCTTGTTGAGAAGTTACTGAAGAAGTTTGTCGATAGAGAATAAGGTCCTCCTATTACTACATCAGCAGCAGCTTCTGCATCTGCCCATCTTGGGGTTCCTGTATAAATCTCCGCATTTAAATAGAGCTTTGCCAAAACAGCATGTGCAGTATAGAAATTCATGGTCGTTTTGCTATCAACTTGAGGAAGCAAAGCCGCATTATCCAGAATAGAACTTTCAATGAAATCGAATACTTCCTGGCGCGTATTATTGGTTGGGTTACCTCCAGTAGAAGCTTCCGTTACAATCGGCACATTTCCAAAGGAATCGATCAACCACAAATAAACAAACGCTCTTAGAATTTTCAATTCAGCATTCAAAGCTGGAAGATCAGGATATTGGATCAAAAGGTTATTGATCTCCCCAATAGCAGAATAGCAATAGTTCCAAGAATTGTTAAACGCTTCGTCAGATGGTTGCCAAGTATGTCTGTGTACTCTTAGCCATAATCCACCATCTTCCCAGTCAGCTCCTTTTTGGGGAATTGCTAATTCATCGGAGGCAACCTCGTGAATAGACCAGATACTGTTGTGTCCACCCCAGCTACCCACGATTCTGGAGTAAGCAGAAGCCTTTAACACATCAATCAAAACTGGATTATCACTATTCGCCACATCATCAGCAGTTACTCCATCGAGAACCTCCTGATCCAACTCCCAGCAAGATGCAAGCATCACCACTGGTACCAGTAGACAGATTTTTTTAATTGATTTAAACATATGTCTTTTGTTTGATTGTTATTTAAAATTCACAGTAAGACCCAAGGTAAAGGACCTTACCTGGAAGAATGTATTTCTTCGCTCAATACCTGGAGAAAGTGAAGTGGTAAACCCATCTCCGTTCTCTGCATCAGTCAATCTTGCTTCTGGATCAATACCAGTGTAATTAGTGATTGTGAACAGGTTTTGTCCTGCGAAGTATACTCTTAAATTACTCAAATTCTCAGATTTTGTTGGGAAGTTATAGCCCAATTCCAAGTTGTCAAGTCTAACGAAAGAAGCGTTTTCTACATAAGAACTGTTGAACGTCGGTGTAGAAGTGACGAACTCAGTTTTATCCGTGACAACTGAATTCCAGGTATTTGAGCCAGCATCTTGATTTTCGTAGAAACCTCTGTAAGAATTATACAAGTCATGACCCCAAGTTCCTCTGAAGAAGAAATTCAAAGACCAGTTCCTGTACGCAAAGCTGTTAGCAAAACCAAATTCTCCAGCTGGTAGACCATTTCCAAGTCTTTCAAATTCATCAGGATTTGTGGTAGAAAGAACGTACTCTCCGCCGTCGGTTAATCCTTCTAATCTTGGACCATAAATGTCACCCACTTTCTCACCAACTCTATTGTAGATAATTGGATTGTTGTTCTGTCCAGGAGCACCAGGAGTTGCGAATCTTAGCTCGTCAAAACCTAGATCACCAGCGGATAAACTTTCAATTTCTGTTTTATCATACAGAGTGAAGTTTACATTTGGACTCCAACGAACTTCGCCAAGTGCAATTTGATTTACTCCCAAAGCAAATTCAAAACCGGCAGCTCTAAGGTCTGCAAGGTTTACCCAAGTACTACCCACAGTATTAAACCTTCCTGGATCGAATGGGTTCGGAGCACCTGTTGCTACAGGTACGTTGAATAGTAAGTCAGAAATATTTCTAGTGTAGTAGTCAACACTCGCTGTTAATTTATCATTGAACATAGCGAAGTCCACACCCACGTTGAATTCTGCCTTTGTTTCCCACTTCAAATCTCTGTTTGGGTTAGAGTTCTGTACGATACCAACATAGATGTCATTTTGGGTTAATGGATCTCCATCCAAATCTATTCTGTTACCATTACCGAATACACCAAGCGCAAGGGTTGGTGATGGAGGAAGGTTACCAGTTATACCATAAGAAACTCTTGGCTTAAACTGAGTAAATACACCCATGTCAAAAATCTGAGTAAAGTCAGCTCCCGCACTGAAGGCAGGGAATACACCAGTTTGGTTATTTTCACCAAATCCAGAATAGGTTTCTGCTCTTGCCGAAGCAGAGAAGAAAAAGGTGTTATTGTAATTAAAGTTCACTCTACCAAATGCGGAGTTTAACTGATCTTCATTAGCGAATGAGGACATGTCGGTATTGTTACCTACTCTAATTGCACCTGCACCCAAGTTATTCCATCCAAGATCAAACAGGAACTGACGAGATCGGGCGTTGAAACCCTGATTTCTTGTGGTTTGAAAACCAAGTCCACCAAGGACCGCCATGTTCAAGCCATCAAATAGGTCTGTTTCATACCTTAAAGTAGTTTCCAAAATCTTCTGATATCTGTCAAAAGTATTTCTTTGGGCTGAACCACCAGCACCAAAACCTACTTGGAAATCCTGTCGACTCCAGAAAGCTCCGGAGAGTGTATTTCTTCTATCCTGAGAGTATTGAGCCGCAACGGTCAAGTTTGGTAAGATGTCGAACTCAGCTCGGTAAGATGTCAAGGCTGTTTTTGTTTCACCAATAAACTGCTGTTGCTGAGCAAGAGCCACAGGATTGAAGAAGTCGAAAAGATCTCTTTGGAAATAACCGCCAAATCTCTCATTTGCATCCTCAGTATCTTCAAAAACTGGAGCTGTAGGATTATAAATAGTCGCATATCTGAATGCTCCACCGTTGATGGATTCAGAATCAATATTTGAGAAAGAAAGGTTAACGTTCAGTCTCAATCTTTCATTTATAGCTGACTGAGATAAGTTCAATCTTGTATTCAATCTGGTATTGGATTCACCTTTTACAATTCCCTGATTATCTCGGAAGTTTACAGAAGCCATGTAATTGGTACTTCCAAATCCGCCAGAAACTGAAGCATTTGCAGTGTATGAAAATGCATCCTGAATAAGCTCTTCTCTCCAGTCTGTTCTACTTCCAAAATCAGTTCCTCCTCTTTCGATAAACTCTTCTGGAGAAAGTACAGGAATCAGGTTAGTAGCCTGATCAACAGTTCCAAATGTGTTGACATTTACAGTCGTGGACCCCTCTCGGTTTGACTTCTTCGTGGTAGTAATCAGGATTACACCGGAAGAACCTCTAGCACCGTAAATTGCTGCCGCAGAACCGTCCTTCAATACATCGATAGATTCGATATCATTCGGATCGACATTTTCGATAGAAGCACCAATCACACCATCCAATACTATAAGTGGAGATTGGTTTGCACCGAAGGTGGAAAGACCTCTCAGTCTGACATTAAAACCTGCATTTGGACTACCGCCAGCTCTTGTAATCGATAGACCAGCTACTTTACCTTGAAGCAATTGGGCAGGGTTTGAAATATTTCCCCGGTTGAATTCCTCCGGCTTAACTCCCACCACAGCAGAAGTAATTTCTTTTTTGTCTTGAATTCCGTAACCAACTACCACTGTCTCCTGAAGGCTAGTGATATCTTCTTCAAGAGTTACAGTAAATTCAGTTTGATTTCCAATTTCCACTTCCTGAGTTACATAACCCACGAAAGAAAAAACTAGAATTTCGTCCCCTTCCTGAATTTCAAGTGTAAACTTTCCATCCAAGTCGGTCGGCACACCTCTGGTAGTACCCTTCACAAGAACCGTGGCTCCGGGAATCCCTTCGCCAAAAGTTCCATCAAGAACGGTTCCAGTCACCGTCCTGGTTTGCGCGTTGACCAGCATGACCGTACTCAGCGTAAGGAGCAATGCCAGAAGCAACGACTTCATTTTTGGTAAATTGTTTCTCATAAGATTTATAAATTTTCAAAAAACGAATTAGTTGAACACATTCGAATTCGCGGCTAAAGTGTTCTTTAAATTTTAATTTTGCAATTCTTAACATTGGCGAAAGACCACCCTTAAATCCAGTTAAATCAACAAATGAAACCAAAGTTTAGTGGATGATTAAAGAAATATCTATTGTGTTAATTAATTGTTAATGGAAATCGATTTCCTTTTACAAATACTTAAAATATTTCATTTTTATTAAAAAAATGAGAATTCGTCGGATAGCCGAAACAAGCATTTAAATCGATTGCGAGACATTTTTAAAAATTTTATATAAGTTTCTCTGATTGTGAGAAAAAGTCTACAAAGAATTTAGTCTATTTCTGATTATCAGTGGGATAGCCAAGGCTGACTACCAGGACATTTTTTCAATTAGCTAATTAAACTTAAAACTCTGCGTCTCGTCTGAATGAAAAATAGATTCATAAAATCTATTGAGTATAATTGGGCAACAATGAATTTGGATTTTTAACTAAACCAACTTTGATGAAACGAGTCATTTTTTTGTTCTCGATGATTGCTTTGGCCTTGTCTTCAAACGCTCAGGGAATTCGGGGTACGGTTCTTTCAGAAGAAGGAGAAATTCTTTCCTATGCCTCAGTTTATGTGAGAAATATCGGAGACGGAGTGCCGACCAATGAAGAAGGTCGATTTGAGTTTGCTTTGCCTCCTGGAATTTATGATGTGATTTTTCAGTATCTGGGATATGAGTCGCTTATAGAAACTATAATAGTAGAGGATGGGTGGACTGAGTTTACCGCTAGACTCAAACCACAAACCTACACCTTGGAGACAGTGGAGGTAGAGGCAGGTCAGGAAGATCCTGCTCTGACCATTATGAGAAAGGCCATTGCCAAGGCCAAGTATCATAGGCTGCAGGTTCAACAGTATTCCATGACCGTTTATTTAAAGGGTACGGGCCAGCTCACGGATGCACCATTTTTTCTGAAGAAAACGCTGGAAGAAGAAGGGTTAAAGTTGAATGAAGCATATACCTCAGAATCGGTTTCCAGAATAACTTTCACCCAACCAGACAAGGTGGAAGAGAAGGTGATTTCCATTCGAACAAATGGGGATAATCAGGCCACATCACCAGCACCTTATATAGAAACGAGTTTTTATCAGGAAAAAATTAATGACATTATCTCACCACTTTCTAGAGCTGCTTTTCAGTATTACCGATTCAAATATGAAGGCAGCTTCTTTGATCAGGATGTACTTGTGAGCAAAATTAAAGTTACACCTCGGTCTAGAGGGGAGCAGGTTTTCGAAGGATACATTTACATAATTGAGGACCTTTGGGCGATACACAGTCTGAATCTCCAGACGTCCTTGCTGGGATTCCAAATTCAGGCAACCCAGCAATATGCCCCAGTAGAGGAAAATGTCTGGATGCCTCTGACCCATACCTACAAGTTCGGCGGTAAATTTTTTGGCTTTGAAGGAAACTTCAATTATCTCGCCTCAACCCGTGATTATGAGCTCACATTAAATGAGGATTTGGTGGAGGTGCCGGATATCATCGATGAGAAAATCGAGGAAGTCCCTGAAGAAATCAAAAAGAAGGATTCGGAGAAGTCTGTTTTTCAAAAATTGGCAGATGAAGAACCCAAAACCCGAAAAGAGTACAGGAAGCTCATGAATGAGTATGAGAAGGAAATGCTTAAGGAGGAAAAAGAGCAGAATGAGAATGTGACTTCTGAGAGGTACTATTCAGTTGACTCTCTTGCGAAGAAAAGAGAGTTGTCTTATTGGGATAGCATTCGACCGGTTCCTTTGACGGACAAAGAAATAGCCGGTTACAAAAGAGATGACAGTCTGGCTGTGGTGGAAGCGGCTAAAATGAGCGATGTGGATTCAGTAGCCAAAAAAGCAAGAACGAAATACAGGCCTTTGGACTTTATGAATGGGGCTTCATATAGTCTGGGAGGAGGAAAGTCCATTGGCTTCCGCCAAAACTGGACAAAGTTTTCATTCAACACAGTGGAAGGTTTTAAAATGGGTTTGGGGCTTTACTATCGAAAGTATGAGAGGATAAAGCTGGCTGACTCTGTCAATTCTATTCGAAAAAGTTTCAACATAGAACCAGAACTACGATATGGTTTTTCCAGCAATCAGTTTTATGGCAAAGTAAATATTCGGTGGTCCCAGACTGAGGCAATCTCAGGACTAACCAGAGGAATAGAAGGTGGCCGATATATTTATCAGTTCAATGGTGGGGATCCTATCAATGAGCAGGTGAATGCATTCTATTCTTTGTTGTTTCGTCAAAACTACATGAAGCTTTACGATCAAAGTTTCGTCCGGGCCTATTGGGCTCATCGGGTAAATTCAGGATTTACTTACCGGGTGAATCTAACTTATGCGGACAGAAATCAATTGTTCAATAATTCGAATTACAGCTTTTATAATAAACCAGAGAGAGTCTATACACCAAATCAACCAGAGAATGTAGAAACCTCTGATATGAGTTTTCAGGATCATCAGGCCTTGATCCTGAGGGGTTCAATTGATTGGAGACCTGGTATTACCTACAACATTTATAATGGAGTGAAATATCCGAATACGTCCAGATCGCCCTTGATTAAATTTGCGTACGAAAGGGCATTTGGTGGAATTTCAGATATGGCCGCAAGCTATGATCATGTGAGCCTGGGAATAGAACACGCTTTTGATTTTGGAGTAAGCGGGGATTTGGATTTTAAAATTACCGGTGGAACTTTCCTCAGCAATGATCAGGTGTACTTCCAGGACTTCCAGCATTTTGGAGGTAACCGCACGATCTTTTCAAATTTTGGCCCGGCCTCGAATTACCGGTTTATGGACTACTATAAATACAGTACCCAGACTTCTTACTTTTCAAGTATTGTTCACTACCAATTCAGAAAGTTTCTTTTCACACAACTTCCGATGTTGAGGTTTTCTGGACTTCGTGAAAATATCTTTTTCAATTATCTAAAAACTGAAAATTCTCCACATTACTGGGAAGTGGGTTATAGTCTGGATAATCTGTTCAGGATTTTTCGAGTGGAATTTGGTGCAGGATTCGAGAATGGAAATTACCTCAGAGGGGGAGCCAGATTTGGTATAGCCACATTTATTACCGTCAGTTCTGGAGATAATTAAAAAAGGCCCTGAATTTTCAGGGCCTTAATTTATACAGTCATTATGTCTTTTTCTTTCTGATCGAACAGTTCATCGATCTTATGTGAATAGCTATCCGTCAATTTCTGAACTTTGTCCTCCGCTCTTTTGATTTCGTCCTCAGCTACTCCGTCCTTTTGAAGTTGCTTGAGAGAATCATTTGTGTCCTTTCTGACAGTTCGGATAGAAACCTTTCCCTGTTCGCATTCATGCTTTGCCTGCTTGACCAAAGTAAGTCTTCTTTCTTCGGTCAGAGCTGGGATTGTGAGTATGACCATCTCTCCATTATTTTGCGGAGCTAGTCCAAGGTCTGAATTAATAATAGCCCTCTCTATGTCTGGGATCAAATTTTTCTCCCATGGCTTGATTGCTAAAGTTCTGCCATCTGGGGTATTGATGGAAGCCACCTGGGATAAAGGAGTGTTTGTCCCATAGTATTCTACCATTACCGAGTCCAGTAGGTTTGGCATAGCTTTGCCAGCTCTGATTTTTAGAAGTTCAGAGCTTGTGTGTTTGACGGCCTTTTGCATCAGTTCTTTGGCCTCATCTAAAAACATTTCTATTTCTTCCATAATTTCTTAATTAGACGAAATTAGAGTTCCTATTTCTTCTCCTTTTATAATTCTGCTTAGGTTTCCCACCTTATTCATATCAAATACAATGATGGGCAGATTGTTTTCCTGACAAAGGGTAAAAGCTGTCATATCCATCACGTTAAGGTTTTTTTCATAAACCTCAAAGAAGGAAATGTTATCATATTTAGTTGCATTCGCATCCTTTTCTGGATCTGCAGTATAAACTCCATCTACCCGTGTTCCTTTTAGAACCACCTCGGCTTCTACCTCTATCGCTCGAAGGCTTGCGGTAGAATCAGTCGTGAAATATGGATTTCCGATTCCCGCGCCGAAAATTACAATTCTACCTTTTTCCAAGTGGCGGATAGCTCTCCGCCGGATAAATGGTTCACAGACGCTTTCTATCTTAATACCCGACATCAGTCTGGTGTACATTCCATTTTGTTCCAAAGCACTTTGTAATGCCATGGCATTGATTAGGGTCGCTAACATTCCCATATAGTCACCTTGCACTCGATCAATTCCTGATTTCTCTGCTTGGACTCCTCTGAAAATATTTCCTCCTCCGATCACAATTGCGATTTCAACTCCCATTTCTTTAATGGTTTTGATCTCATCGCTGTATTGCTGGAGCCTAACGGGGTCAATCCCGTAACTCTTATCACCCATTAGGGCTTCACCACTTAGTTTAAGGAGTATTCTTCTGTATTTCATGGATGGTGTTTTGTTTCTCAAGTTTGGGACATTCTACCCTGTATGGTGATCGGATTATTAATAAAATTTGATAGGAGGAACTCCATATGAGTGCCAACAATCGAACAAATATAATTCCTTCAAGACATAATGCTAGACACAAAATCAAATTTGATACAGATTGCTGTAAATTGAACCAAGTATTTTTTGCATTTGGGAAATGGACTTCTGGCAAAATAAAAGGATTTGGGTTGTAGGAGCTTCTTCTGGAATAGGAGAAGGCCTGATTGGATGGCTGGTTTCTTCCAAGGCAAGAGTTCTTATTTCAGCCCGAAGGGATGAAAAACTGAGAGAAATTCAAACGAGATTTTCTAAAGATTCAGTACGGCTCCTGAAAATAGATGTGGAAGATCATCAAAGTCTTGAACAGAAGGGTGAAGAGGCTTGGAGTATTTTTGGAGGTTTTGATGTGGTTTTTTTAAACGCGGGGATGTCTGTGCGGGACCTTGTATCCGACACGCAAGTAATGGTCGAAAAGCGAATCATGAATATTAATTTTTGGGGTCCAGTAATTCTTACTAAAACCTTGTTAAAGTTGAAGCAACCTAACGATGCTCTTCATTTGGTGGTCACCTCAAGTTTGAGTGGAAAATATGGAGTTCCCAAACTTGCAGCCTATGCTGCCTCAAAGCATGCGCTTCACGGATACTTTGATTCTTTGCGAGCGGAGACCGCTCAAACCAATTTAAAAATTCATTTGGTGATTCCTGGGTTTGTTAAGACTGCCATTACCGTGGCTGGATTCAGGGGAGATGGTACCCCAAATGGAAAAATGCAAAATGCCTTGGAAAAAGGAATGGATCCGGAAGTTTGTGCCAAGTATATTTTGGTGGGTGTAGCTAAGGGAAAGGAAGAGTTTGTGGTGGGAGGGTCCGAGCGCTTCACAGTAATATTGAATCGCTTATTTCCTGGTTGGAATCGTGCTTTAATCCGCTCTAACCCGCTTCAAAGATTAGCTAAAATCAAACGCTTTTTCGGATTTCAATAATTCAATGCGGGTCAAAACTGGATCAGGACCTGGTTCTTTTCTACGCTCTGTCCGAGTTCAGCTTTTACAGCTTTGACGACTCCATCTCCGGGAGATTTGATTATATTTTCCATTTTCATGGCCTCCAGTATCAGCACTACGTCGCCTTTCTTTACTTCATCTCCTGGCTTTACTTTTAATTCTAAAATCAGTCCCGGCATTGGGGCTTTTATCTCGCTGATATGGGCACTGCTCTTTAAGTTTAGTCCCAACTTTTCCAGCAGGAGGTCATTCTTATCTTTCAGACTGACCTGAGCGATTTTGTTTCCGATTCGGATTTCCATGGATTTTTCCTCGTCCAGAAAGCGGACAAATTCAACTTCGTAGGACTTATTTTTATGAATCACATGGACTGTGCTGTCATTAAGTTTTTTGATATCAATCTGGACCAGTTCATCATTGATTTGATATCCTTGGTCTTTGACCTCGATGGTTAACTTTTCTTCACCAATATTTACTGAATACATATCGCTTAAATACCTCTTAATCTTAACTTGCATGCCCTGAAGGACAATCTCCAAAGATGAAACAATTGACATCCATGCCCAAGACTTTTTCTTTAAAGTATACTCCAATTTTCGTTTTTGCCATAATTACCGGGATTATTGGATGTAAATCTACGGCAGATGTACCGATACAAGAAGTGAATCAGACAGTAGAGGAAGTACCTGACTCAGAATTTACAACGGAAGATTCATTGGAGTTTGTAAGAATTCTCCGCGAGAAAGAAAGTGAGATTTTGGATTACAGGGGAAGCTTCCCTAAAGATATTGAAGTTCATCATGTTGAATTGGAGTTGGGCTTTGACTATCAAAATCAATCTGTTTCAGGAATAGCCAGATTACTTATAAGCCCGCATTTTTATCCCATTAAGACATTTGAGCTGGACGCCAAAGAATTTGAACTTGGTAGAATTTCGAAGATAGTAGGAGAGGACACACTGAAGCTTGGATATTCCTATACGGATGCTGAGAAAATCACTATTTACTTGCCAGAGGAAATTCAAAAAGAAGACTCCATTTGGGTAGAAATAAATTACAAGGCATTTCCCGAAAGAAGCACCAAAGCTGGCAGCTCTGCCATTACCGACACCAAAGGATTATATTTTATCGATCCCCTGGACACCATCCCTAATAAGCCAACCATGATTTGGACTCAGGGTGAGACTGAGCACAATTCCCGTTGGTTCCCCATGGTGGATAAGCCTAATCAGCGTTTCACTCAAAAATTTATTCTCACCGTTCCCGATTCTTTAATAAGTCTGAGCAATGGTGAACTCATAAGTCAGAATGACCTTGGAAATGGAATGAGGCAGGATACATGGGTAATGGATATTCCTCATGCGCCTTACTTGGCTGCAGTGGCAGTTGGGGATTTTGGAAAAGTTTCAGACTCATGGGAAGATGTCCCGCTGGGCTATTATGTTGAGAAAGGTTTTGAGGCCGGCGCCAAAAAGGTTTTTCAGAATACACCTGAGATGATTGAGTTTTTCTCGGAGCTTTTAGGGGTGGATTTTCCTTGGCCCAAGTATGATCAGCTTGTAGTTCGGGATTTTGTATCGGGAGCTATGGAGAATACTACTCTTTCCATTTTTATGGAGGAGTTAAGGCTGACGGAGCGTGAGGCAATCGACTCGGAGTGGGATTATATCATTGCTCATGAACTCTTTCATCAGTGGTTTGGAGATTACGTCACCACAGAATCGTGGTCGAATTTGACCCTTAATGAAGCCTTTGCGAATTACAGTGAGTATTTATGGAACGAACATTTTTACAGCAGAGATGAGGCGGATCTGAAATTAATGGCTGAGAAGGAAGGGTATTTCTATGAGGCTGAAACAAAACAGGTGGACCTGATTCGGTTTAAATATGAAGACTCGGAGGATATGTTTGATTCTCATAGCTATGCAAAAGGCGGCGCTATCCTCCATATGCTTCGCAAAGCAATAGGAGACGAAGCGTTTTTTGAAAGCCTCAAGCATTATCTTAAGGAGAATGCATTAAAATCTGTTGAAGCTCATGATCTGCGGCTGGCGATTGAAGAAGTGACAGGTAGGGATATGAATTGGTTTTTTAACCAATGGTTTTTTGATAAAGGACACCCTCAGCTTCTAGTCAGGGCAGACTATTCTCAGCCCGAAAATGTTCTATTGGAAGTTTATCAAACCCAGGATCTAAATACCACTCCTATTTATAAGCTTCCTTTTGAGGTATCCTGGTACGTAGAGGGTGTGAGACGATCAAAAAGATTTGTATTGGAAAGAGCCTTCCAACAGTTCGCACTGGAAAATGAAGATCCGGTTGAAGTGGTCTATTTTGATGAACAAAAGGAGCTTTTGGCTATAACCAATCCCAGCTTTTCTCCTGAACAATGGTCTCTGCAGTTTTTCCAATCTGAATATGGTGTAAGTAGATACGAAGCTTTGGACAGCTTGGAGATTTCTGGCAGAGAGGATCTTTGGCGGCAAGCCGTAAAAGCCGGTCTATCTGACGATTTTTCTTCTATTCAGGAATACAGCTTACTTACTTTGATGAGTAAAGATTCTTGGTTTCAGGATATGCCGGAACTAGAAGAGCTTGTATTTTCAATCGCAACAAACTCTGAGGATAATTCGGTTAAATCCACTGCTCTCGATGTTTTGGCCGCTCAGTGGAAGGAGAAATATAATCCGACCTTCAGGTTGATGGTGAATCACCCTTCTTATTTGGTGGCTGGATCGGCCCTCATGGGGTTAATGGCTTCTGAAACCAAACCAATGAGTCTTGAGGAAGTGGAGTCCTATGAATCCGAGGAAAGCTATCATATGATAATTCCGGTAGCAGAATACTATCTCGATAATGCAATTACAGGCAAAGGACCCTGGTTTATGGAAAAAGTACGAAGCTTGAGTGGAGATGGCCTTTATTATTTCTTCGGGTACTTCGGTGAGTATTTTAGCATGAATCCGGATGAAGGGGAAGAAGAAGCTATTTTGTACCTTCTAAATCTGATGGAAAATAGCCCAAAGACTGGGGAAAAGCTAGGAGCATTTCAGGCTCTGTTGGGTTTTGCGGATAAGCCAGAGGTGGTGGAAGAAATGCAAAGAATTTCAGGAAAAGAGTCTGATGACTTCCTAAAACAGTATTATGGCTACTTTTTAAATAATCTCTGAGAAAAATAAAGACTTGATTTATAGCTTGTTAAAAACTTTTTGAGCAAAAAGCTATCAATTTTAAAATAGAGGTTTTGAATCTTTACTAAAAGGGTATAATTTTGCCATCCGTTACAAGAGGAGGACAGTCAAAGTTCTTGAGGTAATGAAAGTTGGGGGAATACCAAAGCGGCCAACTGGGACGGACTGTAAATCCGTTGACTTATGTCTTCACAGGTTCGAATCCTGTTTCCCCCACATATTGCAATGCAAAATTTTTTTTTAATTTTGCAGGGCATTTTCGAAACGTCGAAAGTGTCTCTAAATGAAAGAATTAAAATTATAAGCGGGAGTAGCTCAGTTGGTAGAGCGGCAGCCTTCCAAGCTGCAGGTCGCGGGTTCGAGCCTCGTCTCCCGCTCGATGTCTTAATCGAGACAACAGGGTTTAAGCCGACGTAGCTCAGGGGTAGAGTACTTCCTTGGTAAGGAAGGGGTCACGGGTTCAAATCCCGTCGTTGGCTCTAAGGACTCATAAAAAAGTAAATAAACATATCTTTAACTAAAACTGAGGATTTTCAAGCATGGCAAAAGAAACATTTGACCGATCCAAACCGCACGTGAACATCGGTACCATCGGACACGTCGACCATGGAAAAACTACTTTGACTGCTGCTATCACAACTGTGTTGGCTTCAAAGGGTCTATCTGAATTAAGAGACTTTTCTTCTATCGATAACGCACCGGAAGAAAAAGAAAGAGGTATTACGATTAATACTTCTCACGTAGAATATCAAACTGCAAACAGACACTACGCTCACGTTGACTGTCCAGGTCACGCTGACTACGTTAAGAACATGGTAACTGGTGCTGCCCAAATGGACGGTGCTATCCTTGTAGTAGCAGCTACTGACGGACCAATGCCACAAACTAGAGAGCACATCCTTCTTGCCCGTCAGGTAGGTGTACCTCAGTTGGTTGTATTCATGAACAAGGTGGATATGGTTGATGATCCAGAACTTCTTGAATTGGTAGAAATGGAAGTAAGAGAACTTCTTTCTTTCTACGAATTCGACGGAGACAATATTCCTGTGATCGCTGGTTCTGCTCTTGGAGCATTGAACGGTGAAGCTGAGTGGGTTGAAACTGTAGTTAAATTGATGGACGCGGTTGATGAATTTATCCCAACTCCAGAAAGAGCTGTTGATAAGGATTTCTTGATGCCTGTAGAAGACGTTTTCTCTATCACTGGTAGAGGTACTGTAGCAACTGGTAGAATCGAAAGAGGTGTAATTAACTCTGGTGACCCAGTTGATATTATCGGTATGGGAGCACAAGGATTGAAGTCTACTGTGACTGGTGTTGAGATGTTCCGTAAGATTTTGGACAGAGGTGAAGCTGGCGATAACGTAGGTCTTCTTCTTAGAGGAATCGAGAAAGATCAGATTAAGAGAGGTATGATTATCTGTAAGCCAGGATCAGTAACTCCACACGCTGAGTTCAAAGCCGAGGTTTACGTTCTTTCTAAAGAAGAAGGTGGACGTCACACACCATTCTTTAACAAGTACCGTCCACAGTTCTACTTAAGAACAACTGACGTAACTGGTGAGATCAAACTTCCTGAAAACGTGGAAATGGTAATGCCAGGTGATAACGTTACTATCCAAGTTAATCTTCTTAATAAGGTTGCTCTTGAGGTAGGACTTCGTTTCGCGATCAGAGAAGGTGGCCGTACTGTAGGTGCAGGTCAGGTTACTGAAATCCTAGACTAATACCTTTCTAGATTTATAAATTATACAATGCGACTTCAATTTATTGGAGTCGCATTTGTTTCTTTATTAATCAATAACTACTTTTGCGTTCCCATTAGCGGAACGTTCATTCACACGGGCATAGTTCAATGGCAGAATAGCGGTCTCCAAAACCGTTGATGGGAGTTCGAATCTCTCTGCCCGTGCCAATAAGAAAGTACACTATGAATCTGAAAAACTTTGTTTTAGAAGCGTACGATGAAATGAGAAATAAGGTCACTTGGCCTAAATATTCATTTCTTCAAAACAGTGCGGTTTTGGTATTAGTAGCCTCCTTGATCTTCGCCCTATTTATAGGTGGAGTGGATTTAGGTTTCGAAAATATCATGACATGGTTTTATGATTTATTCTAATTGAATTGATTTTTACAGGATGGCAGAACATAAGTGGTACGTACTCAGGGTGGTAGCTGGACAAGAAAAAAAGACGAAAACCTATCTCGATAATGAGATTAATAGGCAGACTCTTGAGGAATTTATTCCTGAAGTCCTGATCCCTTCTGAGAAAGTCTACGAGATGCGAAATGGCAAAAAGCGTGTTAGGGAGAGAAATTTCTTTCCTGGGTATGTTTTAGTCAATGCGGATCTTTCGAATGGTGAAGCCAACCATGTAATTACAAGTATACCGGGAGTAATCGGCTTTTTAGGGTCAAACTCCGGGGGAGCTTCCAAAACCCCCGAGCCATTACGTCAGTCTGAAGTCAACCGTATTTTAGGTAAGGTTGAGGAGATTGATGAGTTTGCCGAGAAGCTGGATACACCATATATAGTCGGAGAGTCCGTAAAAGTGATGGACGGGCCCTTCAGTGGATTTACCGGGACGATTGAGGAGATATTTGATGACAAGAAGAAATTGAATGTTATGGTCAAGATCTTTGGTCGAAATACTCCTGTTGAATTAAACTTTATACAAGTAGAAAAACAAGACTAAGCAATGGCTAAGGAAATCACTGGTTATTTAAAATTACAAGTGAGAGGTGGCCAGGCTAACCCTTCACCTCCTGTAGGTCCAGCTCTTGGTTCCAAGGGTCTGAACATTATGGAGTTTTGTAAGCAATTCAACGCAAGGTCCCAAGAAAAAATGGGGCAATTGCTACCGGTTTTGGTTACAATTTATTCTGATAAGTCTTTTGACTTTGTCATTAAGACTCCTCCAGCAGCAAACATGCTGTTGCAGGCGGCAAAGCTAAAGAGTGGTTCTGCGGAGCCAAACAGAAAAAAGGTGGGTTCTGTAACCTGGGATCAGGTGAAAGAAATCGCTGAAGTGAAGATGCCTGACCTTAACGCTTTCAAAGTGGAATCTGCTATGAAAATGGTAGCGGGTACCGCTAGAAGTATGGGAATCAAAGTATCTGGACGAGCTCCTTGGGAGGCATAAATATTAGACTATGGCGAAGTTAACTAAAAAGCTGAAAGCAGCACTTGAGAAATACGATCCTAGTCAGGAATATTCCCTTTCTGAAGCATCTTCTATTGTTAAGGAAATTACTGATGTGAAGTTTGACGCTTCCGTTGATTTGGACATCCGTTTGGGTGTAGATCCACGTAAAGCCGATCAAATGGTAAGAGGTGTTGTAGCACTTCCACACGGTACCGGTAAAGATATCAAAGTATTGGTTCTTTGCACTCCTGACAAAGTAGACGAGGCTACAGAAGCTGGTGCAGACTACGTAGGATTAGATGACTACATAGCTAAAATCGAAGGTGGGTGGACTGACATTGATGTCATCATCACCCAGCCAAACGTAATGGCTAAAGTAGGTAGATTAGGGCGAGTATTGGGACCAAGAGGCCTGATGCCGAATCCAAAGGCAGGTACAGTTACTATGGATGTAGCTAAGGCTGTGAAAGAAGTGAAGGCTGGTAAGATTGATTTTAAAGTAGATAAGTTTGGAATCATTCACGCGAGCATCGCTAAAATATCTTTCTCACCAGAGAAAATCGAAGAGAATGCCAGGGAGCTTATCACGACGATCTCTAAGTTAAAGCCAGCATCTGCTAAAGGAACTTATTTCCAGAGTATCAACATTTCCAGCACTATGTCTCCGGGCATCAAGCTGGATAAATCAAGCATTCAAGGAATTTAATCATGACTAGAGCAGAAAAGAAAGAGATCATTGATGGTCTTACCGAGAAGCTAAAGGAAACTCCTTTCTTCTACATCACGGATGCTTCTGGTTTTGACGTAGCTACCGTGAATGCATTCCGAAGAATGTGTTTTGAAAAAGGAGTTGAGTACAAAGTGTACAAAAACACCTTGATTTCTAAAGCACTTGAGAATCTTGATCAAGATTTCTCAGAACTTTCGGAAAATGCGTTGAAAGGATTCTCAGGAATTTTATTCTCGAAGGAAACAAATAATTTGCCAGCAAAGGTATTGCTGGATTTCAGAAAGAAATTAGGTAAGAAAGATGGGATGCCAGCTTTTAAAGGAGCTGCGATCGATACTGATATTATCCTCGGTGAGGATAACCTGACCATGCTTTCTAAGCTGAAATCTAAGGATGAACTGTTGGGAGACCTATTGGGCTTGCTTCAGTCTCCAACTATGAACCTTCTTGGAGCTTTGCAAAGTGGACAAAACAATATTACTGGAGTTTTGAAGGCTTTGGAAGACAGAGGAGAAAATTAAAAAACTAATCAAAAACAGAAAATTTTAAATTTATAATACAATGGCAGATATCAAAGAAATTGCAGAAGGGTTGGTAAACTTGACTGTAAAAGAGGTTCAAGAATTGACAAACCTGCTTAAGGAAGAGTACGGAATCGAGCCTGCTTCAGCTGGAGCTGTAGTAGTAGCTGGTGGTGCTGGTGGCGGTGAAGCTGAAGCTGCAGAAGAGAAAACATCTTTTGATGTAATTCTTAAGGCAGCAGGTGCTTCTAAGCTAGCTGTAGTAAAATTGGTTAAAGAATTGACTGGACTTGGATTGAAAGATGCTAAGGAGCTAGTTGACTCTGCACCAAAGGCCCTTAAAGAAGGTATAGCAAAAGACGAAGCTGAGGCTCTTAAGAAGTCCTTGGAAGAGGCTGGCGCTGAAGTAGAAATCAAGTAATTTGTTAAACCAGAGCCAATAGGACCTGGTTTAACTCCTAAGACCTGACTAAATCAGTCAGGTCTTTTCCTGTTTATGCACAGGTCTAAAATTGCATTATAATTAGCTAAAATTGTAGCTAAATAAGAATTTATTTCACTATAAACACAAACTACCTTGGCTATCAAGAATCAAACCGAAAGGAAAAGTTTCTCCTCCATTAAGGTGGTCAAAGACTATCCCGATTTCTTAGATATTCAATTGCAGTCCTTTAAGGATTTCTTCCAATTGGATACTCCTGCTGAAAAGCGTCGTGCGGATGGATTATTTAAAGTATTTTCTGAAAACTTCCCAATCAGTGATTCTCGTGAGAATTTCACTTTGGAGTTTATCGATTATGCTGTAGATCCTCCAAAATACAACGTGGGCGAGTGCATTGACCGCGGACTGACCTACTCAGTTCCTCTCAAGGCAAAGCTTAGATTATTATGTCATGATGAGGACAATGAAGATTTTGAGACCATCGAGCAAGAGGTCTTTCTAGGAAATCTTCCTTACATGACAGAAAAAGGTTCTTTTGTGATCAATGGAGCAGAAAGAGTTATCGTTTCTCAGCTTCACAGGTCACCTGGAGTTTTCTTTGCTCAGAGTAAGCATACGAATGGAACAAAGCTGTATTCAGCTAGAATCATTCCTTTTAAAGGTTCTTGGATCGAATTCGCTACAGACATTAATAATGTTATGTACGCTTATATCGATCGTAAGAAGAAGTTTCCTGTAACCACTCTATTGAGAGCGATTGGTTATGGATCTGATAAAGATATACTTGATCTGTTTGGGCTTTCAGAAGAAGTGAAGGCAAATAAAACTGCCCTTAAGAAAGCCGTAAACCGAAAGCTGGCTGCCCGTGTTTTGAGAACTTGGGTTGAAGACTTTGTGGATGAGGATACTGGTGAGGTAGTTTCTATCGATAGGAATGAAGTACTTCTCGAAAGAGATACTGTCCTTACCCCTGAAGATGTAGACTTGATTTTGGAATCTGGAGCTAAAAGCATCATCCTTCACAGGGAAGATGTGAACATTGCAGATTACTCTATTGTCTACAATACTCTTCAAAAGGATAACTCAAATTCTGAAAAGGAAGCGGTTGAGGTAATTTATCGACAACTTAGAAATACAGAAGCACCTGATGAGTCTACCGCTCGTGAGGTGATAAATAGTCTTTTCTTCTCCGATAAGAGATATGATCTTGGAGAAGTAGGACGATATAGAATTAACAAAAAGCTTGGTCTTGATATCGAGGCTGAGAAAATTGTCTTGACCAAGGACGATATCATTTCTATTGTGAAGTATTTGATCGGCTTAATCAATTCGAAAGCAGTAGTGGATGATATTGATCACTTGAGTAATAGAAGAGTTAGAACTGTAGGCGAACAACTTTACAGTCAATTCGGAGTTGGTCTTGCGAGAATGGCGAGAACCATCCGTGAAAGAATGAATGTTCGGGATAATGAGGACTTCAAGCCTGTAGACTTGATCAACGCAAGAACACTTTCTTCTGTGATCAATTCCTTTTTCGGAACCAATCAGCTTTCTCAGTTTATGGATCAAACGAATCCATTGGCAGAGCTGACTCATAAGAGAAGGCTTTCTGCTTTGGGACCTGGTGGACTATCCAGAGAAAGAGCAGGTTTCGAGGTTCGAGACGTTCACTACACGCACTACGGTCGACTTTGTACTATCGAAACTCCTGAAGGACCAAACATTGGTTTGATCTCCTCTTTGTGCGTTCACGCGAAAGTGAATTCAATGGGCTTCCTTGAGACACCTTATAGAAAGGTGAAAAATGGAAAAGTCGCAATGAAGAAAGATGACATTATTTTCCTTACAGCGGAGGAAGAAGATGATCATAATATTGCTCAGGCAAATGCCCCACTAGATGATTCAGGGAAATTTGTCAACGAAAAAGTAAAGGCAAGATTTGAAGGTGACTTCCCAGTTCTTGATCCAAAGGAAATCAGCTACATGGATGTTGCGCCGAATCAGATTGTATCTGTTGCCGCTTCGTTGATTCCTTTCTTGGAGCATGATGATGCGAACAGAGCACTGATGGGATCAAACATGCAGCGCCAGGCAGTTCCTTTGCTTAAGGCGGAGTCTCCAATCGTAGGTACCGGACTAGAGGCGAGAGCCGCAGTAGATTCCAGATCGCTTATCATAGCTGAGGCTAATGGTGTTGTGGATTATGTGGATGCTTGTAAAATTACAATCAAATATGATTTGACTGATGATGAGCTCCTAGTAAACTTCTCCGATGAGTACAAAACCTATGACTTGATTAAGTTCAGAAGAACTAACCAAGACACTACCATCAACCTGACGCCATTGGTGCTGAAAGGGCAGAAAGTAGTTAAGGGTCAGGTTCTGGTAGAAGGATATTCTACGAACGAAGGTGAACTTGCTTTAGGTAAGAACCTTAAAGTGGCATACATGCCATGGCAAGGTTATAACTTTGAGGATGCGATCGTGATTTCTGAGCGTGTAGTAAGAGAGGATATTTTTACCTCTATCCACGTGGAAGAGTTCCAGCTTGAAGTAAGAGATACTAAAAGAGGAGAGGAAGAATTGACTTCTGAAATTCCTAACGTATCTGAGGAAGCAGTTAAGCATCTCGACGAAAATGGAATCATCCGAATCGGAGCTGAGATCAAAGAAGGTGACATCATCATTGGTAAGATTACTCCAAAAGGTGAAACGGACCCTACTCCGGAAGAAAAGCTTCTTAGAGCAATCTTTGGAGATAAGGCAGGTGATGTGAAGGACGCTTCTTTGAAAGCTTCCCCATCTCTTAACGGCGTAGTAATTGAAACCAAATTATTCTCCAGACCTAAGAAGGACAAAGATCATCGAGCAAAATCTAAGGCTGAGGTTGAAAAGCTAAAGGCAAGGTACTCTAAGGACCTTCTTGCGATCAGAGAGAGAATGATCAATAAGTTGGTGACTATTCTGGATGGACAGACCTCTCAGGGAGTGAAGCATAAGTTCGGTGATGAGATCATCAGTAAGGGAACAAAGTTCAATGCGAAAAACATTGAGAATAATTTATTCCCAGCGAAGAATCCTTATAGAGACGAGTCTAACTACAATGTTCCAGAGGAGGCAAACTTGATCTCTGATATCATTCTTGATGATTGGACTAAGGATGAGCGCATCAATGATCTAATCGTTAAATTGGTTAAAAATTATACCAATTCGCGAAACGAAATCAGTGGTGTATTCAAGAGAGAAAGATTCACCTTAGAGGTAGGAGATGAGCTTCCTGCAGGTATCGTTCAGCTTGCGAAAGTTTACGTGGCTAAAAAGCGTAAACTGAAAGTAGGTGATAAGATGGCTGGTCGTCACGGAAACAAAGGTATTGTAGCTCGAATCGTTAGAGACGAGGACATGCCATTCCTTGAGGATGGAACTCCAATGGACATCGTCTTGAATCCACTTGGTGTACCTTCCAGAATGAACATTGGTCAGATTTTTGAAACTGTACTTGCATGGGCCGGTCAGAAACTAGGTAAGAAATATGCTACTCCTATTTTCGATGGAGCTACCATGGAAGAAGTTTCAAATGAGCTAGAGCTTGCCGGTCTTCCAGCATTTGGTAGAACTTACCTTTATGATGGATTATCTGGAAATAGATTTGATCAGCCGGTAACCGTGGGTATTGCTTATATGCTGAAGCTGGGTCACCTAGTCGATGATAAGATGCACGCAAGATCTATCGGGCCATACTCTCTGATTACGCAGCAACCATTGGGTGGTAAAGCTCAGTTTGGTGGCCAGCGATTTGGAGAGATGGAGGTATGGGCACTCGAGGCATTCGGTGCTTCTCATGTACTGCAAGAGATTCTTACAGTGAAGTCTGACGATGTAATCGGTCGTGCAAAAGCATACGAGTCGATTGTGAAAGGTGAAAACCTTCCTAAGCCAAATATTCCTGAATCATTCAATGTATTGGTTCATGAGCTAAGAGGCTTGGCATTAGAGATTACCTTAGATTAATTTGGCTTATCGGGCCTGAAAAGGCCCAAACCTATATTCAAAAACTATGGCGTTTAGAAAAAATAAAAAACTCAACAATGACTTTTCAAGAGTGACCATCAGTTTGGCCTCTCCAGAATCTATTCTGGATAGCTCAAACGGAGAGGTGACTCAGCCAGAAACCATCAACTACAGAACGTACAAGCCTGAAATGGGCGGTTTGTTCTGTGAGAGAATTTTTGGTCCAGTGAAAGACTGGGAGTGTCATTGTGGAAAATATAAGCGTATTCGATATAAAGGCATCATTTGCGATCGATGTGGTGTTGAGGTGACAGAGAAGAAAGTGCGTAGAGAGCGAATGGGTCACATCGAGTTGGTGGTTCCTGTAGCTCATATTTGGTACTTCAAATCTCTTCCAAATAAGATCGGATATCTATTAGGTCTTCCGACCAAAAAGCTTGATCAAATTGTATACTACGAGCGATATGCTGTAGTGCAGCCAGGTATCAAAGAAGAGGATGGAGTTCAATATCTGGACTTCCTGACTGAAGATGAGTATCTGGATATTATGGATAAACTTCCGAAGGAGAATCATCAATTAGATGACGATGATCCAAATAAGTTTATCGCTAAGATGGGTGCTGAAGCTCTTGAAATGCTTCTTGCTCGTCTCGATCTAGATGATCTTTCTTACTCCTTGAGACATCAGGCAGCAACTGATACCTCTCAGCAGAGAAAAGCTGAGGCGTTGAAGAGACTGAAAGTTGTTGAGGCTTTCAGAGATGCCAGGACCAGAATTGAGAATCGTCCTGAGTGGATGATCGTGAGAATGGTTCCAGTGATCCCGCCAGAATTGAGACCTTTGGTTCCTCTTGATGGTGGTAGATTCGCTACCTCTGACTTGAATGATCTTTATAGAAGAGTAATCATCAGAAATAACCGATTGAAGCGTTTGATCGATATTAAGGCACCTGAGGTGATCTTGAGAAACGAAAAGAGAATGCTTCAGGAGGCTGTTGACTCCTTATTTGATAATTCAAGAAAAGTAAATGCGGTAAGATCAGATGGAAATCGTGCGCTAAAATCCCTTTCTGATATGTTGAAAGGTAAGCAAGGTCGTTTCCGTCAAAACTTGCTCGGTAAGCGTGTGGATTACTCCGGTCGTTCGGTGATCGTAGTGGGTCCTGAATTGAAGCTTCACGAGTGTGGTCTTCCTAAAAATATGGCTGCGGAGCTTTTCAAGCCTTTTATTATCAGGAAACTAATCGAAAGAGGTATTGTGAAGACTGTAAAGTCTGCTAAGAAGATTGTTGATCGTAAGGATCCGGTAGTATGGGATATTCTTGAAAATGTATTGAAAGGACACCCTGTATTGCTTAACCGTGCTCCTACGCTTCACAGATTAGGTATTCAGGCTTTCCAGCCAAAGCTTATAGAAGGTAAAGCGATTCAGCTTCACCCATTGGTGTGTACTGCATTTAATGCGGATTTTGACGGTGACCAAATGGCCGTTCACGTTCCGCTTGGACATGAAGCTATTCTTGAGGCTTCTACCCTAATGCTTTCTGCTCACAATATCCTTAACCCTGCAAATGGAGCACCAATTACGGTACCTTCTCAGGATATGGTTTTGGGTCTGTATTATGTGACCAAAGGTAAAAAGTCAACACCTGAAGAGCCTGTTCCAGGTGAGGGGATGACTTTCTATAGCCAGGAAGAGGTAATCATTGCTCTCAATGAAGGGGCAATTTCTCAGCATGCAAATATTAAGTGTAAAGTTAATGTGCGTGATGCAAGCGGCGAGATCAAAGAGCAGATCGTAGAAACGGTTGCTGGTAGGTTGATCTTCAACCAATATGTACCTGAGGAAGTAGGGTTTGTAAATGAGCTTTTGACCAAGAAGAAATTGCAGCAAATTATCGCTCAGGTAGTGAAGGTTTGTGGAATTTCAAGAACGGCTCAATTCCTTGATGACATTAAGAGTCTTGGATTCCAAATGGCATATCGAGGTGGACTTTCTATGGGACTTAATGACGTAATTATTCCTGAGGAGAAAGATCCAATGATTGCTAAGGCGCAGGAGGAAGTTGACCAAGTATGGAATAACTACTTAATGGGTCTGATTACAGATAACGAAAGATATAACCAGGTAATTGACATCTGGACTCGTACCAACTCTCATCTGACTAATAATCTGATGAAGCAGATGGAAGAGGATAAGCAAGGGTTCAATGCTATTTATATGATGATGCACTCAGGAGCAAGAGGTTCCAGAGAGCAAATTCGTCAGCTGGGTGGCATGAGAGGTTTGATGGCGAAACCACAGAAAAACCTTCAAGGGTCTGTTGGTGAGATTATCGAAAACCCAATTCTTTCCAACTTTAAGGAAGGTCTTGATGTATTGGAATACTTTATCTCCACTCACGGTGCGAGAAAAGGTCTTGCAGATACAGCTCTTAAAACTGCCGATGCTGGTTATTTGACCCGTCGATTGGTAGATGTAGCCCAGGATATGATTGTTACCGAAGAGGACTGCGGAACCTTGAGAGGCCTAGTGGTAGAACCACTTCGTGACAATGACGAGATTGTTGAGCCACTTTCTGAAAGAATTGTAGGTAGAGTATCCGTTCATGATGTTTATGATCCACAAACTGATGAACTAATCATCAGTGCTGGTGAAGAAATTTCTGATGAGATAGCTGCCAAGGTAGATGAATCATCTATTGAAGAGGTGGAAATCAGATCCGTTTTGACTTGTGAAACCCGTAGAGGTGTTTGCTCTAAGTGTTATGGTAGAAACTTGGCTACTGGCAATATCGTCCAAAACGGTGAGTCCGTTGGTGTGATTGCTGCTCAGTCCATTGGTGAACCAGGAACACAGCTTACCCTGAGAACTTTCCACGTAGGTGGTACTGCATCCAACATGGCTGTAGAGGCTTCCATTACTGCGAAATTTGAAGGTAAGGTTGAGTTTGACGAAGAGCTAAGATGGATCGAGTCTTCCAATAAGGACGGTGAGAAAGTGATGGTAGTAATGGGTAGATCAGGTGAGATCAAAATCAACGATGCGAAATCTGGAAAGACACTCGTGTCTAATCACGTTCCTTATGGCGCTCACCTTGCAGTGAAGGATGGTCAGAAAATAGGAAAAGGTGATTCTCTTTGTACTTGGGATCCTTACAATGCTGTAATCCTTTCAGAATTCGATGGTTCTGTTGAATTTGAATCCATCGTAGAAGGTATTACTTATAAGGAGGTAGCTGATGATCAGACTGGCTTCCGTGAAAAGGTTATCATCGACTCTAAGGACAGAACCAAAAACCCGGCTATTATCGTGAATTATGGAGATGACTCTAAGTCATACAATATTCCGGTAGAAGCTCACCTTGCTGTAGAGCAAGGAGATAAGGTGAAAGCAGGTCAGGTACTTGTGAAGATTCCAAGATCTGTGGGTAAAACCAGAGATATTACAGGAGGTCTTCCTAGAGTGACTGAGCTTTTCGAGGCTAGAAACCCATCGAACCCAGCAGTAGTTTCTGAGATTGACGGAGTGGTAGCATACGGAGGTATCAAGCGAGGTAATAGAGAAATCTTGATTACATCAAAAGATGGAATCACGAAGAAGTATATGGTTTCTCTTTCTAAGCATATCCTGGTTCAGGAGAATGACTTTATCCGTGCGGGTGAACCACTTTCTGATGGGGCGATTACTCCAAATGATATACTTGCCATTAAAGGCCCAACTGCTGTTCAGGAATATCTTGTGAATGAAATCCAGGAGGTTTATAGATTACAAGGTGTGAAGATCAATGATAAGCACATTGAAGTTATCGTAAGCCAAATGATGCAGAAAGTAGAAATACTAGATGCTGGTGATACAGGATTCCTTCAAAATCAAGTCGTAGATAAATGGGCTTTCCGTGAGGAAAATGACATTATTCTAGACAAGAAGGTGGTGATGGATGCCGGAGATTCCAGCACTTTGAAGCCAGGTATGATCATTTCTGCCAGAAGGCTGAGAGATGAAAATTCTAGCTTGAAGCGTAAGGACTTGAAGGTTGTTCAGGTAAGAGATGCTGAAACTGCAGTTTCTAAGCCTACTCTTCAAGGTATCACGGCGGCTTCCCTAGGAACAGAAAGCTTTATATCTGCTGCTTCCTTCCAGGAAACTACCAAGGTACTATCTGAAGCTTCCATCCGTGGTAAGCGTGATGAGTTGCTTGGTCTAAAGGAAAATGTGATCGTAGGTCACCTGATTCCAGCAGGTACAGGCCAGAGAAGAATTCAAAACATGATCGTCGGTTCAAAGGAGGAGTACGAACAACTTTCTGAGAACATGGAAAATACTCCATCGACCAGATCAAGTGAAGCGATTCTTTAATGAATAGATAAATTTTAATTGAAAAGGCCTGCGTATCGCAGGCCTTTTTTAATCCAAAAATTATGGAAGATCCAAAAAACAAGAAACCAGGAAATCAGCCAATAAATATTGAGCTATCAGAAGAGGTAGCTGAAGGTGTTTATTCAAATCTAGCCATGATTGCTCACTCAAATTCTGAGTTTGTAATTGATTTTATTCGATTAATGCCGGGAGTACCAAAGGCGAAAGTCAAATCTCGTGTGATTGTCACCCCAGAGCATGCACAGAGACTTCTGGCGGCTTTGAAAGATAATATTGATAAGTATGAAAAAGCTTTCGGGAAGATCAATCCATCAGGAGGAACCCCTCAGTTTCCGGTGAGTTTTGGACCGGCTGGAGAAGCATAAAAGAAATATAACTTCTTAATTTTGTTCATCTTAATTCTTTCTTTACCTTTGCAGTCCAAAATTTAACAGTTTACAGGAAGACTAAATTTTATCAGTTAATGCCTACTATTCAACAGTTAGTAAGAAAAGGTAGAACTACACTGGAGACCAAATCAAAATCTAGAGCTTTGGACGCATGTCCTCAGCGAAGAGGAGTTTGTACCAGAGTATACACTACCACCCCTAAGAAGCCTAACTCAGCGATGAGGAAAGTGGCCAGGGTGAGATTGACAAACGGGAAGGAAGTGAATGCCTATATCCCTGGAGAAGGTCATAATTTACAGGAGCACTCGATCGTATTGATCAGAGGTGGTCGTGTTAAGGATTTACCAGGTGTAAGATATCACATCATCCGAGGTGCACTAGATACTGCCGGAGTAAAAGACCGTAAGCAAGGTCGCTCTAAGTATGGTGCTAAGCGCCCAAAGGACGCTAAGAAGTAATTTATAACAACAAGAAAAAATGAGAAAAGCGAAACCAAAGAAGAGATATATTCTTCCTGATCCGAAGTTCAATGACACCTTGGTAACCAAGTTTGTGAATTGTCTTATGGTAGATGGTAAGAAGAGTATTGCTTACAATATTTTCTACGATGCGGTAGAAAAGGTTGAAGAAAAAGTAGGTGAGAATGGTCTTGAAGTTTGGAGAAAGGCGCTTAACAATATTGCTCCATCCGTTGAGGTGAAGAGTCGTAGAGTTGGTGGTGCTACATTCCAGGTTCCAATGGAAGTTCGACCCGAGAGAAAAATGGCATTAGGGATCAAATGGATGATTCAATATTCCAGAAAAAGAGGTGAAAAAACCATGATGGATCGTCTTGCAGGCGAGATCATCGCGGCTTCCAAAGGTGAAGGTGCTGCTGTTAAGAAGAAAGATGACACGCACAGAATGGCCGAAGCGAATAAAGCATTCTCCCACTTTAGATTTTAATTAGGATGTCGAAGAGAGATTTAAAATTCACCAGAAACATCGGTATTGCTGCACACATTGATGCAGGTAAAACTACTACTACCGAAAGAATTCTTTTTTATTCAGGTGTTTCTCACAAAATAGGTGAGGTTCACGACGGTGCTGCAACCATGGACTGGATGGCGCAGGAGCAGGAGAGAGGTATTACTATTACATCTGCTGCTACTACCGTATTTTGGAATTACAGAGATCAGAAATACCAAATCAATATCATCGATACTCCCGGACACGTGGACTTCACAGTGGAAGTAAACAGATCCTTGAGAGTATTGGATGGTCTTGTCTTCCTTTTCAGTGCTGTGGATGGTGTTGAACCACAGTCTGAAACTAACTGGCGATTAGCTGATAACTATAAAGTAGCACGAATCGGATTCGTGAACAAAATGGACCGAGCTGGCGCAAACTTCCTTGAAGTTTGTAAGCAAGTAAAGGAAATGCTAGGAAGCTACGCAGTTCCATTGCAGTTGCCTATCGGTGCCGAAGATAAATTTAGAGGTGTTGTTGATTTGATCAACAATAGAGGAATTGTCTGGAACGAAGAGGATATGGGGATGACTTTTGAAGAAGTTCCGATTCCTGAAGACATGGTAGACGAAGTAGCTCAGTGGAGAGAACATTTGCTTGAAGCGGTAGCTGATTATGATGAAAGCTTGATGGAAAAATTCTTCGATGATCCTAATTCGATCACCGAGGCAGAGATCCTAAGTGCCCTTCGTGCAGCTACTATTGACATGAAGATCGTTCCTATGGTTTGTGGTTCTTCATTTAAAAATAAAGGAGTGCAGACCATGCTCGATTTGGTTATGGAAATTCTTCCTTCTCCTTTGGATAAAGATGATATCATCGCTTCAGACTTAGAGGATGAAGAAAAGAAGGTAGCCATTGCGCCAAATGAAGATGAGCCTTTCGCAGGTCTTGCATTTAAGATTGCTACTGACCCATTCGTAGGTAGACTTTGTTTCGTTAGGGCTTATTCAGGAGTTCTTGATTCAGGTTCCTACGTGTTCAATAGCCGGTCTGGAAATAAAGAGAGAATTTCTCGAGTGTTCCAGATGCATGCCAATAAGCAGAATCAAATCGATGCTTTAAGAGCAGGTGATATTGGAGCAGTAGTAGGGTTTAAGGATATCAAAACTGGAGATACCCTTTGCCATGAGCAAAGAAAGGTAGTCCTTGAATCTATGATTTTCCCAGAGCCAGTAATTGGTTATGCTATTGAGCCTAAGACTCAGGCTGACGTGGATAAGCTAGGTATGGCTATCGCAAAGCTTGTAGAAGAAGACCCAACTCTACAGGTCAACACTGACCATGAAACTGGTCAGACTATCCTTAGAGGTATGGGAGAGCTTCACCTTGATATTATTATTGACCGTTTGAAGAGAGAGTTCAAGGTTGAGATCAACCAAGGTGCGCCTCAGGTTGCATACAAAGAAGCTCTTTTCTCAAGTGTTGAACATAAAGAAGTTTATAAGAAGCAAACTGGTGGTAAGGGTAAATTTGCCGATATCGTATTTGAGATCGGTCCAAAACCTGAAGATCCAGAGACTGGTGAAATTAAGCCAGGACTTGAATTCGAAAATGCTATCGTTGGTGGTGTTATTCCTAAAGAATTCATTCCATCTATCCAGAAGGGATTTGCTGAGGCTATGAACAATGGTCCACTTGCAGGATATCCTATCGATTCCATGAAAGTGAGATTGTTCCATGGTTCCTTCCACGATGTCGATTCTGATGCTTTGTCATTTGAATTGGCGGCGAGAATTGGATTTAAGGAAGCAGCAAGACAGTGTAGTCCACAGTTGCTAGAGCCGATCATGGCTGTAGATGTGGTAACCCCTGATGAGTACACAGGACCTATCACTGGTGACTTGAATAGAAGAAGAGGTTTGATGAAAGGAATGGATACTAAAGGAACTTCATCTGTTGTTAAGGCTGATGTTCCATTGTCAGAATTGTTTGGCTATATCACTGACCTTAGAACCATTACCTCTGGTAGAGCTACCGCTTCATTGACATTCTCGCATTATGCGGCGGTTCCGAATAATATTGCGGAATCTGTGATTGCAAACGTTAAAGGTGAAAAAGCCTAAAGAATATTGAGTTGAATCAGAAAATCAGAATAAAACTAAAATCATACGATCATAGCCTGGTGGATAAGTCATCAGAGAAAATCGTAAAGGCTGTAAAATCTACAGGAGCTGTTGTGGTTGGACCTATTCCATTGCCAACTAAAAAAGAGAAGTTTACTGTGCTTAAGTCGCCACACGTAAACAAGAAAGCAAGGGACCAATACCAGCTTTGTACCTACAAGAGATTGGTAGACATCTACTCAAACAGTTCTAAGACTGTGGATGCTTTGATGAAAATCGAGCTTCCGAGTGGTGTGGATGTAGAAATCAAAGTTTGATTTCACCTGAAATTTCAAAAAGAAAGACCTGAGTTTTTGCTCAGGTCTTTTCTTTTGCAATCCAGGAATTAAGAATTGAAATGCTGCTCATGCAAAATGTTTTGGAGGAGAAGCAAAAAACCTGAAAATCAGGGGAAAATAAACTGAGGGGTGTTTGTTACAGAATTTTATTTCAGTAACTTTGCAGTCCTTAAAAAGGGCTCACGCGCCTAAGCGCTTGAGAATTATCAAATTATCTTATTAAGATGTCTGGTATTATTGGAAAAAAAGTAGGAATGACTAGCATTTTTAGTGCCGATGGACGTAATGTCGCATGCACGCTAATAGAAGCTGGTCCTTGCGTAGTTACGCAAGTAAAAAACGTTGAAACAGACGGGTACAGCGCTGTGCAACTAGGATTTGGTGAGCGGAAGGAGAAAAACACTCCGAAGCCATTAATCGGCCATTTTAAAAAGGCTGGTACCACTCCTAAGCACAAGGTTGTTGAGTTCCGTGATTTCCGGGTCGAGTTTGAAGGCCAGGTAGATCTAGGAGCTACTGTGAAGTCTGAAGAAGTATTCAAAGAAGGTGACTTCGTGGATGCTATCGGGACTTCTAAAGGTAAAGGATTCCAAGGTGTGGTTAAACGTCATGGTTTTGGTGGTGTGGGTGATGCTACTCACGGTCAGCACAACAGACAGAGACACCCTGGTTCGATTGGTGCTTGTTCTTGGCCTTCCCGAGTATTTAAGGGATTAAGAATGGCTGGAAGAATGGGTGGTGACAGGGTTAAAGTCGTCAACCTTAAGGTGATGAAAATTTATCCTGAAAAGAATCTGATTTTGGTTTCTGGCTCTGTTCCAGGTCCAAAAAATTCTTATGTAATTCTAGAGAAATAAGCCATGGAATTAGCAGTAATCAATCATAAAGGAGAAGATACCGGAAGAAAGGTGACACTTTCTGAGGAAATTTTCGGGATCGAACCAAACGATCACGCGATATACTTAGACGTAAAGCAGTACCTGGCTAATCAAAGACAGGGGACTCATAAGTCTAAGGAAAGAAACGAAATTGCTGGATCTACTAAAAAGATCAAAAAGCAAAAGGGTACTGGTACGGCAAGAGCAGGTTCTATCAAGTCTCCACTTTTCAGAGGTGGTGGTAGAATTTTTGGTCCACGACCAAGAAACTATTCTTTCAAATTGAATAAGAAGTTGAAGCAATTGGCTAGAAAGTCAGCTTTGACTTACAAGGTTCAGGAAGAAAGCCTTACCATTCTAGAGAACCTAACTTTGGATTCTCCAAAGACTAAGGACTATGTGAACTTGCTGAACGGATTGTCTCTTGGAGACAAAAAGACATTGGTGGTTTTGCCAGAGGCAAATAAGAATGTTTATCTGTCCAGCAGAAACTTACCAAAGTCCCAGGTAGTCACTGTAAATGATGTAAATACTTACCAGGTGCTTCACGCTGATCAGTTAGTGCTTTGCGAAGGGTCTGTGAGTATGTTGGAAACCATTTTATCGAAATAAGACAATGGATATTCTAAAGCAGCCCATAATTACAGAGAAGGTTTCCGCCATGAATGAAGGTGGCGTTTATGGATTCGTGGTAGATAAAACTGCCAAGAAGCCAGAGATCAAAGCAGCTGTAGAAAAGACATATGGTGTAAAAGTTGTATCTGTCAGAACTATGCGCTATGCCGCAAAGAGAAAGACCAGATACACTAAAAGCCAGATCGTATCAGGATTCACCAATTCCTTTAAGAAGGCAATGGTTGAAGTCGCTGAAGGTGATGTAATTGATTTTTACGGAGAAGTTTAATTGAATCAGTATCATGGCAATTAAAAAAATGAATCCGATTACTCCAGGGACGAGATTTAGAGTAGCTCCCGCGTTTGACGAGATTACTAAGTCAGCGCCAGAGAAGTCTCTTCTTGCCCCTTTGAAGAAATCAGGAGGTAGAAATAATCAAGGCAAAATGACCCAGCGAAATATCGGTGGTGGTCATAAGAGAAGACTACGTGTAGTAGACTTCAAGAGAAATAAGTTTGATGTACCTGCTACTGTAAAAGGTATCGAGTATGATCCAAACAGAACCGCTCGACTTGCACTGTTATACTATGCAGACGGAGCGAAAGCCTATATTATCGCACCGGAAGGTTTGCAAGTTGGACAAACAGTGATTTCCGGAGAGAAAGTAGCACCTGAGGTAGGTAATGCTATGCGCATGATGAATATTCCTTTGGGTACAATTGTACACAATGTGGAATTGAAGCCTGGCAAAGGAGCAGCAATGGTAAGAAGTGCAGGAGGTTATGCGCAGATTGTTGCTCGTGAGGGAAAATACGTGACTGTTAAACTTCCATCCGGTGAGATGAGATTGGTACTTGGCGTTTGTATGGCCACTATCGGATCTGTTTCCAATGCGGACCATATGAATGTGGTTCTTGGAAAAGCAGGTAGAAAAAGATGGTTAGGTGCACGTCCAAGAGTAAGAGGTGTAGCGATGAACCCAGTAGATCACCCAATGGGTGGTGGTGAAGGACGTTCATCCGGTGGTCATCCAAGATCCAGAACTGGTGTTTTGGCTAAAGGAAAGAAGACCCGAGCTAGCAAGAAGTATTCGAATAAATTCATCATCAGCAAAAGATCTAAATAATCATGGCAAGATCATTAAAAAAAGGTCCTTATATCGAGCACCACCTGATGAAGAAAGTGGATGTGATGAACGAGTCAGGCAAGAAATCTGTCATCAAGACTTGGTCAAGAAGATCCATGATCTCACCAGACTTCGTAGGACATACTTTCGCTGTGCATAATGGAAATAAGTTTATTCCAGTATTTGTCACAGATAACATGGTAGGTCATAAGCTAGGTGAATTTGCTCCTACCAGAAACTTTAGAGGGCACATTGCTAAAAAAGATAAAGGAAAGAGATAATCATGGAAGCAATAGCAAGATTAAATAATGTTCCTACCTCTACCCGCAAAATGCGACTTGTCGCTGACTTAGTAAGAGGAAAAAGAGTAGGTCAAGCACTTAGCATCCTTAAGTTCACTCCTAACCAGGGAGCGGCGAGACTTGAGAAACTATTGTTATCTGCAGTGGCTAACTGGCAGGCAAAAAATCCAGATGAAAAACTGGAAGAAGCAGACTTGTATATCAAAACGATCATGGTAGACGGTGGTAGAATGCTTAAGCGTTTGAGACCAGCTCCTCAGGGTCGTGGACATAGAATTCGCAAAAGATCTAATCATGTCACTCTTGTAGTTGATGCATTTAATGCTTCTGTAGAAGACGTGACCGCTGATGAAGTAGAAACAAACGAAAAGGCAAATTAAAAGAGACCATGGGACAAAAGATTAACCCAATAGGATTTAGACTTGGCGTGGTTAAAGGCTGGGACTCCAACTGGTATGGTGGGAGGAACTTTGCTGATAAACTATTCGAAGATCAGAAAATCCGTAAATACGTCCTTGCCAGAATCCCTAAGGGAGGTATATCTAAGGTGATCATTGAGCGTACGCTCAAAAGAATTACGCTTACGGTACACACTGCCCGTCCGGGTGTAGTAATTGGTAAAGGCGGAGCCGAAGTAGACAAGCTTAAGGAAGAGCTAAAGAAGCTTACTGGCAAAGATATTCAAATCAATATTTTTGAAATCAAGCGTCCTGAATTGGATGCCAAGCTAGTAGGAGAATCTATCGCATCTCAACTTCAAGCTAGGATCTCTTTCCGAAGAGCCATGAAGCAGGCGATCGCGGCTTCTATGAGAGTAGGTGCCGAAGGTATCAAAATCAAACTTTCAGGAAGACTAGGTGGCGCTGAAATGGCTAGATCTGAAATGTACAAAGAAGGAAGAATTCCTCTTCATACACTCAGAGCAGACATTGACTATGCAATATCTGAAGCTTTGACAGTCTATGGAATCATAGGTATCAAAGTATGGATATTCAAAGGAGAAGTATATGGTAAGAGAGATCTCTCTCCTAACCAGGGTTCGGCTAATGATCCAAAAGGAGGAAGAAACGCTGGTCCAAAGCGTGACGGAGCTCCAAGACGTAGAAGAAGAAATTAATTTTCACCTGTTTATTGAGGAATCATGTTACAGCCAAAAAGAACTAAATATAGAAAAATGCAAAAGGGCCGTGTCAAAGGCATCGCGCAAAGAGGGCATACGCTTTCTTTCGGGAACTTTGGCATCAAGTCTCTTGAAGCAGGATGGATTACAGCTCGCCAAATAGAGGCAGCTCGTATTGCGATGACCAGGGCTATGAAGCGTGAAGGACAAGTTTGGATTAGAATTTTTCCAGATAAGCCAATCACTAAAAAGCCTGCGGAAGTTCGTATGGGTAAAGGAAAAGGTGCTCCAGAATACTGGGTAGCTCCAATCAAACCAGGTACGATCTTATTCGAAGCAACTGGTGTAAGTATGGAAACGGCTAAAGAAGCTCTTCGACTTGCACAGCAAAAGCTTCCTGTAAGCACAAAATTTGTTGTTCGTAGAGAATACGCAGAATAGTAGAACCTATGGAAAATTCAGAAATCCGTTCACTTTCCGCAAGTGAAATCCAAGAGCGAATAGTCGCTGAGAAGGAGAATTTGACCAAACTTCAGTTTGCTCATAACATTTCTCCGATTGAGAATCCAAACAGAATCCGCGAGTCAAAGCGTCTAATCGCAAGATTGAAGACGATATTGACAGCCAAATAATAGCTAATAGAAAATAAGATGGCTACGATTGAAAGAAATCTTCGTAAAGAAAGAATTGGTAAAGTGGTAAGTAATAAAATGGACAAGTCCATCACTGTGGCCGTTGAGCGTCGCAAGAAGCATGGTATCTATGGAAAATTTGTTACTAAAACTACCAAGTTTATGGCTCATGACGAGAAAAACGAATGTGCTCCTGGAGACATCGTTAAAATCTCAGAAACTCGTCCGCTGAGTAAAAGCAAGCGTTGGAGATTAGTTGAAATTATTGAAAAGGCTAAGTAATCATGGTACAACAAGAATCCAGACTAAGTGTAGCGGATAACTCAGGTGCTAAAGAAGTGCTTGTAATCCGAGTTTTGGGAGGAACCAAGAAGCGTTACGCGTCCATTGGGGACAAAGTAGTCGTGACAGTAAAGTCAGCCTCTTCCACCAACATGAAAAAAGGAACCGTGTCTAGAGCGGTAATCGTACGCACCAAAAAAGAAATAAGACGTAAAGACGGGTCTTATATTCGATTTGAGGACAATGCAGCTGTTTTGCTAAACAATAACGACGAGCCTAGAGGTACACGTATCTTCGGTCCAGTCGCTAGAGAGCTTAGAGAAAAGATGTTTATGAAAATCGTTTCATTAGCACCAGAAGTACTGTAATCATGGAAAGAAATAAAAAAGCAAAATTCCATATCAAAACCGGTGATACTGTGAAGGTAATCTCGGGAGACGACAAAGGAAAAACAGGAAAGGTTCTTTCTGTGGATACAAGTAAGAGGAGAGCATTTGTGGAAGGATTGAACATGATTACAAAGCATGTGAAGCCTACTGCAGCTAAGCCTGAAGGTGGAATCGACAAGAAAGAAGCTTCTATCGATATCAGTAATTTGATGCTTGTAGATCCTAAAACTGGTGAAGCTACCCGTACTGGGCGCAAAGCTGGTGAGAACGGAAAACTAGTTAGATATTCTAAGAAAACAGGGGAGGTGATCAATGGCTAATCCTAGAATTAAGGCAAAGTACGTAGAAGAAATCGTACCAGCTCTAAAAGAGAAATTTCAGTACACTTCAGTAATGCAAGTACCAAAGTTGAGCAAGATTGTGCTTAACAAAGGTATCGGAGCTGCTGTAGCTGATAAGAAATTAGTGGATCAGGGTGTAGAAGAGCTTTCTCTTATCACCGGTCAAAGAGCAGTGTCTACTAAGGCAAAGAATTCAATCTCTAATTTTAAGCTGAGAGAAGGAATGCCTATCGGAGCTAAAGTTACATTGAGAGGTGACAGAATGTATGAATTTCTAGATCGTCTTATGACTGTGGCTCTTCCTCGAGTAAGAGACTTCAAAGGAATTTCCGATAAGGGATTCGATGGTAGAGGTAACTACACTCTTGGAGTAGCTGAGCAAATTATCTTCCCAGAGATCAGCATCGAAAAGGTGAACAGAATCTCAGGTATGGATATCACATTTGTGACTACTGCAAATTCAGACGAGGAAAGCCTAGCGCTTCTAAGAGCGTTTGGAATGCCTTTCGCTAACCAAAATAAAGAGAATTAATCATGGCAAGAGAGTCAATCAAAGCACGTGAAAGAAAGAGAGAGCGATTGGTAGCCAAGTATGCCAAGAAAAGAGCCGAGCTAAAAGCTGCCGGTGACTACGAGGCGCTTGATAAGCTTCCAAAGAATGCTTCTCCTGTAAGACTTCATAACCGATGCAAAATGACCGGTAGACCGAAAGGCTACATGAGGAAATTTGGGATCAACAGAGTTACTTTCAGAGAAATGGCCGCAAACGGCGAAATTCCTGGTGTAACGAAGTCTAGCTGGTAAAATAGCGACAGTAGTTTTTATTATAAGAATCAATTCGTAACTTTGCCCCCCGTTTGGGCGGAGCTAGACTAAAAAGAAAATGACAGATCCAATAGCTGACTATCTGACTCGATTGAGGAATGCCATTAAGGCTTCTCATAGAATCGTGGAGATCCCTGCTTCTAATTTGAAGAAGGAGATCACGAAAGTATTGCATGATAAGGGATACATTCAGAATTATAAATTCGAAGATAATGGTGCTCAGGGTACTATTAAAATTGCTTTGAAGTATAATCCTGCTACCAAGAAAAATGCAATCGTAAGCCTGCAAAGAGTGAGTACTCCAGGTTTAAGAAAATATGTAAAACATACTGAACTACCCCGTGTAATCAACGGTTTGGGCGTGGCAGTAATCTCAACTTCTAAAGGTGTGATGACTGACAAAGAAGCCAGAGTCGAAGGTGTCGGAGGAGAAGTTCTTTGCTACGTATATTAATAAACACTCATGTCTAGAATAGGTAAAAAACCAATAGATCTACCCAGCGGTGTTACTGTAGACGTGTCAGCTCACGGGCTGGTCACTGTTAAAGGTCCAAAGGGTACGCTTACTCAGGATGTTCATCCGGATATCGCTGTGAAAGTAGAAGAAAACCAGGTGGTTTTAGAAAGACCAACTGAATCGAAAAGACATAAGTCATTTCACGGGCTATACAGATCTCTCATCAGCAATGCTGTTGTCGGAGTTTCTGAAGGGTACGAGAAGAAAATTGAGCTTGTGGGTGTAGGTTACAAGGCTACAAATGCCGGTCAGGTACTAGAGCTTAACCTAGGTTATTCGCACAATATCTTCTTTGCACTTCCTGAAGAGGTAAAAGTAGCTACGGAGACTGTGAAAGGTAAAAATCCAATTATTACCCTTAACAGTAATGACAAGGAACTGATCGGGCAGGTAGCTGCTAAGATTAAGAACCTGAGAAAAGTCGAGCCATACAAAGGAAAAGGTGTGCGTTTCGTTGGTGAGCAAGTTAGACGTAAGGCTGGTAAAACTGCCGCTAAAAAATAATAAGTTATGGCATTTAAGAAGAGTTCCAGAAGACTTAGAATCAAGCAGGGTATCAGAAAGAAGATTTCCGGTACAGATTCCAGACCTAGACTATCTGTTTTCAAAAGTAATTCAGGTATTTACGCTCAATTGGTTGATGATCTTAAGGGTCATACATTGGTACAGGCATCTTCAAAAGAGCTTGGTGCTAAAGAAAATGTAAAAGTGGATGTTTCTAAAGAAGTAGGGAAGAAGCTTGCTGAGCGAGCTGTAGCTGCTGGTGTCAACGAAGTAGTATTTGACAGAAACGGATACTTGTACCATGGTAATGTGAAAGCTTTGGCCGATGGAGCCAGAGAAGGAGGCCTTAAATTTTAATCAAAGATGTCTGAACTAAGAAGAAAGCCAATCAGGGCTACAGATACAGAGCTTAAAGAAAAAGTCGTTGCTATTAATAGAGTAGCGAAAGTAGTTAAGGGTGGTCGTAGATTCTCCTTCTCAGCTATCGTAGTAGTAGGTGACGGTGACGGTGTAGTGGGTTATGGTCTTGGCAAAGCCAATGAGGTAACCGATGCTATCACTAAGGGAATCGAAGATGCTAAGAAAAACCTAGTGAGAGTTCCAGTACTTAAGGGTACTATTCCTCACGAGCAATTAGGTAAGTATGGTGGAGGTTTCGTCCTTATCAAGCCAGCTGCTCCTGGTACCGGTGTAATTGCAGGTGGTGCGATGCGAGCGGTGCTTGAAAGTGCTGGTGTAACTGATGTACTTGCAAAGTCAAAAGGTTCATCTAACCCACACAACGTGGTGAAGGCGACTATCGATGCTTTGACTCATTTAAGAGATGCCATTGCTGTTTCTCAGCAAAGGGGAGTTAAAATGGCTAAAGTATTTAACGGTTAAGAATCATGGCGAAGATTAAGATTACTCAGGTAAAAAGTACCATTGACAGACCAAAAGATCAAAAGGGTACTATTACAGCCCTAGGGCTTGGTAAAATCAATAAATCTGTGGTTCATGAGGCTACGCCTCAAATCCATGGGATGGTGAAGAAGGTGAATCACCTAGTAACAGTAGAGGAAGTTTAATTATGAAGCTACATACATTAAAACCAGCAGAAGGTTCTACTAAAAATAGAAAGCGAATCGGTCGAGGACAAGGTTCAGGTCGAGGTGGAACATCTACTAGAGGTCATAAGGGTGCTAAGTCCAGATCAGGTTATAAAACCAAACTGGGTTTTGAAGGTGGTCAGATGCCACTTCAAAGAAGGGTTCCTAAGTTTGGGTTTAAACCTTTCAACAGAGTTGGATTCAAGCCAGTAAATCTAGATACCCTACAAGAGCTTGCCGAAAAGCATAATCTTGACGCAGTAACCTTGGATACTTTGGTAGCTCATGGAGTTGCTTCTAAGAATGATCGAATCAAAATTCTTGGTGGTGGTGAATTGAAAGCCAAATTAGATGTGACAGCACATCAGTTCTCAGCTTCAGCAGCAGCTGCAATTGAGAAAAATGGTGGCGCGGCAAATAAAATTGATTAATGAAAAAATTTATTTCGACAATAAGGAACATCTTCTCCATCGAAGACCTTCGAGAAAGAATCCTCAATACAATCGGGTTCCTAATCATTTTTAGATTAGGATCCTTTATTGTTTTACCAGGTGTAGACCCTTCAAAACTGAATGACGCACCAGAGGGTATTTTCGGGCTGATCGATACTTTCCTTGGTGGTGCATTCAGTAATGCATCCATCTTTGGTTTAGGTATCATGCCATATATATCTGCCTCCATTGTGTTGCAGCTATTGACTGTCGGAGTACCTTATTTTCAGAAAATGCAAAAGGATGGGGAATCTGGACGTAAGAGAATTACCCAGATTACTCGTGTACTAACCATTGCAATTACAGTTGCTCAGGGTATAGGATATGTTACAGCCACTATCCTTCCTACGGGAGCCGTGATGATCAGTACTCCTCTCTTCATGACTAGTTCATTGATCTTGCTTTCTGCAGGTACAATGTTCTGCATGTGGCTTGGTGAAAAAATCACCGAGAAGGGTATCGGAAATGGTATTTCCATGCTGATTATGATTGGTATTATTTCCCGATTCCCTGGTGCTATCATTGCAGAGGTTCTTGGCAAAGGAACTTCAGGAATGTTACTTCTTTTGATTGAAGCAGCGGTTCTATTCTTTGTAGTAGTAGGAACAGTTGCTTTGACCGAGGCAGTGAGAAAGATTCCTGTACAATATGCCAAGCAGGTAGTTGGAGGTAAAGTATATGGAGGGCAGCGTCAATACATTCCAATTAAGGTGAATGCTTCTGGTGTGATGCCGATCATCTTTGCCCAGTCTCTAATGTTCGTTCCAGCTTTGATCGCCCAGATCTGGGCAGGTGAGAGTGACATTGCGAATTACATCGGTACTACGTTTAGTGATTTCACTTCATGGCAATACAACTTGCTGTTCGCTGTGCTAATCATCATTTTCACTTTCTTCTATACGGCAATTACCGTAAACCCTGAGCAGATAGCTGAGGATATGAAGAGAAATGGAGGTTTTGTTCCAGGTATCAAGCCGGGTGCTCCTACCTCTGAGTTTATCGATGGTATTATTTCTAAAATTACACTTCCAGGATCCATCTTACTTTCAGTAGTAGCGATTCTACCAGCCATTGCAATCATTGCAGGAGTAGGAAATGAATTCGCCCAATTTTACGGGGGTACCTCATTGCTTATTATGGTAGGTGTAATTATGGATACATTGAGACAAATAGAAAGCTATCTACTTATGCGTCATTACGAAGGAATGATGAAAAGCGGTAATATGAAGAATAATTCTTCTAATTATCAGGTAGCATAATATGATTAATTATAAGACTTCGGAAGAAGTTCAGTTAATAAAAGAGAGTGCTGACATACTTGGTAGAGCTCATGGAGAAGTAGCCAAGCATGTCAAAGAAGGGGTAAAGACCTCTTTTCTAGACAAAATTGCTGAAGAGTTTATCAGAGATCACCAGGGTGTTCCTTCCTTTAAGGGATATAACGGTTTTCCTGCTTCACTTTGTATTTCTGTGAACGAAGTAGTCGTGCATGGATTTCCCAGCGATTATGAATTGAAAGATGGCGATATAATCTCAGTAGATTGTGGAGTCTTTCACCAAGGTTTTCATAGCGATTCCGCTTATACTTACCCTATTGGTGATGTCTCCCCTGCTGTCATTGCTTTATTAAAAGCCACTAAAGATTCATTATATCTGGGAATCGAGCGTGCTGTCGTTGGGAATCGTCTCGGTGATGTAGGTAATGCGATCCAAAAATATGTCGAAGCCAAAGGCTATACAGTAGTCAGAGAGCTTGTAGGACATGGGATTGGCAAAAATCTACATGAAGCACCGGAAGTTCCGAATTATGGCAAGCGCGGAAGTGGACCTCTTCTCAAGTCTGGTATGGTGATCGCCATAGAGCCCATGGTAAATCTCGGGACAAGGAATATTGTTCAGGAGAGAGATGGATGGACTATCCGCACTGCGGATCGCAAACCTTCTGCCCACTATGAGCATACTGTGGCGATATTAGAAGATAAAACTGAGGTCTTAACGACCCATAAATACATAGAGGAGAATTTTAAATTCTAATATGGCAAAACAAACATCTATAGAGCAAGATGGAACTATCGTAGAGGCTTTGTCCAATGCGATGTTCAAGGTAGAACTGGAAAACGGGCATCAACTGATCGCTCATATTTCAGGGAAGATGAGGATGAACTATATCAAGATTTTACCTGGAGACAGAGTAAAGCTTGAGATGTCTCCTTACGATTTGACGAAAGGTAGAATTGTATATCGATATAAATAAAATGATATGAAAGTTAAGGCATCTATCAAAAAAAGAAGTGTTGACTGTAAAGTGATCCGTAGAAAGGGAAAGCTTTATGTCATCAATAAGAAGAATCCTAAGTTTAAACAAAGACAAGGTTAAGTTATGGCTAGAATTGCAGGGGTAGACATACCAGACAATAAGCGTGGCGAAATTGGACTTACTTACATCTTCGGCATAGGAAGAAGTTCAGCCAGAGCGATTTTAGAAAAGGCCGGTATTTCCGTAGATAAAAAAGCAGGTGAGTGGGATGACGATGAGTCAACCGCCATTAGAAATATTATCTCTGAGGAATTTAGAATCGAAGGAGTTCTGAAATCAGAAATCCAGCTAAACATCAAGCGACTTATGGATATAGGTTGCTACAGAGGTTTGAGGCACAGAAGAGGTCTTCCAGTGCGTGGTCAAAAGACTAAGAACAACGCAAGAACGAGGAAGGGCAAGAGAAAAACTGTTGCTAACAAAAAGAAGGCAGTTAAATAAAATCTGAATTAGATTATGGCTCAGAAAAGAAACGAAAAAGCGAAGGGTAAAAAGAGAGTAGTTAAGGTGGAGGCCGTAGGCCAAGCTCACATCAGAGCTTCCTTTAACAACATCATCATCTCTATCACCAATAACGCAGGACAGGTAATCTCTTGGGCTTCTGCCGGTAAAATGGGTTTCAGAGGTTCTAAGAAAAACACTCCTTATGCTGCGCAGATGGCGGCACAAAATTGTGGTCAGGTAGCCTATGACTTAGGTTTGAGAAAAATCGAAGTATTTGTAAAAGGACCTGGTTCCGGACGTGAGTCTGCAATCAGAACTTTGCAAAATGTAGGACTTGACGTGACTACCATTACTGATGTGACTCCAATGCCACACAATGGATGTCGTCCTCCTAAGCGTAGAAGAGTTTAATATTAAAGATTAGAAAGAATGGCTAGATATACAGGTCCTAAATCCAAGATCGCCAGGAAATTTGGCGAGCCTATCGAAGGGCATAGCAAAGCACTTCAGAAAAAGAACTATCCTCCCGGTCAGCACGGTAGAGGAAGAAGAAAGAAGCAATCTGAATATGCGATTCAGCTAGCTGAAAAGCAGAAAGCAAAATACATCTATGGTGTATTGGAAAGACAATTTGCTAAGATGTTCGGCATCGCTTCTAGAAAGTCTGGTATCACCGGTGAAAACCTTCTTCAGCTTTTGGAAGCTAGATTAGACAACACGGTTTACAGATTGGGAATCTCTCCTACAAGAAGAGGGGCAAGACAACTTGTTTCTCACAAGCATATCCTAGTGAACGGTGAGGTGGTAAATATTCCATCCTTCACATTGAAACCAGGAGATGTAGTTTCTGTGAGAGAGCGTTCTAAGTCGCTTGAAGCGATTACTAGTAGCTTAGCCGGTAGAGGAGCCATGCAATATCCTTGGTTAGAGTGGGATTTGGCCTCATTGACCGGTAAATTCGTCAGTATTCCTAGCAGAGATGATATTCCTGAGAATATCAAGGAGCAACTTATTGTCGAGCTTTACTCTAAGTAAAATTTATTTTCAGCTTTAAAAAGAATAAACTATATGTCCATACTAGCATTTCAAATGCCCGAAAAAGTGGTAATGGAAAAGGCCGATGACTTTCACGGACTCTTCACTTTCAAACCACTTGAAAAAGGCTACGGAGTTACCATCGGTAATGCATTAAGAAGAATTCTTCTTTCCTCACTTGAAGGATATGCAATCACCAGTGTTAAACTTCCAGGTGTTGTTCATGAGTTTTCTACCATCGAAGGTGTCGTAGAAGATGTAACTGACATTATCCTTAATCTTAAGCAGGTGCGTTTCAAAAAAGTGCATGAAGCTTTTGATGGAAAGATCACCGTAGAAATCAAAAATCAATCAGTTTTCACAGCTGGGGACATCGCAAAGTTTACTTCTTCTTTTGAGATCTTGAATCCAGATCAGGTGATCTGTAATCTAGATCCATCTGCAACCTTCGAAATGGAGATTGTGGTTGAAAAAGGAAGAGGATACTTACCAGCTGAAGAGTCCAAACCAAAAGAGCAGGTTTTCGGAACTATCGCTATTGACGCGGTTTTCACTCCTATCAAGAATGTGAAGTACAGTGTAGAAAACACTCGTGTTGAGCAGAAGACTGACTTTGAAATGCTTGTTCTTGAAGTAACTACCGATGGGTCTATTCACCCTGAGAAAGCGCTTCAGGAATCTGCAAAGATTTTGATCCAGCACTTCATGCTATTTTCAGATCAGACTATGGTTCTTGATTCCACTGGAATTACTGAGCCAGAGCCTATCGACGAGGAATTCCTACACATGAGAAAACTTCTTAAAACTTCATTGAGCGATCTTGATCTGTCTGTAAGAGCATTTAATTGCTTGAAGGCAGCAGATGTGAAGACTCTTGGAGACCTTGCTAAGCTTGAAATTTCTGATATGATGAAGTTTAGAAACTTTGGTAAGAAGTCTTTAGCTGAGTTGGAGCAGTTGATTCAGGAGAAAGGATTGACTTTTGGGATGGATATTTCAAAGTATAAACTTGAAGAAGAATAAAATATCATGAGACACGGTAAGAAATTTAACCACCTCGGTAGAAAATCAGCTCATAGAAAGGCTATGCTTTCTAACATGGCGACCTCTCTGATTCTTCATAAGCGTATTACTACTACGCTTGCTAAAGCAAAAGAATTGAAGAAATATGTGGAGCCATTGATTACACGAGCTAAAGAGGATACTACTCACAATCGTCGTATGGCTTTCTCCTACTTAAAGAATAAGGAAGCAATCAAAGACCTTTTTGGTGAAGTGATCGAAAGAGTAGGTACGAGACCAGGAGGGTACACTCGAATCATTAAGACTGGTTACAGACTTGGTGATAACGCAGAGATGTGTATCATTGAGCTTGTGGACTTCAATGAACTTATGCAGAAAGATGCTAAGCCAGCTAAGAAGACTACAAGAAGATCTAGAAGAGGCGGTGGAAGTAAGGCCAATGCTGCTCCTGCTGCAGAGACTGCGGTAGAAGAAGTAGTTGAGGAAACTCCAGAAGTAAAAGAAGCTCCTGAGGCAGAAGTAGTGGAGACGGTAGAAGAAACCGCTGAAGAGGTGAAGGCAGAAGAGCCAACAGCTGAGGCAGATGAAACTCCTGAAGCTGATGCTTCTGAAGAGGAAGATGATAAAAAAACTGACGACAAGTAATTGGAACAGTTTACGATAGAAAAAGGATTGGGCATTAGTTCAATCCTTTTTTTGTGTTTGAGGAATTATAGCTTCGGAGATTTATTTAACTTTGGGCAAAATCATTAAAATGACCAAGCAAAAGGCTACACTTCTACTCGCAGACGGAACCGTTTTTCATGGAAATCTGATCGGAAGTCCCGGTACGAATGGCGGAGAAATTTGCTTTAATACCGGAATGACTGGTTATCAGGAGATTTACACAGATCCATCCTACACCGGCCAAATCATAGTGACCACCACATCCCACATCGGAAATTATGGTGTAATTGATTCAGAGGTTGAATCTGATCACCCAACCATCGGAGGTATAGTGGTAAATAGTTTTTCTCAAATACATACTCGAGTGGATGCATCAGGCTCCCTCCAGGATTATTTGGTAAAGTATGAAATAACTGGTATCGCTGATATTGATACGAGAAAACTGGTAAGGCATATTCGATCTGCTGGAGCCATGAATGCGATCATCAGCTCAGATTTTGAAGGTGATCTTGATGGCTTGAAAGCCAAATTAGACGAACTCCCTGACATGAATGGATTGGAGCTTTCTTCAGAAGTTTGCACTAAGGAACCATTCTATTTCGGCGACGAATCTGCTCCTATCAAAGTAGCTTGTCTGGATCTGGGTATCAAGAAGAATATTCTTCGAAATCTTGCTGACAGGGGCGTTTATTGTAAGGTGTTCCCAGCTAAAACTGGTTTGAGTGAAATGGAGGAATGGGGGCCGGATGCTTACTTTCTTTCCAATGGACCGGGCGACCCTGCAGTAATGGAATATGCAGTAGAAACTACTAAAGAAATTCTTGAGACGAATAAGCCTGTTTTTGGAATTTGTCTCGGGCATCAAATTCTTGCTGAATCCGTTGGTATTACGACCTATAAAATGCACCATGGCCACAGAGGAATAAATCACCCGATTAAAAACCTCCTAACAGGTAAATCTGAAATTACATCTCAAAACCATGGTTTTAATATTACAAGGGAAGATGCTGAAAGCAACCCTGAAATTGAAATAACCCATGTGCATTTGAATGACAATACGGTGGCAGGAATCAAGCTGAAAAATAAGCCTGCATTCTCTGTCCAATACCACCCTGAGTCATCTCCAGGACCACACGATTCCAGGTATCTTTTTGATGACTTCATTTCTTTAATCAAAAAAAATTAATAACAAATCTTTTAAACCTATGACTTTAATTCAATCAATTCATGCCCGTCAGATTCTTGACTCAAGAGGAAATCCGACTGTAGAAGTAGATGTAATCACTGAAAATGGAGCTTTTGGCCGGGCTGCGGTGCCTAGTGGCGCTTCCACCGGTGTAAATGAAGCAGTGGAGCTGAGAGATGGAGATAAAAGCACTTACCTAGGTAAGGGTGTGTTGAAGGCAGTGGCAAACGTGAATGATAAAATAGCTTCTGAATTGGTGGGCTTTGATGTTTTTGAGCAAAACCTTATCGATCAGATAATGATTGAGCTTGATGGAACTCCTAATAAAAGTAACCTGGGTGCAAATGCTATTCTTGGTGTTTCTTTGGCGGTAGCCAAAGCTGCAGCAATGGAAGCGGGACAGCCTCTTTTCAGATATGTTGGAGGAGTGAATGCCAATTTACTCCCTGTTCCCATGATGAATATTATCAACGGAGGATCACATTCGGACGCACCGATTGCATTTCAGGAATTTATGATTCGCCCTGTAGGAGCAGAAACTTTCTCTGAAGCTATCCGAATGGGAACTGAAGTATTCCATAATTTGAAGAAAATCCTTCATGACAAAGGTTTGGTCACAGCCGTTGGAGACGAGGGTGGATTCGCGCCAAACTTTTCCGGAGGTACAGAAGAAGCTTTAGGAGCTATTTTAGATGCTATTTCTAAGGCAGGTTACGAAGCAGGAAAAGACTTAACCATCGCGCTTGACTGTGCTGCATCTGAGTTTTACGAAGACGGAAAGTACAATTACAAGAAATTCGAAGGAGATACAGGAGTCGTAAGAACTCGTGAAGAACAGGTAGCCTATCTGGCAGAACTTACTTCAAAATATCCGATTGACTCCATCGAGGATGGTTGTGCGGAAGAAGATTGGGAAGCTTGGGCTATGCTTACTGAAAAAATCGGTGACAAGGTTCAACTAGTAGGGGATGACCTATTCGTGACCAATGTCAAGTTCCTTCAGAGAGGAATTGACGAAAATTCAGCCAACTCCATCTTGATTAAAGTGAATCAGATTGGAACCTTGACCGAGACTATCAATGCGGTGAACCTGGCCCATAAAGCAGGATTCACGGCGGTAATGTCACATAGATCAGGCGAGACAGAAGATTCCACTATTGCTGATTTGGCGGTAGCCTTGAATTGCGGACAGATCAAAACCGGGTCTGCCTCCAGATCGGATCGAATGGCTAAGTATAATCAATTGCTAAGAATTGAGGAGCAATTGGGTGATGCTGCCGTATTTATCGGTAAATTGAAATAAGTTTTAGCAGAACAAAATGTAAAGGCAACCTTCGGGTTGCTTTTTTTTTGCATCATTTTTGTTCCTATATTTTCACAACTCTTTCTCCCATGAAGCAAATTTTTAAATACGCCAAGAACAACTATATCTTAGGAACTCTCTTTTTCCTTTTTTGGATGATTTTCATTGATTCGAATAATCTGGTGAATCAGTATCAACTCAGTAAGAAGCTAGGAGATCTGGAAGATCAGAAGGAGTATTACCAAGAAAGGAAGGAAATCATCACGGCTCAGAGAGAAGAATTACTTAGTAATCCTGAACTTCTTGAGAAGTTTGCACGTGAGCAATACTTGATGAAGAAGAAAACTGAGGATTTATATGTTATCGTCAAAAAGTAAATTAGCCTTCTTATCCCTTATTTTTTTTCTGGGGTTTAGCTTTGGCACTTTGGCACAAAGGGAGATCGATCTAGAGGAGAAACCTCCACTGAAAGATCGACTTTATTACGGAGGAAACTTTGGCATGCAGTTCGGTACAGTCACGCTGATAGATATTTCACCTTTGGTAGGAGTGATGATCACACCAAAGTTTTCTTCCGGGATAGGGGTCACCTATCAGTTTTTCGATGATCGAAGATATGTGGGAGGACAAACTTCCAGCTATGGTGGAAGAATTTTCTCCAGGTATAATGTACTTCCAAACATATTCTTACATGGGGAATTCGAAAGCATTAATTTTGATAATTACAATGTGATTTCAGATCAGTTCGAGAGAATTTGGTCGAATGCATTATTCCTGGGTGGGGGGTACTTTGCTCCATTTGGAAGAAATGGTGGTGCTAACTTCACCTTCCTGTATAATGTGCTTCATGACAATTTAAGATCGCCTTATGGCGAACCTTATGTGATCAGAGTGGGTTTCGTACTTTAGAACACCTAACCTATTTATGAACTCTTTCCTAAAAAAGCTTCAGGCAGCCCATCGCGATTGCAGCGATTGCCCATCTCCGAAGGCTGTACAAGAATTCTTTTCAGAACTTTTGGGTTTGCTTTTCCCTGAGTTCACCGTAAAAAGAATTGAAGATGCTGAGGGTATCGAAGAAGAACTGGAAAGGCTTAAAGAGGTATTTACTTCTCTCCTTGAAAGAAATCCACAATTATGCGATGGAAAGGGTGAGGAAATTTCTGAAGATTTTTTCAAGGGGCTTGAAGGTGTTTTTGACGCTATCAATAAAGACATTGATGCGATGTTTGAGGGTGATCCTGCAGCCAAAAGCAGAACTGAGATAGTCCGTAGCTATCCTGGATTCTTTGCGATAGCAGCATATCGTTTCGCACATTCAATCCATGAATTAGGGGTCAAACTAATCCCTCGAATTATTACAGAATTTGCTCATAGTAAGACAGGGATAGATATCCACCCTGGGGCAAGGATCGGCAATCATTTCTGTATTGATCACGGTACTGGAGTGGTTATTGGTGAAACCACAGTGATCGGAAATCACGTCAAAATCTACCAGGGCGTGACCCTCGGAGCATTGAGCGTGGACAAGGCAGATGCAGATAGCAAAAGACATCCAACCATTGAGGATGGAGTGGTAATCTACGCAGGAGCTACCATTTTGGGCGGTAAAACCATTATCGGAAAAGGAAGTACTATCGGGGGAAATGTGTGGCTCACCAAGTCAGTAGTTCCCGGTTCAAAGGTCTATTACCAAGCCCAAATGCATCACGCCGATTCATCCTCAACAGATTTATACATTTTTAAAAACGACTAGTATGAAGCTGTTTGAATTAATCGGGAACACTCCGTTGGTAGAACTTGAAGCTATCCCAACTAACCCCAAGGTTAGGATTCTATGTAAAATGGAGGGGCAAAACCCCGGAGGTAGCGTGAAAGATAGAGCAGCCTACAATATGCTCCAATCCGCCTTAGATAGAGGAGAGATTAAAAGGGGAGATAAGCTAGTGGAGGCTACCAGTGGAAATACCGGAATTGCCCTGGCCATGGTTGCAAAGGTCCTTGGACTGGATATGACACTGGTTATGCCAGACAACTCTACTCGGGAGCGAGTTCTTTCCATGGAAGCCTATGGGGCCAAAGTCATCTTGACTCCTGCTGCCAAAACCATTGAATATTCTCGTACCCTTGCAGAAGAAATGAACGAGAAGGAAGGTTACTACATGCTTAATCAGTTTGGAAACCCAGATAATTACCTCGCTCATTATAAAACTACCGGACCGGAAATTTGGAATGATACCGATGGAAAGGTTACCCATTTCGTTTCTGCTATGGGTACTACGGGTACCATTATGGGTGTTTCCCGCTATCTTAAGGAGAAAAATCCCAATATTCAAATAGTAGGAACTCAGCCGACCGATGGATCTAGAATTCCGGGAATCAGAAGGTGGTCGCCAGAATTTTTACCTAAAATTTTTGAAGCGGAAAGAGTGGATAGGGTGATCGATGTGTCCCAAGACCAAGCCACCCAAATGACTCGCCGCATGGCCAAGGAGGAGGGAATCCTAGCAGGTATGAGTAGTGGTGGAGCTTTGACAGCGGCTATCAAACTTTCCGAAGAACTCGAAGAAGGCCTGATTGTCTGTATCACCTGCGACCGTGGAGACCGGTATTTGAGTTCTGATCTATTTGCTTGATTCTGGAGTTTTAAACAAAAGCCTTCATTTTTGCCAAACCTGTGCTGGCGACCACATCGGCATCCATTTCCCAAAGACTTGGATTGAAAAGCTCTAGCGATAAAACCTTTGTACCACCCATAGCGCTTAATGTTTCCATGACTTCAGTAATCGGTGCCACTCCATCCCCCGGATAAACTCTGTGCTTATCTTCTAATTCTTCTCTTGGAATCTGAGTTCCGTAATCATTTAAGTGAAATACTTCTATAGCATTTCCATTGATCAACTTAAGTCCATCGAAGCCCGAACCACCACGGTATAAATGGTAAATATCAGGTAAAAGTCTGGCATCAGGATCATTTGCGGCTGCGGCTACCGCCAAAGCTTGGCTTAAGTGGTGAAAAGGTTCATAGGCTCCCCAAAATTCCAGCTGAGGCATGACTCCTGTTTTTCTCCCTAACTCCAATAACTCAGCGTATTTCTCCCCACCAAAAAATGGATCTACAGGTGCTTCTGCACCGATGGCGGGGGCAGCTACTCGTGTACAACCTATTTCAGCCAACATGTTCATCTCTCTCTCCATTTGCTCGAATCCCGCCTTGCTTGTTTCAGGATTCTGAGCCATCCATCGCGCAAAACCTATGGCACTAAATGCCTGAAGTTTATTGTCTTGTAGGGATTGTTTGACCTGCTGGAGAGTGCCGCCTCCTTCTAAAAAGCCCTCTAAATCTCTTATCCAAACTTCCACTCCATCGTAGCCCGCTTTTCCTGCGGTTTCTAAGGTTTTTAGCAGTCCTAAATTTTGCCCGGAAATGGTGCTGGTGTTTAGGGAAAAAAGAAAGTTGGTGGTTTTCTTTGGTTTGGCATGACTGATGTTAGTGGTCAATGGCATCACAGCTGCCCCTAATGCAAGAGATTTTAGAACTTTTCTACGATCGGTCATAGGATTGAATTTTTTTAGAGTTAAGTTTCATGTAGTCTGTCTCATCTTTCCAAAACCCTTTGGTTAAAATAGCTATGTATTCGGCTCAATGATAAAAATAGTTTTTTTTTCTGTTTCACTCATGCTTTTGGGATGGTCGGTTCGAGCCCAGGAACCTGAAGTCTCGGACTCATTTCTTGCATTGTATCAAAACCAACTTCCGTATTTTCAGGAATTGATCACTGGAGGGGAATATGCTTTTGCAAGCAATACTTACGGAGGAGAGCCTTACTACAAATCGCAACATTTTGATTTTGGTCTGTTATCCATAAACGGGATAGATTATGAGGAGGTCCCCTTACTGTATGATTCCTTCAATGATCACCTGATTACATTTCATCCTATCCATAAACAGAAAATTCTTTTTAAGCCCGAAAAGGTGGAAGCCTTTCGAATTTTTGAAAACGAAGAGTTTCAATATTTTGAAGGTAATTCGGATTACAATAAAGACAAGAATGGTTTTTACAGAGTGGTGGCTGGTGATGACTTAAAAGTTTTGACCAAGTACTTTAAGGAGCTTAAGCCATCTAAGGAAATCGAAAAAAATTTATTCGAGTTTCGAGAGTATGAAGATTATTTCCTGTGGTACAAGGATGATTTTGTAAAGGTCGAAAAATTGAAAACTGCAATTAAAGCATTAGGAATCAATAAAAAGGAAGTAAGAAAAGAACTGGACCTAAACAGTTATAAGTTTAACCAAGACATCCCTGGCTCACTCGCGAAATTGGTTGCTTTTCATTCGAAGAACAGTACTTCATTTAATGGCTTTGTAGAATGAGAAAGCTGTTTCTTCTTCTTTTTTTAAACTTTTTTGGATTTGCGGCTTTCGCCCAAAGCGGTGGTGAAAGGATATCCGGATTATTTGCCCAAATGAATTTTGAGCGATTCGCCAATACTGTAGAGAATCAGACCTCCTATGAATTCCACTTCAGGCAGAAGGATGTGGCAGATGTAAGGGTGAACCTTCAGCTGAGCGATGCATCACTACCGAACGCCCTGGATGAGATTTTTTCGGGGACTAACCTTAAGTACACCATTGACGGTGAATTGGGAGTTTGGATTTCTTCCGAATCCCGGATGCAGATGAATTTCAGCCCCCAGTTTTTTGAAATTAAGGAAAGATCAGATGACGAGACTTCTATAGTAGATTCGGTTGACCGTTTTGCAAGAAACAAGCTTTATACTATCGGGCGATCAACGGATGATCCTGAAAAATCCAGTGCGACCATAAGTGGGATTGTCACTAGTATTGAAAATGGGGAGCCCATGGAAGGAGCTATTGTTCTTGAGAGGGTGAATTACAACCAAATGGTTACAGGTCCCGATGGCTACTATGAACTTACCTTACCAAAAGGAAGGCATACTTTGGTGGTCCAAAATATTGGAGGTTTTCAGGAGCAAAGGCAAATAAACCTCCTTGGTGATGGAAAGCTGAATATGAGAATTGCTGAGACAGTCTTGTCTCTTGATGAAGTGGTGGTTAGTTCCGGAGCTTTATCCAATATTCAGAAACTTGATATGGGAGTTCAGGCCATTTCCATTGACGAAGTCAAAAGACTTCCTGCTGTACTTGGAGAGGTGGATTTGGTAAGAGGGATTCTTACTACTCCCGGGGTGAATACGGTTGGAGAAGCTAGCGTGGGCTTTAATGTAAGAGGTGGCGCTGCCGATCAAAATCTGATCTTGTATAACCAATCCACGGTTTTTAACCCAAGCCATGTTTTTGGGTTTTTCTCGGCATTTAATGCAGATCTTACATCTGGCGTAGAGCTTTACAAAGGTTCCATACCTGTGAACTATGGGGGTCGACTATCATCGGTACTCCAGATAGATGCTGATTTTGGGAATGAAGAAAAGTTTTCTGGGAGTGGAGGAATCGGTCTTTTGACTGGGAGGCTTAGTCTGGAAGGGCCGATTTCTGAGAATACCACATTCAAAATAGGAGGTAGAGCTACTTATTCTGATTGGGTTTTGAATCTTCTTGAAGATGAGACAGACTTAAACGGGAGTGATGTTTCTTTCTATGATCTGAATGCAAATATCCGTCATGAAATAGATGAAAAAAATATTCTGGAGTTCACAGGCTACTTGAGCCAGGACGACTTTAGTTTTGACCCAGATACCACTTTTAACTACAGGAACTTTAATGTGGCAGGTACCTGGAGACACTTCTTCAACGATCAGTTAGAGGGTAGTTTCACTTTTGGGTACGATAGCTATGAATTTGGGATTATTGGTATTGAAAACCCATTGAACTCTTTTGATTTCAGTTTTGAAGTCGAGCAGTTTCATTTGCGCTCTGATTTCGAATACAGAAAAAATGAGAACCACATTTTTAAGTTTGGGTTCCATGCCATTCAATACGACCTAGATCCAGGGACAATCCAACCCTTTGGACCTGAATCTATTTTGATTGAGCAGGATTTAGAAAGGGAAAGGGCCAGAGAATTCTCTATCTACTTTGGGGATGAATTTACTATCAACGAAGAACTCAGCATTAGCTATGGTGGCAGATACATGTTTTATAATATGTATGGGCAGCAAACTATTAATGAATATGTCCCGGGAGCCCCAATTACGGATAGCAACGTGATTGGCGAAAGAAGTTTCGGAAGTGGTGAATCTGTAAAGACTTATCATGGGCCTGAGTTTAGAGTTTCTGCCAGATACATTTTGGATAATCAGTCATCTTTAAAGGCTGGCTTTAATACAAATCGTCAAAACCTTCATCTCCTTACCAATACTTCGGCAATAGCGCCGACAGATTCATGGAAGCTTAGTGATACTTATATCAAACCTCAAACGGGAGGTCAGGCTTCTTTGGGTTATTATAGAAATTTAGCCAGAGGCCAAGTGGAATTTAGTGCGGAGGTTTATTATCGATACATGCGGAATTTGCTTGATTTTCGATCCGGGGCCACCTTGATCTTAAATGAAAATATTGAACAGGATGTGCTGAACTCAGATGGCAGGGCGTATGGCATTGAATTTTTGCTTAAGAAAAATGTGGGTGATTTGAGAGGCTCCCTGGCCTACACTTTTTCTCGTTCTTTCCTCAAAACCTCAGATGATCCAAGCATTGAAAAAGTCAACAATGGGGAGTTTTACCCAAGCAATTATGATCAGCCTCATAATGTTGTTTTGGCACTGAATTATGAACTCAGCAAAAGAATTAACACGACACTTAATACTAACTACAGCACCGGCCGGCCGGTAACCTTGCCAATTTCAAAGTTTGAGTATGCTGGGTCGGAGCGAGTATTTTTTTCAGAAAGAAATGCCTACAGAATTCCAGATTATTTCAGAATAGACTTCTCAGTGAACCTGGAAGGAAACCACAAGGTGAATAAGGTTGCGCACGCCTCATGGTCATTTGGTGTGTATAATCTTCTCGGACGAAGTAATCCATATTCGGTCTATTATACCCCTATTGAAGGTGAGATTAAAGGCTTCCAACTTTCGATTTTCGCAAGGCCTATTCCTTTCATCACTTATAATTTCAGGTTTTGATGAAGCATAAAGTCACCATATTTTCATTACTCCTACTTTTGATACTTGCTTGTCGTGAGCCTTTTGAGCCAGACATTGAACCTAGCGATCAGAATGTTTTGGTAGTGGAGGGTTATCTGGATTCTGATGGGAGTCCCAGTATTTTAAAGTTGAGTTTTACGTCCGAATTAGATGGACCAATCCAGGATAATTCTGGACTGCTGGGTGCATCGATTTTTCTAGAAAGTTCGAGTGGGAATCAGTTTCCCCTCACCGAGATTGGCCAGGGCGAGTATTTACACGAAACGGATATTCCTGAAGTTGACACTTATCGATTGAGGATATTTTTGAGAAACGGAAACTCTTATACCTCTGAGGAGCTAAGACCGATAATCACTCCTGATATAATTGATGCGGGTTTTGTGAAAAATGAAACAGGAGTGGAGATATTTATCACTACCCAAGGAGATGAAAACGCGGATAACTTCCTCTGGACTTATGAGGAGGCCTGGGCATTTCGACCAGCGATATCTAGTCCTTTCAAATATGATCCGGATGTTCAAGATGTAGTTATCAGGGGAGATGAAGAGCGAAATGACATTTGCTATAAAGTTTCTCCAAATTCTGACCTATTGTTAGAAACTTCTTCTCGATTTGAAGATCAGTTTGTCTTCAGACAGTCTATTTCTCAAATCGAACAAGGCGATGAAAAGCTATCGGTTAGGTACAGTATCCTGATTTCGCAGAAGGCACTTTCTGAGGAAGATTCTGAGTTTTGGGAGATTTTGAAAAAGAATACCGACGATCTTGGATCCATTTTCAGCCCTTTACCCTCTCTCATTGGAGGAAATATAAGCTTTGATCAGGATCCTTCAGCTCCCGTGATCGGTCAGGTTAGTCTTGGGAAAGTTAGGCAGAAGAGACTTTTTATCGATAACCGTGAAGTTATCCCTTGGGGCCTGGAGGAGATACCTGAATACGTGGGATGTTTTATTTCTCAGGACACGGTTTTCATAGAAAGTTACCCTACAAAGCTTCAGAGTGGAATTATTCTACCGGTTCGTCCGATTATTCCTGAAGGCGGTTTTAATCCGATTGGGTACCTAACAGCTCCTGTGAATTGTGTGGATTGCACACGCCGTGGCTCCAATGTTCCACCAGAATTTTGGGAGGATTGAAAATGAAGGGCATGAGATATTTCTTCCTATTCGTCACTTTTTTATATGCTTTGCAAAGCTCGGCTCAAAACCCTACGGAAAATTTGACTGCCGAAATTGTAGACTTTGATATTCCAAAGTCGATTTACATTTCAGGAGAAAGGCTTTGGGTGAGTATAGATATTTCATCTAAAAATGAGAAGGTGAAATCTCAAATTGGCTATGTGGAAATTTTGAATCGAAACAATCAATCCGTGGCTTTGGGTAAATTTCAGTTGACCGATGGCAAGACGATTAATTTCCTAAATCTCCCAAATGACATCCCTTCTGATCATTACCTTATCCGGGTATTCACCAGGATCAGCCCATATTTGGATTTTGAACTTGGACTGCGTCAAAAGCTAATCACTGTGGTCAATCCGAGAATTCCTCCTACGGTGAGCCCTGCTCCAGATAAAATGGAACAAGGAACAGAGGCAAGTGGAAATGAGACCATTTTAGCCCAAAGAAATCAAAATGAGCTTGAATTAGATTTGACCGGTGTTAATGGAGAAATAATTTCAGCATCAGTTTCTGTGGCAAACCCCTACCTGACTCATTATGATTTTTCATCATCGGATATTTATGAATCTCTGCCATCAAGAAATTTAGTCCCGGAGTTATTTGGTCATATCGTGGAAGGGTATGTAAATCCCAAAGCTATTGATACTACGCAGCTTTATTTTATCTCAGTTCATGGTGAAAAGTCGGCTCTTTTCACCGACAGGCCTGACAGGAATGGCTCACTTTATTTCGATACAGGTGGGATAAAAGAATGGGATTTCATTATCGCTCAAACCAATGGAAATGAGAGTTTGATTGATTTTAGTGTGGTTTCTCCTTCTCCACAAACCTCCTTTTCTGAGGATTTTATTTTCCCTGAATTTATTATTTCTCCTGATGATGAGGAATTTCTTAATGAGCTTTTAAAGTCTAGTCAGGTCGAGCAATATTTCGTCCAGGATTTTAGCAGTACAGCTAATCCAGTGGTCACTGGATTTGTTGAAGATAGAACGTATCTCCTTGATGATTATACCAGATTTGAAACGGTAGAAACTGTGGTTAAGGAATATGTTCCTGAGGTGAGTGTCAGAACACAGGATAAAAAGAAGGATTTCAGAGTAGTGGATAAAGTGAAAAACAGGGTTTTCGATTCAAATCCTTTGATGCTTGTGGACGCTATGCCGGTATTCGATTCAGACCGATTAGCCAGGTTCAATCCCTCACACTTTCAAAAATTGGAGATTCTAACCCGAAGTTTTTATTTAAATGAAGAAGCTTTTCCGGGAGTTATGAGTTTTACTTCGTATAAGAATAATTTTGGCAATTTCCCCATTCCTTCCAATGGCATTTACCTGGAATATCAGGGCTTATCGATGGAATTGGTCGACATATCCCAAATATTTACCCCCAATGAGGAAGACCGGGTTCCTGATTGGAGAGCTATTCTTTTTTGGTCAGAAATTATACCAGATTTGACTCCTCAAGAGCTAAAAATTCACTTTCCTTCAATTGATTTGCCTTGGGAAGTGAAAGTGATGTACAGGGATCAAAATGGAAAACTCGAGACAATCACTAGAAGGATATCATCCGCGGATTGAGGCTCACTGTTTCTTTCCAAGTTCTTGCTGCAAAAACGCCCCGAGCTTCTTCTTATAACTTTCTTCCGTTTCTTGACTAAAGTCTGGAGATAGCTCCTTTTTTTCGGGGAATGACTCCATGTGTAACGTTTGTGTCGGGAATGCGAAGCGAACTCCAAGGGTTTCCGCTAGCTTCATAATCTGGATCAGAAGTTCATGTCTGCTTTGAAGCTCCATTGGCCAGGTAGGCACTTCAAAAAACACATAAAACATGATATCCAGACTGTAAGACGAAAGATTATTAAAGTAAATGTTAAAGTAATCTTTGCGCGTATGCGGATGAGCCAAAACAATTTCTCTAAGCCCCTTAATGAACTCCTCCACTAGCTGAGGTGGTGTGTCATAAGTAATGGTTATCGTAGTATAAAATCTACGATATTGACGGAGGCCATGATTATCCACTGTGGCATCTGCGATTTTACCATTTGGGATGTACATCACAGAATTTCGGAAAGTCCTCACTCTGGTGGACCTGAAGCCCACCTCCTCCACTGTACCGTCCACATCACCCGAGGTAATCCAATCTCCAACCTGAAAAGGTCGGTCTACAAAGATCATAACCGATCCAAAGAAGTTTTTTATCGTATCCTGAGCCGCCAGGGCGATGGCCACACCACCAATCGAAAGACCCGTGAGGAAAGGAATGATATCCAAACTTAATCCATCACGAAGGATGAAGAGGGTACCGATTATCACGACGAATGCTTTGAGAGTTTTTCTCAAAAGAGGAACCAGCTGATCATCAAGTGTGGACTCAGTTTTCAGTGCAAGCTTGACAAAATAAGCGGCAACAACGTCCACTATTTTGTAAAAAATGATGGTGATCATCAGTGGTTTCAGAACCATGAAAATGATTACCAACCAGGACCAAACTTCTATCGGAAGCTGGAGTACCCGAATGAAAAGGGATAAGAGTAGAACAATGAAATAGATACTGGTGACTTTCGCTACAGGCAGTAGATACTTCTCCCCTTCATTTCCATACCCAAGTTTGCTAATGACATAAAGAAGCACCTTGTCCACTAGAAAGGTCAATACCCAATGAGTCAGAAACACAAAAAGGATCAAAATCCCCAGACCAATGATCTGCCATAGGTACAAACCAAAATATTTATCCGTGCCTATTTTTGGCAGCAGATTCAATAGTCGGGCAGTACCATACGGATAAGTTTCCCGGTGCATTCTCTCGATTTCGCCAACCGAAAAACTTGAAAACTTCCATTCTTCTCCTCTCTTGGATAGAAAAATTCCTGGGAGCTTTTGTCTATCGAAATAGAAAATAGGTTCATTTCCAGCCAGGCTGTCCAGGTAACCTGGCTCATTTGGAATCTGGCTCGTTCTCACAGCTACACCACGACCCTCAAAAATTTGCTTAAGCTTAACACTCAGGTCTTCCTTATCAGCATCTTCCATCCCTCTCCAATTCAATGCTTTGGCTGCTTCTTCGGGCTTGAAATTATTGTCTTCCAGATTAAAAAAGAAAGTCAGGGTAGTATGATAAGGAGTCGTAAGATTTACGTCATAATTGATTTCATCCAGAGCGTTATCGTCTGAAACTAGCTGCGCAAAGGAGCTTTGCCCTGCAAAAAAGCATAAAAATATAAGTGCGATAGTAAGAAATCTCATGAGTAGGTGATTTGCGGGCAAAGTTAGTCATAAGCCCATGCTTGGCAAAACTCAGTAAGCCAAAGCGTATTCAATAATCTGATTTCTGGCCCTACACCTGATGATGTATTGTCTACCTGAAGAATCAAAACCTACCTCCAGTTTACCACTACTTTCTAGTGGCAAAGTGGTAAGAAGGTTTCCATCAGCATCGTATAGATAGCTAAACTCCTGAATCAAATCTGTTACAGAGATTATTCTCCGGTTTGTTCCAAAATTGAAAAACTGAATTTCAAATTGCTCAGTAGATGTGCTTACCGTAAACATTTCATTTTCCTGAGAATCAAGGATCTTGATTTTATTAAATTCTTTTCCCACAATGAGAAAATCACTTTCGTCCTGGTCAGCGACTAGGAAAAACTCGCTATCTGCACCTTCCTTAACCAACTGATTTGTGTAGGTAATTTCTCCATTGAAATTGCTCTTCTTTATTTCTCCTCCAGTAGAGATATTCACAAGTTCCAGGATCTTGCTCGAAGGATTATTGAAAGCAATTACAGAGGATTTAAAGCTTGTTCCAAGATTTACCGGATTTGGTACTTGTCTTTCTCCTCGTCGGTTAAAGAAATGCAAAAGCCCCGGTTCAGTAAAGGCGATCATGTAATCACCTTGTCTAGGAACCCGTACGTGCCGGGCCACACCAATTGTTTTTGCACCTACGGGTTTTGGATTCCATCCATCGAGTCTTTGGCCAGTTTTGTCCAAAAGATAAAGCTGACCATCTTCTGTACTCACAAAATATCGGTAGGCCTTAGTGTTGTTATAATCAACTAAATTAAGCGTACTCAGGGTTTTTCCAGGGATGGTTATAGGATATCCGGATAAAGGATTCCCCAGCCGATCAATTCCATAAATTCTGTTTTGAGTAGCCACTAAGAGTTGTAGCTTTTGATTTTTATAATAATCAATCTGAAAAGCATCAGAAATCACGGGTCCATCTAGCTGAACCGAATAAACTTGATCACCTGCAGAGTTTAGAAGTATCAAATTATAATTATCATCCTGAACCACAATGTCTTCAGAACCATCCTGATAATTCGTGATCACTTGAGGCCCAAAAATCAAGTTATTGTCAAATATTACTCGATTGGTAGGTTCCAAAGCAATGGCTTCCTGAGTGGACTCAATTGGCGGAGCTTCCACTCCAGAAAAAGGAAAAGTGAGGCTCGCCGTCAAACGATCAGGATATTGGTTCAGCTTTAGGCTTATACCATAAAACTGCTGGAAGCTTGATCGGTATCTTTGAAAAAAGCTATTCCAATACGGTGAAGCCGCAGCAGTCCAAGCATCCCAGGATTTGCTACTAAGAATTGTTTTGGAAAAGCCTGAACTCGCCGTCAATGAATTCCTCATGGGATTCGGTTGGGTACTTTTTCCCCAAGTATCTCCATTGGCAATATCATCCAAAATGAGTTTCATGCTTTGTTGATTATTGCTGAAAATCAAAACATCATCAATCGCCGAAACCCAGGTTTGATTGAAGCCCTGAAACTTTCCATTGAACACATGTGCAATGAAATCTTGCTCATTGATTAGAATGATTTCCTGGTCTCGATAAAAGTCGGATACCACAGATCCGTCTTGATTTTGGTAGTTTTTTAAAAGCTCGATTACGGCATCTGTATTTGAGCTTCTGGCGATCAGCCCAAAATTCTCATTAATCGGACCGATTTTTTCTAAAGTCAGAAAATATAAATCTCCATAAAACGTGTCTAAGAACCCCTTGGAAAGAAGTTCTAATTCAATTTGGGCAGTAAGTGTTTCCCGCATGGTAAATGCTCTATTTACCAATTTTTGAGTTTCATAAATCCCTTCGAGGTTGATTTGGGTAACTGCTGAAGTACTGGATGGAATGACATCAAGAATTGCATTGATGTTCGCATTTATGGAAGGGGTAAAGTTCACTTCCTCTGGAAAATTTATGTTTCCGCTAAACCCTAATTCGTAAGGTTTAAGATTAAGGTCCAGAGCAAATCCTTGGCGGTACTGTTCGAACTTAGCAATAGTGGGGTCAGTGGTTTTTCCCTGAACTCCTTTCAGTAAGTTGGCGATACCGGTACTTGTGATCAGAATTCTCCCTTCTGATTCCTGATCAAGAATATCTTCTTGAAAAAATGATGCAAAATTAGGCAGGTTTGGATTTTCGTAAAATCTAATGGCCTCTTCGATCATAAACGAGGAGGAGGAAACCAGGACCAAATCACCTAAAAAGGCCACACTCCATTTCCTGTCATTATTGCCATCAAATAGCTCAAGGATTTCACGATCACTATATGTTCGACTTTGAAACCGCTCGCCATTCTTCAGCTTTCCTTTGATTAGGTCGATCATGTCTCTTGCCTTACCCTCCCTTAAGCTAAGCATATACATGAGGTCGAAATTTTCCTTTCCGACAGGGTGGAGGCTAATGGTTGTTTGCCTTCCTGCCAGTTCGCTAGCAACGATACCCTGTGAGCCAGTCAAGCTATCCAGAGCTGCTATTTGATCCGAAACTGTTTTGAATGCTGGGAAATTCTGGAGTAAGGGGTATGCCTTAGAATTCACTAATTGATTCCAAGTCTCAGCGGCATTGTAAGATTCGAGGGTAAAGATGGCATCTCTGGAAATCAACTCCAGGTTATTTACTTTTTTGGACGAAAAAAGCGTGCGGGATATCATCCATCCAGCCAATATTATCAATCCAATCAGAATGCTAATGGTGGTACTTTTCCAGATTTTCACATGATGAATTTTGAACGTACTTGATATAGCAAAAATAAGACCTAAGACCTCTTAGCAATGCTTCGAGGTCTTAGGTCTCTGTGTCAAATTTGGTTAAAGCTTAGCTAGAAAGCTTATCCAAGACAGCCATTACTTCTTTCACATGGCCTCTGGAAGTTTCAAGTAATGCTTTTTCCTCTTCATTGAGGTCTAACTCAAGAACCTTTTCGATTCCATTTTTCCCAAGAATAACCGGTACTCCAAGGTAGCAATCGTCGATTCCATATTCCCCGTCGAGCTTGATACAAACTGGGAATACCCTTCTTTGATTTTTAAGGATGGCTTCTACCATTTGGGCAGCTGCAGAACCTGGTGCATACCATGCTGAAGTTCCCATAAGTTTTACCAATTCACCACCGCCAAACTTCGTTCTTTCAATAATAGCGTCAAGCTTTTCCTTCTCGATCAATTCAGTTACTGGAATCCCGGCCACTGTTGTATATCGTGGAAGTGGCACCATGGTATCACCGTGTCCACCCATGAGGATAGCTTGGATTTCTTTTGGTGAAACATTCAGTTCTGAAGCAATGAAGGCTCTGTATCGTGCTGTGTCCAGGATCCCTGCCATTCCCATTACCTTGGTTCTTGGGAGGTTGGAAGTAAGATGTGCCTGGTAAGTCATCACATCCAGCGGATTTGAAACGATGATGACAATGGCATCAGGAGAATGCTTGATCACATTTTCAGTTACAGATTTCACGATTCCTGCATTGGTCTCGATCAAATCATCACGGGTCATTCCTGGCTTCCTTGGAAGACCTGAAGTGATCACAACTACGTCCGACCCTGCTGTTTTTGTATAATCTGCAGTGCTGCCTACAGTTCTGCTGTCATATTGATTGATAGGGGCTTTCTGCCAAATGTCAAGGGCTTTACCTTCTGCTACACCTTCCTTGATGTCAACAAGAACGATTTCTTCTGCTACTTCCCTATAGGCCAAAACATCAGCACAAGTGGCGCCTACGTTTCCGGCTCCTACTACGGTTACTTTGCTCATTGTGATTTCTATATTTTTTTGTTAAAAACTTGATAAAAAGCTGCGCTAAGTTATTAAACAAAGGGCAGATTCGGAACTGAAGCTCTTATATCATTGAGGATAGATGGAAGAACAATGCTTCCTATTCGAACATTTCTCTCAAGCGGAAGAAACCGAAGGATGAACGGTAGGACCTGAAAAGGCGCTGATTATTTTCATTGTAGTATTCAGCAAGTGATGTCATCATCTTAGCCTTGACTTTTGGATTGCTCGCAAAAATTTCCTGAAAGGAAAAGTAAGGAATTACCAAAAGATCGGCATCCTCAGATTTCACAATAGCTGTGTAAGTTCGTTTGGCGTTTTCTAGCAGGGAATTTTCTCCAAAGGCCTGTCCTGGACCCACCTCCAGGATGGTCTCAAAACTGTCTTTGATATCTATAGTCAATTCAATCTTTCCTCTCTTTACAACGTAAAGTGCCTGGCTGGGATCCTTACTAAAAAAAACAACTTCATCCATCTTGTACTTCCTGGAATGAAGTGCAGGTAGAAACCTCGCCATCTCCTTATTTCTTAACCTTTCGAAAAGTTTGATCGACCCTAAAAATTTAAATGTTTCGAGGTCGGAGGAAGAAAAGGTTTTTGAGAAGGGATTATTCATTTTGACTCCTTTTTGAAATAGATAATTTCTTTTGTTCCAGAATTCACTTTTGCCCAGTCAGCAATACGGTAACCCAAAACCCAGGCTATTCGGTTTCCTGAAAGTAATACATTCACTCGTGCTTTTTTAATCAGGGGTACTTTTAAATCAATCAGAAAATCACTGATTTTTTTCTCATTCTTCATTCCAAGTGGAACAAATCGGTCCCCAGTCTCGATGGCCCGGAGTGTTAAAGGGAATTCGAGCTGGCTTAAGTCCAACATGGCGTTTTCCGGATTTTTATCCAAAAAATCACCTGGCTCAACTTTTAAAATAGAGAAAGTTCCAGCAGCCGTTTCTATCTGAATATCGGATTCCTGAATAAAAGCCTTCTTCTGTTCGCCACCTTTCTCTGCAATGAGAATTTGATTCCTATCAACATTTGCCAAATGGCTTGAAGAATTGAAAAGCTTTCCGGGTTCTGCTAAAATCAAAGCGGTATGCATGTCATTGGCCTGGTCTGAATTAAAGCCAAAGTCTCTAACCCAATAGAAAAGTAGAGATTGGGCTCCACTATGATTTTTCAACCCCTTTGCGTTAAGAACCCACAAGTCACCTTCTTTTGAAGTGAATTTCCTCTTCCATTCTTGATAGAGACTGCTGAATGCTCGGCCCGTGTCTTTTATCCGCTGCAAGCTGTTTAGAAGGTTTTGCCTAGCATCTTCCCTAGAGCTAAAAAGTGCAGGAAGTACATCATGTCTTAGCTTATTTCTGAGGTAATCTGTTTTTTGGTTTGACGAATCCTCCCGCCAGAAAATCCCCAATTCTGTGGCGAATTTCACAAGCTCAGACCTGGAGAAATTTAAAAGAGGGCGGATTACGTCACCCCTTTTTTCTGACATTCCTGCCAGTCCCTCGATGCCTGTTCCGCGTAAAAGATTTATGAAAACAGTTTCTATTTGGTCATCCTGATGGTGAGCAGTCAAAACTCCTTCCAGATTTTTTTCCCGACAGATTTTTTCGAAAAAATCATAACGAATATCTCTGGCAGCTTCTTGGACCGATACCTTATTTCGTTCTACATACGAATGGGTATCCGTTTCCAAACTATTAAAGGCTATTGAATTTGATTCACAAAATGCTTCTACGAATTCATAATCTCCCTTGCTTTCAGCTCCTCTCAGCTGATAGTTCACATGAGCAATTTCAAAAGATATTTTACTTTCCAGAAGCAGGTGAGCTAGGCACATGCTGTCCAAACCACCACTACATGCAAGAAGATATTTTTTATCAAAATTTAAGAGACCTTTCTCCTGTATATGATGGATAAAAGACTTGATCATTGATCAAAAATATCATTTTCTACTAATTTTGCCCATCATTGTTAAACATGAACAAAGCTTCCCTTTTTCTTTTCCTGCTTTTTCTGATTCCAGTTTTATTACTCAAGGCACAGGATAACACTCTTGAAATCAGGAAGGCGGACTTGCTTGCTGGAGCAGACGGCTTTGAACGGCTAATGGGAAATGTAGAGATGAAAAATCAGAGCTCTTTGATTTATTGTGACTCAGCTCATTTCTTTAGAACTGAAAACCGGGCTCAGCTTTTCGGAAACGTTAGAATTATCGATACGGATGACCCGGTAATTACCACCAGTCGATATGCTGAGTATGACGGCAATACTAAGGTTGCAAAGCTTAGAAATAGCGTGGTATTCACCAATCAAGAAACGACTCTGTATACAGAGTTTTTGGATTACAACCGACTATCCAATGTCGCTAATTATTTCAATGGAGGCAGGGTAGTGGATTCCACAAATGTATTGACGAGTGAAAAGGGTAGATATGAGGTATCCCTGGAGAGGATCACTTTCCTCGATGAGGTAGTTTTGGTAAATCCGGATTATACTTTGAAAACCAATTACTTGGTCTATCTCACCATTCCCAAAACAGCTGAAACCAAGGGGTTGACTAATTTGATTTCAGCCGAGGGAAATACGCTGGATGCGGTCAAAGGAAGCTTTTATGATACCCAAGGGAAGAAATTTAGATTTTTTGATGGAACCGTAGAAACTGAAACCAGTAGGGTAAAAGCTCAGGAGCTTTTTTATGATGAAGCCGGCATGTACTATGAAGGAAAGGAAGATGTACGTGTTTTGAATAAGGAACGAGATGTTGAGATTTTTGGAGATGTGGGAGAGTATTTTGAAGAGAGTAAATTCAGCAGAGTTTATGGTAAGGCTTTAGTCCGGAAGTATTTCGAACAGGATACCCTCTTCATGATCGCGGATAGTCTGATTTCATTAGATAATGATGTAGACTCCATGAATTATTTGACCGCTTTCCCTAATGTAAAACTTCTTAAATCAGAAGTTTACGGAGTCTCAGATTCATTAAGTTACAATTATGCAGATTCAACCATTAAGCTTTTTAGGGATCCGGTTTTATGGAATGAAAAAAGTCAGATAACTGCAGATAGTATGACCTTTTTTCTCAAGAATGATAATCTGGATAAGGTCTTTATGAAAGATAATGCTTTTGCCATAGCTACAGATACTCTTCTAAATTATAATCAAATGAAGGGGCGGAACATGACCGCTACTTTTTCTGAAGGAAATATCAATCAGATTCAAATTGATGGAAATGCGGAATCTCTTTATTATGCTTTGGAAGGGGATACCCTGACTCAGGGAATAAATCTAACCCTAAGTGCATCCATTAGGATGGATTTTAAAGAAGGAGCGATACGAAAAGTAATGTACAATATTAAGCCTGACGGGCGTTTTGTCCCTGTGCAGCAGATAGATGAGGAAAACTCGAGGTTGGATGACTTTGAATGGAGGGAGGATGAAAAACCCAATAAAGGGATCATTGATGCGTGGAGGAAGCCGGAGGAAATAGATCTTGATGCTGAAAATCTTTTTGATATTCCTGAGGTGGAAATTCGCATGCCTACAGAGGATGAAATACAGAATTCACTCCGTGAAAAGGGAATTTTTGAGCCTAAAAAGTCAGATAGGCCACTTCCTTCAACTCTTAAAACGAAGGGAAACGTGAAAGGCCAGTTTTTATTTCAGTAAGCTTAACAACAATTAAGGCGATTTTTTGAGTAAATGGTAACCTACAATCTATTTTTGTCCGTATATTATCTACTGATAAAGATAACTGCGTATAGGTAAAAGGTTTACATGAAAAGGTTTCTCGCTATTTTTTTCTGGCTCTTGCTGAGCTTGCCATTGCTTTCCAATGCGCAGGAAGTGAAAGTTCTGAGTGATGAACTAGATTTTCGTGGTACCCTTAACCAGTCCCAACGTAAAACCGTGATCCTTCAAAATGAAACGGATCAATCTCAAACTTATTTTCTTAAAAATGTTCGGGGAAGCATAGGCTCTTCACAGGACGTAAAAATTTGTATTGGGGAAGATTGTTTCGATTCCAAAAGAGATCTTGCTAAAATCAAGATCAATTTGGAGCCAGGAGAGATTATGACAGACTTGTATCTTGAATTTGAGTTGGGAATTGTGGAGGCAAGAGGCTCTTTCGATTTATTCTTTGTTAATGAAAAGAATATCAGAGATGCCTTCGTTGTACAAGCAAACTATGAAGTGGAAGGACCTACTACGTCTGAGGATGGGTTTGAACATGAAGCTATTTCGCTTACGGACGTTTATCCCAACCCTTCACAGCGGATTGCGCAGATAGACTATGATTTGAAAGAGGGAGACGTTGATGCCCGTATTTCTATCAATAGTTTTATCGGGAATCCAGTGAGCTCTTATGACCTGGAACCAGGTCAAAATACCCTGGTAATCAACGTATCTGATTTCAATCCAGGAGTCTACTTTTACACCCTTTTTGTGGATAATAAGAATATTGTCACCAAAAAGTTGGTTGTGAAAAAGTAGTCAGCCACCATTAGTTAAATTTAAAATTCAATCGAAAAAAAATCCGTATATTTGCGGTCTTGAAAACTACCATGCGATATAGATTAGCAAGCATAATTGCAGCAGTTCTGATTCTGAGTGGATGTGGCCCTTTTGCCAAGTTGGAAAAAAGCACCAATTGGGAAGAGCTTTACACGGGAGCGAATAACTATTATCAGGAGGGTGAATACAATAAGGCCATCATTCTGTATGATAAGGTTTTACCGGTGATCAAGGGTAGCGAAAAAGCAGAAATGGCTGATTATAACTATGCAGACTGCCATTTTAAGACTAAGCGTTACATTGAGGCAGCTGGATACTTCAATAATTTCTACAGAACATATAATCGAAGCCCTTTGGCTGAGGAAGCATTATTCATGCATGCTTATTCCTTATTCTTGGATTCACCAGATTATAATTTAGATCAACAGAGTTCTCAGGAGGCGGTAGCTGCGATTCAGCAGTTTGTAACCCGGTATCCTGGTTCAGGAAACTACGAAAGAGCCATGGATATGCTAACCACCCTTGAAGAGAGATTTGAGGAGAAGGCTTACCAAGAGGCTTCCATGTATTATAGATTAAAGGATGGTCTATTTCCAGGAGATTTCTATCGGGCTTGTATCGTGAATTTCCAGAATTTTGCAAAGGATTATCCAGAAAGTGAATATAACGAGGAGCTCGCCGCGAAGCTTGTTGAAGTGAGTACAGGATATGCAGAGAACAGCGTATTTTCGAAAAAGGAAGAACGTTTAAATGACGCTATCGTATTCGCCAGCAACTTCTATCGTCGATATCCTGACTCCAAATTCACTTCAGATGTGAAAAGCTACGAAGAGCTTGCACGTTCGGAGCTTGCCGAGCATCAGGAGCTAAAAGCTGAAGTAGCTAGAAATAAAGCTGAAAAAGAGGCCGAAGCTTTGGCCAAATCAAAAGACAATAATTAAATCAAAAACAATGGCAATTAATCCATCAATTATTACAAGAGATCTTGACAAAGTAGCTGCACCTACAGGGAATATCTATGAGTCACTTCACATTGTCGGAAACAGAGCAAAGCAAATTGCTTCTTCTCTTAAGGAAGAGTTGAACACAAAGCTTTCTGAATTTGCTTCTACAGTGGATAATCTGGAAGAGGTTTTCGAGAACAAGGAGCAGATTGAGATTTCTAAATTTTATGAAAGAATGCCAAAGCCTACCACCTTGGCAATGGAAGAATTCATGGAAGGAAAAGTTTATTATAGATTCCCGGAAGAGGAAGAAAGCAAATAAAATGATGTTAAAAGGAAAGCGTATACTCTTAGGAGTTACGGGTAGCATTGCTGCCTATAAATCAGCCTTCCTTATCAGACTTTTAGTAAAAGCAGGAGCCGAGGTGCAAGTTGTAGCCACGGCTTCTGCTTTAGATTTTATTACCCCACTCACCCTGGCCACTCTTTCGAAAAATCCAGTGCTAAGTGAATTCCAAAAAGATGAAACAGGAACCTGGAATAATCATGTGGAATTGGGATTGTGGGCTGACTTAATGCTTGTAGCTCCAGCTACCGCAAATACCTTGGGGAAGTTTGCTGGGGGACTTTGTGATAATCTTCTGGAAGCGGTTTACTTATCGGCGAGATGTCCGGTCATGATAGCTCCGGCGATGGATTTGGATATGTATAAGCATGGTTCTGTTCAGGCTTCCATGGAGAAGTTAACTTCTTATGGAAACCAAATCCTGGAAGCCCAGTCAGGAGAATTGGCCAGTGGATTATCTGGTCAAGGAAGGATGATGGAGCCTGAGGATATTTTCAAGGAGATCGAGTATTTTTTTTCAAAATCGAAGGACTTTCTGGGTAAGAAGATTTTGATCACTTTAGGGCCTACACAGGAGGCTTTAGATCCTGTGCGTTTTATCTCTAACCATTCTAGTGGGAAAATGGGATTAGCTATTGCTGAGGCATTTTCCAAGAGAGGAGCCGAAGTTCATCTGATAGCTGGCCCGATAAAAGGTGAAATTCCTTCGAAGTTCAAGACTATCCATGTTAAAACTGCAGATGAAATGCTTGAGGCTTCCTCTGCCGTACATTCGCAAATGGATATTTGTGTTTTTTCAGCAGCAGTAGCCGATTATAAACCAGCAAATGTGGCAGATCAGAAGATCAAGAAAACAGGTTCTTCTTTAAGTCTGTCTTTGACCAAGAATCCCGATATAGCTTTGACCTTGGGTAAACAAAAGAGTCAAAAGCAAATTCACGTTGGTTTCGCTCTGGAAACGGAGAATGAAAAGAAAAATGCCAAGCAGAAACTCAGCAAGAAGAACTTTGATTTAGTGGTTTTGAATTCACTTCAAGACAAAGGTGCAGGTTTTCAGAGTGACACAAACAAAGTGACCATTTTCCATCAATCGGGTGAACAAAAGGAATCTGAATTGGCTTCAAAAGCCGAAATTGCAGAATTGATTTTAGACCAAATCAAAAATGTCCCCGTTTGGATATGAGGAATAGATTATTCCCTATTTTTATCCAGATGAAAAAACTTTTCTTCTTTCTTTTATTCAGTGCGTTTGGATATCAGGCCGTAGGGCAGGAATTGAATTTTACCGTTACCATCAATGCAGAGCGGTCCAGAATTCAAAACACTGATGTGTTCAATCAAATGAAGACGAGTTTTGAACAGTTTCTTAATGGCCGATCCTGGACCAATGATGAGTTTCGACCTGAAGAGAGGATCAAGGGTAACCTGCTTATAACCATAAACGATGTCCCACAGGTTGGGTCCTACAATGCCACTGTTCAGGTTCAAGTTCTCAGGCCTATCTATGGAACTAACTACGAATCATTGATCTTCAATTTTGCAGATCGAAATTGGAATTTCCAATACCTGGATTCACAGCCCTTAGAATTTAACCGCTTTACCTATCTCAATAATATTACCTCCCTGCTGGCCTTTTATGCTCATATCGCACTGGGAATTGATTATGATTCCTTCGAAAGTCGAGGGGGGAATCCATATTTTGAAATTGCCAATGATATAGTAAATAATGCTCAGCAGTCCGGAAGACCTGGCTGGGGCCAAAGCACCACAGATCGGAGGAATCGATATTGGCTGATTAATGATATTTATACATCCTCGGTATTCGACAAAGTCCGAGATGCGTATTATTTATATCATAGGCAGGGGATGGATGTGCTTCTTGTAAATGAGGAGCAGGCTTATTCTAACATGCTTGAGGCCATCAGGATTTTGGCCGAAGCGAATACCACCCAGCCCAATGGAATTTTTGTAATTTCATTCATGGATGCCAAAGGAGATGAAATTGCTCAGGTCTTGCAAAATGCTTCATTTGAGTTGAAATCTGAGGCGGTGGAATTACTTCTAGAGGTGGATCCGAATAATGCCCGAAAGTATAATGAATTGTTAGAAAGCTAAGGTCCGTCAGAGCTCATGCTGAAATCCCTAACCATAAAAAATTATGCATTGATTGATGATCTGGAGCTTCAGCCTTCGGCAAAGCTCAACATGATCACAGGTGAAACCGGAGCTGGAAAATCCATTATGCTGGGTGCGGTGAGTTTGCTTTTGGGGAATCGGGCAGATACCAAAGTTTTGCTTTTTCCTGATCAAAAGTGCGTAATCGAGGGGATTTTCGATGTTGGTAATTATGGACTTGAATCCTTTTTTAAGGAGGAGGACCTAGATTTTGATTCCACTTGTATTATTCGGAGGGAAATTAATCCCTCAGGAAAATCCCGGTCATTTGTGAATGACACTCCAGTTCTTTTGGATACCCTAAAAAAGCTAGGCGTTGCTCTCATGGACGTTCATTCTCAGCACGACAGCCTGAGACTGGGAGATGGTAGCTACCAGCTCCGTCTGGTGGATGCTTTTGCTGAAGCCTCCCACCAGCGAAAAGACTATCAGGCACAGTTCGAGGCCTATCTGAATGCGAAATCTCAAATGGAGAAACTTCATCAGGAAGCCTTACAAATGAAGAAAGAAGCTGATTTTAATGAATTCCAACTCAACGAACTTTCTGAACTGGGACTAAAGTCAGGAGAGCAGGAGGAAATAGAAGAAGAGCTTGAACTTCTTGAAAACAGTGAAGAGATTCAGGCCAAAGCCCAGGAAGCTCTGGAGTTGATCAGAAATGAAAACTTTGGTGTATCTCAGTCCTTGAATCAGCTTTCCGGGATTCTTGATCATCTGGCAGACTTAAGCGGGCGATTTTCCTCCTTTTCCGAAAGACTAAAAAGTCTCAACATAGAATTAAACGATATAGAAGATAGTATCGAGTCTGAGTCCTCGGGAATAGAAGTCAACTTTGAACATTTAGAGGAGCTGAGGGAGAGAATCAGCAGGATTTATCAGCTTCAAAAAAAACATGGGCTGAGTTCGGTTGAAGAGCTACTTGGGCTTGAAAAAGAACTTGCAGAGAAAGTTTTTCAAGTTCAAAACCTGGATGAAGCTTTGGCTGAAAGCAAAAGAAAATTTGAAAATTCAAAGGCAGAGCTTCATAAGAAGGCTGATACCCTATCTGAGCTTCGGGAGTCTTGCTTCGATGACTTTGAGAAAAGGCTTTCAGAATTGCTCGGAAAACTAGGAATGCCAAATGCGAGGGTAAAAATCACCAATTTGAGAGTAGAGCCTAATTCATCCGGACAAGATCAGCTAGAATTTCTTTTCTCAGCAAATAAGGGTTCTGATTTACAGCCTTTTAAAAAAGTGGCATCAGGAGGTGAGTTTTCTCGTTTTCTTTTTGCGATCAAATACCTCATGGCTGAAAAGATGGCATTGCCAACCTTGATTTTTGACGAAATCGATACAGGTATTTCCGGAGAGGTAGCCCTACAAATGGTTCGAATGATGAAAGAAATGTCTTCAAGACATCAAATTATTTGTATCACACATCTGCCTCAAGTAGCCGGGAAAGGGGATTCTCACTTCTTTGTTTATAAGGAAGAATCATCCGAAAGAACATTGAGTAAAATTAAAGAGCTTGATCCGGAAGGTCGAATAGAAGAACTGGCGAAAATGATAGCCGGTGCACGTCCATCAGATTCAGCGATTAATAGTGCCAAGGAGCTTTTGAACTCCTGATCACAGATTTAAAAGCCGTATTCAGGTTTCTGAAAAAAGGCTATTTTTGTTCAAACTTTTAATGAAAATCACACGAATATGCCTGAGAACTTACTGCAAGGAAAAGTAGGAATAATCACCGGAGCTCTGGATGAGAATTCCATTGCCTGGAAAACTGCCCTCAAAGCTAAAGAGCAGGGTGCTAAATTTGTCCTGACAAATGCCCCCATCGCTATGCGAATGGGTGCTATAAATGAGTTGGCTGAGGAATGTAACACCATAGTTATTCCAGCTGATGCGACTAGTGTTGAGGATATCGAAAAGCTTTATGACGAGGCCAAGGAGTTTTTGGGTGGAAACTTTGATTTCCTTCTTCATTCCATCGGCATGTCTCCAAATATTCGAAAAGGAAGATCCTATGGCGATTTGAATTACGATTGGGCGATGAAATCTTATGATGTCTCGGCGATTTCTTTTCATAAAATGATGCAGGTAGCAGAGAAGAAGGACATTATGAATGAATGGGCTTCCATTGTGGGGCTTTCTTATATCGCTGCGCAAAGGGTTTTTCCTTTTTATACGGACATGGCTGACGCCAAAGCCCTTTTGGAAAGTATTGCCAGGGGATATGGATATAGATTTGGTAAAGCGAAAAAAGTAAGGGTGAACACCATTTCTCAGTCGCCTACCAAAACTACCGCAGGTTCAGGAATTGGAGGATTTGATTCATTTTTCACTTTCGCAGAATCACTCTCTCCACTAGGGAATGCATCAGCAGAATCCTGCGCGGATTATATCATAACCATGTTCTCAGACCTCACTAGAATGGTGACCATGCAAAACCTTTTCCATGATGGAGGATATTCATTCACCGGAATTTCTGAGGAAATGATGGATAAGCTGAGTGACAAGTAATCGGAACCCCTATTCCAATCCAAGGCCTGTTTTTTAACAGGCTTTTTTGTTTTGTGGGATGGTTTTTATTACCCACCTTTTTCTTAACTTAACTTTCCACCCAACCATCAACCTATGTTTAAAAAAGTATTCCTAACACCACTTTTTAGTTTTGTTTTCTTGCTTTCTGCTTTGGCACAAATAGAGCCTGCTCCTGATCGCGCAGAAGGTGAAGGGCCATTTGAAAAATTAATTTTTAGAGGGGTCACACTTATTGATGGCACCGGGGCACCACCTATTGGTCCGGTGGATATAGTGGTAGAACAAAATAAAATTACCAGAATTCAGGTCGTTGGATATCCCGGTTTACCCATTTCTGAAAACCGTAGACCTGAAGCCGGACCGAATGATAAAGAGTATAACCTTGAAGGACATTATCTTCTGCCTGGATTTGTGGATATGCATGGCCATATAGGAGGAAGAGGTCAAGGGACGAGTGCAGAATACGTTTACAAGCTTTGGATGGCCCATGGAATTACCACTATCCGTGACCCTTCTGCTAGTAATGGAATTGATTGGGTCTTGGATCAAAAACAGCGATCACTCGATAATGAGATTACTGCACCAAGGATTTTAGCATATACCTCCTTTGGTCAGGGCTCTGAAGAACCGATTACTACGGCTGAGCAGGCCAAGGCTTGGGTTCAGGCCAATGCTGACAAAGGGGCAGATGGGATTAAGTTTTTTGGTGCAAACCCAGAGGTAATGCAGGCGGCTATTTCTGAAAATAAGCGAATTGGGTTAAGATCTGCTATGCATCACCAGCAAATGGATGTAGCTAGATGGAATGTAATGAACTCCGCAAGAGCTGGTCTTACCTCAATGGAACATTGGTACGGATTGCCTGAGGCACTTTTTACGGACAGAACCATCCAAGATTTCCGGGTGGATTATAACTATCAAAACGAGCAACACCGGTTTGCTGAGGCGGGCAAGCTCTGGGAACAGGCTGCTGAGCCTTATTCTGATCATTGGAATGCGATAATGGAGGAGCTCTTGGCGCTTGATTTCACACTGGACCCCACCTTTAATATTTATGAAGCCAATAGAGATTTAATGAGAGCAAGGACCGCTGAATGGCACGCTGTTTACACTTTGCCTTCCCTCTGGATGTTTTATCAGCCTAGCCGCAGATCCCATGGCTCTTATTGGTTTGATTGGACTACTTCAGATGAATTAAACTGGAAAAAGAATTATCAGCTCTGGATGACCTTCATTAATGAGTACAAAAACCGTGGAGGTAGGGTGACGGCTGGCTCTGACTCTGGGTTTATCTATCAGCTTTATGGTTTTGCATATATCCGTGAGTTAGAATTACTCCAAGAAGCAGGTTTTCATCCTTTGGAAGTTATTCGAGCTGCTACTATGCATGGAGCTGAGGCCTTGGGGATGGAAAAAGAAATTGGAACGGTGGAAGTGGGAAAGCTTGCCGATTTTGTAATCTTGGAAGAAAACCCGCTACAGAACCTTAAGGTCCTTTATGGGACTGGAGCGATAAGGATTGATGAAAATAACCAACCTATTCGCGTGGGAGGAGTAAAATACACCGTAAAAGATGGTATCGTCTACGACGCAAAAGCTTTGCTGGAAGATGTGAAACAGATAGTGATAGATGCCAAAGCAGAAAAAGGCTATGAAGTGAAACAGCCTGGGTTAGAATGGTAACTTAAATAAGGAATGCATGCCGCATGTTCGGGTAAATGGAGTCAATCTTTTTTACACAGATCAAGGATCTGGGGAGGAGACTGTGGTTTTTTCACATGGCTTGCTTTGGAGTCATGTCATGTTTGAAAAGCAGGTAGAGCTGCTAAAAAAGAAATACCGGGTTATTGCATATGACCATCGGGGCCAAGGTTCAAGTGAGGTCAGGGAGCCTTTTGATATGGATACGTTAGGGGATGATGCTGCCGAATTAATTAAAAAGCTGGTTGGTGAGGCAGTTCATTTCATAGGTCTTTCCATGGGAGGGTTTACCGGTATGAGACTTGCCGCGAGATATCCAGAACTCGTGAAATCACTTGTCTTGTTGGAGACCTCAGCCAACGCAGAGCCAGTAGAAAATCATCCTAAATATAAAACCTTAAACGGCCTTGTTAAATGGTTTGGCGTTTTGCCAATGATTGCTAATCAGGTAATGCCAATCATGTTTGCAAAGTCCTGGCTTGATAACCCTGATAATAAGGAAGAAATTAAGAGATGGAAATCAGAACTACGAAAAAATAAGAAAAGCATCACCAAGCCGGTAGAGGGTGTAATATTTCGATCAGGAGTTGAGGATGAGCTTGGAAATATTCGTTGTCCGACCATGATTATCGTAGGTGATGAAGATGTGGCCACTAAACCGGAGAAGGCTAAATTTATACAGATGGGGATTAAAGACTCTGTGCTGCATAGAATCATAGGCGCAGGTCATTCCAGCTGTATTGAAAAACCGGAAAAAGTGAATGCCCTGATTTCAGAATGGCTGGAGAAGTACTAAAGCCCGCACTCAATACCCTTAAAGGCCTTTTTCGTCATTGAAACAATGGCACCAAGTCTTCCCTAAAAATTAAAATTCAAATTTTTTTTCAGGAGCTGAAACTTTTTCTTACATTTAGATGTATATACATTAATTACATTTAACGATAAAATGGTAAGCATAGAAAAGGCGATACAGCAGAAGGAATTTAAGGATCCAAAAAATAAGCTGATAGTGAATCTATTGTACACGCACAGCTATTTGGTTACCCAGCAAAATTCCCTTTTCAAGCCTTACGGAATTTCTCCTGAACAGTACAATGTACTTCGTATTCTGAAGGGACAAAAAGGAAAGCCGATTACGGTTTCTTCTATTCAGGAACGAATGCTTAACAAAATGTCAAACGCTTCCAGGTTGGTTGAAAAACTGAAGATTAAGGGCTTATTGAAAAGAGAGGAATGTCCTACCGATAGGAGACAAGTGGACATCTCGATCACTGAGGAGGGCCTTGAACTTTTGGAAGATTTACAGATTCAGGTAGATAAATTCAATAAGAATTTTGTAAGTCTGAGCGATGAGGATGTTACGAAATTGAATCAATTACTAGACGATCTTAGAGGGTAAAATTTTTTACCCCTAACAATGTCTATACATATAATGTCAAAACAATTTAATAACCAAAAAAAACAAACACGATGAGCACAACAAAATGGACAATCGACCCAACTCACTCTGAGGTATCTTTCAAAGTAAAGCACCTAGTGATTTCTACAGTAACAGGCTATTTCAAAAAATTCGAAGGAGCAGCTGAATCAGCTTCTGATGATTTCGACGGAGCCAAAGTTTCTTTTGCTGCTGATATCGATAGCATTGACACGAATCAGGCAGATAGAGATGCACACTTGAAATCAGCTGATTTCTTTGATGCTGAAAATCACCCTCAGTTGACTTTTGCAGGAAACATTGAAAATCAAGGTGGAAAGTACAAACTGGTAGGTGATCTGACTTTAAGAGGAAATACTAAGCAAGTTGAGCTTGATGTAGACTTTGGTGGAGTAGCTGGAGATCCATATGGACAGACTAAAGCTGGTTTTGAAATCGAAGGAAAAATCAATAGAAAAGATTTCGGCTTGACCTGGTCAGCAGTGACAGAAGCTGGAAATGTGGTAGTAAGTGATCATGTAAGACTTCTACTCAGCGTTCAGCTTGTTAAGCAAGTAGAGGCAGAAGCAACCGCATAAAATTACAGGCTGCCGGTTGGCAGCCTTTTTTATTATTCAACGAAGGAGGAAATAATGGAAACATTAATCAAGGGAATTCATCATGTGACGGCCATCGCTGGAGATCCACAAGCGAATGTAGATTTTTACTCGGGTATCTTAGGATTGAGATTGGTAAAAAAGACCATTAATTTCGATGCCCCGGATGTCTACCATTTTTACTTTGGAAATGAGCAAGGAGCTCCGGGAACCATCTTCACCACATTCCCTTTCAAAGGTGCTCGCAAGGGTACCAAGGGTACTGGAGAGATGACATTTACTGGTTTCTCCATTCCTGAAAACTCACTTTCCTATTGGATGGAGCGCCTGTCCAAATTTAATGTAGTCGTTTCCGATGTATTAACTCGATTTGGGAAAAAGTTGATTCGATTCGAAGATCATGATGGAATGGGTATTGAGCTTATTGCCAATGATGAGGATGACAGAGAAGGCTGGTCTTATGGTCAAATACCCGAAGAGCATACCATTAGAGGTTTTTACGGAGCCACCCTTTATCTAAAAGAAAAAGAAGGAACTGCCGAATTATTGACTCGCCATATGGATTACCGATTCATTGGAGAAGAGAAAGGGCGCTTCCGATATGGTGTAGAAGGTAAGCCCGGAGATATCGTTGATATTATTGTCAACCCGGATGCTCCAAGAGGTCAACAAAGTGCTGGTACGGTCCACCACATCGCCTTTCGAACAGAAAACGCCGAATCACAGTTATCTATTCAAAAGTTGCTTTGGGACAATGGCTATCAAACAACAGAAGTAAAAGACAGAAACTACTTCACGTCTATTTACTTCAGATCTCCAGGAGGAGTTCTATTTGAAATAGCCACAGATGAGCCTGGATTTGCGATCGACGAGGAAGAAGCACACCTGGGTGAATTACTAAAATTACCTGAGTGGGCAGAACCAAGTCGGGAAAGAATCGAGTCTAGTCTACCTGAAGTAAGTGTAAACACAACTAGCTATGCTTAATATATTTCATGAAGGTCAATCACTGGAGAAAGCCACTAAGGTCGCGATCCTGATCCATGGTCGAGGTGCTTCAGTTTCAAGTATTTTGTCTTTGCAGGAACATCTGAATCTTGAGGATTTTGCATTGGTTTTGCCGCAGGCTGAGAATAATTCTTGGTACCCGTACAGCTTTATGGCTCCGGACCATATGAATGAACCTTCACTATCCAATGCTATTCAGGAAATAGATCATATCGTTCAGGATTTGCTTAAACAAGGTTTTTCCAGTGACCGAATCTATCTGATTGGCTTTTCTCAGGGAGCATGTCTTTCGCTAGAATACGCCGGCCGAAACCCGAAAAAGTATGGGGGAGTTATTGCATTCACTGGTGGTTTAATTGGCGAACAGCTAGATATTCCTAAATACAAGGGAGACTTCGAGGGCGCTCCAATTTTCATTGGTAGCAGCGAAGAAGATATGCATGTTCCGCTTTCACGCATAGAGGATTCAAAGGAGGTGTTGAAGTCGATGGGTGCCAAAGTAAACATGCTCATCTTCCCGGATCGCTACCACACCATTCGACAGGAAGAGGTGGATTGGGTAAACTTAAATATCCTGACTAGTAAGAAAAAAATGATGGTTTAATCTAAGTTATAGGAGTAAGAAATCTGGGAGCCGATTTCGGGATCCAGGTTTACTTTGGCATAAACGCCAATTTCCTGCTGGAGATCTTCTACATGACTGATGATTCCAACCACCCTGTTTTCATACTGAAGGGATTTGAGTGTATCAAATACCACGCTTAAGCTTGTTTTATCCAAAGCTCCAAATCCTTCATCCATAAAGAAAAAGCTCTGATCCGCCTGGTTCAGGGCTTTTATTTTTTCTGCCAAAGCCAAAGCAAGACAGAGGCAAGCCTGAAAAGTCTGTCCGCCAGAAAGAGATTTTAATAGCCGTTTTTCCCCACCGTTCAAATAGTCAATGACCCAAAAAGTATTATTGGAGTCCACTTCTATGGCCAGCTGATTTTTAGTCAACTTCATGAAGCGAAGGTTAGCCGTCCGACAAAGCTCCTGCAGGTAAATGGAGCTAACGTATTTAACAAATCCACTTCCCTGGAAAAGCCGCTCCAGTTCTTTTAGATAGCTTTCTCTCTTTTCCAGATTGGACTCGTCTGATTCTAGTTTTTCCTTGGTTTTTAGATCTTCTTTCAGTTTTTCGATTTCCTTGGAGAGTAAAGCCAGCTGGGTCCGGTGATTATCCAAAGTTTCACTTTCTTTCTGAATCAAAATCTTCAAATTATGGAAATGGTCTTCATCAAATTCTTTTAATTCCTCTGATTCCAAAAGCTGTGAGATTCGTCGCTCCACAAAATTAAAGCGATCTTCAAATTCCCGAATTTTCTTTGCCACCACCTCTTCTTCTATGGACTTTTCAAAAAGCTGCTCGAGCTCTTCCTCATTGATAAAGCCATATTTCTCCTTGAGTGATTCGAATTCTTGACTCCTTGAATTCTTTTCCTTGCTGATCTCACTTACATTTCGTTCGTAATTTTTTATATCCGTGGCATTTACGGTTTGCTGCTTCTTTCTGCCTTCCAAATGCTTCTGAGCTCCCACAAATGCCTCTTCTGTTTTCTGAATATCATCAGTCACTTTTGAAATCCAACCCTGCAGAGTTTCAGAAGGAGTATTTAAATTTTCATTGCAAAAATCCGGATCAGTAAAATCAGCTTTTTTACCTTCAATAGACCCCGAAATTTGATCCATTTGCTTTTGGCTACCAGCGGACTGAGTTTCTAATTTCTCTATCTCCTGTCTTAAGGAATCTACTGCTTTTCGCTTCTCCTGAATCTCTTTTCGGCTTTTTTCCTGTTTTTCTATCTGACTCTTGAACTTAGTGAGTTCTGAACTCAGTTTATCCAATGACTCAAACCCTGCTGATTTGGTGATCTTTTTTATTTCTGCAATTCTGGATTCGGTTTTTTCCTTTTCGAGGGTTTTTCCCTCGAGATCTCTTCCAAGTTGTTTGATCTGAAAATCAATTTCGGATACTTTTTGGATCAGCTTTTCAATTTTCTCCAACACCTCTTTTTCAGAGGAAATTTCATTTTCAATTTTCTGGAGTTCTTCTTGATTTTGATTCTCGTCCTGAGGATTAGGATGCTCCATAGACCCACAGAGGGGACAGGGTTTCCCATCCTCGAGAAGATGGACATGGGCACCAAGCCCAAGTTTTTCCTTTAGTTCAATCTGACTTTTTTCCTTGCTCTCTATGGATATTTTTAAACTTCTTTTCCACTCATTCAAATCTTGGAATGCGCCAGGTATTTCTTCCTCCGATTTGGACTTCGATTCCTCCAAGGAATTCAGATTAGCTTGAATGGAGTTAAGAATTTGGTTTAATCGCTCAGAGGCCGAAAGTAGCTTCGAATTCTCCAAAAGTAAGGCTTTCCACTCCGCCAGTTGATTTAGAGTAGGTAAACTCTTTGCATCCTGAACATTTTCCAGTTTTTCCAATTCACCAAACAAAGCTTTCTGGGAAGCTTTTTTATTTTCAATCTCCGGTAGAATTATTTTTAGCTCCTGGTAAACCAAGGCTTTCTTTGATTCCAAAACCTGAATTTCCAATATTTTTTGAAGGTCCCTGATTTTTGCCTCACGGCTGGGCCTATCCTGACTCTTCTTTCTCAAGCCTGAAAGTTTTTCCTCCAAATCCGCTATTTCCGTATCAAAGCCTTCCGCCCATCGTTTGCACTCGGTAAGGGATACCTGATTTTTTTCCAACTGTACCCTCAGGGTTTTCAAGGCTTCCCAGGTTGGTCGAATTTTATCTTTTGCGATCATAAATCGCTCATGCTCTTTTTTCAGCTTTTGAATTTCTGGTTGCTGAATAGCCAAGTCTTTCTTTTCTTCCTCAAGTTTATCCAATTCCACTTTTAGTGCCTCAAGGTTTTCCAGTTTTTTGAACTCCTCTTTTTTGGCTTGAAGAGCTTTTTCCAAGGCTTTATTCTCCTCGGCTAGTTCTGATTTCTCTATCTCTTGATTGCCTAAAATTTCTCCTGACACCTCCTCCAGACCTTCTAATTTGGTTCTGGTTCGAATCAGTTTTTCCTCAACTTCCTTCTTCAAAACCTTTGTGGGGATAGAGAGATCGAATCGCTGAAGACCGAATAGCTCCTTCATCATAGAAGCCTGGTCTCTTGGTTTTAGATCGATAAACTCTCGAAATTTTCCTTGAGGAATAATCACAGTCTGCTTGAAATGCTCCTTCTTCATTCCAAGGATTTCTTCTGCACTTTTGTCTGTGGCTTTCCATTCTGATCCAGACCTCTCATATAGGATATGTTCTCCCGTATCGATTTTGGATTTGTCTTTTTTGTTCCGCTTTGCTGAATACCTTGCTAGATATCGGTTTTGATTTCCATGGCCAGAAAGAAATTCAAAATTGACCAGGAGCCGATCGGATTGAAGGTTCACCATGCTGCTTCTTTCACCCGTGCTGGATAGCCTCTCAGTACTTCCATAAAGAGCCAGTAGAATAGCCTCTAAAATGGATGATTTTCCACTTCCCACGGCACCAAAAATCCCGAAAAGTCCTGCTTTGGTTAGCTTTTCGAAATCTATAACCTGCTTTTCTTGGTAGGAGTATAGCCCTTGTAACTCAAGTTTCTTTGGGATCATGATTCAGATTTTTGGGCAATCACTTCTTTGAAAATTTCGGTCAATTCAGGATTTGGGCTGATACCTTTTTCGCTTTCGTAATACTTCTCAAAAAGCTCGGTCATATCCTTGGAGAGGTCATCCACGTGAAGCGAGCTTTGCTGCATTCGACTAGGATCGGTGATTTCTGGAATAAGATTTACGATCCCGTCGTGGGCATTGAACAGTGCTTTTCGGGTTTGAGCATCGATGGAATGAGTCGTGGCATAGGTCAGTTCTACAAAGCAATAGGGATTCTCGGCTAGCCAGTCCAAAGCCTCCTTCAGTTCAGAGAAACGCTTTCGGTGGAGTGGCCTGCCTTTTTGTAATCCAATAGGAGTCACCTCAGCCTCCGAATCGCCTTCGAGATAAACCGAAACAACTTTCTTTTCCTGATCGGCCTCTGAAAAGGAATAGGCTAGAGGCGAACTGGAATAGACTGCAGGGCCCTTCGCCCCACCTAAAACCTGATAGCGATGTAAGTGGCCCAGAGCTGAATATTGAACTGCCTCAGGGATGTTTGAAGTGTACAATGCCTGCGTTCCTCCCACATGAAGAATGGGCCGTTCTGATTCGGGTTCTTTTTCCGGAGTTTCTCCTTCTTTTACGAAGAAGAAATGCCCTGCGAAGAGATTGATGCCTTGAGAATCCATGTATTTATCTGCAAGTTTTTTCCAGCGAAGTTGCATCCTGTCCCTAAACTCCTGTTCCCGATCATCTTCCCCTAAGTAAGTTTTTAGCCGTACTTCATTGGCATAAGGGGCCAAAATGATTCGAACGGGCTCTTTATGCTTTGGGAGCTTCAGTTCTACAAAACCCTCTTCGGAGTTTCTGATCTCTACACCCGAATCCAGCTTCCCGGTTTTGATTACGGAATCATAATCAGCATAAAAAAGTATTCCCAATTCTCTGGCCAGTGGATCGGGCGCTTCCACCAGTTGGTTGCTGTCATGATTTCCTGCTATGGCAATAATCGGTCGCGTACCATTTTTAGAAAGGCGGCGAAGGCTACGGAATAGAAGCTCAATGGCCTGATGGCTGGGATTAAAACTATCAAAAATATCACCTGCCAGAATGACCAAGTCCACCTCTTCATCTTCAGCTATGCCGATGATTTCTTCCAAAACCTGCTCCTGTTCTTCAAGCCTGGAAAACTCCTGAAGCCGTTTTCCCAAGTGCCAGTCAGCTGTGTGTAACACCTTCATCAAAATCTGGGGGTTTGTTTATCAAAGACTAAATATCTAAGTTAATCTATCGCAAAACAGATCACAATAAGATTTAAGGAATTGACAAAAAATGACGCAGGAGGTCTTTTGAATCGCAAGGTAGTTAAGGTATTCCTTGCATTGGCATTTACGGTGGTATTGACCCTATCGGGCAAAGCTCAGATTGTGGATACGCTGACTATTCAAGAAGGCTTAGCCAGCTTTTACGGGAAGAGGTTTCATGGTCGAATGACTGCGAGTGGGGAGATATTTCATATGGATTCCATGACGGCTGCACATAAGAGTTTACCCTTTGACAGCTGGGTAAAAGTCACTAGGGCGGATACTGGTCAGGCTGTTTGGGTTCGCATCAATGATCGTCTCCCAAAAACTTCCCGGAGGATTATCGACCTATCTCGCAGCGCGGCCATGGAGCTAGACATGATAAATGAAGGATTGGTTAAGGTGAGTTTGGAGATAGTGAAATATAATTAACAAATGGTTCAAATAATGACAAATTAGGTTATAAAAGACCAATAAAGATTATTCTCAATTCACGCCTAAATTTGCAGAGCTTGAGGATTTCGATCAGCTTGTTTTACCAATTACCCAACTCAAAGATTCGGGGAATCTGTTCCTGTTGATTTATTGTTTATTTAACACCTTTTTTGAAAATTTCCCTTTGAGATGAAAAAAGGCACAACTCTAATTTTAATGTGTTAGGACAAATAAAAATGAATCTTAAGGTAAATGACTAAAATTATAATAAAATAATCTTAGATTTACTTGCATAATTAGTTTGGGGGGGGGGGTATATTGATCGCAGAAAGACTCAGTTCTGGCCAGATGGTGTTTTTTCGATTTAATTTATTTCTAACCAGCTTCTTTAAAGAAGCCTAATTTTATCAAGAATGAAAAAGTTTATTAGCATGTTAGCTTTCACCTGTGGTCTATTTCTTTATTCATATACCGTTGAGGGAGGTTGTACAAGGACCAAAAGCTGCGGAAACCAAGGTGATAGTCTAAGTTGTTCAGGCACGCATTGTACAGGTTCCGGTAGATTGGAAACTAATCCATGGGTGGAATGTGATGGAGTTCGAAACTACTGCACTCCTCCACAAGCCTAGTTAATGATCCTTATTATCGCTAGCCCATTTGGGCTAGCTTTCTTTTAATACCAATGAAAAGAATAATTGTACCGATTCTATTTATCCTTGGTTCTTGCACAACCAAAGAAATAAAGGAATACTCATTGAATCCAATATCAAATAGTGCCCAATTAAATGATGAGATTATTTTGGCAGGCGTTAGTTCTTTAGATTATGAGCATGGGAAATTTTTAGTCACTGAATACGATTACGATAGGTTTTATTATTTGGATGAAGACTTGCAAACTTCGGTTGAATTAGGTAATCCAGAAAATCCGGATTTTCCTTCATTCCCAACCGATGCAAATTTCTATGATAATGGCTTTTGGATTTACAGTTCGGAGAAAAGGTCATTGAATCTGTTCAATGGCATTGATATTTCTAAATCAATTTTAGTTGATTCTGATTCTCAGCTAAAAAATTTTCATATTCAAGATGATAAAATTCTCTTCTCAAGAGTAAGTTTTGAGGGTAAGCCTTTTGTACTACATGATTTAAAATCCAATCAACGGACTTATTTTGGCGAATATTTTAAGGATCAAAGAACCCCCTTTTTCAATCATTATTTTCGTGATTCCTTCTCCTTTATAACGGAAAATGGGTTTGTTTTTGTAATGCCTTACATTGGCCTAATTCAAAAATACGATAAGTCCTTCATACTAGCGGATGAGCTTTGTTTGTTAAATGAATCTGGTTTTTCTGAAGCCAAGAAATGGGTAGAACTTCAATATGAAAAGTCAGATAATACTTTAATCAGCATGTTTTCCGATTGTCAAGTGGTTGACGGAAGTTTATTTTTGTTGACCTATGACAGAAATCCTAATTCACCGGTTAACCCAAGGTATGTTTATGAAATAGATATATCAAATTCACTAAGATTAAAGGCAAAGTATTCTCTTGGCTCTGACCAAGAATACTTTACCAAGTTTGCTCATATTGAGTCTCGTCGCTTCGCCTTTTATGAATTTCAAACAAGTTCAATTAAGTTTTTTCAATTTTTTGAATAAACATACTTATCGTTCACCTGAGGTAGATTAGTTTTTTAACACCTTTTTTGAAATTTTCCCTTTGAGATGAAAAAAGGCACAACTCTAATTTTAATGTGTTAGGACAAATAAAAATGCGCCTTAAGGTAAATGACTAAAATTATAATAAAATAATCTTAGGTTTGCTTGTGTATTTAGTTGGGGGTATTGATCACAGAAAGATTCAGTTCTGGCCAGGTAGTGATTTTTCGGTTTAATTCAATTTTAACCCACTTCCGGTGAAAGCTGGAGGTACAACTATTAATGAGATGAATAAAATCAAGTTTTTTTCTGCGGGTTTTCTGCTAGTAATGTTCTCCTCACTTGGAGTGAGTGTTGCCCAATCTGGTAATTGTGGCTATATACAAACTGGGTATTACCAGTATATAAATGGTGTAAAACACTGTGTTTTAGATAATTCAATGAGGCAGTGTGCTGCAATAGTAGATCCGTGTCCCGAACAATAATTAAAAAGAAAAGACATGAAAAACATAAAAATCATTTTCGCTTTTACAGCAATATTGGCGGCTGGAATAGCGAACGCGCAAGGAGAAAAGTGCAATGTAAGGCAGAGCGGCTATAATCTTGAAATTAACGGATTTGACATCTGTGTATTAGACAATACTAGTCGCGAATGCTTCGCCATAGTGAATCCTTGTCCAGAACAATAATTTGACTTACACGCATCCCTTTAGGGATGCGTTTTTTATATGAAACAAGCATATTTGACCCTATTTACTTTTGTTTTCTTTTCCTGCATTGATGGAAACTCTGATGAATTAAAATTTGAAAAGATAGATTCTAAAAATTCAGAAATTCTTGAAATTTTCTCAAGTGATTTAAATGGAATTGGAAAAACGGAGACCTATTCAATTCCAGTAATCCTACCGCTACCCTTGGCTTCACAAAACTCTTCAATTGTAATTTTTGATTTTGCCGATAAACAACTGAAACAATTCCTACCTGGTGGTATTTATCAATCATTTAATCCCTTAGAAGAAGGGCCTAATCGTCTTGGTGGTAGTTTTTTTAAAGGAGTAGGTTACCTAGATGGTAGGACAGATAGTGTTTTAATTTCAAGTAATACTATGGTTAAATCATATGATTTAACTACTAAAACGATTGGATCTATCTCGTACGACAATTTTGATACATGCCCATCTTTCAATAATTCTTTTTCTCAAATCTTTAGTTTTGGGACGCCTGAGGATGGAATTATTATCACCCAAAATGGTTCTCCATGCTATGATTTGAATGAATTGTTCAGTTCAGTGACCTTGGACAACTTTTCAGAAAAATTCTACGCAAGAATAAAGTCTATGAAAAGCGGCGAAGTCAAGTATAGTCTTCAGTTACCGAAACTTCCGATGGATAATTTATACGAACGTTTTAGGTTATACCTGACTTATTCCCCCTCAAATGATCGATTCTATGCTATGCTGAATCCAATGACATATTTGTTTGAGTTTAAGTTTGACAAGAAAAACCTTGAATTTGAGCTTCTCAATACCTGGGATTTGGAGATGAGATTTAGTGCATTGCCAGTAGACTATTTTATAGAAGAAAAGCATAATACCCAAGCTTCAAATCTATCTTTGGATTATAATTTTGAAATCAATTTTATTGATTCATTTCAGGACCAATTATTCATATCTTACCTGCCTTCAAAAGAACTAGCATACGAAAATGTGGATGATGCTCCATTTTCTTCTCATAATCTGCTGGCTATAGTTGACTTGAAGGATAAGAATATCAAGACCTATGCTTTTAACTATTATGAAATACAGTTTTTTGGAGCTACCAGCGATGGAATTTGGTTATATGATGTGAGGACATCCGAGCAAGGTGGAAAATCTATATTTAAAATAATCCCACACTCTAGCATTGAATTATTACGTTAAGACCTTTCCAATTACTTCAAAAAAAGAGTAGTTCATTTTTTAACACCTTTTTTGAAATTTTCCCTTTGAGATTAAAGAATTGCTTAGTTACTTAAGCGACCAACTATTATCTCGATGAAGAAACAACTTTTACTCTCCCTCTTTTGCCTTTCGGCGCTTGCATTCTCTTGCGAAGAAAAAGCCGAATCCGTAGAAGAAGCCCCTGCAGAGTCCTTCAGAAATGAAGTGGCAGCGACCGAAGTGAATATCGCTTCAGCAGAACGAAAAAGCTTCGATTATCTGATTAATGCGACTGGAAAGCTTGAGGCGGCTTCTGAGGTCATGGCTGTAATCGAGCAGGCCGGGTATCTGATTGAGCTTCCGATCAGAGAAGGCCAATTTGTAAATAAAGGTAAAGTTATCGCCAGACTAGATGACACAGAAGCCAAGCTGGCTTTGCAAAAAGCTAATATTTCATTGAGAAATGCACTTGCCGAGTTTGAGTCGATGAAATTGGGTTTTGGGACCTTATTTGAATCTGATGATGAGGAGAGAAAGGCCATAGTGGAAGAACAGCTAAAAGCAAAAAGCGGGGTATTTCTTTCTGAAGTGGAGCTCAGAGAGGCAGAATTGGCACTTGCGCGATGCGAAGTAAAAGCCCCGATTTCCGGTCGGATTGCGGATTTGAAATTTCGGGAAGGAAGCCTGGTGGGTGCCAGTTCAGAGCTTTGTGAGATTTTGGGTAGCAATGGTCTAGTGCTCCGAGTAAAGGTATTGGAGTCGGATATTGGCCTCATCAGCACCAATCAGAAGGCTGAGATTTTCCCGGTTTCTAATACAAGTGAAGCCATTACGGGAAGAGTGATTGGAATCAATCCTAGAGTAGACGATAATGGTTTGGTTCAGGTCTCTTTAGCTTTGGCCTCAGCCAAAAACTTACTTCCGGGCATGAACGCACGCGCCATCATCCGTGCACCCCAATCGAATAGCCTGGTGGTTCCCAAGGATGCGGTGGTCTACCGATCCGGCCGTCCGGTGGTATTTACTATCGTGAATAATGAATCCAACTGGAACTATGTGGAGGTAGGAAAGGACAATGGCGAAGAAGTGGAAATCCTCGATGGTATCGAAGATGGCAGCATTGTGATTACTTCAAATAATCTGCAGCTGGCACATCAGGCTCCTGTTCAAATCGTAGAAGGGTAATCCATGGTTAGATTTCTACTGGCCCGACCCATTGCGGTATTCATGACTTTTTTGGCTTTGATGGTTTTCTCCTTCATTGTCCTGAGAACTTTGCCCATTTCCTTGTTGCCGCCTATCGATGTGCCTCAGATCGTGGTAAAGGTGAGCTATCCCAATGCTTCTCCGGAAGCCATCGAACAAAATGTGCTTTCCCCGATTCGTGAAGGGTTGATCACATTAAATGGTTTGGAACAAATGGACTCCAAATCCGGCTCCGAAGTCGGGACGATCAATCTGACCTTTGAGTATGGTACTCAAATGGAATTGGCCTACATCGACGTGAATGAAAAGATAGACCGCCTCAGTAATTCCCTACCCGAGGAGCTTGCCAGGCCCGAGGTGATTCGAATCAATACTTCTGATATTCCTGTGGCTCGGGTTCAGGTGGTGCCGAAGGAAAATATTGATGATATAGAGGTGAGCTTACTCGCGGAGAATGTCCTCAAAAAGAGAATAGAGCAATTACCCGGAGTTTCACTGGTGGACATTAATGGGAAGAAAGATCGCATAATCACCGTAAAACCGAATGAGGAAGCCTTGTCCGCACTGGGGATGACGCAGGAACAAGTGATTTCCGCCATCCAATCCGGTAATTCTGAACTTCCAGGTATTTCTGTCAAGGATGGACAGTTCAGGTATTTTCTACGTCTTGCCACTCGGGTAAATACTCCATCCGATATAGAAAGCCTGCCCGTAGCTGCCCCATCCGGAGCTATTATTCCTCTGAGAAATCTAGCTCAAGTCTCCTATGAGGCCGAAGAAATGCTAGGTTATCATCTTTTTGGTCAAACCGAATCACTGGTCATTACCGTCCATAAGCAGGCTTCCGCCAAAATGAATGAGCTCATTCCTGAGCTAAAAGATGCCATTGAATTATTCAGAGAAGATTACCCCCAAGTAGAATTTGAGCTGACTCAGGATCAGTCAAACCTGCTCAATGCAGCCATTGACAATCTGAGTACCTCCTTGCTTTTTGGTGGGGTTTTCGCCTTCGCGATTCTATTTATTTTTATGAAGGATTACCGAATTCCGATCATTATCGGGGTGAGTCTTCCTTCATCACTTTTGATCAGTTTTCTGGTTTTTTACTTCACTGATCTTTCCATCAATATCATTTCTCTTTCTGGACTTGCATTGGGTATTGGTATGTTGATTGACAATGCGATCATCGTGCTTGATAATATCACCCGTAAAAGAGAAAGTGGACTTTCACTTTTTGAAGCATGTATTTCGGGCGTAAATGAAGTGATGGGAGCGCTGATTAGTTCGGTTCTTACTACTCTTGCAGTATTTGTTCCGCTGGTTTTTCTTAGTGGTATTTCCGGTGCTTTGTTTTTCGATCAGGCGGTAGCCGTGGCATCGATTCTATCTGTATCCCTTGCAGTGGCTTTTATCCTTTTACCCATGCTCTACTTTTTCTTTTTCTCCCGGAGCAAAAAGGTGGAGGACGGAAGTGAGAGTCGATTCTTTAGTGGAGTGCTAAAGCTTTATGACTCGGGATATGAAAAAATAATGGCTAATCGATCCGTGTTTCTCTTTCTTTTTGCCATTCTGATTCCTCTGGGACTGCTGATCAGCCAGATACTGGATACAGAAGGTTTGCCAGAAATAGAAAAGTTGGATGCTACCTTAGAAATCGATTGGAGTGAGCCTATTTCTGCCTCAGAAAATAAGAATCGGGTTTTGGAATTGATGGGGCTTTTGGCGGACGAATATCAGCAGGCTGAAGCCGATATCGGGGTGAGGCAGTTTTTGCTTTATGGAGGAGATAACTCCATCCAGCAATCGCTTTTGTATTTTCTGTTTTCCAGCACCGATGCTAAGGACGAGGCATTGAGGCGTCTGGATGATTATATCAAGTCGAACTATCCTGCAGCAACCTTTTCCCTTGGAGATGCACCCAATGCCTTTGATCAGCTATTCAATTCAGCTTTGCCATACTACGAAGTGAGATGGAAAGACCTGGAATCCAAAGAGCCTGTTTCCGAAGGTCAAATGGGGCCTTGGCTCAGCCAACTCCCGACTTCAGAATGGGAGAGAGGTCCGGGTCTCCAGACAGAGGCTTCAGTGGTTTTCACACTTCGGGCTGATCGCCTGGCCACATACCAAATCCCCATGGAGACGGTACAGGATTTGATTTCGAGGTTATTTGGAACGTTTACTATTACAGATATTCGAAGATTTGGAGAGATTACCCCGATCAGATTAAAAGAATCTCAGGACAGATTTGAAAACCTTCTGCAAAACACCAGAGTATATGCCTCCGATTCCAGCTCCTATATTTTGGATGAATTTGTAGATTATGAGTACGAAGATCATTATAAATTCGTCACAGCCGATAAAGGAGGGATTTATCAATCGGTGTATGTCACGGAGGAAAATCCTGAAGATCTCGAAAGCGATTTTATCCGCTGGGGACAGGAAAAGAATCTTGGAATAGAAGTGGTGGGGCAGTATTTTAAAGATCGTGAGAATATCCAGCAATTGATTGGGATTTTAATGATCTCAGTGCTTTTGCTTTATTTCATTTTAGCAGCTCAGTTTGAAAGTTTCATTCAGCCATTGATTGTGGTTTTCACTTTGCCCCTAGGCATAGGTGGAGCATTTCTGGTGCTTTGGCTGGCTGGATCATCTCTGAATGTGATGTCGGCGATTGGTCTGGTGGTGATGCTGGGAATCATGGTGAATGATGCGATTCTGAAAATTGATACCATCAATAGGCTCAGAAAAGAATATGCAGAAGGGGGGGAGATGACAAAAATGGAAGCTTTAGAAAAAGCCCTGCATAGGGCTGGACAGATTAGGCTTAAGCCTATCTTGATGACATCGATTACCACCATCTTGGCTTTGGTACCCATTATTTTCAGTTCAGGTCTTGGGGCAGATTTGCAAAGACCCCTTGTGGAGGCGGTTATTGGTGGGTTGACTATTGGAACTGTCACCGCACTTTTCTTTGTGCCTTTGGCTTACTGGTTTTTTACTTCTAAAAAGAAACTGAGGGAGGCATAAGATGACAGCATTTCGGATCTTGATCGTTTTTGTGCTCCTGTCCATTTGTGGATTTGCTGTGATTCCTTTACTGTCTGTGGACTTGAATCCCAGAGAACGAGAGCCGGTGTTGACGATCAGCTATGGTATTCCGAGGTCTTCTCCAGAAATCATCGAAAAACTAGCCACTTCACCATTGGAGGGTACTTTCAGCCAGCTGTCTGAGCTGAATAATTTGGAGTCTGTATCGAATTATAATCAGGGAAGTATTACGCTTCGTTTTGACAAGGAAGCAGATATGGAGCTCAAAAAGTTTGAGGTGGCTTCGATGATCCGGCAGGTTTATCCGCAAATGGATCAGCGGGTTTCCTATCCTCAAATTAGCCAGTCATCTGATCGGAATCGGGATGTCAGGAATCCGATTTTAACCTATTCTGTGAATGGCCCTTTTGCATCTTTTGAGATCAAAAAGATTGCTGAGGACGTGATCAAGCCAGCGGTGACGCGATTTGAAGAAGTGGAAGAAGTCACGGTTAGAGGGGCAAATGATTTGCAGCTGTATGTGACTTACGATATTCAAAAGATGCAGGCCTTTGGGGTCACCCGTGGTGAATTGAGCAATAAAATTAATCAAGCCTTTGGTCGCTCTTACCCGGGTGCTTTGGTAAATGGGGCCGGGGAAACGCTTTTTATTGAGATTGATCGCTCACTGAAAAGTATGGATCAACTGGAAACTCTTCCCATCAAGCAGGTGGATGGGATGGATATCAGGCTTCGGGATTTGGCCGAGCTGACGCTCGAAGAGGCTGAACCTTCCAGTTACTATCGAATCAATGGGAATAATTCTGTTACTGTTTCGATTTTTAATAGAGACGGAGTAAATAAGGTTTTGCTTGCACAAAACTTAAAAGCTGCTGTGGAGGATACAAAAGGTCTTCTGCCTGCAGGTTTTGAAATTCGATTGGAAAATGACGATACAGAGTTTCTGGAAAAAGAGCTGGACAAAATTTACAAGCGTTCAGGTCTTTCCATTCTTATCCTGATTGTTTTCATCTTTCTGATCAACCGGAATGTCAAGTATTTGACTATCCTTTTCTTAGGGATTATAGCCAATCTCAGCCTCTGTGCTATCGTACTTTATTTTCTCAAAGTGGATATTCATTTGTATTCACTGGCTGGCTTGACCATTAGTTTTGGTCTGATCGTGGATAATGCCATCATCATGATCGACCATTTGCATAAGCACAAAAACAGAAGAGTATTCTTGGCTTTGCTTGCTGCTTCGCTCACTACGATTGCGGCATTGATGATCGTATTTTTCTTACCCGAAGAAGACCGGAAGAACCTAACGGAATTTTCTATTGTGGTTTCGGTTATGCTGGGAATCAGTCTGTTGATTGCGCTGTTTTTTACCCCTGCATTTTATCAGGTTCTTTTTGGAGAGTCAGTGAGCAAGGGTAGACAGCTAACCATTCCAAAGCTCAGAAGACGGGTTAAAGCTTTGCATAGATATCAGGCCACGGTGGCCTGGACGGCCAAATACCGAAAGACCTTTATTGTTGCGATTATTCTTCTATTTGGAACTCCAATTTTCTGGCTGCCTGCTACCTGGGAAGACAAGGACTGGTACAATAAAACGGTCGGAAATACTTTCTATCAGGAGGAGATACGACCTTATGTGGATATTGCCCTGGGAGGATCTTTGAGGATGTTTGTGAGGGGAGTTTTTGAGAAGAGTTCCTACCGTGAAGCAGAAAAGACCCGCTTGTATGTGATGGCCAGATTGCCTTTTGGTAATACTCTGGACCAGATGGACTTCATCATGCGGGAGTTTGAAGAATATCTGAAGGGAGTGGATGGAATCGATCAATTTGTCACCTATGTCATCTCAGGTCAGCGAGCACAGATCATCATCACTTTTACAGAACAAGCTGAGAAAGGGCCCTTGCCGTACCAATTGAAAGGTAAACTTTCTGTTAAATCGACCGACTGGTCAGGAGCACAATGGAATATTTACGGGGTGGGACAAGGATTCTATACTGGTGCCGGTGGAGAAGGTATTCCTAATTTCCGTGTGGAGATGAGAGGGTATAATTTTGATGAGCTGGAAAGGCAAACCCAGATTTTGGCTGAAAAGCTACTCCAGCATAAGCGTATTCAGGAAGTAAATACCAATGAACGTCTCAGCTACTCCGAGCAAAAAACGGAAGAGTATGTTCTTCGCCTGGACCAAAACCAGATTGCTCTGGGTCAGACCAACCAATTTGAAGTGATTAATGCCTTGCAGGATATGTCTAAACCTCAATCCGCTAGTGGGTATTTGGCATTGGATGAAAAGAATTATGGGGTCATCATTCGAGAGGCAGATTCAAAGAACTTTAGCAAGTTTGACTTAGAAAAGACGGGCTTGATCGGTGGCGAAGACCGGATTTACAAGGTTGCGGATTTTGGTACTTTGACAAAAGAAACCACCACAAATGCACTGCATAAGGAGAATAGACAATATATCCGTGTGGCGTCCTTTGAATACATGGGCTCTGCGAAGTTTGGGAATGAGTACCTGGATGAGGTTTTGGAGGAAATGAAGGTGAGCATGCCGATAGGGTATGAAGCTAAAAAGCAAAGCTGGTCTTGGGACTTTGATAAAGCCAAAAGGCAATATGGATTAATCGGTTTGTTGATCATCGGGATATTTCTGATCTGCTCTGTGCTTTTCGAAAACCTTAAACAGCCGCTTTATATCATAGCTATCATTCCGATTAGTTTTATCGGGCTTTTCCTGATATTCTCACTATTCGATTTTTACTTCGATCAAGGAGGCTACGCGGCATTCGTCATGTTGGGAGGCTTGGCTGTGAATGCCGGGATTTTCATCATCAACGACCTGAATAACCGAAAAACGGGAGATTATCATAGAAATGTATTGAAGTCTATAGCAGGAAAGGCGACCCCTATTTTGCTGACCGTTCTTTCTACCTGTTTTGGACTGGTGCCCTTTTTAATTGAAGGCCAAAACGAGATTTTCTGGTTCTCTCTTGCGATTGGGACCATCGGTGGATTGGCTTTCAGTATGGTGGGAGTGTTTTGGGTATTGCCAGTTTTGCTGTGGAGGAAAGAAGCAGCTTTGGCGCAGCCAAAAGAAACCAAAGCAAGGAAATCGCGCTGGAAAGGATTTAGAATGTTTAATAGAAAAGGTCGTAAACAATAATCCCCACAGAGAAAGTCAGGAACTGAAGCTGGCCTCGCTGAAAGTCATAATTAAAAACTCCTTCATCTGGAAGATAGGTCACGTCTCCTCTGGTAAGGAATTGAATCTCATTGCTGCTTTGATATGTGGCTTTTAACTCAAACTTGACTCCCTGATCAAAGATTTCAGCTGGAATCTGCAGGCCGGCCCCAACTCGATACGCCAAGGCCCACTGAGTATGATCAGTTCCCGCTTCAAAGGCCTCTTCCTCGATTGTGGCTCGAATTTTATATCGAGTATATAAGTAATTACCTCCAAACTGAGCTTCGATAAAGGGGGTGAGTTTTGTGTTTACCATTGGTAAGTATCTCATCACCAGCATTCCAGTTACGATGTTGTTATTCCGGCGAAGTCTCAGTTCATCAGTAAATCCGGGAAATAGGTCGGTCCGTTTTTCCAGCTTGCTTCCGTAGATGCCATAGCCAAATTCTACCCCAATCTGAATAGGCTTGCTTTCGAATTCATAAAGCATAAATCCGGTCAGAGATGGATAGGTGAAACCACCAACATCATTTCTCAGGTCTCCTATGCTGGTACTTGAATTTAGATGGCCTCCAGCCAAAAAGAATTGGGCGGATGCAGACTGGAAAAGTCCAACGGTGAATAAAAGGATAAAGAGCTTTTTCATAAAAGGGTAATACCCTTCTTACGACTTTCTCCGATTAAAAAGTTGCAGAAAAATCAGTTTTCCACCCTTCGTCCTTTGTTATAGATGGGAATTTGAAGTCCGAAATAAGCATCGGTACTCCTTGAATTTTTCGATAAGATATTGGTAAGTAGGGAACCAGAACCAAGAATTACGGGGCCAAGACGAACCCCAAGTCCCCATGAAAGTCCTTCTTCATATTGCCGGTAGCTAAGTGGGGAATAAACAGCGATCCATCCTGATTCAAATCTCGGGGTTACGCTTATATTATTGGTGATTTTGCTTACCGGTATTTCCTTGTGATCCCTAAGGCTTATGGAAGCATGGGCGGATAGATAAAATTTATTCGTCAAGGCAAAATCTCCAAAAATCTGTAAGGAGGTGGGCATGGCGAGTGATTGATCACGAATTTCTTTGGAACCCTGGTAATTTTCATCGAGGACCTCTTCGATACTCTTATCGTCGAATTCATCGAGGGCTATTCTCGCGTTCATGTTATAATCTGTCTCTGAAAAATCTTTGTAGTTTATTCCGCCTATGTCCATAACGGATATTCCACCTCTAAAAACATAGCCATCACCATATGCTCGATCACGTTTATCCTTAATCTCAAAAATAGCCCCTAAATCCACTCCAAAACCGGAATTAAAACTCCCAAATGAAATTTCTCCACTTTCTACCCCATCAGTGAATCCATAATCTAATTGGCCGGCTGTGGTGAGTGTGTCTGTGACCTGAAAGTAAACGGCTCCTAGGGTTTCACTAGAAGTAGTTACGCCACCAGCTCCGAAAAGGTATTTAAGAGTAGCGGCACCTTTTAAGGTTACCGATTCATTATCTAGAAGCACCCTGCCGTAGGTTCCTCCTATTTCACCCCAGAGGTGGGTAATTCCGTTGACATCCCTCATCAGAACCTCAAATTGACTGGCGTCATTTTCATTGTCATAAATTGCTTCTAGAAATTCGCCGCCAATATTATTCAAATTGAAGAAGGTTCGAACTCTTGTGCTGATGGCAATGCTGTGTTTGGGACTTAGATTCATTTGAAATGAAGGCCCGAGGATATCGACGTTGCCTACGAAATTATTATCAGGCTTAGCATTTATTTCTGAAGAGGCCGATAATTCATCTAAACTCCTGATTTTAGAAATATCAGAAATACTTACACCTATGTAATCATTGCCAAAGTAGCCACTGAAAGTAAATACGTTCACCTCAGCCTTGAGTCTTGGGTTGATTACGTTCGCTGGATTCAGGGTGAGGCCTCTAATCCCAGCTCTGTTATCTATTTGTGCTCCTACCAGAGTCTGAGAAATTGACTTTTGGGTAAAGCCTAAAAAAACTATAACCAAAAAAAGAGTCAGGTATTTCATTAAAAATTTCATGCTGTCGGGTTTTAAAAATTGGTTTTGTGTTTGATTGCCTAGAAATCAGAAAGCTCTTTTAATTTATTCCTAAATCGATCCAAAGGCAAAAATTGCTTCTCCAAATTTCCGGCAAAAGGCACCGGAGTATCCAGGCTGCCTTCACGCATTACCGGTGCATCCAGATGTTCAAAACAGTGTTCTGAAATCCAGGCACAAATCTCTGCCCCAATTCCCCCAGTCAGACAGTCCTCCTGCAGGAAAATCACTCTTCCGGTTTTCCTGACAGTGGTTTCTACAGCATCTTTATCCCAAGGTAATAGCGTCCGCAGATCTAAAATATCAGCACTTAACTTTAGCTCATTTACCACATCCTGTGCCCAGTGAACTCCCATTCCGTAGGTGATAATTGAGACATCGCCTCCCTCCTGGATTAATTTCGCTTTTCCTATTTCAAGAGTATAGTAATCTGTAGGCACAGGTCCACTTATGGAACGATAAAGCCCTTTATGCTCGAAAAACATGCACGGGTTTGGATCTTCGATGGCTGCCGCCAAAAGTCCTTTGGCATCTGCAGGAGTTGATGGATAAACGATTTTTAGCCCCGGAGTGTGAAAGAACCAGGCTTCATTGGATTGGGAATGAAAGGGTCCTGCACCCATACCTGCACCGGTAGGCATTCGAATGACCACGTCGGCATTTTGACCCCAGCGATAATGAATTTTGGCTAGGTTATTTACGATTTGGTTAAAGCCTACGGAAACAAAGTCAGCAAACTGCATCTCCACCATAGCTTTCCACCCTTTGATGGACAAACCAAGACCAGCCCCAATAATTGCGCTTTCGCAAAGCGGCGTATTTCTTACCCTTTCCCCTCCAAATTCTTTTTTGAAACCATCGGTGATTTTGAAAACTCCACCGTAATCTCCAATGTCCTGACCCATCAAAACCAAATTCTCATGCTTTTGCATGCATTGGTAAAGACCTTCAGATATGGCATCTACGAATCGTTTCTCTTCAGATTTCTTTCCAGGCGAAACCAAACTGGGTGTATGACTTGCGTAAATGTCACCCAACTCTTCTTCAAGCTCAGCTTCAATGGCGTTCTCAGCATAAGCTACTTTTAAGCCTTGATTGATTTTAGCTTTGATCTCCGAATCAAATTCAGACTTAGTTTTCTCATCCAGTATCCCAATGCTCTGCAAGTATGCTCCGTAATTATCCACTGGATCAAGATTTCCCCACTCTTCCATCAGATCTTTTGGGACGTATTTGGTCCCTGAAGCTTCCTCATGCCCTCTCATTCGAAAGGTGATGGCTTCTACGAGCACTGGTCTCGGATTTTCTCGGATGTCATTGGCAATTCGGCGGATCGTATCATAAACTTCCAGAACATTATTCCCTTCCACCCTTACCGTTTCGATTCCATATCCAGGACCTTTTTCAGTGAAATTTTTAAAGGCAAACTGCTCATTATTTGGCGTGGATAGCCCATACCCATTATGCTCGATCACAAAAATCACCGGTAATTTCCAAACTGCCGCCACATTTAGCCCCTCATGAAAATCACCTTCTGAGCTAGCTCCATCCCCGGAGAAAACCAAGGTCGCTTTTTTATTATTCTCCAAAAGGTTTGCTAAGCCTATTCCATCTGCAATCGCAAGCTGAGGCCCCAGATGAGAAATCATTCCTACGATGTGATGGTCAATGCTCCCAAAATGGAATGAACGATCACGTCCTTTTGTGAAGCCAGATTTTTTTCCCTGAAACTGTGCAAAGAGCCTTTCTAATGGGATGCCTCTCCCAGTGAAAATCCCCAAGTTTCTGTGCATGGGAAGAATGAATTCATCTTCTTCAAGTGCATTTACCGCACCAATGGAAATGGCTTCTTGGCCCCATCCACTAAACCATTTTGAGATCTTTCCCTGGCGAAGGAGAATAAGCATTTTTTGTTCAATTCGCCTTGGCAAGAGCAAGGATTTATAAAGATGGAGTAAAGTCTCATCAGAGTAGTCCTTCCGATCAAAAGTAAGTCGGGAGTTAATGGTTTCCGTGGGCATGAAGTGGATTGAATTGGGATTACCCATTAAAGTTAATCGCTCCATTTAGCTTTGCAAGGCAAGAACCAGACTTATGAAACCACGAACCAAAAAAAAGCAAAGCCCCGAAACCAGGTCGGGGCGAAAAATAAATGCAAGGAGTTAAAAAATTTTGCTGTACACTCAAAAGTAGAGATCACGGCCCTTGAAATGGGTATTGCAGCCGTTAAGGTTAGTTTATGATTAATTTACTTCATTAATAAAATGGTAATAACCCAATTATATGATTGGGGAAAACTGATTGAATCATTGAATTTCGGCTGTTTTGGCTCTGAAAAAATTAACCTTGGGATAACAATTGTCCTCGGATGGCCTTCTTTTCTGAATAAGTCTTTGTCATGGAGCGAATGGCTGATGATCATGGACTTTTATCTACCTTTGTGGAAAATAAAGAAGGAAATTTGTGAAGACGAAGACGCTGAAAAAGGATAAGGTCAATATCGTGACCATGGGATGCTCAAAGAATCTGGTGGATTCTGAGGTTTTGCTCACCCAATTAAAAGGGAATGGAATTGATGCAAGACATGAATCAAATGCGGATGACAATAATATCGTCATCATCAATACCTGTGGGTTCATAGATAATGCCAAGCAGGAGTCCATTGATACGATTTTGCAATATGCCGATGCGAAAGAGCAAGGAATTGTAGATAAAGTTTATGTGACCGGCTGCCTATCTCAACGCTACAAGGATGACCTTGAAAAAGAAATCCCTCAGGTGGATGCGTTTTTTGGAACCAGAGATCTCCCAGCCATCCTGAAAAAGTTCAAGGCGGATTATAAGCATGAGTTGGTGGGGGAGAGGTTACTAACTCATTCGGCTCATTACGCCTACATGAAAATTTCTGAGGGATGTGATCGACCGTGTTCTTTCTGTGCCATTCCGCTGATGCGTGGAGGACATGTTTCTCGACCCATTGAAGAGCTGGTGAAGGAAGCAGAACATAAAGCCGCTCAGGGAACCAAAGAATTACTCTTGATCGCTCAGGACTCCACATATTATGGTTTGGACCTTTACAAGAAAAGGAATCTGGCCGAGCTTCTTAGAAGACTTTCCGATGTGGAGGGGATAGAATGGATTCGACTTCATTATGCCTATCCAACAGGCTTTCCCATGGATGTGATTGAGGTGATGAAAGAGCGATCGAATATTTGCAATTATCTGGATATTCCTTTACAACATGGCTCCACAGATGTGCTCAAGGCTATGCGCCGCGGAACTTCCAGGGAGAAGCAGGAAAAGCTCATTCATGACATTCGTGAGCTAATACCAAAGATCGCGATCAGAACTACATTAATCGCAGGTCATCCAGGAGAAGGAGAGAAGGAATTTCAGGAAATGGTGGATTTCGTGGAGCGCATGAAATTTGAAAGGCTGGGAGTTTTTACCTATTCCCATGAAGAAAATACACATGCTTTTGGAATGGAAGATTTACTTCCTCAGGAGGAAAAGCAGAGAAGAGCTAATCACCTGATGGAAGTCCAGGAGCAAATTTCCTTTGACTCAAACCAGAAAAAAGTAGGTCAAAACTTCAAAGTACTGATTGATAAAAAAGAAGGGGGATATTTCGTGGGACGAACCGAGTTTGATTCGGTGGAAGTGGATAATGAAGTTTTGATTGATGCTTCCAAGTTCTACTGTCGAATAGGAGATTTTGTGGAAGCAAAAATTACCGAAGCCTCGGAGTTCGATCTTTATGGAGAGGTGATTAGCTAGACCAATGAGCCCTGCTTCTGGAGAAGCAGCAACTCAATAATTAATGATTCCCTAACCCGATAGGAGTGGTACTTTATCGGAGACCTTTTATTTTTATCAGATGAAAAAAAATCTGTTATCATTCTTTTTTATCCTACCCTTTATGGTTCAGGCACAATTCTCATATGACCTGCAGGGGCACCGAGGTGCGAGAGGGCTCATGCCGGAGAACACCATCCCTGCCATGATCAAGGCCATGGATTTGGGGGTCACTACACTCGAGATGGATTTAGCCATTACAAAGGATGGGGAAATAATTCTATCGCATGAGCCTTTTATGAATCCGGCTATTTGTCTGGATCAGGATGGAAATGAAATTGAGAGGGGAGATCACTCTTTCAATATTTTCCAGATGACCTTTGAAGAAATTCTGGCTTTTGACTGCGGGAGCAAAGTTCATCCCGGCTATCCTCAACAAGTTAAGTTTTTTGCGACTAAGGCCTTACTGAAAGACGTCTTTGCGGTAGCTGAGAAATATGCAGAGGATATGGGTTATCCAAAACCCAGGTACAATATTGAAATCAAAAGTTCACCTGAAGGAGATGGGATTTATCATCCCGTGGTGTCTGAATTTTCAGACATGGTGGTTAATTTGATTTCTGAAGAAATTGGATGGGAGCGAGTGAATATTCAGTCTTTCGATTTCCGGGTTCTTCAATACATTCATAAAACTTATCCAGAAGTGCCCTTGGCGATGCTTGTAGAAAACGCTTCGAAATATAAAGAGGATCTCGATGAACTGGGTTTTCAGCCTGAGATTTACTCTTCCTACTTTATTGCATTGACGGAAGATATCGTCAAGGACCTTCAGTCCAAAGGTATGAAGGTGATTCCTTGGACCGTGAATACTTCAGAGCAGATGCAGAAACTTTTGGATATGGGCGTAGACGGTATTATTACCGATTACCCGAATTTGGCTAAAAATTTAGATTAGGCTTCCTTCAACTTATACCGAATCAAAACCAAAGGGGAGTTTATAGAAAGATTCGAAGTGAAGTCCGAGAATTTACCAATTGGTTTATCTTCATATCCCTCGTAATGCTCCATGAGGTATTGGGGTTCCACTAAGGAGTACAGATAATTATCATCCAGATGAAGTATAGGCATATATGGGTATCCACCATCAATATCATTTTCGATTTTTGAAAAGGTCACCGTAGAATTGTCAGTTTTAAAGTAAAGCAGATTGACCCATTGAGATCCGCTTATCAATGTTGTGAAAAAATAGTTTTGGCTTTCAAGAAGATTTGGTAAATGAAAAAAGTATTCATTTCTAAGCTCTTCCGGGAAATCACCTTTATACTGATTGATTAAATCCCTAGGCATATGATCTTTTTTTCCTGTAAAATATCTTACCTCTCTCATATTCAACTCTTCGTCAAAAACATATACAGAATCTAAGAAATTTGCAGAAAATAGAATTTCATTGTTTAGAAAAGTGAGGTTATTTCTTTCAGTGAAAAATGGAAGATTCAATTTTTCAGATCCACAAGCTATCCTTTCTACATTGCCAGATTCTCTGTCCCACATCCATAGTATGGATTCACTGTCAGGTCTTTCAAAATTTGGATGTAGACTTTTTGGCATATAGGCAACGTATTTAGCTTCGGCGAAACTTGCGATTTTTCCAAAGGAGGCTGGAATTTTAGTTTCCTCAATAAAATTTCCATTAAAGTCATAGCTGATTAACTTTCTTAAATCCAGAATTTCAACAAATTCTTTTTCACGGTTGATAGTGAAGTCCAATATGGTCTGATATTCTCCAGGTCCTCCGCCAAATCTATCGATGTTGACCAACTCTCTAGTCCTTAAATTTACTATAGATAGAGTTCGAGTTAATTCATAATCACCCAGAAAAATCAAATCACCAAATTTCTGCATCTTGTCAATTTGAACAGCGCTGGTATTTTCCGGTAGGAGCAAGTAATCTACCTCGGAAACAAATTGGCTTAATTTTTCGGTTCTGGCTTCCGGAAGACTTATGGATTTTAACCGATTAATTTCGCCATTTTGTTTATTTGAGCAATTATGACTTAGTAATGCTATTAGTAAAATTGCCGTAATTGAAAGATGGTTATGGTATAATTTCATTTGAATAGGACAGGGCTCGATAGTTACATCAATCCGGTTTTTTCAAAACTATAAATTCTTTTGTCTCTTTTTAAATTTAGGTAAACTAAGCAAGAGTTTTTTTTTTGAAGGCCGTTTTTAAGGGTAAATGGATTCATTTGGTGATTTTATCAAGACTTGGCTACTTAGCCATAACATCTTACTTTTGAAGCAAATTGCTTAGAAGTTTAAATGAATTTAGTTGAAGTGACTACTCCGGCTCAGCAGCAGGAGTTTATAGAAATGGCCGTAAGGCTATATAAAAACGAAAAGAACTGGATCCGTCCACTCGATAAGGATATCGAAGGTCTCTTTCACCCAGAAACTAATAAGCTTTTTCGGCAGGGTGCCAAAGCCAAAAGATGGCTTCTCCAAGACGACAAAGGGCAGACTATTGGTCGGGTAGCAGCTTTTATCAATCCAAAAATTAAAGAAAAGCAACCTACCGGTGGGCTTGGGTTCTTTGAATGCATTGAGGATAAAGAGGCTGCATTTCTGCTTTTTGAAACCGCTAAAGAATGGCTTGAATCCGAAGGAATGGAAGCCATGGATGGCCCGATTAATTTCGGAGAACGAGATAAATGGTGGGGTTTATTGGTGGATGGCTTTTCAGAGCCGAATTACAATATGCCATGGAATTTTGGCTACTATCAGGACTTCTTTGAAGAATACGGGTTTAAGCTTTATTTCAAACAGTTTACCTATATGAGACCGGTCCAAAATCTGGGCTTCGATGAAAAGATGATCAAACGGGCGAATCAGATCATGGAAAATCCGGATTACAGCTTCAGATACATAAAAGGGAAGGAGCTAAAGGAAAAAGCGCCCGGTTATTTTATGGAGGTGTATAATAAGGCCTGGGCAAGGCACATGGGAAAATCCATTGCCTTGAAAGAGGCTACTCTTATGTTTAAAAAGATGCAGCCGATCATTGACCCAAGGCTGATTTATTTCGCTTTTTACAAGGATGAACCCGTGGGTTTCTTTATTCAGATTCCTGAAATCAATCAAATCTTCAAGCATGTGAATGGAAAAATGGATTTGTTTGGAAAGCTTAAGTTCCTTTGGTATAAGACATTCTTTCCACCCAATAAAATGCTGGGTTTGGTTTTTGGTGTGGTCCCTGAGCATCAGGGCAAAGGAGTGGAATCTGCGATGATCATTACTTATGATAAGATGAGTGGGAAATCTGATTTTCCTTATAAGACCATTGAAATGAATTGGATTGGAGATTTTAATCCAAAAATGATGAGGGTATGTGAGCAATTGCTCGCGGAGATATATAAAACTCATCATACCTATCGCTACTTGTTCGATAGGGAAAAGCCTTTTGAGAGGCATAAAATATTTGATTGAATTGCTAATTACGATTAAAGAAATGCGAGGAGGAGTCGAACTTCAAGTCTTCCTGCCTAATTGATGCCATTGAGAACGAAATGTCGAATTTCGAACGCGGAATCTCGAACAAAGAAGGGAGGCAGATGATCGAAGAAAAACTTACTCCCAGAAAAAATTAATTATTTACCAAAATAAATAAATGAAAAAATACGACGTAACCGGTATAGGGAATGCCCTTGTGGACATTGAGTTCAAAACAACTGATAAATTTTTCGCCGATAACGGCGTAGAAAAAGGTTTGATGACCCTGGTAGATGAAGCTCGCCAAAATGAACTTATGCGGGTAATTAATACCGCTGAGGCAAAGAAGCAATGTGGAGGTTCAGCAGGAAATACCGTCATCGCGGTGAACCAGTTTGGTGGAAATTCATTCTACTGCTGTAAGGTGGCCAATGATGAAATGGGCCACTTTTATATGAATGACATGAAAGAAAATGGGGTCGATCATAACCTCGATCCGGAGAAGCTTCCTGAGGGAATTACTGGTAAATGTCTGGTCATGGTTACTGAGGATGCTGAGCGGACGATGAATACTTACTTAGGTATTACAGAAACCTATTCACCTGCTAACATCGATGAAGCAGCAATTAAGGACTCCCAATATTTATACATAGAGGGTTATCTGATTACCTCAGAAAATGGGAAGGCAGCTATGAAGCATGCCAAGAAAGTAGCTCAGGAAAATGGAGTAAAGGTGGCCATCACCTTTTCAGACCCGGCTATGGTAAAATACTTTAGAGAACCTTTTGCTGAGGTTCTGGGAGATGGTGTAGATATGCTTTTCTCAAATGAAGAAGAAGCCATGCTTTTCACGGGAAAAGATAATCTGATGGAAGCCCGTGAGGAGTTAAAGAAATACGCTAAGCACTTTGTGATTACCCAAGGTCAAAATGGGGCCATGATTTTCGATGGGGATACCTTCATCGATATCGAACCTTATGCTACTGAAGCCATAGATACCAATGGGGCAGGAGATATGTTTGCGGGAGCATTCATGTTTGGAATCACCAATGGGCATAGTTACGCTTCCAGCGGGAAATTAGCTTCGATGGCTAGCTCAAAAATAGTGAGTCAGTTTGGCCCTCGACTTCAGTGGCATGAAGCCAAAGACATTTTGGCTAGGCTTGAACCAAGCTAAATTTTAGGATTATTTCACGAAAAAATTGACCTGTTAGAAACAATTCTTTCTTTTCATCACTTAATTTCACGTGTTCAAAATTTAGAAAGACTGAAACTTTTTTCAGTCATATTCGAATCCAACTGTAAATAAAATTAAACTAGAATAACCAATGCGAAAATCTACCTTCCTTGGGCTAATGGCATTTCTGATGACTTTGCCGGTTTTGGCTCAAAAAAAGATCGATTTCAAGGAATTTACCTTGGATAATGGTCTGCATGTAATCATGCATCAGGACAACAGCACACCCATTGTAATCACTTCAGTGCTTTACCATGTGGGATCGAAAAACGAGAATCCAGAACGAACAGGCTTTGCTCATTTCTTTGAGCATCTAATGTTCGAAGGATCAGAGAACATCGATCGTGGTCAATACATGAAAATCATTGAGAGCCGTGGTGGAACTTTGAACGCCTTCACCTCTAATGATATCACCTATTATTATGAGCTTTTGCCCTCAAATGAGTTAGAGCTTGCTCTTTATATGGAAAGTGAGCGTATGCTACACTCCAAAGTAGACATGACGGGTGTAGAGACTCAAAGAGAAGTGGTGAAAGAAGAGTACAGACAGAGATATGAAAATCAGCCTTATGGTACCATTCTTCCGGAGACATTAAAGCGTGCTTATTCTGATCACCCTTACCGATGGGCGCCAATAGGGTCCTTGGACCACTTAAATGCTGCCACCATCGAAGAGTTTCAGCAATTCTACAATGATTTCTATGTACCAAACAACGCGACGTTAACCATAGCAGGGGATATAGATTATGCGCAAACCGAGGAGTGGGTAAGAAAATACTTTACAGAAATTCCTATGGGCTCCAAGGAAATCTATCGCCCTAATGTGACTGAGGCTAAGAAAACTGAAGAAATCAGGGATATTATCTATGATAACATCCAAATTCCTGCTGTGATCCAGGCCTATAATCTTCCACCAAGAAATCACCCTGATTCCTACGCACTATCTATGCTTTCAACTTATCTAACTGGAGGGAGTTCATCTTTGATGACCAAGGAGCTGGTAGATAAGCAGCAAAAAGCTTTGGCGATAGCCGCTATTCCTCTGGAGCTAGAAGATGGAGGAATTTTTATCATGTATGGAATTACGAATATGGGAGTGGAGCCAGAGGCATTAGAAACTGAAGTGGATAAATTAATCAAACAGGTACAGGATGAAGGAATTTCTGATCAGGACTACGAAAAACTTCAGAACATCATCGAAAATAATATTGTGAGTGGGAATTCTTCCATGGCGGGGATAGCACAGAACCTTGCTGAAGCTCATGTTATTTTTGGAGATGCTAATTACATCAATCAGACTATGGAAAAGTACAGTCAGGTGACCAAAGCTGATTTACAGCGGGTAGCCAAAGAATATCTTAACCTTGATGGAAGAGTGGTTTTATACTACTTACCAAAGACTGAAGAAAGTACAACCGAAGAATAATCATCGATTTTAGAATTTGCGATAGACATGAAAAAAATATCTATATCATTAATACTTTCCCTTTTGATTTCGATGACTGGTTTTGCCCAGGTGGATAGAAGTCAATTACCGGAGGCCGGTCCAGCACCGGAACTTAAAATTGGGGAAGCTGAGACTTTCACTTTGGAAAATGGTTTGAAAGTTTTCGTAGTAGAAAATGACAAATTACCACGAGTTGCATTTACTCTGGTTCTTGAAAGAGATCCGATCTTCGAAGGTGAGAAGGCAGGTTACTTGGGCTTTGTCGGTCAAATGATGAGAGCAGGAACCACCAATAGAACAAAGGATGAACTGGATGAGGAGATCGACTTTATCGGAGCAAGCCTAAGTGCCGGCTCTACTTCTATGTTTGGCTCTTCACTTAAAAAGCATCAGGAGAAAGTTCTTGAATTGATGACTGATGTGCTTTACAATCCTATTTTCCCTCAAGAGGAGTTGGATAAGCTTAAGAAGCAGTCTTTAACCGGTTTGGCTACCACCAAGGATGATCCAGGTGCGATTTCGGGAAGACTTACTTCAGCATTGGTTTATGGAAAGGATCATCCGTATGGGGAATTCTCTACCGAAGAGACCATTAACAATATTGAGGTTGAGGACATCCGAAACTATTATGAGACATTTTTTAAGCCGAATATCGCCTACATGGCAATTGTAGGTGACATGAGTGTAGAAGAGGCTGAAGAACTTGTTACTGAGTATTTCGGTGATTGGGAACCAGGAGAGGTACCTAGCTTCGAATATGAAATGCCATCCGGAACGGATAAAACCATGGTCGGATTAGTGGATAGAAGTTCCTCTGTTCAAACAGTCATTGACGTGGTCCAGCCGATCGATTTGACCTTGGGTGACGAGAATTATATTTCGTCAAGGCTTTTAAATCAAATTTTTGGTGGTGGTTCATCGGGTCGTTTATTTCAAAACCTCAGAGAGGATAAAGGATACACCTATGGTGCATATTCCTCATTCAGCTCAGATGAGCTAGTGGGTCAGTTTTCTGCCAATGCTTCTGTAAGAACTGAGGTGACTGATTCTGCGGTATATGAGTTTGTTTCCGAAATTGACAGACTGTTGGCCGAAGGCGTAACTGAAGAAGAACTTGAATTAGCCAAGGCGAGCATCTCCGGATCTTTCGGAAGATCTCTTGAAAGCCCTTCTACCATAGCAAACTTTGCATTGAATACAGAGCGATATGATCTGCCATCTGATTACTATGCTACCTATCTTCAGAAGGTTGATGAGCTGACAATAGAAGATATTAACTCTACCGCTAAGGAGCTAATCGATCCAAGCAAGCTATACATTACGGCAGTAGGAAACGGTTCGGAGATCGCTGAGAAACTGGAGCGATTTGGTGAGGTGAAAATGTATGATAATATGGGGAATCCAGCCAGAGAGATTGCAATGGATGCAAGCATGACTGTAGATCAGGTTTTGGCAAATTATATCGAGGCTATCGGAGGAAGGGATGCAGCCATGGCAGTGAAATCCGCGAAGGTGAGTATGGACGCAGACGTGATGGGTAATGCCATTACGCTTACCTCTGTTTACGATGATGAGAATAAGCGATATGCTCAGAAAACCTCTCTTGCAGGTAATGTGATGCAATCTACTTCTATGGTTGATGGTAAAGGATCCATTTCAGCTCAAGGTCAGAATATAGAAATGAACGAGGCACAGTACAATGAGGCTCAAATGAGTGCATTGTTTATTCCTGAGTTGTACTATGAATCTTTAGGCTATGACCTTAAGCTAGACGGTGTAAAAGATGTAGATGGTGTAGATGCTTATAAAGTTATTGTCACCAATAGTGCTGGTACATTTATGACCAACTATTATGCAGTAGACTCAGGATTGAAAATCAAGAATGAAAATCCTAATTCTGGTGATACTGTCTTTTCTGAGTATGAAGAAAAAGATGGGATCCTGGTTCCAATGCTATGGACGATCACATCTCCAGCGATTCCTGTTCCACTCGCAGCTAAGGTCACCTCAATAGAGATTAACCCTCCGCTGACTGATGCAGATTTTAATTAAAGAGAAAGGAGCCGAATGGCTCCTTTTTTATTTGCTCCATTTTAAAAATAAATCATTTTTTTCCGCTAGCTCAATCGATAGGAGAGGAAAGAGATTTCTATCCTTTTTGGGATAATTGAATTGATATGTATTCCCATTAATTCGCTCGACTTGAACCCTGAGGGTTTTAGCAAAATCCTCTGCGCTGATTTTATCACCAATTATGATGTCTCTTTTAGCAATGGACATGGGATGGATTTGAGTAACCTTCGACTCGGAAGTAATAATCCCGAGTTCCGACCGGATAGGATCTTCTTGTCTAGTTTTTACTATTTCCAATCCTATGGAAGGCACAAGACCTTCCAGGTATTTTATGATGTCACCGGTGCTATCGATGTATTCCCTGTAGAAGTCATCCAGCTCGTCTGATATGTCGGAGTTTCTTTTTAGAAGCCTCCAAAAGGAGTTTTGGGAATAACCGGAGTTGGGTTTTCCGAACTTCTCCCAGGCTTGGGTCATGACTGAAGAGAGGCGCTTTCCTTGTGAAAGCAAAAGTAAATCCAGACTAAAGGCGATTAATGCTCCATGGGTATAAATGCTGGTTTTGCGATAAGGAATCCCTGTTTGGTAGCCGTCTAACCAAAGATCCAAACTGGAATTAAGGATGCTTTGGTGCTGATAGCCCTGTATCATGCTTTCCCTCTGAAATACCTTTGACAAATGTTTCAAATAAGTGGGTAGCTCATAAACTCCTGATTTTAATAAATACAAATCTCCCATATAAGTGGTGATTCCCTCAAGAATCCATCCTGCATCAGTGTACACTTCTCTTCCAAAATCATAAAGAATAAGCTCCTTTGGCCTGATTCTGCACACATTCCAAGCGTGATACAGCTCATGACAACTTACCCCCAGCAGATCTTCCATATTCTCTGATTTTTCTAATTCACTTGCTGGGCCATAGGTGATCACTGTGCCTTTTCTATGCTCGACACCATGATAATGCTTGTATGGAAGTAGTTGTAAAATAAAGTGATACTCCTTTTCAGGGAACTCCCCGAAATCATTGATTAAGCGATCCGTAAAAGCACAGAAGTTTTTTAAGAATGTCTTTTTATCAAAATGGATTTTACCCTTTATCCAAACATTAAAATCCACAGAAGCTACTTTATAGGTCCAATGAGTTAATTCTCGGGCTGCCAAAAAGGTACTATCCGCAAGTTCCTGAAAGCTTTGGGCCTGAAAAAGATTGTGCCTCAATTTTGTAAGAGTGCAAACTTTGGACTTAAAAAGTTTTTGATCAATCTCTACCTGAATCTCTCCGAAACTGACCCCGAGGACTTCCACACAGCAATTCACAAAATTGATATAAATCTGCTCCTCATCTATGTAGCATGAGCCGGCATCCATTTTTCCAGCAAAGTACTCATAGGAGACTTCGTACTCCTTATCGGCTTTCATATTAAATTGCCAAGAATTCTTTGCCAGCTTTTCTAAATAGACCTTTTCTCCTGACTGCCTTACGGCAAAGCTCCTGACGTTTTTAGCATAATCGGCTAGCTGATATCTCCCTGCCCTCCAGGCAGGAAACTGAAGCCCTAATTTTTGATCGAAAGGATTAGATATCGTCAAATTGACTTTTAAAAACTGAGTACTAGGTTCAGAAACAGTTATTTTATATTTGATCATAGTTTGAAAAGGACAAATTATGTTTTCAAGTTTGTATTTAAATAAATGCTATTTATCTTTGCAGTCCTTTTGGAGGCTTCAGCATCCGGGAGCAAAAACAGAACGCAATTAGTTAAAGATATTCGATCATGAAAAGAACATTCCAGCCTTCTCGCAGAAAAAGAAAAAATAAGCACGGCTTTAGAGAAAGAATGTCTTCTGCAAACGGAAGAAGGGTTCTTAAAGCCAGAAGAGCTAAAGGTAGAAAGAAACTTAGTGTTTCTTCTGAAAAGACATTGAAGAAGTAATTCTTTGCAGTTTTTTCGTATGTTCACATACGATTGAACTCCTTGCGATGAATTTCACACTTCCAAAGAGTGAGAGACTACACTCAGAAAAATTAATCAAGGAACTTTTTAACGAAGGTTCCTCTTTTTTTTTATACCCATTTAAGGTAATCCTTAAGACTGATTCATCAAGATCAGAGGGAAATCCAATGGTGCTTTTCTCTGCACCTAAAAAGAAGCTTAAAAAAGCCCATCAGAGAAATCTGATTAAAAGACGAATGAGAGAGGCCTACAGATTAAATAAACATATTTTAACTGGCTGTCCTCCAATCAATCTTGGCTTTATTTTCGTTTCTGAGGAGATTATGGAGTTCAAAAAAATCGAGCAAAGTATTTGTAAGATTTTGAACCGATTAAAACATGAAATTCTACATAGTAATGAAGAAAATACTTCCGATTAGATTCCTTCTTTCTGGACTTGCAATTGTCCTGATTTTGGGCGGAGCCCTAGCCTTTACCGTAAAAAACGATCGCCTTTTTATTCTTACAAAGAACATCGACATTTTCGCGACCTTGATGCGGGAGTTGGATTCTTACTATGTGGAAGAGATAGACGCTGATGAATTAGTGACCGTTGGGATTAATGCCATGCTTGAAGAATTGGATCCTTACACAGAATATATTCCCGAGGAGGAGTCAGAGGATTTCAGACAAATGACCACGGGAGAATATGCCGGAGTGGGGGCTCTTATCGGAAATCGAGGAGAAGGAAATATTGTCATCATGCCCTACACGGGTTTTCCAGCGCAGGATGCAGGGATTAGAATTGCGGATTTCTTGCTTAATGTTGATACCGTAGATGTAACCGATAAGACTACTGCTGAAGTTTCTGAATTATTGAGAGGTCCTGCCAATACGACGGTTCAAGTAAAGGTGCTGAGAGATCAGGATACATTGAATTTTGATTTGACCAGAAAAAAAATCGTCATCAGCAATGTCCCATATTATGGAAAGCTTGATGATAAGACTGGTTACATAAAATTGGCAGAGTTCACTACCAACGCTTCAGTCGAGGTTCGAAGGGCTTTTGAAGATTTGAAATCTCAGGGCATGGAGAGGTTGGTTTTAGACCTTAGAAATAACGGAGGAGGACTGGTAAATGAAGCAGTGGAAATAGTAAACCTTTTTATTCCGAAAGGAAGAGAAGTTGTAAAAACCATTGGCAAGCTTGAAACGGTGAATTATACCTACAAAACCACCAAGACTCCATTAGATAAAGATATTCCTCTGGTTGTACTAATCAATGAATCAAGCGCCTCAGCTTCTGAGATTGTAGCTGGTGCTTTACAAGATTATGACAGAGCTGTTTTAGTCGGTAGGAAGTCATTTGGGAAAGGTTTGGTTCAGACCTCATTGCCCCTGACTTACAATGCACAGGTAAAAGTTACCACAGCAAAATATTACATTCCAAGCGGGCGATGCGTTCAGGCAATTGATTATGCACAGTCAAGAGAATCTGGTGAGATCAGTACGATACCTGATTCGCTTCGGAAAGAATTCCAAACAAGAAATGGGAGGGTAGTTTTGGACGGTGCTGGAATAGAGCCTGATGAGCAAGTAGACCCAAGAAAATATGCTCCTATTTCCTACACCCTTGTGGCGGGTAATCATATTTTTGATTTCGCTACTGAGTATTATTATAAAAAGGAGCCTGTAGACAATCCTAGAAGTTTTGCTATTTCTGATGAGGATTACGAAGAATTTGTAAAGTTTCTCGAAGGCAGAGAATATGACTACACTACCTATGTGGAGAAGTCGCTTGAGGATTTAGAGAAATACGCCGAGAAAGAAGAATATTTTGACGAAATAAAAGAAGAGTTGGAGGCTATTAAGTCTAGGGTTAATCACAATAAGGAGCAGGATTTGATTACCCATCAGGCGGAAATCAGGAGAATTATTTCAGGAGAAATTGCTTCTAGATTTTTTTTCCAAGAGGGAATGATTGCTTCAGGTTTGGATTATGATGAGGATATTGAGGTGGCAATGAAGTATTTGAATAATCAGGATCTCATGCAAAATATGCTTACCGCATCCGCAAAATAAGATTAATGGCATTAATCCTTTCCATAGAGACTTCTACTACAGTTTGCTCTGTAGCCTTGCATAGAGAAGGTGAGTTATTACAATTAAATGAGACTGATGAAAAGAATGCCCACTCATTGAAATTGATGCCTTTTGTCGAGCAGTGCTTAAAGGGGGAGAACTTATCCGTTCAAGACCTTGAAGCTATCTCGGTCTCCTCTGGTCCTGGTTCATACACTGGTTTAAGAATTGGCGTTTCCACGGCTAAAGGATTGGCTTATGCCTTGGACCTTCCAATTATCGGTGTTAGCGCCATGGAGTCCCTAGCAAAACAAGTTTTCAATAATGGAGTGGAAACAGGTCATATTATACCTGTTTTGGATGCAAGAAGGATGGAGGTTTATTTCCAGGTCTTTGATTCGAGTCTTAGTGAAATAGGGGAAACAGGTTCTTTGGTTTTAGAGCAAAGCTCTTTTTCGAACCTATTGAATGAAGGACCTGTTTATTTTGTGGGTGATGGAATCGCAAAAACTAAGGAATTGATTGATTCTCAAAATACGGTTTTTGTAGATGGGTCTATTTCCGCAAGAGAAATGGGAGAAATTGCTTGGAAAAAGCTTCAGAGGCAGGAGTTTGAAGACACTGCTTATTTTGTCCCCAACTATCTTAAAGAATTTAAGGTGCTTAAATCGAAGAAAAATCTACTACTGAAATGAGTGAAATTGTAAATAGAGTAGCGAATAGTTCTCTGGTTACTATTGATCTGGAGGAGCTTTATTCTAGGGATAAAATTGTTTTGTTTGATTTGAAGCCATTTCTATTTCAGGAATTAATTCTGAAGGAAAAAGATTTCAGGGCTTCCTTGAAGCAATTGGATTGGTCTGAATACAATGATAAACTCGTGGCAGTAACCTGTACCGCGGATGCCGTGGTCCCAAGTTGGGCATTCATGCTGGTGGGTACTTATTTAAAAGGTATAGCATATGACTTCGTGCTGGGGGATAAATTTGAAGCAGAGAGATCTTTGGTAGATCACGTTATTGACGAGATAGATGTCGAAGATTTGCGAGATAGACCGGTGATCATTAAGGGCTGTAGTCAATTGCCTCATTCACTTTATGCCCAAGGCGAATTGCTTAGCAAAGTGATGCCTTATGCCAGGTCTGTGATGTATGGAGAGCCATGCAGTACTGTTCCTCTTTATAAAAAGCCAAAGGCATAATATTTTTGCAGTGTTTGTCTTGATTGTTTTGGTTAATAATTAGCCATCAAGTAAGTTTGCAGTCCCAAAAAAAGAAAGTGAATCTGGAAGTTGAGATGTGTTCGGGGGTAATTCTAGATTCTTGTAAATTATTTTAAACTTTCTTTTTGCAGATGTAAATATTATCCCGATATTTGCACTCGCATTTGGGGAAAATGATCCTCACAAGTTCTGATAAATGATCAGAAACAAGTTCTTTGAGATGATGTAAGGCGAAAACCTGAGTGTTTTTAAGGTATAGTTTAGGCTATGACTTAGGGGCATGAAGAAATAGGAAAAGAGAGACAATAAGTTAATAGACAATTTACAATGGAGAGTTTGATCCTGGCTCAGGATGAACGCTAGC
>NZ_JAUEPH010000007.1 GCF_030403435.1 Algoriphagus sediminis
GTCCAGTTTCTCCTTGTATTCCTTGAGCACCAGTTGCTCCAGTTTCACCTTGCGCTCCGGTTGCTCCGGTTGGTCCGGTTGCTCCAGTATCCCCTTGAGGTCCGGTAGGTCCAGTTTCACCTTGCGCTCCGGTTGGTCCGGTTGGTCCGGTTGGTCCGGTTGCTCCGGTATCCCCTTGAGGTCCGGTTGCTCCGGTTGCTCCAGTTTCACCTTGCGCTCCGGTTGCTCCGGTTGGTCCGGTTGCTCCAGTTGCTCCAGTTGCTCCGGTATCCCCTTGCGCTCCTGTTGCTCCGGTTGGTCCAGTTTCTCCTTGTATTCCTTGAGGTCCGGTAGGTCCAGTTTCACCTTGTATTCCTTGAGCACCAGTTGGTCCAGTCGGTCCAGTATCCCCTTGAGGTCCTTTTTCACCCTGTGCTCCCTGCGGTCCGGCAGGTCCAGTAGCTCCGGGATCGCCTTGATCTCCTTTTTCACCCTTTTCACCCGGAGGGCCCTGAGGTCCTTCCGGTCCTGTTGAAGTAGGGAGGGTTACCGTATTTCCTTCTGAAATGGAGAGTTGGTCGCCATTTATAGAAAGCGTTTGTAATTCGTTTGTGATGGATCCATCTACAGTATCAGTGTTGCCGAAATCATCGGTTATGGTAATCGTACCATCACCATTATCGGTTATTTGAGTACGTCTGGCATCAAAATTCAGGCTTATTCCCGCGGCATTAGTGAAAGTGAAGGTGCCGTTACCGTTATCAATTAAATCATTATTGGCATTGAAAGTGACTGCAGTGCCGTCTTCAGAAGTGTAAGTGAAGGTCCCATCACCGTTATCCACAAGGGTGGTGATGGTTTGAAGATTTTGGACAATTTCCTCCAAGTCAAGAGGTTGGAAGTCAAGGTTCTCATCTAGGAATCCAATAGTTCCATCATCTGTAATAGTGAGACTGCCCTGTAATTTCAACTCTACATCGCCAATCTCATTGTTGATGGCATCTAGGTTTTCTGTATCCAGAACCTTATTCCAGGCGTTATTGCGCCAGAAATAAAAGCCAGGCTCGATATTCTCGCCCTGATTGATATTAAAAACCAATAGCCCATCTATTGGGCCACCGGGCAGCAGTGCTGCATCATCGGGAGAGTTTAAGGATAACCTCGGGATTAAAATTCCTAGGTTTTCCGATTCAATATGAAGAATAGTGGACGGGTGTGGATTTTCTGTCCCGATCCCTACCTGGGAATATGCGCTACCGAATAGCAGCACCAGAAACCCGGAGAGTAGTAATTTTTTCATTTCTTCTTATTTAGATTTAATCTTCACTTTCAGTTTTTTATATACTTCGGCCTCTCGGCCAAAGCTTAAGTCTTTTAATCTTCTCTGATTATTTGAATCCAACCCTTGAAGGTTTGGTCACTACCATCTTCTTCCACCACTTCGAGAGTATAGAAGTAAGTTCCTGCTACTAGACCTTCGCCCTTCCAGTCATTACCATAGTTATCAGTTTCTAGAAGCGTGTCGCCCCATCTATTGAAAATGGTAATCTTGTTGGAGATGAACTTATTTAATCCTTTGATTTCAAACTGGTCGTTGAAACCATCATTGTTTGGAGTGATTACATTAGGAATGAAAAAGGCCTTCACTTCATTTTCATCCGTATCCACGTTGTCTTCTAGATTTTCATCCTCTTCGAAGGATTCTACTTCAGCCACATTGATTATTCGACCTGGGTCGCTAGCTCTCACTCGAAGTCTGAAGGTCGCTTCATCTCCTCCAATGAATTCAGGGATCCGGATAATTACCGTTTGACCGATCACTTCAACCTCAAAATCTAAGAGACCGAAGATGGATTCACCTTCAACAGAAATATATTCTAAGCCAGCTGGTAGATTGTCTACCAGGACGACATCTGTCGCCACCACTTGGCTATTGTTTTGAAGAGTAAGCTCGTATTCAAATTCATCACCTTCCCAAATAGATTCTCCGAAGGACGTTTTGGCAATACTCAAATCGGTTTTGCCCACCAAAATACCAAGAGTGAATACTCCATCCCCTGCAAATTCCACATCGGCAGTTATGATTTGTTCATTGGTATCGATGACACCGCCTTCACTAACCCAAAGCTGCTGTGCATCATCCCAACTAACAATGGACATTTGGTTTAGCTCACCAAGAATAAAAGCTGGAGTGGTTACGTCTCGCCAGGATAGCGTGAGAGCCATTGGGGTTTCACCCGTATTTAGATTCTCTAGTTCCCAGTATTCTGCATCATCGATGAGCCGAATGTTTCGATCAATTTGATCTCTCGGGTATTGGCCATCTGGATCCTCGAAAAAATACCGCCCGTGTAAATTGAGATTGTCTCCGCCAGCGGCAGGAGCGGCTCTAAGAAATCTAAGAAACTGCTCATCCCCTACAGGAAAGAAAAAATCTGAATCGGTCTCAGTGCCGACTTTGCCATCCACAAAACTCTCGTCTGAAGAATTTTGTGAAATACCACCTATCCCAAAACCAAAAACAGGATCGCTAGGGTCAGAAACCACAATCCCAGAGTTGAACTCTCCCGAGCCGAAAACACGGAGATTATTTTCAAGAGAAAAACCTTGACCGTTATCAAGATTCAAATTCCAAAATTGAAATTCACTTGACCCCGAAATTGATTGATTAGATAATCCCTCCAAACGCGTGAGCCCTGAACTTAAGTTTGGGGAAAACCCAAATAGACCATTATTAGTCAGATCGGATTTGAGAATTAGAGTTCCATCATTGATAAATCTCCCAGTAGTCTGATTTTCAAGAGTGAAAGCAGAATATAAAACAGCACCTTCTTTGACATAAAGATCTCCGGAGTTCACAAGTTGAGCCTGGGCAGAGTATGTGAAAACAAGAACTGCCGAGGTAATAAATATGAAGCGTTTGATGACTTCTGAAATCATAGATGAAATAAAGATGGTCTCGATAGGTTTACTTTAAATACACTAATCTTCATTCGATGGCATGAATAATGCCGAACAGTATATTTCCAGAATTATTATTTGAATATGCCAAAATTCTATATATAAATAACTGAAAATCAGAAGATTATATTTAATTGTTTTTTAAACAAAATTGGTGATTAAGCTTTAATTTCGATAATTAAAAATCAATTAGAAGCCTGAAATTCAGTGGGTCATGGCCATTTTCTTAGAAATTGAATTTCAAATCAAGATCCACTTGACTAAGCATCCAAAATTTGATTTTTAAACAACCAAAAATAAAAAGGGTTTAAGAAATTATATAAGAAATTCAAGACTTTTTCTCTGATAAAACTCAATAAAATGATTTATGGATTGAGTAGATTCCCAAAGAAAATTGGGTTGGTAAATCCACAGTATTAAATAGGGGGATTAACTTAAATTTCTTTTATCAGTGAATCTGAATTGACCCTAAATCGATCTCCATACACTCCTTCAGGAAGGCCTCTTCCGCACCCTATGATCATACAGATCTCTGATCCTGACGGAAGGTCAAGTAGCTTTTTTATTCTTTTGGAGTCATAACCCTCCATTGGACAGGTGTCATATCCTATAGCCTTCATACCCAGCATGAAAGTCATAGAAGCAAGTGCTGCGGATTTGTGAACAGAAACTCTGACATCTGATTCGCTGACTTCTCTGACCATTGGCCTTTTGAAACCGACAAAAAATGCTATTAATTTTTTGATTAGGGACCATCCGGGAAACTTTCTGTAAAGTTTTGGAATCAGGTTTCCGTAATAACTAAGCGCCTGCTTTTTTTTCTTTTCAGACTGATTTTGTGTAGCATCTTTTATGTATTCGTAATTAGCTTTAGCTCTGGATTTCCAGGCATCTCTTCTTGTTAAGACTACCACTAATTCTCTGGCGGTAGTTGCTGCTTTTTGCCTCATACAAAGCTCCGCGAGTGGTCCTTTAAAGGGAGAAGTCTCCGGAATTCGGATGAATTGATATAACTGGAGGTTAGAACTATTTGGTGAAAGAATAGAAGCTTCAAGGGCCTTTTTTACCAGATCATGATCAAAGGGGGTTTCGGTATCAAAAATTCGTACAGATCGCCTGGATTCAACTATATCAAAAAAGCTATTGTCCTCGCTCATAAAATTCATTGATGTTTTTGTCTGACTTATGCCGGGAAATAAGGTCACATTCCCTATATTTTGCCTCGAATTTAACTCAAATAATTCTTTGTGCTTATGATTTTTGAATTGATCCGGCTTCAGTGGCTAAAGGCTTTTAGGTCTACATCCTTCGGGAAAAGTGCAGCTATCTCAGCCGTTTTGATATTTCTGGCGGCCCTACTTCTATTGTATGTGCTATTGGCAGGACTTTTCCTATCTGAAATAATCGATAAAGTAGCGGAAGGTCAGGACCCTCTTGAATTATTGAATTCATGGCTTATTTATTTCTTTTTGGGTGAATTTATGTATCGATATTTCATTCAAAAGCTGCCTGTCATTGAGCTGGAAAGTCTTTTACATTTACCAATAGGTAAGCGTAGAATCATTCACATGCTTTTGGTGAGATCCTTCGTCTCTCCTTTAAATATTATCGCCTTGTTACTATTCCTACCTTTTTCCATTAGTCATGTGGCTGAGGTGAATGGGGGAATAGGTATGCTGGGATGGCTTGGTCTTATATTATCCTTCAGCTGGACACTTCACTGGTTTATGCTTTGGTTCAAACAGCGGTTTGAAGATAGCTTTATTGGGCTGGTGGTTGTCTTTGCTGTGTTGTTGATGGGGGGAGGACTTAGTTATATGGGGTGGTTTAATGTTGGAGAATGGGTAGCACCTATGTTCACTCTTGCCTCAACCAGCCTGATTCCATTTTTTGTCTTTTTGGCATTGTGTATAGGAATGTACTTCATTACTTATAATTATTATCTCAATAATGCCTATCTAGAGGATCTTTCAGAGGAGGAAGAAATTAGATTTGCGAACCAAAGCCTTGGTTTTCTCTCTAGATTTGGAGATGCCGGAGAGATGGCAAATCTGGAATGGAAATTAATTATCAGACATAAGAAAAGCAGGACTTATCTGATGCTCTCTGCTTTCTTTCTTCTTTATGGATTGATATTCTATACCAACCCAGTTTATCAGAGCGAAGGAATAAACTTCATTTTCATTTTCGTCGGGGTATTTATCACAGGAATTTTCATGATCCAATATGGGCAGCTGTTTCTAAGCTGGAACTCGGCTAACTTTGACTTTTTTGTCAATCGAAAAGATGGTTTAGAATCCTTGGTCAAAGGAAAGTATTTACTATTCGTAGCGATTTCCATTCTGTGCTTCGTTTGCTCGGTGCCTTATGCCTACTTTGGTTGGAAATTTTTATTCATTCACTTTGTGACATTTCTCTTTAACATTGGGATTTTAATGCACGTGATCATTTATCTGGCCCTTTGGAAACCTAAGCCAATGGATTTAAATAAGGGTGCCATGTTTAATTATGAAGGTGTAGGAGCAGCTCAGTTTCTGATGATCATTCCAATGATGATTTTACCTTATGTCATTTATCTTCCTTTTGCATTTTTAGTCAGTGAATATGCTGGATTAATTGCCTTGGGCGTACTTGGGGCTGTAGGAATTGTATTCTTTAAGCCTTTGATGGCTATTAATTTAAAAAGGCTGCTTGCGCAGCGATATGAAATTTCATCATCATTTAGACAAGAAGTATGATTAAAGTAGAAAACCTTAGGAAGCAATATAAAGAGGCCGTTGTATTGGATGTTGAACAACTGGAAATCCCCAAACAAGAATGTTTTGGCTTGGTTGGAAATAACGGAGCTGGAAAAACAACTCTCTTCCGAATTATGCTTGACCTGGTTCGGGCTACATCCGGATCCGTGACTATGGATGGGGAAGATGTAAGTAAAAATGAAGATTGGAAGGCTAAAACAGGTGCCTATCTGGATGAACATATGCTTCTAACCTACCTGACACCTGATGAATATTTTGAAACGCTTCGCAAAATTTATCACATGTCAGAGGCTGACTTAGAGCTCCATCTGGAAAAATTCACTGAGCTTTTTAACGATGAAATAAGAGGTAAAAAGAAATATATTCGGGACCTCTCTAAGGGAAACCTCAAAAAAGTAGGAATTGCTGCCGCTCTCTTAGGTAGTCCTGAAGTAGTTTATCTTGATGAGCCGTTTGAAAATCTAGATCCTAGTTCTCAAATCAGGCTTAAAAAACTTATTCTTCAGGAAAAAGAAGTCTCAGAAACTACATTTTTGATCTCTTCCCATGACCTAAACCACGTAACCGAGATTTGTGACCGTATAGTCTTGCTGGAAAAAGGTAAAGTAATCAATGACCTTCGGGATAGAAATGCTATGATGAGCGAGCTGGAGGCTTACTTTACAGGATGATTTCTTACAAATTTTTAATTAAAAAGGTTTCTAAAGAAAAGCTGAATCAGGGTGAATTTACCCGGTTGGCCTAGCAATGAAGCATCGCTCCTGAAGATTTCCTTTTGGTTCAAAACAACCCGTATTCGTTGTGCTAACTCAATTTCAGGAAGGTTTCTGAGTAGCTTTAACGCTTTAAAAGAAGAAATCCCTAAGTCAGGGATTCCTTCGCCTTGAACGGCAATGCCGATTTCATCATTATTGCTTAACACAGTTATTTGGTGAGTTTCTGAAGAAACTTTTAAATCGGCCTCTAAATGAATTAAAGACATGGAAACTACTTTTCGCTGGTAGAGATTTTGAGCTTGCCATTCATCTTCCAAGTTGTGAAAGTTTCGCTATCTCCGACCTCTTTTGGAACTCCCAGACTGAAATCCTCAAAATGATAAGTGATAATGGCTCCTTTTCCAGTAAGCTTTTCATAAAGGCCAATGGCTAAATCTGGCCATGATTGAATGTTTTCTTGTGTCTTTGACATGTTAAATAGTGGTTAGTTCTTATAAAACACTAATAGGCCAAAGGGCTGATTGTTACTATTTTTTTGGATTTCCCGGCATGCAAAAGAAATCTAGATTATCTTACTCATTATTGATTACCCTTGAACCAAAAAAAATAAACCCTTGCCAATCAACTGTTTGACAAGGGTTAAGTGGAGCTGGCGAGATTCGAACTCGCGTCCAGATAAGGAAACACCGTACCGTCTACATGCTTAGTCATCGATTGGTTTTCGACCGGATTATGGCGGATGACACGCCTTGCACCGGCTTAGCGATTAAATCTTAGGCCCAGTTAATCACATCCTGAGCAGCAGTCCCATCTGTCGACACCTCAAAATCCACCCCGAAAGGACAGAGGGTGGGGAGATGTGGCCGGGGAATTCCGTTTGGGAACTCAACCCTTTAAGCGATCTATCCTATTAGGCTAGATTATGCTGCCATGGCGTAATTAGATTCGCCAATTATGGTTTGTATGAATGGTTCAAGGCCGTACATACTCCGGCCTGCATGCGAGCCCGTTATTCACACTTACTGTCAATACCGGTCAGCCCCATTAATCAGAAGACAAAGTTAGCCTTATTTTGGTTCCGATGAAGAGGTTTGTGATCATCATAGATCTCGATCTATTTTCAGTTTTCAGTCGACTGCAATCCACAAACTTCATAAATCCATCTGACTATCAATGCCTTGACAAAAAGCTTCGGAAAAGACACTGATTATGGACGTTGAAAAGTCAGTTTTTTATATCTTGCGGCGATGGAAAATTTTGTCGTTTCGGCAAGGAAATACAGACCGCAGAATTTTAAAAGTGTAGTAGGCCAGGAGCATATTACGACCACTTTAAAAAACGCGATCAAGAATAATCACCTGGCTCAATCCTTTCTTTTTTGTGGTCCGCGAGGAGTGGGAAAAACCACCTGCGCCAGAATTTTAGCTAAAACTATCAACTGTAGCAACCGCACAGATGACTTCGAGGCCTGCGGCACCTGTGATTCGTGTAAAGCCTTCGGGAACAATGCCTCTTTTAATATTTACGAACTAGATGCAGCATCAAATAACTCCGTAGATGACATTCGGAACTTAGTGGATCAGGTTCGATATGCCCCACAGCAAGGAAGCTACAAAGTATACATCATTGATGAGGTTCACATGCTTTCTGCTGCGGCATTTAATGCCTTTCTGAAAACCCTAGAAGAGCCTCCGAGTTATGCAATTTTTATCCTTGCCACAACTGAGAAACACAAGATTCTCCCCACTATTCTTTCCCGATGCCAAATCTTTGATTTTAACCGGATTCAGATCCGAGATATTTCAAAACATTTGGCCTACATCGCGGAGCAGGAAAAAGTTGAATTCGAAGACGAGGCCTTAAGACTTATCGCTACTAAAGCAGATGGAGCTTTAAGGGATGCACTATCCATTTTTGATCTCATTGTCACCTATTCTGCCGGTAACAGGGTGACTTATGCAGAAACTATTGAGAATTTACACATCCTGGACTATGATTATTATTTCAAAGTTGTGGATGCTTTTCTGGCCGAGGATGCGAGTCAGGTCATGTTGATTTTTGATGAAATTCTTAAGAAAGGCTTTGATGCTCATAACTTCCTCGTTGGTCTGGCCTCTCATTTAAGGGATTTGTTGGTGGTAAAAGACCCGGCGACAGTTGAGCTACTTGAAGTTTCTGAGGATGCCCAAAGCAAGTATTTGGAACAATCCAAAAATGCTACTGTCTCATTTTTACTTTCTGCTCTGAATATCATCAATCAGGCTGATGTGAATTATCGAATGAGCAAAAATCAGAGGCTTCACGTAGAGTTGGCTTTGATGAAGGTTTCTAAACTTCAGCGGGCTTTTAAGCTCACAGCTTTGGCGGCAGCAGAGGCAAAAAAAAAAGCATAGACAAGCCGGTTTCTCAACCTCAAACATCCAGTAAGCCAAAGCCAGCTTTGGCCGGAGGCCAAAAACCACGGCAAAAAACTCTAAGTATTCCAAAGAGTCTCTCAGAAACAAAAAAACTTCTTGAGGAAGAAAGCCAAGAAAGTCCGAAGCCTCTTGAAGTCAAAGAAAAACCACAATCAGAGGAATCTGCTCCAAAAAAAATAGAGCTCAATCAGACCTTATTGGATGATTTGATTTCTCAGATTAAAGTCAAATGGGAGAAAGAAGAGAAAAGCCTTGATCTGGCTGTAATCAATCAGGAACTCAAATTGAATGGCTCAACCGTAACCATAGTGGTAGTGGGTCATGTTCAGGAAGAACGAGCAAATAAGATGATTCCTGAGTTGGTTGGTTTTATTAAGGAAAAGGGAAATGTCCGAGAGATTTCTGTAAAAGTGGAGGTGAAGGAGGAGCAGGATAAAGATCAGAAGAAGATTTTTACCGATTCGGAGAAGCTTGAATTCCTCAAACAAAAGCATGGAGCTCTTGCCGAATTACAGAGAAGATTTGGTTTAGATACCGATTACTAAAAATCAAGGGAAATGCCGAAATTTATAAGATTTTGGAGTTGTATGGCCTGTTTTGAAGTTCCGTCATCTTGTTCTATAAATACTTCCTCATCATAAATTATTACGGTTTCAATTCGCGTGGAAATAAACTTATTTACTTTGAGCTGGATGGTAGAATTAAAATTCACAACCATATTTCCAAATCTCTCATAATTAGAAAAGAGATTTAGGTTAGCCTTCCAGGTGACATTCTCCATGATCTTAAAATTTGATATGGAGGTGTTGAGGGAAACACCTGCTTCTGCACGAACATTCTCCCCGGGGGTCACACCAAAGGCACCTGCCTGACTTAAAGAATCATCCATGACAATGGTAAATCGACCGGTGAAAGGAGAGAGAATCATTGAAACCTTACTTTCATTCTCGTAGGTTTTCCGATAATTCAGACCTGTGGAAGATTGAAGATACCCTGGTGCTAGGAAGTCTGAAATTTTGTCCCTGGTTTCCACATCTCCAGTTCTGCGATATTTAAAACCTTCAAGGAGTTGAGTTCTAAAATCTAATTGGGTGGATAAATAATATACCTCCGATAGCTCTCTACCGTAATTACTCACGAAAATGAAGTTATCGTTTGTTTTCCTGGTCTTAAAGTTCCTGTCCTCCTGTCGGTTAAAGCCCATATTGAGGTTCAGCTGAGTATCCCAGACAATCTTTTCTTTTTTGTAGTTGGCGAAAAGGGATAGGCCTGAATTCAGGGCGAAGGAACTGGCTCCACCCGCTGCCCAATTGCTTAAGGTGACTTGCTGGATATTTAAGTTATAATTTCCCCCTGTGCTCCAGAAATTTTCCTTTTTGGGTTCTTCAATAAGAAGAGAATCTCCCAACATGAGCAAGGTGTCCCCATTTATCAGCACTGTATCCGGGATAGCCTGGATGTCCTGACCGAACGTGGAGGAGAGGCCCAAAACAAATGAAATGGAAAGTATTGCTAGAAACTTCTGCATTAAGGGAAAAAGCCATTGCTTTATTTAAGGCGCGAAGATAACCAATTTCTGACCTATGCTGATCAGATTATCGCTACCTATTTTATTCCAATTTTTAAGTTCATTCACCGAAACCCCGTACTTTCTGCTAATCGCAAAAAGAGTTTCACCTTGCCGAACGGTGTGATACGTTTGGGTTGGTTGTGTAGGTGTCTGAGCCACCACTTCGGGTTCAGGTGTAGCTCTAGTTTCTGCCACTACCGTTCTGTTTCTAACTGGATCAGGATCTATTTTGACTATTGGAATTTCTTCTCCTCGCTTTCTATGCTCCTGAAGGTTTAAGACCATTCCTACTTTCAAGTCCTTGTCTTTTCGGATTCGGTTTTTGTTTTTAAGGGAACTGAGCTTAATACCATACTTCTGAGAGATGTCCCAAAGTGTTTCTCCCGGTCTTACAATATGTGTTTCTACCTCCGCCTTCGTTTTTTTCTTTTTGGTGTAGTAATATTCACCAGCTTCTATTCTTTCTCCTTTTTCGAGGTCATTTAACCGACGGAATTTCTTCTCTCTAATCCCGAGCTTGTCAGTGAAGGTTGCTTGGGTGGTTGTACTTTTGGCTTGGACAGCTTTGATGTCATTTACCTTAATCTGATTTACTTCAGAAGCCTTACCTGTATTTCCGGTTACCCTCGGGTAGCTATCTGCCACAGAATACTTCGGGTAGTTTTTGGGTTCAGTTTTCTTCGGCTCCGAACGAATAATTGCTGGCTGCGTTTCTAGCTGACCCTCTGAAATGTAAACCAGAGTATAGGTTTTACCGGATGGGATTTTCCCATTACTTGTCCATGTATTGTATTCCTCAAGGTGATCTTCGGTAACATTGTATTTTTTGGCCAAAGCTGCCAGAGTTGTCGGTCCGTTCACTTTCACTTCTACTAGTCTTCGGTTACTCACAAATTGCCCGATTCCACTTTCGAAGGCCACTTTATGAGCTAGGAATTTTTTGAAATACCAATGCGTATTTCGATCCACGTTTACTACTCTTTGACCATTGTATTTGTCACCAAAGTATTTTTTTGCACCACCTAAACCCATTTGATAGGATACCAAGGCACACATCCAATTGTCGAAGTAGTTATTATGCTTTTTAAGATAAAGGGCTGCTCCCTTGGTGGAGGCGTTGATATTCTTCCTTTCATCGATCTGCCGATCAACTCTCAGGAAAACCTCTTCAGCAGTGCCCTGTTTGAATTGCCAGAATCCTACTGCATTAGAGGTGGACACCGCATCGGAAATCAAACTGCTTTCCTGGATCACCAGATATTTCAAATCTTCTGGGGCATTATTTTCTCTCAAAACCCGCTCAATAATGGGCATGTAAAGATTCACCCTATCCAGTTTAACCTGAAAATGCTTTTGACTTCTGTATTGGGCATCCACATCCAGCTGGATTTCTCTTCTCGCCTGAGGATTGATTCGAACGAGTAAATCAGCAAATTCCATTTCTGCTGGAACCTGCGGTATTTGCGCGAAAAGTTCCGCAGTAACCAAGGAAAAGAAGAGAATGGTCAGTAGAAATCTTTGGATATATTTCATTGAAAAAAGGCTTTAACTCAGAGCTAGCCTTCACTTCGCAAAAATGATTCCCAAATTTAAAAAAATCACCTTTTTCTTAGCATCATTAGTCCATCTCTTATAGGTAGGAGTGCATTTTCAACCCTAGTATCGTCCTGAATTTTCTGATTGAATTCAATGAGCGCCAAGGTGTCCTTATCCGATGAATTGACTTCTTGGGAAAGCACTTTTCCAGACCAAAGGACATTATCTGCCAGGATAAAACCACCCGTCGGGATTTTATCAATGAGCATATCGAAGTAATTACTATAGTTCAACTTATCCGCATCAATGAAGACTAAATCAAATGGACCATCCAACTCGGGAATAATTTCTAGGGCATTCCCCAGGTGATAGTCGATCTGAGAGGACATTCCACTTTCTTCAAAAAATCCCTGAACCATGGTTTCTAGTTCATCATTGATATCAATAGTGGTTAGGGTACCGCCTTTAGCAAGTCCCCGAGCTAAGCAAATTGCAGAATAGCCAGTATAGGTGCCGAGTTCTAGAATTTGCTTTGGCCGGATCATTTTTGAAATCAATTCCAGAAACTTACCCTGGAAATGTCCTGAGATCATCCTGGGAAGCAGGACCTTGGCTTGGGTGGTTCTGGAAATTTTTTTAAGTAGTGTATCCTCTCCAGAAGTGTGATCTTCGCAGTATCGGCTCAAATTTTCATCTATGAAATCCATATGATTAATGAGGTAGATAGGTGAGGGTGCTCAGTAAATTTTCGTCAAAAGTCTCTTGAGCAATATCCTGAAGTTCTGATGCCTCTGTTTTTCTAATCAGATCAAAAATATGATCCAGAGAATCAATTTTTCCATGGTCGAGAAGGCTCTTTCCATAGACCAGCATTAAGGCGACATAGTTCTCCTCGGCCATAGCCATCTGACCAATGACTTGCTCTTTTGCCATATGCAACTGCTGGGTTCCAAGCCTTTTATTCCGAAGGTTGGACATTTCTTTCAGTACCAGGTTTTGAGCTTTGGAAAGGGTTTTCTTTTCCGTTCCAAAATAAATCCCAAAAAAACCGACATCAGAAAAGGGTTGATATGAGGACTCTATGCTATATACGAGCCCGTGCTTTTCACGAAGGGTCAAATTCAGTCGACTATTCATACTCGGACCACCTAAGATATTATTCAGAAGGAAAAGTTTATATCGATTGGGATCATGTAATGAATAGGTGGGTCTTCCCATGGCGCAAAGAGACTGCGTCACCTCCCTTTGGATGGTCTGGTTCTTAGGAGCATATGATTGGAAATGACTTCTCGCATAAAGACTTTTTTTAGGCTTGATTTCACTCAGCGGGCCTTCGATTGCCTTTAGAGCTTTGCGAAAGCTAATATTTCCAACTACCGAAAAAACCAGCTGCTCTGTATCCAAATGAGTCCCGATGAAATCAAAGAAATCATTTTGGGTGAAATTTCCCACGGTTTCCTCAGAACCTAAAATATTCCTACCCAGTGCATGATTTTCAAAGACGAGTGCATCCAGTTCATCCTGAATAGAGTCATCAGGAGAATCACGGTACATAGCCATTTCTTCAAGAATCACCTGCCTTTCTTTTTCTATTTGTTTTTCAGGGAAAGTGCTATTAAAAGTGATGTCAAAAAGTAACTCGGCGGATTTTGGATAGTGATCCTTTAAAGTGGACGCATAAAAGCACACCTTTTCTTTAGTGGTGTAGGCATTGAGTTCCCCGCCAAGGGATTCCAATCTGTTAAGGATGTGGAAAGTCTTTCTTTTTTTCGTGCCTTTAAAGGCCATGTGTTCCCAAAAATGGGCAAGGCCTTCCTGTTCTTTGGTCTCATCTCTACTTCCAATATTCAAGATGAATCCGCAATGTACCAAGCGGGTATGCAACACTTCCTGATGTACAATTCGAATTCCGTTTGGTAGTTCTTTGATGTTAACCATTTCTTTTGAATAGGGAGTCAAAGCTAAGCAAAAATGACCTCTTTTAAAGGGCTGGGAATAATGTTAAGTTTGTACAGCCCGGTGGAAGAAATTCCATCCTTCTGTTTAATTCATTAATAATACAATCCATGAAATATATACCACTTCCCAAGGAGCTCTATGTGAAAAACCGCAGCAAGCTGGCTGATAAACTTTCGCCAAAAAGCGTAGCCATTCTGAACTCAAACGACATTATGCCTACCAATGCTGATGGTACAATGAAATTCAGGCAGAATAATGACATTTTTTATCTATCAGGTATTGATCAGGAAGAAACCATTTTGCTTTTGGCGCCTGATTGCCCCGTGGAGGATTACAGGGAAGTTTTGTTTCTAAGAGAAACTAATGAGCACATTGCTGTTTGGGAAGGGCATAAATACACAAAGGAAGAGGCCTTCGAGGCTTCAGGTATTAAGAATATCCAATGGCTATCAAGCTTTGATCAGATTTTTAATACTGTCACCGCTCTCTGCGAAAATATCTATCTGAATACGAATGAGCACTTGAGAGCTGGAGTGGTGGTGCAAACCAGAGATGCCAGATTCATTGATCGCTGCAAAGCACAATTTCCCCTGCATGAATTCAATAGATTGGCACCCCTAATGCATGAGCTAAGAGCTGTTAAAGAGCCGGAGGAAATAGCACAGCTTCAGAAGGCCTGTGATATTACCGAGCTTGGCTTTCGCAGAGTTTTGGGTTTTGTGAAGCCAGGCGTCACCGAATATGAAATTGAAGCTGAGTATTTACATGAATTTGTGAGGAACCGAAGTAAAGGGTTTGCCTATGAACCTATAATCGCAAGCGGTTCAAGCGCATGTGTTTTACATTATTTGGAGAATAATAAGGCCTGTAATGATGGTGAGCTTCTGCTTATGGATGTTGGGGCAGAATATGGAAACTACAATGCAGACATGACCCGGACCATTCCTGTAAATGGAAGATTTACGGATCGACAGAAAGCGGTTTATAAGGCTGTTTTGAAGGTAAAGGACGAAGCTAATAAAATTCTTTCACCTGGAATCTCCATTCAGGAATACCATAAGGAGGTTGGTCTGATTATGCAGGGAGAACTATTGGCTTTAGGTCTTATTTCTCAGCATGATGTAGATAAGGAAGACCCTAAGTGGCCTGCCTACAAAAAATATTTCATGCATGGTACTTCTCATCATATAGGGCTTGACGTTCATGATGTAGGAACTATGCATGAGCCGATTTCTGAAAACATGGTTTTCACGGTTGAGCCAGGAATTTATATTCCTGATGAAGGTTTCGGAATCCGTCTGGAAAATGATGTGGTGGTAAAATCCGGTGGGAATGAGGATCTTATGAAAAACATCCCTATCCATCCGGATGAAATAGAAGACCTGATGAATGGATAAAAGAAAAGCTCTCCCGATTGGGAGAGCTTTTTTATTGTTCTTAGGATATTTTCGATTATCCGATAGATACTCTTTTGAAAGCAGAAACAGTCATTCCTTTGCTCACACTATCAAGGTATTGTGCTATAGACTTTTTGCTGTCTTTTACGAATGCCTGGCTTAGCAAAGTATTCTCTTTGTAGAACTTGTTAAGCTTGCCCATAGCAATTTTCTCAAGCATAGCTTCTGGCTTACCTTCAGCTTTTGCCTGCTCCATACCAACAGCGATTTCTCTTTCTACAATTGAAGAATCAACTCCATCCTTGTCAACGGCTACTGGGTTCATAGCAGCAATTTGCATAGCTACGTCTTTTCCAGCTTCAGTTGCATCTGTTCCGCTAGTGTTTGTCAATCCTACCAAAACGCCCAACTTACCATTTGAGTGGATATAAGGAACTACACTTTCAGCGTTTACAACCTCAAAGTGAGAAATGGTAATTTTTTCTCCAATTTTTCCGGTCATTTCTACGATCTTCTCAGCAACAGTGATTCCTTCAAAAGGAAGAGCCATGATTTCTTCTACGGTATTTGCTCCACCTGCTACAGCTGCCTCTAGAAGAGAATTAGCGAACGCTCCGAACTCTTCATTTTTTGCAACAAAGTCAGTCTCACAAGTTAAAGAAAGAAGTGTTCCTTTAGATCCATCTTCGGAAACAGAAGTTACAACCACACCTTCTTTAGTTTCTCTATCAGCTCTGGAAGCAGATACTTTCTGTCCTTTTTTTCTGAGGATGTCCACGGCCTTTTCGAAATCGCCTTCTGCTTCAGTCAAAGCCTTCTTGCAATCCATCATACCGGCGCCGGTCATTTGTCTCAATTTGTTTACGTCTTGTGCAGTAATTGCCATTTTTTTATCGGTTTATTTTACACGGAAATTTTATCGGACTAAGCTCAAAATGAGTCTCAGTTTTATTTTATTAGGTTTTAAACAAAAAAATTGAACATAGACCATAGCCTGATGTTCAATTTTTTTTCAATCAAATCATGCAGTGGATTATTCCTTTGTCTCTGCAGCGTCTAGTGCCTTTTTCTCTGCTTCTTGCTCAGAGAGTTTTGCTTCTTCTTTGTCCTTCTTACGCTCAGAAAGACCTTCTTCGATAGCAGCACCGAAAGCTTTAACTAGTAAGGAAACTGATTTGAATGCATCGTCATTGGCAGGAACTGGGAAATCTACCTCATTTGGGTTAGAGTTTGTATCCACCAATGCGAAAACAGGGATACCAAGCTTTTTCGCTTCGGCAATTGCAATGTGCTCACGTTTGATGTCGACTACAAAAAGAGCAGCTGGAAGTCTAGTTAGATCGGCGATACCACCGAGCACATTTTCCATCTTTTCTTTCTGACGGCTAAGCATCAATCTCTCCTTCTTCGCCAGATTCTTGTAAGCATCCTCTTTGGTCATTTTCTCCAAAGTAGACATCTTCTTCAAGGATTTTCTGATTGTTGCGAAGTTGGTAAGCATACCACCTAACCATCTTTCAGTAGTGTATGGCATATTGAGTCTGCGTGCTTCTTCAGCAACCAAGTCTTTGGCTTGCTTTTTAGTAGCAACGAACATTACTTTTTTACCGGAACGTACGATTTGCTTCACTGCGTTAGATGCTTCTTCGAGGCAGGCAAGCGTTTTATTTAGATCGATAATGTGGATCCCGTTCTTCTCCATAAAGATATATGGAGCCATTCTTGGATCCCACTTTCTCGTTAAGTGTCCGAAATGAACACCAGCATCTAGTAAGTCTTTGTATTCTAGTTTGGCCATTATTATGTATGTATTCTATTGATAAAGAATGATTCTGATTATCTCTTAGAGAACTGGAATCTTCTTCTTGCTTTTCTACGTCCTGGCTTCTTACGCTCGACCATTCTAGGGTCACGAGTAAGGAAACCTTCTTTCTTCAATGCTGGTCTGTGCTCTTCGTCAAATTCACAAAGCGCTCTGGAGATCGCCATTCTAGCTGCTTCAGCCTGACCTTTGATTCCTCCACCGTCTACATTGATTTTGATGTCGTAGTTACCATCCACACCCACTAGGGCTAGAGGCTGCTTCACTACGATCTGGTGCAAATCAAATGGGAAATAAACATTCAATTCCTTATTGTTCACACTGATATTTCCTTTGCCTGGAGTCATGTAAACTCTGGCAACTGAAGTTTTTCTTCTACCGATTGTGTTGATCACGTCCATGATTTATTCGATTAAAGGGTGATAGTTTTTGGCTGCTGTGCTTCGTGTGGATGCTCAGCTCCTTCATATACATATAGGTTGCCATAAAGCTTTCTTCCCAATCTGTTCTTTGGAAGCATGCCTCTCACTGCTTTTTCCACCAAAATAGCTGAAGATTTATCCTTCAGTATTCTTGGAGTAGAGATTCTCTGTCCACCTGGGTATCCTGTGTGTCTCACATAAACTTTTGAGTCCCACTTATCACCAGTTAGACGGACTTTGTCGGCGTTGATCACGATCACATTGTCACCGCAATCCACGTGAGGAGTGTAGCTAGGCTTCACTTTCCCTCTCAAGATTTTTGCGACTTCACTCGCCAATCTACCTAGAACTGCAGACGAGGCATCCACTACGACCCACTGTTTGTCTACGGTTGCGGCATTGGCTGAGATGGTCTTGTAACTCAAAGTATCCACTGCGTAACTGTTTAATTTTTAGCTTGTTAAATATATTTTCCCCTCAAAAAGGGACACAAAGATAGAAGTAATATTTTTTTCATCCAAAAAATACTGAATACTAAGTCCTAATTTTCATTGGCTTAGCTATCCTGAGACTCCCAGTCAAAAAATTTTCTTTTGATTTAGACGCAAATTTAAAGGGATTTTTCCAGTTGCTGGACTAAAACACGGAAGTCTTTTGGATAGGGGGCTTCTGTAAAAATGCGTTCTCCTTCCATTCCATCAAAGGCTATAGAAAATGCATGTAAAGAGACTCTTTGCATAATCGGTAATTCTTCAGTTTCCTTTTTAAGATTAAAGCGCTTTTTCAAGGAAGAAAGAAAGAGTGGCTCCCCTCCATATAATGTGTCTCCACAAATAGGAGCTTTGAGATATGCCAGATGTACCCGGATTTGGTGCAAACGTCCGGTGAGGGGCTTGCATTCTACTAGGGTATGGCGATGGTATTGTTTTAAAGTCTGCACAAAGGTTTGAGCAGGCTTTCCATCTTTAGCCACTTTAGCCACACCTTTATTATTAGAAAGAAGGTTTCTGTCGACAAGCTCGTTTTCGAAATTTCTCGATCCATGAATTACAGCATGATAAATCTTTTCGACTGTCCTGTTTTCAAATTGTATGGCAAGATTTCTATAAGCATCTGGATTTCTTGCAATCACCAGACACCCGGAGGTTTCTTTATCCAGCCTATGGCAAAGCTGTGAATTCTCATCATGCTTTCGAGCTAGGTCAAGGATATTTTGTGCTTCATGCCTGTCATCTAAACTGCTCAGATAAGGTGGCTTGTTAATCACGAAGTAATCCTTGTTTTCAAATATGATAAGTGATTTGAAATCTACTTTTTTCATTCAGAAGGAAAAATGTACTAAGGCCTGCGAAGTTAGCTAAGAATTAGTTAGGATTGACTTCTCTGCTTATTTCGTTTTCTGGAGCTTTATCCTCCTTTACCAAAGGGAGAGAAAAACTAAAAATCGAACCTGTACCAACGGTCGAACTTACTGAGATTTTACTTTTATGGCCTTCCAAAACATGTTTTACTATGGCTAGCCCGAGTCCAGTACCACCTTTTTCCTTGGATCGGCTTTTTTCCACTCTATAAAAACGTTCAAAAATACGCTTAAGGTCCTCTGCGGGAATTCCCCTTCCATTGTCCTTCACCGAAACCTGAATACTTGATTTTCCTGATTTCAACTCCACCTCCACCATCGCTCCTTTTTTCTTGTTATTATAGTTGATAGCGTTAAATAGGAGGTTTTGGATCACTCGGTAAATTTTATCTTCATCTCCATAGGTCAGATGATTGGCTTGCTCATCATATTTGAAGGTTAGCTCGACCCCTTTTTTTGAAGCTTTATGTTCTAGTTGATCAATCACCTCATTTGCCAGATTTTTAAGATTGAATTCTCCAAAATTAAAATGAATATCTCCGGTTTCGATTTGATTAAGTGTCAAAAGGTCCTTCACCAGCTTGTCCAAAGAATCCAGATTTTTGGCGGCACGCTTAAGAAACTTCATCCTAACCTGCTTGTCATCAATGGCCCCATCTAATAAGGTATGGATGTAACCTTGAGTGGCAAAAATGGGGGTTTTCAGCTCATGAGAAATATCAGCTACAAACTCCCTTCTATACTCTGCGTTCTTTTGGAGGGTGTCAATTTCCTTTTGCTGAGCAATTGCATAATTATTGATCACCTTGTTGATTTTCCGCAAAGGAGAAACCGAAGCATTGGAGCCTTTTTCCTGGTACTCAGAGAGATTTTTTTTCTGAATTTTCTCAAGTAGACTATAAATATTTCCGATTTCCCGGAATACCAGAAACTCTAGTGTGATGGTGATTAAAAGATATGAAGCCGAAAAGGCCAGACCTGATGCCACCAAAATCAAGGTCAGCGTTGCGTCATCCATTAATGATAAAAATGCCGCCACCATAAGGGCGATGACAACAGATAGAATTAGGGAGATGCCACGAGATGACCCAAGCATATCAACTCAGATCAAATTTATACCCTACACCTTTGACAGTCTTGATATAGTCATCGCCGATTTTCTCTCTCACCTTTCGGATATGCACATCGACAGTTCGTGCCAAAACGAATACATCAGCTCCCCAGATATTCTGGAGGAGTTCATCTCTGGAAAAGACAGTATTTGGATTTTTTGAAAGGAAATAAAGTAGCTCAAATTCCTTTTTCGGAAGAGAAATCTGTTTCCCTGCCTTATTCACTGTATAACTACCTCGATCAATGATCAAATCCTTTATTTGAATTTTGGTCTGCTCTTGTTCTTTCTTAGCCTCTCTACGGAATAAAGCTGAAATTCTACTCATCAAAGCTCTTGGTTTGATAGGCTTGGTGATGTAATCATCTGCTCCTACATCGAAAGCAGCCACCTCTGAGTATTCTTCCATCCTGGCAGTCAGGAAGATGATGAATGTGTTTTTAAGCTCCGGGATCGAACGAAGCTGTAGACAGGTTTCCACCCCATCTTGCTTGGGCATCATGATGTCTAGTAAAATAACATCCGGCAGAAATTTTCCTGCAATTTTTACACCCTTGATGCCATCTTCGGCAGTTTCTACCTGATAGCCTTCCTTTTCAAGGTTATATTTAAGTATCTCGATAATGTCCGGTTCGTCATCTACTACCAGAACTTTAATCTTACTTTTCTTCCCCATGGGTTTACGCCTGTTTGGTTAAAAATAGAGAATTTTGGACAAAAGATTTGCCTTGGACTTTTTGATCACGAAAGAAAAACAAAAGCAGGAAGTGAAGGAAATAGAATAGATTAACATAATGTTAACCTATTCTTCAATAAGGATTCTTCAGACCTTTCGCAGAGACCAAATCAAGGTCCAGAGAACCCACAAATAAGTTGGCCTTAATTTTTACTGGAATCTTGTTTTCATCTTGAGTAACCCAAACCTTGATTGGGTAATCCCCCCGGAAAATCTTGTTTTTTGGAATTTTAGGACTGAAAACATAAGTCTCTTGAATTCCAAAAACCGTTTCAAGACTTTCTCGACCCTCATATATGAGTTGGATCTTATATACTTCTTTATCAAAGAATCCCTGGATTACAATGGTTTCACCACTTTTTAGAGCTCTAAGATCCTTGCTCCGCAAAAAATAAAAACCACTGACAATATCCTGAACTTGACCTGGAAGATTAAAAAATCGTTTTTCTTTGACATTTTTGTTGTCGCGGTCATACAGAGTGGTGTAAGCCACTTTGGCCTCCTGGCCAAAGTCAATTACCTCATGCTTTCTGTAATTTCCCTCTTCGATATGTCTGTATGACTGAATAGGAAGCATAGTTTTTGGGTTCAAAATCGAACCCCAATTATCCTTCACTTTGCCGAAAACTTTGGCAGCACCTTTGGTTTTTCCATAGGCGTCGATACGCATGTGTTCTCGATTATTGACATACTCGGGCTTTCTGTTAATTTCAAGCTTTGCATCAGCAAGATTTAACCACCCATAACTCACTTCAAAATCTAAAACCTCACCATAGGTAAAGGGGAGGTCCTCTCCCTGGGAATTCTGGGCAAAAGCCGTTTTAATGCATAGTAAAAGAGCAAGGAAAAGAATTGTGGTGTGTTTGGACATTTTTACTTTGACAATCTCTGACAATTACGTGAAAGTCCCGGAGTAAGATTCAAAAAGCTGTAGTATTAGGCGCGGAAAATTACGAATTTAGGGATGTAAAACAATAGACCTTTACCATCTTGGTTCTGGGGAGGGGTTTGATTAATTTCACTGAACTATTCTTAATAAAAATTAACTCATGAGTAATAACGCAGAAAAGCTAAAAGCTTTACAACTCACAATAGATAAACTCGAAAAAACTTACGGTAAAGGCACCGTAATGAAGCTAAGTGATAATCATGTGTTGGATATTCCGGCGATTTCCACAGGTTCATTGGGTTTGGATATGGCACTAGGAATTGGAGGAATTCCCAGAGGTAGAGTAATCGAAATTTACGGACCGGAATCTTCTGGTAAGACTACGCTGACCATGCATTGTATTGCTGAAGCCCAGAAGGCGGGTGGTCTGGCCGCATTTATTGATGCGGAGCACGCATTTGATAAAACGTATGCTGAGAAGTTGGGTATTGATATTGATAGCCTGCTGATTTCCCAGCCTGATAATGGAGAGCAGGCGCTTGAAATCGCCGAGCATCTGATCAGATCTGGTGCGATTGATATTATTGTGATTGACTCGGTGGCAGCTTTGGTTCCAAAGGGTGAACTGGAAGGAGATATGGGAGACAGTAAGATGGGCCTTCAGGCTAGACTTATGTCTCAGGCATTGCGAAAGCTTACCGGAGCGATAAACAAGACCGGATGTTCTTGTATTTTCATTAACCAACTCAGAGAGAAAATCGGGGTGATGTTTGGAAACCCTGAAACGACGACTGGTGGAAACGCTTTGAAATTTTACGCCTCTGTTAGATTAGATATTCGCCGAATTGGCCAAATCAAGGAAAGTGCGGATAACGTTTTAGGTAATCGAACCAAAGTAAAGGTGGTAAAAAATAAGGTAGCTCCTCCTTTCAAAATCGTAGAGTTCGATATCATGTATGGCCAGGGGATTTCTAAGGTAGGAGAGATTTTGGATCTAGGAGTTGAGTTCGACATTATCAAGAAAGCCGGGTCATGGTTCTCGTATAACGGGGAGAAGCTTGGTCAAGGACGGGATGCTGTCAAAAATATATTATTAGATAACCCGGAGCTCATGGATGAACTAGAAGCCAAAATCAAAGGCGCGGCAGGTTTGATTCCTGTGGATCCGGAAATGGAGGCTGAGGATTGATAAAAAGAATAAGCAACAAAAAAGGGAGATGATTTCATCTCCCTTTTTTGTTGTTCACTAACAAGTTTAAGCCCGAATAGCCTCGACAGGATCGAGTCTAGCAGCCAGTGTGGCGGGTACTATTCCAGAAACAACTCCAATGATGGAAGACACCCCAAGACCTAAGACTATATTTTTAAACGATAGAACAAGATCCAGACTTCCCAACTGTATAAAGCTGAGGAAATAAACTAATACAATTCCAGTTAGTCCACCGATTAAACTTAGACAAACAGCCTCAAAAAGAAACTGAAAGAGAATGAAGTAATTTTTCGCTCCGAGGGACTTTTGAATACCGATGATATTGGTTCTTTCTCTGACAGACACAAACATGATATTTGCGATTCCAAATCCACCTACCAGAATGGAGAATCCACCGATTACCCATCCAGCCGCAGAAATCACATCAAAAACGGATCCGATAGCATTCTGAACAAACTCGGTTTTATTAAGTGCAAAATTGTTTTCTTCTTTTGGCTTGAGCCCTCTCTTAGCCCGAAGTAACCCGGCCATCTCATTTTCCAAAGCCACTAATCCAATATCCTCCTCGCTGCCCTTTGCCGCGATGGTAGGCTCCACTCCTCTACGCCCACCCACGTAATACATTTTACCGAAGGCCCCAAAGGGAATGAGCGCTGTTTGATCTTTGGAGGAAATTTCGAACAACCCTCCTCCTTCTTTTTCAAAAAGACCAACCACGGTAAATTTCATACCTCGGATTTTTACCTGTTTTCCAATGGGGCTTTCATTTGGAAAAAGGGTGGTAGCTATCTCGTTGCCTATGATGGCGACATTTCGCGCAGCCTGGATCTCAGATCCAGTAAAAAATCTGCCTTGCTGTAAAGGTACATCGAAAACGTCCGGATAAGTATCTACGACTCCGGTAATTTGTGTTCCTTCAAATGCACTGGAACCAGCTTTAACAGTTGTTCCGGCGGAAACAGAAATGGTTACAGCTTCAGCAGATTTTAGTCTTTCCTGAAAAAATTCATATTCTTCGAATGATCCAGGAGGCCTTCTGAAATATTTCCACCATGGATAGTCTCTACCGTCATTAGTAAAGGGAAACCTCCCTACGTTAATTACATTGGTTCCTAAGAAATCGAAAGAAGATTTAATGTTATTTTCAAGGGAATCAACCAAGGTGAAAACCGCGATAATGGCGAAAATACCTACCGTAACTCCAAGTAGAGATAGGACTGTTCTGGTGAGATTCGTTCTCAATGCGCTAAATGCGAAAAGGAAGCTTTCCCAGATTAGGCTGAAGGTTTTCATCGTCTAACAATAGTTGGTTTGAAACAATTTGTCAAGTTAGCGGAAATTCGGCATTTTTCTTACTATCTTTGCACTTTTTAGAGAAGCAAAAAGTAAATTTCAGTACTGAATTTCCACTAAAATATCTATATGAAATTATCAAATTTCAAGTTTGAAGTCCCCAAGAAACTAGTCGCTCACTATCCAGCTGAAAATAGAGATGAATCAAGGCTTATGGTCCTCCATCGTGAAACAGGAGATATTGAGCATAAAGTTTTTAAGGATATCACAGATTACTTTGGCGAGGGAGACGTATTTGTTACGAACGACACCAAAGTTTTTCCTGCGAGGTTATACGGCAACAAAGAAAAAACAGGTGCAGAGATAGAGGTTTTTCTACTGCGTGAATTGAACCCTGAGTTAAAACTTTGGGATGTTTTGGTCGATCCGGCCAGGAAAATTCGTGTGGGAAATAAACTTTATTTCGGAGATAGTGATCTGGTGGCGGAAGTTATAGATAATACCACTTCCCGAGGAAGGACTATTCGATTCCTTTTTGATGGAACTGAAGAAGAATTCCACAGAACTATCGACTCTCTTGGAGAGACACCTTTGTTAAAAGAGTTTATCGATAGAAAGGTGGAGCCGGAAGATCGTGATAGATATCAGACCGTATTTGCCAAGAATGTAGGAGCTGTGGCTGCCCCAACCGCGGGTCTTCATTTCACCCCACATTTGCTGAAAAGGCTTGAGCTGCAAGGAGTAGAAGTTACTCCCATTACTCTTCATGTGGGCTTGGGAACTTTCAGAAAGGTAGAAGTTGAAGATTTGACCAAGCATAAAATGGACTCTGAAAATTATTCCATTCCTGCCAAGACTGTTGAATTGGTGAATAAGGCATTGGATAATAAAAAACGAGTGGTTTCTGTAGGAACAACCTCTCTTAAGACCGTCGAATCTTCAGTCACGGCTAATGGACGATTGAAAGAGAGCTCAGGATGGACGGATAAATTTATCATTCCTCCTTATGAGTTCAAGATTGCTAATTCGCTTATCACCAATTTCCACTTGCCAGAATCTACGCTGCTTATGACAGCCGCTGCTTTTGGTGGATATGATTTGGTTATGAAAGCCTATAAGGAAGCCATTAAGCAGAAATACAAGTTCTTCTCCTACGGAGATGCAATGTTGATTTTATAATATTTAGCCCCGAAAGGGGCTTTTTTTATCCCAAACCAAAAAGAGTTGAAAAAGTATGCTGTGATCGTGGCCGGAGGTAAAGGCACCCGAATGGGTAGAGAGCTTCCCAAGCAGTTTTTACCCTTGGGAGGTAAACCCTTGCTGATGCATACTTTAGACAAATTCCAGGCTTCAGATCCGGACTGTGAGCTTATTTTGGTTCTTCCGAGCTCCGAGTTTGAACTTTGGCGTTCCCTTATTGAAAAACACTCATTTGATGTTTCACATTCCTTGGTGAAGGGTGGGCAAAGCAGATTCCAATCTGTTAAAAACGGAATTTCCTCCATTTCGAGCGATGAAGGCTTAGTTGCCATTCATGATGGGGTACGGCCTTTCGTGACAAAAACAGTGATTAAACACGCTTTCGAGACTGCGCAGAAAGAAGGAAGCGCGATTCCCGTGGTCACCCTTAAGGACTCCATCCGAAAAGTGGAAGAAGGGAATTCAATTTTTCAAGATAGAAATCAATTCAGGCTGGTTCAAACTCCTCAGACCTTTCGGTTGGAAGAAATTAAAAAGGCCTTCGAAGCCGAAGAATCGGATTTTTTTACCGACGATGCTACTGTCTATGAGCATAGCGGAAAGCAAGTTACTTTGATAGAAGGAAATCGGGAGAATATAAAGATTACCACTCCCGAAGATTTAGACTACGCGGAATACCTTTTGAGAAAATAGGAGGAATAGCTCATTCATTTACCGACTTTTTCCCCGGGTTGACCGACTTTTTTCTTTTGATCACCTATTCATACTCAGGAAGACTATAGCTCTGAAGTAAGTTTGAATATCATTAAACAAAAAAAGACATGCCAGCTAACAGATCTTCAAATGACTCAGGATTAATTTTCGGATTCATAATTATTGCTATTGGGGTTTTAATACTCCTGAACAAACTTGGTTTTTTTATTCCCGGATGGATATTGTCCTGGCCCATGATTTTGGTGGCCATAGGAACATTTACCCTGGTGAAACACGGGTTTAGGAGTTTCTTCGGTTCTATTATGTTGGGACTTGGATTGTACTTCCTTTTCGAAAGAGAATTTGGTTTTGACTTTGGAATCGAGCGATACATATTTCCAGTGGCCTTGATACTACTCGGGCTCTATTTTGTCACTCAAAGGAGAAAAGAGAATAAAATCCTCTCCGACATTGATTCCCAGATCAATAAAAGCATGAAAGAGGCAAAGGACTCTATGAATAGTTCTCTAGGAGGAGAAAAACAATCTAATCCATTCACCAGTGCAGGTTCCACTTTTAATGATAGGCTGAACATCGATGCGATTTTCAGTGGGGTCGATAAGCGTGTGATGTCAAAAAACTTTCAGGGAGGTAAGCTTACCGCCGCATTTGGCGGGATAGATATAGACTTTACCCAGGCAGATTTTAAAGGAATTGCGACCCTGCAAGTAGATGTAATCTTCGGTGGAATGAAGCTCGTAGTACCACCTCACTGGGATGTCCGCACTGAAGTTTCTAACATTGCGGCTGGAGTGGAGGACAAGAGAATCTACAGAGATTCTGAAGTTGATCCAGAGAAGGTTCTGCTTCTGAGAGGAACCGTTCTATTCGGAGGTTTGGAAATCAAATCATTTTAACGAGATTCCAAGAGGCTAAAATTTAAAGACTTGTTTTCAAGAGCTTTTTCTAAACCAACTACTGCCAACTGGGTCATCCAGGGAGCCAATCTAATTTGGTTCCTTGGAACTTTCCTTTTACTTAGTTTCTATGGGGTTGAAACTGAGTATGCATTGGCTGATGCTATTCTTTTCACCTTAGTCTTTTTTGGGGGAGTTACTGTTCTCGACAGGATTTTTAGCTTTTATATTCCCAAAGGAAGTAATAACTGGCTTTTGCTGGCTTTACCCTTAGTAATAAGTGCACTCGGTATTTTGATTCATTACTATTTGCTAGGGTTTTTTATCTCTGATACAGATTTTTTACAGATTCAAAAATCAATGGTAATACTTCGCTCCGCAATCCTTTGGGTGACCTTCACCCTGGTCACTCTAATAGCTTTGGTGGTGGCCAAGCTAGAGCTTCAGGAGGAATCTCAAAAGAGAGAAAATATGATGAAAGACCTGTCTAAGGAAGCCGAACTCGCTCAACTTAGACAGCAACTTCAGCCTCATTTTCTTTTTAATAGCCTTAATTCAATTAATGCTTTGGTCATGTCAAAGCCTGACAAAGCCCGAGAAATGGTCATTCAGCTCTCTGACTTTCTCAGAGGGACTATTCGAAAGGATTCTCATGAGCCTGTTACCCTCAAGGAGGAATTGGGATATCTGCAGCTTTACTTGGACATAGAAAAGGTTAGGTTCGGGCATAGGTTAGATGCAGATTTTAAGGTAGAGGAGGAAGCTGAGAATCTTTTGGTTCCTCAGCTCCTAATCCAGCCTCTTTTGGAAAATGCCATAAAGCACGGTTTGTACGGAGTTACCGATGAGGTAAGGATTCGCTTTGAAGCCAAGAAGCAAGGAGGTTATTTAGAGATAACGCTGGAAAATCCTTACGACAAGGAACATACTGCACAGAGTGGTGCTGGTTTTGGCTTGAGTTCTGTGGCTCGAAGATTATTTTTACTTTATGGGAGGAAAGATCTTTTAAGCACTGAAAAACTATCGGAGGTTTTTAGGGTGAACCTCAAAATTCCTCAATCAAAATGATAAGAACGCTGATCATAGATGATGAACCTTTGGCCGCTGGGGTAGTGGAGGAATATCTCACTTCATTTCCGCAGTTTGAGGTTTTGGGAACCTGTCATAATGGATTCCAGGGATTGAAAACCATCCAGGAGCTGAAGCCTGATTTAATCTTTTTGGATGTTCAAATGCCCAAGATCACTGGCTTTGAAATGCTTGAACTGGTCGATGATCCTCCGGCTGTAATTTTCACCACAGCTTTTGATGAATATGCAGTTAAAGCTTTTGATGCCAAGGCCATAGATTATCTATTGAAGCCTTTTTCAACGGAGCGATTTTCTCAAGCTATCGATCGCTTTTTAGACCAAAGGAGTGCGGGACAGTCTACGGATGAGTCGGAGACGATCACAGCTTTGGCAGAAAAAAGTAGTCGCTTAGTCGTGCGCGTGAAGAATGAAATCAAGGTGATCGCCACTTCGGAGGTTATATATTTTGAGGCTCAGGATGACTATGTGGCTATCCATACAAAAGATGGAAAATATCTGAAAAAACTAACGATGAAATCCCTTGAGGCATCTCTGTCAGAGAGTCCGTTTGTAAGGTGTCACAGATCATATATGGTAAATATGGATCAGATTTCTAAGATTGAGCCTTACGAAAAGGATCATTACATCCTGAAGCTAAAAAATGGAGAAACCATACCCGTTAGCAAATCAGGCTACTCCCGGCTTCGGCAAGTTTTGGGGATATAAAAAAGTCCCTCGAAAGGGACCTTGATTTAATATTCGTCTTCGTTAAAGAAGAAGTCATCTTTGGTAGGATAATCCGGCCAAATTTCTTCTATGGTCTCGTAGGGCTCACCATCATCTTCCAGTTCCTGAAGGTTTTCAACGACTTCCATCGGGGCTCCCGATCGGATTCCATAGTCGATCAACTCATCTTTTGTGGCTGGCCATGGGGCATCTTCTAAATATGAAGCTAATTCAAGTGTCCAGTACATAGTTGTTAATTTTTAATCGTTCCGGATTTTTAAAGTGTGCAAAAGTATAAATTTTTTGAAATATCTAATCTTCTACTGATTATTTATATGAAAGTTGTCTTAGAATATAGTTTTTTACGTCAACTTTCCTCTTTAAACCAGCTAATTTTTTCATCATGGCTATTTCAAAATCTTTGGTCTGAACGCGAAAGTTTTCAGAATTGTTCTGAGCGTTTTCTAGTTCACTCTGGTCCCTTCTCAGTAGGTCTTTAAGAAGTGCGGTTTTAAGCCTTTTCTGTTCATCCTCAGACCTTTCATGAAAGTCTTCATATTTGCTATTAATTAGTCTTTCTAAAAAAGATTTTTCAAAAACGATATCCGTGAAAAACTGATAAGACTTTGAAGCCATTTTAGCTTCTCTTGGCTTTCTATGTGGAAGCTTTTTCCAATCCTGCTGGATGGCCTTGGCATTTTCGATGACTTCCCGGCTGCTCGGTTGACCCGCCAAATCTTTCATTTTTTGGCTTAGCTCCTCTACTTTTTTCATTACTTCTCGAGGATGCAAGGTGGTACCCGGATTCAATGCCCGCTTATATCTTGAGAAAATTCTATTATTCAGTTTGGAAAACTCATCCCAAAGCGGTTGTCTTCGTTCTGCTGGGACTTTTCCTGAAGCTTTCCATTCTTTTTGAATTCGCTTAGAAATTTCAAACGCTTTTTTGGCATCTGTCATCGCAAAGGCATCACGCGCTTGCTGGACCAAAGATTCATAAACCTTAATATTTTCGTCCGCCTGGAGTGAAAGTCCTTCGTAATAATGTCTTCGGCTTTCAAAGAAAGTTTGAACCGCAGTTTCGAATTCATTCTCGATTTCCTCCTCCAGTTCCTTATCTACAGGGCCGGTTTTGATCCATCTAAGCTTTAAATCTTTATAAAATTCTGTGGTTGCTTTCCAGTCAGTATCATGCATCATGGACTGAGCTTCCTGAATAAGAGCCTTCTTAAGCTCCAGATTCTTAGCTCGATTACCCGCGATGATTTCATTTAAGTATTTCTCCTGAGCTTCTAGGTCTTCGATCAAAGGCACAAAATCACCTAAGGCATCAGCAGTTTTTAGGGAGTCTTTCAGATGAACAAGTTTCATCAGAAATGAGCCCTTATTTTGGTTTTCCTCAATGTCAGACTTGAGCTTTTCTACTTTTTCCACAAGCATGGAAAACCGATTTTCAAAATAGGCTAAGGTAGAGGCTTCGTCTTCCTTTACTTCTCCAATTTCACGATCTTCTTGCCCCAAAAATCCCTTCAAAAAAACTTTATTGTCTTTAATATATCCGTAGGGATGCTCCATTTACTCGATAATATTAGTTGGTGGTTTTCTATGTTCGCAAATTAATTAATTCAAATGCACTTATCCTAAGAAAGGGCTTTTTTTGCCATCTTTGGCTTTAAGGCCAAAATCAGAACTAAAAAATAACCTATGAGTGCAGAAAAAATCATCTTCTCGATGGCTGGCGTATCCAAGATATATCCGCCACAAAAGAAAGTCCTGAATAATATTTATCTCTCTTTTTTTTATGGTGCCAAAATTGGCGTACTCGGTCTTAATGGTTCAGGTAAATCTTCCTTGTTGAGGATAATTGCCGGAGTGGATAAGGAATTTCAGGGAGAAGTGGTGTTCTCTCCGGGCTATTCTGTGGGCATGCTGGAGCAGGAGCCACAGCTTGATCCCTCGAAAACAGTGAAAGAAGTGGTGGAGGAAGCTGTTTCCGAAACTGTGGGGCTTTTGAAAGAATTTGAAGAAATCAATGAGAAGTTTATGGATCCTGAAGTTATGGAGGATCCAGATAAAATGAATGATCTTATCGAGCGTCAGGGTGAGGTTCAGGAAAAACTGGATGCAGCAAATGCATGGGAACTGGATGTGATGCTTGACAAAGCAATGGATGCTTTGAGGCTTCCTCCGGCTGAAGCCAATGTGGCCAATCTTTCAGGTGGTGAAAAAAGAAGAGTTGCACTCTGCAGGCTGTTACTTCAAGAGCCTGATGTACTGCTTTTAGATGAACCAACCAACCACCTGGATGCGGAATCAGTGCTTTGGCTGGAGCAACATCTCCAGCAATACAAAGGGACCGTAATCGCAGTTACTCACGACAGGTATTTTCTTGATAATGTGGCTGGGTGGATATTGGAACTGGATAGGGGAGAAGGAATCCCATGGAAAGGAAATTATTCCTCCTGGCTGGATCAAAAGCAAAACCGACTGAAGCAAGAAGAGAAAACCGAGTCAAAACGTCAGAAAACTCTTCAGCGAGAGCTTGAATGGATTCGAATGACTCCCAAGGCAAAGCAGGCTAAAGGTAAAGCCAGGTTAAGTGCATATGATAAATTAGTGGGTGAGGAAGCAAAAGAAAAGGAAGCAAAATTAGAACTCTTTATTCCACCTGGACCTAGGTTAGGATCAAAAGTGATTGAAGTGAATGGAGTATCCAAAGCCTTCGGTGATAAGCTACTTTTCGAGGACTTGACTTTCGCTTTGCCGCAAGGCGGGATAGTAGGAGTAATAGGTCCAAACGGAGCTGGTAAATCCACACTTTTCAAGCTCATAACCGGTCAGGAAAAGCCTGATTCAGGTAATTTTGAAGTCGGAGAGACCGTTCAACTTGCCTATGTAGATCAGGGGCATGATAACCTTGATCCTTCCAAAACAGTCTATCAAACCATTTCTGAAGGAAACGAATTTATAAAGCTTGGCAATAAGGAAGTCAATGCCAGAGCTTATGTTTCCAAGTTTAATTTTGGAGGATCGGATCAGGAAAAGAAGGTGGGTGTTTTGTCCGGTGGTGAGAGAAACAGAGTTCATCTGGCCATGACCTTAAAAGAGGGAGGAAACCTTTTACTACTCGATGAGCCAACCAATGATCTGGATGTGAATACGCTAAGGGCACTTGAGGAAGCGCTTGAGAATTTTGGTGGATGTGCAGTGATCATCTCTCACGACCGTTGGTTTCTGGATAGAATTTGTACCCATATTCTGGCTTTTGAAGGAGATTCTCAGGTTTACTGGTTTGAAGGAAACTTCACAGACTATGAGGAAAACAAAAAGAAGCGGCTTGGGGATGTGACACCAAAAAGAATTCGGTATAAGAGTTTGAAGTAAATCAGAAATCTTACATTGTTCGTCATTGCGAACATAGTGAAGTAATCTTTGCGCAGTGTTTAAAACCTCCAAGATTTATGGTCTTCGGAGGCTTTTTCGACTTATACGTGTATATTTTTTTGTGTTTCTACTAGAATATGACACAAGAGCTCTTGGATATATGATGGGTCCGTACCTCCTTCCAAAAGATGGGAAGCGAACTAGTGTCTAAGCCAATGAAGTGTGACGGTTTTTTTTAATCACTGCCTTCTTCGCCGCTGACTTTAGCACTTCTTGGCAACTACTTCCTCTACACATTTTGCCTTTCTTCATCTGTTTTCAAATAGTCAATGTATCGTCCTTGGATGCAAGGTTACTTAAAATCACTTCATACTCTTTTGAAGTGATGAATGCTTTCCTCTTGCTTAGAAGAGACTCTTAATTTTCCGCATCGTTATAGGAAGAACTAATAATGGATGTTTTCATGGAATTAATTGGTTGGTTTGGGTTTGCTCTTTTCAAATTTCAATTTATTTTTTTGGAATTCGCAAAATTTAAGTTTCCTCTAGCCAGCTTATTGGATGTGTCTAATTTCAAAGCTTGGTTACAAGCTTCAATAGCTTTGTCATACTTTTTGAGCTGATTGTATGCTGCACAAATATTATTAAAGGCTGCACTACTAGGCGAAATTTCATTTGATCTCTGTGCGGCTTTTATACAAGACAAAAAATCTCCGTTATTATAGAAAGTTAAACTTAAATCTAAAAAATCGTCTGCAGATGAATTCTTAGGATTCGAATCGCGATTTTGTATTTCAGCAGCATTAATTGCGTCGGACAAGTTGTTTTTTGCAAGTTCAAAATCTGATTTAAGGTTTAATGCCTTAGTGTAAGCTTCAATGGCTTTATCGTATTCACCTAATCTAAAGTGCGCAATTCCAATGTTGTTATATGCTTCCGGATAATTCTTTTTTAAACTTAAAGCTAATCTTGCTGCAGAAATGGTTTTTTCAAATTTGTTAGATCTAAAATAGTGGAGGCTCAAATTAAGATATTTTTCCGCTGATGGTTCCATGAGTGCTTCTTCTTCCAAAATCATAGAGATGGATTTCTTATTTTGAGCTACATTTAAATAGTCCCTGGCTATCCTATTATTTGGTGATCTATTCAAGATACTTTCAGCTAAGTTTTTTAATTTATCCCATTCTTCTGCTTTGTGATGGAGATTTAATAATAACACCTGTGCATGCGTATAAGTAGGTGAAATTTTAAGGGCTTCTGATAACAGTTTCTTAGCTTCTTCAAATCTATTGTTTTCGTTCAAATATTTGGCATAATAATATAAACCACTGTGACTACTAGGGTTTAATTCTAACGCTCGTTTAAAATAGTCTTCCGCCTCAATTTTATCTCCCATTGCATTGGTTAAAATACCTAGATTAATATGTAATGTAGCATAATTTGGGTTTAGGAGAAGTGCTTTTTTGTAGTAGCTCTCAGCCTCAGCATATTCTCCTTTAGCCATCAGTGCCAATCCGTAATTCATCAAGCCGCGCCCATTGTTTGGACTCTTGATGGTAACATCCTTCCATAGACTAAGCGAATTGTTCCAAACTTTATTTCGTTGTCGTACACCATAAACATTAGCTGCTAAAAAGATAATCATTACAAGAAAAATGATAGTCTTTACCTTCTGATTTTTTAACGTAGAGTATAAATATTTTTTCAAAATATAGTTTACGCCAAATACAAAACTGATTGTCAATCCGATATATGGAATAAAAGTACGATGGTCATTTAATACTTCAGCAAAGGGTATAAAAGAAGATGTTGGTAACAAAGATATAAAAAACCATAAGAAGCCAAATGAAATGAGGTGAGTTTCCTTCTTGTTTGAAGCTCTTAATGCCACATAAACCAGTAAAGTAATAATTACAATTCCAAGTATTGCCCTATAGTCTAAAATAGAAGTATAGACCACCCAATCCGTATCGGCAGATAAATTATAAGGAATAAAGTAGGTGGCGATATAGTGCACCATGACCATTGGTTGAGTTATCAAGTAATTAAGCGTGCTCAATCCCCCTGGATTAAAGGTCATTGGCCGCATTTTTGTATACAATAAGTAAAAAATAATCGTTAAAATAAATGCTGGCAATGCTTTATAAAAAGACTTTAATGTTTTTTTGAATTCTTCTTTTCTATAAAAGTGCAAGAGATCAACCTGCTCTTCAAATATTAATGAATAGAGTAATAGCAGCGGAGCAAAAACAAAGGCCATCTCTTTAGCGAAAAAGCCAATCAGGGGAAATAAAAGATAGATATAATATTTCCTCCAAATTCCACCGCTGAGAAAAACCACAAATCCGGCAAGTAGAAATAGTGCAGCAGTAATTTCTGCTCTTTGAATGATGTAATTTACTGTTTCTGCATTTGCACAAAGAAAACCAAAAATTGTGGCACATAATAGTGCCCAATACTTGTTATCTTCTGAATAGTTGATTCGATCTAATAGCTTTTTGATAAAGAGACCTATTAAAAAACAGGTGATTAAGAATGTTAGAAATATATGGATATGAAATACTTTGGTATCAAGACCATCTCCAAGTTTGTAATCAATTGCATTTTCTAATGTTGTTAAAGGACGGTAGCTTTGATTAGAAGGTAATGAGCTAAACGTAGTTGCATCCGTAAAAAAAAGCTTGAGATTGATTTCATGAATAGCACTGTTGTTTTCAATCGTATGACTATCATCAAAGTGAAATGAATTTGAAAAATGATTTGAATAGGCAAATATCAATGTAGCTAATGAAATAACTACCAGTATTAGAAAACCCACATTTTTGAAATACCTTGAGTTGTTTTTGTTTGAAGTGTTAATACCTTTCATTTGGATCGAATAGTAATACATACAAATAACTCAAATTGTATGGATATCTCCATGGAACTCGAATTTTATCATAAAAATTTAACTGGAAAGAGTTTTTTTTAGATCAAATAGGCATAGGTCGAGCTTTTCAGCCAAGGTCAGAATACAAGAATTACTCTATGCAATGGAGGTAGGTCATGATTATACCCTTGGGGAAGAGGATATTCATCGCTTTGGAAATTTCAAACACTTTTACAGTTTCTTCGACCTGAAGCCAATCCTAAAACTGGGTGGTGAAAAGGGCCGAAAAGGGTATATGATTTACTTAGATCATATAGGTTTGGGAAATGGGTTAATTAAGTGCACATGGGCCACAGTTCAACTTGATCTAGTAGTGCTGTCTCGGTTCCTGAAAATTTGGATAGGAAATACTAGAAGGTGAGCCATTGAATACATTGCAAGAAATTCACTCTCAAAATTCTATCATGTGCTTAAGTTCAAAGGAGCGAATAAGCAGGGTTTTTCAATTAGTTCTTATCAGAAATTTTTGGTCAGACCGAAAAAAATGCCGTAGACCTCTTTCTTATATAGATGTCAGGATGTAGGTTCAATCTGTTGTACAGTATTGGGGTGAGCAGGTACCAAACTAAGAAGAAACGTGTACTCCTAATTAGGAGACTTTTGATAGCCTGTCCCGATGAATATTTAGAGGAGCTTACTTCCTGGCCAGAGGAGACAATTATTTTTTATAATTTGTTAAGTGGTTTGAACTTTTTGGGAATACTATTAATATCTATACTAATGGCTTGTAATAAAAATTGTATGCCCAAAATTATTGGTAAAGCTGCAAGCATTATGGTGCCAGAATTATTCGCAGTGTTTTCCATAATCCCCATTATCCATCTATAACCACCAAAAAACAAACCAAATAAAAGTAGGGGAATAGAAATTAGAAAATAGATTGAGGCCATATTAAAATTATAAATATAATATTTGTAAAAGATTCTTTTAACTAATCCCTTCAAGATTTTCATTGGAAAATTTAAAATAACCCTATTTATGTTAAGATTACTAGTCTCATCACTATAAATTGCAGAAATATAAACATCTTCAACAACTTGGTTTAAAAGATTTAAATTTATGAGCATGTCGGTCTCAAAAAAATATCTATTATCAATTTTATTTAGGTTTAGTTTACTTAGAGAATGCTTAGAAATAGCACAAAATCCATTTGTTGGGTCCATAATGTCCCAATAACCTGAAGCTAATTTTATAGTAAAAGATAAAAAACTATTACCAAAAAGTCTTATTTTGGGCATTCTTTTTAGTGCTTTGAAATCATTAAAGCGATTCCCTTTTACATAATCAGCTCTATCATAGAGTAAAGGGTTAATTAGTTTTGTGATTTCATTTGGATTCATTTGGCCATCTCCATCCAATTTGATTATTATATCACTTTGTAGCTCTAGGGCTTTTTTAAAACCACTAATTACAGCTCCTCCAACACCTTTATTTTTTTTATGAAATATAACCTGAACTATACCTATATCCATTTCCTCTACTAAGGTACCAGAATATTCGGGACATGCATCGTCTACAACTATTATTGTGTCGATAAACTCTGGTATTGAGTGAATAACATCTTTAATTTGCTTAGATACTTTATAGCAAGGAATAACAACAGTTATTATTTTATTCATTTTCATAAACATTTCCAGTTATTGTCCCAATTCTGATTTCATTTATATTTTGTTGTTTTTGCTAACGTTTTACGAATCTGCGTTTTCAGAGAGTTTAGCTGTTTTTAAGAGTTTTTTTGAGCAGTGAATAGTTCAAACAGAACCACGGGGAATAGCAATTTAGTTAAAGAGAATATTTTCATCTTCTTTTTGAATGTCTCTTTAATTATAGAAATATTTGTCACGTGGTAATCCCCTGTAAATCTACTCCCAGCAATCTTTCGGCCAATTTTGTAGAATATATTTTCCGTAGGTCCAGATATTAAAATTATTCCATTTGGAGATAATAATCTATGAAATTCATCTATATATGGCTCTAGGTCCTCAATGTGTTCTAGTACATCCAGAGCAAAAATAATATCAAACGAATTATCCATCAAATTGTGAGTCAGAATATCTCCCTCGATAAAATTGATAGTCCGTGGAAACTCTATTTTACTTTTCACCAATTCTAGTGGAGCAAACTCAATATCACATGCTGTGACTGTATAATGTTTTTCTGCTAACATGTAACTTAAAACTCCTGAACCACATCCAAAATCAAGAATTTTATCCACTGATTTATGTTTGTTTGCAAAGTTATAAGCGATTTTGATCCTTTCCCAAAACAGCCAATCGATAAATGGATTTTTATGAGTGTAGGCAGGCAAAGCAGCTTCTCCTATTTCGTAACCGTCACCTTCTTTAAGGATTCTCCTAAAAGCATTTTTGAACCTTTTTTTTGAGGTGTTAAACTCTTTCATTTCAAATTTTCGTTAAGACAGGTCTTTCGCTCTAGGTATAGATTATAATGTAAACTAGATTCGTTAATATTCTAATGATAGTTCTCGGCTTCTAATTTCGTTTTCACAGAGGTATGCTAAAAATACGTTACGTTGGAATATTCACCAAATCGAATCCTATTCCTATAGTTGAATTAAATATTTTTTAAGGACGAAAAATCATGTACCCAATCATAAGGGCCCTCGTTTGGTAGATTCATTTCTGGTTATCTTTGAACCTTCAATTCTTCGCCTTAATCGAAGTTGGAGATTATTTTCTAAAATGGTAATTCCTGGATAAAACCACTACCTACATTTCAACTTGGAAAGGGCTATTCTCAGGTCCATTGGTTTGAGGGGAATTTCTCAGACAATGAGGAAAATAAGAAAAAAAGACTCGGAGACGTGGCACCGAAAAGAATTCGGTCTAAGAGTCTGAAGTATGAAAGGAAAATAAAACCCCTTCAAGAAAATTATCTTGAAGGGGTTTTATTTTAATGAGCGAGATATTTCAACTGACCTTCTTCTTCAATTTCAGCACCGTTATTTCAGGCCAAATTCCCACTCGACCAGGAAAGGCCAGGAATCCAAATCCGCGATTGACGTGGAGGTAGCGCCCAAATTCTTCATAGAGTCCCGCCCATTTGGGATAGCGCAAAGAGACTGGACTCCATTTTAGAAAGCCTGGAATTTCAATTCCAAACTGCATTCCATGGGTATGACCACTTAGTGTTAAGTGAATGAATTTGGAGAATGATTTTACCTGCTCATCAAAGTGAGAAGGATCGTGGCTCATGAGGATTTTAAAGCTATTATCGCTAAGGTTTTCTGCGGCTTTTTCGAGGTCACCATGCTGCACGAAGCCTTTCCCCCAATTCTCTACACCGATCAGATCAATACTCGCATTGGCTTTTTGAAGCTGGACGTTTTCATTCCTCAAAAGCTTGAAACCCAATTCTTCCTGAATCTCGTAAAGGCGTTCCATATTTGCCACTTTGGCTTCCGGGCTAGGCCAGGACATGTAGTCCCCATAATCATGATTACCAAGGATGGAGTATTTACCCATTGGAGCTTCAAGTTTCTGGAATGATTCAATCCAAGGCTCCATTTCCTTAGAAGTATTATTCACTAAATCCCCTGTAAATAGAATCACATCCGAACCTTGCTCATTAATCAGGTCAATTCCATATTCGATCTTTTTCTTGTTGTCGAAACTTCCGGAATGAATATCTGAAATTTGAGTGATAGAAAACCCATCAAATTCTTCCGGCAAATCATCAAACTCAAGGGTGTGACTAATTACTCGATATCGATATTTTCCAATTAGGACCCCATGAAGAATCCCAACGAAAGGAACCGCGGAAACTGCCAGGGCCAATTGGCTAATGAACTTCCTACGATCAGGAAGAAAATCTCCATTCCTTGTACCTGTGGCAGATGTGAATAAACCCCTAAAAAAACGAATGACATCCTCTCCAAATAACAATAATAAGATGATCAGCTTTGGCACCAATGAAAGAATGAGCAAAGAAGCCATGGTTGAAAAACCTGAGCTGGACGTCCCTCGATTAAAGGTCAAAAATGCATAGGCGATGAAAACATAGACTGAGATCGAAAAGAGCCAGAAAGCCAGCTTTGCCCAGATGTTGTTTGGGAAGGATGTTTTTATAGCTTGATATGAGTAGAGATCAATTATGAAAAGAAATCCCAGAAAAAGCAGGATACGGATAATGACAGAGATCATTCAGTGGTTCAGTCGAAGTGGTAATTAAAATCTATGGTTCAATTAGCTACGCCCTCATCATCAATGGGTTGAGATGAATTGCGCAAATGAAAAAGCATTTTAGGAATACAAAGGTTTCATTTGGGGGGATAAAATTTTCTATTGTAAGCTTTTTTAACCCTATACCTCCGATTTCGGAGAGTATTTTGTTTCTTTATTTTTTCGCAGACCATGAGACAGAAATTATTACGACCGGGTGCCGAAGAGCTCTCTTATGAAATCAGAGCTATTGTAAAGAAGGCGAAGCAGATTGAAGCCATTGGTTTTCCGATGACCTGGGAAAATATCGGCGATCCCATCCAGAAACATAATCGAATTCCCAGCTGGATGAAGGAGATTATCTCGGACTTGCTCAAGGAGGACGAGACTTATGGCTACGCTGACTCAAAGGGTGTTTTGGAAACCCGGGAATTCCTAGCAGAATTAAATAACAGTCATGGGGGGGTACAGATCAGCGCGGAAGATGTACTCTTCTTTAATGGGTTAGGAGATGCTATCGCAAAGCTTTATCAATTTCTTACCCCAACTGCTAGGATTATTGGTCCATCGCCAGCTTATTCCACACACAGTTCTGCGGAAGCCGCTCATGCCAACACAGCTCCAATTACTTACAAACTCGATCCGGATAATCAATGGTATCCCGACTTAGAGGATTTGTATATGAAGGTGAGGTATAATCCTTCCGTTGTTGGAATTCTGATTATCAATCCCGATAATCCGACAGGGATGGTTTATCCCAGAGAAGTTTTGGAAAACTTCGTCAAAATCGCTGAGGAGTTCGACCTTTTTTTAGTTATCGATGAGATTTACCAAAACATCACCTACAACGGTGCCAAAGCCATTCCTCTTTCCACTCTGGTAAAGGAAACCCCCGCGATTTCCTTAAAGGGTGTTTCCAAAGAATTTCCATGGCCTGGGGCCAGATGTGGTTGGATGGAGTTTTATAATCGAAACTCATCAGAAGAATTCTCAAAACTTTGCCAGACTCTGGAAAATGCCAAAATGATTGAAGTCTGTTCGACCATTCTTCCTCAGCTAGCAATTCCGAAGATTATGAGCCATCCATTATATGCTGAGTATAGACAGGAAGCCAATAATCAAATTGGTAATAGAAGTCGCTGGATGGAAGAAATTCTGGGGGAAATCAAAGGAATCAGATTTAATCCTACCCGTGGGGCTTTTTATAACACCGTGGTTTTTGAGGACGGAGTACTGAATGAAAACCAATCCTTGCCTTTGGAAAGTCCTGAACTTGAAGATTTGGTCAAAGAATGGGTCGGGTATAAGGATATGAAACTGGATAAGCGATTTGTTTATTTCCTGCTTGCGTCCGAGCGAATCTGCGTGGTCCCCATTTCCTCCTTTTGTTCCGAACTACTCGGATTTCGGGTGACCTTGTTAGAAGAAAATGAGGAAGTTTTTAAGGATACCTTTAGAAGGCTAGGTAGGGCGATTGAGGTTTATTTACGTTCAAGCTTGAAAAAGTAGGCAGTTTCAGTTCTCAGTTGGCAGAGGTATAAAATTTCACTTTCTATTCGATCCGAATTTTTCAGGATTATCTATCATGTATCCAAGAAGTTTACCCACCTCGTTAGCAGTTTAATTCAGTATATGATACTCAGTATCGCTTAGGTAACCACAATCTTTTGAAAATTGAAGCCAAATTTGTGTTTCGGTATTTTCGGCACCTGAATCACTAAGTTTAGAAATGAAATGCGCAGGATACCTTCTTTTTCTGTAAGCTTCACCTATGTTGCTGCAAACTGATCTGCTCGACCTTTTAATTTGATCAATAAGTGAATACTTTTCTTCTGCGGGAAAACTCTTACTCACTTCAAAAATCTTCATGGCAAGGTAATAGGCTTTCTTGTACGAAATTAGATCTCGGTAATCCATTTTAAATTTTTTCGAATGTTTTCATTTAGTTAAATGTTGCTTACTGAGACTGTCCTCTACAATCTGATATAGATCGGCTTTTTCATCTTTCTAAACCACCGTGTTTTCTCACCTGCAAATCTGGATCCACTACCAAGTCCTCCTCTTCAATATTTGAACCCTCAAATGAGCTTAAATCCGGTTGTCCGGCATTGATCCAGGCAGTATACCAGAAGTCTGCAATCATTTTGATAGACTTTTTCATTTGTCTTTCTATTTGGCCATCCAGGGCCTTTTCGTAAGCTTGGGAAAAGGCTTTGGAATAAACCCGAACCGTAAGTCCATTTCGCTCTTCAAAGCTAAATTTTTCATCCTCAGCAAACTCACCTGTAAGTCTTCGCTCTATGCTCAGAACCGAGTCTACCTGATCATGTGCTTGCCATACGGCCTCCCAAATCGCTAATTGAGGCTTCTCTACGTATTCGGCCTTACTAACCCAAAGGGCATAGTTTTGTGAATTCAGTTCTGGTATTCGGCTTTCCCAAAACCCATGAATTCCCTCCTGACCAGTGAGTTGCCCGTTATAGTTTTTGGTCGTGTGCAAGGGTACATTTAGATCTGCCAAATAATGGCCTAAGTCGGCTGATAGTCTCAGGATTGCATTGGTATTCTTTTTTTCAAAAGCTTTGGTGAGGCTTAGAAAAGTTTGGTACGCCGCCCAAGGACCTATTCCCTGAGCTCGGAGAGAATCTTCAGAATATAGTTCTAAGGCTTGATTCCAATAGAGAGGCAGAGAATACCTGATACTATCTGGGTAATGATCCAAATCGATGTAATGCTTCTCTGCTTCACCTTTAACTGCATAGCGTCTTCGGTCTGGATTTACAGCCTTGGTTTTAATAAAATCCTGATTGATTTTGTAGAGAACCATCATCTCCGGTGGGAGAGAATATGTTGCCACTTGATTGATCAGGGAGTGGGCATAAAAGCCCCAAAAAATGAAAGTGAACAAAAAAGCATTCATCCTAAATAGCAAAAAATGAACTATAATTTACGGGTTCTGCTTTAAATTTCCAGCTTTTTGAACTCCTTACTTTAAATTGATAGTGTTAATTGTCCGTTGATTTTCAGAGGAATGTTTGAATTTACTTTGGCAGTATTAATTATTTACAATAACTTTGCACTCCCAATCAGTATAGGGTAAGAAAAGTAATTCAATAAAAACTAGATATGGCAAATCACAAATCAGCTCTAAAGAGAATTCGTGCAAACGAAGCCAAGCGTTTGAGAAATAGATATCAAGCGAAAACTACTCGGACGTTCATCAAGAGACTTAGAGCTTGCACCGACAAGATCGAGGCTCAGGAGCTTTACAACAAGGTTTCTTCTATGTTGGATAAGCTGGCGAAGAAGAATGTGATCCACAAAAACAACGCGAACAACAAGAAGTCAAGATTGGCTAAACTTGTAAACTCGCTTGGATAAGCTGCCTTGCAATGAAATTAGAAGCCCCGAAATCGGGGCTTTTTTTATGCTCAATATTTCTGTATTTTTAGTTACATCATTTTTTCATTTCATATGCAGAATTTTTCATCAATTAAGATTTCTAAATTGGCGGAGGAGGATCGGCCAAGGGAAAAACTTTTACTAAAAGGTAAAACCAGCCTTAGCGATGCCGAATTAATCGCAATTTTAATTGGATCAGGTACTCCCGAAATGAGTGCTGTGGATTTGAGTCGTATAATTTTACAATCTATAGATCATGACCTTAGCAAGCTCTCTCGATTGAGTATTCAGGATTTGAAAAAATTTAAAGGAATAGGCGAGGCTAAAGCTATTTCGATTGTTGCGGCTTTAGAATTGGGAAGAAGGCGCAAAGATTCCGAACCTGTCAAAAAACCCAGGATCACCTGTTCAAAAGATATTTATGATTTAATGAAAAGTGAGCTTTATGATGAGCCTGTGGAACATTTCTATCTTGTACTTTTGAGCCGATCAAACCAGGTGATCAAAAAAGTTCATATTTCAAGAGGGGGTACGGCGGGCACGGTAGTTGACTCAAAGCTTATCTTTAAATCGGCCCTGGAGTATTTGGCCCAATCCTTAATTCTCGTGCATAATCACCCGAGCGGAAACCTCAAACCTTCGCATCAGGATATAAAACTTACCGAAAGACTTATCAAAGCAGGTAAGGAATTGGATTTGCCCATCCTTGATCATGTTATATTTGCTGATGATGGCTATTTTAGCTTCGCAGACGAAGGACTGATTTAATACATGAAACCAAAAACCATTTTACTGCTCGCCGTCCTGATAGTGATCGTGGCGGCAGTAACCTATACCCTTACCGCAACTGAAGACCCGGAGGACTACATTGAGAGCATTGAAGATGAGCGGGAGAGGCAATTTAAATTCATTCGATTTAATGTGGATTCGCCGCTCACCGAAGAGCAAAAGAATAATTTCACAGAGCTAAAATTTTATCCTATTGATCCCAAATACAAGGTGATCGCCAGGATGGTGCCGATTGAGAACAAAAAGGTGCGGAATGTCCCCATGACGGATGGGACTACAGAGCGATACATTGAACACTCGTATGCGGAATTCACCATTGATAATATTCCTTTGCGTTTACTTTTACTTCAAGACGTGAACGAATCCGATAAGCGAAATTTCTTTGTGGCCTTTGCAGATGATACAAGTACTGAGGAGACCTACGGTGGCGGCCGTTACATTAATGCTAGACAAACGGGTAAGAACAGTATCACTATTGATTTTAACCTGGCATACAATCCATACTGCGCTTACAATACAGATTATGCTTGTCCGATCCCACCTCGGGAAAATTTACTGAATATCCCCATTTATGCCGGCGAGAAAAATTATGAGGAATAAGGCCAAAGAAGGTCAATTCCTTTAAATTTGTCCCTTATTTCTATTTGGCCTCGGCCAAAGCTGACCTGCCTTTACAGGCAAAAGAAATTCAATATGAAGATTTCAATCAATCGATTAAAAAAATATATCCCTCTAGATCAGGATTCTGAAAAGATCAGTGATATGCTTACTCAGTCTGGTCTTGAAGTGGAGGGGTTAGACAAATTCGAATCTATAAAAGGAGGGCTTGAAGGGGTTTTAATCGGCGAGGTCCTGACTTGTGAAAAGCATCCTGATGCTGATAAGTTAAGCCTTACGACTGTCGATATCGGAGAAGAGAGCCCAGTTCAAATTGTTTGTGGCGCACCGAATGTTGCCAAAGGCCAAAAAGTTTTGGTGGCTACGGTCGGATGTATGCTTTATCCAAAGGACTCTGAGGGTTTCAAAATCAAAAAGGCTAAAATTCGAGGACAGGAATCCTTTGGAATGATCTGCGCAGAAGATGAACTCGGTCTGGGCAGCAGTCATGATGGGATCATGATTTTGGATACCGACTTAGCTAATGGGACTCCAGCATCTGACTTAATTGATGTTGGGATGGATGAAATCCTGGAAATTGGATTAACCCCTAACCGTGCAGATGCAGCTTCACATCTAGGAGTAGCCCGTGACTTAAAAGCCCTTCTCGGAAAAGACTTGGAGATTGATCCGGCGCCTGATTTAGAGATTGAAGCAAAAGGTCCAGCAATTTCGGTTGAGGTTGAGGACTCAAAAGATTGTCCCAGATATGCAGGAGTGGTAGTGACAGATTTAAAGGTTGCACCTTCTCCATCTTGGCTACAAAACTTCCTTCGAAGTCTGGATTTGGAGCCAATTAATAATGTGGTAGATATCACTAATTTCATTCTTCACGATTTGGGGCAGCCGCTGCACGCTTTCGATGCAGAAAAGATTTCTGACGGAAAGATTAAAGTTGGGAGGATGCCAAAGGACACAAAATTTGTGACTCTGGATGAGAAAGAAAGAAAGCTTTCTGGTGAAGAACTGATGATTCAGGATTCAAAAGGCGGGCTTTGTATTGCTGGGATTTTCGGAGGTTTGAATTCGGGAGTTTCAGACTCCACAAAAACTATTTTCCTGGAGTCGGCATATTTCTCTCCAGATATAACGAGAAAAGGAGCTCAATTCCATGGCCTGAAAACAGATGCCTCGTTCAGGTTCGAAAGAGGAACTGATCCAAATATGCCGGTCTATGCTTTAAAAATGGCTGTAAAGCTTTTGAAAGAAATAGCTGGAGGAAAGGTCTCAAGTGAGATCATTGACATTTATCCAGATCCGGTTAAAGACTTCGTCATAGAAGTGGACTATGGTAGAATCAATCGACTTATTGGTAAAACTATCACACCTCAGGAGGTGAAGACTATACTAGAAGGATTGGAGATCGAAGTTAAAGATGAAACTGAATCAGGATTCACAGCCGTAGTTAAGCCTTATCGGGTGGATGTAACCCGAGAAGCTGATATTATTGAAGAGATTCTAAGAATTCATGGATTTAGCCAGGTTGAGCTTTCAGAGCATCTGAGCACTGATTATTTGGCGGAGCATCCGGTGAAAGATTTGGACCAACTTCAGTTCAAACTCAGTGAATTTCTGGCAAGCCGTGGGTTTTCGGAGATAATTACCAACAGCCTGACCAGCTCCAACTATTCCGAGAAATCAGACTTTCTGGACCCTCAGCTCAACGTAGAAATTTATAACAGACTTAGCGAAGACCTAGATGTGATGAGGCAAACGCTTCTGTTCACAGGTTTGGAAGTTTTGGCTCATAATATCAACAGGAAACAGACGAACTTGAGGTTCTTCGAATTTGGCACTACCTATAAAAAAAGCGAGAAGGGCTATTCTGAAACCTCCAGATTATCTATTTTCCTATCCGGAAATAAGTCTGAAGAAAGCTGGCTTGGGGAGTCAAAACCGTTCGCATTCACTGATATTTACGCCACAGTGAATGATGCCCTTGGCAAGCTAGGAATCACTCCGTCTACGGTGGATGTGATAGAGTCTTCTCCGTTTGATTATGGCTTAATTTTGAAACTTGGTGAAAAGGAACTTGGAAGATTTGGCTTGCTTGACAGCCAAAGTTTAAAGCAGACAGGTGTTCGGCAGGATGTATGGTTTGCAGAGTTAGATTGGCAATTGATCGGTAATAAATCCAAGGGTCTGAAAAAATACGAGGCCATATCGAAATTCCCGGAAGTTCGCAGGGACTTATCTCTGGTTATTGATAAATCCGTTTCATATCAGGAAGTGGAAGCCATTGCTAAGAAATCTGGTGGGCGACTATTGAAGAGGATCAATGTATTTGATGTTTATCAAGGCGAAAAAATTGCTGAGGATAAAAAGGCATATGCTTTAAGTTTCTATCTGCAGGATCAGGAAAATACTTTGACTGATAAGGTAATTGATAAAACTATGAGTAAATTAATATCAGTATTCGAGAAAGAAACAGGAGCTCTTATCCGAACCTGATATGATACACGACGAACTGCAAAAGCTTGAAAAGTTAGCCACCAAGATTAAAGGAAGGATGGCTGAATTAAAATCCGAAAATGAGGAGCTGAAAAAGTTAAATTCCGATTTAGAGGGGCAATTGCAAGCGAAAGAGCAGGAAATCGAACACTTTAAAAATAAGATTAAAATTAGTAACATTGTGGATAACCGTAGGATGAACTCTGATGATTCCACGGAAATGAAAGACTTAATCGATAATTATATAAAAGAGATTGATCATTTGATCACTCATTTGTCAGAATAAAATGGAGACACTATCCATACGTTTGAAAATTGGCACTAGAGAGTATCCCATGAGTGTAACCATGGAGGATGAGGCTAAAATTCGGCATGCTGGCAAACTAATAAACGATAAACTGAAGAAGTATAGAGAGGAGTATGGGTTGGATGATAGCCAGGATTTATTGGCTATGGTTGCATTTGATTGCATGGTAGAATCCCTGGAATCAAATGAAGTGAATGCTGAAGACAGCGCGAAAATTCAAGAGAGCCTTACCCAAATAAATACACTCCTTTCTGATTCTTTGTAATACCCTTTCATTTTCAGGATAAGCAGGTTGATCCACGGGTTTTCATACCAAAATAACCCATGGGAGAGACAATATATGTAATCATAGCCGGCGTAGTAGGACTACTGGCTGGTTTTGGTCTTGCCTCCGTTTTGATAAAAGGCAAGAATAAAAAGATGGAAGAGGCTGCTAAAGAAAAAGCTGCAGCACTAATTAGAGAAGCAGAGATAAATGCTGAGTCGATTAAGAAGGATAGAATTTTCCAGGCAAAGGAAAAGTATCTAAAGCTTAAGTCGGAGTTTGAGGAGGAGATGTCCAAGAAAAAGAACATCATTCTTACCAATGAAAACAAGATTAAGCAAAGGGAGCAGCATACCAGCAAAGAACTGGAAAAGCTAAAACGAAAGCAGGCAGAACTGGACAGCTCTAAGGAAAATCTTCAAGCCCAGCTTCAGGCTGTTCAATTAAAGAAAGAGGAACTTGAAAAAGTCACGAATCGCCGTATAGCGGATTTGGAAAAAATTGCTGGTCTGACTCGTGAAGAGGCTAGGGAAGAGCTAGTGACTATGCTCACCGAAGAAGCCCAGTCCAAGGCTTCCTCACAGATCAAGGACATAGTGGACGAAGCGAAATCCACTGCAACCAAAGAGGCTAAAAAGATCGTGCTTAACACTATCCAGCGGACAGCCACTGAGCATGCCGTGGAGAATTGTGTTTCGGTTTTCAATATCGAAAGTGACGATATCAAAGGGAAAGTCATTGGTCGTGAAGGGAGGAATATCCGTGCCCTTGAAGCAGCCACCGGTGTGGAAATCGTAGTGGATGATACTCCCGAAGCGATCATCATTTCGGGCTTTGACCCTGTCAGAAGAGAGATAGCTAGGCTTTCATTGCATAGACTCGTACAGGATGGAAGAATTCATCCAGCCAGAATCGAGGAGGTTGTAGCCAAAACCAAGAAGAACATTGAGGATGAAATCATGGAGATTGGTGAAAGAACCTGTATTGATCTTGGCATTCACGGCTTACATATCGAATTGGTGAAGATGGTAGGAAGAATGAGGTTTAGATCTTCTTACGGTCAGAATCTATTGCAGCACTCACGGGAAGTGGCGAATCTTTCAGCTACCATGGCTGCGGAGATGGGGCTTAACGCAAAGCTTGCAAAGCGTGCAGGATTGCTACACGATATAGGTAAGGTATGGCATGAGGAGCAGGAGCTCCCTCACGCTATTTTGGGGATGGAGTTGGCCAAAAGATTTAAAGAGCATCCTGAGGTATGTAATGCCATTGGAGCTCACCATGATGAAATTGAAATGACCTCAATGATCTCTCCAATTGTCCAGGCAACTGATGCAATATCTGGCGCCAGACCAGGTGCGAGACGAGAGATTATGGATAGTTATATCAAGAGACTGAAAGATCTGGAAGCTTTGGCTTTGAGTTTTGAAGGAGTGAATAAATGCTTTGCCATGCAGGCAGGCAGAGAGCTTCGAGTCCTGGTAGATGCAGAAAATGTGGATGATGGAACTGCAGGACAGCTTTCATTTGACATTTCGCAAAAGATCGAAAAGGAAATGCAATATCCTGGACAGATTAAGATTACGGTAATCCGAGAAATGAGAGCAGTGAATTACGCGCGATAGTTTCATCTAAAAAATAGTAAGGCGATTAGCAAATTTGTTAATCGCCTTTTTAATTTTCATTCATGCATTACCTGTTTAGTCCACTTTCTATTTTTGAATTTTTTTATAACGCATTTGAGTCAATGCGACTTGCCTTGTTCCCCAGGAAGGTTGAAAGGTCAGATTTGCAGATCTTAGAAAAGCATTTCCCGTACTATGCCCGGATGAATCCTAAGTTCAAAAAGGAGTTTGAACGAAGGCTACAATACATTCTTTCCAGTAGGAATTTTCATCCTCGAGGTGGACTGCAAGAAGTGACAGAGGAAATGGAAGTGCTTATTGGAGCCACGATCACCATGGTGATTTTTGGTTGGAAAAAGGTGCGCCTTCCTCACTTCCGGAAGATACTGATTTATCCTAATCAGTATTACAGCAGTATAACTAGGACTTATCACAAAGGTGAAGTTAATCCCAAGTTTGGGATAATAGTTTTGTCTTGGAGAGCATTTTTGGAAGGGTTGGTGGATGAAGATGATGGAATAAACTTAGGGGTTCATGAAGTGGCTCATGCACTAAAATTAGAAAACCAGATTAGGCATAATGATGAATTCAACTTCATCTCAGCGAGCGTTAGTCAAGACTATCGGGCCCACATGGCTTTAGAAAAAGAGAAAATGAAAGCGGGAGAGGATTCTCCGTTCCGAGAGGCCGCCTTGATTAATGGTGATGAGTTTTTTGCAGTGGTGTTGGAGAATTTCTTCGAAAGGCCAGAAGTGTTTTCTGAACAAAGACCTGAGTTTTTTAAAACTATGACCTTGCTGATGCAGCAGAACCCTTTGGTAGTAAGTCCGAGGGTTAAAGTGGAGAAGGCATAAAAAAACCGCCCCGATTTTATCAGGACGGTTCATTTTAGTTCAATTTTCTTAAGCCCCTACACCAAGAGCTTTTGCCATGGTAGCGCCGATTTCAGCAGGAGATTCAGCTACGTGAATGCCATTCTCGCGCATGATTCTCATTTTGGCTTCAGCCGTATCGTCAGCTCCTCCGATGATCGCACCAGCGTGTCCCATTCTTCTACCCGGAGGTGCGGTCTGTCCAGCGATAAATCCGACCACAGGCTTCTTGTTACCGGTTTCTCTGATCCATTTTGAAGCTTCTGCTTCGTAATTTCCACCGATTTCACCGATCATCACAATGGCATCAGTTTCTGGGTCTTCCATAAGAAGTTGAACTGCCTGCTTGGTCGATGTTCCGATGATGGGGTCACCACCAATTCCGATTGCTGTCGAAACTCCAAGACCAGCTTTGGCTACCTGATCCGCAGCTTCATAAGTAAGAGTTCCCGACTTAGATACGATTCCTATTCGGCCTTGCTTGAAGACGAAACCTGGCATGATTCCTACTTTGGCTTCGCCTGGCGTGATCACTCCTGGACAGTTTGGACCGATAAGTGTAACACCTCTTTCCTTGATGTAAGGCTTTGCTTTGATCATATCTGCCACTGGAATTCCTTCCGTGATGGCAATGACCACTTTGATACCTGCATCTGCAGCTTCCATAATGGCGTCAGCAGCAAATGCTGGTGGAACGAATATAATCGAAGTGTCTGCGCCAGTTTTTTGAACAGCCTCTTCTACAGAGTTGAACACTGGGCGGTCAAGGTGAGTATTTCCTCCTTTTCCAGGAGTTACTCCACCGACCACATTGGTGCCATACTCTATCATTTGCTGGGCATGAAAGGAACCTTCAGAGCCTGTAAAACCCTGAACAATTACCTTTGAATCTTTATTGACTAGTACACTCATGATGCGTTGATTAAAGTTTGCACAAAAATAGAAGAAACAACCCTCTGACAAAAGAAAAGCCCAACATTCTGTCTTGAATTCACTTACTTATTTTCATTTGAAATCAAAGCTTAGGTTCTGAGACAAATTCCTATTACCATTCCAGCAATAAACCAGGTTTGACCCTGTATAAACTCAATATTTTTGTATTTTCCAGCACTTAAATTTATCGCCTGATAACCCAACCCACGGATGTTTAGCCTAAAGATTTTAATAGTAGAAGACGATTCTGTTTCAGCTTTGCTTCTGCAAAGAGCTCTAGAAAAAAATAATCATCAAATCATTGGAATAGCCGATTCTGGCGAAAAAGCGCTAGATATTTTGGCAGCTAATCCGGCCGACATCGTGATGATGGACATCAATCTTTCAGGGGATCTAGATGGCATTAAAACCACGGAGATAATCAATGAAAAATATGATATCCCGGTAGTGTATTTGAGTGCGAGCTCGGATGCCGAAACACTGAATAAAGTGGTGGGTACTAATCCCAGTGCTTATGTGATCAAGCCATTCAATATCCGGGAACTGAACATGGTTATTGAATTGGCGATTTTCAAAGACAGGAAGGAAAAGGAGCTTCAGAAGCTAAATAATGAGCTTGAAGAAAAAGTCAAACAAAGAACAGTGGAGCTTTATGATGCGAATAAAGAGTTGACCAAAGCGCTGGAGAAAGAACGAGAAATCAATGAGTTAAAATCAAGGATTGTATTGAATGTGTCACATGGATTTAAAACTCCCTTGACATCTATTCTAAGTTCGGCTCAACTCTTACAAATGTACGCTGATAAGGATCATCCCATGAAACCGAAAATTTCCAAACACGCAACCAAGATCGAAAACTCTGTTCGAACGCTAAATAACTTGCTAACCAGCGTTCTTTTCTTTGGTAAGGCCGATGAAAACAAAATGGAGTATAAGCCCAAGAAGATGTATCTGGGAGCTTTCGTAAAAGAGCTGATGGCAGGAATCAAGGCAGGAATCGAAAATGATGTGAAGGTGAAAGTGGAGCTCGGTGACTTGCCGAAGACCATCACCACTGACAGTGAGCTCCTTTATCAAATATTCGACAACCTTCTTTCTAACGGCACCAAGTATTCTAAAGATGGACAGGAAGTTTTATTCAAGCTTGATTTTCAAGATGATAAACTGATAGGAACTGTGATCGATAATGGAATCGGGATTCCTAAAGCTGAACAAGGCCAACTGTTTGAGCGGTTTTTTCGTGCAAAGAACGTAGGAATCGTGGAGGGTTCAGGTCTTGGCCTTTCGATTGTTAAAAAGTGTATCGAGGTGATGAAAGGAGAAATTACATTCAAAAGTGAACCCTTAGTCGAAACCGTTTTTAAGGTTGTTATTCCAGTGAACAAATAATGTTGTTAGAAGCTAAAAATTTGGAGTTTTCCTATGAGGAAAACCAAAAAATAGAATTCCCTGATTTTGAATTAGAAAGTGGAGAATCTCTTTTGATTCTTGGCAAGTCTGGAAGTGGTAAAACTACTTTGCTAAATATGTTAGCAGGGCTTTTGAAGCCCAAAAGCGGTGAAATATCCATTGATGGAAAGGATATTATTGGATTCTCACAAAAGCAAATGGACCAATTCCGGGGCAAACATATCGGTCTTATTTTTCAAAAACCACATCTTCTCGCTCCACTATCTGTGAAGGAGAATTTAGAGGTGGTCCCATTTTTTGGAAAGACCCAGGGAGAAAGCCCTGCCCGCATCCTCGAGGAGCTAGATATCAAGAATAAAGTCAATAGTAAAGTAAGGACTCTAAGTGAAGGTGAGGCTCAGAGGGTTTCTATCGCTAGAGCTTTGATGAATAAGCCAAAGTTAATTCTGGCAGATGAACCCACTTCAAGTCTGGACGATGAAAATGCAGAGCGGGTTATCAAATTGCTTAAGGATCAAGCACAAAGGATTGGAGCCGGTTTGATCATAGTGACTCACGATCAGAGAATCAAGAATCATGTTTCAAAATTTATAGAGGTTAAGAAGAATGAATCTGTTTAAAATCAGTCGTAAGTATCTTTATTTCAAGCCTCTATCTACCGGTTTGAACATACTGCTTTTGTCTTTTGGTCTTGCGATTATCACTATGCTACTTTTGGTTCGAGACCAGTTTGAAACTGTAGTCAGTAAGGATGCCGAAGGGATTGATTTGGTGGTCGGTGCTAAAGGAAGTCCACTTCAGTTAATTCTTTCTGGTGTTTATCACGTGGATTTTCCTACTGGAAATATTCCTATAAAAGAGGCTGTTGGATTACAGCGAAATAGACTGGTTAAGGCTGTTTTACCTATGGCACTCGGTGATAATTATAAGGGGAATAGAATAGTAGGAACCAATCATGACTATTTGGATTTTTATGAAGTTCAGTACCAGGAAGGGGAGAGCTGGACTGAGGCTTTCCAAGTGGTGGTGGGTGCTGAAGTCGCCGCTAAGGAAGGGTTGAAGGTTGGAGATAGTTTTGAAAGTAGCCATGGTATTAGTGAGGGAAGCCATTCCCATGATGAGCATTCATTGGTTGTGGTAGGAGTTTTAGAACCGTCAGGTAAAGTAATAGACCGGCTGATCCTAACCAGTATAGAAACTGTTTGGTATTCACATGACGAGGAAGGAGAGGATGGCCAGCATAATCATGATCACGGTGAGGTTACGTTAAATGGTATTCCTGATGGTGATGAATCAAGAGAGCTAACCACCCTTTTACTCCAATTCAGAAATCCCATGGCTGCAGTGCAGCTTCCAAGGTTCATAAATTCCAGAACTTCCATGCAGGCCGCGTCACCAACTTTTGAGATGGCACGCTTATTCGAGCTTTTGGGTGTAGGGATTAAACTTTTGCAAGGTTTAGCCTTTGCTTTGATAGTCATAGCGGGTCTTGGGATTTTCATTGCTTTATATAATTCACTAAAGGAGAGAAAATATGATTTAGCCGTTTTGAGATCAATTGGGGCTACCAGGTTTCAATTGCTTCAGCTAATTCTAATTGAGGGAATTACACTGACCTGGATTGGAGCGCTTTTAGGCTTGGCTCTTGGGCATGTATTTCTATTTATTTTATTGAAAAGTACTGATCAGGGACTGGCTGCTTCCATACAGGCCTGGACATTTTTACCAGAAGAATTGTGGATTTTGCTTTATGCCACTGGGGTAGGTTTATTCGCGTCCATCATCCCAGCGGTCACTGCTTATCAAACAAGCATTGCAAAGCAGCTAACAAAATCCTAAATAGTGCGTAAATTTGTAGGACTAAAATAATTGTGATGAAAAGAATACTCGTCAGTCTGATCTTAATAGCAGGGATTTCCTTTGGAGTAAGTGCTCAGGATAACGTCTGGAGAAGTTTATCTGAAGTTAGTTATAAAATTAGCGAGGATGAGTGGGGCGAATTATATGTCCCTGTTTTTTCGGACAACATCAAAGATCTGGAAGGAAAAGTAGTGGAAGCGGATGGGTATATCATACCATTTGAAGGGATGTTTAAACCCGAGCATATCATTTTGTCAAGCCTCCCAATTGCCGAATGTTTTTTCTGTGGATCAGGAGGTCCTGAAACTGTGATGGAAGTGATGCTTACAGACCCTATCAAGTATACCTCAAATCGGGTTAAGGTGAGAGGTAAACTGACATTAAATAGCGATGATCCAGAAAAACTAATGTACATCCTTACGGATGCACAGCTTTTGGATTAATCAGCTCACTAACTCATTTTCCAGATTTCTGAATTTTCTTAAAAGATCTAAGGAGATTGGTCCCGGTTTTCCGGTTCCGATTTTATGATTATCAATCTGAACTACAGGGAGTAAAACCTTTGTGGTGCTGGTGATAAATGCTTCGTCCGCCTGAAGGGCCTCCTCCATACCCAAATCTCGTATTTCCTTCATATCAGCCAGCTCAAGAATATGGTGCCTGGTGATGCCTTCTAAAATTTGCTTTGAAGGAGTGATGAGCTTACCGTCTTTTATGATGTAAAAGTTGCTTCGTGAACTCTCGCTGATCATGCCATCCTGGTGATAAAGTACATCCTCAGCGCCAGCCTCTTTCCAAATTTTGCTGTGCCAAACGGGATAGGCGTAATTTGTGGTTTTAATTTTCGCCAAAGGTCTCACATGTTCCAAACCTAGAAGTTTGATACCCTTTGAATATTTTTCTTCACTAGGTAGGAAAAGCTCCTCTGCAAAAATGAAAAGGCTGCCTTTCCCTGGAGAGAAATGATTCTCAGATAAACCACCAGTCAAGATCATTCTAAATCCTCCAGTGATCATATCATTTTTATCAATGAGCTCAAGAATCACTTGGCTTAACTCTTCCCGACTTAAAGCTAAACCGAGATAGGTTGCTTCTGCTGAATTAATAAACCTATCCAGATAATGATCCAGAAACAAAGGCTTAGAATTACTCACTCTGAAAAAATCAAAAATCCCATACCCTCGGATTACAGCTAAATCCATAGGGTGAAGTGTGGCATTTTCTGTTAGGATTATTTTATCCCGGGCAAAGCAATATTTCAGCATGTGTGAAGTGTTTATTCGACTTCCTAAAATAGATATAGAAGTTTTTACTCACGAATTTTTGAGGCTAAATAGCTTTAAAATTTTCCAAGGCTTAACTTCGTAGAATAAACGAAAATACCATGAAATTTAGTACTGGATTCTTATTTGTAGCTATGATCTTCCTAAGCTTTGCCTGTGGGCCAAATGCAAAGGAAGAAAATCAAAAATTAAGAGATGAAATTATTGCTGTACATGACGAAGTGATGCCACTAATGGGTGAGCTTAAAAGTCTGGAAAAAGAGGCTAATTCAAAAATAGAGGAGCTTGAAGCGGCTGAAATGCCTGATAGCACCAAGATCACTGATTTGAAAGCTTTAGCCTATGATCTAAATCAGGCCTACGAAGGTATGTTTGTTTGGATGAGGCAGTATGAAGTGGAGGATGGTGACTTAACTGATGAAGAAGTCAAAGCTTATCTAGATGATCAAATGATCCAGGTCAACAAAGTAAACGATGATATAAAAGCTGCGATGGATAAGGCAGAAGTTCTCTTGTCCAATTAAAATTCTGGCTCCTCTCTTAGGTACTCCTCTACCTGAGAGGAGCTGATTACCCCCTCATTCATTCCCCAGATATTATACAAATAGGTGCTTATTTGGGCAATTTCTAATGGTTTTAAGCTTGGGTTAGCCGGCATAGCCTGGTTGTAAATCTCTCCATTAACCAGGATTTCACCCTTCTGACCATTTCTCATAATCCAGACAGTTCGGTGTATGCTGGCTTTGAAGTAGTCTGAGTTTTTTAATGGAGGGATAAGTTTCCCTAATCCTTCTCCATTTGACTGATGGCAATTCCCGCAATAGGTTTCATAAAGCGTTTTGCCGGGGACAGCATATTTCATTACCTCCGGATCGGAAATTTTGGCAAGCTCATTTTCATCATTGTTTGATTTGGGAGAGCATGCAGCTAAAGCTACCAAGGCCACAAAAAACAATCTTGAAAACATTATTCTAGAAGCTTTGGAATATCATTCATGAGCCGGTCCACCTGATCACTTTTGGTCCCATCATAAACTCCGCGAATGTGCCCTTCCTGATCTACCAAAACAAAAGCTCCGCTGTGAAGAAAACCTCCCGGTTCGTTCTGATCTGCCATGGCAGTGGTCAAGTAGCTGGTCTGTCCAATCTCAAAAATTTTCTCCTGCTCACCCGTTAAAAAATTCCAGGTGTTAGCATCGTTAATTCCAAGCTTGGTCGCATAATCATATAGCACTTCCTGAGTGTCATAAGTCGGATCGATAGAATGGCTTAGGATTAGGAAATCCGGATTGTCCTGGAATTTTTCGAATACCCTAAGCATCTCCTTTTTCATAATTGGACAAATCGTAGGACATGAAGTGAAAAAGAAATCCGCTACGTAAACTTTACCCGTTACGGATTGCTTACTGACGCTTTCTCCCATCTGATTGATAAACTGGAAATCCGCTATTTCATGGTAAACAGTATCCATTCGGGTTTCCCCATTTTCTTCAACCTCATCTACATAATAGTTGCCAAGAATAGGCAAACTGGCATCTTCTGAGGAACCATTAGAGGAACATGAAAAGCTAAGAATACCTGCTATCACAATGAGGGTTAAGTACTGAATTCTATTCATTATTAGTTCTATATTTTTTATAAAGTCGGATCGAAATCATAAGAATCAAGGCGAGTCCGATCAGGCCCACCAGGCCCCAAATCATATCCAATGTACTTTTCAAAACAATCAAAAATACAATGGCAAAAAGGAGCAGAGTCGATGCTTCATTCCAAATTCTTAACTGGTTCGAAGTCCAACGTGTTTTGCCATTTTGTAGTTCCTTGAATAGGATATGGCAAAATAAATGATAGGCGTATAATAGAAATACGAATCCCAGTTTTGCCTGCATAAAACCGAGTTCCAACCAGGACCATCGGTAACTCAAAACCCAAAAGCCGAATATGAGTGTAAGTAGGGCGGATGGCCAAGTAATGATATACCATAATCTTTTTGCCATCAAATCAAGTTGGGGCTTTAGAATCGATCGTTCATTTTCTGGCTTTGCCAAAGCCTCAGTTTGATAGATAAATAGGCGAACGATGTAGAATAGCCCGGCAAACCAGGTGACGACAAAAATGATATGGAGTGACTTGATATATTCGAATATCATTTTCAGAATTTTGGGCTAAATTAAGGCCTAATCCTTACAACCCCTACCTTTTTGAAAAGCAGCCGAGTTATTTTCTGGATTATCGTTTCTTTAATATCCATCTTAGTTATCTATATGGTTATGGAAAGCTTCTCTCAACCTGGATTAGAGAAGTTTGAGGGTAAAATCGAAGAGTTGGATTTTTATAGAAATGAAAACAATACAGGGCCAATTGTCAGAATTTATGCAGTAAAGGTTCTGGACGCCAATGAGGAATTAATGAAAAGCTATGGAAATTCCATGCCACATAGTAAGTACGGAACCACCCGAGTTTATTTTCTTTCCGATGCTTTAAAAGGGCAGCCTGAGTTAAGGTCGACTAGCCCATTTTTATCTGGAGAATTTCAGGCTGAGGTCTTGGCAACCTACACAAAATCAAGCATGGGTAGTACCAGCCTTGTAAAGCGATACGTTGAATGAAAAAAAGAAAGAGTTTAGAAGAGTATAAATCAGGAATACTTAAGGGTGATCGCTCATCATTGGCTCAGGCCATTACGCTCGTGGAGAGTACTTTGGAGGAGGATCGGAAACTGGGTAGCCAATTAGTTCAGGAGCTTCTGCCAAAAACAGGAAATTCCATTCGAGTGGGTATTACCGGTGTCCCTGGCGTAGGCAAAAGTACTTTTATTGAAAGTTTTGGGATGTTCCTCTTAAACTCGGGCAGGCATGTGGCTGTACTAGCCATAGACCCCAGCAGCCAGAAGGGAAAAGGAAGTATTCTTGGAGATAAAACTAGAATGGAGCAATTGGCTTCTGATCATCGCGCCTTCATTCGCCCCAGCCCTTCGGGCAATTCACTTGGAGGGGTAAGCACCAAGACCAGAGAAGCCATGTTGCTTTGTGAAGCAGCTGGTTTTGATACGATTCTGATTGAGACTGTGGGAGTAGGTCAATCAGAAACGGCAGTGAAAAATATGGTAGATTTTTTTCTGTTGCTGATGCTTTCCGGTGCTGGAGATGAACTTCAGGGGATCAAAAAAGGAATTATGGAAATGGCTGATGGTTTGGTGATCAATAAGGCGGATGGGGAAAACGTGAAAGCTAGTAAACTTGCCAGACAGCACTACCTACAAGCCTTGCACCTTTTTCCACCGAATGAAAATAATTGGTACCCCAAAGTGGAATTGGTTTCATCAACAGAAAGAACGGGTATGGAGGAAATCTGGAAAATGATCAAAGCATTCGAGGAGAGCACAAAATCCAATGGCTTCTGGTCAAAAACCAGGGCAAATCAAAGATTTAAGTGGTTTGAGGAAAGTGTTCATCATATGCTATTTGAAGAGTTTTCAAAAAATGAAGGGGTTCGAAAACTTTTAAAAGAACACGAAAATGAAGTCGCAAGTGGGAAAATTAGTCCCCAATGGCTTGCCCAAAGAGCTTTAGAATCTTTTCTCAACAATTAGTAAATATCAAAATGAAACAGGTCATCATTCTTTTCTGCTTTATCATTCTCTCTTCCTGTATGTCAGATAAAGACAGTCAGAAGTACTACTTCTCAACCCAAAGTCTTTCGAAAGAAGGCTGCGCTGGGGCAAACTGTGCAAAAGTGAATTTCTCATGGCCACATCTAGAAAATCATCCGGATAGCTCAAAAATTAATTCGATGATTGAGGCTAAATTAGAAAACTATATTCTTTCTGCTGATTCCACACCTTCAGGAGATTTTGGTGCGCAGAGCTTCTTGGATGAATATCTGCAAATAAAAAAGGAGTTTCCTGATATGAGCGGAGAATGGTTCATTGATGTAAAAGCTGAGGTTCTTTTTGACAGCTTAGGCCTTGTCACCATTCAATTTTATAATGAAGGTTATACAGGAGGTGCTCACGGCAATTATTCCTGGGATTTTTTGAACTTTGATTTGGAGACAGGTAATGAGTTGAAAAATGAAGACCTCATTTTGGACGAGGAGGCTCTATTGAAAATTACTGAAAGAAAGTTTCGTGAGTTTCATGAAGTTAAGGATGGGGTAGATCTAATTTCAACTGGATTTTTCGATATACCAGAGTCTGGATTTTTCCTTCCTCGAGCTATGGGCTATTCGGGAAGTAATTTTAAGCTGATTTATAATTCATATGAGATTGGTCCCTATGCACTAGGTCCCACAGAATTAGAAATAGACTTGAAGGAATTAAAAGGAATAGTCAAAATGGACTAATACGAGCGCATCTTGAATTTTTTCTTAAGCTCGTTAACGGAATTTCTGAAATTAGAATCCGTTTCCATGATGTCATTAACGGTGTGGACTGCATGAATCACAGTACTGTGATCTCGCCCTCCAAAGTGATATCCTATCGATTTCAAAGAATGGTTGGTGAATTCCTTGCAAAAGAACATGGCAACCTGACGCGCCGTCACAATCTCCTTTTTCCGGGTTTTTGCCTTCAAATCATCCAATTCGATTCCAAAGTATTCTGAAACGGTTTTTTGGATAAAATCCACCCCAACTTCAGTTTCAATGTCCTTGATGATATTCTTCATCACGGTCTTTGCCAAATCGAGACTGATTTCTACCCGATCAAGAGATGCGTGGGCTATAAGCGAGATCAAGATACCTTCCAGCTCCCTCACATTTGTGTCCACTGTGTAAGCAAGATATTCCACCACATCATCAGGAATGATAATTCCTTCTGACTGCATTTTTCTTCTGATAATTGCCACTCTGGTTTCAAAGTCAGGCATCTGAAGATCAGCAGTAAGCCCCCATTTAAACCGAGATAGTAGTCGCTCTTCAAGGCCTTTCAGATCTCTGGGAGGACAGTCAGAAGTCATGATGATCTGCTTCTTATTTTGGTGCAAGTGATTGAAAATGTGGAAGAACATTTCCTGGGTTCTATCCTTTCCAGCCAAGAATTGGATATCGTCAATGATAAGCACATCCACTTGCATGTAGAAATTCGTGAAGCTCTTCACATTTCCGTCCTTAATGGAATCCATGAACTGATTCACGAATTTTTCTGAAGAAACATAAAGCACGAACTTGTTGTCCACTCCATTTTTAATCTCATTTCCTATGGCCTGAACGAGATGGGTTTTACCTAAACCTACCCCTCCATAAACCATGAGTGGATTAAAAGATGTGATTCCTGGTTTTGTAGCCACCGCAAATCCAGCAGATCTGGCCAGTCTGTTACAGTCTCCTTCAATGTAGGTGTTGAAACTATAATTCGGATTCAGGTTACTCCTTGTAAGTGCTTCAGCATTAAGAGAAGGAATCTCAAAAGGAGTAGTGGATTTTTCTTCTTTTGGCCCAGGTTTCCCATTTTTGGCACCTTGGTTACCCTGCGGGTAAGAAACCACATAAGGCTGATTTGAAGAATTGCCTTTATCCACCACCACGGCATACTCTAGTCGTCCGCCTTGTCCAAGTGTAGTTTTTATTGCTTTTTTCAGTACCTGAACGTAGTTGTCCTCCAGCCATTCGAAGAAAAACTGGCTTGGTACCTGAATAGTCAGCGTGGTACCCTCTAGTTTGATTGGGTTTATGGGCTTGAACCAGGTAGAGAAGCTTTGCTCATTCACGTGTTCTTCGATCACGCGAAGGCATTCATTCCATACGGCATTAGCTTCTGCACTCATTTGAGGGATCTGGCAAAAATGGTTTTATGATAAAAAGAAGGGCTTCAAAATTGAAGAATTTTGACAGAAATAAAAATGATTTGTAAGCTTAAAATGGAAAAAAAGTTTTTCACTATCTGAATTGATTTTCACAGAGCATTAAACTGAAAAATTAGGAATATAAAACTGGGATGTTTCAGTTTTACCCGTGAAATAAAATAGCCTTCATTTATGGAAAATTTGAATCGTGAAGGGATCTATTGACTACTTTTGAATAGATAGTAAACTTGAAAAAATGATTGAGTCTGATTTTTATGGCTTTGCGAAGCAAAGTAAAAAGGAGTGGTTAGAATTAGTCAGCAAAGATCTTCGAGGAAAGGATTTTGAGGAAGCTCTGGTTTCTAAACTATGGGAGAAGATCAAAGTTGAGCCCATGTACTTTCTGGATCAGCCTGATTCTGAAATGCTTTTTCACCCTGAATCTGAAATCCCCGGTATGCCTCCGAGGGTATGGACTAACCTGGCCTCAGTGGAAGTTTCTGAGGAGAAAATTGGAAATGGGAAAGCTCTGAAGCTTTTAAACCAAGGAGCCGAGGGTTTGATTTTCTTAGTCAAAGCTGACACAGATTTCAAAATACTTTTAAAAGATATCCAACTCGAATTTGTAGAAATATTTATTACGCCTCTTTCTGAACCCGGGAGAGTGATCTCAGACTTTCAGCATTTTTTGGACAATTCCGAATTCCCAAAGACAGATTTAAAGGGTGGGTTACTTTGGTCACCCACAAGCTCTGCCATAAAAACTGGCCAAGCCCCAGATTATGATCTAGCAAAAAGAGCTATCGAAATTTTTGAAGATTACCCTGATTTTAAAGCTCTGACAATAGACTTTTCTAGATATGCTGAGGCTGGTGGAAATGGGCTTCAGGAATTAACCTTTGGATTGGGAGAAATCATAGAGACTCTTGATCAGATAGGTGAGCTAGGAAATAAAATTCTTTGGCAAAACCTGATATTCCATTTATCCAGTGGCTCTGAATATTTTGCTGAAATCGCGAAGCTCAAAGCTGCGAGAGTGCTGATTTGTGAATTGGCGAACCTTTATGGGTTGGAATATAAATTAGAAGATGTTCACCTTTTGGTAAGTAATAATCATTTTACCAAAACCCAGTTGGATCCTTATTCAAATTTAATCAGGCAGACTTTTGAAGGAATGGCTGCGATACTTGGCGGAGTAAACTCGCTTTGGATTAAGGCTGAAATAGGAAACAGAAATCAACAGCTTTTTGAAAGAATGGCAATCAATGTATCTACCATCCTGAGAGACGAAAGTCAATTGGGTAAAGTGATGGATCCATCTGCAGGGTCATATTTTATTTCAAAACTTACCGAGGACATTAAGGAAAAGGTTTTGGATTCCTTGAAGAGTTTAGAGCAAAATGGTGGATGGCTTTCCTCTTTCGAAAAGGGAATTCTTCAAAGTGAAATTCGTGAAACTCGCGAGCAAATCCAGAAAAAAGTGCTTGATGGAGAATTAACCAAGGTTGGAGGTAATAAGTATTTGCTTCCTTCTCAAGCTAATTCACCACAGGAATTGGAAGATTTTGAAGAGACCCAACTTCAACTCAAGCCTTCCAGAGCGAGCTATTTGGTAGAAAATAAAAAAGAATCATGAGACCTAATCTAGGAAAATGGCAAAAAGCGGCCACAAGCAAAAACCCAGAACCTGAGGTCTGGACAGCTCCTGAAGGGATTGAGGTACCATCCATTTTTGGAGCGCAAAAGGAAGAAGCAATGCATGAAGGATATATTTCCGGAAAGCCACCTTATTTGCGTGGTCCATATAGCACCATGTATAGTCTTCGGCCATGGACCATCCGTCAGTACGCCGGGTTTTCCACTGCTGAGGAGTCTAATGCTTTCTATCGTAGGAATCTTGCCGCTGGGCAAAAGGGACTTTCTGTTGCCTTTGACCTGGCGACGCATAGAGGTTATGATTCGGATCATCCGAGAGTAGTTGGGGATGTGGGAAAAGCCGGTGTTGCCATAGACTCGGTGGAAGACATGAAGATTCTTTTTGATCAAATCCCTTTAGATCAGATGTCGGTTTCCATGACTATGAACGGAGCAGTAATCCCTGTTCTCGCGTTTTACATTGTGGCAGCAGAGGAGCAGGGGGTAAGTGCAGAGAAGCTGAGTGGAACCATTCAGAATGATATTCTTAAAGAGTTCATGGTTCGTAACACTTACATTTATCCTCCTCAGCCTTCGATGAGGATCATTGCTGATATTTTTGAGTACACGGCTCAGAACATGCCTAAATTTAATTCTATATCAATTTCTGGTTACCACATGCAGGAAGCAGGAGCAACTGCAGATTTGGAGTTGGCTTACACACTTGCAGACGGACTAGAATATTTAAGGACTGGAATCCAGGCAGGTCTTGATATAGATAACTTTGCCCCGAGGCTTTCTTTTTTCTGGGGAATAGGAATGAATTACTTTATGGAGGTCGCTAAGCTTAGGGCAGGAAGGTTGCTTTGGGCCAAAATCGTAAAAAGCTTCAATCCAAAGAATGAAAAATCCATGGCTCTCAGAACGCATTCCCAGACATCTGGATGGTCTCTGACAGAGCAGGATCCTTTTAATAATGTGACGAGGACTGCAGTAGAAGCTTTGGCTGCTACCATGGGACATACCCAATCTTTACATACCAACTCTCTGGACGAGGCGGTTGCGCTTCCAACAGATTTTTCTGCCAGAATTGCGAGAAATACGCAAATCATTATGCAGGAGGAAATGGGAATTACCAAAGTGGTAGATCCCTGGGGTGGGTCGAAATACGTTGAATATTTGACTGATCAACTCGTGGAGAAAGCCTGGTCCCTAATCCAGGAAGTGGAGGACCTAGGAGGGATGGCAAAGGCAATTGAAGCTGGTATTCCGAAGCTTAGAATTGAGGAGGCTGCAGCTAAAAAGCAGGCCAGAATTGATAGTGGGAAAGATATTATCGTTGGGGTAAATATGTTTCAGGTTGAGGATGAGGATGAGATTGAAATCCGGGAGGTGGATAACCAAACGGTAAGAACTGATCAAATCAAACGCCTTGAAAAGCTAAAGTCTGAAAGGGATTCAGGAGAGGTGAAAAAGGCTTTGGATGAAATTGAGGCTGGAGCGAGGAGTGGAGAAGGAAATTTATTGGCTTTGGCAGTTTCTGCAGCCAGAAAAAGGGCTACTTTAGGAGAGATATCAAAGGCAATGGAGAATGTATTTGGTCGGCACAAGGCTGTGACCCAGACCATTTCAGGAGTTTACGCATCGGAAGTGAAAAATCAGGATTCATTTAAAAGAGCAACCGAGCTTTCTGATCAGTTTGCAGAGACTGAAGGAAGAAGACCCAGAATCATGGTGGCAAAAATGGGTCAGGATGGACATGATCGGGGAGCAAAGGTCATTGCAACAGGATTTGCTGATTTGGGTTTTGATGTCGATATCGGACCTCTTTTTCAAACTCCAGAAGAAGTAGCAAGGCAGGCGATTGAGAATGATGTCCATATCGTTGGAGCTTCCTCTTTAGCTGCTGGTCATAAGACCTTGGTTCCTCAACTGATTGAGGAGTTGGAGAAACTTGGCCGGGACGATATCATGGTCGTGGCAGGTGGAGTTATTCCTCCAAAGGATTACGATTTCCTTTATGATTCCGGAGTATCAGCCGTTTTTGGACCGGGAACGGTTCTCTCCGAAGCAGCTATTCAGATTTTAGAGAAACTGATTAAGAAATAAAAAAAGGCCATTTGATATCAAATGGCCTTTTCCTGTTTATCTGTTTTTTACCCTTTTGGACCGTCCCATTCAGAAATACCCATTCCTTCAAGTCCCGCCTTTCGAATAGGTTCAGTGGCATCATTCATAGCTTGAAAACCAAAATCTAAACCTGCAATGGTTCGAATAGGCCTTTCACCAGCAGGGGAATTGATCAAATCTTCAAAGATCTTCACTACCACCATAGGATCTGTCGGGGCATTTTCATCTTCGAAGAGGCTTTTGACCTGACCTTCGAATCCAGCAAAGAACTCTCCCACATGCTGATATGCCTGAGCGATCTCCTGATCTTCCCCATACACCATTGCACCAAAGAAATTGGTGTCAAATGGTCCCGGTTCAACTAAAACTACATCAATGCCCAGCGGGGATAGCTCGTACCTCATGGCCTCACTCATACCCTCCAGACCCCATTTGCTGGCATGATAAACTCCGAATCCAGGAAATGCACCCCTTCCTGCAGTGGAGCTGACCTGAATGATAAGGCCTGATTTTTTTGCTCTCATTTTAGGTAAAACTGCATTGGCAACTCTAGCGGTCCCTACGATATTTAAATCCAGCTGATCTAAAATTTGCTTTGAAGTAAAGGCTTCCAAAGGACCGCCAAAACCACGTCCGGCATTGTTAATCAAAACGTCCACCTCATCGATGTGATTAATGGCGTTTTTTACAGACTCATCAGAAACTACATCTAGTTCAATTACCTCTATTGAGTACCCATTGTCTTTGGCAAAAGATTCAAGCTCCTTAGCCTTCTCTGAATTACTTCCTTTCACATTTCGCATAGTAGCATAAATGTGGTGTCCTTTCTCAGCCAAATATTTAGCCGCATCAAAACCGAAACCGGAGCTACATCCGGTAATCAAAATTTTCTTCATGTTAAAAAGATTATGGTTGTCCCGCATAAAATAATAACGGACTTCTATAAAAACTTATAGACCGGAATAGTTCAATTCTGAGGTTAAATCAGAGCTCAATTATGATATGCATGTTCTCTGCTAATTTGAACCGACAATCCTCAAACTTTGGGGGGCCAAATGTGGTGCTTGGATTATTAGAAAACCCATACTTTTCAGTAGGAATAGGAACCAGTTTTCCCACATCTAGTTTTCCGTTTTCATTTTCATCCTGATAAAGGCTCACTGCATATTCTCCGGCTTCCAGCCCATCAAAGACAGCGAAGAATTCTTCAGATTCTATGGGAATATGTCGTCCCTTAAAACAGTCCTCCAGAAACTGCTCCTCTTTATTCATGATGCAAATACTCATATGCCCCTTTGCCTCTTTTATGTTCCTAACTTCAATAGTGAGGCTAAATTGATCTTGTGCCAAAGCCGAAAAGGTGGATAAAAAGATTATTAGAATCAGCGGAAGTTTTTTCATATTACTAGATAGAAATCTCTTGACTAAGAACTTATTGAGAAGGGAGCATATTTCGAATTGCCGCTATTTTCCATTCTTTTTCAAGTTTTTGGACCAGAAAAGCACTCCACATTTTTCTGACCACTATCTCTTCATTGATGATTTCATACTTGGCATCGACAAGAGCAACATCCTTAGACAGGAATCTTATTTTTTCCACAGTAAGTTTCCTTTCACCAGGGTTTGATGTGGAACTACGAAGCATACCTTGGACAGATTCCTCTTTACCACTTCTCCAGTTTCCTGAGGAGACAAGCTGATCAATATCTTCCGTTAAAATTTTATCTAGAAGAACTGTATCCATGCTCTCACGAGCTTTAGAATATTGGCTGATTAAATGAATGATATCGCTGGATTCTGATTTTTCTTTATCGCTTATTTGGCCGAAGGCAAATGAGCTTAGAAGGAAGAAAAACAGGAGTAGAGAATGTTTCATATAACCAAAATAGCAAATAAAAAGCCATCCTTAAGATGGCTTTGATATTTATTGGTCTTCCCCTCTGAGCTTGATCACTGCTCCCTCGAGCATATCGCTTACCCGAATTTGGCATGCCAACCGTGACGTATCGAAGAATTCAGGAAGATTTTCCAGCTGATCCAATTCAGCATCGGTCGCTTCCCCAAGCTCAGCATCTCCTTCCAGAATTTCGCAGTGGCAAGTTGCACAAAGAGCCATACCTCCGCAGGTAGCCAGGATGGGATATTCAAGTGCCTTGAGCATTTCCATAAGGCTAAGGCCCATATCGGTAGGAGCTTCATGCTCTACCCGATTTCCTTCTTGATCTTCAACGGTGAATTTTACCATGGCGCAAAAATAGTATTAAAATGCATTTACGCCATTTACTGTGGTGTATTTGAAGCTCAGTTTCTGATCAGGATACACATATTTAAAGGCTGAATGCATCATGATGGCGGCTTCGTGGAAACCACAAAGTATTAATTTGAGCTTACCGGGATAAGTATTGATATCTCCGATGGCATAGATTCTTTCCACTCCAGTAGAGTAATCTCTGGTATCCACCTCGATTGCGTTCTTATCTATACTTAAACCCCATTCCGCGATAGGTCCTAATTTTGGGCTCAGGCCAAATAATGGGATCAAATAATCTGTATCAATCTCGGTAAGTTCTTTCTGCTTATTTTGTAGTACCACACGATCAAGATGACCATTTCCAGAGATCTCCTTGAGATTAGAAGAAAGGATTAAGTCAATCTTTCCTTCCTGAGCTAAGTCAAAAACTTTTGAAGCTGAATCCGGAGCGCCGCGGAATGTTTCATTTCTGTGTACTAGAGTAACTCTCTCGGCTACATCAGCAAGAAAAATGGTCCAATCCAAGGCGGAATCACCACCACCGGCTAGAACCACTCGCTTGTTTCTGAACTTTTCAGGATCTTTCACCATGTAGGTTATCCCCTTGCCTTCAAATTTTTCAAGGTTTTCCAAGGCTGGCTTTCTAGGCTCGAAACATCCTAAACCACCGGCAATGATTATTACTTGGGCATGAACTTTTGTTTTGTCACTGGTGGTGACAATGAATGAACCATCTTCTTGTCTATCAAGATGATCTACTCGCTCTCCCAGGGTGAATGTAGGCTTAAAAGGTTTTGCCTGATCCATTAGATTATCTACCAATTCCTGAGCATTGATTTCAGGATATCCGGGGATGTCATAAATGGGCTTCTGAGGATAGATTTCAGAAAGCTGTCCACCCACCTGTGGCAAGGCATCGATGAGGTGACAGCGCATTTTAAGAAGTCCTGCTTCGAATACTGCAAATAGACCTACAGGTCCGGCTCCGATGATGCAAAGGTCAGTAGTAATCATATTCTTTTTCATTTAAGAGAAAAACAGTCAAGTTTTCTTTTTGTTCGCTTAATTATAATTAGTGCACGAATTAAATTTTATTCAATTTTTTCGCCTCCCAAATTCATATAAATCGTATCGAGAATTCTTTTAAATTCATCGAAATCCTCCGCATCCAGATTCTCCCAGGCCTTTTCCCTGATTTCTAAAATCTGCGGTTTTAAATCTCTTACCTTACTCACTCCCGATTTGGTCAGATGAAGTTGAAAACTTCTTCTGTCCTGGGGATGAGGAACCCTCTCCACATATTCTTTTTTGCAAAGCAAATCCAGAATTCGGGTGAGTGTAGGATGATCTTTGAACACTAGGTTTGCCAGCTGAGTTTGACTCATGGGGCCATTTTCAGAAAGATTCTTCAGCACAATCCACTGGTCCACGGTGACATCAAATTCCCCGGATTTGAACCTCTGTTGGGCATACTGCTTTACTTTTCTGGCCGTGCGGTCAAGCAAAAAGGAATATTTGGCAAACTGCTCTTGTGTCATACAAATAATTAGTACAACAAATATATAAAAAATGTTTATCAGAATGATAAATTGAAGATCTAGGTCTTCACCTTTTAGTCTTTGATATCATCGATCAAAGCTCGAATGGAACGAAAGGTTTTACCTTGATGGCTAATTTTGAATGGGTCTTTTTCCACGAAAATGGTATCTGCAACCTTCTTTAAATTAGCCTTAGTAAGAGCCTTCTCTACCCAAAATTTCAAAGATTCCGGACCCTGAACATTGATTTCAAGTTTTTCTGAGGGAAAAACAATTTTTCCCTTTTCAAGATCAAAGTGGAAAGATTCCCCAGGGATCAGCTTTTTTATTTGCCCAGCTATAATCAAGTCCTCAGGAGGTCCTTGGATCATTTGATCCTGAGAAATAAGAAGCCAAAACTCCTGAGCGGATTCAATTGCCAATTCAATATTATGGGTCACCACGAGCACTGCTCTACCTTCTTTCATTGCCAATTCGTATAGAAGAGCCATAATTTCATGCCTTCCTAGCAGGTCCAGATGAGCGGTGGGTTCATCGAGGATGAGGATTGGGCTTTCCTGTGCCAAGGCTCTGGCAATCATGGCTTTTTGCCTCTGCCCATCACTTAGCTCAGAAATCCTCTCTTTACGAAGTTCCTGAATTTTGGTGAGGGTAAGGGCTTTGTCCACAGCCTGATAATCTTCCTGGGAAAGGCGTCCGTGCCATCGCAGGTGAGGAGTTCTTCCCAAAGCAACTAGTTGTTCGACTGTGAGATTTCCGGGCATAGAATATTCCGTCAAAACAACCGAGATTTCCTTTGCAATTTCTTCTTTAGAAAGCTCATTGAGATTTCGGTTTCCTAGCAAAATCTCACCTGAAACTGGCGAAAGTTGACCTAGTAATCCCTTTATCAAGGTAGATTTTCCAATTCCATTTCTACCTAACAGACAGGTGAGTTGGTTTTTCTTTAGCTCAAAGCTCAAGCCTGAAATGACTTTTTTCTGGCCTGACTTTCGTGGATAACCTAGGTGAATATTTTTTGCTTCCAGCACTTCCATTCGTCCTAAAATTCTTTGCTGAAATTTTTTCGAATCACCAGACCGATGACGACTGGGGCACCTATTAAAGAAGTGACTGCATTTATGGGTAAGGACTCAGCCATACCCGGCAACTGGCTGACCGTGTCACAAAGCAAAAGCAAAAGAGCACCGGTAATGGAAGATGCGACAAAAAGCACTTTATGATCTGCGGTTTTCCAAACTATTCTAGCCAAATGAGGAACTGCAATTCCGACAAATGCGATAGGGCCACAAAAGGCCGTAATACTCCCCGCCAAAATTCCTGTGCTGATTATCATTAGCCATCTTAATCTGATGGGGTCTATACCCATACTTTGCGCATAGCGCTCACCGAGCAGCATACCATTGTAGGCTTTTACGGAGGTAATCACCGGAATAAGCCCAAGGGCGAGCATACCAGAAAGTGCATATACTTGTGCCCAACTCATACCCCCAAGCGATCCCATACCCCAAATCGTAAAGAGCTTAAGTGCTTCTGCTCCGGCAAAATAAGACAAGACTGAAATGATCGCCGAAACTCCTGCACCGAACATTAAGCCTACTATCAGTAAGGTCATACCATCTTTCACTCTCCAAGCGACCAGGCTAACCAATAAAAGAACCAAGGCCCCACCAAGACTTCCTGCAATGACAATGGACCAGGGACTAAAAACAGCTCCATCCGACATCATTCCAAAAGCCGAACCTAGAAGCATCAGGAAAGCCACACCCAATCCTGCGCCTGAACTGATTCCCAAAACATAAGGGCCAGCTAAAGGATTTCTGAAAAAAGTTTGCATTTGAAGCCCACTGACTGATAAACCAATTCCTGCCAAGATAGCCACCAAAGCTTTCGGAAAACGGAAATTCAATACAATTTGGCGAGTAGATTCTTTTTCCCAATCATTTGATATCAAACCTGAGATTATTTCTGAAAAGGGAATGGAAATAGAACCATAGCTGATATTCAAAAGGAACCCGAATAGTAAAATCACGATTCCACCGAAAAAAAGCCATAGAGTGGATCTAGTCATTTTTCAGGCTTTGGTAAAAATATAATTCATAGTCAGGGAGGATCTCCGGGTGCATGATCTTAATTAAATCTTTTAAAATCAGATCTGGTCTCATGTACCCCAACTCAAAATACTCCAATCCGCCTGTTGGGCCTTTTTTCAAGGTGTAGGTATAAACATTTCCTGATTTAAAGGCCTCAAAGTTTTTATATCTGGGGTCAGATTTACCCATTTCTTCTAGACTCGGAAAATCTGCAGAACCAATCCAATAATCAGCGTTGATTCCATTTTCAAGCACAAATTCGTAATTCAGTTGTAAGCTTCCGGTTCCATTCTGGTTTTGAAAAACATAGGATCCGCCGGCATCTTGTAAGATTCGGGCGCCCCAGCTATCATTTCCGGGAGCATACCAGATTTCCTTATACATAATTCCACTGAGAACACTAGGCCTGTCTGAAGTTTCTATTCCTGCGGCTAAATCCTTTGCTTGAAAATAATCGGATTTGATTTCATCAAAAACCTTTACCGACTCCTCAAATTTTCCGGTTAGAATACCAGTGAATTTGATCCATTCGGCTCGACCAAGTGGATGCTGTTCCACATACTCACCATTGATTACAGCAGGAATTCCAGCATTTTTAAAAAGGTCAAGGTATTTCAAATCTTCTCCCAGGGTTGAGATAACTATTAGATCTGGTTCCATGGAAATGACGACTTCCGGATTTGCATAGGGTCCAGAACCTAAATCTTTCACAAGCCCCTGATCAATCAATGCCCTTGCCTTTTCAGAAGATACTAAATCAGTGTTTGGGAATCCGACTAGTTGGTCTGAGATTCCAAGTAAGTCAAGATGTGGAATATGTGTAGTAGAAGTGAGAATCAGCCTTTGAGGATCAGGAGAAATGACCACATCGAAATTCCCAATGGGTAAATCTCTATTCTCTTCTAAGACTAAATAATTGAACGATTTATCTGCCCCGGTCCAAGGTTGATTGACCTCGAGAATGTAAAATTCATCGCCTTTTTTGATTGAAAAGCCTTTGGCAAATTCTAGTTCAATGGTTTCCAATTCACCTTCTTCAACCACTTTAGGCTCTGAACAGGAATTGATTCCAATCAACAGTAAAAAACAAAGGAATACCTGAAAAACGGAAAATGTTGAGACTTTCATTCGTGAGCAAATTACAATGCTGGATAAGGGTATTCCAAAAAAAATTCAATTTGTATTTTCCCCGGAAGTCTTAATACTTTTATTCTGACTGTTTCGAATTACTTTTCAGGTTCATTCTGATAATTCAAATTGTGGTCATAGACCAATTCAAAAAAGTTAAGGCCTTGTTTCGAATCCAAGAAAAAATTCTAAAGGATCTTCCTCATGTTTTCCTCAAATCGGTGAAAAAGATAAACGTAATTTTTTTCTATTTTTTTCAGAAGTTGATCCCCAGGCTCCAGATCATAGACTGGATTATATTTAATCCGGTCTATGATCATATCAAGCCAAGATTTGCCATCATGAATCAGTTCGGCATGAAAAGCTTCCACGGTCAGATCTCTTGAGCCTGAAAAAGGGCCTCGCCCATGACGCTCGAAGTATTTCTCCATGACCTTCAATGCTAACTCATGGGCCACTTCAAAATCCACGATCATTTCCCTAGCCTGGACTGGATTTAACTCTTCGGCATGAGCTTTTTGAGCCAAAACCCATAAGTCATCCAATGCTTTACTGAATTCATCCAGGCAATCTTCACATGTCTTTGGTACGGACTTCATAATGGTTTTTACCATAAGTTACCAAAATTTACCAAAGCTACCTTACCGTATATCGCTGCATGAAAGGTTGACCATTTGGGGCCACTCCCTCAAGTAAAAGTTTACCGCTAAAATCTTCCAGGTATTTCCCAACTTCTTCCGGATCGCGGGCCGGATCATCATTTATTCTGGTCAAAACAAATCCGTTTCTTAAACCTAAATCTCGAAGGTAACCTCTGTTTAATGCCGTAATTTTCACACCGAAATAAATTCCTAGCCTATCCTTTTCTATGGTGTTGACCGCTTCAAGTCTTGCGCCTAATAAATTGGAGCTATAATATTCCCTCTTGAGAACACCGTTTCCGCCTTCCAGATTTTGAAGGTTTAAGGAGGCAGATTTTGGCACTCCGTTTCTTAAGAAATCTACTTCTACCTTGTCTCCTGGATAATAATATGAAATGGCTTCCTCAAAGCTTCCCATTCCGGTGATGGATTGACCGTCTATGCTAACAATCACATCATTTTTTTGGAGCCCAGCTTCCTCGGCAGATCCATTACGAAGCACATAAGTCACTATTACTCCATCAAGGGTATTGATATTTAATTCCTCGGCTAGTTCTGGCGTAATTTCAACTGCTTCAATTCCAGGGATGGCCTTTTGAACTTCACCATAGCGAATCAGATCATTGGCCACTTTCATGGCTATGTCCACAGGTACTGCAAAACCATAACCTGTGTACGAACCTGTTCTCGAAAGGATGGCCGTATTGATTCCTACCAATTCACCTTCCACATTCACCAAAGCACCCCCAGAATTTCCGGGATTGATGGGTGCGTCAGTTTGGATAAAGCTCTCCAAGGGAAAGTCACCTCCCAGAATATTTATCTGCCTTTCTTTGGCAGACACGATTCCTGCAGTTACGGTAGAGGTAAGATTAAATGGGTTTCCCACTGCAATCACCCATTCACCGATTGCCAGATCTCGGCTTGAGCCTCTTTTAATGGCTGGAAGTGATTCCGCTTCGACTTTTAGAACAGCGATATCGGTATTCTTATCTGTCCCAACGAGCTTAGCCTGGTAAGTTCTCTTTTTGTGAACCACCTCAATTGTTTCCGCTCGATCAATCACATGGTTATTTGTAATGATATATCCATCTTCAGAAATAATGACTCCAGACCCTGTGCTCACTTGCTGCGTGGGTCCATTACCAAAGAAGTAATCAAACATTGAATACCTCCTTGGGTCAGTTCCTGAGAAATTTTTAATAAAGACTACAGATTCAGTACTGCCTTCGGAGGCCTCAACAAACGAAATTGGAGGGTTCGTCCTGGTAGAGGGCAATGAAACGGGTGATTTGGATTCTGTTGAAACCAGGCTAATTTCAGTTTTTTCAGGTTCTGAAATCGTGGTTTGTAATGTTTCTGGCACCAAAAATAGTGTCCAGGTAGCAGCTCCGGCTAAACCAGCCAAAAATGCTAATCCGATGTTTTTGATGGTTTTCGTCATAACTATATTATCGCTAAATCTAGTTTTGGGTTCAGACTTAAAGCTCAATTCACAACTTTTAGCATTCCATAAATCCATGGAACTAGCCTTATTTGTACAAATTTTCTACCAATGCATAAAATCTGACGATTTGTACAAGGAAAAGTCTTTTCATCTTGTAATTTTGTCAGCCTATCTTTAAAACCTTCGCCGATTGGCGCTGTTACTTACTCAGCCTTAGTTTATTTCCCAAATGAATAATCCAAAAAGTGTAGCCATCTTAGGCTCGACAGGAAGCATTGGAACCCAGACCCTGGAGGTGGTGAGGCAGCATAGAGAAGAATTTCAGGTGGAGGTTTTAACTGCGCAGAATAATTATCAGCTTCTGATCACCCAGGCTTTGGAGTTTGAGCCAAATGCTGTCGTCATCGCAAATGAAGATCATTACCCCACAGTTAGGGATGTGCTTCAGCCTAAAGGGATAAAAGTTTTTGCGGGTACCAAGTCCATTTCTCAGGTTGTGGAAATGGATTCCATTGATGTGGTTTTGACTGCCTTGGTAGGGTATTCGGGTTTGATTCCTACCATTAATGCGATTAAAGCAGGTAAAAATATTGCTCTTGCAAACAAAGAAACTTTGGTGGTTGCCGGTGAGATAATTACCGCTCTAGCCAAGGAGTATGGGGTCAATATTTATCCCGTCGACTCGGAGCATTCAGCGATTTTCCAATGTCTTGTCGGAGAATTTCATAACCCCATTGAAAAGATTATTCTGACCGCGTCTGGAGGACCTTTCAGGGGAAGGGATCGAGAATTTCTTTCAACAGTGACCAAAGCTCAGGCACTTAAACATCCGAATTGGGATATGGGGGCAAAGATCACCATCGACTCGGCTTCCATGATGAATAAAGGCCTGGAAGTAATAGAAGCCAAATGGCTTTTTGGGCTTAATAAAGACCAGATCGATGTGGTAGTGCATCCACAAAGCATCATACATTCTTTAGTACAGTTTGAAGATGGTTCGCTAAAGGCACAACTCGGCCTGCCTGATATGCGTATTCCCATTCAATTCGCTTTGAGCTTTCCGGATCGGTTGAAAAGTGACTTCGAGCGATTTGATTTTGCTAATTTCGCAGCACTGAATTTCGAAGAACCCGACATGGATACCTTCAGGAATTTGAAACTGGCCTTTGATTCGTTGGAAAGAGGAGGAAATGCACCTTGTATTTTGAATGCGGCAAATGAGGTTGTGGTGGAAGCATTCCTAAAAGATGAGGTTGGCTTTTTGGAGATGTCAGATGTGATTGAAGCGGCTTTGGCCAAAGTTGAATTTGTAAAAAATCCAAGTTTGGAGGATCATATCCAAACAGATGCGAAAGCAAGAAAACTAGCACAAGAACTATTATTAAAAATTAGCTAATGGATACATTAATTATGGTTGGTCAGCTACTATTGGGATTATCCATCCTTGTAGGGCTGCATGAATTAGGGCATTTGCTGACCGCCAAAATGTTTGGTATGAGGGTTGAGAAATTCTCTATCGGCTTCCCACCAAAAATCGCCGGTTTCCAATGGGGAGAGACGGAATATTCTATAGGGGCCATTCCCCTTGGAGGATTTGTGAAAATTTCCGGTATGATCGATGAGTCCATGGATAAGGAGCAAATGAACTCCGAGCCCCAGCCTTATGAGTTCCGATCTAAGCCCGCATGGCAAAGATTGATCGTTATGCTTGGTGGAATCATTGTAAATGTGATTACGGGTATTGTGATTTTTGTCTATCTCGTCTATCAAAATGGAGAGACTTATTTTTCCAGGGATCAGGTCATGGAGTATGGAATCGTAGCCTATGATATAGGTCAATCCATAGGATTAAAGGATGGAGATAAAATTATGGATATCAGTGGAGAGCCGTACGAAAAGCTCAGCGAACTGAGTAGTGGTGATGCTCTCCTGGCGGAAAACGGTTACTACACAGTAGAAAGAGATGGAGAGATTATTCGGATTGATATTCCGAGAGGATTTATAAACTCCTTTGGTGAAAAAGAAGACCTGAATAACTTCATTGATCTGAGATATCCATTTGAACTGGCAAGAGTGGATGAAGGGGGAAATGCCGAAAAAGCAGGATTAACCGTTGATGATAAAATTTTGACCGTAAACGGTGAGGAAATTAATTATTTCAACGACCTCCAACGAACTCTGGCAGAGGTGGCTGGACGACAGGCGAGCTTGGTTTATCTTTCAGGATCTGATACAGTCCAAACCAATGTAGATGTAACCGAGCGAGGTACCATTGATTTGGTAGCAACTCCTTTAGTTGAGCCGGTGGTTCGCAAATATGGGTTTGGAGAGGCTATCGTAAATGGAACGGATAGAGCATTCAGCGTGGTAGCAGTTAATGCCAAGGCCCTAGGTAAGATGTTTACCGGTGAGGTTTCCACCAGGAATGTTTCTGGCCCTATTGGTATGGCTTCGATATATGGAGACACTTGGGATTGGGCAAGGTTTTGGAGTATCACAGGACTTATCTCCATGATTTTGGCTTTCATGAACTTATTACCTATTCCGGCTTTAGACGGAGGTCACGTGATGTTTTTGCTATATGAAATGGTTTCAGGAAGAGCTCCTTCGGATAGATTCCTTGAGAATGCCCAGAAAGTTGGAATGGTACTGCTATTGGCTATAATGGTCTTTGCGATAGGGAATGATATTCTGAAATTGTTTACCAGCTAATAAGATAAGCTGACAAAGTGGCTACCTTAGCCCTTTGGCATAACCCTTGACATTTATTGAAGAACCTCCAGAAAACGGAGGTTCTTCTTTTATTTTAGCTTAAAATGCGACAGCATGACTGTCAATATGTCTATATGAGTCAATTTGATAAATCCTTATTTCCTAATCTTATGGTGGGTGAGTTTGCTTCGGAGGGAGACCTTATCCAGCTTATCACTGATGATGAAGATGAGGACCAGAGTAAAGAGCCGGTTTCAGACGAGTTACCCATACTTTCGGTACGTAATACAGTTTTATTTCCAGGGGTGGTAATACCTATCACTGTAGGCCGGCAGCGTTCTATCAAGTTGGTAAAAAATGCCCAAAAGGGGAATAAGCTTATTGGAGTTTGTGCGCAAAGAAACCCAAATAATGATGACCCTTCATGGGAGGATATTTATTCGGTAGGTACTCTTGCGAAGATTGTGAAAATGATCGTTTTGCCTGATGGAAATACAACCATTATAATCCAGGGTAAGAAGCGGTTTAGCATTAAGGAGCATATTTCTGATGATCCTTATTTCCTTGCCAAAGTTGAGTATCTCAATGAAAGCTTTCCAAAGAGCTCCAAGAAAATTGAGGCCTTAGAGGAGTCTCTTAAAGATGCAGCTACCAAAATCCTGCATTTAAACCCGGACATTCCTCAGGAAGCTCAGGTGGCTTTGGACAATATTGACAATACGGCGTTCCTTACACATTTCCTTTCTTCCAATGTCAATGCATCGGTTGAATCCAAGCAGAAACTTCTGGAAATAAATGATGGCCTAGACCGTGCTACGATTTTATTGGAACTCATGCTGAAGGATATCCAGATGCTGGAGATCAAATCTGAAATTCAAAAGAAAGTTCACACGGATATAGATCAGCAGCAGAGAGACTACTTTTTGCGTCAGCAGATGAAGGTTTTACAAACTGAGCTGGGTGAAGAAGGCCCGGAGCAGGAAGTTGAGATGCTTCGAAAAAGAGGAGAGGAGAAAGATTGGCCAGCTGAGGTCGCTAAGCATTTTAATAAAGAGCTCGACAAAATACTTCGCATCAATCAGCAAGCGGCTGAATATCCGATTGCATTGAATTATGCCGAGACTATGGTGGATTTGCCATGGAATGAGTTTACTCAGGATAATTTTGATTTGAAGCATGCCAAAGAAATTCTCGATGGGGATCATTTTGGACTGGATAAAGTCAAAGAGAGAATCATAGAGTATCTGGCTGTTTTGAAACTGAAAAACGACTTGAAAGGTCCGATTCTCTGTCTTTATGGACCTCCAGGCGTGGGAAAAACCTCGCTAGGTAAATCTATAGCTGCCGCTTTGGGAAGGAAATACATTCGTATGTCCCTCGGCGGCCTACATGATGAAGCAGAAATCCGAGGTCACAGAAAGACTTATGTGGGAGCTATGCCGGGTAAGATTATCCAGAATATGAAAAAGGTTAAGATTTCTAATCCTGTTTTCGTACTGGATGAGATCGATAAACTTTCCTCCGATTTCCGGGGAGATCCTAGTTCGGCTTTTCTTGAGGTTTTGGACCCCGAGCAGAATAGTCACTTCATGGATAATTATCTTGAAGTAGACTATGACCTGAGCAAAGTTCTCTTCATCGCCACGGCAAATTCACTTGACACTATTCAACCGGCACTTCGGGATAGAATGGAAATCATTCAAGTTACCGGATATACTCAGGAGGAAAAGGTCGAAATAGCCAAAAGGCACTTAGTGCCGAAGCAGAGAAAAGAGCATGGGCTTAAGGCAAAGGATATTCGATTCAGTAAAGCGGCACTTGTAAAACTGATTACTGATTATACTCGCGAATCCGGGGTAAGAAACCTTGAAAGAGCAATTGGAAAAGTCATCCGAAATGTGGCCAAGTCCATCGCCATGGAAGAGGAATACGATCCAAAGATTGATCCTGAAGCAATAAGAAGAATTCTTGGTACTGAAATTTTTGATCGCGAGACCTATGAGGATAATTCTACCGCTGGAGTGGTGACGGGTTTGGCCTGGACTAGCGTCGGTGGAGAGATTTTATTTATTGAAACCAGTTTAAGTAGGGGAAAAGGTAAGCTTACCCTTTCGGGGCAATTGGGAGACGTGATGAAGGAATCTGCGGTGACAGCTTTGTCCTATTTGAAGTCCAGGGCTGAATCACTAGAAATCGATCATAGAATATTTGACCAGTATGACTTACATGTTCACGTTCCCGCAGGAGCGGTGCCAAAGGATGGCCCTTCAGCTGGTATTACCATGGTCACCGCAATGGCTTCTGTGTTTACACAGAGAAAAGTCAAAGCTAAGCTGGCAATGACAGGAGAAATAAGCCTGATCGGAAAAGTCATGCCTGTGGGAGGAATCAAAGAAAAGATACTAGCGGCAAGGCGTGCTGGAATCAAAGAGGTGATTCTTTGCAGAAAGAATAGAAGAGATATAGAAGAAATTGACGAACAATATCTCAAAGGAATAAAATTCCACTTTGTGGATAGAGTTGATGAGGTTTTGGACATAGCCCTTTTGGATTCAAAGGTAGAACGACCTTTGAAATTCAATTTGGTAAGCGAAGAGTCGAAACGTGATTAAGCTGAGAATTTTGAGCTTGCTTTTCTTGCTGCCGTTGGCGAATGCCTTCGCTCAGACTCGAGAGCTAGCTTTTCAATTCTTAGATCAGCCTAGTTTCACAAGACTATCCTCCTTGGGAGGGGTCAATGTCACTTCTAATTCTGAGCTTCTTTTCTTCATGCAGAATCCTGCGAGTCTTAATGAGGAAAATTCAAATGTGGCATCTTTTCATTATTTGAATTTTCCTGGAGGGATCAATTGGGGAAGTGCGGGATATCAATGGAGTCCTGGTTTTGCAGGTGAATTTGCTGTCGGGCTGCAGTTGGTATCCTATGGTGAGTTTGAAGGATTTGATCGCTTTGGAGTATCCACAGGAGATTTCTCTGCTCAGGAATTCAATCTTCAGCTGAGTTATTCACGGGCCAAGGGAGTTTTCAATTATGGCGCCACGTTGAAACTTATGGGTTCCATTTTGGAGAGTTATCAGGCTTATGGACTTGCCATGGATTTAGGGGTGGTTTACGATCACCCAAAAGAAGATTTGAGAATTGGTTTTGTGGTAAAAAACCTGGGTTTGCCTATCAGTGGGTATTTGCCTGATCAAAAATTGAGGTTACCATCAGATGTTAGATTTGGCGCTAGCTTCAAGCCAAAGTATATGCCAGTAAGGTTTTCATGGACCTTGAGAAATTTAAATTCCATGGAGAGAGGAATCGAGGAACCAGACAGCTTTGGCCGACAGGCGTTGGAGAAAATGGTATGGGGTGCGGAGATCATCCCTTCTGAAAACTTCAGTCTACAGATAGGATATAATCTACTGGTGAGAAGACAATTCAGTGGAAACTCAGGGGCTGGCTCAGCAGGTTTTTCGGGAGGCTTCGCCTTTCGGGTAAAAAGCTTTGAACTATCCTACGCCAGGTCGTTTTATAACGTAGCGGGTGCATCAAATGTATTTGGTGTCTCCACAAATTTGAAAAAGAAAAGATCATTTTAATCTAAAGATATGAGTAAGGAATTATCATTAACACCGCGTCAGATCGTATTTGAGCTTGATAAATATATCATCGGTCAGAAGGATGCTAAAAGAAATGTGGCGATTGCCTTAAGAAATCGAATTCGACGTCTCTTGGTGACTTCCGAAATCCAAAAGGACATTGTGCCAAACAATATTCTTATGATTGGTAGCACTGGTGTAGGTAAAACGGAAATAGCTAGAAGGCTTGCCAAAGTCGCTAATGCTCCATTCACGAAAGTTGAAGCCTCTAAATTCACCGAGGTAGGGTATGTAGGTAGAGATGTGGAAAGTATGGTGCGAGACCTAGCGGAGCAAGCCATAGCATTAGTTCGGGAGGTAAAGAATGAAGAAGTAAAAGAGAAGGCAGAGCATTCGGTGGAAGAGGCGATCCTTGATATTTTAATCCCACCAGTGAAAGGTGCAGGATTCAGGCGTACAAACGCCACCGTAGAGATAGGAGACGAAACGCCGACCAATGATGAAGAGCTGAATGAAAGAACAAGAGAGCGATTCCGGGAGAAACTTAAAAAAGGTGAATTGGATGATCGTAAAATCGAAGTGAGTGTAAAAGCTTCAGCACCAGCAGGGATGGGCATGATTGGGAATGGAATGATGGATGAGGCAAGTATGCAAGGTCTTCAAGATATGATTTCCAACATGATGCCTAAGCGTACCAAGAAAAGAAAAATCCCAATTTCTGAGGCCAGGAAGATTCTTTTGGAAGAAGAAATGTCCAAGCTTATTGACTTTGATGAAGTAAAGGAAGAAGCCGTAAAACTTGCTGAGAACAATGGTATTATTTTCATTGATGAGATTGATAAAATCGCATCAAAATCAGGAAAAGGTGGTAGTGGGCCAGATGTGAGCCGTGAGGGGGTTCAGAGAGATTTACTTCCAATAGTGGAGGGTTCTGCAGTGAATACCAAGTATGGTGTGGTAAATACAGATCACATTCTTTTCATTGCGGCAGGAGCATTTCACGTAGCAAAACCATCCGATTTAATTCCTGAACTTCAGGGTAGATTCCCGATCCGTGTGGAGCTTCAAAGCTTGACTCAGGAGGATTTTGCCAGGATTCTTAGGGAACCAAAGAATGCACTAACTAAACAGTATCAGGCACTTTTCGAAGTAGAGGATGTGTCACTCGAGTTCAATGAGGAGGCAATAGATGAAATAGCGAGATTGGCTTATTTAATCAATCAGGAGGTAGAGAATATTGGTGCGAGAAGGCTTCATACGGTCATGAGCCATCTTTTAAATGATTTCTTATTTGACGTACCGGATACCATTGAGGCAAACTCAAAGATCATGATCACCAAAGAAATGGTTCAGGAAAGATTATCGACCTTGGTTAAAAACAGAGATTTATCTCAATACATTCTTTAATGAATAAACTTCTAATTATCACCGGTCATAGTCAGGGTCTGGGGAAGGCGATTGTGAAGCTTTTCCTTGAAGACCCTGACTTTGAGGTGATAGGAATTTCACGGAAAAGTTCGGGCATCAAAAATGATCGCTTGAGGGAGATTTCGTTGGATCTATCGGACCTGGATGCTGTTAGAAACAATCTGGAGTCAATTTTCCCTGATGACACGTTCACCGAGGCATATTTGATTAATAATGCCGCTTGGATAGGTGAAATCAAGCCATTATCTAAGATTGATCCTGCCAATCTCATAAAGGTTCAGAATATTAATTTCATTTCTCCGAGCATCCTTATTGGAGCATTTTTGAGGAAGTTTTCTAAACCATCCATCCAGAAAACGATCTGCAATATCAGCTCAGGTTTGGCTTACAGGGCGGAGTATGGACTTTCAGGTTATTGCACGAGCAAAGCTGCATTAGCTATGCAAAGTGAGATTCTGGCTATGGAAGTGGATTCTCAAACTCGTGTGTTTAGTGTGGCGCCCGGAGTAGTAGACACTCCAATGCAGGATAACCTGAGGGATACTAATCCAGAGGATTTTCCAAAGCATCCAAACTTTGTGAAATTGAAGGAGTCAGGCAGTCTCGTGAGTCCAGAAGCGGCAGCAAAAAAAATAAAGTATATGCTCGACCATGGGGATGAATTCCGAGAAGTAGTTCAGGACATCCGCAAGTTTTAAAGTTTAAATTCTTTTTTTGGGTAGTCGAAAAACTCTGCGATTGCATTGTTAGGTCTTAATTCACTCCAACTATCAATATCTGCTTTTAGGCAAAATTGACCGGACGTAGGCAAGTTTCCGATGTCATAACCAAAGTCTTCTACAAAGTCATTGAATCCAGGATTGTGACCAAATACGAGAAGCGTTTCAATCTGAGGATTTACTTTTTGGATCTCTTTTAAGATACCGTCTGAGCTAGCATGATACAGGTTTCTGGTGGTTACGATTTTTTCAAGAGGGAAGTCAAGCCCATTTGCTAAAATCTCCGCGGTATGCTTTGCCCGTAGGGCGGTAGAGGAAAGAAAAAAGTCAGGCGATATACCTCTCTTTTTTAATCGTTTTGCCATCTCTGGAGCATCTCTTTTACCTCGACCGGCAAGTGGGCGGTCATGATCAGCTAGGGAAAAATCCTTCCAGGAAGATTTGCCGTGACGTACCAAAATAAGTTTCTTCATTTAAGAGAAAAGAAAAGATAATTTTGTTTCTATTGTTCAAATATTTACTTTTATGGCCTATTTAATTACAATTTATTTTAATTCATTATGTCTACCGGAACAGTAAAATTTTATAACGAGGCTAAAGGCTTCGGATTCATCGTAGACGACGAGTCACAAAGCGATGTATTTGTTCACGCTACCGGACTAGTTGATCAGATCGGCCAAAACGACAAAGTAACTTACGACGTCAAAGATGGCAAAAAAGGTTTAAACGCCGTCAACGTCAAAAAAGCATAAAGCAGTTTTGAAGTTCTAGTACAAATCCTCCGAAGTTATTCTTCGGAGGATTTTTTATTGTCTTTTTGATCCTTTTCATCTTCAGAAGTGCTCTCCTCTGTGGAGGAATCCTTAATGTCTTTTGGAGCTAAAATCGCCTCTTTGACTTCAAGGGCTTGAATTACATTATCCAAATTACCAGGAACGGACTTTAGATAAAGATCTCTTTGTGGGAATGGAATTTCGATATTGTTCTCCTTGAATGCTTTGAAAATATCATTCATAACTTCAGATCGAAGATCCAGCCATATATCCATATTACCGACCCAGAAAAGTAGGCGGAAATTCACGGAGTTGTCCCCAAACTCCTGCATGAAGACTTTTGCTGGCGGATCTTTAAGAATTAAATCCCTCTTTAGGACTTCCTCTAGTACTTTTTGTACCGTTGGCATATCTGAACCATAGGCTACCCCAATAATCAATTCAATTCTTCTACGTTTATCTGAAAGAGTCCAATTAATAAGGCTTTGCGATAGCAGGTCTCCATTCGGTAAAATAATCTCAGAACCGTCATAAGCTCGGATTTTGCTCGCTCGAATTCCCACTTCCTGTACAATTCCCACCAATTGACCTACCTGAATGTTATCTCCAATTTGTACAGGTCTCTCGAAGGCCAGGATGATACCTGACACAAGGTTATTTATGATTGTTTGTAAACCAAAGCCAATACCTACGGATAAAGCACCTAGAACGATGGTTATCTTATCAAGAGGAATCTTAGCAACTGCCATAGCAATAAAGAAACCTATGGTGATGATGGCAAGTCTGATAAGAAGAATAGAGCTCCCTAATCTTTTGTTCCTTGAACTACCTGTTTTTTGATCAAATACAGATGCGAAATAGGCGATATTATTAGCCAGAAAAAAGCTTACCATAAGGATAATAATAAACAGAAGAATGGTCGAAAATTCATATTCAAGGTTTCCTAGTGTCCTGGGTTGAGTGAGGAAACTGACTAGTGAATTCCCAATGGTTGAGAACCAGCCAAGGTATACCGTAAGTGCATAAAACCATAAAACAATGGCAAAAATACTTATCACTTTTTCGACCCTATTTTGTATCTCCTGAAAATCAAAGTAAGAAGTGAGCACATCATCTTCTTTTTTGGATGATTCAAGCCAGATGTAAACAAATTTTAGGAAAACCTGAACAAATAAATAAAGGCCTATACCCCTGTAGAAATTGCTAACTCCTAAAATACTGAATGTTTTTGCTAAGGTTGGCCTTCCAAAGATGTTTACACCAAAAGAAAATAAGGCGAAGGTTAATAGAAAAACAGAAAGGGCTTTCAGTACCCTGGATCCAACAAATAAATGCCTATCCGTTTCTTTATACATAAGAATGGCAAGGGTAATTCCTGAGGCTGAAACAAATAAATCAAAATACCTTTCGTCAAAATTCATCCCCCAGGCAAGACCGAATGTAGGTGCCACCAAATAGACCGGGTAAAAAATGGCTAAAAGCCAAAATACTTTTTTTGGAAATCTCTGATAGGCAATCCAACCGGAAAGGGTGACAAAAACCAGGGATAATAGACTACTGAATACAATAGTGGGGTTTTCTATAAATGTAAAAATGAAGGGTATGGTGATTATAATACAAGAAATAAACAACTGATTTTGAATCAATTTAATCCTTTCTAAAATTTGCTCTGCGAATTCTTTTCGTGCTATCACATTTTTAATGGCCCTTTTCGAGAAAAAGTATATTAAGCAAACTACTAACAGAGATGAGGTTAAAAACAAAGATTTTTTTTCTACGAACCTGATTAAAACAGAGCCATTTATTGGCACGGATTTAATGAAATTTGTTAGAAAAGAATCTTCTATCTCATAAGATGGTGCTTCCCAGATATAATTAATTTCTTTTTTCCACGATCGCCTCTGAATATTTCTTTCGCTTTGATTTACTGATTCTCTTAATCCTAATAATTGAATACTTAAATCTGAAACTCTGGACTGATACGAGGCTATTTCTAATTCCTGGGTAATTAATAAGCTATCTAAACTCCGCAACTTGTTTTGAATGGATCTCAACTCTCTATCGATTTCAGGTAAGGTCTCGCTATTTTTTAAGGTCAAACTAATTATGGTGTCTTGCCTTATCTTATCCAACTTGTCGCCAGCTTCTACCAGGTCATCCACTCTTTTCGAAATCCTATCTTCAAAATTCTGCTGCTCCTCTTCAATTAAATTCAAAAAATTTTCAATACCATTAATGAAACGATTGTTTCCTTTCTCTTCATACTCAATCACGACTTCGGCTAATTCGGTCATCGTATTTTTTAAAACAGGTATTCTGTCATCCATCTCAGAAAAGTCAGGCTTTGCTTTTAGAAGCAAATTCACATTGCCTAATTCAATGGCATATTTCTTCGATTTGGTTACGATCTGATTAAGTAAAAGCCCAATTTTCGGAATGTTTTGTCTTGTGTCCTGCTTACGAACGAAAAGAGTATCAATGGCTTGGTTAGTCCCAATTTCTTGGTTTTCAATTATAGTGGAATCCACTTGACTGAAAATACCAGTCGTATCTCCTGTCTCTTGAGCTTGAGCTTGAGCTTGAGTAATGAGGAAAAATGAGAAGATGAGAGAAACGATTTGCTTTTGAAGACGCATCGGGTGTGGATAAATTTATTTAAGATGTCACCAATCTCTTTATAATGCAAATTGACAATATCATGATTGAGTTTCGAATATGACATTAGAAAAGGCTTGAATAAAATAACCGGTCAAAATGTCTGAATTAAGCTGTGATTTTAAGTAAAAAAAGACAGAATGTCCGATAAAATGGGTTGGAACAGAATTTACATATTGGTTTCCGTGTTCAACCATTAAAAAATTCAAACCATGAAACTTGTAAGATATAATCAATTAAACAGTCCAAAAACTGATACGTTTTATAACATGATCGATCAGTTTTTTAATGATTCATTTCCAAACGGTGAAGGACAATTTAATCCTGCAGTGGACATTGCTGAGGATGAGAAATCCTATGAAATAGAGCTTTCCATTCCAGGTGCCAAGAAGGAAGATTTCAAAGTCGATCTCACAGATGGTAGCCTAACTATCTCAGGAGAAAGAAGAAGAGAAGAGAAAACGGAAGGGAAGAATTTCCACAGAATTCAAAGTCAATACGGTAAGTTCCAGAAAACTTTCCAGCTTCCGGATGATGCGACTTCCGAAAATATTTCTGCCAGTTATCAGGATGGAATTTTGAAGATTTTAATTCCTAAAGAGGAAAAGAAAATTCAGAAATCTGTAATTGAGGTGAAATAATTTGAAGAGTGGGGTAACCCACTCTTTTCTTTTTTTGTTAAATTCATGACACCTTCAAAAGCGGTTAATTGATGTTAATTTGAAGGATTTTTCAAATTATGAAAAACCTATTTCTGATCGGTTCGCTTTAATATACGTTGTTACTGAAAAAAAATTAAAACCTATGAATAAGAGACAATTCTTCTTTGGGATGATTTTGGCCTCCTTAATGGGAGGTTTGGTTGTGTTAGCTGGACTGAGGTTTTTCGTTCAGCCGGAAAGCGGTCAAACCTTTGATGAGAAGCAGCAGGCCAGTTTTGTAAACCTGCTTTCTGATAAGGATTTCACCATACCAGACGGAATTAACTTCGTGGCATCTGCAGAAGTAGTAACTCCTGCCGTGGTCTATGTTAATAGTAAAGTGAACTATAACAGACGAGGTAGATCTGAACTTGAAAGATTTTTCGGGATGCCCCCCAGAGATTTGGAAGATCAAGAAGAGGGTATGCCACCTCAAGGGATTAGCTCAGGCTCTGGTGTGATCATCTCTGCGGATGGTTATATCGTCACTAACAATCATGTGGTGGAAGGTGCAAATGAGGTAACCGTATCGCTTGAAAATAATAAGCGATACATAGCTACTATAGTTGGAACTGATCCGACCACAGATTTAGCATTGTTGAAAATAGAAGATACTGGATTGCCTTATGTGAGGTTCGGTGATTCAGATGAAACTCAAATTGGTGAGTGGGTCCTTGCAGTGGGTAACCCTTTTAATCTGAATTCTACAGTAACTGCAGGGATTATTTCAGCAAAAGCCAGAAACATTGGGATCCTAAGAGGTGTAGAAAATGACTTGCAAATTGAGTCCTTTCTTCAAACTGATGCCGTGGTTAATCCAGGAAATTCCGGAGGAGCTTTAGTAAATCTTTCAGGTGAACTTATTGGAATAAATACAGCCATTGCTACCCGAACAGGTACTTTCAGTGGCTATTCATTTGCAGTGCCGAGTACTTTGGTGAAAAAAGTAATGGACGATCTGATGGAATATGGAACCGTGCAGAGAGGATTATTAGGCGTTCGGATTAATAATGTAAGTCCAGAGCTTCAGGAAGCTTTAGATCTTGACCTTTCTGTTGATCAGGGTGTGTACGTGGCAGGAGTAAATGAAGGAAGTGGAGGAGCTGAAGCTGGCCTCCAAGAAGGTGATGTGATTATCGGTATCGATGGTCGTGAAACCCTAAATGTTGCAACTCTTCAAGAAATGGTAGCTAGGAAAAGACCTGGTGATCAGGTTGAAGTGGATTTCATCAGAGATGGTGAAAAAATGTCGGCTAAAGCTACTTTGAAAAACTTCGATGGAGATACTAAAATAGTGATTAAAGAGCAACCACAAGTATTTGAATTTGCCGGTGTGACCTTCGAGGATATCGATGAGGACCTCAAAGAAGCGTTGGATTTACAAGGTGGAGCCATCATTGATTCGGTTACCAATCCGGAATGGAGAAGAGCGGGAGCAAGAGTAGGGTTTGTGATTACTTCTATCATTAGTGAAAATGGAAGAATTAGAATAACTTCTCCTGAACAGTTAATTGAAGAACTGTCAGATCTTGAAGATGAAGAGATTGTTGTTCTGGGAACATTCCCTGATGGAACTGAATATTACTTCGAGGTGACACCATAATTTCCTTTGGGAGGAAATTTAAGGCCGGCTTTTGCCGGCCTTTTTTTATGCATTGATTATTTCTAATTTGAGGAAACTAAGTTCCCAAATGATGAGAAAGTTATTTCTAACTCTATGTTCCTTGCTGCTGACCATTTTAGTAGTATCAGCTCAGGTTAATCAGTCCAGGTTGCAAAAACTTGACGCAATGTTAAATCAAGCGATAGAGGAGCAACAAGTACCTGGACTCGTTGCGATGGTGGTCAAAGATGGCGAGGTAGTATATCACGAAGCAAAAGGATTTTCTGATGTGAATTCAAGGACTGAAATGAGTAAGAATTCTATTTTTAGAATAGCATCTCAGACCAAGGCGATCACTTCCACCGCTGTTATGATTCTTTGGGAAGAGGGGCATTTTAGACTTGACGATCCTATTTCCAAATACATTCCAGAATTTGAAAACCCGACCATACTTCAAGAATTTGATGATTCTGATAGCTCTTTCACCTCGGTTGAAAGTGAAAGCGAGATCACCATCCGACATTTACTTACCCATACTTCGGGCCTAGGATATGGAGTGATTGATGGTGATATACGTATGAAGAAGATTTACCAAAAAGCAGGAGTGGTAGATCTGTTTACTACTCAGGATGTTACTATTAAGGAAAGCGTAATGAGGTTGGCAGAATTACCCTTGCATCATGAGCCAGAAGAGAAATTTACATACAGTGAAGGTCTGGATGTGTTGGGATACTTTATTGAGGTTATTTCGGGTAAGCCATTTGATGAGTTTTTAGAAGAAAGGATTTTTGATCCTTTGGGAATGGATGATACCCGATTTTATTTAAATGAATCTCAGGGAGAGAGACTGGTCACTGTTCACAATTTTTTAGAGGAAAGCTGGAAACCTTACCCTGTCACGTTTTATGATCCGGATTATCCCAAAACTGGTGCTAAAGCCTTCTTTTCTGGAGGTGCAGGACTTTCCAGCACCACAGCAGATTATGCTAAATTTCTACAAATGTATTTAAACGGAGGTGAACTAAATGGAGTAAGGATCCTAAGTCCCACCACCATAGAGACCATCATGTCAAATCAGGTAGGCGACTTGCTTGGTGATGGAGGAAAAGAATATGGCTTGGCCTTTGGGCTTGTGGATCAAAAGGGAGTAGCGATTGGAGGAATTGGAGGTTTGGGGACTTTCGACTGGGGTGGATATTTCAATACCCAGTATTTCGCAGACCCAAATGAAAACTTAATTGGTTTGATTTTTAAGCAAACCAGTGGTGCTGGAAATGGTGACCAAACTGGCTGGAAATTCCGTCAGATGGTCTTTACCCTTGTGGAATAAGCTTTATTTTTTTGCTTCGAAATACTCAATCAAATCACTTTCGGCTGCTAAATATCCAAAGGAAGTGAAGGAAGAAGCATCTATCATTTTCCACATTAAATCCCTAGCCCTGGAGGTATCGCCATTATATAAAAACCAATTCGCCACGCCATACCGAACCGCATGATTTGAAGGGTCATCCGGTCCTTCCTGAAGCAAGGAGTCTACGAGGATCCAACCTTTGTATAACTCACAAAGGTCTGCATAGCTTTGATTTTCTATGACAGTGCTATCTGAATGAATTGGAGCCAAAAGTGAGTCGGCCTTGGAGGGGTTATGTAAGCGCTGCTGAATCATGAAAAGCCAGTGAGTGCTCGAAACTATATTATCATACCGAGAACCACTTTCCCTGCATTTGAGGTACGCCTCATAGGCCTTTTCATAGTCATGAGTAAGATAATAGGCCAATCCCAGATGGTAATAAATATTTCCGTGCAAAGTACTCACAGGAATATTTAAGGCATTTGGCATACCATCTGGCTCCACTTCATTTTCTGTCCCCTGAATCAGCTGAGCGGCTTTTTCCAAATCAGCTATGGCTTTATCATATTCCCTTAGGCTAATAAACCTGTGTCCTCTGTGTCGATAAAGTTTAGGCTCCTTTGGAAATTTGGTAATGCCATCGGAATAAATATTTATAGCCTCCTCATATCTTCCTAAATACGCTGCTCTTCTGCCGTACCAAATCAGATTTTCCACGTTTTGAGGATCCGACTCATAGTTTGACTTGGCTTCTTCGTATTGTTCTAGAAGCTTTGCCGAAGGCTCGGAAAGCTCAAAGGTTTTCCCCAAGGGAGTGGTGTAACTCGCTTTGGCAGATATAGTCAAATCAGAGGTTTCTTCCAATTTCTGGCTTTGGCCACATGCAAAAAGAAGGGAGGAAATAAAAAGAACACCAATTATCCGAGTCATAAAGTGAGAATTTAAATTTCCTAAATATAGAATCTTCCTTTCATTTTAGATTTTATCCACCACCAGCTTATAGTTGGGGTCTTCAATAACATTCACATCCACCAGTTTATCAGCGTTAGCGATGAGCTTGCGGCAGTCTGGGCTAAGGTGCTTTAAATGAAGCTTTTTACCCACCTTCAGGTAGCGTTCGGTGATTTTGTTTAGAGCCTCTATAGCCGACATATCGACTACACGACTTTCCGCAAAATCGATAATTACCTCCTCAGGATCGTTCTGCAAATCAAATTTTTCGGCGAAGGCCGTTACAGAACCAAAGAAAAGTGGGCCATACATTTCGTAGTGCTTGATGCCATTTTCATCCACATATTTTCTCGCGCGGATTCGCTTGGCATTATCCCAAGCAAAAAATAGAGCCGCCAAAATCACGCCGACCAAAACAGCCACCGCTAAATTATGAAGAACGGCAGTGATCAAAGTAACCAATACCATTAGGAATACATCCGATTTCGGCATTTTGGTGAAGGTTCTTAAACTGGCCCACTCAAAGGTTCCTATTGCCACCATGATCATCAGACCTGTGAGTGCTGCCATAGGTACCTGTTCGATCAGACTACTTCCAAACATGATAAACACCAATAGCATAACCGAGGCCACAATTCCTGAAAGCCTTGCTCTTGCTCCGGAAGAAATGTTGATTAAGCTTTGCCCGATCATGGCACATCCACCCATTCCTGAAAAAACACCTGAAAGCATATTTGCAATTCCCTGAGCCACAGCTTCCTTATTACCTCTACCTCGTGTTTCTGTGATTTCGTCAATAATATTCAAGGTCAAAAGACTCTCAATCAAGCCCACTCCGGCCACAATAGCGGCATAGGGAAATATGATTTGAAGGGTTTCAAAATTTAAGGGAACCGCTGGTAAATGAAAAGGGGGAAAGCCGCCCTGAATACTTGCCATGTCGCCCACAGTTTTGGTGTCTAATCCCAAAAACTTCACCACTGCGAAAATCACCAGGATCGCAGTCAGAGAGGAGGGGACCACTTTGGTCAGCTTTGGCAAACCCCAAATAATCAGCATGGTCAGCAAGACGAGGCCTAAGAGAATGTATAATGTGCTCCCGGTGAGCCAATCTCCCGCTGCATCCTTAAATTGATCCAGCTGGGACATGAAAATAATGATGGCCAGACCGTTGACGAAACCGAATATTACTGGGTGTGGAACCAATCTCATCAGCTTTCCAAGTTTCAAGGCACCTGCAGTAACCTGAAGAATACCAGCCAGTACCACTGCGGCAAAAACGTATTCTACCCCATGATCAGCCGCAAGGGATACGATTACAACGGCTACTGCACCAGTAGCACCTGAAATCATTCCAGGTCGACCTCCAAGGATGGATGTCACCAGCCCCATCATAAAGGCGGCATATAGTCCAGTAAGAGGTGATAAACCAGCGATGAAGGCAAAAGCAACTGCTTCAGGGATCAATGCCATGGCCACAGTAAGACCGGATAGTACCTCCGTTTTATAATCTACCTTTTGGCTAAAATCGAATAGGTTTAGATACTTTTTCATAGGAATAGGTTTGAGCAATTCCAGATTATTTGGAATTGCTAGAATAGGTTTAGCAAAATGAAGCCGCGAAGTTACGAATTTTGGACTACACCAAATTTTATTCGGGAAGCCTTGCCCTATTTTTTATCAAAACTCAAAGGATGAAGTAAATGAAGAACCAAGGAGCTGATACATCTCAACTGAAATGAACAAATGTTTGATGCGTTGAGATATGCCCTTAATTCTAATGATGTAATCCAAATGCCCTTAGTGTCGGGAACTTTTTTTTCAACCTGAATCACCTGATAAGTAGAGTTATTTCTGAAGAACCTCCCACCCTCATCACATTGGATAATCTCGTATTTAGTTTCTCCAACTTGGAATGGAGATTCGGGGTTCGGGTCTTCGGGGGTAGAAAGGTAGCTAGGGTACAATGCTATTGGGGTAGAAATTCCGCATTCATGATCAAATCGAACCAAAAAATTCAGTTCACCGGATTCCTGAGTGTAAAGAAGTTGAACCAGCCCTTGGCCTTCAACTTTGTATAGGGGCTGTGACCAAGCTTTTACCTCTCTATTTGTGGCTGAAAAATGAAACATCCCTACACTTGAAGCCTGCCCCTCTAATGCTTTTACGCCTTGAGAATTAACTTCCCATTTTTTTAAATCCTCGAGTGGAGTCATTTCATATTTTTTCAATTTCGATAAATCGCCTTCTGGAACAGTAATATTCACAGAGCTGTTGTTTCCGTTTTGCCAAAAACCATCCCAATCAAAAACTGCCAAAAGAGATCTTAGATCTGCATTGAGTAAATTATCCTTAAGGAGCACGTCTTGAATAGAACTCAAGGATGCCCAAACCATATTTTCTTCTGTAGCGATAGGACCTGTGCTGAGCAAATAGTGATGGGTCTTACTTTTTTGATAATACTTACTTCCAAGGTCATGCTGCATACTATGCCAAATCAAGTGACAGCCAGGATAGAAGCTGGTAAAATTTTCCACATAAGCGGTTGCCTTTCCTCCATGAAGCTGGAGATAATTGGCCGGTGTACTCTGGATGGTCGGGCCCAACTGAATTATTCCTGAATTTCCTGGTTCTACTCTTGCTTGAAGAAGGGTATAAATCTCATCACCTGATTTAAAGAAAATTAGCCCTGTAAGAGCACTCTGGGGCTGATAGAGCATCAGCTTTTCATCTGATGGATTTATCCTATTTTTTAATCCCATCACTTGAAAAAAGCCTCGACTTTTATGGGAAAGCACGCCTTGGAGAATAGACCATTGTTCTTGTTCGGACAAAGCTATTTCCTTTAATTCATAGTTTGATTTGGTCTTAGTCTCATTTATGAATTGAATTAATTCGTCACCTGTTTGGGCAGAAAGTATATTTTCGGGTAATCTATCCATTGATTAAATAAGTTAAAATATGCTCGGGATTTAAACTTGGCGATATTTGACCATCATGGGGAATTATTTTTAGCTCTAGATCAAATGCGTTAGCTAGCTTAATCTGAATAGCTTCATTTTTAAAATCAGCACTTTCCTGCATAATCACCTTCGCTTCAGGTAGCATCCAAATCATATTCAATAGTTCTGCACCGCGAATCCCAATCAAAACTTTTGCCTTAGAAAATACATCAATTTGTAATTTTAGAGACTCATCTCCTGGAAAAAATCTTCGAGCATTATATCCTTGACTCTTCAAAAAATCATTGATTTCTTCACCATTTTTTAGTTGTCTTCTCTCAGTTCCATAGTTGGGTAACCACCTGGCTTCTTTACCTTCCGTTGATTTGAGTATTGATGGAGGCCTGGACCTTTCTATAACTATGATTTCTTCTCTCGATTGATCTGATTTTGCCCAGAGTTTTAAATGCAAAATGGTTCCTTTTAAGTCTTTTTTGACTGGGCTGCTAAAGCTGCCATACTCATCGAGATATCTATCCCACCTTGGAATCAAAATTTTATCAGCTTTTACCCTGAACTTATGATAAGTAAAAATAGATGCGTGCTCACCTCTCAGGGCTAGCTCTAATTTCAATAATTGCCTTCGGATTTTCCCGCGGACTGATTTCCAATCTGCTCTTGGTACCTCTATTCCCTTCTCTGTCAATTTTTCAAAAGAGTATCTGACCTTTAGTTCATCTAGATATTCCATCAGAATCGCATCGGTCAAGGGATTGCACGAATCAAAAACCAATTCTTTGGAAGAAATTATTTCTTTGTTTTTTCTGAGATAGGTTACAATGGGTAAAAAATAACCTAGCATATAATGCCAGTAATTCCCAAGATCACCTCCTCTTTTGGTATCCGCTATGAAATAGAGCTTCTTCAAAATTTTCTAAGAGGTCAAAGACAAAAGGTAATCAGGGAAATTGAAAAAGAGGATTCTACCTGACTTCTTATTTAACATACTTTCTCCAGTTGTGCTGCTCCTTAAATCCCAGTATCTCCTTGATTTTTTTGTTAGAAAAAAGTGCTTCATGTTTTTCTAATTCCCTCTTAATTGGCACTCCCGGGAAAAAGGTTTTTGCCAGTTCCTTACTCGGAATGATTGCTCCATTATGGTCATTTCCAGCATTGAAAACTTCGAAACCAAGACCATCTTTTTGAATGCATAAATCCACGATTTGTCCAAGATCCCTGGCGTCAATGTAGCAAAAGGCATTTCTGCGCCTCACCTCTGGATGCTTGAAATAATATGGAAAAAGCTCCTGATACTCATGAGGCTCGATGACATTTCCTATTCGAAGGGCATAGATGTCAAAGCCTGAACGACGCTGGAATGCACGAGCCGTTTTTTCATTGACAACTTTAGAGAGACCGTAGCTATCCATGGGGTTTATATCATATTCCTCATCAAGGGGAAGATAGTCAGGATCGGTTTTGCCGTCGGAGAAACAAATCCCATAGGTCGTTTCAGAGGAGGCTATAATTATCTTTTTGATTCCAAGTTTGACCGCTGCTTCGATGACGTTATAAGTGCCTATGGTATTTACTCGAAAAGTTTCATTGTCCGGATTGATAAGAATGCGCGCCACGGCAGCAAAATGGACCACGGCATCAAATTTAGGCACTCCCGTACCTGGCTCTAATTCATCGAAACCTGCATAAGAACTCATGGCATTGAACATTTGACCTGAATCTGTGATGTCTGCAATCAGGTTGTCCACTCCTGGATGTTCCAGTGGTTTGAGATCTACATTCATTACTCTGTGACCCCGGTCCAAAAGGTAAGGGATAACATGCTTTCCTGCTTTGCCTGAGCCTCCGGTGAAAAAAATGCGTTTAGCTTTCATAAGTAATCCATTTTGTTCGAGACCAAAGATAAGCCTTAATCAAAACTCCTTCTTTTCTAAAGCTCGATTGATAAGAGAAATTTTATGATAGAAATCACTTCTTCCTTGGGTTGATAGGGTTTTTTGTGAATTAGGTTATTTTTAACCTAGATGAATCTGATTCCGGTATAATTGTGCCTGAGGGCAGTGAAAGATTTTAGTGTAAACTGAAAAGTCATGGCATCGCAAAACATTCTAAATACACCTTTTTTGCAGGAGGTGGGTGAGATAGCCCGCTTTACGGGAAGGTTTTTTCGTGAAGTGACCAAGCCAAGGCAAGAATGGGAGGAGTTTATCAATCAATGCTATTTCATTGGGTACAAAACCTTTACCCTAGTAGGCATCACCGCATTTATTATGGGACTGGTTTTGACCATACAATCACGACCTACTTTGGTGGAATTCGGTGCTGACGCCTTACTTCCTTCGATGGTTTCTGTTTCATTGGTAAGGGAGATTGCACCGGTGATTACCGCTTTGATTTGTGCGGGAAAGATTGGCTCAGGGATTGGTGCGGAATTAGGCTCTATGCGTGTGACTGAGCAAATAGATGCCATGGAAGTTTCAGGTACCAATCCATTCAAATACTTGGTTGTAACCCGCGTTTTGGCTTCAACAATCATGGTTCCGGTTCTTTCCAGTTTGGCCATAGCCATTTCTCTTTATGGAGGTTTTTTGGGAGCGAATCTTAAAGGGGATGTTAGCTGGGCGCTTTATTGGTATCAGGCTTATAAGGCCTTGGTTTTTGCAGATTTTGTTCCAGCGATAGTCAAGACTATTTTCTTTGGCTTTGCCATAGGCATAGTGGGATGCTACAAGGGATATACTTCAAAAAAGGGAACAGAGGGAGTTGGGAGATCCGCAACTACAGCGGTTATTGTAGCCTCACTTTTAGTTTTCATTTTGGATTTGATTGCGGTTCAAGTGGCCGATGTGCTGGGTTTTACCTGATACTATGGAAAGCTTTGAGTCTATAATAGAAGTCGATAAACTGAACAAATCCTTTGGTGAAAATCATGTGCTAAGGAATTTTTCCCTGAGCCTTAAGCAAGGTGAAAATCTGGTGATTTTGGGAAAGTCAGGTTCAGGTAAGTCGGTTTTGATCAAATGTGTCATTCGTTTGATTGAGCCTGATACAGGAAAAATTACCATTCTTAATCATGATATCAGCCTTTTAGATCAAGATGAAATGGACCTTCTTAGAGCTGATGTGGGATTCCTGTTCCAAAGTAACGCCCTATACGATTCGATGACTATACGTGAAAATCTGGAGTTTCCCCTCCGTAGGCATTGGAGCAAAGAAGAACGGGAGGCGAAAGCAGAGGCTGCTGTGAAGGAAGCTTTGGAGGATGTTGGTTTGGCCCATACTATTGATATGATGCCTTCCGAGCTTTCCGGGGGGATGCGAAAGAGAATAGCATTGGCACGAACGATCATTCTTCAGCCAAAAGTCATACTTTATGATGAGCCAACTACAGGTTTGGATCCTATCACCGGAAGGGAAATAAGTGAGCTAATGAATCGGATTCAGAAAAAGTACAATACGGCTTCTATTATTATTTCACATGATATGAGCTGTATAAAAATGACAGCTAATCGGATAATCATGCTTATCGAAGGAAGGAATTACGCTGAAGGTACATTCGAAAATCTAATCAAAAACAACGATCCCAAGGTTCGGGATTTCTTCGAAGGACTATGACTAAGGACAAAAAAATATCCAATACAAAGCTTGGAGCACTTGTGCTGGCGGGCTTGCTATTTCTGGTTTTTTCGCTCTACATGATAGGAAGAAATCAGAATATTCTGGGAACATCCATGCACGTGTATGTAGATATGGAGGATGTGAACGGACTCCTTCCGGGAAATAATGTCCTCTACAAGGGAATGAATGTTGGCACAGTCAGCGATATCAATGTTCTTGATGAATCCAGGATTCAGGTGGATTTATTGATTCGAAGAAAAATGACTCCTTTTATTTTAAAAAATGCAAGAACTACCATTAACACAGATGGATTAATCGGTAATAAAATTCTTCAAATTCACCCTCAGGAGGGAGATGCACCTCCGATTGAAGAGGGAGATGTTTTGATTCCCTTGGAGCAAATTGGTACTGAAGACATGCTTCTTCAATTGAACAGTACTGGAGACTATCTTCAGAACACACTCATGAATCTATCTGAGATTACTGAGAAACTCAATCAAAATGAGAATCTGTGGAATACGTTGTCGGATACACTTCTTTTAGTGGAGATGAAAGATGCGATTCGATCATTCAGAAGGGCAGGGGACCAGGCCAATCAGATGGCTGCTGCAGGGAAGGAATTATTGGAAAACATAGAGAAAGGTGATGGATTGACAGGAAGACTTATCAGTGATACCACCTTGACTTCAAGAGTGGAAAGGAGTTTAGACCGACTAGAATCCACCACCATGGAGACAGAGGCCGTACTAGAGTCTATTAGCGAACTTATAGATGGGGTTAAAGCTGGAGAAGGAACAGCCGGATTGATAATGGAAGACTCACTATTTCGGGCAACTCTAATGCAAACCCTTATTAACCTGGAGTCCAGCACGGAGAAATTTAATACAAACATGGAAGCCATGCGTTCCAATTTTCTTTTCAGAAAATATTTCAAAGACCTCGAAAAGGAAGAGAAAAAAGCTTCTAAAGGGAATTAAAATAAAGTCGAACTGATTTTGACTTTGATTTTTGGGCTCCAATGTCCTTATCCAGCTTAAAAAAATATTCCCAAAAACAGATAACCTTAAACATTTGGTAGGCATTCTTATTTTTAAGAGATTGACGTTTCAATCTATCAGTTTTTGCAGGAAGAAGAAATTTTAAAAGGGCTAAGGGCCAGGGATCGCAAGACCACAGAATACCTTTATGAAAAGTACTCAAGGGCGCTTTTTGGGGTAATCCGAAGAATGATAGCAGATGAGGATATTTGTGAAGAAGTATTTCACGATGCGTTTATCAAAATCACCAGGAAAATCGATCAGTACGACGAGTCCAAAGGGCGTTTGTATACCTGGATGGTGAATATTTGCCGAAATTCGGCCATTGATAAATTAAGATCTAAAGAAATTTCTCAATCAACTAAGACCGAAACCATCGATCACTTCGTATTTGGTATGAAAGGCCGGTATGGTACCTTGGATCAGGTCGAAGGTATCGGGGTGAAAGAGCTGATGGAATTGTTAAATGAAGACCAAAAATTTGTCATCGAGTATATTTACTTCAAGGGATTTACCCATATGGAGATTTCTGAGGAGTTTGACATTCCATTAGGAACGGTAAAATCTCGTGTGAGAGCTGCAATCCAGGTATTGAAAAAGAACATTGAACGAATCTAGCGTGAACATTCAAGAATATATCGAATCAGGCAAACTGGAGCTTTTCCTTTTGGGGGAGCTTACTGAGCGTGAGTGCGAGGAAGTGATTGCTATGGCTAAGGCCCATCCGGAAATTCAAAAGGAACTGGATTCGCTGGAAAAGACAATGTTTGCCCTAGACGAACTTACTGGTAGTACTCCATCGAAAGGGGTTAAAGACAAGATTTTCCAAACGCTCGAGGAAGACTTTTTCAATGAAAATGAGGCTGGACAGGCCGTTATTACTCCAAAAGAAGATAGAAAGGTAAAGACTCTCCCTTGGAAAGCTTTTGCGGTAGCAGCATCGTTTTTGGCCATTCTGTCTTTTGCTTCAGCGATTTATTATGCGAGTAAATTCTATGAAACAAACCAGAGATTCACCGCACTTCTTCAGGATCAGCAAGTGATGGCAGATAATCTGGATCAGGTCCGGCTCCAAAATGAAGAAGCGAATTCACGACTTGATCGCCTTGTGGCAGGAGATTTTCAAAGGGTGGAAATGGTTGGGGAGACACTGCCCATGCAAACGGATGCCAAAGTGGATGTTTTTTGGGATAGACAGGCTCAAGAGGTATTTGTGGCTGTGAATAATTTGAACTCCCTTTCCGCGGACTTTGATTATCAGCTTTGGGCCATTGGAGAAGATGGGCCGATAGGGATAGGTTTGGTTGATCCCGGTGAAAAATTCACTTTACAACAAATGCAGGCAGTAGCTGATGCGGGGGCTTTTGCCATTACCATAGAACCAAAAGGAGGTTCTGAATCTCCAAACTTGGAAAAACTGGTGGTATTAGGCGAAGTGGCCTAAGCCACATCAGGGGAACTACGCTTTAAACCTGACTATGGCTATTGGAAAAAGCTTTGGGCAACTTTCCATTGAACTAATCTCTATTCCTAGGCTGGCTTTTTTTTACCGATTCTTCTCGAAGAACCAGTGAAAGCCTCTAGTTAAGTTGAAGATCAATTCTATTAAACCTACTTCCCAAACAAAACACCAACCCCCATCTCACTGGCCATTTTATTAAATGCCGGTACCTCGGTTTCGATTAAGGCTTTTCCTTCTTTCTCCAATTCTAGCCACTGCTCCCAAAGTTCGGCATGGCGTTTCTTGGACCCCTCAGTGAGTTTTGGAATACTGCTATTAGATTGATTAATCATAAAGAGGTAATTCGCGGTAAACTTGTTCGGGAAGTTTTCTACATCATCATAGGCCTTGCTTCTTCGCTGTACCATCTTTTCATCCCAGGCTTTTAAAGAAGCCATTAATTCTTCACCTGCTGATTTTAATTCAGCCATCCCTTCCATGTCATCCAGTTTTCCCATAAGAGTTTGAAGCTGATCCTGATAGGCTTTGGCTTGGTTTACCATGCCATGCATCACACGGATTTCTTCTTCCCGGGCACTCATGAATTCATCGTATTCCTGGTACTCGGTCATGGTAATCTCGAAGTCAGGATTCGGATTGACTTTGGCGGTAGCCGAAACTTCGCCGGCATCGGTAATCAAGGTGACTTCATAGTCTCCGGGGATCACTCCATGCCCACCATAGCCAGCTTCGATATAGGCTGTAGGGATTCCAGGCATTCCATCATGACTAAGGTTCCAGACAAACCGATTCAAACCGGGCTTTTTACTTAGCATAGGTTCTGGAGATGGACCGCCTGCATAGCTCTGAAAATCCTTATCCTCTTTGGAGGTAAAGGAGCGAATCACTTTTCCAGCACCATTTTTAATCTCCAATTTGACTTCCGTAGAATCGTCGAAATCTTCTGGTAACTGGTAGTAGATTACAGCACCAAAGGCAGGATTCACCCCTTCGAAAGGATCAGTCCCATCAAAATCAGAAATATCGCTAGAGGACATAGGACTGTAATATGGAGCCAGAATAGCATCATCTGGGGTGAAAATCTTCAAACTCTTATCATTATCATCCAACTCTCTAAGCAAGTTTAAATCATCCAGAATCCAAAAAGATCTTCCAGAGGTAGCTACTACCAAATCATTATGGGCAACTTTCAGATCAGTGATAGGGGTGACGGGTAAATTCAATTGTAGGGGTTTCCAGCTCTGACCTCCATTCTGGGAGAAATAAACCCCTAATTCCGTTCCGGCAAAGAGTAAATCTGGATCACTTGTGTCTTCCCGGACCACTCTGGTAAATGCATCTTCAGGAATCTCTCCTGAAATATTTTCCCAGGATTTTCCGTAATCCGTGCTTTTATAAAGTCCAGGAGTATAATCATTGAATTTATATCTGGTCGTGGCAATGTAAACAGTGGCCGGGTCATTCGGCGAAACTTCTATGGCATTGATCAGGCACTCCTCAAGTCCTGCAGGGGTGATGTTTTCCCAGTTCTCACCACCATCCCGAGTCAGATGAACTAAACCATCGTCACTTCCGGCATAGATAAAACCTTTTTCATGTGGAGACTCGGCGAGATATGAGATGGTTCCGTAATTCTCGGCCCCGACCGCCTCATTCGTATATGGAATTCCGCCCTTACCTTGTTTTTCCTTTTCATTTCTGGTTAAGTCCGGGGAGACCAACTCCCAGGAAATCCCACCGTCTCTGGAACGTTGCACATATTGGGAAGCATGGTAAAAGGTTCCCGGTTCATGCTGAGACCAGATGATCGGAGCATTCCAGTTATATCGATATCGCATATCACTGGCATCCCTACCCAGATATTGAATGGGATCAATCATGACTTTAGTAGAACCTCCAGACTTCATGTCCAAAAGCTCAACCGTTCCTAAATAACTTCCTCCCATCACATAGCGAGGATCATCCGGATCAAAAGCTAAAAATGCTGATTCGCCACCTGCAGCATGATTCCAATGTTCTTGGGAAATTCCACCCCGACCTATTCCTATGCTGGAGATCACCACGGAGGAATTGTCCTGCTGCCCACCGTAAATTCGGTAAGGGAACTGATTATCTGTATTGATTCGATAGAATTGGGCGGTGGGCATATTATTCTGTGGGGTCCAGGTTTCTCCTCCGTCAAAGGAAATGGAGCCTCCACCATCATCTGCCAAAATGATATTTTTTGAGTTTTTAGGATTAAACCAAACATCGTGGTAATCCCCGTGTGCACCGTCCAATCTTTCGAAAGTTCTACCTCCATCGATAGACTTCAGCATGGGAGCACTCTGAACGATGACGGTGTTTTCATTTTGAGGGTCTGCGAAGACCTCAATATAGTACCATGCTCGTTGGGTCAATCTGTTTTCCTTATTGATTAAGGTCCAGCTTTCCCCTGCATCGTTTGAAACAAAAAGTCCTCCGGTATCGGCATAGGTATCACTTTCTATAAGGGCATACACTTTATTGGAATTGGCTCGTGAAACGGATACAGCCATTTTGCCTTTTGCTTCCGGCAAACCATTATGAATCATTTTCCAGGTTTCACCACCATCGGTGGTCTTATAAAGCCCCGATCCCGGGCCACCGGAGATGACTTGCCAGGGTTTCCTTTGATGCTCCCAAAGTGCGGCATAAAGAACCTCAGGGGTATTCATATCCATGCTAAGCTCCACGGCTCCTGACTTCGCATCCAGGTAAAGAACCTTTTCCCAAGTCTCCCCACCATCGGTTGACTTGTATACTCCACGCTCTTCATTGGGCTCAAAAAGTGCACCTTGAGCAGCCACGTAAACTATATCCGGATTAGTGGGGTGAATTTGAATCCTTGAGATGTGCTGAGTTTCTTCCAGGCCAAGTTTTTTCCAGGTTTTACCCGCATCGGTGGATTTATAAACTCCATCACCGTAGGAGGTCATCACTCCTCTTGGGGCATGCTCTCCCATGCCAACGTAGACGATATTTGGATTGCTTTCGGCGACTGCTACTGCACCAACCGAGCCTGTACCAAAGTAACCGTCCGAGATATTTTCCCAGTGCTGTCCAGCATCACTGGTTTTCCAGACTCCACCTCCTGTGGTGCCAAAGTAGTAGGTCAGTGGATCATCGACTACCCCGGTGGCAGTCACGGAACGTCCGCCTCGATAGGGGCCGATGTTTCTGTATTTGAGAGGTAATAAGTTTTCTACTTCTTGAGCTGAAGCAAAAAATGAGGCTAAAAGAAAAATAAGGAGAATGACCTTCTTCATATTGACTTGGTTGATGGTTAAGGTCACTCAATAAAAGAAAAAAGCATGACTAATTCAGCCATGCTTTTTGATTTGTTATTAGTTTCCTCGTCCCGAACCTCTGGAAGATGATCGAGAAGTTCGACTGCTTTCCCTGCTGCTGTTCCTTGAAGAAGTTTTTGCCTTTGGGCTGGAAGTCCTGCTCCTTGAGCTGCTGGAACTCACTTTCGGAGAGCTTGTTCTGGAAGAGGATCTGCCCACACTCGAACGCTGAGTTCTTTGTGGCTTCGAGACACTGGACCTGCTTTGCGAAGACCGAGAATTCACTTTTGGAGAAGAAGACCTATTGGAGGCAGAACTTCTTTCCCTGACACGCTGATTTTGACTTGGTCTAGTCACATTAGAATTTGCTCTGTTTGATCTTGTGCTTACACTGTTTCTATTGCCACTATCAGAACGTCTGGAAGCACTTGGTCTTTGAACATCAGTTCTCGAAGTACTTTTTCTCGCGGTATTTCTTTGATTTCCATTGTAAGGCTTCACATCAAAATCTCGCTGAGGACTTGAACTTCTCACACCTGAATTTCGGTCGGAGGTCCTGCTACTTGTGCTTCTTCTTACTTCATTTTGAGCCCTGGAATTTTGAGCAGAGTTTGAACTGATTCCTCTCTGTGAGGGGGTTCTGGAGCTTCTGCTTTCCATCCGAGACTCTGTTCTAGCCAGTGGTCTACCATTCTGCGAAACTACCTGACGACCTCTGATTCCATTATTTTGAGTTCTGTAGGTCGGTACGCGGTTACTCGTAACTCTTTGGACCTCTCTTCTTGAAGGGCCTGCGATATAGCGATTATCATTATAAACTACCGTATTGTTTATGATGGTAGTCTGATTATAGATTCTCACACGATTTCTTCTTGGCGGGCAATACCTGAAAACATCATAAGCATATAAGTTTGCCCTTGGCAGGAAGATAAAGCTGGAAAATGGAAGCCCGATGGAGACATTGATGGAAAATCCAGGTCTCAAAGGAGCCCAGCCGTAATATCCGCCTCCAGTCCTCCAACTGACCCATGCAGGGCCCCATTCATATCCGGGAACCCATGCCCAGCTCCTGTAGAACTGATCATAGTACCATCTTCCGTAGTGAAAAGGCGCCCAGCCCCAGTCATAGTAGGATACCCAGGTATTTCCAAATTCCGTCATTACCCAGTGCCCTTCTGTGGCATAAGGGTGAAAATCCGGGCCAACTGCAGGAAGCCAGACATATCCATGTCTTGAATCCCTCACCCAGTCACCATAAGGTAGGAGTTCGGAATAGAAGACATCGAAAGAAATTCCTCGATTGAAATTTAGATTAGCTTTAGATTCAGTGCCAAAGCCAAAGAAAACCAGGGTGAGCAGTAAGGGTACAAACCATCTGCTGTTTTTAGTGAGCCTTTTCATAATAGTTTGGTTTAGTAGTGGAAAATGTGGTGGTGGTTTTCCTTTACCTTATAGATGCAAAGTTCTATGCGGTAGTTGCATTAGACACGACTAAAATCAGACCAAAGTTCTGCAATTGATTAAAAAAATAAAATAATATTCCAAAAAATTGGATTAAAGTAAATTAATTAGAGAATATCCAGGGTTAATATTTAAAATAAAATAAAAAAATAAATCCCTTTAATAAAAAAATAATAAAAGTCTGATTTTTAGGATTGAGGCCATTTAAGTAAGATTTGGCCTTGGGCTAAAGACTAGACGAAACTTTCTTTGAATTCTGACTCATTCTCGAGAAAAAAATTAAATTATTCTAAAATTGAAATGATGAAAAATCCCTATTCAGTCAGACGTCTCTTGCTATTAGTTGTACCCGTATTTTTACTTTTCTCATTTCATCAGGATGATTCCCCTTCTTTAAAGGGATTGTTTGAGGAGAGTTTTTACATAGGTGCTGCCTTGAATTATCGAGAAGTAAATGGTACTGAAAGTCGGGCACTTCCGGTTTTGCAGAAGCACTTTTCAAGCATTAGTCCTGAGAATGGGCTGAAGTGGGTGCGAGTGCATCCTCAACCTGATCTTTATGATTTCGAGTTCGGAGATCAATATGTTCAATTGGGTGAATCGCTTGATGCATTCGTCATCGGCCATACTTTAGCCTGGCATCAGCAGGTTCCGGATTGGGTTTTTGAGCAAGAAGATGGTACTCCTAAAACTAAAGCCCAACTATTAGCGACTTTAGAAGATCACATCGAAAATGTGGTGGGGCGATATCGAGGAAAGATCCAAGGATGGGATGTAGTGAACGAAGCGATTGAAGACAACGGTGAATTCAGAAAATCGAAATGGTTTGAAATAGCCGGGGTAGACTTTATCAAAACAGCTTTCCGAAAGGCCAATGAAGTAGATCCAGATGCAGAACTCTATTATAATGATTACAACGTTTTCAACCCGAAGAAAAGAGCCGCCATTTTGGCTTTAGCCAAGGAGCTTCGTGCTGAAGGGATGCGAATAGATGGGATCGGGATGCAAGGTCATTATATGCTTGATAGGCCTTCAGTTGCGGAAATTGAAAAGGGAATTGTTGAGATTCATGAGGCCGGTTTTAAGGTGATGATTACAGAATTGGATGTGGATGTTTTGAAACGACCAAGGGAGGCAATCGGTGCCGATTTGGCCAAGTCTTACGAATTTCAAGAAGAGTACAACCCGTATTCTGAAGGTCTTCCCAAAAGTGTGGAACAGGAGCTTACAGCACGTTACAAGGAAATTTTTGAAGTGTATAAAAAGCATTCGGATAAAATCAGTCGGGTTACTTTCTGGGGGATACACGACGGTGCGAGCTGGTTGAACAATTGGCCGGTGAGGGGTAGAACGAATTATCCATTAGTCTTTGATCGGGATATCAATCCCAAGACCCAGATATTTAATGACCTTGAGGAATTAATGAAAAAATAGGGGATAGCCACCGCAGCTTCTTTTTTTAGTTAATGGCCTTGAAAGGCAGAATAAACAATCTTGGTTCATATCAATAATTTCTTTTTACCATGCTTTTAGTCATCACTCAGGGCGAACTTGAAAACTTGATTCGAAATTTTTCTAAAAAGAAAATAAGAATTGAATTTCTCGGGGAGAATCAACTGAAGCTCAAGACATCTGGAGTCAGCCTGCTCCTTTTTCTTGTCGAAGTGAAGCCAAGGCAGGTGTCGTTTGCCTATAAAATGAATACGGTGGTAAATTTTTTTGTGGAAAAATTCTTGAAGTTAGATAAACCCGGAATTTCTTGGGATAGGGATCAGCTTCAAATTAAAATCGATTTGGATCAGGTTTTTCTGGATGACAAGTCAAAAGATATTTACCTGAGGCAACTAGTGATGGACGAAGAAAAAATGATCATAGATTTTTATTTGGCGCAGCCAAACCCTGAAAACCCCACTGAAATCTAGCTGACCGGAGGTTTTGCCACCTGATCCATGACCCAATTGGCACGAGCTGCTGATTCGCCTTTGCTTGGGCAGATGCCATCACCTCGAAGTTCTGACACTATCGTTTCGATCAAAGGTTGCTGAATATGCTTAGGCAAAGCATAAATCTCCTTATGCCAATTCTTTCCTTCCCTTCTAATTTCAAATTCTCCTTTCCCAAAAGTCTCAAACCTGATCTCGCCCTTACGTCCAATGATGTGAATTTGATCCGTTTCGGCTCCTTCCACAGTTGTAAAGCACCAGTTTCCGGACCCCAAAACCCCATTTTCAAAAACGAAGTTGCCCACCACAATATCTTCAGCTTCGTATTCTCCTGCCTGGTTGGCAGAATAGCCTGAAGCATGCTGAATAGGGCCGAAGAAAAAGTCCAATAAATCTAGCTGATGGGACGCTAAATCATAGAAATAACCACCACCAGCTATTTCAGGGATCACCCGCCAGTTGGTTTCAGAATCAGCCACCAGAGTGGATTCCAGAGATTGCTTCAGATTGATATGAACTGTCCTGACACTTCCTATTTCTCCCTGATCCAGCAATTCCTTAATCCGCACAAAATGAGGCAAAGCCCGACGGTAATACGCCACAAATAAAGGGACACCATGCTTTTTGCAGACCTCAATCATTTTCCGGCATTCGCCAAAGTTTCGAGCCATGGGTTTTTCCACATAAACCGGTTTGCCGGCTTTGGCGGCTTTTGAAGTCATCTCCAAATGGTATTTTGGAGGCGTTGCAATGTAAATGCTATTGACTTTAGGGTCATTGATTAAGGCATCTGCATCAGAATACCATTTAGCTATTCCATGACGTTTTGCGTAATCCTCAGCTTTTTCAGTATTCCTTCTCATCACCGCTTCAATGCGGCTGTTAGGTATGAGCTGCATGGCTGGAGCGGATTTCACTTCGCAGACATTGCCGACTCCGACTATTCCCCAGGAAATTTTAGAAAGAGTTTTCATTCTCTTAAAATCTATTGATCATCAACATTCCAGTATCTCGAAAATCATCCATCCTTGCTAGTTCCTTTCCAGCTTCTTCCAGACTGATGGATCTGCCGATCAAAGCTTCAGGTTTTAGCTTTCCCTCTTTTATCATTTGAATCATTTCCGGATAAGCATGAGCCTGCATTCCATGACTTCCAAGAATTTCCAGTTCTTTAGCCACCACCAAATGCATGGGGATTTGAGGATTCGATTGGTCTCCGGCAAGCAACCCAATCTGAATGTGTTTACCTCTTTTTCGGAGAGAGGAAATTGAATTCCAACTTGTCACTTTGCTTCCAAGGGCATCAATGGAAACATGAGCTCCACTCTTGCTAAGTTCGGAAATCGCCTCAGCCACATTTCCAGCTTTTGCGTTTATGGTGAAATTCGCCCCAGCTGCTTTGGCCATGCCAAGTTTCTCCTCAGAAATATCCACCGCGATAACAATTGCTCCCAAAGCTGAGGCAATCATAACCGCTGATAGTCCAACCCCTCCGCATCCATGAACGGCCACAAATTCTCCTCCTTTCACCTTGCCTTGGGCCACGACCCCACGAAAAGAAGTGGCAAATCTGCATCCAAGTGATGCGGCTGCATCAAAACTGATTTCATCATCAAGAGACACCAGGTTTGTATCGGCACGATACACAGCCACGTACTCCGCAAATGAGCCCCAATGGGTAAAACCGGGCTGAAATTGATAATCACAGATTTGTTGATTTCCACTCTGGCAAGTGGGACAGGTTCCACATGCACAGACAAAGGGTACCGTAACCCGATCACCTTTTTTCCAGTTTTTGACATCTTTGCCTACCTCAGTGATGATTCCTGCAAATTCATGCCCAGGAACATGTGGTAATTCTATATCGGCATCATGGCCCATCCAACCATGCCAGTCACTACGACAAAGACCAGTAGACTTCACTTCCAGAATTATCCCATCCACAGGGCACTCTGGGTCTGGGACAAGCGATACTTTTGGCTCTTGCTGAAAATGCTCATAGAGAACTGCCTTCATTCGATTTAGAATCTAATCTTGAGGGATGTACCAAACATTTTTGACCAGATCAACTCCACCATCCATTCTCTCCTGCACCATTCGGTCAACAATGAAAACTCCTGTTTGAGCCATATTTTCAAAGCTGTCTATACCGTCATTTGGAAAGCCTCCTCGGGTTCTGTGAATGTTAAAAGTCTCCGAAAGATCATTTCCAAAAGCCTTTTCCACGCCTTCCTTTCCTATCATAAACCCAAGCAGCCCTCCCCAGGTGGCTGTAGGATTATCTGAATCCCAACCTGCTAAAACTCCGATTTTTATGGTCTCTACAATGTCCCCTTCTCCATAGAAAAGACTGACCAGGCTAGCACCGAAGTTGATTCCTCCGGCAAAGCATCCATGGCAAACCGGATCTTTTTCATACCAATCATATCCTGCTTCCTGATTGATTTGGTACTTGATGTGGAGGCTATCCCTAGTTGTTTCCCAGGCAACTCCATCCTCATAGCTTTGCTTTACGAAATCATACATGCTGGCCACCGCAGATCCTTCTGGCAATGTTTCCCTCCCTTCCTCGGCAAGCCACATCACCTGATCCTTCATGGATTGACTTTGATCCACAGAAGAAGCGAGTGAGTACATGGTCACATAAAACTGTGCTGCCCATTCCGCATTTTCTCTCGCCGTGGTTCGGATAGGAAGCTCCGCGATTTCTCTAGCTAATTCGGGCTTAGTTGGTGCAAAGAATCCAAAAATCTCCGTAGTCAACTGCGCATCAATCATCTCATAATCCTTATTGTTTTCCGGATCGCTGGTCTCCGGAGGGATCAAACCTTCTTCTCTCATCAAATCATGAGCGGTTTGATTGGATACCCAAAGAAAATTCTCTGGAGTCTCTTCATCGCCAGTCGTAAATGGGGTGTTTTCATCCGAATAAATATGCTTCAGCCATCCGTCTCGTATTTGCTCGCCTGTGAGCTGAGTTGTCTGGTTGGTATACATGAGCCACTGATAGATATATTCGATATCCGTATCATCATCTGCACCCCAAGGTTCTCCCTTTTTGGTCAGAACAAAGTCTATTTTTCGATCTTGGGCCGTCTCTTCCCAGATGGCCGGCTCGTCAGGCCCACCCCAGTTTTCACGGGTGTAAAAACCTGCCCCTCTACCATCGATTCCCTCACCACCTATTTTATCCATTTCAGTCACTAGACCGGTCCAGTTGGCTATACACTGCCCCAACCAAAACCCGTAGAGCTTATCGGCATATTCGGTACGGGATATTTCCAAGTCATTTTCCCCTGGCGTATATTCAGCATAGTTGAGGTTAGGGTCTTTAATTCCGGTGATTTCTTCCTTTGGGCCTTCACAGGCCAAAGCTAATCCTGCGATAAATAGCAGTTGGGTGATCTTAAATTTCATAGATAAGGATTCTTTTTCTACTTGTAATTTAACCAATCTGCCGCAGGTTGTGGGTCATCCATAAATGTACCGACGATTTCACGCAATGGGATTAATCCATTTTCGCTATTCGTGAGGTACACGACTGCATCTTTTGTTGAAATATTTGCGGTGAAAAAGCCTCTGAAGGTCCAATTATCTCCCCATTGGAATATCTGTGGTCCATTTTCCGTAATTTGAATTCCCACACCCAATCCCCAAAATATTTTTGGATCATCCTCTTTGGGTTGGGTTGTTTTCACTGGGGTAAACATCAGTTCTCTAGTTTCATCGGAAATGGCATCTCCAGATAATAAAGCCTTCAAAAACTTAGCATAATCTCCTCCCGTAGTTTGCAGGGAAGCAGCAGCATTCTCCTGATCGATTCTATTTTTTTCTCTCGACTCTCCATTCTTCTTGTAAGAAATACTGTAATTATCTTCAAAATCTGGACGGAATACGTAGCCGGATCTCTTCATATCCAGGGGACCAAAAACATACTCCTGAGCTATCTCATCCAGTCGTTTTCCTTTCAGGTGCTCTACCACCCTTTGGAGCCAAACATAACCTTCTCCTGAGTAGCTATATTTCTCTCCGGGTTCAAATAGGAATTTGAGTTTTTTCTTTCTCCAATTAGGCAATCCACTGGTATGGCTTAGAATCATTTTGGCGGTCACGCCTAGGTGTCTTTTTTCATTGGCTACATCAGGATATTCATAGTATTCGTGTAGAGGTCTGTCCAGTTCAAGAGTACCTTCTTCCACCAGTTGCATCACGATGTAAGCAAAAATTGGTTTGCTTAATGAGGCAGCTGAAAAGACCGTCTCCTGGTCTACGGTTTCAGTATCGTTTTTCTTTCCCTGGCCAGTTTCCAACTTAATCTCTCCACTTTCTATGTAGGTCAAAGAAATTCCTGGAATTTCATTTTGCTCCATGATTTCGGCCAACTCCACTGCCTGTTTTAACCCTTGGCTTTGGAGACAAAAAATAACGGAAAAAAACAGGCATATTCCTGCAAATATTTTTCTCATCTCCACCAACCGTTTTGTTTTCTGATGAATACCATCTGCCCTGTATGGTATGCATTATGTGAGGCGATATTCGCTAAAGAGGGTGCCCAGCCCTTCATCTGTTCTTCATTGAATTCACGTGTGACTTCTTCTATCCCGGTTAAAATCTCATCCAGTTCTTTCGTCATTTCTTCAAATTCCTCCTGAGTAAAGGCGGTGAAGGTCGCATCATTATTGCCATCGAAAGGTGGAACTTCTTCTCCTTTCATGGACTTCAACATCCGTCCATTCCAATAAACCAGGTGAGAGACAAGTTGGGAGATGGAGTGATTTTCAGAATCGTCCTTCCAATTGGCCTGATCTGCGGTAAGGCCACTCACGGCGACTGTGATGGACGGATACCAATTCTCCTCGTTATGGGAATATTTGATGTTTTGTTCTAGGAGAGGTTGGATTTCCTGAGCTTTCAGGAGGTGGGGTATGCTTAGGCATAGACAAAGCAGGATATCCAAAAAAGATAGCTTTTTCATAATAGTGTTAGGTTTAGTGCTTATGAATATAAGTTTTTTTCATGTAGTCAATTCGAGCGGAGGGAGAAATCTCTAAACCACTAAACTTCTCCAATCTCCATGTAAATCCTTGCAGGAGATTTTCTGCCTGACTGACCTAGCAGAAGAAGCGTGGCAATCTATTTTAAAGGGTTTGTGAAGACACCAACCATGACTGGTAAATTAAATCACCTCTCCAAAGTCCCATTACTCGCTTCCTTCAAAGCAAGAACCGGATTAGCTCTGTAGCTTCTGATAGCCTGAATCAGAATTAAACTGAAAGCTAGAAGGCCAAAGGCCAACAAAGGAATGGCTAGAATCCACCAACCAATGGAAATTCGGAATGCATAATTCTCAAGCCAAATCTGCCCGAGAAAATAAATAGCCGGTAAGCTAAAGACCCCTGCAATCAGTAAAGAGCTCAAAGTCCCATTTGAAAGGATTTTCACCACGTCGGAAAATTCAGCACCAAGGGTTTTTCTGATTCCTATTTCCTTGACTTTGGAAGCTGCAAGGAAATAGATAAGCCCAAAAAAGCCCAATGCTGCTACCAGAATGCCCAAAGCTGAAAAGATCTGGAAAACAGAATAGAAGTTCTGATCTTGCTGGTACTGGCGATTATAAAACTCATCCAGATAGAAGAAGTCAAATGGATTACCTGGGAAGGATGCCATCCATGAGGCTTGAATTTGGCTCAAAAGCTCGGCTTCATTCTCAGCATTGTACTTGATATAAATAAACCCATCTGCCTGCTTTCCTTTCTCAAAAATGATAGGCTTATAAGCCTCTTGAAGTGAGAATTGATGGAAATTCGAAATGACACCCACGATTTCCGGCTGAGTCTGTCTTCGGTAAAATATACGCTCGCCTATGGCATCTTCCGGGCTTTCAAAGCCCAGAAACTTTGCGGCTTCCTGATTGATAATCACCGCATCGCTATCTTCACTTTCCGGGGAAAAGCCTCTTCCAGCTAATATTTCAATCCCAAACTCATCTATAAAATTCCCATCCAACTGGGTGAAAGAGTAGTTGAATGAAGACTCCTCCGGATCAGATATCCTTCGAACATATCCTTCTGCCTCTCCCCGAATGGTTTGGCCAGGAATAAAATTGGCACTGCTGACCCCATTCACCTGAGAACTTTGACTTAGCTCATTTTTAAATGAAATAAGCCTCTCCTGAAGCTGAAAATCCTCATTTTCTACACTTGGCCCACTCAATACCAGTGTTTTTTCCAGGTTTAAACCGGGATCGGATTTTTGCATAAACCTGAGTTGAGAAGAAATTAAAAGGGTAAAACCAATTACAAAAACCGAGATGGCGAACTGAAAAATCACAATGGGACGCTGAATCTTTAGTTGTCCCTGAGCCTTTGCGCTTAAGCTCTTTTTTGAGCTCCTTGAGACATACCAGGCAGGGTAAAAACCTGAGATCAGGATGGCTCCGGCAACTATCGCCAGAATAATAGAAAGATTCAATCCTCCGATCATTTCACCGAGTAAATCGATGGAGGTAAGGTTAGTAAGGGTGGGATTGATCAGAATGATAAGGATCAAAGCCAGACCCAATGCAATCAGATTAATAAAAATGGCCTCGAAAAAAAGTTGTGCAAAAAGCTGTGTCTTTCCTGCCCAAAAAATCTTTCTCAAGTTCACTTCCTTGTCACGCTGAAGTAATCTAGCCGTAGCAAAATTAATGTAATTACAACCGGCCACGATTAGCACCAAAGCAGCTAAAGCAGCAAGGAGAATAAGCAGCTGCTCGCTACCATTTGCCTTGAACTCATTTAAAAAATCCGACTTCAGGTGAATATCAGTCAAAGGCATTGAATAATGCTTATAGCCTGAATCGGCAAAGGTTGTTTCTCCAAGATTAGTTAGCGTCTCTTCTAGGGCTGTAGCCTGACTGGGATCGGTGAGTTTTACATAGGTATAAAAGGATTCTCCCCAGTTGGGGAATTCTCTTTCCGGATTAGCAAAAACTCCAAGGGAAATAAGCAGGCTGAAATCCAAGTGAGTGTTTCCGGGTACATTTTCGATTACTCCCGCAACGGTATAGTTTTTAAATTCCTCATATCCATTTTGGCCGTAAGAGCCATAAACTCCATTGATTATGATGGCTTTGCCAAAAGGGTCCTCATCCCCAAAAAGCTTTGTGGCAACCTCCTCAGTTAGGATCACCGCCTGAGGGGTTCTTAACCAATTTTGCTTTGATCCGGAGAGAAATTTAAAATCAAAAAACTCAAAGAAATTGTTTTCAACTCCCATCATACCATCCTGCGATAAGATGGTTTCACCGTACTGCAGGCTTGTGTTTTGCCCATTCAGATGCATCCGCAAAACGGATTCAGCTCCGGAGAACTCACTACTGAGGCTTTGTCCCACACGGGAAAAGGTACTGGCTGAAGTGCTAATCTCTCCATTTGGTAATTCAACTTCCTGATAGACCCTGTAGATCCGGTCCGCATCCGAATAAAAAGTATCATAACTCCTCTCGTAAGACCAGTAGCTAAAAATCAAAAGGCAGGAGGCCAAACCAATACTTAATCCCAAAATGCTTACGATGGAATAGAATGGATGGAATTTGATCCCACGCAGGGTGGTTTTAAGGTAGTGGAAAAACATGGTTTGGTATTTGGATCTTATTTACTGTACCAAAAAATACCAAAGTCCTGCCAATTCTAAAGGCTGATTTTAGGACTTGAAGGCCGTTTTTATAATGAGTTTGAATGGATTAACGGTCGAAAATGTCCGTTTTTGGGAATTTCATTCCTCTCTTGGCTTGAACCAGGATTGAATGTGAAGAAGTGGTTTGAGGATACACAAACGAAGGCAAGGAAAAACGTGGGCCTTTTGTCATTTCGACCAAAGGGAGAAATCTCTTACGACAATTTAATTCGAACCTGGGTCTAAAAAGCGCATGAAATCCTTTTCATTGTTAGCATCTGTTAGGCCAGAGCTTTAATCGTCCATGTCGCACAGTTCAGGAGTCCCCCATATTTTGCTATTTCGTTAATGTTGATTGGTTCAATGATTCTTTCGGGAAAAACTGATTGAATGACATTTAAAGCTTGTTCATCCTTGTTTCTAGGTACCTCAAAAATTGGGAATAAAATTAAATCACCAATTTCGAGGTAGTTCACATAGCAACCTACGGCAGTATGTTTATGCTTTTTGTCTTGGTATTCGAACCAAGGCATTTCCACGAAGGTTAAGCCAGTATTCTTAATCATCCTTTCAAATCCTTTCTTCCAGTAGAGATATTCGTTTTGGAGTTCATTCACCATGAGAGTGCTATTGTTAATGAATCTCACATGACCGTCAGAGTGTCCAGTCAGATCGTTGGTAATGTCAGGAATCAATAAAACTTGAGTGTTCAAGAGTCTTTCCAATTCTCCGATCAATTCGGATTGATCCCAAGTCGGATTTTCTTTAAAAACCCGAGTTGTCAAAATGGCTTTATCAGTACAGTTTACAACATTACCTCCGTCCAAATTGATTGATGAGTTTTCAGCTTTCAGTCCATTGTGCTTGATTATGTCCTGAGAGTTTGATTGTAGATCTAGATCATTTTTTAGATAAGAGGGCTCATATCTGAATTGGATGAATTTGTCTTCGCTGATTTGAATGGGCATATAATCCCGACACCAATTATCTTTCGTGTTAGACAGAAATCTATAGTTGATCTGATGCTTATCCAGAATTGGTTTTATACGATCAAATGCAGAACGAAACTCATAATTTGTTCTAATGTGCTCACTGAAATAAACTGTGTCTTTCTCTTTGTCAATAATCATTTTAGAGAAGCACAGTTGTCTTGAATTTCTTTTTTCAGGGTGTTTGAAATTCGTAATTTTTCCAGATTCACCAAGTAGCGATAATGATTCAAATGAAAATCTCGATGTGTAACTTTGTTTGGAAGATGTCGAAAGGTTTTAATTATTTCTAAGTCTCTTGGGACGCAATCGTGAAGAGAGACGATTGTTTTTGCTGAAACAGACCCAAAGGATTCAAATATTCTTTTCAATGCATTTATTGGTCCGTTCGTGTACTCATCGTTTATTGCTACTCCTCTTATTAATATTCCCCCGTCTTGAACTTCGTTTCCTTGAAACGTAATATCAATCCCTTGATTATGAAATCTCCATTCTCCGGCCTCTCTCTTATGACTGTGTGTATATTCATCTGGATGATGAGTCGGATGAAAGTAGTAAAACTCAATTTCGGTCAGTCTAAATTCGTCTTTGTTTACACGAAGAACTTTTCTATTCAGAAGTTCACTGGCGATCTGATCAAAGGATTTCGAGACGTTCGTATTATCTATTTCAAGTTTCATCGTCATTGCAGATCATGCACCCCAACGGTCACGGCTATGCGTAGCGCGGGATTTAAATGTTCTTCACTTTCGGTTTAGCAATTGGTTTATTTAAGGCAATTACTTTCATTTAAGCGCATTCGCCCGCATTACGCATAGTTCTTGTTATCCGTATCTTTTACGTTCTTTTAATGCCTATTTTCTTCAATCAATCGCTTCGTATAGGCAATTACACTTTCAATTTCGCTATCTGTTAGTAATGGAAAAATGTGTTCTGAGCCAAAAGGAGTAAGGATAGTGTCTCCATCAACCGTTATACCAGATGTTAAAAACTTCTTGTAACTACTAGTTCCATAGTTTATTGCATTACTGATATCTCCTGCATCTTCTCCAATCCCGTCTAAAGATGCTCCATGGCAGGATGAACACAAGGTTTGAGCTATTAATTTACCTTGTAGCAATTCCTTACTAAGATTGGGCAGTGAATGACTCCTATAGTACATTACTTCATCTTCCGCAGTATGATAACTTGGTTTTCCATCTTTATCTGTTCTCCAGTAATCGGCTGGCAGCTTAGCCGTCACAGAATCTCTAAAACCTACAGGTGGAATGGGTGTTGGATTACCTTTTTCCGGAATTGTCCTGAGAAATGCAATCAAAGCGTCCATATCTCTTTTACTTAAGAATTGTGATGTTTTCGAGGGCATCAGGAATAGATTACGTTCAGGGTGCTTACCATCTCTCAATAATTTTTCGAGCTGCTCATCACTCAATTTAGGCATTGTGAGTGATATGTTTGTGGCCCATAAACCGTCAAGCAATGGAATGAAGTCTCCAAAATTAGCCCCAGTATAATTAGGCATGTGACAATCATTGCAAGCAAACAAATTTGCTAGACGTTTACCATGTAAAATTTTCTCCTGATCGGTGGTGTAATCTGAACCATCAAAACTTACAGAAGAAATGACAGGGCTAGAGTAGTTATCATTATCGTTTTTCTGTTTTGTATTATTACCACAAGAGAAAAAAATGATACTTGTTACGATAAGAAGTATGTAAACATTAATTCGATTCATTGTCACATTTATTTATTGCAGATAACGTCTACGGCTATGGTCCTGGCGTGGTTTGCTCAGCGAACCTGTCCGCGTTATATATTGTTTTCTTTAAAGGTAGGGGAGTTTAAATTTTTAGCCAAACTTAAGCGCTTGGCTATAGCCAATATTATACCACGTTTTTTAATATTGATTTGGCATTCTTGCATATAAATGAGTTCTGAATATATGTCCATCTTCAAAAAACATCTTGCATTGAATTAGCATTGGTCCCCAATACGTTAATTTGGCAGTGAAATGCTTATTTTCTTGCCTTGTGACCTCAATTACTTTGAATCTTTTTCCCGCTGTATAAATTACCTTAGTAGGAATGTCTTTATCTAATTTTTTTTCACCGTATCTATGTTGAACAATCCAAATAATTGCTTCATATGCTTGATTGTTGACAAGCGAAGGTAACACTTTCAAAACAGGTAAATTTCCTCTAGATTCTTCGTATTGTTTAATTCGTAGTTTATCTTCTTCTTCGTCAGCTTCTTGAAAATTCCGAGCAGTATAATTGTTGGCAATTACAGGTGTGTTATTTTTTGCGAAAAAATGCCGATCATCAATTTTCATTAATTCCCAGTTCCATCTTGTAGGAATCATTAGATTATTATCTGTGTCATACATCCTTAAGCCTCTAGTTTCAATTCTAATTCTAGATTGCTCCCCTTTTGGATGCCATTTAACAGTAATTTTGTTGTAAGAATTAATACAATTTGGATTATTAGGTAATTCCTTACTACCGATTGAACCACCTGAAACAATCATCATTGGGATATCCTTATTATTTTTATATGCAGGAATAATGTCTTCTGTGAAAGTATGAGGGTCATGTTTATGTCCGTGAAGAACTATGTGGAAACCAAATTTTTTTAATTCAGTTAGTAATTTCTCAGAATTGTGAACTGCATCATATCCTCTTGCTGATTCAGCTAAAGCTGGAATTAGAACAGGATGATGATGAATCAAGGCGATTTTTATTGAGTTGTTTAAATCATTTGAATCAATAGATTCTAATTCTTTAATCAAATTTTCAATGTCACTAATTGAAATTCTACCTCTTTTCTCATCTTGAGTTCCTTTTTGTACATAAGTTGAAGAATTCAAGCATGCAATGATATAACCTTTGTCTTTTGAAAAGTTATGTACCATTTGACATTTGAATGGTTCCTCTCGTTTTATTGAAGTGTTATATATTCTATTATAGAACTCAATATACTGCTGAAACCTCAATCCAAGATCTTCTTCTTTGTAATTTACATCATGATTTCCGGGAACAACGAAAACATCTTTCATTGATAGATGTTTTAATGAATCCACTAAAAGTAGGTCTTTAATAAATTTTTCTGCTAAAGCGAATTCATTTACATTACCTGTATCTACGAAATCTCCTGTTAAGCAAATAATCGTCGGACAATTATGATCTATTTCATTAAGGTCGAGACTAAGTTTTTCAATTAAAGTTGGATAATCTTTTTCTAAAGGTACATCACCATCAGTTGAAGCAGGAATTTTAAATCTATGAGTATCTCCGAAATGTAAATCGGATAAATGAATAATATTTACTTGACGTGTAATATCGGGATGCTCTTCCTGTTTCATATTTTTAATTTAATCTTCTGTTAGGTAAATTTAAATAAGTGACCAAAGATTCAAAGCCTGAAGAATTCTGAAGATTCAATATTTGATTGTCATCAATATCATTACTAAAATCAAAATGTTTACTTATTCTAAGTCTATCATACGGTATATTTCTTTTTTTAAAATTCAATAGTGCTACTCTTTTTTCAGGACGTCTTATTAAAGACATTCTAATCATTCTTTCTTCTTCCGTAAAATTGAAGCTTCTTCTACCTTCCAGCTCATTAAAATTAGAAAACAAAATAAGACAATCGGAAGATTCAATACCGTATTTTACTTGTTCTCTCCAGTTTTGTCCAAATTCTATTTTTTCAGGTGCAAACCAAAACTCATCTTTAACTGATTTTAATAATTCACTATAAATTTGAATAACTATTCTTAAATCTTGATTATGATAAGCCAAAAAAATCATAAGTTTTTGTATTAATGTTGTATAACGTGTGCTATCAGTCATATTTATGACTGATAGCCATAAAATACAATGGCTATCAGTCATGATTGCTTTATTTTCTATCACCCCATTCCAAAACCATCTCGATACTCCCGAGTCACAAACTGATTGGCTTCTTCCAGGTTGGTGATGCGCATATTCTCTCCATCCCATAGAAGCTTCTTGCGGGCGAAAAATTCTTGACGTCCTTGCTCATTTTCTCTTCTAAGCATATAGCTTCGGATGGCTAGGTTACCCATCAGCACAGTTTCGGTCATCGGTCCGGCATAGTCGAAGGAAGAGGTTAATCCCTTATGCTCCTCAGATCCGAATCCTGCTTTACAGGCTTCCACCCATAGTCGCTGATGTCCATACTCTCTTTCGAAACCTTCCTCTGACTGAGGTCCATCTTCTCTGGTTCCATCATTCAGATATAGCCTTGGCATCAGGGGAGAAGAGTCATTGATATTAGTGGAGATGATTCCTTTTTCACCGATGAAAAGCACTCCATTTGCAGAGCCAGCACCTCCTATATCCTCATTTGCTGGGATGATATCCGGGTGAGAAGGACGAATGCCTCCATCGCTCCAGGTCATTTCTATTCTTGATTTGCTCTTAGCGGTTTCATCGAAATGCAAAGTGATAAATGAGGAAGCAGGACATCCCTCAGGATGATAGTCAGGAGTCCACATCTGACTGAAAACAGATCCCACGCTACACTCGGCATCGGTTGGGTATTTTAGTCCCAGGGTTCGGAAAGGAATATCGATCAGGTGACATCCCACATCTCCCAGGGCTCCTGTTCCATAATCCCACCAGCCTCTCCAGTTGAAGGGGTGAAGATTAGGCGTAAATGGTATTTCAGGCGCAGGCCCTAACCAAAGATCCCAGGCCAAATCGTCGGGCTTTGCTCCGGGCTCTGCAGCAGGAAATGCTCCTCCCTGTGGCCATACGGGTCTGTTGGTCCATACCTGAACCTTGCTTACAGCTCCGATTCTATCCTCATCTACCCACTTTTGCACTAGCTTCAGCAAAGGATTGGAACCACCCTGATTTCCCATTTGGGTTACCACTTTTTTCTCTCTGGCCAGCTCGGTAAGCATTCTGGCTTCTGAGATATTATGGGTCATGGGCTTTTGCACATAGACATGCACTCCACGGTCCATGGCGTACTTGGCTGCTGGTCCGTGCACATGATCCGGAGTGGAAATGGTCACCGCATCTATATCGGTTTCCTTATCCAGCATTTCCCGGAAGTCTGCATAGAGCTTGGCATCGGGAAATCTATCCACTGATCTTTTGGCGGAGCCTGAAAAATCCACATCACAAAGTGCAGCTACTCGCTCTCTGCCTCCCACGGAAGCCAGCTCAATATCTGAGGAGCCCTTGCCCCCGGCACCTATAGCGGCGAGTACGAGTTGATCAGATGGGGCGGTATAGCCCACACCCCCGAGCACATGGCGGGGAACGATAAAAACAGAGGAGGCCAAAGCGGCATTTTTGATAAAGTCTCTCCGGGACTGACCGGATGAGGGTTTATTAGGTTTTTGCATGGATTTATTGTTTTTCGGTTTTTAGCAATTCTAAAATAGCGAATTCTGTCCCTAGAAAAAGTATTTTAATGTAAAAGCGGTATGAGCTATAGATGAACACTTGGTTTTTAGTACGAAGGGCCAAAATATTTGGATCAAAGCAGCATGACCGAGCGAATATTTTGTGTGAAAAAAGAAAAAGTAAACCTGCCAGGAGGGAAGGGGAGATGCTTTAGATGGTAAAATGGAAAAGTGTGACAAAAGCCATCAGGGTTGATTTTACCCATAAATTGCCTGTGCTTTTACTAGGGATCAGGGCAAAAAGCGATAATTTTTTTGGGGACCAAAAGGCGAGTAGCTAAAGGTATCCAGCAGAATTCTAAAGTTTTGGACTTAAAAGAGAATTCACCATATCGAAGAGCTAAGCCTTTCATAATTAAGTTGTTAATACTATCTTTTTTGCTTTTCATACATGAAATCCAGCTGATAATTTTTATCTTAAAATATGCTTTGGGGTGATGCACCCGACCTAATCCCGCAGAAGGAAGAGATGAGATGATGAGGTCGGTATCTCTTGGTTTTTTGACAACACTAAAAGTGATGAAATGAAAAAGATACTTTTTATTCCAGTGTTCATTATTTTTCTCAGTCAGGTACTTGCTCAATCCTCCCCGGGCATATCTCCTATTTATTTTATTTACGACGCCAGTGGCTCCATGTGGGGTCAAATCGAGGGTAAAACCAAGATGGAAATTGCCTCTGAGGTTTTGTCTGAATCTGTAGAAAAGCTCCCGGAACAGCAGCAGTTGGGACTGGTGATTTACGGTCACAATCGGGAGGGGGATTGCCGGGATGTGGAGTTTATGGTCAATCCAGAGGGAGGAACAAAGGCTGAAGTGATTGAAGCGGTAAATTCGGTAAAGCCATTGGGAAAAACCCCTTTGGCCTATTCGGCAAATTTGGTGATAGATCAGCTTCGGGAGTCCAAGGCTAAAGCCACCATCATTTTGATTACCGATGGAATAGAGTCCTGTGATGGGAATATTTGTGAAGTTGTAACCGCTGCCCAAGAGGAAGGAATTGATTTTAAGCTTCACATTATTGGCTTTGGTCTGAAGGATGAAGAAACAGCTCAATTGAAATGTGCTGCCAAGGCTGCCAATGGAACATATAACAACGCAGAAGATGCAGTTGATTTAGGCGATTTATTGGCTCAGGTGACCAACAAAACCATTGATGATCCGGCAGAAAATTTTTCTGTCTACGCCGTCAAGAATGGAGTGCCCGTAGATGCTTGGGTTAAGGCCTATGATGTGGTAAGCAAGCGGGAGCCAATACTAGCGCGGACCTATCGGGACACTGCTTTTTTTTACTTACCTCCGAGCCGCTATAATTTTGAGGTAGTCCCTTTGGAAGGTAGCGATGTGGACAAAATTGGCCTTTCTGATATTCAGAGTTTTGAGGACAGTTTGAGCCATCAGACCATTTCTTTTGATGCAGGGCGACTGTCCATTACGGTCACCAACAATGGGCAGAATTGGGATTCTATCGTAAAGCTGATTAATCAGAATGGAGAGGTGATCGCTTCGGAAAGAACGTACTCCAGCCAAAAGGAAGTGGAGGTAAACCCGGGCAAGTACAAAATTTCGGTGCAGGCATTAAAAATTGAAGGGCTTGGGACCCTGAAGGAAGTTGAGGATGTGGAGATCCTTTCGGATCAAAGCACTCCCTTTGAGGTGGGTTTTGAGACCGGAACCTTTAAAGTTCTTACCTGGGTGAATGGGGAAATCATAGATACCATAGTCACTTTGGCGGAAGCCGAATCAGGTAAAAATGTAGGGGGAGAAAGAACCTATACCGATGGAGCTGATTTTATGCTGACTCCGGGAAAGTATAATGTAAAGGTGGTACCTCTAGGGGATCATAAGGAAAAAGCTGCTCAATCTTTTTCCATAGAGATAAAACCTGGAGAGGAAGTACTAAAAGAAATACAATTCTAAATCCATGCGAAAAGTCTTTAAGCCTGCGCCTATTCTGTTTTGCTTTTTATCCTTAGTGGTATTTTTCTTTGTAGGGATTTATTTGGCCGTTCTAACGGGAGCCGGAGATGGGCAAATGCTAGCTGCTGGAGCAATTGTCTTAATGTGGGGTGTGATTTCAGCTGGAATCGCCTTGGTACTTTCATTGTTTTTTGCATTTAATTTACCCCACAGAATCATAGTCAAAGCTAATTGGATCTTACTTGGATTACTTTTGGTCTTTTATGCCATCACTCATTATAGGTATTCGGTAAGGCAAGAGGAGCAGGAGCAAAGAAGAATAGAGGAAGAGAAAGAGCGGGAACGAAGGCAAACTAAACCGGCAGAACCGGTAGGGATGTGGAAAGATCAAGAACATCAGAATTACCTTTTGACCAGCCTTTCGAAATTTGCTCCAGAGGATAAAGACCAACTGGGTATTGGATTTTTTAAGCCTGACTTTTTTCAATTTCAAACGCTCTATTTTTATGGTGGAGTCAATCTTGAAAAGAGCAGGATGGATCATATGCCTCAAGACAGCCTGTGTTTTTCCCCAGCGGGGGAGCTGGCTCCGACTATTGAATACGCACCGCCATGGCTAGTTCCAGAGTATCTGAAAATGGATTACCAGGTTTTATTTTTCAAGGTTTTGGGTGTGGGATATGATTTCGTCAAAGTGGAAGTAAATAAGACGAATGGGCAAACAGCCTTTCTGGACAAGTCCCAAGGGGAATTTTTGAATTGGGCGGAGTTTTTACTCAGCATCCATAGCGTTGAATTTCTAGATCCAGAGACTGGAAATGTTCATCTTAAGCCACTTTCCTATGCCAGCACGGTGAATAAGAAGTTTGATTTCATGCAGCCGTTGCTTGTTGAGGAAGATTGGATGTTTGTAAGGTTACTTACAGATGGGATGGTCGAACAAGGGAAAGGCTGGATTCAATGGAAAAAAGACGGGGAGCTGATGATTTCCTATTCTATTTTTGGGTGATATTTATTGAATTTTGGGATCAAAACTCCGGCAAGGTTTTCTTTAAAAAAAGGAATTATCAGCGGTTTTGTGCCGCTATTTGATCCAGTTTCACTTGCTTTTCCCATAGCAGTCATTCCAAATCCACGCCGTTTTCCTGTAACACCTGAATTGCAGTATTTGCATACTCCAGCAACTCGGGATGTTTAGGAAATTTCTTTGCAATCTCTCTTACCTCTAATGCCAGTGAAATAGATTGTTCTGGTACTTTCTGTAAGTATAGTAAACTTAAATTAATCGCTGTATTGGCGACACGGGGCAAAAATGTAAGTGGATTCTCTAGGGCAAACTCTCTCCTAATATGCAAGGCTTCTTCATAGTTTTGTAATGCGGGTTCGAATTCATTTTTTTTGGCATGTAAAATGGCCAAATTGTTCAAAGTCCCAGCGAGATCGGGCAAATAGGTCCTGGGGTTCTCCTCAGCAAGTGGTCTTCTGATCCGCAAGGTTTCTTGGTAGTTTTCCAGGGCGGCCCCGAAGTCATTAGTATCAGCCTGTAAATTGGCCAAATTGTTCAAAGTCAAAGCGAGATAGGGCAAATAGGTTCTGGGGTTCTCTTCGGCAAGGGCTTTATAAATCCGCAAGGTTTCCTGGAAGTTTTCCAGGGCGGCCCCGAATTCTTTAGTATCAGCTTGTAAACTGGCCAAATTATTCAAAGTCCGGGCGAGATCGGGCAAATAGGTCTTGGGGTTCTCTTCGGCAAGGGCTTTATAAATCCGCAAGGTTTCCTGGAAGTTTTCCAGGGCGGCCCCGAATTCATTTTTATTTTTTTGTAAACTGGCCAAATTGTTCAAAGTCAATGCGAGATTGGGCAAATAGGTCCTGGGGTTCTCTTCGGCAAGAGCTCTTCTAATCCGCAAGGTTTCTTGGTAGTTTTCCAGGGCGGCCCCCAATTCATAAGTATCAGCTTGTAAAACGGCCAAATTATTCAAAGTCCGGGCGAGATGGGGCAAATAGGTCCTGGGGTTCTCCTCGGCAAGGGCTTTATAAATCCGCAAGGTTTCTTGGTAGTTTTCCAGGGCGGCCCCGAATTCATTAGTATCAGCTTGTAAAACGGCCAAATTGTTCAAAGTCGCAGCGAGATCGGGCAAATAGGTCCTGGGGTTCTCTTCGGAAAGAGCTCTTCTGATCTGCAAGGTTTCTTGGAAGTTTTCCAGGGCGGCCCCCAATTCATTTTTTTTGGCATGTAAACTGGCCAAATTGTGCAAAGTCAATGCAAGATCGGGCAAAAAGGTCTTGGGGTTCTCTTCAGCAAGAGTTCTATAAATCCGCAAGGCTTCCTGGTAGTTTTCCAGGGCGGCCCCGAATTCATTAGTATCAGCCCGTAAATTGGCCAAATTGTTCAAAGTCCCAGCGACATCTGGCAAATAGGACCGGGGGTTCTCTCGGGAGAGTGCTCTTCTGATCCGCAAGGCTTCCTGGAAGTTTTTCTGGGCGGCCCCCAATTCATTAGTATCAGCTTGTAAATTGGCCAAATTGTTCAAAGTCTGGGCGAAATCGGGCAAAAAGGTCTTGGGGTTCTCTTCAGCAAGAGCTCTATAAATCCGCAAGGTTTCCTGGAAGTTTTCTAGGGCGGCCCCGAATTCATTAGTATCAGCCTGTAAGAGGGCCAAATTGTTCAAAGTCCCAGCGACATCTGGCAAATAGGACCGGGGGTTCTCTCGGGCAAGTGCTCTTCTGATCCGCAAGGCTTCCTGGAAGTTTTTCTGGGCGGCCCCGAATTCATTAGTATCAGCCTGTAAGAGGGCCAAATTGTTCAAAGTCTGGGCGAAATCGGGCAAAAAGGCCTTGGGGTTCTCTTGGGCAAGGGCTTTTCTGATCCGCAAGGCTTCCTGGTAGTTTTCCAGGGCGGCCCCGAATTCATTTTTATTTTTTTGTAAACTGGCCAAATTGTTCAAAGTCAATGCGAGATTGGGCAAAAAGGCCTTGGGGTTCTCTTGGGCAAGGGCTTTATAAATCCGCAAGGCTTCCTGGTAGTTTTCCAGGGCGGCCCCGAATTGATTAGTATTAGCTTGTAAAAGGGCCAAATTGTTCAAAGTCCCAGCGAGATAGGTCAAATAGGTCCTGGGGTTCTCTTCGGCAAGGGTTCTATAAATCCGCAAGGTTTCTTCGTATAGGGTTTGGGCATTTGCAAATTGATTGTGATTTTGTAGAAATAAGGCGTATTCGAATAGAATTTCAGGGCTGTGGCTTGCATCTAGGGCTTTTTCGTAATATTCACAGGTTTTCTCGAACCAATCGGGTTCACTGTAGAAGGTTTTCCAGAGCTGAGCTTTTATCAAAAATTCGTTTGCCTTGCTTTCTAACGTATCATTTATTTCGGTTAATTCATTTTCCTTCTTGCTTCTTGCTTGCTTTAGTTCTTCGACTTCGCTGCTGATTTCTTCGGCTTTCAATATCGCATCAGCTTCCCGAAATTCACCTTTGTCAAAACGTGCCTTTGCGATTCTTAGGCGTTCTGTGTCGACTTCTATTCTGGTAAAAGTTTCATATAGACGAAGTACATCTGATTTAAAATCCTCTATCTTTTTTTCCTGATCTTCTATTTCGGAATCAATTTTCAATAAGTCAATTTTAAACTCCTGATCATCGGGATATTTCGCGATCCGTTCCTGCAATTTGACCTTCCTTGATTTGAGGTTCTTCAGATGGGCTTCAAGTTCCTTGTAGTCGGTTGCTTTGCTGTAAATGTTGACGATCTTGTCGCCGGCTATATTATCTCCTCTTCCAGAATGCGTTTGGTGAGTTTCCTTAGCCATGGCTATTTCCCAGTTTTCTTATCACCTCCGACATTATCACCGGTTCCGCTGTGGGTTTGATTGATTGAATTGTCAGTGATCGTACTGTTATTCATTCCCTGATAGGTTTTGTTCCTGTTCCCGGTAATATGTGCTGAGTTGGCATTTTGACTATCGGGGGTGTCTCCCCGCACTAATTCTTTAAAATCGCTGGTTGCAAGTCGATCGAGTTCTTTGTTGAACTGGTTCCAGAGGTTGTCAAAATCTTTGAAAGAGGGATAGAAATACCCTCCATCTGCAAGGAGTTTTTTGAAATCTTCCAGCGATTGTAGGTCTTTGAGGTTGTTACCTGTATAAGGTGGGTCAGCTTTGAAATAGACAAAGAGAAAAGGTTTGTTTGTGCTTTTAAAAGTACGTTTTGCATTTTCAAACTCCGAGAAAGTGTACTCCCCAACTTTGGTGTAGGCAAGCACTACCACGATGTCGGCATCTCTTACAAACTTATTGTACTCGTCTTGCGAATGTGTCCGGGACATTTTTGTAGACATGTTTTCCCAAATATCCAAGTATAGAAATATCTGTTTTTGCTCAAACAATTCCTGGCATTTGCGATAGATATGGATTTCAAACTGTTCACGCTCTTCTTTCAATTCGTTTGAAGAGGCCAAAAAAATTCTTAATTTTTTCATGACTGAGAGATTTTTGGAGTCAAAAGTGTCTGGTATTTTTTGGGCGAGTTAAAAGAAACTTCCCCAAGTAATTCTATTTATATATCCATTTGAAATTCATAGAATAAGGTAGCGATTTGAATGGGCTATGGCAAACATTTAACCTGTCGTTTTTAGTTTATTTACTTAAAAATCAGTGACATAGAGAAAGGTTTTAGCTATTTCTCTGATACCATCGCAAACTCATCAACACAAAACCCACCACAAAAATGGTCAGCGTACCCATGACAATGGTCATATTAGAATGAAGAGGCTGACTCCAAGGGCTTGTGCTTCCTGCCAAGCTTAGAAGAGCAGGCAAACTCATCCAGGAGATAACAAGAACTCCCGCCAAAACAGCGATTGCTGCTTCATTGCTTCTGGTGCTTCGGACAATAATACCTAGCAGGAATAAGCCGAGAATCCCTCCACTAAAAATAGAAGCCAAAGCCCACCAGGCATCCAAGGCACTATTTACTCCATTGAAAGCCAAACCTACAAGAATTGCCAAAAGTCCCATGGCCAAGGAGGAAAGCCGGAGTACTTTGAGATCATTTTTGCTGGAAAGGCTGGGCTTCAAATACTTTTTGACATGATCGGAGAGAATTATCGTCGCCGAGCTATTGATACTGGTGGAGAGCGTGCTCATACCGGCAGCAAAAAGGGAGGCAATCAATAAACCAGTTAAGCCAATGGGCAACTCCGTTACGATGAAGTGAGGAAAGACGCTATCCGCCTGAATTCCTTCAGGTAAAAGTTGTGGCTGAGTCTGATAATAAGCAAACAGAGCGGTCCCAATAAAAAAGAAAAGGGCAGAAACCGGAATATAAAGCAGACTTCCCAGCCAGGTGGATCGCCTGGCATCTTGATCACTTTTAGCAGTGATGTATCGCTGTACGTAGCTCTGATCGATCCCAAAGTTTTGAAGATTGATGAAAAGGCCATAGACCAAAATCATCCAAAATGTGGAGCTCCCAAAATCCCAGTCATAGCTTCCCAGACTGAATTTCTCATTGGCATCTGCTATTTCAAAGAGTTGAGAGGAACCTCCTGGTATTTCCCAGAAAATCATTCCGAGACAAATGATCGCTCCTCCAATTAAAATCAAGCCTTGGATTGCATCTGTCCAAACCACGGCTTCGATCCCTCCCAGCATGGCATAGATGACTACGATCAGTCCAGTCATAGCGATCACCCAGGCGATACTCCAGCCAAAGAGGAAGTGCATGGGTAAGGCAAGCAGGTATAGAATAGCTCCCATGCGGGCGAGCTGGGTGAGTAAATAGCAAGTGGAGGCATAAACTCTCGCCCATGGTCCAAAGCGTTCTTCCAAATAGAAATATGCCGAATCACTAGAAATGCTCCGATAGTGTGGGACGAAGTATCGAACTGCAATCCAAGCTGCCAGAGGAATAGAAAGGCTAAAAACAAAGCCATTCCAATTGCTTAGATAAGCATTGCCCGGTAAGGCCAAAAAGCTGATACTACTCACGAAGGTTGCGAAAATTGACATGCCTATGGCCCAGGCAGGAAGCCTTCCACCTCCGGTGGTAAAGTCTTTAGCGGTTCGCTTTCGAAAGGAAAATGAGACACCAAAACCTAAAATCAGCAGTAGGTAAAGAATAAAAACCAGGGTATCCCAAACCGGCAGCTCAGCCATTATTCCTCCAAGAATTTGTGGATTTTGGACTTGATTCTTTCAAACTTCTTAGGGAATGTCTGTCTTTCCTCTTCGGTAAAGCTCCTTTGGGGAGGGGATAAAATTCCACCAGACAAATGCGAAAGTTTTATGCATTCTTTCAGCCCTTTGAGATAGGAGGAGGGATGGGATACGTGATGGTATAGCTCTTGGCTGATTTCCCAGATGAGGTTTTGGTATTCCTGAGCTTCTTCTTTCTTGCCTTGGATGAAGCTTTCATAGCATTTGACATAGACTTCAGGAAAGGCATTGGCCCCACCACTCACTCCACCTGAAAAGCCGTGCTGAAGTGCCTCAAACAATCGCTCTTCCGGCCCTATCAACAGGATAAAGTCTGTATGAGGTCTGAATGTCTCGCTTAATTGGGAAAGATATTCTTTGCTGTCTGTACTGTCTTTGACTCCTAGGATATTGGGATGGGAAGATAATCTCTGCACTGTCTCAATTTCCAAGGTGGTTTTGGCATGGGAAGGAATATTGTAAAGCAAAAGCGGTAACTCCGTTCGATTGGCTAGGTCCCGATAATACATTTCCAGATCCTCCTGACTGATATTCATGTAAAAAGGCGGGGCAGCTACCACAGCGTCTGCACCATAATTTTTGGCCATTTCAGCTAGCTCAAGGCTATTTCCCATCGAGCAATCAGTAATCCCCACCAACACAGGAACTCTATGATTCACGAGTTTACAGGTTTCCCGGATCATCTGAATCTTGATCTTTTGTTGCAGTGAAGGTGATTCTCCGGTTGTTCCTAAAATGAAGACACCATGCACTCCCGCATCAATCACATGGTTCAGTATTTTTTCCAGAGAAAAACTGTCCAGGGTAAAATCCGGCAAAAGTGGAGTGACCAGTGGGGGAATTATCCCGGTAAAAGTGAGTTTTTGATTCATAGGCTGAGGTGTACGTACTTGATTTTTTTCCGCTGATAGGTATAGGTCAGATGGATGCTTCCATCTTTGGCTTGTATAATGGCTGGATAGCTAAACTCACCGGACTTTTCATCCTCCAATACTAAAATCTCCTCCCAATTGAGACCATCAGCTGATCCCAAGAGGCTTAGCTTATTCCTACCCTTGGGAATTAAATTACAGACCAAAAGGTGGTAGCCATCTTCTAAGGTCACTGCATCAATTCCAGAACCATTATGCACCAATCCGGTAGAACTTAATTCAGTCCAGGTTTTACCATTGTCTTCTGAAAAAGCCGTTGCAATAACACCTTCCTGAGTTCTGGTGAGAATCTGTAGTTTTTCATTCCCATGAAAAAGTACAGTTGGTTGAATAGCCTGAAAAGGACCGGGAACTTCCACCTTTGTCCAGTTTTCAAGATCAGCATTTGTGAATTCCATATGGCTTGTCCAAACTCCATTAGTTTCAAAACTGGAGGGATGCATCAAGTTTCCATCCGAGAGCTTTACGCTTTTATTTTTTACCGGGCCTAAAAATCCCGGAGGGGTTTGAATACCCTTTGACCAGGACTTTCCTCCATCGTTTGACTTTTTATAGAGTCCCCACCATTCTCGAGGATTTGGCCCTTCTTTGTAGAAAAGCAGGATTTCTCCATCTGATTTTTGATATAGGACAGGATTCCAGGTTGGATTTCTGAAGACCTCATTTTCAATTCCATCGGCTACCAAAGTAGGGGTGGACCATCCTTTTTGATCTCTCACAGAGGTATAAATACTGACATCCGGGTGACGCTCATAGGTGCCACCAAACCAAGCCGCTAAAATCCCATCCTCCGTTTCGATCAAGGTTGAGGCATGGCAGGAAGGAAATGGAGCCGAATCATAGATAAATTCCTCAACCAATACTTTTGGGGAGATTTGCTGTGAAAAAACCATCTGGTAAAAAAAAGTAAGACCAATCCATAAAATACTTCGCTTCATTTTCAATGCTGTTTAGTTAATGGGTTTTAGAGAATTAAAAACCCTTCTCGACAAAATCCAGAAAAATACTCCAGTCCTCCCAAGTCAAGCCATGCTCACCTTCCCGGATATGGTAGCCCAAAGTTTTTGACGATACCGGGCCGTTCAGTTCTTCCCAGGTGGTTTTAAAAGGACTCTTCTGACCATAAATTCTAGAAAAGACCTCACTTCCGATCTGTAGACTAAGATATTCACCTTTTGGATCAGCCCATTCATCAGCTTTTGCACTCGCATAATAAACCGCTCTCGGAGCAATTAATGTTGGAAGCATATGCTGATCCAGAGGAAGTGATTCTTCAGCACCATTATACTTTCTGAAATTCTCTGCGAACCAATGTGTGAATCGATTATTGATAATCTCTACTGTTTCCCCAAACTTCCTTTTTGACAAAGCGGCCCCTCCACAGCCAGACTCATTGGCATACGTGATTGCCCAACGAGGGTCATTGGCAGAAGCCCAGAGAGCAGCCTTCCCTGATCTGGAATGCCCAACCAAAACGGATTTTTCAGCATTAATTCCTTCATGCTGCTCAAAGTAATCCATGGCTCTTATGGCTCCCCATCCCCAGGCTCCCAAAGCTTTCAGTCCATCACTTTGTTCCATTTGCTCTGGATAAAGGTTGTTCAAAATCCCATTCACATACCTTGTCGTATCATCGGGAGCTACCACTTCTGCATGAAAAGAAGCTGTCGCAAAACCCCTTTCGATCAACTCAGCTACCGGCCAGTATCCTTCTTCAGCAAGTGAGCCATCTTCAGCAGCAGGTCTATGATTTATCAATAAAATGATAGGGAAGGGACCCTTGGCCTCCTTGGGTAAAAAGACATTTAGTCGCATCACATGGGAGCCTTCTCCACGCTGGATTTTGATATCTACTTCTTCAAGCTTGGCAATGGAATTAAATTCATGATCATCTCTTTCATTCACTTCGAAGCTGACTTTATCAAAGTCTTTTGGAATTTGACCGTAAACTTCAGATTCAAAAAGGTTGAAAATTTCCGGTCTTCTGAGATTTTCCCAATCCTTCTTTGAATCGATGACTTCACCCTTTTCGCTTATGAAAATGGAAGGAAGATGAAGGCGAGGAACCTTGCTTTCATCATAATTGACTTGAGATAGTGCCATCTTTGATGTGAGTAAAATGGGTAAAAAAAGAGTTAGGATTATGAACCGGGTTTTCATGATTTCTAAGATTTAGTTTGCCTCAGCTGCCACTTTTGAAGGCTCGAAAGGCTCAAATGGATAAGCTGTGGGTAGAATTTCTATCCCGGAAGTAACTTTAAGCGGAGTTTTGCCAGCGAAAGTCAATTCCACAAAATATCCTCGAAAACCCTCCTCGGGTTCTTCCATTATAACTTTCAGCTCTCCTTCAGCTGGCATGGAAATTTCTTCAGCAACCCAGTTGGGACCGAACTCATCCACCCGAAAGTCTCTGGAAAGCGGATTGTAAGCCGACCATAGTTTCACCGAGATAGGCAATTGCTCTGGATTTACTTTGACAAGAATTTCATTACCCTCAATTTCCCAGGAATATTCTGGTCGCTTTTCATTTTCTAATACTGAATTGTAAAATGAAATCAGATTTGGAAGCGCATCTGACTCACTGAGATCATGTCCGAAATTTGGGACGTACTGAACGTGCTTTTCTCCCTTGAGATCATTCCAATAAAACTCCCAGCTATCGGGCTGAAAAAACTGATCTCCTGCTGCATTGATTAGAAGTTTGGGCAGGTCTAACTCATCGATAAAAGAGTAGGGTTCCGTAATCTCCAGTAAGCGATCAAACTCCTTAGTTCCTATCCAATCCATGATTCCTTCCTGTACATAATTATCTACCGCAGGTGCCCAGAATCCATAATTACGCCAGTGGTGCATAAAGGAAGGCTCCAGATTCAGCATATCGATCACAACTGGTGCGATAGCAACCACCCGATCATCGGTGGCAGCTGTGGTCCAGGTAGTCCAGCCCCGCTTTGAGGCTCCTGCCACAAAAAAGTTATTTAAATCCTTCTGGTAATTTTCTTTGACCACTTCTTGAATGGCATCCATGGCTAGTTTGGCGGCTTTAGTCATGGGGAATCGGGCTAGCCAGATCGCATCTTCATCTTTGGCTCCGCCTACCAAAAACTTCCTCCAGCCATAGGCAATGATGGCATCCTCATAGCGCTCGCCTTCCGGATCCCCTGCAAATGTCAAAGGTTGAAAAGGTACATTGTGGATTTGAGCGACGATGGAATTGGTCTGAGAGGCTGCTGCTTTTAGCAGGGCATCAGGCTCCTGAGGCATCTCAGTTTCCCGGCTTCCTCCTCCGATCCAGAGCATTCCGGTTTGATGTGGGCTATCCTTTGGCACCAAAACAGAAACCCAGTGCCACCATCGGGTTTCATCCACTTCGGCATCACTTAGCCAACGCTGTGAGTACATTTTCAGGACATGAAAATCCATCTCTTCCCCGGGGACTGTATGTACGATTTCATAAGAAAAGTCGGGAGACTCTGATTGGACATAAGCTTCCAAGAGGTCCTGCTGAGGTATAGGTTCCTGTGCTACATTTTCTTCAGGGCCTTGACAGGCAAAGCCGGCGATGGCAAGAATTAGGGCAAAGAAATAAGATTTGAATTGCATTTTTCTGGCTCTGGGTTTATGGTGATTAATCGGTAAAAACAGATAATTTTAGCTTCGGGCCTAGAGTTACTGGCGTCCATGCCTGATTTGAATTTAAAAAAAATGACAAGGATGAAATTGAAATACAGCTATTTAATCATTTTTCTTTTTGCATTTGTGCCACTTTTCGGCCAGCAGCTTCAGTCGCCCAATGGAGAAATGGTCATGGATTTCTCACTGGATGCTTCCGGAAAACCTACGTACCAACTCAATTTTAATGACCGCCCGATCATCCTTCCAAGTACCCTTGGCCTCGATCTGAAAAATGAGGAAACCGACCTGATGGATGGTTTTGAAATTAGCAGTACGGAAACCAGCAGTTTTGACGAAATATGGGAGCCGGTTTGGGGGGAGGAAGATGAGATTCGTAATCATTATAATGAGCTCGAGGTTGAGCTGACGCAAAGTTCCACAGGTAGAATCATGATCATAAGATTCCGGGCTTTCGATGAAGGATTAGGCTTTCGATATGAGTTTCCCCTACAAGAGAATATGGGCCATTTCGTAATCGCAGAAGAACTCAGCCAATTTGCAATGGCAGGTGATCACACGGCCTTCTGGGTTCCTGGAGATTATGATACGCAGGAGTATGATTTTACCACTTCCAGGCTAAGTGAAATTCGCGGGCTTATGCAGGAAGCTATCACTCCAAATGCTTCACAAACCCCTTTTTCTGAAACGGGTGTGCAGACTGCTTTGATGATGAAAACCAGGGACGGTTTGTATATCAACCTTCATGAAGCAGCCTTGATTAATTTCCCCGCCATGCACCTTGAGTTGGATGATGAAAACATGATTTTCACTTCCCTTCTCACTCCGGATGCCCAGGGGGATAAAGGGTATCTTTATACGCCAAGTACTACCCCTTGGAGGACAATCATCGCTGGTGAGGATGCCGGGGTAATTTTGGCTTCCCGAATGACATATAACCTGAATGAACCTTCAAAAATCGAAGATACCTCCTGGATTAAGCCTATGAAATATGTTGGTGTTTGGTGGGAAATGATTACCGGACAAAGCTCCTGGTCTTATACCAATGATTTTAAGGCCATCAAGCTTGGAATGACCGATTATAGCAAAGCCACTCCAAATGGTACCCATGGAGCCACCACTGATAATGTGAAGAAGTATATTGATTTCGCAGCAGAACATGGCTTTGACGGAGTCCTGGTAGAAGGCTGGAATGTGGGCTGGGAGGACTGGTTTGGAAATTCCAAGGATTACGTTTTCGATTTTGTTACCCCATATCCTGATTTTGACCTGAAAGGTGTTTCGGCTTATGCCAAAGAAAAAGGTGTACAAATGATTATGCATCACGAGACTTCCTCATCGACCCGGAATTATGAGCGACATATGGATGAAGCTTATGCTCTGATGAATGAGTTTGGCTATCCGGCAGTGAAGAGTGGATACGTGGGAGATATGCTTCCGAGAGGAGAACATCACTATAGCCAGTGGATGGTGAATCACTACCAATATGCCTTTGAAAAGGCTGCGGAATACGAGATCATGGTTAATGCTCATGAGGCCGTTCGACCAACTGGGGTGGCCAGAACATGGCCGAATTTAATTGCAAATGAGTCTGCAAGAGGTACCGAGTATCAAGCCTTTGGAGGGAACAAAGCTAATCACGTGACTATACTACCATTTACCCGGCAAATCGGTGGGCCGATGGATTACACTCCTGGTGTTTTTGAAATGGATGTTTACAACGGTTCACACGTGAATAGCACCATCGCAAATCAGCTTGGGCTATATGTGACCCTTTATTCCCCACTCCAAATGGCTGCTGATTACCCGGAAAATTATAATCGTTTCTCAGATGCGTTTCAGTTCATCAAGGATGTGGCTCTGGATTGGGAAAAGAGCGTTTACCTGGAAGCGGAACCGGGACAGTATGTAACTATCGCCCGCAAGGCGAAAGAAACAGGGGAGTGGTTCATTGGAAATTCTAATGGTCTAATGTCCAGAACCGGTGAAGTAAGTTTTGATTTTTTGGAAGGAGGTAAATCCTATATTGCTCAAATCTATGCGGATAGATCCGATGCTCACTTCAAGGACAATCCTCAGGCATACACTATTACAGAAATAGAAGTAAGCAATGAGTACGTCCTCAGACAGTTTTCAGCTCCGGGAGGAGGATATGCGATTCGAATTATTGAGAATCGTTAAATTACCAATCAGTCTTAGCTAATTTATGGGTTCAATTTTTTCAAGTTTTAAATCTCAGGTCAAAAAGTTTTCTGAAGACCGGTATTATCAAAAGAAAGGTTTGGAGCACCTGGCTGTGGCTGAAAAAGCCATATTCTCCATATTAAAAACTCTTCCCAGACACCGCTTATCTACCCAAACTGAAAGATTAATCGAGAGCTATGCAAAAGAAAAGCTAGGCTCCATAAAACAAGCACCTTATTTAAAAGCTTATGCTGTTTTTCAGGGAGAATTTAAGGAGGGTTGGATTCCGGATAATTATTTTGAGCGGTATGTGTTACCAAGAACTAATGGATTTCATAGGACAATAAGTGATCTAAGGCAGCTAGCAAAACGGATTTTGAGGAGCGACGAAATGCCTGATTTAGGCTATTTTGTAAGAGGTTCATGGACTACGGTGGAAGGGATTCCGATGGCAAAAAATCAGATTAAAGATTACTTTTTTTCAAGTGCAACCGAAGTAATAGTGAAATTAAATGGGTCTATGAGGGGCGTTGGATTTTTCCGCTTGAATGCTGAGGAATTTAGTAAACTCAGGGAGCATGAATTGACAGACTTTGTGGTTCAATTACCGATTAGACAACATGCTTGGTTTAGTCGATTTACAATGGAGAGTGTAGCCACACTCCGAATTACAACAGTGAAACCTTATGGAAAACCAGCAAAAAAAATGGCGGCTTTCATGAGGTTTGGAAGGGACGGTGTAGATAGAATTACCGCTACCTCACGGCTGGTTGTGGGAGTAACTGCAGAAGGTTATTTGGTAAAATACTCTATAGATAGTAATTGGGAGCTTTTAACTGAACATCCTGATTCCGGAATATTATGGGAAAGTAACCAGATTCCGGATTTTGATCGAATGGTCAAACGATGTGAAGAGTTACACGATCAGGAGGGGACCATGGAAATTCTTGCCTGGGACTTAATACTGGATGAGGAAAATAAAATTCAAATAATGGAATGGAACACGGGTTATCCGGGTATTGTCCATTCCGAGATGACTACAGGACCTAATTTTCTTGAGACGGATTGGTCCGACTTATGGAAAAATCAGAAACGAATAAGACATGAATAGAATCTTCAATTATAAATCCGTTTTAGGTCTGGGAGCTTTATCCCTATTCTTTATGGCTTGTACACCTCTTCAGGAAGCACAGAATCAGGAGAGACCCAATATCATCTTCATCATGTCGGATGATCATGCCTATCAGGCCATTTCAGCTTATGATGATAAGCTCATAGAAACTCCGAATATTGATCGAATCGCCGAGATGGGTATGCTTTTTACCAATGCTTCGGTGACAAACTCCATTTGTGCACCCTCCAGGGCCACAATTCTCACAGGAATGCATTCCCATTTGAATGGGAAAATTGATAATCACTTCCCGTTCGATACAACCAACGTGACTTTCCCTCAGCTTTTTCAGGATGCGGGTTATCAGACAGCCATGTTTGGAAAGCTGCACTTTGGGAACAATCCAAAAGGATTTGATGAGTTCAAAATTTTGCCCGGTCAGGGCTCTTATTATAATCCCGACTTTATCACGAAAAATGAAGGGGAGATTCAAGTGGAAGGTTATGTAACCGATATCATTACGGACATGACTCTGAACTGGTTAGAGAATGACCGGGTGGAAGAGGATCCCTTTTTGCTTTTCTACTTACATAAAGCTCCCCATCGTGCCTGGCTTATGGCTGAGCGGCATTTGGAGGAATTCACCCACAAATCTTTTCCTGAGCCAGAAACGCTTTTTGACGATTACTCGGGAAGAACTTCCGCAGCAGCAGAAGCTGAAATGAATATCAATGAGCACATGAGTTGGGCTGGAGATCATAAAATTTCCCCAGCCGTAATGGAGGAGCTTGGTCTACCGACTATAGGATATGACCAACCTAGATATGAGAGAATCTGGAACAGATTTACACCTGAGCAGCGGGCCAATTATGATAGTGCTTATTCTGAGGTGGAAAAGGAGCTAATTGGGACGTATCCGCATATGACTGAGGAGCAGATTGCAAGCTGGAAGTATCAAAGATACATGCAGGACTATTTGGGTACAATCAAGGCGGTAGATGAAAATGTGGGTCGCCTTTTGGACTACCTTGAAGAAAATGATATGATGGAAAATACCATCATTGTGTATACCTCAGATCAGGGTTTTTATCTTGGAGAACATGGTTGGTATGACAAGCGATTTGTGTATGATGAATCCTTCAAGACTCCTCTTTTAGTGGCCTGGCCTGGGAAAACTCAGCCCGGAACCACCTCAGATGCATTGGTGCAAAACCTTGATTTTGCGCAGACATTTCTGGATGCGGCAGGAATTCCACAGCCAGAAAATATGCAAGGAGAAAGCATGGTGCCACTGCTAACCGGCAATGAAGAAGCCTGGGACAGGGAAGAGGTCTATTACCATTACTACGAGTATCCTGCAGAACATATGGTAAACAGGCACTATGCCATTATCACGAAGGAGTATAAATTGATTCACTACTATTTTGTAGAGGATGAATGGGAGCTTATCGATCGAATCAATGATCCCTTAGAGCTAAAAAATGTCTACGATGATCCTGCATATGCAGAGGTTCGGGCCGACCTTCATAAGCGACTAGATGCCTTGAGGGAAAAATATAAGGATAGTCCGGAATTGAGCCAACGGTATATCGAAACCTTCCTGGAAGATGCTGAGGAAGGAAAAGTCTGGGGTATGACTCCTGAAAGAGTTCAAAGGATTAAGGATAGAAGAAAGGAGATTGAGGAGGCTTTAGATTAAAAAATCGTTCCATTAATAATCCTCTGATTATTAGAAGCGATTGATTTCTGCGGGAAGGTGGTCACGGCAGCGGGCCAATGGATGGCCAAGCGGGAGGAAGCTTTGCCGGGACTTGATCTTTTGGTGCTTTTGCATCAAGGCAAAAGCACGAAAAAAGCAAGAGATAAATTTTGCATCCCATTTGGTTTGATAATTGGATACTTCCTAGAACTCACGCAAAATCTTGGAAAAAACAGGAGCAATTCCGGATCCTTTCCAAATAGAAGAATAATTAGCCGACATGTAAAGGTCCAGTTGTGGCATGTAAACAACCTGGGTGCCCCAAAATCCAGTATGGGTATAAGCCAGCATGTCATTGATCTGGATCCTATACATACCCATTTGGTAATCCATCCCTGCCCGCGAAGAATAAGTCACAGGCTCAAGCATGATTTCTAGGGTTTCGGGCTTTTCGAAGATTTGATCTGTAAAAAGAGCTTCGAAAAATAAGACGAGTTCTTCCGTGGTAGAAAGTAAACCACCTCCTCCGTAGTAATCTATGGTTGGGCTGAAGCCGTAAGTGTCTATTCCTTGAAAATATTGATGAATTCTCAATTCATCAGTTTTGGGGTCTTTCCTTTCAAAATCTGTCCTTTCCAGGCCAAAGGATTCCAGTTTAAGTAGTTCCTTAATACCACCATCTAAATCTTTCCCGGTATATCTTTCGATGATCTCACCGAGAATAAGATATCCGGTATCAGAATATCTGAATTGCTCACCGGGAGGACCGATTGGCTCTCCCTGATCCACGCACAGCTGAAATTGCTCCGTTCTTGTCCATTCGTAATCTGGGTTTTCCAAAACTCTTGGGAAAAAGTCTGGAGCATTGGTATGGTCAAAAAAACCAGCCGAATGCCTTAATGTCTGTCGAATAGTAATTTTATCCACCTCATAGTCTTGTGATAAAATTGCCTGGTGCTCTTCGCTGATATGGGGAGAAATGGGATCGTCAAGATTCAAAATTCCTTTTTCCATTAGCCTGAGAATTGCGGCAGCCACATAAGTTTTGGTTACGCTGGCCATACGAAATGTATTCTCTGGCATTAGTTCGGAACCTTCTTCAATAGAGGTGACTCCTGCAGCGCCAGACCACTGTGTTTTTCCATCTCCGGATTTAATTGAGAATAGAATTCCGGGCATTTCATCAGACAGCTCATCTTGAAGTATTTTTTGGTAGTTCTGAGCAAAGCCGGCCTGCACAGAAATTAATAGGGCAACTAGTAGGAGTTTAGCTTTCATATTAATCTGCTTTTGATTTCACAAAACCTTTCAATCTCTCCATGGCTACGTCGAGTTCATCAGGATTAAGACTTGTAATCACTAGTCGGAAAAGCCCTCTTTTGGAATGCCCAAAACCATCTGCAGGAGTGATCAAAATATTGGTGGAATCGTATATTTCTCTCCAAAGTTTGGTTTCACCTTCCTGATTTTGCTCTGGTAAAAGGTGTGATAAATCCATCCATACGAAAAGCGAACCATAGGAAGGATTGAACTTTATCCCAACTTCATTTAAGGAATTTCTTACCGTTCGATATGCTTGGTTCAGAGCTTGTGATTGATTCGCGAAAAACTCATCAAGAAACTCCTTGTCCTCCAGAATTTCAGTAAGAAACCACTGGGTGTGATTCGAGATGGAGTGACTAAGTCCTGCATTTCTGTAGGCATTAATTAAGTTTTCATTAAGGGAATGAAGCACCCCAATCCTAAATCCAGAAATTCCGAAGTCTTTCGAAAAGGAATACCAATAATGAAGAAGTGGGCTCTGATATTCCTTCATGATTTTCCCAAAAGAGTAAAATGAAATGGGATTGGGATAATCATGCTTCAGCTCATCCTGATCGATTTGAATTCTACTCATGCCGTAGATTTCATTCACGATTAAATGGACCTGATTTTGAATACACCAATCTGTAATCTCTCTGAGCTGACTTTCCGAATAAATCATTCCTGTAGGATTGTCAGGAGAAGTCAGGATCAAGATTTTAAAATGACTGCCTGAATCTTCAATTTCCAACTTTGCTTTATCCAGTTGATCAATTGAAATCGGAATTCCATTTTTCAGTTCATCCAACTCATGATGCGTCTGAAGATCAAATCTTTTGACATCCGGAACCACGCCAATATCAGCTGTGTACACAGGGTAGCTTGGAGCTGGAATTACCGCGGTATCTCCCGGATTTGCTAAAAGAAATGAGGTCATTTCTATCACCCCAGTCGCTCCACCAGAAATTGCCAGGCTATCCGCATCAATGGGGCTTTTTATAATACGCTCTCCTAAAAAATCCGCAATGGCTTTTCTGAAATCCTCAACACCAGCTGGATCACCGTAACCCGCCACCCAATCTGGAATTTCTTTGGTTTTTGTAATCTCCTGTATTTTTTCTTTGAGCTGCTTCCAGCAAAGCTGATTTTCGGCCACATTCATTGGCAAGGCTCCATCTGGATTATCAACCGGATGATAGAGATTATCCATTGCTTCGAAATAAACTTCAATGTCTACCCGAGCCGAATTTTCAGCTGCTTTTTTTCCCTTTTCAGAAAGGAAAGAATCTTGATTCATGGTTCATCGTTTCGTGGATGAATCCAAAATAGAGAATATATCCCGGAGGATTTAGCTAACTTTTTTAATAAGTACTTTTTCTATATTAGGCTGCTCAGTAATTTTTTTAGTGGAGAACGGTTTCGCTTCATCCCCTTCTGCTTTCCAGATAAACCATCCCACAGAAATCAAGGCAAAATTCTTGATGATATATTGGCCGACGAGAGTGGGAGTGAGCCAGGTTTGCCAGGTAGCTTCAGGAAGAAGCAGAGTGGGTAAAAAGGTCATTCCCATATGTGCTAATAAAATGTAGAACGCCGCCTTTGTGAATTTTGGGAACAACCAAATCAAGCCTAAGAGGCATTCAAAAAGCCCAAAGCCAAGGCAAAAGATTTGAAAATTAATAACCGACCCAAAGGTCTCAGCAAAGAGATTTTGGACCAAACTTTCTGCAGGTGAGATTCCGATTACTTTTAGAATTCCAAACCAGAAATAAATAATGAAGAGTGAGACTCTTCCGAAATAGGTGGGGTAGCGCATTTTGGGTGATTTTATTCCGAAACGTATGGCTATTCTTTTCCCTGCCCAATGACAAAAATCAGTTTCTGACTATTTTATTTATTCTCAATACGATTTGAAAATGATCTCTCCATAATTATCCCTTTCATAGAGAATACCGAGTTTACTCTGTCCGAAAAAAACCAAGTCGCTGTAGCCGGTCCAAGACCCACTTTCCAGATTTTTCTTTGATTCAACCAGGATATTCTCTTTCCAAGTTCTGCCCAGGTCCTTACTGAATTTTATGGTCAGATTGTTCCTTTGCGTGGGGTGATCATTATTCGAGTGTATGAGAATGGTTTTCCCCTCTCTATCCCGAAAAGATAATATAGAGCTCTGACACACGGGATCAGTTAGATTCTCATCAAAATACTCTTCAGACCAGCTTTTTCCTCCATCTTCCGAGAATGCAATAATCCTCTGGCGAATATCTCCCTTTTGGTTTCGGATGCTCATAATCATACGGTTATCAGGAAGCTCAGCCGCAATGGATTCATTAGAGCCGGGGATACTGATGGATTCAGATAAATGAAAGCTTTCACCATGATCATCCGTGTAAAAACCATGTGCCTGATAATCCGACCAGTCTTGTTCGGGACCACCTTTGGAGTGGTTGGCAGCAACGAAAATTCTACCCCTGAACTTACCTTCTTTAAATTGAAAGGCATGCCCGGGTGTATTTGCATAATGTCTCCAATCTTCTTTGAATTTATAGTTGGGATTAAACTCTGGTTGATTGGGTCTGTGAGTCTGGGTTGTGATGTTGACAGGTTTTTCCCATGTTTTTCCTAAATCAAGAGACTTTATCATCCAGACCTCCCGGATTCCATTTCCGGTTCGAACCTCATATTCATGATTATTTCCGGTATTATAGAATAGATAGATTACACCTTCTGGGTACTGACTATCAAAAAGATCCACGACGGGAGCTGGGTTACCTGCCTGAAGAGAATCGTAATCCACCAGCGTTTGGATTTCTGACCAGGTTTCTCCTCCATCCGCGCTCCGTTTCATCACGAGATTGATATCTCCAAAATCATCCGTTCCATTCACTCTGCCTTCGGCGAAAGCCAGTAAATCTTGATTTGGAAGAGAAATAATAGCCGGAATTCGGTAAATAGCATGACCTTCCTGGCCGCCCTTATAAACGATGGTTTCTTGAGCTTTGGCCGTAAGGCCAATGAAGAAAAATAAAAGAAGAAAGACTACAAAGCGAACCTGCATAGGAGAAATTAGATATCTCCATTCAAAATGCAGATTAGTTTTTTTTATTCAAACTATACACGACTGACTGCCCGGAAAGGGAGCATAAAAATATTCCGAACCAAGTCAAATGAAAGCTCGATCGCAAATCCTAAAAGCCGGAAAGGCAAGAGGAGTAACCAAACGATGGGATAAAGAATCAGGGCCAAAAGAGCAATGGGCCAGCAAATGATAAACAGAATCAACCAAACGAGAAATGTCAGCATAAAGTAATATTTGCTCAGAAATCTTCAAATCTTATTCCAAATCGGAAAATCCTATCCTCAGGCTTTTTTAGAGGTTTTATCTTCCAAGACATGTCCGAAAAAGAACATAAATATTAAAGAAGTGGACAGCCCGATTTACTTTTCCTCTATATCGTAAAAGTACTTTTGGCGAGTGTATTCTGGCTGCCAGCGATCTATTTTTCTTTCAATTTTTGTGTGGTCGTATTGCAGCGGAAGGATGGTCTCAGCTGTCCATGCTACCGTGTCACCAGCTACCATCTGCTCATTCTGCATGATCTCCTTTAATTCCTGTATTCGATTGGAATACTCAGGTTGTTCAGCCAGATTATTTTGCTCAAATGGATCCTCTTTTAAATGAAAAAGCTGGGTAAAATCCCGCTCCGGATATCGGATGAGTTTCCATTCCTCATCCCGAATGGCTCTAACGGTATGTCTGTAAGCCGTGAATATATGAGCTCTGGGATTCTGCTCGGGATTATTCATGGTGCTGGTAAGACTTTTTCCATCGATATCCTGAGGCTGCTCTAATCCTGCCAATTCTGCCAGAGTGGGGAAAATATCAAAGAGATAGGTGAAGGATTGATTTTCTGTATCCTTTGGTATTCCGGGACCTGAAAAAATCATCGGAACTTTAGTCGAATGTTCATACATATTTTGCTTCCCTAAAAGCCCATGTGAACCAATGGCCAGTCCGTTGTCTGCTGCATAAACTATAATGGTGTTATCATATAAACCTTGATCCTTGAGGAGTTGGATTAGCTCACCTACTTTTTGATCAAGGTGGGTGATTAAGGCATAATAATCAGCAAGGGCCATCTTAACCTTCTCAGGGTCTCGGGGCCAGGCCAACAGGTTTTCATCCCGAATGTTGAGCTGATCAAATTGGAATGGGTGTAGAGGGAGAAAGTTTTCTGGCAGCGTAATTTCCTCTGGAGAATATCTGTCAATAAAATCTTCTCTTGGAGAATAGGGGTCGTGGGGAACAGTAAAGGACACATAGGCAAAAAATGGATTTTCATTTCCAGACTGCACATGAGTGTTAATGAAGTTCTTGGCTGCATCCGCGAATAAATCGGTTGAATATCCTTTTTCTTCAGGAGCTGAGAGCGTATCACCCTCGGTCATATCCCTCAGGGAGATGGAATAATGATTGGCCATCCCACCGAGATATACATTTTCAGCATGCTGGAAACTTTTCTCAAAAGCTGATTTTTCGTTGTGCCATTTTCCTGTCCCAAAGGTGCTGTAGCCAGCTTCAGCGAAGTGCATAGGCATGGTAAATTCCCCATCCAGCTTATCCAAAACTTTAAATAAACCTTTTCCTGACATCAGCATGGCCCGGCTCGCAGCGCAAATTGCACCATGATTCCCTCCCATGACATAGGCATTGGTGAACCTGGTTCCTGACCTGGCAAGTGCGTCTATATTGGGCGTTTTGAGGTTTGGGTTTCCAGCAACTCCAAGTGCATCTGCTCTTTGATCATCAGTGAATATGAAGAGAATATTGGGTTTTTGATTTTGTGATTTTTCTGGCTTTGGCCCGCAGGACCAAAGCAAAAGAAGTGGGAAGGAAAAGAGAAGAAGCTTTTTCATAGTTCAAAAAGTAAAGATTTTTCGGGAAGTGGGAAAGCTGAGCCTTTCCTTTACAATGAATACAATTAGATTAAGGAGATTAGGAAACATTTATTAATTTCTGCCTGGTTAAAATTCTGTTTAATCGAATCAAAATCATGAATCGAAGAAAATTCATCAGCAAAACGGTGCTTGCTTCCATGGCCTCGGCCCTGGGTATGGATATTGTTTTTGGAAGTCGATTACCCAAAGGTCTCCTGCCACTGGGCCTTTCTAAGCAGGATCCTTTTGAGCTTTTCAGCAAGGATAAGGATATGATTTTACTGAATGATCGACCTTACAACATGGAAGCTCGACCTCATCAACTGGATGATGACATCACTCCAAATGAATACATATTTGTAAGAAATAATGGGCTCATTCCGAATGAAGTTGATGTAGAAAACTGGACCTTAAGCATAGATGGTGAGTCCGTGATTTCACCCAAGACTTATACTCTTTCTGAACTGAAAACCAGATTTACTTCCCATTCATATCAGCTTACTTTAGAATGTGGTGGGAATGGACGGTCAGAATTTGATCCACCACCGAAAGGGAATCAGTGGTCTCTAGGGGCGGTTTACTGCGCAAAGTGGACAGGAGTGAGGCTAAAGGATATTTTAGAGGATGTGGGAATAAAATCAGATGCAGTTTATATAGGATATCATGCTGCAGATTCTCATTTGAGTGGTGACCCTACCAAGGAAGCCATTTCCAGAGGAGTTCCCATTTCTAAGGCTATGATGGAGGAAACCTTAATTGCCTATCAGATGAATGATCAGGATATTCCCTTGGTTCATGGTTATCCGCTACGGCTTGTAGCAGGCGGCTGGCCTGCATCTGCTTCCGGAAAGTGGCTGGAAAGAATCAGCGTTCGAAACATAGTTCACGATGGAGAGAAAATGGGCGGCACTTCCTATCGAGTTCCTTGCAGTCCGGTAGCACCGGGCGAATCCGTGGCAGATGAAAATATGTGTATCATAGAATCTATGCCGGTAAAATCTCTAATTACTTATCCCAAAACAGGAGCAATGATTTCAGATAAAAAACTGTCTATTAGAGGTCACACCTGGGCTGGCGAGAACAGTGTAATTAAAATGGAGTATTCTATCGATTTTGGATCCACTTGGAAAGAATGTGATTTGAAAAAGGCACCCAATCGGCTTGCTTGGCAACGCTTCTCAGCGGAAGTGGAGTTTCCGCAAGAAGGGTATTATGAAGTCTGGGCGAAGGCTACAGATTCCGATGGAGTTTCTCAGCCTATGTTGGTGCCGGGATGGAACCCTAAAGGCTACCTAAATAATGCTTGTCACCGAATTGCAGTAAAAGTCAGCTAAATGAAAAGCTCACCCAAAAAAGAATTTTCAAATCAACTTGACCTGATCAATGGATTGATCCTAAGCATTTTTGTTGTGTTGTTACTTTTTTTAGGTGTTTTGGGCTATGCCATATTTGATCCCAGCTTCAGTAGGTTTTCAGGGTTCTTCAATGCTGATTCAGATGAGAAAAATGAGTTTCTGGCAGAGGTAGAATCTGAGGAAGTGGTGGATGGAATTCATGTAGAAACAGGTTTTATTGATGCCCCGGGGATGGTAGCCACTATTCAAAACTGTACTGGTTGCCATTCTTCCAGCCTGGTTATCGCAAATAGAATGAATGAAGAAAGGTGGATAGAAACCATTCGTTGGATGCAGGAAACGCAGAATTTATGGGACTTGGGTGAAAATGAAAAAGTTATCGTGGATTACTTGGTGACCAATTATCCTCCGAAAAAGATTGGCAGAAGAGCAAATCTGGAAAATATCGAATGGTACGAGCTTGAAGATTAATCAGAACTCTGGCTTTCGATATTTACCTAAATTCCAAAGTGTTTTTAAATATGAAAGTTGAGTTTTTTAGGGAGAAAGGAATAATCCAGTACACCATCGATGGGAAGGTAGAAGAGGGAGCTCTTATAGAACTTTTAAGCATTCAGAAGACTCTACCGAGGGAAGGGAATTTTAGCATTCTAGCAGTGGTTCCTAATTTTTCAGGCTACCAATCATTAAATGCGATTTTACTGGCCATTCAAGCTGATCTAGGTTGGATAGGTAGAGCGAAAAAATATGCTCTGGTTTCTGACCTTGGTGCTTTGAAGACCTTCATCAGTGTTTTGGGAAAGTTAGTACCATCGATGAAAGTGAGAGTTTATTCTTTTGCTCAGGAAGACGAAAGTCGAAAATGGCTGGAAGAGGATTGAAAGTTTATTTGTGAAGCATATTTTAGCCCCATGAAAAAATTCTTCAAGATTGCCGGAATTTCTCTGCTAATTTTAATGGTGTTGCTGGGAGGGGCCCTTGGTCTTTTCGTTTATAAAGTGAAAAATGGTTTTCCGGTCAGTTATGAAACTGATCCCCCAGAACTCACCATTCCATCCGAGGGGAGGAATGTCTTACTTTTTTCAAAGACCACCGGCTTCAGGCATGAGGAATCTATCTTGGCTGGAATTGCAAAATTTGAGGAATTGGCCACTAAAGAGGGTTGGTTTTTATATCAAACTGAATCTGCTGGAATTTTTAATGTGGAGCAGCTTGGCCGATTTGATGCAGTGATTTTCAATAATTCGACTGGAAGGGTTTTGACCGATGAACAAAGAATTATTCTTAAGGAGTATGTTGAAAGTGGAGGAAAGCTCATTGGAATCCACGGTGCGGGAGATGATTCCCATCATTGGGATTGGTACGAGCAGAGTTTGCTTGGCGCAAAGTTTTCTCATCACCCTTTAAATCCCCAGCTCCAGGAAGCCGAGGTTAAACTTGATGAAGGAGCAGAAGCAGCTTTGGCCGAAGGCCTGGAAAATAACTGGGAGCATACCGATGAATGGTATATTTTCTTTGAAAACCCAAGGGTAAAAGGATTTGACATTCTTTATACCATAAATGGTGATGAGATCATTCCAGATGGAAATTTGCTTTGGATGAAAGATAAAAATTGGGGTATGGGTGAGGATCATCCGGTGGCCTGGTCAAAGAGGATAGGGGAAGGCAAAACTTTTTATACCTCCATGGGGCATCATGCCGAAGTTTGGGAGCAGGAACCATTTATCGAGATGCTGATCAATGCAGTGAATTGGGAATAAAAAAAGGGGCTTTCGCCCCTTGTTGGTTTAGTTTTCTGAAATTTAATTCTCGCTGCTTCTTTTAGAATTTATGAAGTCGTAGAGAATTCCGGCGAGGGCACCAAGGCAGATTCCAAGGCCGATCCAAAGTTCAGGGAGCCCTGTGATAGATCCTATGGTGCTACCGACTGCAAGGCCAAACCCTGCACCGGTCACGGCTAATAATTCCTTTTTCTTTTTTTCTGGCTGGTTTATTCGTAGATAAATATCTCTTCTATTGTCCTTTCAAAAAGCTGGGACATTTTGAAGGCTGTTGGCAAACTGGGGTCGAATTTTTGTTTCTCGATGGCATTTACTGTCTGTCGTGAAACCCCTATGAATTCGGCCAATTGTTCCTGAGTGAGTCCTTTTTCCACTCTTAAGTCTCTTACCCGATTTTTCATTTGTACCTGCGCATATTGATGAAAAGTGCGGTCATGTAGCAAATCCCTATAAAACCTACCAGAAGGCCAATCTCAGCATCCATTGGGATTAAATCTCTTTGATCTAGCAGTGAATAAGTCAGCCCAACCACCACTGTCAATCCAAGGGTGATAGCCATGGCTTCCAGATGTAGTTTACGCTCCAATTCATCGAAGTGATTGAATAAATCTCGATTGGCCAGGATCATCATGACACCGTTGGCCAGATTGACCAAAATGGCAAATACTGTGAGGAACATATGGTCGTCCCAGATAAATACAGGTCCGAATGTGGCGATGGCTAAAGTAGCTACCCAGGTCCATGTCCAGAGGGCAAGCTTTCTCACTCTTTTTTGTCGTTCTAATTTCATTGTCTCCATTGTGTTTATGTAAAGTTCACTTGACAAATGTAAATAAGACTTTACAAAAGTCAAGTTTTATTTACATTTTTTTTCGCAACTAAGTCTGAGCGGTGGTGCTGATTAGTAAAGAATCAGTCGAAATATGTTCGAAATGAGGATATGAGGTAGGAATTCATGGGTTGTTTGATAGCTGATAGAATTGTTGTGATCTTCTCTAAATCAAAAAAAATCAGTAACAAGCCAGACCGGAGAAATGATTAAATTTGAAATGCTACGAAAATATTTTCAATATCGACTCCTATGAATAAGTATCTCTTTTTACTCTTTTTCGCCTCAGTATTTTCCATTTCCTTTTCAAGTATTGCTCAAAAGTCAAAAAGGGTGGAACCCGGAATTATGTACTATGGAGGCGAGACATTGTATTCCCCTAAATTTGGATTTACCTCGGAGATTCCTGAAAACTGGGTGGGTACTTTACCAAGAGAAACTGAAGTCTTTCTATTGAACTTATCCACTGGTCAATTTGGAGAAATCTTTGTTTTTGCGAGACCAACGGTAGATCTGGAACAGCTAGCTGAAGAATGGAAAGCAGGGGTAGACGTGACAGAAAATCTCAGGCTTCAGGCTGAAGACCCTCAAATTTTTGATAATTCTTTAGCCTCGGAGGTGAAAGTAGTTGGTAACTATATACCTGCGAAAAAAAGAGCATTTGCCATGGTTCGTTGCGGTGATAGGGGTACCTGTATTACTGTTTTAGCAGTGGCAGGAGAAGAAAATTATTCCGAAGTCTCGAAAGTAGCAGAGGAACTTTTGAGCAATGGTTCTTTTCAAGAACCTAAAGAAATCGATCCCTATTTGGATTTTGACTGGAAAGAATTTCTATCGAACAAAATGTTAATGGTTTACAATGATTTCAGGGGAGGCAGACAAATGACAAGGGTAAATCTTTGTGAGGACGGTTCTTTCAATGCAAAGGTCAAGAAAAAAGGGATCATGAAAGAATTTAATCCGGAGTACAAAGGAAACATGACAGGTTCCTGGTCTGTGGAAAGTAATAACTCAAAGGCTATCTTGAACCTGACCTTTTCCAAAGAGGGCCTGAACCCATTGACAATTCAATTAGAATTAAAAGATGAAGAGCTGTATGTCAATGAGGAAAGATTCTATGCCAGCCAATCAGAAACGTGCAAGTAAGGTTTATCTTACAAAATCAAGAATCAAAATATTGATGACCTCCATAGCAAATAATCTCCTGGGGTCAGCTTGGACTTGATTGCAGAATTTCAAGTTAGGGTATTGTTGTAAGGTCGCTATTGCATCAGTCATAACTTCAGTTTTCGGAGGTGTCAACTTTTCTAAAAGTCAATAGAGCCAATTTTTTACCTGTTTATGCCAGATAAGATTATTTGAAGTATTTTTTTGCTTATGCTGCTCAGAAACCTCCTTTCTGGAGGTTGAACCACTAACGTACTAATAACTTAGTGGTAAGAAGCTCTTTATTGGAAGAGATTCTAAGTATATACAGTCCTTTTTTCACATTAGGACTCAAGATCAATTGAGTCGAATTAGATCCTGCTTTTGTCTCAATGATTTGATTTTGGATCAATTTACCGGAATCCATACTCAACAGACCCAAATCCATAGGACCTCCTGTTGCTGATTCAAACACCAAGGTAGTTTGAGTAGAGAAAGGGTTAGGGTAGGCTCGAACTTTCAGAGGATTGGTGTTAACCAATTCCTTCTCACGGCCAAAATTGATTGATTTAAGCTGGACTTGTAGTTGATCCTTGCTTTCTACGGTGAAGGAAAGAATGACCAGGTCATTCAACTGCACAGGAGTATTTATCTTTGGTGATTGAAAAGATGAAAGCGGCAAGCTGTAGATTTTGGAGTTTGTACTAAGAGCTACAGTATAGGAATAATGCTCTTCAAATTTTTGGACGGATTTTTTGATTAAACGAATGGTTAGATTTCCAGTTCCTGAAGCTTCAAAATTCAGGTAATTGAACCCAGTCAAATCCGCAGGTACTCCCCCACCCTTGATTGTCTTGTAGACAGTGGCATAATCTGAACCGCTAGATTCAAACTGCACATTTCTCCAGATGGGATAGGTTCCTTCTTTGGCTTGGAGTTCATTTTGATTCTGAATATCAAATATCCTAACCTGACCGCCTGATGGAACAAATGAAGCCCAAAGACCATCACTTTCATAAATGTAATCCTGCTTAGTCGAGGAGAGTAATTCCAGAGAAGTCTCTGCATAATCCTGAGCATCCCATTCGATTTTCTGAATTCCCATTGGAGTTAAAGCTACCTCTTTTGTTTCTGTCAGCATTACATTTGAGCTTTCATTCCTTTTGGACGTGGAGATCAACTGCACAGAGGATTGATGGGTTCGGTTCCAAATAGTCAATTCTACCTTGCTGGGATCACTAGATTTCCTCACAGATTTGCTGATGAAAATACCGGGTTGAGTTTTCGCAACAGTTTGGGAAATATTTCCGGTAGACTCGAATGAAGCAATTACTGCTTCTATCATACGCTGAAGGACTTTTGCATCCGCACTCCAAAACTGAAAATTGAAAAACTTCTCTTCAGACTGATAGTCCTCCAGCAACCAGGCAGATTGAAGGTGGAATTCTGAACTAGTTTGATTAAATCCAACAGAAAAAGAAACCGCATACTCATTGAGACCAGAAGGTGGATTTAGCAAGCTTCTGATGAGTTTGTAATTTCCAACTTGAACACTGTCTATAGCCAAAACTTCAGATCCTTTAAGTCGGTCACAAACGTACTTGGAGTGCTCGTATATCACTCCTGAGGTCTCGGTTGCAAATAGAGTGGCAAAGTTGTTTCCCTCCTTGAGGTAATCCACTGATACCACTTCCTCTGCATTGGTTATCTCCAAGAGCTCAGTCGGGCTGGTGATGTATCCGGTGAATTCCTCACCCAGTTGATCTTCATTGGGGATAAAAAAATCCAGCGTGAATCCTTGGGTTCTGGCAATTTGATAGTTTTTAAGGCTGGGCTGTCGTTGGTAGTTCAATGCTACATTCCCATTTTGATATTTAGAAAAGATCTGCTCGACTACAGCAGTTCCCAAACTTTTACTTTCCAATCCTCCGTCATTTCCGGAGCTTACTCGGAGATTTTCTTCTCCGATCAATTTTACATCTGAAGCTGTTCCATTAGTCAGTGGATAGGAACAAATACATATCGGCAAATCATCTTGGGGATCAGAAAATTCAATGGTAATTACCCCTGCAGTAGGAAGATTGCTAATGTGGAAATTATAGGATACTTGATTGGAATTGGGGACTCCTGGAGGGTTGAATGGGCTTCCCGAGTTATTGTTTCCAAATGTCCAATCCAGCCTGGTGGATCCATTGGTATCTGTGATCCAGCTTTTGGTCACTACTGGAGGATATAAGATAGGAGCACCCCAACCAAAGGTGAAAGTTCCTTCGTAATTTTTTGTAAGCGCATTCAAAAAATAGCTGCTTACAGGACTAATATTATCAGCAAACTCGGTAATTCTTTGTCCGTTACCATTGTTTCTTTTATAGATCTGTGGGCAGCGCTTATTATCGACTTCTTGGGCAAAGGTCGAATGTGAGATGCATACAAAGATTACCCACTTAATTACAAATAGGAACGGTTTTACCAGGTGATTTTTCATAATTGATCTTTCTATCTATGCCAAAAAGATCAAAACACGATCCTATTTTTTAAATATTTGATAATCAAGTATTTGAAAAACAACCTAATTCCATTTTCAGGAAATAAGGGGCTTATTTTCCAAAAATTGGAATAATCACTTTTTGAAAGTGAAGTATTTTTGCAAAAGAAAATTGACAGTCAGGACAATTACCGTAGATACAATTTTAGCCACTGTGGGTTGGGCATTGAAGAAGACGATTAGGCCTTTAAGAATGAGATAATCGCTTCCCAAGCCTTGCGAAACCACCAAAATGTATTTGAAAAACTGCTTTCCGGTTTTTTTCTTGCCCGCATCTATAGTTTTGAATGCAAAGTTTTTGCTCAGCCAAAAACCAGTGGGAATAGTGGCAAAAAATGAAATAATCAAGGCTAAGGTGTAGGAAGCGATATTGTAATCACCGACAGTGAGTCCGCTTTTGGGTAGAATAAACTTAAAGCACCGCAAAAAGGAGAATATTCAGTGCGGTATTGAGGGCTCCCACAGCCAGGTAAGCATAGACATCATAGGCCAACCACTTTTTGAAAATAGGATAAAATAATTGAAGGAATGCTTCAATCCCTTTGCTCAAAGATAGGTTCATGATTTTCTAGGCAAGAGCTTTTGAATATGACTTATGTACCATTGTGCCAGTTCGTTCATAGGAAGACCCTTGGCAGCTTTGAAGTTTTGATCTTCAATTTTCTTTCTCTCTTCCGGATTATCAATCAGAGAAGCTACTGCAACGGCCAAGCTTTCAGCATTTTCTGTTTCAAAGTAAGCTCCGCCGTATCCTTCTTCTTCCACTACTCGCTCCAGATCATCAATTTTGGGAAGGATACAAGCTCTGCCGTAGCTTCCTGCCTGATGTAGGATTCCTGAGCTGCCTGTGGTGGTAGTGTAAGGGAAAATCACAAAGGTGCTGTCCCAGAAGATTTTGGATACCATTTCCTCAGGGATGTAGCCGGTATACTCCACATTGGGGAGGTGTGAATACTTTTTCTTCAATCCATCGATGTAGCCTTTGACATTAGGATTGTCAGTGCCTGCCACGGTTGATTTGAATTTCAGGTTGGGGTACTTTTTCTGAAGAATCTCCATGGCATCGATCATAACTTCTGCCTTTTTATAGGTTCCAAATTTCCCAAAAGCCATCAAATTGATCTCTTCGGGTTCGTCAGGGAGGTAGTTTCTTTCAGGGAGTTCGAAGTTGCCATGAGGTAGCAAAACCACATTTTTTGCTTTGTATTTCTCCTTTAGGATGGTCACATATTGTGAGATTGTCACCCCGACCAAATCTGCTTTCAGGATGAATTTGGTCAGTTGCTCCCCAATCCAAAGGAAAAGTTGTCCTTTAAACTTGCTGTCTGCCATACCGATGGTGTCCAGTTTGACTGTTTCTGTGATATTGTGAAGTATAACCACAGAGGGGATTCCCAGTAGCTTGCACATCCAAGGAGTCAAAAGTCCCAAAGCTGCAGGAATTTTTCCTGCTCCGAAAGTCATGAATTGTAAATTGAGAACCACTGCATCCGGCTTCAGCTCTTTAAGCTTTTTTCGGAGGTGGAGTACGGTAAACCAATTGTCAAATTTCCAGCAGGGAATGATATCCAAGCCTTCTTCTGCATAGCGGGAATATTGAGCGTCATCCTCGAGATGATTGGTCAGAATGTAAATTTTATCGATTCCTTTCTTTCCCAGAAAACTTCGGGTCAGGTGGTACCCGTATTCGTTCAAAGTCACCTGGCTGGGAGGGTATGGAGTAATGAATGCTAGTTTCATACTTTATGGATTGAATGGTTTTTCATTGATAATTTTTAAGGCATCCAACCGCCAATTGTCTCCTTGAAAATACAGAGCCATGGCGATTGAGGCCTCAGTTTGAATGCTGTCACCTGCGGGAAGGTGGTATTGAAATACGGCAGCAGAGTCGATTAGCTGACAAGCCAAGCCATCCCTGGACCAATTCTTAATAATCACATGGTGGCTTAGGTCTTGTCTTTTGACACTTCCGGAAAGCTGACCGGGATAGGCTTCTGCCAGACTTTGATAAAACCTCTCGGTAAATCTGTCCTTACCGGGTTTGAGATAATTGCTTTCGTAGATATAGTTGAGATGGGCCCAAATCGCCTTGAGGTCTTTTTCCAAAGTAGTCAATTGCCCTGGAGTAGGTTCCACACTGGACTGCACTTCCAGATTCAATTGAGTCTGGTGATTAAATGCCCTTTCGTCAAATCGAAGAAAATAGGGTGGTTCTGGTTGGATTTTTTGAAGAGTCGCCAGAGAAAACAGCAGGATTCCCACCAGGACAAAAAAGGATATAAAAATGTATCGGGTCATGGCCTAATGAGGGTTAAAGTTTCAGAAAAAACCTGGGCCACATTTGCGTGAATACTCGCTCCTGCAAAGCGCTCTGACGATAAACGAACTCTGACAAAACCCTCTCTTGCCACTTCCTCAATAATCCAGGTTTTACCTGAAGTTTGAATAGTAAAGGTGAGTAAGGTTCCGTTGGGAATCTGATTCTGAAAGGCGTCCTCTAAAGGACCTGCCTGCACGGTAAATTCGTTTTGAATCTCATCAAACTGAATGATCATCGGGATGGATTCGGGCGTGCCGGCGGTGATATAAAAACTGGAGAGTTGGGTATCGGATTCTCCTGCGAAGGTTCCGACTTTCGCTCCCTGACTAATATATCTCTCCTCAAAAAGCTCCCCATTTTCCAAAGGAATCAGGTTTCCTCCTTTCCCAAAGGAATAGCGCATTTGCTGCTGTACGAGGCTGCTGTCCGTATTCAGGGTTTTTGGGCTTCGAATGTCTTCCAATTTCCCATTACCAAGTTCGGGATTGAGAAATACCGGAAAGGCAAACGATTTTCCCTCAAGTTTCAGAACGATGAAGGCTTGCCCTTCTACAAAAGAGCGGTATTTTGGATAGGCTACCTTCAGTTCTCCCTCTTCGATTGAATAATCGGTCACTATTGGCTGGGAACTCGTCTGAATGAGGACTGACCAGTCACCGGGCTGAATTCTAAACTTCATCATCCCGTCAGTCTCTCTCCATTCCTGAATCGGATTGATCCAAGTAGGTTGCTCGACTTCGGGGGATTGGCAGGAAAAAAAACAAACCAACAAGAGTAGGAATAGGGTCTTTTTCATTGCAGATAGATTTCAGGTGAAATAAAGGAATGAGGCAAAAGCTGGATATTTTGAGCAGAATTCCAGCTTTTTACGATAAGGCTTCGCTCTTGCCCATTGATCTGAAGGAAAATCGGGATATCCTCTACCACGATACTCTCCAAGGCCTTTTTCTCCAGTTCTACTCGGAAGCTTGTGCCCAATCCACTGCGGATGGACCGAGGGTGCGTTTCCAAAGCTATATGGATGATCCTACCCAGACTGTCCCGTTCTGCTATTAGAACCCCAGGAATCGTGATCTCGGTCGTGAGCGGATTTTCCATTTCGATTTCAAGAAAGTAAGAATCAGAGTTTTCTTCCTTGATTTCAAATCCTGTCCGAATTCCCCGGATATAGCCCCGCTCTGTCACATCTGTTTCTGCTTTCAGGGTGATGCTTTGTATGGGATAGACTTGAGAGGAATCCTTTGCCAGAGGGATTTCGAAAAATGTCGTGGCTTTAGGGGCCAGATTGTAATGCATTTTTCGCTCAGGATAAAAGATCGCCAGACTGTCATTTTCAAAAGTCACTTCAGCTCTCAAAGCAATGGTGATAGGATTGTTGTCGGCGTTGATGAGTTCTCCGGTGACAAAAGTCAATCCTTCTCTTTCTACCAGATTGGCCTGATAAAATGCTGCAAAAGGCTTTTTGATTCGGTCGTCTTTTACTGTTGGGAAAGCTGAAATGGCTCTTTTGCCCATTTTTTTAAACAGGGTGTAATCGTAGGAAATTACTTGATTTTCAGGGATTTCTAATTCCAGCTTGGGTGGAATGATCGACCAGTGGTTTTCGTTTTTCTCTAAAGCAAACTCTTCTTCCAAATACCTCGGTCCCAAAGAGGTCCTCCAAGTGGTGTTGACTTGGTATTTGATTCGGTCTTCGCCAAGCTCCAAGGTGTCAATGTCCAGTTGATTGAGTTTGGCATAAGAGGGAAGAAGGCCACCATCTTTGACTGATTTTTCTAGTAGATATTGGTCTAGACTATATTCTGGGCCCGGTTTGAAGAAGGAAAATGCCTCCTCGAATCGCTGAAAGTCTAAATTGTCATAAAATGCATAGACTGTAGATTCTGGGTCTTTTCGCTGATCCACAAGTAGCATTTCGTAAATTAAATAGGTCAAAAAGCCCGAAAAAATTAAAAAAGGCATCCAAGCGGAAAGGAAAATCACAGGCTTGGGGTAGCGCTCTACCTTTTCAGGAGAGATCAGTTCGGTCTGAGATTTCTTGAATTGGAAGAGATAAAGAAAAGTCAACAAAAGAGCTACTACCACTGTGGTGAAAGGAAGAATCCCCCAGGCCATTTTCAGGAAAGGGTGAATCTCCTTGGGCTGTATGGGCTGTATGGTAGAAATATTTCCTTTTTCCCAAACCATGATTCCATTTTCCAAACGGATGGTCCGGTTCCAGCCCGTATAAAACAGAAGAGGGTCATAGTATTGGTCATTACTGAATACATACTTCAGTTGGTATTTCTCTGCATCTGTTAGGAAGTCCGTCAGGCTGGCCATTCCTTCTTCGAAAAGATACTTGGCATTTTCCAGTCGTTCCACAGCCCGGGTTGTCATTTCAGGAAGTCTTCTAGCTGAGTGGTAATTTCCATCAATAGTGGCAGCCAGGGTATTGGCACTAAGCCAGGCCATCTGATCTCCAAAACCCAGGGTTAAGTATCTCCAACGCATGTGATCGTCCCGGTTTAGGAAATTGAGAATAGGTTCGATTTTCACTTCTCTGGGCTGGAGCGGGCGAAAACTGGCCAAATGAAAGATGTAAATAATAAATAGCAGATAAGAAAAGCCACTCAATCCGGAAAGGAGGAAATGGGAAGTTTCTCCAAATTTCCCTACCCAATAATGACGGACTGGTCCTGCTAGAAATGATACAAGAAAATGGCTGAGGTACGGGATGGCAATTATTGAAGCCCAAAAGCCGAATCGATCCAAGGTAAGAATATTGAAGGCTGTCTCACCTAGCATGAGCTTGGGAAGGGGAGTGGTCCCCCCGCTGCCCAAAAGCAAGCAGAGGAAAAAGGAGACTGCCCATCCTAAATGTCTTTTGTGTCGGGTAATCAGGAAAGATATAGCGGGCAATAGGGCTAAAATCAAAAGTAAAGGGATGATATAAAAAACCAATCCCGAGCTGGTCACTTCCAGAAAATTGTCGCGGGAGCCATGAGGAATGGAAACTTGATTGATGGGATCAGTTCTGCTCCAGTACCAGTATGGAAAAATCAAACCAACTGCCAATACTATAGCAATGATTCCGAATAGTAGGATTTCGACTTTCTTCTTCCAGGCTACAAGTAAAAGCTGAGGAATGAATTTTCCGAAAAGTCTTTCTTTTGCCAAGCTCTCCTTCCAGTCTACCAAGGCCATCAGCATGGTTGGAGCAATGAAAAATACCATTCCAAAAATCGCGGTAACATGATGAGAACTGACCACTACCGCAATAAAGGCTAGAGAAAGTACCAAATATCTTGAATCTGAACTTTTTAAATATTGGTATAGGAAAGGAATGGAATTGAGCAACAAGGCCAAGCCTGTCAAGGTGGGTACCTGTCCGTAGACATGGAGTGTTTCGACCAAAGAGCTTAATACAACAGCAAGAATTGCTGCTACTCCCGCTGTTCTTTTGTCATAAAACATCTTGGTGAAACGATAAACCCCAATGATCAGCGCTTCATAAACAACGATTGCGAATATGGCAAAGGCTATTTTGAAAGGAAAGAGCTTGCCCAAAAAAGCTACTACCTGATGTACTAAAGGGGGGTAACTTACCGTGAGAAAACCCGTGTACCAGCGGTATTCCCATGGCTCAAACCAAAAGCGGGAATAATGGTCAGCAAAAAAGATATGCACGAAGGCATCGTAAGTCTGAGGTAAAGTAAAGTAGACAATTATGCCATGAGTCAACAAGCCAAGAGAAAGGGCTACTAAAAGCAACCTTTTCCCTATGAAGTCTTCCCAGAGCATCGTTTCTTGATTTTTCAAGTTAAAGGAGCTGGATATGTTTTAAATATAAAGTTCTCCCTTGACTTCTTTCACCCGCTCAACGTATTCTTTGATCTGCTGCTCATCCTCTTTCTTACAAATCAACAAAGCTTCTGGAGTGTTGACAATTATCATGTCTTTAAGTCCACCTATTACCACTACTTTTTGTTCATTGCTGTGGACTAAACAGCCCATACTATCCACAAGAATTGTATTTGAACTGTTGCTTGCATTAAGTGATTCGTCTTTATTTAAGTTTTCCCATGCACTGTTCCAAGTGCCTAAATCGTTCCAAGTGAAGTCCGCTGGAATAATATGTACATTTTCAGCCTTTTCCATAATGGCATAGTCGATTGAAATAGATTGACAGTTGGCATAAGCATAAGGAACAGCTTGCATTTCTTGAGGCGTGTTCAATAGAGAATAAATGTCTTGAAACACATCATAAATTTGAGGGGCATAAACCCCGAAGCCATCAATAATATCAGATGCCTTCCAGATAAAAATACCTGAATTCCATAAGTAATTACCTTCCTCCAAGAAAGCCAAGGCCTGCTCTCGATGTGGTTTTTCAGTGAATCGAATAACTGGATTGACGTCTTCTTTGGTATTTTCGTATTGGATGTAGCCATAACCAGTATTCGGATGTGAGGGCTTAATCCCCAATGTTACAAATGCATCATTCTGGCTGGTGAATTCTAAAGCCTTTAGACAGCTCTCTGTGAAAAGATCTAAATTTCCGATCAAGTGATCACTCGGTGCTACAATAAGGTTGGCATTTGGATCCATCTTCTTCAACTTGAAAGAGATATAGGCGATGCAAGCTGCTGTATTTTTTCGCTCTGGTTCTGCTACTATATTTTGTATAGATAGTTTAGGTAATTGATTTTGAACGATTGAAACGTATTCTTGAGAGGTCACTACGAAGATGTTTTCTTCTGGAATGAATGAGGCAAATCGCTCATAAGTTGACTGGATAAGGGTATTTCCTGTGTTAAGAATATCCAAAAATTGTTTAGGATAGCTGGATTTGCTCATTGGCCAAAATCTGCTTCCAACTCCTCCGGCCATAATTGCGACGTAATGATTTTGATTTTTCATGGTTGTATTTTTAAGATTGATGGATTAAATGGATTGAACCGAGATGTTCTTGGTTTTACTAGTGTAAATTTTTTGTGGCTTGGATTTTAGATGATACTGATAGTATAGCCCCAGAAGCTGAAGAGGGATCCTGATTGTGTCTTTGAGTTTAAGTCTGGAATCGCCTACTTCGGTCCATTTTAAAAGTGGGTATTCTAATACTCCTCGCTGAAGTGTGGTCTTACCGAATTTTTCCTGAAGTCTTAGAAAAATCTCCACATCAAATAGCCAAGGAGTTTGGAATGGATTATTGAAAAGAAATGGAACTAAATTTCTCTGAAATATTTTTGCACCACATTGAGTGTCTTGGAAATTGGCCTTTAAGATTGACTTGATAATTTTCTTGATCATCTTGCTGGCAAAAGAACGGCTATCGTCTCTGTTGATAGCTGCACCCAACCGTTGAATTCTACTTCCGACCACAGCTCCGAATTTTGGATGAGCTTCTTTGAACTTGGCCATCTGAAGCCATTCCTCCGGTACTGTAGCCAAGTCTGCATCCAGAAATCCAATCAGCTTGGAATCGAAATTTTTATGCACGAAAAGCATCCCATGACGAACTGCCTCAGCTTTACCTCCATTTTGTGGCATATTCAGTACACAGACATTTGATGGAGATTCTGTTTGCAATCCTCTTAATACCGCCAGTGTTTTGTCTTTACTTCCGTCATTGACTAGGCAAAGTAAAACCTCAGGATGTGCAAGGGCGAAAGATTTAAACTGCTGGTAAGCAAAACGCTGCTCCTCATTGTAGCAAGGAACTACGATGGCATATTGATGTTGAATCTCCGGTTGGTACTTCAAAGCATCTTTCAAAAGCTGATTGAGTTGAAGAGAGTTTTTCGTTTCGGTTGTAATCATTACTGTTTCGATTTCGGTGTGCCAACTTCCATTCAAAACCATCTCCAATTTTTTAAATAATTGAAAATCAGATAAATAGAATTTTTCAGAAAGAATATATTTCCAGATTTTGGAAAAAATTCCAATTTATGAACAGTTCTGGAATAGATTTCCTATCTTCCATAGAATCAAATGATTGCTATGGCACAGTTCAAAATATTCATTGTTGAAGATGATCCTTGGTATGGACAGATTCTTCAATATCACCTTAGTTTGAATCCTGATTATGAAGTCAAGCTTTTCGAAACGGGCAAAGAATGTCTGGCCCGGCTTCATGAAAAGCCTGACTTGGTCACAGTTGATTTTTCATTGCCTGATATATCAGGAGATAAGCTGTTTCAAAAAATAAAAGCCTTTGATTCTGGGATTCCCGTGGTAGTGATCAGTTCTCAGGAAGATATATCAGTGGCTGTCGGTTTACTGAAAGCGGGGGTAAATGATTATTTGGTAAAAGATGAAGCGACAAAGGACCTTCTTTGGAATTCGGTTATTAAGATCAGGGAAAACCAATCCTTAAAAAAAGAAGTAGAAGTACTTAAAGAGGAACTTGGACAGAAGTTTTCATTTGAAAAATCAATAATCGGCAAAAGCGCAGCGCTCACTAGGGTATTTGGACTGATAGAAAAAGCCATCAAAACCAGTATCAATGTTTCTATCACAGGTGAGACAGGGACAGGAAAAGAGGTAGTAGCAAAGGCGATACATTATAATAGTGATCGGAAGAAAAAAAGTTTTGTTGCGGTAAACATGGCCGCTATTCCTAAAGACTTGATCGAGAGTGAGCTTTTTGGGCATGAAAAAGGGGCTTTTACTGGAGCTGTCGCCAGAAAAATCGGAAAATTTGAAGAAGCGGCTGGAGGAACGATCTTTTTGGATGAAATAGCAGAAATGGATCTTAATCTGCAATCAAAGCTCCTTCGTGTACTGCAAGAAAGAGAACTGACTCGAGTGGGTGGAAATGAATCCGTCAAATTGGACGTGCGGATCATCACGGCTACCCATAAAAATCTTGCTGAGGAAGTGAAAGCAGGTCATTTCAGGGAGGACTTGTTTTTCCGTGTTATGGGTTTGCCAATCGAGTTGCCTCCTTTGAGGGATAGAGGGACAGATGTCTTGATCTTGGCAAAGCATTTTGCAGATGAATTTGCCAAGACCAATAAAATACCTTCAATTACTTTTACTCAAGAGACAAAAAATAAACTTCTCAATTACCCATTTCCAGGCAACATCCGGGAATTAAAGGCTGTGGTGGAATTGGCAGCTGTAATGGCGGATCAAGGAATAATCGATGAAAAAGACCTGAGTTTTTTCAGTACACAAAAAGAGAAAACCCTTTTTCTGGAGCAAAAAACTCTAAGACAGCATACTTGCGATATTGTGCAGCATTATTTAGTGAAGCATCAGGGAGACGTATTGGAAACCGCGCGGATTTTGGACATTGGAAAAAGCACGATTTACAAAATGATTCAGGAAGGGGAGGTAACTACTTGATTTTCCAAAAAATGGAATTATTTTCCATTTTTTGGAATAAAAAAGAATTGATTAGGTGAAAATATGCCAATTTAATGTATGAGAGGGGTTTTATTAATTGGCTCAATTTTTCTCTTTTCATTTCTTTAAAATACTAATTTATATGTACGGACTAGTCAATAAAGCCATTCAGGATCTCATTACAACCAATTTTGGCGAGGAGAAGTGGAAGGTGATCAGGGAAAAAAGCCAAATCGATATAGACTATTTTATCAGCACGGAGCCTTATGATGACTCGGTCACTTATCAGTTGGCTACGGCAGCTTCAGAGGAATTGGGTGTAAGTGTAGATGAGGTCTTGTTTTTGTTCGGAGAATGGTGGGTATTGGAGACGAGTTTGAAAAAATATGGAGGCTTAATGAAGGCTGGCGGAAGTTCTGTAAAAGAATTTTTGACTAATCTTCCTGTATTTCATGATCGGATCAAGATGATCTATCCTAACCTTACGCCACCTGAGTTTAAAATTGACGAAGAAGCTGAAAATAGCTTGGTTGTACACTACTTTTCCACAAGGGAGGGCTTAGGTGGATTCATGAAGGGTTTGCTCTCGGGAATCGGTAAAATGTATAATACACCTGTGCAAATAGACCATATCTTTGGAAAGAGCTCTGGCCAAGAGCATGAAGCATTCAAAGTAAGTTGGTGAAAAATCAATTAAAACATATTTCTATAAGTAGCGACCAAATGAACAGGACTTTTCCTTTTCATTTTGGTTTTGATGAAAAAGGACAGATTCTCTTTTTAGGTCCCAGTTTAGAAAAAATGTTTGGGGATCTAAGGGGGCAATTTTTCACAGACCTCTTTGAGTTTGAGAGGCCTAAACTTCAGGCTTTTGATGTATCCACATTGGCGAAGTCTAGAGAACAGACATTTCTTTTCCGGTCAAAATTCAGGAACAAGGTATTATTTAGGGGGCAATTTGATTATTTCAAGGATGCGGGATTTTTGATATTCCTGGGGACACCTTGGTTTTCCAGTATCGAGGAGGTCTCTAAAAATGGCCTTTCTATTTCAGATTTCGCACCCCTGGACCCTTTAATAGATTTACTTCACTTGATCAAGAATCAGGAGCTGGTAACAGATGATCTCAAAGAATTGGTTCAGACTATTAATACTCAAAAGCAAGAATTGGAAAAACTCGCTTACGTGGCGAGCGCCAATGCAGATGGGGTCCTTTATACAGATTCGGAAGGAAAGATTACTTATGTTAATGAGGGATTTCTTTACGAGACAGGCTATTCCAAGTCTGAGGTAATCGGCAAGACTCCTATTGAGATTGGTCGTGGCCCAAAGACTGAAAACGATAGAGTAGAAGCTATGCTTCAGGCTTTCTTCAAAAAGGAACCCTTCAAGCTGGAGCTCAAAATGTATCGTAAGAATGGGAGTTTTTTTGAGGCCAGGATTAACGGGCAACCCATCCTAAATACACAAGGAAAGTTTCTTCATTTTTTCTCACAGATTGAAAATGTAACTGAAGAAAAAGCTTCTAAGAAAAGAATCCGGGACTTTGAAGATACTTTTAGGAAGGTCCTCGAGTTTTCAGGTGATAATGTTTGGGAACATGATTTCATCTCGGAGAAGACAGTTTTTTCAAACAAGAAGAATAATTTCCTTGGGTTTGAATTTGAGCAAGAAACAGACCTAGCTAAGCTTTGGTATGAATCCGTTTTGGAGGAGGATATCTCTTTATTGAAAGAGAATGATCAAAAATACCGTAATGGATTGATCTCCTCCCATCAACTGGAATATAGAATCAAGTCCCAAGATGGTAAAATAAAATGGGTAAAAGACCGGGGAATCGTAATCGAAAAGGATGAAAACGGGAAGCCGCTTAAGGTCATCGGAACGCATTCGGACATCACTGAGCAAAAGAATGCTCAAGAGGAACTTCTCAATGTCAACAAAAAATTGGGCAGTGTACTGAATGAACTCAAGGATGTAATCTGGTCAGTGACCTACCCTGACTTAAATGGGATCTTTTTTACCCCTTCAGCAGAGGAACTCTTTGGCTTAGACATGGATACCTTTATGAGGGACAATTCTTGGTGGGAAAAGGTGATCTATAAAGAAGATCTCCATGTATTGAGAGAGATAATCTCCGAGGTAGAGGAAAAGTCAGAGTACGAGAAGAAATACAGAATCCAAACTCCTGAGGGGCAAATTAAATGGGTCCAGAATAAAGGTAAGCTCATATTTGAAAATGGAGTTCCGGTTCGAATGAATGGAATCCTGGTCGATATCACCGATAAGAAAAAGACTGAGGAATTACTCGAGGCTCAGGAGGAGCTGAAGAATATATTGATCGAGCTTTCCTCTACTTATATCAATATGGATCTGGATGAGGTGGATTTGCAGATTCAGAATTCTCTTCACCAGATTGGGGAGTTTGTCGGTGCAGACCGAGCTTATATTTTCAAGTATGATTTAGATGCTAGTACCACCTCCTGCACCTACGAATGGGTACAGCAGGGTATTTCTGAGGAAATCGCTAATACCCAAGATGTGCCTTTGGAATTTATTCCCCAATGGCTGGAGGCTCATGAAAAAGGGGAGCCTTTCTCGGTAGAGGATGTAGCGCTCCTGGATCAGCAGGGGTTGAAAGAATTGAAGGATGTTCTTGAGCCACAGGGAATCCAAAGCCTCATAGCCATTCCCATGATGTATAGAAAGGAGCTTTTGGGCTTTGTGGGCTTTGATTCAGTCAATAAAAAGCATACTTATTCCAATAAGGAAATTGAATTGCTTTTCGTATTTGCCCAGATGCTGATCAACGTTCAAATGCGAAAGCAGTCTGAGACTCGGCTTTTTCACCAGGAAGAAAAATTTCGGAATATCATCTCCAATATGAATTTAGGACTTCTAGAGGTTGATCTGAACGAGAAAGTACTTCATGCTAATCATACTTTCTGTGAAATGGCAGGTTATCCTTTGGAAAAATTAGTTGGGTACAAGGCAACTGATTTATTATTGGATGAGGAATCGAAGGAGAAACTTTTGAGTAAATCCAAAAGCAGAATTGACGGGATCTCAGATTCCTATGAAATGAAATATCAAAGGCCAGATGGGGAAATACGCTGGTGGTACATTAGCGGAGCTCCCAACTACAACGATAAGAACGAATTGATCGGTTCGATTGGAATTCATCTCGATATTACCGAACAAAAGCGATTGGAAGTCGAGCTGATCCGTCAGCGTGAAGAGGCTGAAAAGTCAAAACGGGCCAAGGAAATATTTTTTGCAAACATGAGCCATGAAATCCGTACTCCAATGAACGCGATCGTAGGGATGAGCGAACAAATGGCTAAGACCCAACTGGACGAAAAGCAAAAGGTTTTTCTCTCCACGATCCATAGTTCGGCCAATCATCTGACAGTGATCATCAAGGATATCCTGGACCTTTCCAAGTTGGAAGCGGGGAAAATGACCTTGGAATCTATTGGGTTTAGCTTAAGGGAGATCCTACATAAGGTTATTCAAATGATGAATTCAAGAGCTGAGGAAAAAGGATTGATTCTGGAAGTAGCGTCCTATGATCTGAGGCTAAATCCAATCCTTATGGGTGATCCTTACCGAATCAATCAGATTTTGCTCAATTTGATATCAAATGCAGTCAAATTTACCGAAAAAGGCAAGGTTCAAGTTTCCTGCAAGATGCTCAAAGATTCCCCTGATTCACAGGAAGTGGCAATTCAAATATCCGATACGGGAATAGGGATGGATACTTCATTCTTTCAGGGAAATATTGAAAAGTTTTCCCAGGAAGACTCCACGATCACGCGGAAGTATGGAGGTACCGGTCTGGGTTTGAGCATTACTAAGGAGCTGGTAGACCTGATGGATGGAAAATTCGAAATTAAGTCCAAGAAAGGGATTGGAACCCAGGTTATTGTGAAATTTACCTTAGCAAAAGGTACCGAAGCTGACTTACCAGTCGATATTCCTTTCGAAGTGAATTTGCATAAACTGAAAGGAAAGCGAGTCCTTATTGTCGATGACAACGAGTTTAACAGACTGGTTGCGACAACCGTCCTGGATCAATTTGAAATGGAGCTTACCACAGCAAACCATGGTCATGAAGCTGTCAGTATATGCAGAGAGAAGGATTTTGACCTGATTCTTATGGATATCCAAATGCCTGTGATGGACGGAGTCAAGGCCACACAAATTATCCGGGAAGAGCTGAAAAAAGGAGTCCCAATAATCGCCTTGACAGCTTTTGCGATGAAAGGAGATGAGGAGAAATACCTCAAAAAAGGAATGAATGGCTTTCTAGCTAAGCCTTTTCAGGAAAAGGATATTCTAAAAATTCTTGGTCGTGTATTTGATTTCGAGGCTAAGGATAGTGTCAAGCCTATTATCCATCGGGATGCGAAAAAGCGGCTTTACAGCTTGGATGAACTGGAGTCTATAGCCAAAGGGAATAAGGAGTTTGTAGATAAAATGATCAAACTTTTCCAAACTAATGCCCGTGATGGTATGGATCAATTGAAATTAAGTTTTGATGGCTATGATTTTACCCAAGTCAAAAAAATTGCGCATAGGATTAAACCTTCGATCAAAATGATGCGGATTTCGGAAATCTCAGAGGAAGTAGCCGAGCTTGAAAAAGAAGTGGAGGTACAGCAGGATTCGCCTCGGATGAGATTTATCATCTCCCATATGGAAGAGGTGCTCAACAAAGTATTGGAAGACCTAAAAGAAAAATAATCATGAGACAAAAAGAGGAAGTATTTGCCCATGCTGAAAAACTGATGGAAAAGCTGGGATTCAAAATTATAAAGGAAGACCGAAATCGACCCTGGGGAGGTTTTTTGGTAATAGATGAAAGTCAAGCACCGGCTTTTGCCAAGCAGTTTTTCCCAGAAGAGGATTTCGAAGCTCTGAAAATATCCGAAAAGCTCAGTCCCAAAATTTTGCTAGTAGCACCGGAGAAAAGACTCAGTTGGCAATATCATTTTCGCAGAGCTGAAATCTGGAGATGCATCGATGGGGAAGTGGCTGTAGCTACTAGTCTCACAGATGAAGAATCAGAAATCAAAAATCTAAAAGAAGGAGACAAGATCAAGCTCCAACAAGGCGAGCGTCATCGTCTAATCGGAAAGGAAGACTGGGGTGTAGTCGCTGAAATCTGGCAGCATACCGATGCATCCAAACCTTCGGATGAGGAGGATATCGTTCGGCTTCAGGATGATTTTGGTAGATAGTAGCCAAATTTTTATTCCAGAAATTGGAAAATGTTTCCAATAATCGGAATGTTTTAATTCTAAAAGTGCCTCAGATGAATTCTGGGGCACTTTTTTGTTTTGGCACCTAAATGGAAATAGATGGTTTAGAGCTTAGTGATTGAAATCCGGCAAAGAAGGAAAAAGAACAGGCTCATTTGATTAAGAAGAAATAAACTAAAACCAATAAAATGAAAGATTTAAAAAACATGAGGGCCTTTATCGTAGACGACGATCCATTTTGGACTGCGATTCTTCAGCAACTTTTGGAAGGTATGGGTTTTTCCAAGATTTCAACATTTGAAAGTGGAGAGGCTTGTTTGGAAAACATTCATCTCAATCCCGCATTGATCTTTTTGGACTATCAAATGGGAAAAGCAAACGGATTGGATGTATTGCAGCAAGTGAAATCGTATTACCCTGGAATTGAGGTAGTATTCTGTACTGCACTTGAGGATTTGGAAGTAGCCATCAGCGCGATTGAATTCGGCTCTGCGGAATACCTTTTAAAGGCCAATGCTACAGAAGATACCTTGTCAGAGATCATCGAAAGTTTTCAAAAAACACAAACTATATAATCTACACCATGCCCTTTACCTTCTCCCATCCTGCCGCAATTGCACCTTTCATTAAGCATTCTGAAAAGCTCTCAGTATCTGCCATGGTGATTGGGAGTATAGTGCCTGATTTGGAATTTTACTTCAAGTTGAGGCTGGATGAGAATATCGGGCATAAATTAGAGGGGATTTTCCTCTTCGATTTTCCGGTGGCTTTACTTTGTTTCTTTTTGTTTCAAAGTTTGATCAAAATCACCTTATTTCAGTTTAGTCCTGCATTTATTCAGCGAAGAATCTCTTTCATAGCGCTGACTAATACGGATTGGAAAAAGGCAAGCAGAATCTGGATTGTTCTTCTTTCAATCGCATTAGGGCTTGCATCTCATCTGATTTTAGACTCAATGACTCATTATGACGGAGGACTGGTAAGTCGCCTTTCATTCCTATCCGGCACTATTCACTTGGGAGTGACTTCCATGCCTCTTTATCATGTACTCCAGCTTGGATTTAGCCTTTTGGGATTGGTATGGGTGACCCTAAAGCTGATCAAGCTGCCGCTATATCCCAAAGTTTCTTTCCGAAAGAGTATTTTCCCTTTTTGGCCCTTGCTTTTGGGAGCTGCGGCTTTGGCAGTCATTGCAAGGATTTATTTCTTCCCTGATTTTATTTCAGTTTGGGATGGATTCATGATGCTGGTTGGTGCTGGACTCTATGGCCTTATATTTTCTTCCTTGATTTTCTGGGCATTCAAAAAACTAATCTCAGGGAGTGACAGCGAGTTCGATAAACTTATCGATGCCGGAAGTATTGATCCAATTTTCGAAATCAGATCCTTTCCTATAGAGAAGAATCAATCGCTTTCCTTTTTCGGCCAAAGTATAATGGAAGTGGATAGCTTCGTTGATGAATCCCAAATCATTGTCAACCAAACCAGTGGCATCAAGATAGACAGTTTTAAAACCACTTCCGATAATTTCGTCAAGATGAACTCTAAGGCTTTCCGAAGCACTTCCCTTGGCCTCTCCACTCAAACTCAACTTAAGGGCGGGATGATCCATACCAGCAGCTTGAAAGCTTTTGATCTCTATTTTCATTTTCTTCCTTCTTTGGGGAAATATATAAATCCTAAAGGGAAACTGATAGGGATAATTCTACTAATTTTCTCTTTTCTTTTTATCTCTTCTCCTTTAAAAGCTCAGGAAGGACTTGCTCCTTCAGACAGAGAGGAATTTATTCAAGAGGCGACGAAGCTTCGTTCTGAAGAGCGATTTGGGGAGGCTATTGCCGAGTTGGATAAAATCCTTGCGGCTAATCCAGAGGATGCGCAAATCCTTTTGTTCAAAGGGGATCTTTGCCTTCAAAACAAAGAGTTTGATAGAGCAGTAGAGACGTATGACGCCCTTTTACCGCTAAACTATGAACTGACTGTAGTTCGAATTAACAAGTCTTACGCCCTATTTATGGCTAAAAAACCTTCCAAAGCGCTTCAGGTTGCACAAGAAGCCTGGGCTCAAGATTCCCTTCATCAGGGAGCAATCGTCAATCACTTCAATGCAATGCTTTGGAATTCCAAAACAAGTACAGCCTCTGAGTTTTTGGATGTGAATAGAAATTTACTCGAGCAGGATCAATACTTGGTGATGAAGGCAAGATTAGCCACAAGCTCTGGTGATTTTCGATCTGGGTTGAGTTTTTATGATTCTTTGGTGAATGCTTTTCCTATTTCTCATTACATTCTGGAGTATGGAGAGGTATTGATTGGCAAAAAGAGATGGAAAGAGGCTCAGTCTCTTGTAGAGGAAAAAGGGTCTGAATTGAGTGATTCTCAGCGTGGAAAATTAGAAGGCTTATTGAATCAGGCTAGCCTACAAATTGCCGGTCTACAGTTGGGGTATTTCGAGGATATCGGAGGGAACTCAAGAATGGAACAATCTTTATTTTGGGAAAATGAAACTACCGAGCCTGTTCAGGTTGGCTTAAGAGTGGGAGCAAGTCAAGTTTCCTCTGCTGAAGGTCAGAAAACCAAGGCTTCTTTTATCTCTGGAAAAGTTGGCTATAAATGGAACCCTACTTTGGAAACTCAGGCTGAGCTTACTCTGCAGCAAGTTTCTCCTGAGGTCGGAGACTCATACCGAGGAGTTACTGGCCGTCTCGCTACAAATTATCAGCCCAATGATCGAAGAATGATAGGTCTATTTTACCAATCAGACATTTTGAATTTCACAGCTGATCTGTTAGGAAAAGATATCAGAAGTCAGGATTTTGGGTATGTGACCCACATCATGCTAGATGGTCGTACTGGAATTTTTTCACAAGGTAGCTTTGGTACTTTAAATGATCAGAATTCTAGAATACAGTTTTTTGGATCTATTTATCGTGTATTGCGCACAGAGCCCACTTTAAAAACCGGCTTGAATTTTTCAGGTGTAGGCTACAGTGACTCTGAAACTACGCTCTATTTCGCACCTGATCGATTTTTGAGTACGGAGCTGTTTTTGGATTACAGCACCCCGATGCCACTGATCTCTAAATTGGCTCTTCAGGTACAATTGGCAGCCGGGCTGCAAAAAATAGAGGAACAGTCTTGGGATTCCACATTCAGGGGTCAGGTGGAATTAAATTACAGAGTCTCTGGGTTTGATTTGGGGTTAAGAGGTCAATTTAGTGATGTAGCGGCCACATCGGGTACAGGGTATCGTTTCCATTATGCCACCTTAAGGATTCAAAAGAAATTTTAAAAAAGAAAGTTGCTTATCACCCTTTATTGAGAAGTCTCTTTTCCTTCGGAACAAGAGGCTTCTTTTTTTGATATCCCGAGTAAAAAAACTCAAACAGGATTAAGCTTTTTAGTTGCTGGTCAGTCGAGAAACCATAATACCAGATTGATTTTTATTTCTGGCTAGATAGTCGCTCAAGGGTAATTCAGAGATTTCAACTTTCATGCTGCCTGAGCTCGCATGAAGCAGGTGAATACGATTTTGATACTCTATTGCAAAACCAACATGAACCATGTCCAGATTGTCAATGGATGTGGTGATCGCAATAAGGTCTCCTGATTCGATTTTTTCTTCAAGTTCTTCAACCTGCTCTTTTGGTATGAAAAAATAATTTCGTTCAGCGATGATAGCTTCTGCTTTCTTAATTTCTTCCACATTTTTCGGGTCTGAAAGCTGAGGATAGAATTGTGGATTTGAGGACATAAAGCCTGGATTATTTTCGTAGGGCTCTCCTCCGATTTTTTCGGTTACATCTAAAAACAAACCTTTTTCACCATTGGTGAACATCCAGTCTGAAAAATAATGAAGTCTGGAGGGATAGCCCTCGTTTTTACCTGATCTGTAGCGGATCAACTCTAGTTCTCTCTCGAAAGCTTCAAAGGTGTATTCCTCCAGTTTGGCAAGTCTGGTCAAGGCAATCACAGATTCCAGGTAGGTAGTACAGTCGAGTTCTACCATATTGATGACTAGCTTTTCTGGACCAGGGAGCTCAAGGGTTTTGGCTACGTATTCAGTACCCAAAAACCACTGACCTATTTCTACAGCCAACTCGTTTGTCGACATGTCTTTGGTATCCATGGATTCCAGCTTTTTCAAACTTTTTTCTACGATCTCACGGCTCTCAGGCGTACAGACTGTTTGGGCCTTCAGATTAAAGACTAAAAAGAAAGAGAGAAGTAGAAAAGGGATTTTCAGCATGGCTTTAGGGCTATGATCAAATGTAATTAGGAATCCAGAAAGGGCAAAAAATGGATAACATGACTTTCAGTGCATCAAAATTTCAATACAGCGCATTTTTCTTAAATTATACCTCATTCAAAATTAGGGAAGGTATGAGTTATCCAAGCATATTCAATGATGTAGTAGGTCCGGTGATGCGTGGCCCGTCAAGTTCACATTGCGCAGCGTCTCAACGGATTGGAAGGATTTGTCATGATATCATGGGAGGTAAAATTTCAGAAATCGATATTGATTTTGATCCGAATGGATCTTTAGCCACCACACATAAAGATCAGGGTTCGGACATGGGACTTTTCGGAGGATTCCTCGGCTGGGAAGCTCATGATGAGCGATTGGTAGATTCGGAAATGCATCTTGGCGCGGCCGGAATTTCTTTTAAAATCAGTATCAAAAAACTAGCGAATGATCATCCCAATACCTACCAGATTTCCCTCCGAAACCCATGGGAGAGCCATCAGGTCATCGCACTTTCTACGGGAGGTGGAATGATTGAGTTGATTGAAATTGATGGGGTGGAGGTTTATTCTCAGGGCGATTCACATCTTAGTTTGATTTATGCGGATAGAAATGAAGCCTTGTTGTCATACCTTAAACATGTAGGTTTATCTAATTCAATACAACCCACTTCGAGTGATAGTAATTTTATAATGCTTTCGACTTTCGATGAACTCGAGTCAACAATTCTCGAGGAGATCAAACAATTGGAAGGCGTGAGTGCTGTAAAGCAAATCAGACCGGTGGTTCCAATTTTGGCTTCACCTGACATGAAAGTTCCTTTTATTACGGTGGAGGAAATGCTTCAGTACAACAAAGACAAGGACTTATCTCTATGGGAGCTGGCTATAAAATATGAGAGTATACGCGGAAATATTTCTGAATCGGAAGTGCTTGCTAAAATGGGAGAAATCCACAAAATCTTGAAGGAGGCAGTAGACACGGGGCTTAAAGGCACAAAATTCGAAGATAGAATTTTGGGTCCCCAATCTGTAAAGTTCAAATCCATGATGGAGGAAAAAAAGCTCGTGGATGGAGATGTGCTAAACCGAATCATCATGTATGTGTCCGCCATTATGGAAGTGAAAAGTTCAATGGGTGTCATCGTTGCAGCACCTACAGCAGGTTCCTGCGGGGCTATGCCGGGTGCGGTGCTAGGCGTTTCGGATTCCTTAGGTTTATCGGATGAGGAAACGGTTAAAGCCTTAATGATTGCTGGTTTAATAGGAGTATTCATCGCGGCTCATTCTACTTTTGCTGCAGAAGTGGGTGGATGCCAGGCTGAATGTGGTTCCGGGGCTACTATGGCCGCCGCTGCCCTGGTTTTTATGGGAGGGGGTAATCTGAATCAAAGTTTATCCGCTTCTTCTATGGCTTTGCAAAGCTCACTTGGGATGATATGTGATCCTATCGGAAATAGGGTAGAGGCCCCTTGCCTAAATCGAAATGTGATGGCTGCTTCCAATGCACTATCATGTGCTAATATGGCCCTTGCAGATTATGATCATCTGATTCCCCTTGATGAAGTAATTGAGACCATGTACGATGTGGGAAAAAGCATCCCAAATACACTTCGATGCACGAATTTGGGTGGGCTTTCCATCACCAAAACTGCTAAGGAAATTGAAGCCAGGCTAGAGAAGAAGCAGTTTTTTAAGAGTTGCTAGCGGGGTGGAGTTATCCGCATTTGTTGAAAACCCGCTTTAGCTCTTCTTCTGTAAGTGAAATAACATGTTGGGGATTAGGAATGATTAGCTTGACCTCTTCCAATGCACAATTACAATACTCTAAAGATTGTTCTTCGGTTAGACCTTGCCCCATTTTGCTTTCTTGACAACTTTTAATGAATAATTCCTCTGATTCTTCGGTCCATGGCTGCTCTATTTTGACCAGAAGAAGCTCATCAATGCAATCGCTGTTTTCAAACATACTTACGATTTCATGTTGCTCCAGCTCCATTGCTTCCTCTACATCAGGGTATTTGATTAAAGAAGATTCAAGTAGACAATTACAGTATTTTGAAGGATCTGAGACTCCTTCATTCTCTAGGAAGCCAATGCAATTGGACTGAAATGAAATCATATCTGTTTCTGTCCATGAATGAGTTACTTCGGCCTCAATGCTATTTTCCTGACTGGATTTCTGATTACAACTAATCGCCAAACAGATTAGAAGTAGATATGTAATTTGAGATAATTTCATTTCAATATTCTACATTAACAATTTCACATCGGATTCTTTCAGTACTTGCTTGTTGCCTAGAAACAAAGTCAGAAATTATGGAGCCAGCGGTTGAAGCACCCCAAATAATGTCTCCTTCAGTTCCCCCTATGGCGCTTCCAAGCATTTGACCTGCGGTGGCTACAACGGCGCGGGTCTGCCTTGCCTTATGTTCATTTTCATCAAGTCTTTCAATGCCAATTATTTCGTCTACTTCAATTTTTTTCCCTGCAATGGGTACTACTCTCGTACTCCGTGCATAATCAAAGACCCTGATCACATTTCTATGATCCATAAGCCCAGTGATTTTACCTTGAAAATAATGGGGTCTTTTGCCCTTTGCTGCATGGGCGATTACTACCAAATCGCCTAGAAACAGGGTGTCAGTTTTGATTTCTTCTCTTGAAGCATTGAAATGATGGACAATAAGCTCTTGAGACTTAGCTGAATTTGCCCAAATGATCAGCGTGATCAGCAAACATAAATTTCTCATAAGGTGCTAGTTTATTTAGATAAAAATAGAAATTTTTATAACTACGATATGTAATGAGTATGATTTTTAATCTCTGAGAACTCATCTGGCAAATCTCTTGAACGAGTATTCAAGCGGGGTACAATTTAGGTATGATCTGTTTCGAACTAGTTGAATTGAAAATTCAATATCCTGTTTAAGTTGTCTTTCATCTATCCTGCACTATACTAGACTACCCATTATTTCTACTTGAAAAATAATTCTTGAAAGCCCTATTCATAGTTTTCTTTGGCTTTTTCTTGTCCAAATTGATGAATATACTTCCTAGTAAGAAATCGAATTATAGCCCAATGCCTGTAGTTGAAGGATGCGTATGGTGTAGGTTTCCACTACCTCTAGTCCCGAAAAAAGCTGGTCTTCGGAAACCCCAAGCCTTCTCATTGCTACACTACAAATGCTGACCCGAACTTTACCTTTATATTTTTCAAAATAATTTTCAAGTTCGGATTCCTTCACCATTGTTCTGACAACTGGTCCCTTCACTACGATTTCAAAATTTTCTATTTGTACACCATTTTCTATGAAGGTGTCATATACTGATAATGCGCTTTTTAGGCCATCCTCGTCCTTTACTCCGAAGGCATAGTCGGGCGTTTTATTGAGGTCTGCAATGGTTTCTTTTTCAAGGACTGATTGAGCTACGCTTCTTTCAAACGAAAGTGCCGTGAGGGCGAAGGCAAATATGCATGTTATTGCTAGTTTCATTATTGATAAATTTATGGGTTTAGCCAATTAGAGGAATAGGTTAAAAGTAAGGTTTTTGTTGGATAAGAAAAGTTCGGAAAAAAAGTCTCAATTGGTATGATTTAAAGCCTTTAAATCTGTTGCATTGATACTCCCCAATATCATCTTCTTCGCTTCTTTATTTGGACTTGGCTTCTCGCCCGAATCTTACAAACAAAAAAACCTGCTGAAATAAGATTCAACAGGTTTATTCTGATTCATTGCTCCTCCTCTTGGGCTCGAACCAAGGACCCTCTGATTAACAGTCAGAATTTTGGTTATTTTTCTATATGTGGTTTCTTTATTAAAACCTCTAAAAACAATGAAAATACTCCATTTTACTGATATTCCTTAATATCTATTTATGTATATTTAGATAATTATTTGTGCAAATGGTGTGCAAATTTAATTCTGATGATTACGAATGGGTTACAAAAGAGGAAAGGCTAAGGGTCAGGTGAGGGTAAGCTTGTATCAAGATACACGAAGAGAAAAGTACAATGGGCTATTCCCGACTAAAATCCGTGTTTATGACTCTTTGACAAAAAAGGCAAGGTTGTACACCACCGATTTTGATTTGAGTAAGGATCAATTTCGAAGAATCGTTTTCCCTAAAATGGGTGAGAGGCTAAAGAAAGAAGAGAAAAATGTAAGGGAACAATTACTAGCTCTGGAGTCCCATTATTCTGAAAAGGCACATGACCTTGCTCTTTTTACTTTTGATGTTTTCGAGGGAGCCCTTAGTTTAAAATCTGGTGAGGTGATGGATGTTTTCTTTCAACTTGAGAAATACAGACAAGAATTACTTTCCCAAGGTCAAACCAAATCAGCGTCTCAGTTTGACTTAACTGCGAAATCTCTCAAAAATTTTCTCAAAGATTCCGGACGAAGTTCTTCAACCTTGCTTTTACCTGAAGTCACGGTTGGGTTTCTTAATTCTTATGAAAACTGGATGATTGATTTCAAGGACAAGTCTTCCTCTACTGTGGGCGCATATCTCAGAAATGTGAGGACAGTATTTAATGTTGCCATCGATCTGAATATTGTCAATAGGGAATTGTATCCTTTTGGCAAAAAGAAGTATCAAATCCCATCTTCCTCTAAGGTCAAAAAGGCTTTAAATGCCGAACAGCTTGAGGCTTTGTTTGCAGCGGAACCAGCTAATGATCAACAGGCTAAGGCAAAAGCGTTTTGGTTTTTCTCCTTTGTCTGTCAAGGAATGAATATGAAGGACATTGTTTTCCTGGAATGGGATAGGGTAAGTGAGGAAGGTATTCAATTCGTTAGAGAAAAGACCAAACGAACAAAAAAAGCCAACTCCAAAACTATACATGCACCATTGACTCCTTTTGCTGAGGGGGTAATCAAGAAATATGGCACAGGAGGTACAAAAAATAGCACCTATGTTTTTCCTGTATTAAAAAGTGATATGTCATTATCAGAGAAAGAAAAAGCCAAGGATAATTTTATTCGGTTCATCAATCAGCATATTCTTCCAATTGCAAAATCTGCAGGTATTAAAGAAAGAGTTTCATCCAATTGGGCGAGGCATTCATTTTCGACCTCAGCCATCCGTAATAATATTAGCATGGTCTTCGTAAAGGAAGCTCTTGGCCATTCGGACATAAAAACCACTCAGCGTTATTTTGCGGGATTTGAGGATTCTTCAAAAAAAGAGACCATAGATTTAATCACAGGTTTTACTTCGAAAGACAAAAAATGATAGACCCAGTCAAATACCCTTACAACTTTGATCATCACGAAATCGAGCGTGATATCAATAATATGATTCGATTTTCAAAGCATGACGAGGCTCTCAACACACTAAGGGACGTTGGGCATAAATGGGAGAATGCTAAATGGGAGTTGTTTTCTCAGAAAAGTCTTATTTCTATGATTCTTTTGAAGTCCCTTGATTTACCTAAAATCGATGGGAAGGACTTTCTGGAAAATTGGATAGAGGAGCAAATTACTAGAGTTACAAACCTTTTGGCGGAGAAATCTCCTACAGCTGATGGTCCCGAAACAGAGCTCAAAAATCATTTTAATACACTTCCGATGAGTATGGTCATAGAACATTTTCGCCCATTGAAAGAATTAAAGAATCTTAATGGAGATGTCTGGATGAGCGAAAAAGATTTTGATGTATTTATCCGACGTTCTTTTTCGGGAGAGTCTAATCTTGATAAGCCTAAAATCAAACTTGGAAGCAAAGGAAAATACGCTGTTGTAAAGCTTTTTCACAAGTTCTATGAGAAGTCTTTGAATGCAGATGTTGAGCAAAATAATCGAACAGAAAAGTTTATTGAATTGCTGCAAGATGCATTTCAAACTTCGAATTTTGACAAAATTTCGCATAATTTCAAGGCTAGAAAAAGCAAGTATGACTGGGGTTGGTCTTAATCATTTTTCTATAACTAATTAGATATTAAATCTTATAAATTCAAGGGGATTTCCTCTCCACGTTCTCTCGCACGCTCCCTAATATCCATATGGAACTGAAGTAGTTTAATCTCCAAGAATGGATTAAAATCTCTTTCTAATTCCAATAGCTGATCGGTTTCTTCTACGGATAGGGCATAGTACTTTTTCACAAGAATGGGCTGGATTTGAAAGAATCGGTTTAAAAAGAAACCTACTTGCGAGAATTCTTCTCCACCAAAATCCAACTCATCCACGCAAAAGCTTTGCCCATACTTTTCTGCAGGGATATCAAAAAGTTTGTCTATCCCTGAGAACCTAATTGCAGATTCAATCTCAAAAATTCCTTCAAAATGATCTTTTGCATTCTCAATCGTTAACTCTTTTAAACCCGGATGGAAATTTGAGATTTCCTCATAGATGTTGACCATAAGGTCGAAGACCAGGTAAATTTCCAAAAACTGTAGTTGCTTTAATTCTTGTCCAGTATCCAAATAGTCATCTTCATAATGTTTAAAGCAGCCGTAGTAATCATGAACCCATTTCACCACATCACTGTAAATAAATGGTTTTTGGAAGGAGTCATACTCCTTCATAGCATTATCAACCTGCAATGCCCAAACCTCTACTCTGCTATGCTTTAAGTCTTCTAGTCGATGCTTGATGGTTTTTAAGTAAATCCTTAACCCAGGACTAATTTCTTCATTTAAACCCATAACTCTTCGACATTCCAGAATTTCGATTATTTCATGATCATTTAAATCGCTTTTGGGGTTTGACAGGAATCTTAATGGGATATAGTGCTCACTTTTGTTCCCTGAAAAAATATAGACCGTTCTGTTGAATTCAGGATTGCAGGACAGATAATTGCAGTATGTAGGTTCCACCAAAAGTTCTGAGTCGTCATTCTCCTTGAAAAACTCAAATGCGTAACCCAACTGACTCAGAAACTCTTCATGATCCCATGAGCCATGAGTCTCTTGAGAATTCAGTAATTGGGAAATGAATTCGATATCCATTTCCTTGATACCTTTTATTATTGTTTTCAGATAGGGTTCCATGTCAATAACAAAATGGCAAACAAGCGATAATCTGGGTTTATTTGACTCTCTAAAACTTCTTTTTTGCAAGATTATAAGTCAAAGCAAAATAAGGTTGTGCATCGAATTTATTAAAGGTCGGAGCAGCGGTTGAAGCTGCTGGCACAAATAATCTTCCGTCAAGCTGTTCTACTGAACCTGATAGCTCCTTTACCTTTCCAAAACTCACTCCTCCATTAATACTGATCTTACCTTTTCTTCCTAGTAAAAAACCCAATCCGGCTGCATAGTTGACTCTTTCATCAAAAATGGAAACTCCGATTCCGATTTGAGGTCCGACGCTCAGGAAACCAGAAAGTTTGTAAGTTAAGTGGGCAAAGCCAGCAATGACTACATTCCAATCAGGGGCGTCTTCCTCAAAAACCTCTCTTTTTCCTTGAGTAGAATCCCCCAGATAATATTGTTTGTCTGTAAGCCCACTAAACATGAATCCCGTAGAGAAGTCAAAACTCCATTTGCCATAGTTCACAAATTCAATATTTCCCTTGTAAACCGTGTCTTTTTTGTAAGTATCAATGACCGAGATATTCAGGTCAATTCCATCTTTTTTTGCTGTAAAGCCTTTTGATTGAACAAAGTCTTTTGCATCTAAAGATTCGGTGATGAATTTGGCTATACCTTCAAAATCATTCTTTGCTAAAAACTCCTTAATTTTTTCATTTTCAATGGACGTTTCCAAATAACGTTCATTTATTTGTCCTGAATTGATTCGTGAATTCAACCAAAGCTCAGTTTTATTAACTATTGTTGATAGAGTCAATTTGTAATTCGAAGTTCTCTTCAAAATCACTTTAGGGTCGCTGGTGCCAAACTTATCACGAACTAACTGCGACACCATTTCGTTGGACGGACTGAATTTCGTTTCTTCGTATATTTGAAAGGAAACTAAAAGCAGGCGATTTAAAAATTCCAAAGCCTCTTCAAAGGAGTCCAATTCAACAGAATCAAAGTTTTCTTTCATTTTATATGAAAGTTCGTTGGTGTCTGGCAACCCTAGTACAGCTAATTGAGAAGGTCTGTTTGATACAAGATTGTAGGGTTTTTGGTCTAAGTAAATCTGAACATGCGCCGAGTTTATTTTTCCAAGCTGTATTAAATAGTTATTATCAGATTTAAGTTTTCGTTCGCTATTTTTCAGTTTTTTAATGGAGTTACTAGCCTTATCGTACTCCAGTTTTATAGTCTGCTGTGCGAAAGAATTAAGTGTAATTATGAATAATAGGCTTAAAAGGATTAAATAACGCATAATGGAAAAATTGGGAAGTTTTCAAGTTGCGCATTTCCATGAATTGATAAAATACCCAGTACTGGGTATTTTTTGGATTATTTCTTTTGTTCATCTTTCGACTAGGCTTAATTTATCTAAAGTTTTAAACCCAACGAGATTTCATTTTTATGTCAGAAAAGCTGAGCATATCCCAGCTGGAACAATACCTTTCTAAGGCTGCCTGGATTCTTAAAGGACCAGTAGATGCCTCAGATTTTAAAGTTTACATTTTCCCAATGCTTTTCTTTAAGCGGATTTCAGACGTTTACGATGAAGAATACCAGATAGCACTAGAAGAATCTGAGGGTGATGTCGAATATGCTTCATTACCTGAATTTCACCGATTTGAAATTCCTGATGGTTGTCATTGGAAAGATGTTCGAGAGCAAACTGTAAACGTAGGGCTGGCCATAGAGCAAGCACTTCGAGGAATTGAAAAAGCAAATCAGGAAAAGCTTTATGGAATCTTCGGTGATGCTCACTGGAGTAACAAAAACAAGCTATCTGATAGACTTCTTGTTGATCTCGTTGAGCATTTTTCCCTGTACAATCTGTCCAATAGTAATGTTGATCCAGATTTACTAGGAAATGCCTATGAGTACCTGATCAAACACTTTGCTGACCTTACCAATAAGAAGGCGGGTGAGTTTTATACACCAAGGTCTGTCGTTCATTTATTGGGATTGATTCTCGACCCTCATGAAGGTGAAAGCATTTATGATCCAGCCTGTGGAACAGGAGGGATGCTGCTGGAATGTGTGGATCATCTCAAGGATAACTCAGAGGATTATAGAACATTAAGTCTTTTTGGACAGGAGAAGAATTTGACCTCAAGCTCTATAGCCAGAATGAATATGTTTTTGCACGGTATTGAGGATTTTCAAATTGCACGAGGAGATACCCTTAGGGAACCTGCATTTTTTCAGGCCGATGGGCTTCGAACGTTTGACTGTGTAATTGCCAATCCGCCCTTTTCCCTGAAGGATTGGGGGGCTGGAAATTGGGTGAACGATCCTTTTGGTAGGAACATAGCTGGTGTTCCCCCTAAAGGGAACGGGGATATGGCCTGGGTTCAGCATATGATTAAATCTATGAACAGTACTGGTCGGATGACTGTGGTTCTTCCACATGGAGCATTGTTTAGGAAGGGTGCAGAAGGTAGGATAAGAGAAGAATTACTGAGACAAGATTTGCTAGAGGCGGTGATCGGGCTAGGGCCAAACATTTTTTATGGGACACAGCTGGCAGCATGCGTTTTGGTATTCAAGCAATTGAAAACTGAAGAAAAAAGGGACAAGATTCTCTTTATCGATGCCTCAGACCAGATCAGAGTTGGAAGAGCGCAGAATTTCCTTGAGAAGGAGCATGTAGATCAGATTTTCTCCTGGTATAACGATTATGAAGATGTAGAAAACTATGTCAAAGTCGCCAGCATGGATGATATAGAAGAGAATGGCTTTAATCTTAATATCCCTTTGTATGTAGAGAAGATTATTGAAGATAACCTACCCACTGTTGAGGAGGCATTGGCTGATTTGAAAGAAGCCTGGAATGCAAGTCAAGAAGCAGAGGAGAAATTCAAGAAAGTTTTAAATAGATTTATTTAATGGAAAAAAAGATATCAGAAATACTTCAGTCAATTGATAATGGAGAGTATAAGATTCCTGAATTTCAACGAGGGTATGTCTGGAACAGTAATCAGGTAAAAGGTTTTTTTAGGTCTCTTTATTTAGGATATCCAAGTGGTTCTTTTTTGATCTGGAAGACCAAAGACCCTTCGAAAATTAGGGGTAGTAATTCTGAGTCAAATCTAGCTTTTCACCAATTAATTTTAGATGGGCAGCAGCGTCTAACTACCATTTACACAATTTTCCGTGGTCAAACGCCTGACTGGTATGAAGGAGTATCTCTACGAACAGATTTGTATTTCAATCTTGAGTCAGAAGAGTTTGAGTACTTTATGCAGAAAAAAATGAGTAATAATCCAGACTGGGTTAATGTCTCGGAGTTTTTGAGTGAGGGAGGGGTTAATACTTTCATAAATAAAATTCATGAGTTATCAGAGTCTATCAGAAATTATTACTTATCGAAGATTGTCATTTTAAATAAACTAGATTCTATAAAAAACTACACTTACTACATCAAGGAAATTACCGAGATGGATTTGGATAAGGTGGTAGAGATTTTCAATCTGGTAAATAAGACTGGAACAACGCTTAATGAAAGTGATTTAGCTCTTGCAATAATCACTTCGAATTGGCCTGAGGCAAAGGATCGATTTAGAGCGGCTTCAGAGGAATTTAAGAAGTATAACTATGAATTTTCGTTTAGAAACTACACAAGACTCTTAAACATATTCTGTCTTAGCCGTGGTAAGTATGTTGATGAATTGAGTAATGTAGAAGCCGAATCTTTTGAGAAGGAATGGCTTGAGATCAAGAAGGTTCTTTCTTATTTGATAAACGTTTTGAGGGATAAAGCTTTTATAGACTCGTCCGACAGTTTTAGCTCCCTTTATGTCTTCTATGTATTGGCTTATTACCTGAAAATCAATGGAGGACAATTCAATTCAGAGGAAGAGGCTAATAAGGCTATTTACTGGATGTTTACAGCACTTTTGTGGGGTAGGTTTAGTGGGTCATCAGAATCTTTTTTGGAAAAGGACATGAATGCTCTTAAACAAGAAAATTCTATCGACTCACTAATAAAAGAAATGCATCTATTTAGAGGTTCCAATCTCCTTTTAAATTCTCAGGATATCAGTATGCAAGGAGTAAGAAGTAGAATCTACAACTTGTTTTATTGTGCAATTAGAGCTCAAAATGCCAAAGATTGGACAAACCCTGTAATGAGTCTTTATTCAAAGAGTGTAGGCTATAACAATAAGCTACAACGACATCATATTTTCCCGAAAGCGTTTCTTTACAAAAAATACAATTCTAGTAATTCGATTCATAAGGCAATGGTAAATGAGATTTCAAATATTGCTTTGATCACTCAGAAGTCTAATTTGGAAATACTCGATGATGACCCTAATAATTATTTGCCGAAGATTGAGCCTGAGCAATTGAGGAAGCAGTTTGTTCCTACTGATTCTAAATTATACAGTATTGAGAATTATGAGCTATTTCTGGAGGAGCGAAGGAAGAATTTAACCAATGGAATCAATAAGTTTCTTAAATCCTTTTTCGAGGATCAAACGATAGAAACCATTAATCAAGACCTACAGCATTATGATGATGAAATTGAAAAAATTGAGTTCGGTCTCCGAGATGTTATTTCTTCCAAACTTGAGTTGGCGTGTGAGTTAGATGCTTATCAAGAATACATTCCTGAACATATTAAAGTCAAAGTAGAAGGAAGGGTAAAAAACTGGTTGGGTAAGAATCCTGGTGAAGATAAATCTCAATTTGCCGTGTTGAGGAGAAAAATGGATTTCTTCGATCTTCAAGAATATAAGGATGTAGTTGTCTCAAAAATCTGTTACCCAATTTTTGAAGATACCTTTGGCAGCAAGGGTGTACTTGAAGTTAGGTTTAATCAATTGGCTGAAATAAGGAACTCAATAAGACATAGTAGAGATGTCACAGAGGCAACCATAAAGGATGGGGAAGCAGCAATTAGCTGGTTCAATTCAATCATTAAACCATTCATCCGTAATTCAGATACAGAGGAACTAGAATGACCCAGCAAGAACTAGAAAAATACTTATGGGGTGCGGCTACCTTGCTCAGAGGTACCATCGATGCTGGAGATTACAAGCAGTACATCTTTCCATTGCTGTTCTATAAGCGCATTTGTGATGTGTATGATGAAGAGTATGAGAATGCTTTAGAAGAAAGTGGCGGTGATATAGAGTATGCTGCCTTTGCAGAGAACCATCACTTTCAGGTGCCGGAAGAAGCACATTGGGAAAAGGTGAGGGAATCCACCACTAATGTGGGTATGGCTCTACAAGATGGGATGAGGGCGATTGAAAAGGCAAATCCTGATACCCTTTATGGTATCTTTGGGGATGCTTCCTGGACTAATAAGAATAGACTCAGTGATGCTGTCCTAAATGACTTGATAGAGCATTATTCTCAGCACAAACTGAACCTCAGTAACATCCCTGATGACAAGCTGGGTAATGCCTATGAATATCTGATTAAAGAGTTTGCAGACGACAGTGGGCATACAGCTGCCGAGTTCTATACGAATCGAACGGTGGTAAAGCTGATGACCATGATCATGGACCCACAGCCAGGGGAAAGTGTCTATGACCCGACTTGTGGTAGTGGAGGCTTATTACTTAACTGTGCACTTCATCTAAAGGAAGAAGGCAAGGAATACAGGACCTTAAAACTCTATGGGCAAGAGATCAATTTGATTACCTCGGCCATTGCTCGAATGAATATGTTTATGCATGGCATAGAGGAGTTTAGCATCGTTCGAGGGGATACTTTGGCGAACCCGGCTTTCTTGGAAAATGATTCCTTGAAGAAATTCAATGTGATCTTGGCCAATCCGCCTTACTCCATTAAGGCTTGGGACCAGAAGAGTTTTGTTAATGACCCTTATGGTAGAAATATTTGGGGAACACCACCACAGGGCTGTGCTGATTATGCTTTTCAACAGCATATCCAACAGAGCTTAGATATTGAGAATGGACGATCTATTTCTCTTTGGCCACACGGTGTACTATTTAGAGACTCCGAATCCGAAATGAGGAGGAGAATGATTGAGGATGATTTGGTTGAATGCGTTATCAGTCTTGGGCCAAATCTATTCTACAACTCATCAATGACTTCATGCTTGTTGATTACAAACAATAATAAGACGACTGATAGAAAAGGTAAGGTGCTTTTTATTCAAGCTGTAGATGAAGTGAGAAGTGAAAAGACCATGAGCTATTTGGATCCTCATCATATCGATAGAATTCATAGAGCATATCTCAATTTTACAAATGAAGAAGGCTTTGCAGCTGTAGTTGAAAATGGGGTGGTTTTAAAAGATGCCCATGCACGTTTGAGTGTTCAGCTCTTCGTACAAAAGGAAAAAAGTGAGGAGGTCAACTTTCATGAGGTACTTACAAATTGGGAGGACAGCTCAAAAGGGTTGACTGAATCGATGAAAGAACTTTTTAATACGCTGGCTAATGATTGAGGAGAAGTTAAAAGAGAAAATGCTGCAAATCGATAAGTCAAGTTGGAAATTGACTACGCTTGGGGAGTTAGCAACTGAAATATCCAAAAGAGTTGATAACCCGAGCCAATCTCAGTATGATCGATTTGTAGGATTGGAACATTTTGTATCTGGCGATATTAAAATTAAAAAGTGGGGTGCTACAGATAATTTAGCCTCATCAGCTAAGGCCTTTCAGGCTGGGGATATACTGTTTGCAAGGAGAAATGCCTATCTGAGAAGAGCTTCTTTGGTTGAATTTGATGGATGTTGCTCAGGTGATGCTTTCGTTATTAGAGAAGACCGTGAAAAGGTAGTCCCTGGTTTTCTTGCCTTTTTGATGAATTCAAATGGCTTGTGGGACTTTGCGAATTCAAATGCTGCAGGGACCATGTCTAAGCGTGTTAAATGGCGAGACCTCGCCAACTACGAATTCCTCCTTCCACCACAAGACCAGCAAGCCAAATTAGCCGAATTGCTTTGGGCGATGGATGAGGTGATTGAGAAGGAGAAAGATGCTCAAGAGGCCTTAATAGTAACAAGAAAAGCTTTACATAAGATAGATTTTGCAAACTATAGACGGTCGAAATACAAAATCGATGATTTTGTGACAAAAGTTGGTAGCGGAGTTACCCCAAAGGGAGGGAGTAAGGTCTATATAGATTCTGGTGTCATGCTAATTAGGAGTCAAAATGTACTATTTGGTGAATTTGATTTTGACGACGTGGCTTTTATATCTGACGAAATTGATGAGAAAATGAAGTCATCAAGGGTCCTAAAAAATGATGTTCTATTAAATATCACTGGCGCATCAATTGGAAGGAGTTCTGTTTATGTATCGGATCGGCCTTCAAATGTGAATCAGCATGTTTGTATAATAAGAACGGCTGATGGCCTAGATCCCACTTTTCTATGTGAATTTATAAACTCCAGCTATGGTCAAAATCAGGTCCAAGTGATGCAAGCAGGAGGAAATCGTGAAGGACTGAATTTCACAAGTGTTAGGCTAATGCGAATTCCAGAGTACTCTTATGAAGAGCAATTGGAACTTCGATCTAAGTACGTGAAAATTATAGAAGGAATCTTTGCAACTAGGCAACACATCTCAGAGTCACAATCCCTTCAAAAGAGTTTAATCAATCAGATTTTTTAGGGTTCTCGACAAACCGTAGCCAGTTGAAGAATGAGCAAGAAGCACCTTATAGATCGGATAAATACACAGTTTGGGGAAAACCTTAACGCAGGAAACACCTGCTTTTCAAGTATAAATAAATCCAAGCAAGTATGGTGGGCGAATATCCATCTATCCAAATTTGCCGACGAAGTTCACTTGTTGCTAGCCGGCACAGGCCATTTCCTTTGGGTCACTTTGCCCAAAGACTTTGTCCATAATTTATCCGAGACTTTTAAAATACGAGAAGATAAAAATGCAGTGGATTTGGAGATTTCAGCAGATAAAGACTCAAGGTATTTGATAGATGTGAAATCAGGCGGAACTGGTTTTGATTTCAGAAAGTACGTGAGGGAGGAGGTTGGCTATTGAAAGCGGTAGAAGGTCCATCTAATATATGTGGAACTGAAATCATTTATTAAAAAGAGGTTTAATTAGTTAGGTTTTTTAGGGTATGCTATTCGAAGGGCCATATAATTACACCTTACAATTGTCCCGTAATGGTGGAAATATAGAGAAGTTTCAAGAGGGTAAGAAAGTGAAATTTAGCAAATCTGTCACCTTAAACAAGCTACCTAAGATTTATGTCATTCTGGATGGAAAAGAGGTCCTTTATGTAGGATTTACTAGCCAAAGCGTTGGTAGTAGGCTTTCTGGGGGTTTAAAAGCAGATGGGAAAAATGGGTACCATGGCTATGGATGGAAGGGGTTGGAGAAAGTTGAGCTAAAAATATTCGTTTTTGAGCCCTATTCTGAAGATGAACAGACCAAAAAGCAACAAAGATTATTTGCCGAAGCCGTGGAGGCCGAATTAGCCTTTCTCATTCGTAGTAAAACCGATTCCTGGCCAAAATACCAAAGCGAGATTCACTTTAATAATGTATCACCTAAGCAGGTGAGAGACGTTGCGAAAGTAATCTACAGTCATTTATGACAGACTTAACAAATTAACTTTTGCATCTCGAAAGATTTTTTAACCGGATATATAAGCAAGCACTAAAATGTGGGAAGGATTTAGTATTATCTTTTTTATCCAGCCATTTTATCATGCTTTTCATATTTCCTCCTTGCGGTCCAAAAATAGGTTTAGTACAATTTTTTGAAAGCGAAACTGCTCCGATTGAGAATTGGTTCCAGCGCATATTTTCAAATCCGAATTAAATAAGAATCATGTCTGAAAGGAAACTATCTTTTTTGCAAAAGGAGTATAGACAATTCTTTTTGGAAAGACTTGCTCAATTCGGAGTAAACAGTCCTGCTCGATTGAGTAAAGAAGAAAAAAGTGAGTTTTTCACTGGGATAAAGCAGGGTTGGAAAATAAAGAAGCTAGAGTTTGCAAAGAGAACAAGGCCAAAAGCTAAACCAACCAAAAAACAAGGTTATGCAAAATTAATTGTATCCAGGCCAGCGGTAGCCCTTGAGCCGAAAAATTTTTACAATAGTAAGGGTTCAACTATTGATCATCCTGAAGAGGATAAGGAGATGGTGGAGAAAGTCCTTTCAGAGAAAAACCCCGATCAAAGCGATGACCTTAGGATTAATTTTAATCCCAATCAATTTTTTGAACAAGAAGAACCATATTCCTACCCGGTGGTAAAGATGCCAAAGGAGGGCTCCTATCTAAAATTGCCGAGAAAGGGTCGTGCTTTAGGGAAAGGCTTTAAGGAAGACGATTTTCATAGGGCCATCATTGCCCATATTCCCGAAATGGATGTTGTTGTTGATGTTCACTTGGCTATTCCGTACTACAATAAGCCCTATGAGCCAGATATAGTATTGGTTGACAAAGATTTAAATCTCTACATAGATATTGAAATTGATGAGCCCTATGATGGTTATTATCGCTTTCCTCGTCATGAATCAGGAAAAGATGAAACCAGAGATTTATTTTTTATTGAAAGTGGCTGGGTTGTAATAAGGTTTACAGAGCGTCAAGTACATCTGCAAGAAGCTGAATGCATAACCTATATTAGAGATGTTCTTGATTCCATTTATACCTATCGCCTTGAGCAACATTCGGAATGTCTACCAGAAAGGCAATGGGATTATCAACAATCCGTTCGCTGGGAAAAAGCGCATTACAGAGAGAAATATCTGGGAATTGAGTCTTTTGGAAAACAGAAGGTTATCAAGGAATTGGTGGTAGAGATAGATGATGTCGATGAAATAGAAAACAATCTTAACCGAACAAGAAAACATCAAGCACAAAGCTTGTTAGAAAATATTGCTTTCGAGGATGAAACACATAAATATCATCACCCTAAAGATGAAACAGGTAATGCTGAATATATATCAGTAACTACTCTCATCGATAGATTTTTCCCTTTTGACCTTGATCGATATATCACCGGAAAGGCACGAAAAGAAGGAAGAACCGAAGAAGATGTTCTGGAGGAATTTTTAAAGAATAGGGATGAGGCAGCTGAAAAGGGAACCCACTTGCATGAGCAAATAGAGAACTTCTTGAAGGGCGAAGCATATGAATCTGACTTCAAAGAATTTGATATGTTCAAAGAGTTCTACAAAGATATTGTAGTTTCAAGAGGATTTATATTCGTCGAAGCAGAGAAGAAGATTCTCTTAGAGAGATATAATATTGCGGGAACCGTAGATGCACTTTTCAAAAAACCGGATTCCGAAGAATACATGATTGTAGACTGGAAACGGAGCAAAAAATTAGTAATTGATGGGTATCCGAAGAAATATGGTTATGGATACGGATTATCAGAGCTGAGTCATTTGGACAATTCGAGCTACTACAAGTACGCTCTCCAGCAAAATATCTATCGCAACATCTTGCAGAATAATTATGGGCTATCCATTTCTTCGATGAACCTGATAGTCTTACATGAAAATTTCGAAAAGTATCATAGAGTAAACCTGGAAGTACTTGAATCAGAGGTGGAAGTAATTTTTAAATCTATAAATCATAAAATTTAACTATGTCAGTACTTAGTGAATTTAAGCAAGCAATAGCCATACAACAGAGCAAAGAGAATGAGGCATTTGAAGAACAGATGAGTTTACCTGTGGACGAAAGGGTGGCTAAAGGAATTACCATGACCAATCTACGAGTGGAATTTGACTTTTTTGAATACCCACCAAATGATTGGTGCCCATATATAGAGGCACCACAAAAATTCATAAGATCGGCAAGAATATTTACCGACAATAATATTTCAAAATTTAGAGAAGGTGGACAAGTAATCCTTAGTAACGGAGCAAAGACATTTAAGATGGATATAATGGTGGATACTATAGATGAGTTCATTTTGGCACCTAATGATTTTGACGTAAAATTCTGTTATATCGATTCGAGGAACTACAATCCAAATAACTGGGAAATAAATATTCGAAAAACTGATCTCACTCTCAAACTACTAACTGCTACTGCAGGAAATCTGGAATCAGACAGCGTACGACTATCAAAGATTGAAACTTTTATGGCCGGGAACCTTCAAAATAGGGCTGTATCAAATCTTGAATTTTCTGGACTGAATTCATCGCAGAATAGGGCAATAAATAATAGCCTGAATTCAGAAAACTTCCATTTAATTCAAGGTCCTCCAGGTACTGGGAAAACGACGACTATTGCTCATATAGCAAAAATTTTGGTGGATGCTGGTAAGAAGGTATTTGTTACAGCACCGACGCATACGGCTATAAATAACTCCCTGAATGCAATATCATCTGTGATCCAGGATTCATCTAAAGTGGTTAAAATTGGCGAGAAGTATCAGGCCGCTGAAATTCTTGATAACGGTTACGTAACTCGGATGACTAGGCTTACCCGTGGAAGTTATGAAACCTCATTTGAGCTTAGCCAAGAGGGAATTGTAATAGGTGGGACTCCCTACGGCATGTGTTATCCAGCTTCGAAGAGACTGCATTACTGGGAGTTTGATGTTGCTTTGATAGACGAAGCAGCACAGATGAGTATACCATTGGCTGTTGCTGTAATGTCAAAATCAGATAAATTCATCTATGTGGGAGATCACAAACAGCTAGACCCAATAATTCCATCTGGAACCGGATTGTCTATGTTTTCTGAGTCAATATTCAGTCGTTTGGTGAAGTTATATCCGAATGATACATCCTTACTGAATATCTCTTATCGTCTGAATGATCAGCTTATCAGAATCCCAAATACACTATTTTATAAAAATCAATTAGTCTCTGGCGCAGGAGAGACTAACTCTTCAAGTGAAATACGGAGTTCTAATTATTCTGAGGTTCTAAATCATTCAGATAATAAGGTCTTGTATTTACACAAAGAATTTGACTCTCAAGGCCGATCTCCATACGAGGCGAAAATTGTGGCGGAACTGGTAAGAGACCTAGTTTCTAATGGGGTTGAACTGAAGGACATAGGAATTCTTTCCCCTTATCGTGCTCAGGTTAGAGAAATTAAAAAAGCACTTAATAGAACTATTGGAGATATTGATACCGAAGAAACGGAAGATTTAATTATTGATACCGTAGATAGAATACAAGGTCAGGAAAGAGATTACATCATCTATAGTATGTCTAATTCTCATCCATTAGAGTCTAAAAGGAGGCTCGATTTTTTCTATAGTCCGAACCGACTAAATGTTGCCATTACAAGAGCAATGAAAAGGTGCATTGTCATTGCAAACTATAAGGTTTTTGATATCATCGATGAAGACTTGGTTGACTTGGTAGAATATAGTAGTCTTAAACCAAGCCTTGATATATTCAAAGAGTATTACAGGTTATCTTCGAAAATAGAAGAGGAGGCGGAAGAAGATGAATGGTAGAGACTTTCCCATCAATAACTGAATGAAATGATAAAGCTTACCGGAGCGTATTATTTGGATGAATTACAAGAAGTATTTCGGTCCCATGTGGATAGCGATTTATTGGAGTCATTTTATGCGCAAAATGCCGTAGCAACACTATCAAATCATCCGCCATTTATTAAGAAAAGTGAAGTCCCACCCTTGCTAAAGGTTGCTTGGAATATCGTCAATCGGGGGGATGTAACTAGGGCGTCCATTAGAGTTGGGGAGTATTTGCTGAAAAAGCAATTCCTTGAAAATTCTGGCTTTGATTATTCAAGACCAGATATCAGAGCCCATTTTACTCTGAATAGTCAAGATGATTGTTCAAACCTTCAAGTCCTCTTTAAGGATTTTAATTCTTTGGATGACAAAGAGGTTGTTGAGATGGGACAGATGTCCTATAAGATATTCTGCTATCTGAGAAAATCAATACACTACAATCACATTCAAAAGACTATGATTCTTAGTCTTATGGCCCAGCCGAGATCAACTTGGTTTAGGATTCATGGTGTATCTGAAGAGGAAGAAAATCTTCTAAACGAGGATTTAAATGATATTTTCAACTCTTTGAATCATTTGAAAAAAGATGAAGAGCAAGGTATCCCTTTATTGATTCAGGATGCGACGAGTAACTTTACCAAAATTTCAGTCAATAGCTCCGAGGCAGGAATCACTCTTTCGTATGAAAGTGTTGATGAGGTGTCACCCTTGAATTTTAAAATTCTCACTGACCGGCGGGTTCTTTACAAAGTGCTTGGGGAAGTCATTTTGTCAGAGGAAGAATTGGGTAATGGGGAGCGATTGGAGGTTCAGTCATTCGTTTACTCTTCTCAGGAACAGAAAGAAGCACTACTTTATTTCCTTCAAAATATTTTTAGAAAATCGGACTTTAGACCTGGTCAAGAAGCCATCATTAATCGAGCTTTAGTTGGTGAGGATGTAATTGGTTTATTGCCTACCGGTGGAGGTAAGTCCTTGACTTTTCAGCTATGTGCACTTCTCCATCCTGGTATTACCATTGCAGTTGATCCCATTAATTCCTTAATGAAGGATCAGTATGACAAACTTATTGATAACGGTATTGGAAACTCCACTTTCATAAATTCATTCAACACCAAGGATGAGAGGCAGGAAAGAATGGACAACTTAAAGCAGGGTCGATACTTGATCTTATTTGTCTCTCCTGAAAGGTTTCAAATGGAAAATTTTAGACAATCTTTATCTGTTTGCAAAAGCCTGAATGTATTTTTTAGCTATGCAGTTATTGATGAGGCTCACTGTGTTTCTGAATGGGGCCATGATTTCAGACATGTTTACTTGAATTTGGCAACTAACCTAAGGAGGCACTGTGCACCTAAGAAAGGAAAGTTGGCGATTTTTGGATTGACAGCGACCGCTTCTTTTGATGTCCTTGCAGATGTTCAAAGAGAGTTGGATTTGGAAGAAGATGCTATTGTGAGCTTACCTGCGGCCGCTATAGATAGGAAAGAATTGAACTTTAATATTATTCCTATTCCAAATGATGGAATACCAAAACAAAGATATAATGAAAGGGAAATAAGTATTGGGGGACTAAAATATCCAATTTTAAAAGATTTCCTTAGGAATTTGCCTTCTGAGATTAATGAGTTAGAAAGGGACTATGGTTATCTAGGAGAATCGAACGATTTCTTCGACGCTATAAACTCAAATTATAAGAATGCAGGAGTAATATTTTGTCCAACTAAATCTAATCTACTACCTAACGGAGTATTGCACCTTGCATATGGATATGAGGGGAATGGGGGAGCCTTGTCTGACCTCGACTTCCTTGAAATAAGAACCTTCTTTGGCTCTGGTGGGGATGACGTTGTTAGAGATAACCGGATTGAATCCGCCGCTGATGAATCCTTTACGAATCAAGAGGACTTCATTAAGAATCGAGCAAACCTTATGATTGCCACGAAGGCGTTTGGGATGGGAATTGATAAACCTAATATCCGATATTCTATACACTATTCATTCCCCAATTCTGTAGAAAGCTTTTATCAAGAAGCTGGAAGAGCTGGCCGAGATGGCAACCCATCTATATGCTCAATTCTTTATCATCCCGATGATATTCTAACAAATTACGATTTCTACAAGAATGCCTTTAAGGGAATACAAAGAGATAGGTTTATTGTTGAGGAACTATTGACTGAAGTGAAATATGAAGACGGTTTTTTTGCCAATGTCCTGAAGCAAATAATAGTTGACCGATACCCTGAAGTCCAATCAGTAAAGCTCTACAAGGACCGTTATGTCTACATAAATGGAGCTTGGAACGCAGACTCCTCAAAACGGGTGAAAATTGGATTATTAGATTTAGAACGAAACCTGAGAAGCTACGATAATGCGACCCAAAATTTTGAGGTTGACAGGGCTGAAAAGATTCTTGAATATGCTCGAAAAACGCTCAGGGAAAGCTGTCCAAATAATGATTATTTAGGATGGTTTCAAACCAAATCTTCAGATGGAATCAAGACCTTGATTGAAAGTGGGACAAAAGATGAATATGTTTTAAAAATTGGTTTTACCAATGGTGTAGTCAGCGAGATTAATGAAAGGATTATTGGATCGGGTTACTCCGATTTTGAAGAGAGGATAATTAGGGCTGCCTATACATTCAGTAATAACGAGGAGGAGTTTATAGGAAATTTAAATTACCAATACAGTAAGTTCCAAAGGCTAAAATATGGTCGGCTTAATAAAAATTTCAATCCAGGCCAAGACTTGAAAGAGTTTTTGAGTTCAAATTACTTCAGAATAAGAAATTCTCAGGATACCCAAAGAGCCATCTACCGGCTAAATATCTTAGGGATAATTGATGACTATGTGATTGATTATTCCACTCAGATGATTGAAGTCCGTTTTGAGGCAAAAACTAGCAGAACCTACAAGAATAATTTCAAAGCTTATTTGAGACGCTACCTTGGGATCGAAACGACTAATCTCTGGTTGAAAAAGGTAGATGAAATTAAAGAGGATTCAATATTAGCTAAGGTGTTATATGTATTGATCGACTTTATCGAGAATGAAATTTCAGAAAAGCGAAAGAGGTCGATTGATTACATGAAAGAGCTCTGTGAAATCCATTTAGCGGAAGGCGAAAGAGAGTTTCGTGACCGAATGATCCGATATTTCACCTCCAAGTATGCAAGACAAGATTACCTGCCCAGAGATACCGAGAAAGGGACGAAAGAGAATTGTGAAATTGTTAAGAAGTACATCGAGTTTATTGACAATCCTCCAGATGGTTTGGGAGGTCAAATTGATAATGCTAAGCATTTAAGGGGGGCTTGTGATAACCTCAGAATTAATATGACAGAAAATGCAAGTATTGACTTGTTAACGGCTTTTAGTCTTTTTGCCTTAGAACTAAAAGAAGAAGACACCTTGGAATCCGCCAGTGATAAACCTATGGTCAGTAAGGCCATTCAATTATACAGAAAGGGGTTTAAAAGGATGGTGTCAATAGATTCATGGGATAATGTGAAGTCTCTGCTAAATCAGTTTAACTATAAAGTGCTTGACTTTAATTCTCACATTAAGAGCCTAATGGATGACCTCCATTCTGAGCTATTAATTCAAAGAACAAATATGAAATTGAAGGAATTCATGGATAAAATATCAGCCTAATGTCGAAGATATCAGAAATACAAGAGGAATTTGAGACCCTTATTGACCAATTGGAGCAGCTCAAATCGATTAATGAAATTACTACGTCAAACAGTAATTCAGCCAAGAAAACCATTAAGGAAGTCGAGAAATTAATCAAGTCTATTGATGAATTGGTGGTTGGGTTGAATAAGGATTTTGACTCAAGACACGACTTATCTCTTAAAAGCCAAAAGGAATTGAAGGAGGTTATCAGTGCCTTACAAAATGTGGTAGAAGACCATCAAAAAAGTCTTGGTTCAATTACTACCGATTTCACAAATAGGATTGAGGATGAAGTCAAATCCTTGCCTAAAAAAATTAATTCCACAGTTCAAAATGTAATTGACCATATAAACAGTTTGAAGGCTGAAGTGGAAAATGAAATCCTTGTTCATAGAAGATCCACCAGAGAAGAATTAAATGAATTGAGAAATCATTTTATCCAAGAAATGGATACACGTTTTAAAGAATTAGAGCATAAACAGTCGCAGTTATTCGAAGAAAAGTTTTCAGAAATCTCTACCCACTTCAATAGCGGAATCGAAGAATTGAATTCAGACAATGAAAAGAATCATAAATTCTCAACGAATTTGATCTATGGCCTTTTTGCTCTTTGTGGAATAATGATGATTATTTTGGGCTATATGGTTTTTAGGTGAAATGGCATTCTCCGAACTAAATAGTGTCGAATATTTGATAATTGACAAACTAAGTGGTGTCAACCTCAACTCTAACGTCCTGAAGGATCCAAAAATCAATTATGGTCTTTGGACATACATTCCATCTAAGGAATTAAAAAGGAGTGTTAATGAAGTCCTCCTGGAAGGTGAACTCAAGACGGCTTTAATTAACCTAAACCCACAAATTGCTCAGAATACTGATTTGGCAGATGAAGTTCTTTATAAATTGAGAGCTGTTTTACTCGCTGTAAATCAAGTGGGACTAGTAAAAGCCAATGAAGAGTTCTTCAAATGGATGGCAGGAGAAAAGACCATGCCCTTTGGCCCTAACAATCGACATGTTCCTATTCGGTTAATTGATTTCGAAAACCCTACTAATAATTCTTACATTATAACCAATCAATTAAGAGTTCATCATAGAGAAACCAAGATACCAGACGTAGTTCTTTACCTCAATGGGTTACCTGTCGTAGTAGGAGAAGCGAAAACACCTATAAGGCCATCCATAAGTTGGCTGGATGGTGCGCACGAAGTAAAGGACATATATGAAAATGCTATTCCCCAGCTTTTTGTACCCAACATTTTATCTTTTGCCACAGAAGGTAAAGAGTTGTATTACGGAGCAGTTCGAACACCACTGGAGTTTTGGGCGCCATGGAGGTTAGAAAATGATGATCACACTATTTCAAAGAAAATTGGACTTAGTGAAGTTGGGGAAGAGCTAATTGATCTTTTTAAGCCTGCCAGACTTCTGGATATTTTATTAAATTTTTCACTTTTCACCACTAATAAGAAGAAGCAACGAATTAAAATTCTACCGAGATTTCAGCAGTATGAGGGTGCGAACAAGATTGTAGACAGAGTACTTGAGGGTAGAATAAAGAAAGGACTTATTTGGCATTTCCAGGGATCAGGGAAGTCGCTATTAATGGTTTTTGCTGCCCAGAAACTGAGGAGAAGTCAGGATTTGAAAAGCCCTACGGTAATGGTATTGGTGGACAGAACAGATTTGGACACTCAAATTAGTGGGACATTTAATGCAGCAGATGTTCCTAATGTGGAATCCACAGATAGCATAACAGAACTACAACAGTATTTAGAGCGGGATACCCGAAAGATTATTATCTCAACCATCTTTAAGTTTAAGGACGCAAAACCGAATCTGAATACCAGAGATAATATCATTGTTTTAATTGATGAGGCCCATCGTACTCAGGAAGGCGATTTAGGGAGAACCATGAGGGCTGCGCTGCCAAATGCGTTTCTTTTTGGTTTGACAGGAACCCCAGTGAACAAAGCTGATAAAAATACTTTTTGGGCTTTCGGTTCTGAAGAGGATGAAGGTGGATATATGTCAAGGTATACCTTTCATGATTCCATAAGAGATAAGGCGACCTTAAAGCTTCATTTTGAGCCAAGGTTGGTAGATATTCATGTGGATAAGGAGAGCTTAGATAAAGCATTTGGGGACTTCAAGGAAGGCAGCGCATTGACCGATGAGGAAGCAGATGCCTTAAATAAGAAATCAGCAAAACTTGCAGCTTTCCTGAAATCTCCAGAGCGTGTATCAAAGATAGTTGAGGATATTGCAACACACTTCAAAGAGAAGGTAGAACCTCAAGGCTTTAAAGCGATGATAGTGACTCCTGATCGTTTTGCTTGCGTTCAATACAAAGAGGAGCTTGATCAGTATTTTCCGCCAGAGGCGAGTAAAGTAGTTATTTCTACTTCTGCTAATGACACATTTGAGTTTAAGCAAAAGTGGGCTGTTGACAAGAGCCAGCAAGAGAAAATTGTTGATGAATTTAATGACCCTAGGTCTGAATTGAAATTCATCATTGTTACGGCCAAACTTTTGACTGGTTTTGACGCCCCTATTCTACAGACAATGTATCTGGATAAGTCTTTGAAGGACCATACCTTGCTTCAGGCTATTTGCAGAACAAACAGGCTTTTCCCAAATAAGACCTTTGGTAGGATTGTAGATTACTTTGGGGTATTCGATGATGCAGCAAAGGCATTAGAGTTTGACGAAAAAAGTGTAGCTAAGGTAATTACTAACTTATCTGAATTAAGAGATCAATTACCGGCTACGGTCCAGACCGCCCTTAAACATTTTTCTGGTGTCGATAGAAACCTCCAAGGATTTGAGGGGCTCGAAGCTGCTCAAAATGCGATAAATACTAACGAAAAGAAGGATGCTTTTGCCAGGGACTTCAAATTTTTAACCAGACTCTGGGAATCTCTTTCACCTGATAATATTCTCGATTCATACAATGAAGATTACAAATGGTTATCTCAAGTTTATGAGTCTGTAAGACCTGCATCAGATAATATCGGTAAGCTATTATGGATGACCCTGGGTCCTAAGACACTGGAGCTTATGCATGAGAATATTCATGTTGGAGAAGTTCATCAGCTTGAAGAATTTGTGCTCGATGCGGACGTTATTGAGAACATTTTCAATAATCCTGATCCAAAAGAAGCGAAGAAATTAGAGAAGATTCTTGTAAAGAGATTTAAGAAACATGCCGGTAATCCGAAATTCAAGAAGCTAAGTGAGCGATTAGAGGAACTCAGAGATAGGGCAGAGCAAGGTTTAATTACTTCAATCGAATTCGTGAAGGAGCTATGTAAAATCGCTAAAGAAACAGTTCAGGCTGAAAAAGAGCTTGAGTTACAAGTCCAGGAGAAATCCCCAAAAGCAGCATTGACCGAACTGTTCTTAGAGCTCAAAACTGATCAGACACCAGCGGTAGTTGAACGCATTGTTGAGGATATTGATGCTGTAGTAAGAATGGTAAGCTTCGATGGCTGGCAAAAGACAAGCTCAGGAGAGCGTGAGGTTCAAAAACATTTAAGAAAAGTACTTTGGACCAAGTACCAAATAAAAGATCAGATTCTTTTCGAAAGAGCGTATGCTTATATAAAGGAATATTATTAGACCTGTTTGGAATAAAGTTGGAATTCAGCTTGGTTTTCAAAGATAATCCGTCCAGGTTTTACCTATTTCTTTACCCTCTTTACCTTTCTTTTTACCCACTTTACCTCGCATCAAATAAGACTAGTAGTAGATAGTAGTTTGCGGCTGTTAACTAATCGCAAAATACTATGCCACTAGACAAAATTACATTTAACAACCTACCAGATGCAGTCCAGCTTATCTATGAAAGCCAAAAGCGTCTATTAGACCTATTTGCAGAGCAGCAACCAACTCTTGATTCCGAAACTATTTATAGCATTGAAGAGGCTTCTAAATTTTTGCATTTAAAGAAGCCCACACTCTACAGTTATGTAAATCAGAAGAAAATACCCTTTCACAAACGTGGAGGAAGACTTTACTTCTTCAGGAGTGACCTGATCTCATGGATTAAGTCTGCAAATGAGAAGCCATTTGACCCAGCAGAAACAGCTCGTCAGATGTTGGTGAAAAGAAAGAAAGGAGGGCTGAAATGAAAAAAATCCAATGGCCCTCCCTTCACAGTTCTTTTGGGGAAAGAATGAGTGAAGATATAGATTTTAAGGCTCAAATAATATTCGTATTTGATTATTTGAAAGTAACGACAGCAATTGTCTCAATGATAGAACAAGCCTTCGGGATGAAGCTAAAAAATACCTGCCCACACATCCGGCATCCTTGGATAACAAGACTCCTTAGGGAGGTAGTAAAGCAACCATGGAACAAAACTGACTTTGATGCTTGGGGTTTAACCACCATTGAATATAAAGGTCTATCGAATGATCAGTTAAACTTATTTCAATGATGAGAGCGATAAAATTAAGTCCTGAATTTGATAATCTTCATTATTGCATGGAGATTAAGAAACACGTAGATGATTTGGTTAAGCCGCAAGCCGAGCAGCATGATAAGATTTTAGACAAGTTGCTAGATCAGTTTGAAACCTTAGACTTTGAGAAATTGGCCAACCCTAATCAATCTGAAAACTTCAAATTGATTAATAAGCACTACATCGTTTTAGCCATTGAGAACACATTTCGTTTGGCTGAAAAAAACCGTTGGGGCTTGTGCAAGAACCATGATTTCATTTTTCTCTACAATGGTGCCTATTGGGATGAACTTGATAAAGAGGGATTCAAAAAGTTTTTAGGAAGAGCAGCTGAAAAAATGGGAGTCCCTACCTTTTCAGCACGATACTATAAGTTCCGAAAGGAGCTCTACGAACAGTTTTTAGGAACGGCTCACCTTGAAGCCAAACAACCATTGGCAGACAAGGTTTTGATAAACTTACAAAACGGTACGTTCGAGGTAAGCCCAAACGGTACACAAATAAGACCTTTTGACCGTCGGGATTTCCTTACCTATCAATTACCTTTTGAATATGATCCTCAGGCAAAAGCACCCATATTCGAAGCCTATTTGAACAAAGTACTGCCCGATATAGAACGCCAAAAGATTTTAGCTGAATACCTGGGCTTTGTTTTCGTTAAACATGGGAGCAATAGACTAAAAGAAGAAAAGGCATTGATCCTATATGGTACTGGGGCAAATGGCAAGTCAGTATTCTTTGAAATTGTAAGTGCCTTATTAGGTTCTCAAAATACTAGTAACTATTCATTACAAAGCCTTACCAATGAAAATGGCTATTTCAGGGCGAAGTTAGCTAATAAGCTGGTGAACTACGCAAGTGAGATCAATGGAAAATTGGAGAGTTCAGTATTCAAACAATTGGTTTCTGGTGAACCCGTTGAAGCCCGTTTACCTTACGGTGAACCCTTCACCCTGAAACAATACGCCAAACTCATTTTTAATTGCAATGAGCTGCCCAAAGATGTTGAACATACAAATGCCTATTTCAGACGGTTTTTAATTATTCCCTTTGATATTACCATACCTCCACAGGAACAGGATAAACAGCTACACTCCAAAATTATTGAGCAAGAGCTTTCAGGTGTTTTTAACTGGGTTTTGAACGGCTTAAACAGGCTTTTGGAACAAAAGAGATTTACAGATTGTGAAGCGGCAAAACTAGCCTTAGAACAGTATAAATGCGAGTCTGATAGTGTAAAAATGTTAATGGAAGAAAAAGGTTATCAAGTCACTGCTGATACTTACACTAAAGTGACCGACCTATACAATGAGTATAAATCTTTTTGCATTGATGATGGATTCAAGCCTGTGAACAAGTCTAATTTCAGAAAAAGGCTTTCGAGCTACGGGGTTTTGATTGATCGCAAAAATGTTGGCTGGATAGCCTATTTGTCAAACGATAAAAGACCTTATTAATATGAACACGGAACATCCATACATATTAGAGAGAGGGAGTAGAAAATACCATTGTCCCGGATGCAAAAAAAGGCGTTTTGTAAGGTACGTTGACACCCAAACGGGTAATTATCTACCTGAATATTTTGGGCGTTGTGACCGTGAAAGTAAATGTGGCTATTTCCTTAACCCTTACCAGGAAGGCTACACTAGTATGGACTGGGCTCATCATGGAAAGAAACCATTCCATGAATCTTTGTCAGCCAAAGAGGTGAAAAAGGTGAAAAAAGTGAAATCTCTAAAAAAAACTTTTTTTTATCCTGTAGAAACACTCAATCTTACTCGCTCTGGATATGAAAGGAACACTTTTATTCAAAACTTACTACAAAATATTCCATTCCCTTTTGAATTGGAGGATGTAGAAAAAGTTATTTCCCTGTACCATTTAGGTACAATCCAGAATGGCTACCGGAGAGGAGCAATTACCTTTCCATTTATAGATTCTCACTGTAACGTAAGAACTATTCAGGTTAAACAGTTTGATAAACAAAATCATACCACGAGTACGGATTTTTTACATTCCATAATAGAAAAGTACTACTCCAGAAAAAATCAACAATTACCTAAATGGTTGGAGGACTATTCTAATAATGAAACAAAGGTCTCCTGCCTATTTGGAGAGCACCTTTTAAGCAAATACCCTTATAACCCCATTGCACTGGTTGAAGCTCCTAAAACGGCTATTTATGGAGCCTTGTATTTTGGTTTACCTGAACATTCATTAGAATTGCTTTGGTTGGCAGTTTATAATTTGAGTAGTTTGAATTTCGAAAAATGCAAGGCTCTGAAAGGTCGAAATGTTTATCTATTTCCAGACCTTTCCAAGGCAAGTGTAGCTTACGACTTATGGGTCAGAAAGTCGAATGAAATACAAATGCTTCTTCCTGAAACGTCCATGTATGTCTCTGACCTACTAGAACGATTAGCCACGAACCAAGACAAAAGCGAGGGCAAAGACCTTGCAGACTATCTTGTTAAACACGATTGGCGAATTTTCAGAAAGCAGAAATTAAAAAAAGTAACAGACCTTGAACCTGAAACTAATGAAACTTCAATCTGTGATAAAAGTGATAAAAGTGAAGTTATCAAAAACACCTCTATTCCTAGCCTTTTAGCGTTGATTGAAAAGCCAGAAGACTGGGGAGAGGATATTGCAGAACTTGAAAATTTCTTCAAATCGTTCAACCAAGCTCTTAGTCCTACAAAGCTAAATAAAGCCACCATTATCCAAGATTACTCAAGGTTTATAGATGGTCACCTATCAATTGTCAAGGTAAATAATGGCAAAAGAACTTTCAAACCCTATTTAGATAGATTACTACAATTAAAAATGATTATTGAATCGGATAGATCATTTCAATTAGAAAGAGGGATAATTAATTCTTAGCGGACCCAGTGAAGAAATAGTTGTTTAATGCGTTCACTTCTTTCACTTTTTTCACCTCTATAATATTTGATTTAAAAGGAGATAGATTATAGTCCTTTATTTATTAAGAAAACGAAACCAACAAAAAATGAAAATCTTTAAAGGACTAAAGCCCGATTACCTAACAGACAGAGAATTCCTTTTTGCAAACTATTACCTCGGTGAGGCAAATCTGAATGCCACAGAAGCAGCGAAGCTTGCAGGATACAGTGAGCATACAGCTAGACAGCAAGGCTCAAGACTGTTGTCAAATGTTAACATCAAAAGCTACATTCAGTCCCAAGTAGCTGAGGTCTTAGAGAAAGAAGGAGTGACCCAGGAAAGAGTGCTGCGAGAAATTATTTCCTTAGCCTTTGCAAGGATTTCAGATTTGTATCAAGATGGCTGGACACTAAAGCCCGTAAGTCAAATACCAAAGGACAAGATAGGAGCCATTGATGTGAAGATTACCGAATCCAATAATGGAAAAAGAAAGACTGTTACTGTTTCAAATAATTCAAATGCTAAGAT
>NZ_JAUEPH010000008.1 GCF_030403435.1 Algoriphagus sediminis
AAGATTACCGAATCCAATAATGGAAAAAGAAAGACTGTTACTGTTTCAAATAATTCAAATGCTAAGATGAAGGCACTACTTTTTTTATGGGATTTAGTCAAAGAATCAGGAGACCAAGTACTACATAATTAAGCTCTGAGCTTTGATAAAAGTGCCTAAGAGTTTACCCAAGCTCATTGGAAGACTTTCTCAAGACTTAACCTAAAAAACCTTTGGAATTCAACTTTCAATTGGTAACTTAAATATACGTTTCAATCGGTTTCTTTTTGAGATCATTAAGTTCAACAAGAAAGGAATCTAGGGTCAACGAAGATTAATTGCTAATTACCTAGTTGGTAGCCAACTTAGCTTAACAACTTAGAACCCGGGTTTTCCTCGGTTCTTTTTTTATTGAATCAAAATAAACTCACAATACTCCTAATTCCTTGAGCTCCTTGAGGGTCTTTCCTAATCCTGTTTCATCACCTTCATCCAATTGCTTAATTCCTAGGGTCAATAAATCACGTATTTCACGGCCCTTACTCAGCCTTTCATGAGGGATGCTTTCACTGGTAATTACAATTCTCCTGATCTTAGCCTTAACTCGCTCAAGTTGAGTCTCCATTTTCTTTCTACGATCCTGTCTACTGTAGAACATTTAAGGAATCTACAAGACTGCAAAATCAATCAAAATTCGACCGACTCAAAATGACATGGCTTTGCTTTTTTGTTTGACCCTATCTCCGATATCTTCTAAATTAAGGATGCTACAAAGGCCGGATATAGCAAAAGATCAATTATTCCGGTGGCTGAAAGTGCGATAGCCATAAATGGGGTCCAGAAGTGTTTGAAGGATCAGACAGCAGATTTAATCAAGGCTTTAGTCCCTTCCTAAAAAGCCATGACTCGGCCATGTATAATCTTCTTTGGACATTTCCATAAGCTTACTCATTAGCTTTTCCGACTCAATTAAATCACCTTGTTTGTTAAGGTATTGGTCACCAAAATATCTATTGTAATAAGTATAATACTCGCCTGTTTTTCTCACAACTTCCTCTTCATTTGGAATCGAAACGGATTCAAAGGTTAACTCTTTTGCTTTTTTATCAATCATTAGCAACATGAAGAATCTTATCCCAAGAAGGTATAATAGAAGCATTGGGAAAATGTATGCTCTATGTACTGCTTGGGCTGTTTTAAAGTCCAATAATGAATCAGCTAAAAATGAGGGTTGATTTAAATTGTAATCTAAAGGCTCTGGGATGTTGACACTTGGTAAGAAAATCGCTGACAGCAATGCAAAAGCGAGGGAAAAACCCATAAAGCCTTCATAAAAATAATTTCTGAACCTATAAATATCTCGAAGACTCCAAGAGTCATTTTGGAAGAAAGCCGAGAGGAAAAAGTAAAGGACAAAACCAATGGGAATAGAAACTCCAATAAAAGCAAAGGGATAAGCTAGGGAGGCGTCTCTAACATTCAAAAAGTAAAAGGAAAGAAAAAATAGAACCACTACTACGTTTAAAATCAGCTTAAACAACCAGAGTTTCTTTTTAGGCTTTTGTTTCTCGTAGTCCAATATTGAATTATCCATAATTAATACTTTTTGTCAACTAAAAACAATCAATCCAAATCAATGGGGCATTGAGCTGGTTAACAGCTTGACCTTTGAAACTATCTTGCTTTTACAGGTTTATGATTATTACTAGGAGTAATGTTTCCTGAATTCTGAAACTCCTTATTCATTTGGCTTGTAGTACCCATTTTTTTTCATCACAAGATAAATCATGAAATCTAACACCTTGAGTTCGGTTTTGGATAGCTCTTCAGCAGCACGCATGATCCAAAATATTTCCTGTTTGTTGTAACCCACTTCGCAGAGCTCCAAAATGCGACCTTCCAAATATTGATTTCTAGGCTTTTTTTCGTTTTTTAAAATCCATAGATGGTACATCTTTAACATTGTTCGGGCTTTTTCCTGCTTATCCATTCTCTGATTCTTTCATTTAGATTTGTCTGAGTTGTTGACTTCCTCCACCTTTCACAACAAATTATTATTTCAAAAACTTATCCTATCAATATCAAAATATTTTGTAGTTTAATCAATGTCAGATAGCTTGTTTTAAACTAGCTCCAAAAAGATCATGTGTACTCAAGGAAAGCGTTTTAAGTTTTGTAGCTGCCCGAAAAAGGGGATGTTCCAGACGCTCAATGGGGGTACTTCGAGAATGGTCCAAAAACAGCTAATCCATCGATAATTAGAGAAATATTAATTCCCTATGGATTTAGCTCCGGGTTGAATAACTACGTTAAAAGTATTGAGGCTGACTTAAATCGTGGGGGGGGGGTATTTGATTTTGATCTAAACCATAAAGAAGGAGATTTCCTAGAAACAGATCTCAATTTTAAAGGATTTAGGCAAACATTGTTCTTCAGGTATTCTGATTCAAAAGGGTGGAGGTTCTTTAAACCAAATGAATGAATGATCAAGACTTTGATTTGGTAAACATGGGATGAAAAAGCTGTTGACATAAGCTAACATTTCAAATCAGATGTCAGCAAAACAAAGTGTTAAGAATTACTGAACCGATGTTATCGGTTCGTCCAGTCGAAACTTGGGAAAACTACATATTCACAGAGGCGTTTAAATGATTTCAGTTTAGTTTCGGTTATTGGTACTCAGAAATCAAAACTGGACTTTTGAAACATTATAAACGGCCAGTTGCCACTTTCTGAAAATGTAGTCAAATGTTGACATTTAGTTTCAGCTTACTAAGCATAAATACTTTCATAAATCAATTCAATGGAGGACAAGAAGATCAAATTCAGAAACAAAGCCCATAAGAAGAACAACGAGGGCATAATGAAGGCTCGAATAGAAAACAAGCAGAAACTAGACTTCGAGACGATGCACGAGCAAATCAAGAAGAACTCGAAGGATTAACATTCCTTACGTAATGAAAAAGATTTTCAAGATTTTAATTGTACTCGTAATTTTTATAGGCTCAGTTCTTTTCACCGCACTTCTAAAGAAAAGGAGACAAGAAAGAGTAAGAAATTTAGTCACCGAGGCGGTTTACAAGGTAGAGGACATTAACTGGGTTAGTAACTCATTTAATGATTTAATTTTCAACACCCCGGAAAAGACTTTTAATAAGAATAATGAAGAACAGATCGAAAGTTCACCAGGTATTGGTGGAGGGGTTACATCATTTCTTGAGGTAGATGGAATTCTTTTTTATGTAATGTATTTGAAAATAAACTCCCTTGAATACGATATTTCGAAGGGACTGAATGGGGTTGTAACAGAGACTGTCAAAGGATTCAATGGCGAAAATTTAGATTATAATTTGATTCTCAAGGAGTATGAATGGGTGAAGTATGGGGAAAGTGAAGGAAGTTTCTCATTTAAAGGTAGCCCAGTCATTTTTAAGGCATTTTTAACCTTTAGCGAGGAATTAAAAGAAGAACGGGTTGATGTCAGGTCTTTAATGGTATTAGCTGACAAATCTGAAAATAACCTTGAGATAATAAATGAGACTATTGAATCAATTGACCTGGATCATTTAAATGACTTGAATAACCCTTTATCATGGTTTTTTAATGATAGGAGGAAAGAGAGGAATTCCATCTCAAAAAAGAATGGTACGGATTCAGGGTCAACAAGTTCATTTGATGAATTGATGAGATACTTTAGAGGAAAAAGAGATTCAACCAAGGATAAGACAAAATCTGGACTGCCACCCACTTATGAGGATTTCAAGAAAATGCTTGAAAAGAATCGCAGCTCAAATGACGATTCTACTCGTAATTGACACCCTTACCAACACCCTATTCAAAAATAAAAAACCTAACTTACTAAAAATAAGCAAGTTAGGTTCTATCATTGCAGAGGCGGAGGGATTCGAACCCCCGGTACCTCGCGGTACAACGGTTTTCAAGACCGCCGCATTCGACCACTCTGCCACGCCTCTGTGATCAAATTCGATTGGAGTGCAAAAGTAAATGTAATCTCTACTTTTGCAAAGCTTTTCATGGCATTAATTTCTAAGTGGCTGATAATGAAATAGAATTTTTAATCCGAAAATTCTGGAAGCTCCTTTTCCTGCTCCTCTAAAACCCGAATGTCTTCTTTGATCAGATCGAGACTCACATTCATTTCGAAGCAAATAATGACAATGAGGGAGGTGATGTAAAGCCAAAGCATTAAGCCAATAAATGTCCCGATAGATCCATATAGCTTATTATAGCTGGCGAAATTGTTCAAGTAAAAAGTGAATGTATAAAAGCCTAAAGTTATAAGAAGCCCAGCCATTTTTGCACCGATAGAACCAAATTTCCATTTATCATGAATGGCTGGAGCAAAACGAAAAATAAATGCACACGTGATGTAAAAAACCAAAAGAAGAATTAAAAATTTAAATGCATTGAAAAGGAAAAGCATAAATCCCGAATTGAACATGTGCAATTCATCAATCCTGGCAAGGAAAATATTTCCAAATATCATAACAGTGCTGGCCAGTAGAACGGTAAAGGCGAGCATTAGCACAATCATAATGGCGATAATTCTGGTTTTAAAGAAGCCTCTACTTTCTTTCGTTTTATAAACCGAATTGAATGAATCCATCATGGAGACCACTCCTTGTGTGGAGGCGAATAAAGCGAAGAAAAAACCAAAAGAGAGCAAACTTTGCCTAGGAGTAGAGACAATGTCCATAATAGTTCCTTCGGTCTGCTCATAAAGTCCCCCAGGCAATACTTCTTTAAAGAAGACAAGAATATTTTCCGTGGTGACTAAAGGAAAAAAATCCTGTAAATAAGGGACGAGATTTAGAAGGAAAAGAATAAGTGGAAAAAGGGCGATGGTAAAACTGAAAGCCATAGAACCGGCTCTCTCATTGATATCATCCTTTCGAAGTTGAAGAATAAATGTTTCCCCTAAACTGTAGAGATTGTTTTCAGGATGCCCAAAATGAATCTTTTTGAGCTTTTTGGCCTGGTGAAGCAGCTGGTATTGAAATTCCTGAATTCTATCTTTAAGCACTGTAGCTAGTAATACTCGTTTAGTAAATCTAGCAAATTCTTCGGAGGTCTGGTTGGCCTGTGGTTGTCTTTCTTCAGGAAGGTAAGCGTAGTCCATGCTTCGGTAATGAGTTCATTCGCTTCATTATAGACTTCATATTCAAAGCGAATTCTCACTCCCGGGACTTGAGGAATCCGGGTTTTAATGGTTAGTAGCTCATCGTATTTGCCGGGTTTATGGTACTTGATATTGCTTTCCAAAACAGGCATCATCACTCCATTATCTTCCATTTCTTTATAAGAAAATCCTATGGATCTCATGGCTTCGACCCGAGCCACCTCAAAGTACATGGCGTAATTACCATAATAGACATATCCCATCTGGTCAGTCTCAGCATATCGAACCCGTATTTGCGTTTCTGCCTGATACATTACTTGTATATTCTTGCTCGGTTCAGCGCCGCCTGATATCTTCTCGCATTTGCATTATGCTGGGTGAGATTCGTAGCAAAGGCATGGTATCCAGAAAAATCGTCCTTTGCGCACATGTAAAGGTAATTATGCTCTTCCGGGTTCAAAACAGCTTCAAGAGAGCTGATATCAGGAAGATTAATGGGGCCTGGAGGAAGACCTAGATTTTTGTACGTATTGTATGGGCTATCTATTTCCTTATGCACATTTAATACTCTCTTTATCTCAAAATCTCCAAGCGCATATACTAAAGTTGGATCCGCTTGTAGGTACATTCCCCGATCCAAACGATTCAAATATAGTCCTGCAATTCTGGGGCGTTCATCAGCTTTTTGCTGACTCTCTGCCTGAACAATGGAGGCCAGAGTGGTCACCTCTTTTGGATTTAGCCCAAGCAACCTAGCCTTATCACGTCTCTCCTGATTCCAAAAGCGCTGGTATTCCTTATTCATTCTTTCGAAAATCTCCTCAGGGCTGCTGTCCCACCATACCTCATAAGTATTAGGAATAAACATCCCCATGATGGTCTCCTCTTCGAAGTCAAACTTCCTGATGTATACAGAATCCTGTAAAAGCTCCAAGAATTGAGTTTGATTGAATTCCAGATTTTTGGAAATTTTTTCTGCTAAATCCTCTTTGGTTCGGATGTTATTAAATGTCAGTTTAATTGGGGACTGATCACCTGATCTCAACTTTCTGACCAATTCCAGATTAGTCATTTTAGGTTCTATGATATACAACCCAGATTTTACAGATTCCTGATAGCCAAGAACTTTGGCTACAAAGCCAAAGCTTACAGCATCATTGATCACTTTTTCATCATACAGCTCCTTGCTAACCTGAGAATAGGTTGCATTGCTGGGAATTCGTAAGACATAAGCCTGTTCTGTTTCCAGTAGTGTGTTTGGGCTGTAAAATACCTGGTAGAAGTAAAAGGTAAAGGAAATGGCAAGCACAGAACCTGTAACCAGTAAAACCAGAAGAAATTTTCTCTTTTTATCCGTAAGCATGTGTGGCAAAAATAACAAAAGACTTTTTCAAAACGCCTCCAAGTTATTAGGGTTTTACTTCTTTTGGTTTTCTTTACCCCATGAAGCTTATTCCGGTAGTCTGCGCCATATTAATATCTGACTCCAGGGTTTTAGCAGTGAGGCGATCCAGCAAAATGCCTTTAGTAGGGTTTTGGGAGTTTCCTGGAGGCAAAATCGAGAATGGGGAAAGTGAAAAAGAATCCCTAAAAAGAGAAATACAGGAAGAGTTAAATTTAACTGTTGAAGTCGGAGTACCACTTACTCCTACTGAATATAGCTATGAGGATGGTAAAGTTATTCGCTTGATTCCTTTTCTGGTCAGGGAGTTTTCAGGTGAATTCAGGTTGGCCGAGCACGATGATTTTGCCTGGTTAGGACGAAATGAACTTTTGAATGTAAATTGGGCTCAGGCTGATATTCCCATAGTAAAGGAACTGGTAAAGAAGTGGGAAGAAATCAAAAAACAACCCTGAGGTATCTATGAGCGCTGAACTAATTAAACTTTATCCTGAAAATCCGGATGAGGAGAAAATCATCCAAATCTCAAAAGTCCTGAAGGAAGGAGGTTTGGTGATTTACCCGACTGACACCGTTTACGGAATGGGATGTGATATTACGAATCAAAGGGCCATAGAGCGTATTTGTCGGATAAAAGGAATAAACCCAAGAAAGCATAACTTTTCATTCATTTGTGCTGATTTAAGCAATATCTCAGAATACACAAGAATCATCAGTAAGCCGGTTTTTAAAATGATGAAAAAAGCTTTCCCTGGGCCATTTACATTTATTTTAGATGCGAGCACTGAAGTACCTAAGGTTTTGCATAGCCGCAAAAAGACGGTTGGAATTCGGGTTCCGGATCATTTGGTGCCCAGAATGCTAGTGCAGGAATTAGGCAGGCCTATACTCACCACCTCCATTGTGGACGAGGATGAAGTGATAGAGTATAGCACAGATCCTGAGCTCATTTTTGAGAAGTATGAAAACCTGGTTGATGTGGTGATAGATGGAGGTTATGGTCAGAATGTAGCATCCACGGTTCTGGACTGTACGACTGACCCCGTTGAAGTTATTCGTGAGGGATTAGGTCGGGTGGAGGACATTCTTTGATCTATGGCCATAGTAGCAGCTGATTTATTTTACTTCCCGAATCTGGAGTTTTTTACAGCGATTTATGGCTTTGAAGAAATAGCTCTTTTTCCGAAGGCATATTTCCGAAGAAATAGCTATATAAATCGCACTGAGATCAGAGGGGCTAATAAGGTTCAGCGTTTAAGTATTCCGATTCAGGGTAGGAGACCGGCTATTCCTCAGGAAGAATTAATGATCAATTTTCATGAAAAATGGCAGTTGGATCATTTTCGAACCATCCAAAGTGCCTACGGCAAAGCTCCTTTTTTTGAGCATTATTTCCCTTATTTCCAGGGCTTTTTAGAGAATCCCCCTGAATCACTCTGGAACTTAAACAAGGGTGTTCTGACAGTATGTCTGAAGCTTCTAGGCCTGTCTGCCAAAGTCGCCGAATACCCTACATTGCATGATTTTCGCCCTGAAAAGGACCTGAGAGGGCAAATCTCGAGTAATGAGACCTGGCAGAAGAGGGGGCTTTATTCGCCAGAACCGTACTTCCAGCTTTTTGGCTCAGACTTTGAACCTAATTTGAGCATTCTGGATTTGTTGTTTTGCATGGGGCCTGAAGCAAAAATGATCATTGAAAGCTCCGCTAAAAAAACATTGAACAATCGTTAAATTGATTGTGTTTTTAAAACAAATTCGGTAACATTCGTTAGGGAATATTATACAATCAGAAAGGAATTAAATGGAAGCAAAATTTTCAAACAGAGTCAAGGAGGTCATTTCTCTCAGTAGAGAGGAAGCGCTACGACTAGGCCATGATTATATTGGCACGGAGCACCTCTTGCTTGGTATGATTCGAGAAGGAGAAGGTGTTGCTGTTTCCATGCTTAAAAAACTTGGGGTACCTCTCGATGAATTGAGAAACTCCATTGAGCGTGCAGTTAAAGGCACGGCTAACCATAATGTGAAAAATATGGCCAATATCCCTTTGACTCGTCAGTCAGAGAAGGTATTGAAAATTACATATTTGGAGGCCAAAATCTTCAAGAGCCAACTCATTGGAACAGAGCATTTGTTACTTTCCATCCTTCGGGATGAGGATAATATCGCTACTCAAATTTTGAACAAGTTTGACGTAGGATACGATTCGGTAAAGGAAATGCTCGAAATGTCAGGAGATGCCTCAGCGCCCAGCTCAAGGGCCGAAGCAGAAGATGGAGAGGAAGAAGGTTCAAAGCTATTTGGATCCTCAGGAGGCGGAAGCTCTTCAAGTTCTAAGCAAGGAAATGAAAAGTCCAGAACTCCAGTTTTGGATAATTTTGGTCGTGACCTGACCAAAATGGCCGAGGAAGACAAGTTAGATCCTATCATTGGTAGGGAAAAAGAAATCGAGCGAGTGGCACAGGTTCTTTCCAGAAGAAAGAAAAACAATCCTATTCTTATTGGTGAACCAGGTGTGGGTAAAACTGCTATTGCCGAAGGTTTGGCGCTAAGAATTGTTCAAAAGAAAGTATCTCGTGTACTTTTCAATAAACGTGTAGTCACTCTAGACCTTGCTTCTCTTGTGGCAGGTACGAAATACAGAGGACAGTTTGAGGAGAGAATGAAGGCAGTGATGAACGAGCTGGAAAAATCTCCGAATGTGATCCTTTTCATCGATGAGCTACACACTATTGTGGGAGCTGGTGGAGCAAGTGGATCCTTGGATGCCTCAAATATGTTTAAGCCGGCCCTCGCCAGAGGTGAGATCCAATGTATAGGTGCTACGACTTTGGACGAGTATCGACAATACATAGAAAAGGATGGCGCCTTAGCTAGACGTTTCCAAATGGTGATGGTAGATGCTACCACTCCAGAAGAAACTATGCAGATATTGGAGAACATTAAGGATAAGTATGAGGACCATCACAATGTGAATTATACTCCTGAAGCTGTTCAGGCATGTGTTAACTTATCTGACAGATATATTTCAGACAGATTCCTTCCGGACAAAGCTATTGACATTATGGATGAAGCAGGAGCTCGTGTCCATATTAATAACATCCATGTTCCAGAGGATATTCTGAAACTGGAAGAGGAAGTCGAAGAAATCAAGACCGAGAAAAACCGCGTCGTTAAATCTCAAAAATATGAGGAAGCGGCTCAGTTGAGAGATAAAGAAAAGAAACTTCTTGAGCAATTAGAACTGGCGAAAGCAAGATGGGAAGAAGAAAGTAAGTCTAAAAGATTTACAGTGGATGAAGATAACGTGGCGGAAGTGATCGCCATGATGACTGGAATTCCAACCAAAAGAATTGCTCAAAAAGAAGGTGCTAAGCTTCTAAATATGAAGGAAGACCTTAGCAATAAAGTAATTGGGCAGGATGAAGCCATTAAGAAGTTGACGAAGGCAATCCAGAGAACTCGAGTTGGACTCAAAGATCCTAAAAAGCCAATTGGTTCATTTATTTTCTTAGGCCCAACGGGGGTAGGTAAGACCGAACTGGCGAAAATGCTCGCGACTTATCTTTTCGATAAGGAAGATTCTTTGATAAGAATCGACATGTCTGAATACATGGAGAAGTTTTCTGTTTCCAGACTTGTGGGAGCGCCTCCGGGTTATGTAGGATATGAAGAAGGTGGACAGCTCACAGAAAAAGTGAGAAGAAAGCCATATTCTGTGGTACTGCTTGATGAAATAGAAAAAGCGCATCCAGATGTATTTAATATTCTTCTTCAGGTTTTGGACGATGGAATCCTAACCGATGGACTCGGTAGAAGGGTTGATTTCAGAAATACGATTATAATTATGACCTCCAATATTGGGGTTCGTGATCTGAAGGATTTCGGAAGTGGAATCGGTTTTGCCAATCAGGCGAAAAAAGATAACATGGATGAGATCATGAAAGGCACCATTCAGTCGGCCCTGAAGAAAGCCTTCAGTCCTGAATTCTTAAACAGACTGGATGATGTGGTGGTCTTCAATTCGCTCGATCAGGAGCATCTATTCAAAATTATAGATATCAGTTTAGGTAAGTTGTTTGCCAGAATTACTGATCTCGGGTATAAAATTGAATTAACTAAAAAGGCCAAATCATTCCTGGCTGAAAAAGGATATGACCAACAATATGGTGCTCGACCGCTGAACCGTGCTATTCAAAAGTATCTGGAAGATGCAGTAGCTGAAGAAATTCTCAAAGGAGATTTATCCGAAGGAGATGTAATTAAAGCTGACTATTCTGGTAAAGGTGATGAACTCACTATTTCAGTTAAGAAGAAGGCAAAAGCGGATTAAACTTACTGGTTTATGAATAAAAGCCCTGGAATCTATTGATCTCCAGGGCTTTATTTTTTTCCTTGACTAAAGAGAAAAAATAAAGAAAAGTGCTGCAGCACCTAGTACTACAGTCATTTTTTGGGCTTTATTTTTAGCTGAATCTGAGATTTTTCTTTTTCTCAAAAGCAAAACAGCAATACTCAGAGCTACCAGTTGCAAACCAATACTCACTCCATTTAATGGTCCCATGGGTCCTTCAAAAAATGGATAATTTTGATTTATCAAAGAGATCACTCCTAGCACTATTCCGGTTATCCCAAAGAGAAAAATTCGATTTAAAAGCGTGCCTTCAGGCAATTCCATCCATTTCATTTTACCAAATATTTTGCCTTACGCTTTTTAAAATACTCATCAATTTCATCTACACTCATCGTGTTTAAAGTCATATCGGCTGTGAGTCCTCCTTTTCTACCTATGAGTACACCATATTTCATATCAAGGTATCCATCCATTTCATGGGCGTCCGGGTTGATAGATAATTTGACTCCTTTTTCCAAAGCGTATCGAATCCATCTCCAGTCTAAATCTAACCTCCAGGGGTTTGCATTGATTTCAATGACAACATCATTTTCCGCACAGGCATCAATTACAGCCTTATGATCTATGGGATATCCTTTTCTTCGGAGTAGTAATCTACCTGTTGGATGCCCCAGAATGGTAGTATAAGGGTTTTCTATTGCCTTAATTAATCTCTGAGTTGCCCGATTAATATCCATGTTCAAAATGGAATGAACTGAAGACACGATAAAGTCAAAACTTGCCAAAACTTCATCAGGATAATCTAACTGCCCATCGGCAAGAATATCACTTTCTATTCCTTTGAATATCTTGAAAGGTGCTAATTCTTGATTCAAGGCATCGATTTCTTCGTGTTGCTTGACAATACGCTCAGCCTCTAGCCCACCAGCATAAAAAGCACTCCGGCTATGGTCTGAAATTCCGAGGTACTCATATCCCAACTTTTTGCAATGTTCTGCCATCTGTCGAAGACTATGCTTTCCATCGCTGTATGTGCTGTGGTTATGGAGGATCCCTTTTAAATCGCCCTCTTCCAAGAGTTTTGGAAGTTTTCCTTCCTTTGCCAAAACTATTTCGTCTGCTCCCTCCCTCAATTCAGGAGGGATGAATTGTAGATCCAAACCAGCGAAAAACTCCTCTTCGGATTTTGCTTGGCTTTCCACAATGGCTTTACCCATACTCTTATTTTCCTGGACTTCGAGCTGCAGATGTTGAGGAGATGCGGAAAGGAGTAATTGCTTTTGGACAAAATTTACTTTGTCAGTCCAGTAGACGGAAATTTCTAAACTTTGACCCTCAAGTGTTCCTTTTAAGGTGAATGGTCCTGATTTGGTTTCAGACCAATCTATCCCTTTAATTTTTAAGATATCATCTGAGGCTTTTTCCCAGTCATCTGATCCAACCAGATATTCAAGGCTTGAGATTATTTCCAGATTTCTGGCGAAATCTCCCACCAGGATGACTTGATCAGATTGGCTTATTGCTTTCTTTATTGATTCTTTTAAATCCAAAGCAATTTCTTCAATGTCAGCATAAAGTGCCTTATTCTCGTTTGAAGCTTTAAACTCAAGATTTTGGATGATTGTATTTTGGGTTTTTTCTCCAAATCCTTTGATCTGAGCAACCTTGCCTGATTGGCAGGCCTCCATTAGCTCATGTGTGCTCGTAATCCCCAATTCCGTCCAAAGTGTTTTCACCTTTTTAGGCCCAAGACCTTTTATTTGAAGGATTTCCAGAAGTCCTGAAGGAGTTTTCTCTAGTAAGTTATCCAGTAATGGATGACTTTCTGATTCCTTTAAATCCTCAATGACGCCAAGTATACTTTTTCCAACTCCAGGGATTTTTGCCAGCTCATCAGAGCTTAATAAAGTAAAATCCTGATCCAAGCGATCAAGGGAGTTCAATGCCCCTTGAAAGCTCCTGATTTTGAAAGGGTTCTCCTCATGGAGTTCCATGAGCTGAACGGTGAGTTTTAGTTTTTTAAGAATTGACTTCTGATCCAAAATAAAATTATTACGTCTTAGAATGGGACAAATGTGCTTAAATATTGTTTCAATGTAAAGCACGAAATATTAACTTGGATCTAATTACCCTTTATTTACAATGAAGCGACTCCTCAGTTTTTTACTCTTAATGTGCCTTAGTTACGGCGGATTTACCCAGGTAAATTTTGTAAAGAGATTGGAGATAAGTTCTGACTTTTATGATGATACATTTGAAATGCTCAGACTGGAGACCGGGGTCGTGGCATTTAGAACCATTCCTGAAAAAGGACTGAATTTCAGACTGGTACTTCAGTTTATCAATTTGGATTTTGATCTCAATTCTGAAAAAGGACTATTTGAATACCCAGTGCGATCCGGCTATTCTTTGGTAGGGTATGATTACAGTGATGAGGCAGCGTATCTTTTTTTCCAAAAAGGAACTTCACTTAATGCTGATCGATATATCTTCAAGATAAATCTGGAGGATAATCAGGGCTTTGAGTACGAGGCGGATAATTTATTAGGGATGCAACTTCTTGAATTTCTGGTAGAAAATGGCAAAGCTATTTTCATGGGGGATTCAGATGGAAGACCTGCGATTCAGATTTTTGACCTTGACGATAAAAGTGTTCACACGATTCAGGGTATTTACGGAAATGATACTCAAATCATACAAATCCAAAAACTTCCGGAAATTGATGCTTTGCAGGTTGTGATCAGTCGGAAGGGCCAATACAGAAATCGTGAAATTGTAATCAATACCTACGATTTCTTGGGAAATCTTTTGAGAGAAATAAGAGTCGATAATTTCGGGGAGGAAAACCAGGAGATTTTAGAGGGAATTCTTTTACCTCCTGATCGATATCAGCAAGCTTTAATCGGAAGTTATGGTATCGAAAGGCGGGATGCTTACCAAGGAATGTATATCATGGATATTAATGAATTCGGAGAATACGAATTCAAGCTTTATACCCTTGAAGATTTCCCTGGTTTCTTTAATTATTTACCTGAAAAACTGAGGGAAAAGCGAATTGCAGAAGTGGAAAAGAATGCCGAAAAAGGGAAAAGTAATAATATCAGAGAGGTCTATTCTATTCGCTCAGTGGTTCCGGAAGAAGATGCCTATTACATTTATTTTGACCATTATAATATAATTAACAGCAGAGGAAATAATAGGCCCGGTGGCTATCGTCCTGGTCGCTATTATCGATATGACCAGTTAAACCGGATGGGTTATACGCCTTTTTTTAATGACGTCTATAATACCCGAATGGGCATGAATCCTATGGCTATGCCTGTGACCACCGAGTTTAAGTATATCTCAGCACATTTTATCAAGGTGGGAAAAGAAGGCAATGTGATTTGGGATAATGCCAGTACCTATGATGAATTTGGTACTTTATATCCACAACCATTTGGGGAGATGGCTGTAGTTGAAAATGAGGTCTATCACGTTTATGTAAAGGATTTAATCATCAAGATGAGCTATTTTAAAAATGGGGAAAAGATTTTTGAGGATGAAAGTTTTGAAATAGAACTCGTAAATGAGGAAGAAAGAATCAGAGATACGAATGCGGGTAGTCTTCAACTTGTACATTGGTATGGTCCTTATTATCTACTTTCGGGAAATCAGCGGGTTAGATTTCTGGATGAAAACAATAAGGAAGATACCAAGGACGTATTCTTCATGACCAAGATTTTGGTAGAAGGAGATGCCTTTGAGGCAGAAGATGCTCAGGAAGGGAAATAATCTTTATATTTACGACCAAATCCTACTCATGCAAAAACGACTAGTCTTAGATCAAGAAGAGATCGACATCATTTTGAAGAGGTTTTGTCATCAGTTGATTGAGAATCATGATGATTTTGAAAACACGGTTCTTTTGGGGCTTCAGCCAAGAGGGCCTATTTTTTTGGATAAAATCGTTGAAAAGCTTCAGGAAATTTCTGGTACCAAAGTGGCTTCAGGATATCTTGATGCTACTTTCCATAGGGATGACTTTCGAAGGAGAGATTTCCCGCTGAAAGCAAACGAAACAAAAATCAACTTTCTTATAGAAGGGAAGAAGGTGATTTTGGTAGATGATGTGCTGTACAAAGGAAGATCGGTCAGAGCTGCCATGGATGCTATGATTGCCTTCGGGAGGCCACAGAAAGTTGAGCTCTTGGTTTTGGTAGATAGGAAACTAACCAGAGACTATCCGATTATGCCAGACTATTTTGGGGTGCGCGTGAATACGCTTGACACTCAATATGTCATGGTAGAATGGGAAGATAAAGGATTTGAAAAAGATGCAATTTGGATCACTGAAAAAGTAGCTGAATAATATGTCCCAACTAAGTACCAGACATCTCCTCGGAATTAAAGACCTTACGAAAGAGGATATTCAGCTCATATTAACTACAGCGTCGAACTTTAAGGAGGTGATTAATCGCCCTATTAAGAAAGTCCCATCACTCAGGGATATTACCATCGCCAATGTATTTTTCGAAAATTCAACTCGAACCAAACTTTCCTTCGAGCTAGCAGAGAAAAGACTTTCTGCAGATGTTGTAAATTTCTCATCCAGCAATAGCTCTGTGAAGAAAGGTGAAAGCCTGGTTGATACAGTAAATAACATACTTTCAATGAAGGTAGACATGGTGGTGATGAGACACTCCAGTCCGGGTGCTCCTCATTTTCTTAGCCGAAATGTCAAAGCTAATATTGTCAATGCAGGTGATGGTACCCATGAGCACCCAACACAGGCCTTGCTTGACTCCTTTTCCATTCAGGAAAAACTTGGCGATGTGGCGGGTAAAAAAGTAGCGATTATTGGAGATATTCTTCATTCACGTGTGGCTTTGTCCAATATTTTCTGTCTCCAAAAACTAGGTGCTGAGGTAATGGTTTGTGGTCCCATCACACTTTTACCGAAGTATGTGGAAAGCCTCGGGGTCAAAGTGGAATTGGATGTAAGAAAAGCCCTCGAATGGTGTGATGTGGCCAATGTTCTCCGGATTCAGTTGGAAAGGCAGCAGATCAAATACTTCCCGAGCACACGGGAATACTCCCTGTATTATGGAATTGATAAGGCTTTATTGGATTCGCTCAATAAGGAAATTGTGGTTATGCATCCAGGACCGATCAACAGAGGGGTTGAATTGAATTCAGACGTAGCTGATTCGGATCAGTCCATCATTCTCAATCAGGTGGAAAATGGCGTAGCCGTTCGGATGGCCGTCTTATATCTTTTGGCTGGAGCCAAAAATTAAAATTGGTCAGTTCTTGACGCCTTTTTTAAAGAAAACCTTTAGAAATTATTCCAGTCTCTCCATCTTCCACCTCCCACATAGAAACCTAGGGTAAAGGCAAAGTATTGATTTACCGCCTCTCCGATGACTTCTCCTGCAGCATTTTGAAGATTGCTTCTGGGTACAAAATTATACTCTGCGGACATTCTAAACTTGTTCAATTCTACCCCAGCCCTCACCATGGGAGCCCAGGCAAAGTCAGCCTCTAGGTTGCCGATTCCATCAGGATCGTCAAAATCACCATTTTCGAAATCCACACTACTCAATGCAAAATAACCGAAGCCGGCACCTATAAATGGAGCGGCGCTACTTTCTCCTTTGTTAAAGTAATAGTCAAAAGTGCCGGTGACAGAGGCATTAGCAGAAATTTCTCCTTCGAAATCTTCATTAATGTCGAAGTAGGTCACATCCTTGGCTAGGCCCGCCACGCCAAAACGAATTCCCACATTCATGTGGTCTGATAGGTTCACCTTTGGTTCTAAATTCACCACCCCACCAATTCCGCCACCTTGAGGGATAGCAATTCCAAGGTCCATTCCCATTCTAAATCTTCCGGCTTGTTGAGCTTGAGCGGAGTAAAAAATTGAGGAAAGAAAGAGTAAAACGAATATTTTTTTCATGGTATTCGGGTTTTGATTCCAAATTCAGTGACAAAAAAGATTCCAAAGTTTATGAACTTTAGATTTTCTTCAGAGTTTTGCACCAAACGAAAAAGTTATGCTTTCAGTCTCCAACCTCATTAAAAGATACGGCAAACAAAATGCGGTAGATGATATTTCATTCGAACTAGGTGGGGGAGAAGTAGTAGGATTACTCGGTCCGAATGGTGCGGGGAAAAGTACCACTATGAAATGTATCGTTGGATTACTGAGAAAGACGTCTGGTGAAATCACGATCGGAGGTCATGACCATCTCAGTGTGGAGGCAAAACGACTTTTTAGTTATATCCCAGAAACTCCTTATGTCTATGATCTTCTGACAGTAAGGGAGCATTTACAATTCATTGCACAGGCATATGGAGTAAGAGACTGGAAAGAAAAGGGTGAAGAGCTATTGAATCTTTTCGAGTTAGATGACAAAGGCGATAAGCTGGGTAGAGATCTTTCCAAGGGAATGCGACAGAAGGTTTCGATTTGTTGTGCTTTGCTGCCTGATCCAGACATTTTATTTTTTGACGAACCAATGATTGGTCTTGACCCCAAGGCTATTAAAAATACACGACAGGTATTCAGAGACCTGAAAGAGCAGGGAAAAACTATTTTGGTGAGTACCCATCTAATCGATAGCGTGGAAAGCATAGCGGATCGGATTATGATCCTAAAGAATGGAAAGATCATAGGAAATGATACTATTCAGAACCTAAAGGCTCAGGCGGAAGGAAGTGACGGAGCTACTCTTGAGGATTTATTCTTACAACTGACTGAGGATGCGAGAGATTAAACTTCTGTTCAGAAAGGACCTTCTGATCCTTCTGAATAATATTAAGTTGATATTAAAAAACCCACTCAGGCTTCTACCCTATGCTGCTATTGTGGGGTATTTCTTTTTCATCTATTGGATGCGTTTTGATAGTTTTGATGAAGGGGCTACCCAGGAAATGCCTGATATGGAGGGAATCCCTCAAGTGAATTTTGCCATGCAGAACATCATCGGGGGAGTGACTATTTTGGCACTGGGTTTAATGATATTTCAGCTTTACAAAGCCACTAAGAATAATGTCAGCTTCTTTAAAATGGCTGATGTTAATTTACTTTTTACAGGTCCTGTTCGTCCGGAAAACCTTCTGATTTATTACATGGGGAGATCTTTGCTCCCTTCATTGGGTGCAGGAATTCTTTTTGTGGCCTATGGAGCCAGTCAACTTGCTGAGCAATGGGACCTAACAGTTGGCAATATTGTCTTCATGATTTTAGGCTTTGCGCTTTTCTTCTTCATGATTTCCCCAATCAGGTTTTTGGTGTACACCCTTCACACGAAATATGGAGTGATAGAATATATCAGAAATGGGGTGATTGTTTTGGGAATCCTTCTTGGACTGATGATTTTGATTCCAGGCTTAATGGCAGAAAAATTCTGGCAAGGGATGTTTAGCTGGATTGCTTCTCCATGGTTTGACTTTTTTCCACTAGTGGGATGGAGCCGGGGAATCATAGGGTATCTATCTCATCAAAACTTGTGGATTTCTTTAGGGTTCCTTGGAATTTATGGGCTGGCTTATTTTTCTGTGGTAAAGCTGGTTCTTGAGTATTCTGGCTTCTACTACGAGGATGTTTTAGAGGCTACCAAAACCAATGAAGAGAAGATTGAGAAAGTCCGAGGCAAGAAAGAGCAAAGCGAATCTCAAATGAGCCTCAATGCCAAAAAGAAACTGGCACTTCCTGATTTCGGTGTTGGAGGAAAGGCATTTTACTGGAGAAACTATGTGCATTCCTCCCGACAGGATTTCCATCCTTTGTTCGGGTTGTATGCACTTATTTTTGCCGGATTAGGAATTATATTCGCTGTATTATCTCTTTTCGACTGGTTCTCACATATCGTGGTCTATGTGTATATGCTCATCCTTCTTTTGATTTATTTTCTATCAGGAATTGGCAGAACATCAGTTGGAGATTTAAAGAAGCCATACTTCTTTCTGGTTCCAGCCAGCTGGACTTCTAAATTTTGGAATGTCATCAAACTTGACATAGTTCAAATTCTACTTTTCAGTGGGGTGATGATCGTACCATCTGTATTTATTGCTGGCCTTGATTGGTTGCTTATTCCGTCCTTTTTGGTAGCGATAGTTGCTTTTTACCTTACTGGTTTTGGCATAAATCTGATCCCTCAAATAGGATTGGAAGAAAGCTGGGATAAGTTTTTAATTAAGCCACTCATGATCGGAGGGATTCTTTTATTCGGGCTGATTCCTGCAGTGGTAGTGAGCATAGTGGCCTTCGCCATCACCAAGCAATTCGTCTGGACAATGGTTGCAATTTCTGTTTCCATGGCCTTTATCGCTTTGATTTTACTGCATGTGGCATTGGATATATTGAAGAGATTAGAATTCAAAGAGGTTTAAATACTCTGGAATTAAAATTTGATTTCAAGGGTTAAGTCCTTTTGTAGGGAAAACCTGTAATTTTGCAGAATAGATAAGACCAACCATGATTTATAATTCCATCATAGAAACCATCGGGGATACTCCGATGATCCGTTTAAATAAAGTCAATCAGGGAATCAAAGGAGAGATTTTGGTAAAAGTAGAATACTTTAACCCTGGAAATTCCATGAAAGACCGAATGGCCATTAAGATGGTGGAAGACGCTGAGAAGGCCGGAATTCTGAAGCCAGGAGGGACCATCATTGAAGGCACTTCGGGAAATACTGGAATGGGTCTTGCTTTGGCTGCTGTCGCCAAAGGGTATAAATGTATTTTTACCATGGCGGATAAACAGTCACAGGAAAAGATTGATATTCTAAAGGCAGTGGGAGCAGAGGTAATAGTATGCCCTACCAATGTGGCTCCTGATGATCCTCGGTCTTATTATTCTGTAGCTAGAAAAATGAATGCCGATATTCCTAATTCGTTCTATCCAAATCAGTACGATAATCTTTCCAACACAGCCGCCCATTACGAAACCACAGGTCCTGAAATCTGGAATGATACAGAGGGCAAGATCACTCATTATGCTGCGGGTGTGGGTACTGGAGGATCCATGTGTGGAACCGCCACTTATCTGAAAGAGCAAAACCCAGAAATAGTAACCGTTGGAATTGATACCTATGGTTCAGTCTTCAAAAAATATAAGGAGACTGGAATTTTTGATGAGAAGGAGGTTTACCCTTATCTCACAGAAGGTATAGGAGAGGATATCCTACCGAAGAATGTGAACTTTGATGTGATTGATCACTTCGTGAAAGTAACTGATAAGGATGCAGCCGTTATGACCAGAAGACTCGCCAGAGAAGAGGGCTTGTTTATAGGCTGGTCTTGTGGAGCTGCAGTCCATGGCGCTTTAGAATACGCCAAAGCAAATCTAAAAGAAGGAGATCGAATGGTAATCATTCTTCCTGACCACGGTACAAGATATCTCGGTAAAGTATATAATGATGACTGGATGAGAAATCATGGTTTTCTGGAAGACAGAACTTATTCCACCGCCAGAGACATCATAGCGCATAGAAACGGGAGCTTTTCACTCGTTTCTTCCAGAACCTCAGATTCAGTTCGTGAAGCTATTGCTCTGATGAATAAGACCAGTGTTTCGCAGATCCCTGTCATGGATAATGATGAGGTGATAGGTTGTTTAACAGATACTAAGCTATTAGCGAAAATTATTGAGAACCCTGACTTAAAAGATGCAACTGTCAAAGATGTCATGGAAGACTCCATGCATTTTGTTGCTTTGGATAGTACCCTTGATGTCCTTTCCAGCATGGTGGAAAAGGAGAAAGCTGTATTGGTGAGAGATGATTCTAATCAAATCCACATCATCACCAAGCATGACATTCTGGAGGCTTTCACCAATTAAAGAAAATGGATAGAGGTAAACTGGAGTCAATTATCTCCAAAGGGGTAGATTTTGAAATCAAGGACATCCTTACCCGTGGTTGGGAGACTTTCAGGGTTAATTCCATGATGCATATTGGATTTACATTCCTTCTTATGTTCGTCCAGTTCCTATTTACCTTCTTTATGGAGGACTACCTTTTTATCTTTACCATTTTTCTGGCTCCAGCGCTGGTTACAGGTTTTTACCTGATTGCTAATCGAATCAGTCAGCAGGAGTTCTTTGACTTTCCTGATTACTTTCATGGATTTAGATATTGGCTGGCCGTAATTATAGTGAACCTCATCAGTAGCATTTTGGTGGTATTGGGAATTTTTCTTTTTGTGATCCCAGCTATTTATCTTCTGGTGAGCTATATGTTCTGTCTCCTTTTTACGGTTTTTGGAGGTTTTGAATTTTGGACTTCCATGGAGCTTAGCAGAAGATTAGTTTCCACTAACTGGTTTAAGTTTTTCCTTTTCGGATTAGTTCTTTTACTGATTAACCTAGCGGGAATTCTCACATTAGGCGTGGGGTTACTTTTTACTATTCCCTGGTCTTATTTCTCCGTTTATGTGCTTTTTGAAGAATTAACCAGAGATGCGGTAATAGTAAATTCTACTTCTGACGACGATCATTCATGAGTAAGAATCATCGCTTCAAGCCTGTTTCTTCCCAATTCTAAAAATTCTTCAATACTTTTTTCATCTGATGATTTTGGTGGATTCATCTCCTGAGAGAAAATAACCTTAATTCTACCTGGACTCATGAGTTTTCCACCCTTTGGAAGAATCTTATCTGCACCAATAATGGCCATGGGCAGAATCGGGGTTTGAGTTTCAGCAGAAAGTCGGAAAGCTCCTTTTTTAAAAGGTAGCAGGGTTTCATCTGTTCCATTTCGAGTACCTTCTGGAGCTATCATCACAGAAACACCTGACTTGATAAGTTTGGAAACTTTTTCCAGACTGGCCTTTCTTGATTCGGGATTGGTACGGTCCACCCAAACCGCTACTCTATCCACGATTAAACCAAAGATCGGAATCTTCAAAAGCTCTTTCTTTCCAATCGCATGTACTTCCTTAGGGACAGAAACAGGGATAATTGGTGCATCCACAAAGGATCGATGATTGAAAATAAAAATATAGCTCGATTTCTTTTTGATATACTCCAGACCTTCTATCTCATATCTCACCCCACAAAGAAAGAACCAAAGGCCCGCCCAAAGTCTGAAAAAAAAGAAAGAGATTTTAGCACCTTTTGGGCTAATCAAAAGGGGAACAATTATAAAAAGTGCAAAGACCATCATCAATATGATGAAAAGAAGAAGGGCATAAATTGAGTAAATGATCTGAAAGACTTTTAACATTGGCTAAATTCTTTACTTTTGAGTATTAATTGATAATTAACTCTTTGCTTGCACTGGCCTCGGAGCGTTCCGGGGCTTTTTCTTTTCAAGTTTAGCAGGTTTCTGGCAAAATTCATGAAAAATTAAAGCCGCTGGGAATCAAAATTTTATTAGAGATCATCATTTTTCTAATCTGATAAAAAGCGTACCTTTGCAGTCCGTTCGAGTGAACGGGGATGTTCCTGTAAATCAGGAGGTCCATCATAAACATAAAAATCAGCAATCTGATGACCCTAAGATTGTTGACTATCAGGGTCTTAAAAATTATGTCTAACAAAGAAGAATTTGACTGGGACAATGTTCAGCCGAAAGGTTTCGGCGACGGATATTCCAAAGAGGATCGCGAGAAGATGGAAGCTTTGTACGAAGGTACATTGAATGAAATCCAAGAAAAAGAAGTGATCCAGGGAACTGTAGTAGGTGTGAACGATAAAGATGTGATCATCAATATCGGTTTCAAATCTGATGGATTGGTTCCAGTTAGTGAGTTTCGTGACTTGGAGTCTATCAAACCAGGTGACACGGTAGAAGTATTTATCGAGGAGCAGGAAAATGCTTTGGGTCAGTTGATCCTTTCTCGTAAGAAGGCCAAAATCGTAAAAGCATGGCAGGATATCGAAGCAGCTCTTGCTGAGGATAATGTCATCGAAGGTTTGGTAAAAAGAAGAACTAAAGGTGGTTTGATCGTGGATATCTACGGTGTAGAGGCTTTCCTTCCAGGTTCTCAGATCGATGTGAAGCCTATTAGAGATTTTGATATCTATGTAGGTAAGCAGATGGAAGTGAAAGTGGTGAAAATCAACCACGCAAATGATAACGTAGTAGTTTCTCACAAAGTGCTTATCGAGAAGGATCTTGAGAAGCAGAAAGCTGAGATTCTTAATAACCTTGAGAAAGGTCAGGTATTGGAAGGTGTCATCAAGAACATGACCAATTTCGGTGTATTCATCGATCTAGGTGGTGTGGATGGTCTTCTTCACATTACAGATATTTCTTGGGGACGTATTAATCATCCAGAGGAGATGTTGCAGCTTGATGAGAAAGTTCAGGTTGTGGTACTTGACTTTGATGATGACAAGAAGAGAATTTCTTTGGGTATGAAGCAGCTTACTGCTCATCCTTGGGATTCTTTGGCGTCTAGTCTTGAAGTAGGAGCAAAGGTTAAGGGTAAGATTGTAAACGTAGCAGATTACGGTGCATTCCTTGAGCTAGCTGCCGGTGTAGAAGGATTGATCCACGTAAGTGAAATGAGCTGGTCTCAGCACTTAAGAAACCCTGCTGATTTTGTGAAGGTAGGAGATGAGATCGAAGCAGTGGTATTGACTTTGGATAAGGATGACCGCAAAATGTCTCTAGGTATCAAGCAACTTACTGAAGATCCATGGACTAAGGATGATATGGTGTCTAAGTACGCTGTAGGTACTAAGCATAAAGGTGTGGTTAGAAATCTAACTAACTTTGGTCTATTCCTCGAGCTTGAAGAAGGTATCGACGGATTGGTACACGTTTCTGATCTTTCTTGGACTAAGAAGATCAAGCATCCATCTGAGTTTGTGAAAGTAGGTGACGAGCTTGAAGTACAGGTTCTTGAGCTAGACGTTGACAACAGAAGACTGGCTCTTGGTCACAAGCAGCTTGAGGAGAATCCATGGGATACTTTTGAATCTGTGTTCCCGGTAGGTTCTGTTCATAAGTGTACTGTAGTTTCTAAGAATGACAAAGGTGCTGTACTTGAGCTTCCATATGGATTGGAAGGATTCGCTACTGTAAAGAATCTTGAGAAAGAAGATGGTTCTCAGGTAGAGGTAGGAGAGTCTCTTGAGTTTAAGGTAGCTGAGTTTTCTAAGGAAGATAAGAGAATCGTTCTTTCTCACACAGCTATGTTTAGAGATGATATCAAACCTGCTCCAAAGAAAGCAGCGAAGAAGAAGTCTGAGTCTTCAAATTCACCAGCAGAAAAGTCTACTTTGGGTGATTTAGGAGCTCTTGCAGATCTAAAAGAAAAAATGGAAGGAAAGAAGAAGTAATTTCCTCCTAGCTTATACTGGAAACGCCGTTTGATTTATCAATCGGCGTTTTTTTATGCCTAATCCTAAAAAGGGAATTTCCTTTTAAAAAACTGGTAAAGTAAAAAAGGCATCTGGTGAAAATGCATTTTTGAGGTCGCGAGCGGACCTGCCTGCCGCAGGCAGGTTCTAACAGCTGACAAGTTTTTGCTAGTTAGAAAAGGGATAAACAAAAAAAGCACCTGATTTAGGTGCTTTTTTTTTGAGGTCGCGAGCGGATTCGAACCGCTGTACAAGGTTTTGCAGACCTCTGCCTAGCCACTCGGCCACGCGACCATTGCGCTAATGGAGTGCAAATCTAGTTAATATCTCTTCCTGAGCAAACAGAGATATCAAAAAAAATGCCTTTGCCTACAATGTCATCAGACATTAATTTCAAAGTAAAATTTATGAAAATCATAAGCATTTAATAGGGTGTAGTATCACGCAATATTTTTCCATTATTTATAAACATTCTAAATAAAAAAGAGTTTTTAAAATTGAATATAAGTCTCTGTTTATCAAATATCTATAATCATCTCAGATGTACGAATTTGAAACATTCTTCTTATTTCATCCATGTTTGAAAATAAACCCGCGGGTAGTACCTTTGCAGGGGTTAGAAAGTACCAAATAAACTATTTAATTAGCTTAATATATGTTATCCAAACGAGCGCTAATTGGAATTCGGACGAGTCTGCAAGCCTTTGTAATGCTGTTTTTCTTATTCGTAGGAACGCAGGTTATAGCGGCAGACCCTGCTGTTGTGGAGAGTGAAGAAGCAATTGCTGCCGGTAAAACCGTTTTCAATGCTAACTGTAAACAGTGTCACAAGCTTGACCAGAAATATACGGGTCCGGCTTTAAGAGGAATTACTGACAGACAATCCATTGAATGGGCTAAATCGTTCATTCTTAATTCTCAGGCCGTGATTGCCACAGGTGATGAGTATGCAAATGAATTGTATGCTGAATACAATAACATTGTGATGCCTCCTCATACTTTCCTGTCAGATGATGATTTAAATAATCTTCTGTCTTACATCGAATACGGTGACAAGGTGGATCCTGCTGCTGAGGCAGCAGCTGCGGCAGCTGGAGGTGATGGGGCCGGAGGTGGCTCAGGAGGTATTCCGAGCGAATTCCTTACCATTATTTTGGTTGTTCTGGTGGTTATTTTGCTTTTGATTCTTGTAGTCTTAGGTCTGATCACTTCGGTATTGACCAAGTACTTGAACAAGCAGAATCTCGAAGAGGATGACAAGGAGTTTGTTACCCAAAAATTTGATCTTGGCAAAGTTCTCAGAAGCGACGGTTTTGTGATTATTGTGACTGCATTGGTGGTTGCTCTTGTAGCAAAAACAGCTATCGATGGACTGTATACTGTGGGTGTTCAGCAAGGATATGCTCCCAAGCAGCCGATTGCATTCTCCCATGCGCTACACGCAGGAGAATATGAAATTGCTTGTCAATATTGTCATACTGGTGTAGAGATAGGCAAATCAGCCAACATCCCATCAGCAAATATTTGTATGAACTGTCACACACACATACAAAATGTAGGAGGACAAGATGGAATGTCGCCTGAGATTGCTAAAATCTATGCGGCAGTGGAAAATGATCAGCCTATCGAATGGGTGAGAGTTCACAACCTTCCAGATTTGGCCTATTTTAATCACTCTCAGCACGTTAAAGTAGGGGGTATAGAATGTCAAACTTGTCACGGTGAAATCCAGGAGATGGAAGTCGTGGGGCAGCATAGCTCCCTAACTATGGGTTGGTGTATTGATTGCCACAGACAAACAGAGATTGCCGCTTCAGGCAATGAATATTATGACAAGTTGGTTCAACTACACTCTGACTCAAAGGATGCCTTGAAGGTTAAGGATATCGGAGGACTTGAGTGTGCTAAGTGCCACTATTAATTAAGAATCATTCAGCAATTTCATTTCTATAAATAAAATGAAGGATACGAAAAAAACTTACTGGAAAGGGCTTGAAGAACTAAGCAACGATCCTGAGTTTGTAAAGAATGCAGATAAAGAGTTTGTTGAGTTACCATCTATTGGTGGTCAGGACAGCGAAGGAGGCTCTTCACGAAGAGACTTTTTGAAAATGATGGGATTTTCCCTTGCAGCCGCTTCTCTTGCGGCTTGTGAGGCTCCAATCCGAAAAGCTATTCCTTACGTCAACAAGCCTGTCGACATAAATCCATCCATTCCTAATTACTATGCATCGACCTTTGCCTCTGGCGGAGATTATGCATCTGTGGTGGTGAAGACTAGAGAAGGTAGACCGATCAAAATCGACGGAAACACACTTTCTCCAATTAATAAAGGAAAGGTAAACGCTATCGTTGAGGGTTCAGTTCTTTCTTTGTATGACAAAGCTAGGCTTACTGGTCCAATGATCGATGGAGCAAAAACTGACTGGTCTACTTTGGATTCTCAGGCTAAATCAGCTTTGGCTTCAGCCGGAACAGTGAAGATAGTTTCCAATACCATCCTTTCACCATCTACCGAAAAAGCATTGGGAGCACTTTCCGAAGCATTCGGTGGTGCAGAGGTGATACAGTACGATCCTCTATCGAATTACGGAATAAGTAAGGCTGCCGAAATGACTTACGGGCAGGCCATGATTCCTTCTTATCATTTTGACAATGCCAAGACTATCGTTTCTTTCGGAGCCGATTTCTTAGGTACCTGGATTTCTCCTATCGAATTTGCTGGTCAGTATGCTAAGACCAGAAAGATTACGAAGGAAAAGCCAGAGATGTCAAGACACTACCAGTTTGAGTCCAATCTTTCTCTTACTGGTGCTAATGCGGATTATAGAACTCCAATCAGACCATCTCAGAGTGGTTTGGCGGTTCTTGCTCTATACAATGCTCTTGCCAGAAAGGCCGGAGCTCAGACGGTTTCTGCTCCAGCAGTGGAAATTGCACATCTTGAAAAAGCTGCAAATGATCTTTGGGCAGCAAAAGGAGCAGCTTTGGTTGTTTCAGGATCAAATGATCCAAATGTTCAGGTTGTGGTAAATGCAATTAATGAACTTCTTGGAAGCCAGGGAACTACAGTAGATTTTTCAAATCCTTTGCACTTCAGAAGAGGAGATGATTCAAAAATGAATCAGTTCATTACAGACCTGAATGCAGGTAGAGTAGGTGGAGTGATTTTCTATAACTGCAATCCGGTTTACGATCATGCTAGAGGAGAAGAACTTGCTGCAGGTATAGCTAAGGCTAAAGCTACAATCGCTACCAATGGTGTTGCTGATGAAACTGCTTCTCTTGTTAAGATGAATGCTCCTGATCACCATGCGTTGGAATCCTGGAATGATTATCAGCCAAAAGCTGGACATTACTCATTGGCTCAGCCTACGATTTCGCCATTGTTTGACACTCGACAGGCCCAAGACTCTTTCTTGACATGGGCAGGTGTATCTGATTCTTACTATGATTTCATGCAAGCAGCTTGGCAAACTGAAATCTATCCACAAGTTGAAACAAGCGATACTTTCCAGGAATTCTGGGATCGCTCCTTATATAATGGTGTTCTTGCTATAGACTCAGGTGAAAGTCCTGCAGTTCAACCAATGGGTGACATTGCAAGTGCCGCAGCGGCTATAGGTAGATCTTATTCTGCCAATAATACCGGGGCTGAGCTTGCGCTTTATGCAAAAGTGGGTATTGGTAATGGTGCTTTTGCAAACAACCCTTGGCTTCAGGAAATGCCTGATCCAATCACAAAAGCTACCTGGGATAATTATCTGACTGTATCTCAGAAATGGGCGTCTGAAAATGGCGTCAAAATGGTAGAGGGTGCGACAGTTAAAGCTACCATCTCTGCGAATGGGAAAAGCCTTACAGTTCCTGTAATGGTTCAACCGGGTCAGGCAGACGGTACATTTGGACTTGCTGTTGGATATGGTAGAACTAAAGCGGGAAGAGTGGCAAACGGTGTCGGGGTGAATGCCTACGCTTTTGCTGATGCTTCTCAAGGTTTCACCAATTTTGATATTACTGGTGATGTCCAAGTTGCAGTGACAGCAGATTCTTATAGAATCGCTAGAACTCAAACTCACCATACCTTCATGGGTCGTGAAAACGTGATCCAGGAAGCCACTTTAGGAGAATATAAGGAAAATCCTAAGGCTGGAAGATATGAACCAGAAATCTATAAGGATGGTGAGTTTATTAAGCCATCTAAGATATCTCTTTGGAAAGGACACCAATATAGTCAGCACCACTGGGGCTTGGCTATAGACATGAATTCATGTATCGGTTGTGGTGCATGTACTGTGGCCTGCCAAGTGGAGAATAATGTGGCGGTAGTTGGAAAAGAAGAAGTGCTAAACCGAAGGGAAATGGCATGGATTCGAATCGACCGATACTATTCTTCAGATGCTCCGGCTGATGATTTAGAGGGAATGGAACAAGCTTCTGAAAATCCGGAAGTTACATTCCAACCAATGATGTGTCAGCAGTGTAATAATGCACCTTGCGAGACAGTATGTCCGGTAGCTGCAACTACGCACTCTACCGAGGGTCTAAACCAAATGACTTACAACAGATGTATTGGTACTAGATATTGTGCAAACAACTGTCCTTATAAAGTAAGACGATTCAACTGGTTCAAGTACCATGATAACAAGGACTTTGCCGGAGTGAACGTAGCTCAGAATGATGACCTTGGTAAGATGGTCCTCAATCCTGATGTAACTGTACGTGTGAGAGGGGTAATGGAAAAATGCTCCATGTGTGTACAGAGAATTCAGGAAGGAAAACTGACTGCAAAGAGAGAAAAGAGAAAAGTGAAGGATGGCGAGATCAATGTTGCATGTGCAACAGCTTGTCCTACTGATGCTTTGGTATTTGGAGACATGAATGATCCGAATAGCCGTGTATCTAAGACGCTCAAGATTCAGGAAAACACTACTTCAGCTCAGAAGGAAGTTAATGAAGAAAGAGCGTATCACGTACTTGAAGAAATCAATGTGAGTCCAAATGTTTGGTACTTCACTAAGATCAGAAACAAAGACAAAAACGAAGCCTAATAATAATTTTATAGACTATGCAGGTTACTTCATCCGTTAGAGAACCGTTAGTTACCGGTGGGAAAACCTACCATGACGTGACTCATGATGTGTCACGGCAGGTAGAGGGTAAGCCAAGTATTGCTTGGTTCCTTGCCTTTCTTACCTCAGCTGGTGTTCTTGCTCTGGGTTTTATTGCTCTTGCTGCCACCCTTTGGGAAGGGATAGGAATGTGGGGTCTGAATAAGACCATTGGCTGGGCCTGGGACATTACCAATTTCGTATGGTGGGTTGGTATTGGTCACGCAGGTACGCTGATTTCCGCTGTCCTTCTGCTTTTTAGACAAAAGTGGAGAACATCTATCAACCGAGCAGCAGAAGCCATGACCATTTTCGCTGTGATTTGTGCGGCGATGTTTCCCGTTATCCACATGGGTCGTCCTTGGCTTGGAGCATATTGGGCTTTGCCTCTGCCAAATACGTTCGGATCACTTTGGGTGAATTTTAACTCACCACTTCTTTGGGACGTTTTTGCGATTTCTACTTATTTCTCTGTTTCACTGGTTTTCTGGTACATTGGGTTGATACCTGATTTTGCTACTATCCGGGACAGAGCTACTGGTTTAAGAAAAACTATTTATGGTGCTCTATCCTTCGGGTGGGATGGAGCTGCGAAATCCTGGATGAGATATGAATCAGTTTCTTTGATTCTTGCCGGTTTGGCAACTCCTTTGGTTCTTTCTGTACACACCATTGTATCCTTTGACTTTGCAACTTCTGTGATTCCAGGATGGCACACCACCATCTTCCCTCCATATTTCGTAGCAGGGGCGATTTTCTCAGGCTTTGCCATGGTACTTACCCTGATGATTATCACGAGAAAAGTATTCAAACTTGAGGATTACATTACCATGGGACACATTGAACTGATGAATATTGTAATCATCATCACCGGTTCCATAGTTGGTATAGCCTACATCACCGAATTCTTTATCGCATGGTACTCTGGAGTAGAGGCTGAGCAATATGCTTTTATAAATAGAGCGACAGGTCCATATTGGTGGGCTTACTGGTCCATGATGACCTGTAATGTGATCTCGCCACAACTCTTCTGGATTAAAAAGATTAGAACTTCTATCATTGCGACATTCATTTTGTCATTGGTTGTAAACATAGGTATGTGGTTTGAGAGATTTGTAATTATCGTTACCTCATTACACAGAGATTACCTTCCATCATCTTGGGCTATGTTCTACCCGACCTGGGCTGATATAGGAGTATATCTTTTCACTTTCGGTTTGTTCTTTACTTTATTCTTCCTTTTTGCGAAGTTTTTCCCAGTGATCAATATGGCCGAGGTAAAATCAGTATTGAAGTCTTCATCTGAAAAAGTAGCCAAATAATTATGGAAAGAGATAAGCATTTTATTCTTGGAGTTTACGATGACGAAGACGTACTCCTACATGCTGTAAAGGATGTGAGATCCAGTGGAGTAAAAATCCATGAGGTTTATTCTCCATACCCTGTTCATGGATTGGATGAGGAACTTGGCTATAAGAGAAGTCGGCTTCCTATTGCAGCGTTTCTTTTTGGTTTGTTAGGAACTTCACTTGCATTGACCATGCAGTTCTATATGATGAAGTTTGACTGGCCTATGATCATTGGTGGAAAAGACTATGCGGCTTTCCCAGATTTCATTCCGGTGACCTTTGAAATGACTGTTCTACTTGCATCTTTCGGGATGGTGGGTGTATTCATGGTGACTTCTAATTTGAAGCCTTGGGCAAAGCCAAGAATCTTTGATTTGCGAAGCACAGATGATAAGCACATTATGGCTATCGATATTGCCAATAACAGCTCCATGGAGCAAGATAAAATTCGTGAAGTACTTCGGTCATCCGGAGCTTCTGAAGTGAATGATAAGAGTTTTGATGAGTAATACAGGTAAAATGAAATTTGCTATAAATTCAAAAATTTTAATCCCAGTCCTGGCTGCTGTTCTAATTTACGGATGTAAAGCAGAAGGGGATAATCAGGGGTTGGAGTATGCACCTCAGATGTATCACTCTGTACCTTACGAAGGTCTTACCCAGATCACTGATGAGAGTCAGGGAACCTGGTTGTCAACCAGAGAAGACGGTAAAGGGGAGTTTTTCAATAGTAATGTCCATAACCCTCACGGCATGAATATGCGTAAGCCTGTGGCTAATACTGTTCCGAGAAACAAACAAGGTTATCTTCCATATAGACTGGAAATGGATGAATTAGAAGAAGCAGCACTAACCAGAAACCCAGTTGAGCTCACAGATGAGGTGCTTAAGGACGGTGAAGCGCTTTATGAACAATATTGTAACGCCTGCCACGGTGCCAATGGAGAAGGGGATGGAAAAGCTGGGATGGTCATCGGAGGTGTAGCTAATCTTACAGGAGGTGCCTATGTCGGACTTCCTGAAGGTCATATTTTTCATGTGATTACCAAAGGTAAAGGAAGAATGGGAGCTCATGGTTCTCAGATTCCTCAAGAAAGCAGATGGAAAATTGTTCACTATGTGAAACAAGAAATTCAAGGTGGTGTGGGTGCTCAAACAGCAGAAACCACTGCCGAAGTAACTGAATCAGAAACCCCAGCTAATTAATCATGGCTCACGACGTACAGAATTATAACTTAGATCAAAAATTTGAGTTTACGCCGGCTCTCAAGAAGCCGATCATGACAGTTTTGGTCATTGGTGCTGTCCTTCTTGGAATAGGGATAGTAATGGCGATGATGGGTGGAGGCCATGAGGAAGCTGCTGGTGAAGCTGGAGGCCATGCTTTTCATTGGTATGAAAGAGTATTTGCTAACCTTTGGATCAACAATATTTATTTCGCCGGAATAGCCATAATTGGTGTCTTTTTCTTCGCGATACAATATGCAGCCCAGGCAGGGTGGTCCGCACCTATTATAAGGGTAATGCTTTCCTTAGGAAATTGGCTTCCATATGCCGCTATCTTGACCATCGTAACTTTCTTTGTTGCCAATCATGACTTGTTCCACTGGACGCATAGTTACCTATTTGACAAAAGCTCTCCAGAATATGATTCCATTATAGATGGTAAAGGAGCATTTTTCTATTGGCCGATGGAAAAGGGAACTTTCCCTGTTTTTTACATCGCCCGGATGGTAATATTCTTTGGATTCTGGGTTTTCTTCTTTAACAAACTTAAGTCCATGAGTTATGCAGAAGATGGAATTACAGATAATTCACAGTGGTTCAAAATCAGAAGTTGGTCGGCGTTCTTCATTATATTCTTTGCCGTTTCTTCTTCCATAGCTGCTTGGGACTGGGTAATGTCAATTGATACACACTGGTTTTCTACCTTATTTGGATGGTATGTGTTCTCAAGCTGGTTCGTAGCTGGACTTTCGGCTATGACTTTGTTGACCATTTTCCTTAAAGGTCTTGGTTACCTTGAAATGGTAAATGAGAACCACGTACACGATCTTGGAAAATTTGTTTTTGGATTTACTATTTTCTGGACTTACCTATGGTTCTCCCAGTTCTTGTTGATCTATTATGCTAATATTCCAGAGGAGTCTGTGTACTTCCTTGAGAGACTGTCTAGTGACGTGTATGGACCGTTTATATTTGTAAATATTCTAGTAAACTTTGTTCTTCCATTCCTTGTTTTGATGACAAGAGATTCAAAAAGACATGGAGTTTTCTTGAAGCTAGTATGTTCTCTTATCATAGCCGGACACTGGGTAGACTTCTTCTTGATGGTTCAACCAGGAACGCTAGGTCATAATGGAGGCGTAGGATTGATAGAGGTTGGTATGTTCCTATTGTATGGTTCAGTAGTGACGTTAGTTGTGTTAAGTGGGTTGTCCAAAGGAAATTTGATTCCCAAGAATCACCCGATGCTCGAGGAGAGCTATCATCATCATATTTAAATAAGTTAAAAGAAAGATATGTACGGATTTCTTATCGGAGTAGGGATTCTATTATTACTATCCATTATTTGGATGGTTTACAGAATCCAAACCTTGGTTTCTGTGGTGAAAGGGTCTGATAAAAAGATCGCTTCAAGCAGTAATAAGGTTAATGCATTGTTGTTCGTCCTATTTATGATAGGAGCAGGGGTACTTATGTTTTGGTATTCCATCAAGGAATTTGATAACTATCAGCTTCCTATAGCTTCTGAACATGGAGCAGTTACTGATAATCTTTTCTGGGTAACCATGGCTGTGACAGGTGTAATCTTTTTGATTACCCACGTTTTGCTTTTCTGGTTTCCATATAAGTATCAGTACAGCGAAAAAAGGAAAGCTAGTTTCTATCCTGACAACAATAAACTTGAAATTATTTGGACAACAGTTCCTGGGGTAGTTTTGGCCATTTTGGTATTCACTGGATGGATGGCTTGGTCTGATATCACTGCTCCGGCTCCAGAAAATGCTCACGTCGTTGAGATTATGGGTTATCAGTTTGCTTGGGAGGTTCGATATCCGGGTGCTGATAATGTATTAGGAGATTACGATTACAGATTGACAAGTGCCATCAATTCCCATGGAGTTGATTTCACGGATCTTAATTCTATTGATGATTTCCCATCTCCAGTTGTGGTAATACCTAAAGGCGAGCCTGTTCTCTTTAAAATTAGAGCAAGGGACGTATTGCATTCTGTTTTCGCACCTCATATGAGATTGAAAATGGATGCTGTTCCTGGAATGCCTACGAGATTTTGGTTTGTGCCAACAAAAACTACAGCTGAAATGAGAGCTGAGTTAGGTGATCCAGAATTTGAATTTGAAATCGCTTGTACAGAGATTTGCGGTAGGGGACACTTCTCAATGAAGAAGGTTATAGAGGTAGTAGAGCCAGCTGAGTACCAGGCATGGCTTGCAGAGCAAAAGTCTTTCATTCAGCAGAATCCAGCTTTGGCTGAGAATCTGCCAGCAGAATTGAAGGAAGTAGCGGAAATTCAATTAAGCGAACAGTAATTAACAAAAGCTAGATTATGGCAACAGCATCAATAGCTAATCATGATACGTCTCACGACTCTCACGAGCATGAGCATCATGATAATTTTGTAACAAAGTATATTTTCTCCACAGATCACAAGATGATCGGTAAGCAGTTTTTGGTTACCGGAATCTTTTGGGCTGTGATTGGAGGTTTCCTTTCCATCCTTTTTAGATTACAATTAGGTTTTCCTGAGATGGATCTTGAGTGGCTAAGGCCACTTTTAGGAGGTTGGATTGATGAGACTGGAAAATTAGATCCCACATTTTACTTGGCTCTTGTAACTATGCATGGTACCATTATGGTATTTTTTGTATTGACGGCAGGATTAAGTGGAACGTTCTCTAATTTCCTTATTCCTCTTCAAATTGGAGCAAGGGATATGGCTTCTGGTTTTATGAACATGCTTTCTTACTGGTTCTTCTTCCTGTCCAGTGTAATCATGTTCATTTCCTTGTTCATTCCAACAGGACCAGCTGGGGGAGGTTGGGTTGTTTATCCACCTTTATCAGCTCTTGAGCAAGCGATCCCAGGATCCGGACTTGGTATGACCCTATGGTTGATTGCAATGACATTCTTTATTGCTTCATCTCTTTTGGGAGGTATCAATTACATCACTACAGTAATTAATCTAAGGACGAAAGGGATGTCCTTCTCGAGACTTCCGTTAACAATTTGGGCATTCTTTCTTACTGCCGTTATTGGGCTTCTTTCATTCCCAGTACTATTCGCTGCGGCTTTGCTACTAGTTTTTGATAGAAGTTTCGGTACATCTTTCTACTTGTCTGACATTTATATTGGTGGAGAGGCTTTGCCAAATACAGGTGGTAGCCCGGTATTGTACCAGCACTTGTTCTGGTTCTTGGGGCACCCTGAGGTATATATTGTTCTTCTTCCAGCTTTAGGTATAACTTCAGAAATCATTGCCACTAATTCCAGGAAACCAATTTTCGGATACAAGGCAATGATTATTTCCATGCTAGGGATTACCATCTTGTCATTTATCGTATGGGCTCACCATATGTTCGTGTCAGGAATGAACCCATTCCTTGGCTCCATATTTATGTTCTTAACACTGATCATTGCTGTTCCATCGGCTGTAAAGGTGTTTAACTATCTGACTACACTTTGGAGGGGTAACCTTGTATTTACCCCAGGAATGCTATTCTCTATAGGTTTGGTCTCTTTCTTCATCTCTGGTGGATTAACAGGTATTTTCCTGGGTAATTCTGCGATTGATATTCAATTACATGATACTTACTTCGTAGTAGCTCACTTCCACCTCGTAATGGGTTCAGCTTCATTCTTTGGTCTGATGGCTGGGGTATATCACTGGTTCCCTAAGATGTTTGGAAGAATGATGGACGCAAGACTTGGCTATGTTCACTTCTGGGCAACCTTCGTTGGAGTTTATATGGTGTTCTTCCCGATGCATTACATTGGTATTGCAGGTTTCCCAAGGAGATATTACTCGTGGACAAACTTTGCTTTTTCCGATATGTATACAGATCTAAATATGTTTGTATCGGTTGCAGCGATCATCACATTCGGTGCTCAGTTTATCTTCTTGTTTAACTTCTTTTATAGCATGTATAGAGGAAGAAAGGCCAGCTTGAATCCATGGAGATCCAACACCCTTGAATGGACCACACCGCTTCATCCAGGGCACGGTAACTGGCCAGGAGAAATTCCAGCAGTTTACAGATGGCCTTATGATTATTCTAAGCCAGGTGCTGAAGAGGATTTTATTCCTCAGACTGTTCCATTGTCTGAGACACCTGAATCCAATTTACCGCATGAGCAAGAGCAAGTGAAAATTGAGCTTGAGATCATGAAGGACGAGGATGAGGTCCTGGTACCAAATGAATCAGAATCTTAATAAAAAATTGATCAGCTTTCGCCGTGTTAGTCTTTACACGGTGATTGCTGTCTTTTTCCTGATATGGGTCGGCGGGCTCGTTAGAAGTACGGGGTCAGGTATGGGGTGTCCAGATTGGCCAAAATGCTTTGGACAGGTGGTTCCTCCGACTAATGTGGATCAACTCCCCGACAACTATCAGGAAATTTATTTGGAGAAAAGACTGGCTAAAAACGAACGGTTTGTAGCTACTTTGAAAAGTTTAGGCTTGTCTGATACGGCAGACCAAATCGCTAATGACAAATCGATCCTTGTCGAAGAGGAATTCAATGCTACAAAAACGTGGATTGAATATGTGAATCGATTGATTGGAGTGGTTATTGGTCTACTGATAATTCTGACCGTTTGGAAATCTTTTCCGATGTGGAAAGTGGATAAAAGAATCACAATCGGAGCAATAGCCTCCCTAATTTTGGTTCTTTTCCAAGGTTGGATCGGATCCTTGGTTGTGTCCACTAATTTGATTCCTTGGATGATTACCTTCCACATGATTTTGGCTTTGCTTCTTGCAGGCTTATTGATTTGGATTTTCCATTTGGCTAACCGCCGAATGGGAAGAGAGTCTGTGAAAATGGATGTTCCCCGAAAAGTCGAATGGCTTTTGATTCTTGGAATTATTCTTATGCTGATTCAGATCGTATTGGGTACGCAGGTTAGAGAGCAGATTGATTCTGTGGCGACAAGTCTTGGTTATATGCTTAGAGATACCTGGGTTGAAAAATCTGGAAGGATATTTCTTGTGCACAGATCTTTCTCATTGAGCATATTTGGAGTACATCTGGTGTACTTTATCATGGCCTTTAAATACACATTGAGGAACTCCCAGATTAATTTCTGGTCTCAGGTTTTGATGGCATTTATAATAGTAGAAATAGCAACAGGTATGGGTATGGCATACTTTGGTATTCCTGCTTTTCTTCAGCCCTTTCACCTTGTGATTGGGTGTATGATTACTGGAGTTCAGGTTTTGCTTTATCTTCAATTAAGGGATACGAAGCAATTCAGTCTTAAGTAGAGAACTAATGAAAACAATGGATGTAGCCGGAAATTCGGCCATTGAATTTGTAAAGGTAAGGGCGAGAGCCTATATGGATTTAATCAAATTCCGTCTGTCGGCTTTGGTTACTTTCTCAGCTGTATTTGGATTTATCCTAGGCGATACTGCTGTGGCTTTTTCTTGGCCGCACTTTCTTGGTTTAGCACTTGGGGGGTTTCTAATAACTGGTGCTTCTGGAGCAGCAAATGAAATCCTTGAGCGAGATTTGGATAAGTTAATGAAGCGAACCCAAAATCGACCTTTACCACTAAAAATTATCTCCCTTTCAGAAGCTTATTTATTCACCAGCTTATTAGGGTTTTTGGGGATAGGAATCTTATGGATTTTTACAAACCCTCTCACCACCCTCTTAGGCATCCTGAGCATGGTATTGTACATTTTCGTGTACACCCCATTGAAGAGAGTCGGACCTATTGCTGTGTTTGTGGGAGCAATTCCGGGGGCAATGCCACCTTTACTTGGATGGACTGCAGCTACCGGATCTATTTCTTATGAGGCTCTGATTATTTTCGGTATCCAATTTATTTGGCAATTTCCTCATTTCTGGGCTATAGCATGGGTGAGTGATGAAGATTATCAGAGAGCTGGATTCAAACTTTTGCCTAGTGGTGGGAAGAAAGATTTGAATACGGCATTTCAAATTATGATTTACACCTTGTTTCTATTGCCGTTAGGTCTTTTGCCTACTTATTTCGGACTAACCGGATTAAATTCGGGAATAGTGGCTACAGTATGTGGAGTTCTTTTCCTTGCCCAAACCTTCTCATTAATGCGGGATGGTTCTAGGAAGTCTGCATTAAGGATCATGTTTGGATCATTCCTCTATCTACCAATAGTTCAGATTGCCTACTTAATTGACAAAATCCCATCCTGATGGAAAGAGAATTGAAATATGTCGATATGGTGGAGCAACCGATCTCCATGCATCCAAAGAAGTTTGCTCTTTGGTTGTTTATGGTAACGGTGGTAATGGTTTTTGCTGCATTGACTAGTGCCTATATTGTTCGTCAGTCGGAGGGAAATTGGCTAGAATATGATCTTCCCGAAATATTCTATTTTACTTCCGGGCTGGTAATAGTAAGTAGTTTTTTCCTTCAATGGGGATACTATTCGGCCAAGAAAGATAATCTAAAGTCTCTTAGGATAGCTATTTCTTTGTCGGTGCTTTTCGGAATCGCCTTTTTGGTGGGACAGTGGTATAGTTGGGTAGCCTTGGTGGATAGAGAGGTTTTCTTTGTAGGAAACCCTGCAGGATCATTCCTATATGTTTTTACAGGTTTGCATGCAATGCACCTGATAAGTGGTGTGATCTTCCTTATTATTGTATTAATTTCAACGTTCAGATATAAAGTCCATTCTCAATCTATGAATACCATGGAAATGGCCACCACATATTGGCACTTCCTTGGAGGACTTTGGTTATATTTGTTCATGTTTTTATTATTGAATCATTAATCTCAGTACTAATTAAACTCATATGTCTGCGCAATCAACCGCTATAGGTGTTAGCTCCAAAAGAGGAGTTTGGGGTGGTGGAAACGAACCCCTGAAAGCGAGCTATGGAAAACTCATGATGTGGTTTTTCCTGCTTTCTGATATTTTCACCTTTGCTGCTTTCCTTATTACTTATTTGGCCACAAGGGTTACTTATCCCGCTTATGCTGGTCCTGCTGATTCTTTTGTTGGCTCAAATCAATATTGGCCAATTCCAGAATTGGTCTTTGAAGCAGTTCCCTTTTTACATGGGGTTCATGCTCCACTAGTCTTTGTAGGGATCATGACCTTCATCTTGATTTCGAGTTCAGTGACTATGGTACTAGCTGTGGAAGCTGGTCATAGAAATGATCGAAATGATGTGGTAAAATGGATGCTTTGGACTATTGTAGGGGGAGCGACCTTCCTTGGCTGTCAAGCTTGGGAATGGAATCACTTCATCCATGGTACAGATGCAGGGTCGGTTTTAACTTATATTAATGGCCTAAATCAAGAAGTAACTGAAACAGTCTTTGGGGCTAATCTGGTGGTCAACGAGTATGGTCCAGCCACTTTTGCCCAGCTTTTCTTCTTCATTACAGGTTTCCACGGATTCCACGTAACGATCGGCGTAGTCCTTCTTTTTCTCTGCTTTTATCAAGCAGCTGTTGGAGTTTATGATAGAAGAGGTCATTACGAAATGGTTGAGAAGATTGGATTGTATTGGCACTTTGTAGACCTAGTATGGGTATTTGTATTTACATTATTCTATCTTATTTAAGCCTAAAATTTCAAGAAAATGGAAATTCAACAAAATAAATCAACATTAGAAGTTACTCCCAGAAATGATGAGAAGATCAAAAAGATCTGGAAAACTGCCGGGATACTTCTTGCCTTGACAATTGCGGAATTTATCATGGCTTTCACCATGGATAGAGGAATTCTACTATATGCTCTGTTTATAGCACTTACTATCTGGAAGGCCAAATATATCATGATGGAGTTTATGCACCTGGGAGATGAGGTGAAGCCCTTGTTCTATTCCATCATTGTCCCTTTGATCTTCCTTATCTGGTTACTTATTGCTCTCGCAAAAGAAGGGACAGATATCTTCAACATGCGTTGGTAGAATTATAAAAAATCCAAAAAAAGTAAGGTTGGGGGAATACTTCCAACCTTATTTTTTGTTACAACAATATGAAAGGATTAAGATTACTTCAGGGATTGGTTCTCGTGTGCATATTGCTCATCCCTGTGCTCATATTCACCTTCTTAAAAAGCTTTGGTACGAATGAGTATGACTTGCCGGTATACTTTGAAAAGGGGGTAGAAAACCCCTTTCAAGAGTGTCCTAATTCTGATACTACTCAACACTATATTCCTGAGTTCACATTTGTGAATCAGGAAGGTAACCCAACGGGTTCAGCAGATATGGAAGGCAAAATCACTATTGTGGATTTCTTCTTCACTTCCTGTCCAAGTATTTGTCCTGTGATGTCAAAAGAAATGGAAAGAGTGAATGATATGTTTCGTGAGGAGGAAAAAGTTCAGATCCTCTCCATTAGCATCGACCCCACTTATGACACACCTGAAATCCTGAAGGAATATGCAGATGATCACGGTGCGGAAGCTGGTAAATGGGATTTTCTTTCCGGAGATAAAGTCCAGACATATGAATTAGCCAGATGTGGCTTCGTTTTACCCACCATAGATGGGATGGGAGTTCCAGATGATTTTATTCACAGTGACAAGTTTATCCTGGTGGATGAATTAGGCCGAATTAGAGGGTATTATTCCGGAACAAACAGAGAGGATGTTGACTTATTAATGTTAGAGACTAAAGTGCTTTTACATGGAGCAGAATAAAATGGGAGTGTTAGCCGATGAGGCAAAGGTTAAGCCATGGATTATTGGATTATCAATTTTAATCCCCGTGGTCGTAGCAGTGCTGCTATTTATGCCGACCAAATTTGGTGAAGGAGCCCCATGGGTATACTTTCTTCCACATCTGAATGCGGTGATAAATTCAGCAGCGACGGTAGCTCTGATCACAGGTTTGATTTTTATTAAGAAGAAAGAAATTTCAAAGCACAAAGCAGCGATGAGTACTGCTTTCGGTCTAGGGGCTATATTCTTGGTGTCCTATGTTTTGTACCACGGAATGGCAGAAAGCACTTCCTTTGGAGGTGAGGGCTGGATTCGTCCAGTTTATTACTTTCTTTTAATTACCCATATCATACTCGCGGCAGTTGCATTGTTTCCTATTCTTTTCGCATATTATTATGGTCTGACTGACCAAAGAGAAAAGCATAGAAAAGTTGTTAAATTTGCATATCCGATTTGGCTGTATGTGACGGTAACTGGGGTGGTAGTGTATTTAATGATCAGCCCATATTACGTGAATTAAGAAAAAATAAAAGAGGAGGATAAGATGAAAAGGTTTGTGGCAATTGTTTTTGGATTAATTATTTCATTGGCTATTCAGTTCAATGCCAATGCACAGTGTGCAATGTGTAGAGCGTCGGTGGAAAATAATGTAAGCAATGGAGAAACCACGATAGGAGCGGGGCTGAATAATGGGATTCTATATCTCTTTATCATGCCTTATTTGATGGCTATGATCATAGGATTCTTTTGGTATCGCTCAGCAAAGCGTAAAAAAGCAAGGTTATCTTTACGGTAATCTTATCGAAAGCAAAGTTTGAATCATGACTTTGCTTTTTTTATTTTTAACCTAAATGACGCAAGTATCCCGGCGCTGGATTTTTCTGGCAAGCGTACTCTCTATTCTCCTTTTACTGATTCTGTATTTCTTCTTTTTTCCAAAAAATGAAGAGACTGTAGCTTACGAAGATTTACAAAAAAAGATATCGGTGATTGATGCCCAGCTGGATCAGGATTTCATCAATATTTTGATGAGTGCGAGGCCTGAGGATTCGGTTACTTTTGAGACCATCACCAGAATCAATTCAGAGTATCCATACTTTTTGCTAAATGATGAAAATGAGGTCCTTTTCTGGTCCGATTTCTCTTTTAGTCTGGACTTTGAGCTTTTGGACAAAACTGAACCTTATCAGCTTGCGGAAGACCCTTTCGGTACATTTCTTCTCAGGTCCCGCCAGATCACTAGAAATGAAAAGCAATATTGGCTTATTCATGCCGTACGATTGATTTACCCTGGAAGTGTGCGTAATGATTATTTGATCACAGGTGCTAATCCAGAAATTTTTGGAAATGAAGAATTTGAGCTTTTTGGAGACCCTGAAGAAGGAAGTTTCACCATAAACAATGGCAAGGGTGATCCTATCTTTAGTGTTGATTTTTTGTTTGGGTATCAGCCTGCAGGTCGCTTCTCTAATACGCCAGTACTATTATTTTTCTTTTCTGTTCTTCTGCTCTATACCATTTTGAGCTACGATTTTATAGCCAAGGTCTGGAGAAGTGGAAAGCAATGGAGGGCCATATCATACAGCTTTCTGACTATTTTCGTATTTCGATTTATCATGCTTTTACTGGATTTTCCAGAGGCTTTTTTTAGAATCGAACTCTTTGATCCGATTTATTACGCTTCCTCGTGGCTAAATCCCAGTTTGGGAGACTTATGGATTAATTCAATCTGTTTTGCATTGATTTTTTCATTGATCCTGCTAAAAATCACCACTCATGATATGCATGAGCGAATGAGGATGTTTACCTCTAAGAATGAACAAATAGTCATTCTTCTAATCTGTTTGGCAATCAGCTCAACCTTCTTGTATTTGCTCTGGGATATCCCTGCAGATATTCTTTTAAATTCTCAATGGGCCCTTGACATCCAAAATTTCCCAGCTATGGACTGGTTTCAGTTCATAAGCTATCTCATTTTATTTCTTTGGGGTGCGTTGTACGTTTTGATCACCATAGCACTCTGTAGCCTGCTGGCCTCCATGAGCCGAGATTGGATACAATTCGCTAAATGGGTGGGGATAATGGGTTTTCCGGTTCTGGGAGTCCTTTTATATTTTCAGTTTTGGGCCTCATTGGCCTGGGCCGTGCACCTGATTTTCTTCACACTAGTATTTCGATATCAGCTTTACAAGAATGTATTCAAACTTGGGCTTGATACTTTTTATACGTTCTTTTTTGCAGCTATCATAGCTGCCGTAGTTTCTGGATTAAGTACTAGAAATACAAAGCAAGATCAGCTCCTTGAGTCAAAAGTTAGGTTTACAGACCAAAATCTGATCGAGAACGATGTGATCACAGAGTATTTTCTTGATGAGGTGATGCAGAGGATTAAAGGCGATCTGTTTATCCAGAACCGCCTTGCGGACCCACTTCTGGCAAAAGAGCCCATTGAAACTAAGATCAGGAAGATTTATCTGGATAATTATTTTGATCAATTCGAGGTAGTCATTTCCATTTATTCATCCTCGGGAAGGAAAATTTTGGGGCCGGCTTCCACTGGCTCTCTCAGTGGGGTAAGAAACCGTGTAGTAAAAAGTGACTATGCGACTGATGTAAGAGGCTTATTTTTTATCAGGGGAGATTCACCTATAGAAGGAAATCAATTTATATCTTTTGTTCCGGTCACAAAGGATGGAAATGCTGTAGGTACGATAGTTTTAGAACTACAGAAAATGAATATCCAGCCATCCAGTGTCTACCCAAAGCTCCTGCTGGATGAAAATTTCACCGAAAAGCTGGATCCTACACAATACAACTATGGAATATTTGTGGAGAAGGAGTTGGTTTCAAGTGTTGGAAATTTTAATTATTCTAGTGACCGATTCCTACCCGTTTTGGATAATCCAAATTTGGTAAATGAGGGAGTAGCTGAGGGAAGATTTCATCATCTGGGGATAAAGGATGGTGCCCGTCTTATTGTTATTTCCTCACCGTCCATTTCCCCAGCAGAGTTTGCAGGGAACATATCTCTTTATTTTGTGATTTTTGTATCCCTTACTTTTATCTCGATCCTGATTAATTCATTGATCAAGGGGTATAAAAACTTTGTGTTTAACTATTCCACTAAGCTTCAATTGTACCTCAATTTTGCCTTCTTCTTTCCCATTTTGATTATTAGTATCATCACTCTGGGACTTTTGGCAAATAGCTACCGAGAGGATCTTGACAGGCAATACTTGCAAAAAGCAGAATTGATAAGAGGGAATTTGACCAGTACCATTTCTAGTTTGGGGATGGAAGGTTCTACTCAAAATTCAATTGATGAAGAACTGACTTACCTGGCCAATACCACGGGAAGTGAATTAAATTTATATAGTTCCGAGGGTGAACTATTCTCGACAAACCGACCCAATATCTTTGAAAAAAGGATTCTCTCCAGGTTCATAAATCCGGCTGCAATCGCTGCCATCCGTGAAAATAACCTCAACCAATTTCTTACAGATGAAAGCCTCGGAAACCTGAAGTATAAGTCTGTTTACCTTCCAATATTAACAGGGCCAAGGCAGGAACTTATGGGCATTCTGGCAGTGCCGTTTTTCGAATCTGAGGCTGAATTAAATAAGCTTGTTGCCGATGTACTGAGTAATATTTTCAATGCGTTTGTTGTGATTTTTATCGCGTTTTTGATCATTTCATACTTTGTATCAAAGAATCTTACTTTCCCTTTCAAGCTGCTGACACAAAAGCTCAAAACCACAAACCTGGAGAACAATGAGCCGATGATTTGGAACGCTCGGGATGAAATAGGAATGCTGGTAAATGAGTACAACAACATGCTTTTTAAGCTTGAGCAAAGTAAGAAAGTGCTCGCATCCACCGAGAAAGAATCCGCTTGGAAGGAAATGGCAAAACAGGTGGCCCATGAGATTAAAAATCCTCTTACCCCTATGAAACTTACTCTTCAACATTTGATGAGGTTGGATTGGCAGGGACAGGAAGACGAAAAAGAGCGTCTGAAAAAATCCCTGAATACCCTTATTCATCAGGTGGATGCCCTAAGTGGAATAGCCTCCTCGTTTTCCACTTTTGCCAAGATGCCGCTGCCGAAAAATGAGTTGATGAATTTCAAGACCGTGGTGACAAAAGTTCTCGAACTTTACTCCAATGATGATCGGGTAGATCTTCGATTCAAGGATGACTCTTACACAGATGACATTCCGATCATGGGTGATGATAAACTCTTTGGGCGTGTGATCACTAACCTAATCATCAATGGAATTCAATCAGTAGAAGAAGGTATTGTTCCTGTAATCAAAGTTTGGCTCTGGCTCAGTGATTCTGCTGTCTTTTTAGAGATAAGCGATAATGGAAAAGGAATCCCTCCTGAACTTAGGGAAAAGATCTTTATACCAAATTTCAGTACAAAAACTCAGGGATCGGGGCTTGGTCTTGCTATCGCAAAAAGTGGGGTTGAAACGGCTGGTGGTAAAATTTGGTTTGAAACTGAAACGGAAAAGGGAACCACATTTTACCTCACCTTCCCCATAGTTCAATAGGCTGGATTTAATTACCTTAGAATCCAAGGCTGGTTTATAATATGCGATTTCTCGCAAGTTTATGTGTGTTTTTGTTTTTCCTGATTAGCCAAGTTCAGGGACAAGAGAAGTGTCGTTGGGTACCTCAGGGTGACTTGCTTCAGGGAATCCAAGTCGATTCACTCTCTGCTGTTGAAGAGAGCATAAGACTGACTGACGCTAATGGTAAATCTTTTGACTTTATTTTTTCACTTGAGGGAAACTCCATCTCTGTACCAAATTCCGATCAAACGCTTCCAGATTCTCTAAGGTTGTGCTACCGTACTTTCCGTATGAATTTTGGTGCTCCACTGGCGAGAAGAACTCTTTCAGCAAATTATGATTCCATGGCAGTTTTCAGAGATAATCGTGAAGCAAAACAGGAGGTCTTTGATTTTTCAGAGGAGATTTTTCCTGCTACAAACCTGTACAAAACAGGTAGCTTGACCAGAGGAATTTCTTTTGGAAACACCCAAAATGTTTTTGTGAATTCAGCTCTAAATCTTCAGCTGGAAGGAGCCATTTCGGATCAGTTGAATATCCGAGCTAGTATAACGGATCAAAATGTCCCTTTTCAGCCAGAAGGAAATACTCAGCAAATTCAGGATTTTGATAATGTTCTGATTGAGCTTTACAGTGATAAATTCAGCCTAGCTGCTGGCGATGTGGTCCTTCAGCAAAGAAAGTCAGAGTTTCTAAGGTATTATAAAAATGTACAGGGCTTACAGTTTACGTCTAAATATAAACTATCAGACTCTTGGAGTGCCAGCAGCCAGGCTTTTGCTTCGATTGCGAAGGGTAAATTTGCCTCGATTCAACTTCCAATCATAGAGGGAGTTCTTGGCCCCTATCTGATCAATGGCCCTGAGAATGAACAGTTCGTAATCATCATGGCAAATTCAGAGCGGGTCTTTTTGGATGGAAAGCAACTCAAGCGGGGATTTAATGAAGACTACGTTATTGACTACAATCAGGCGGAGATCACCTTTACTCCGAGAGTTTTGATCACTGAATACTCAAGAGTGAGGATAGATTTTGAATACGCGGAACGTAATTATAGCAGATCAATAATCGGAGCTAATCACAGCCAAACCAATGGAAATGTGGAGGTCTATATGAACTACTATCAGGAGTCGGATAATAGAAGTAGACCTCTTTTTTCTGATTTTAGCCAAGAGGAATTGGCATTATTGGCAAGTGTAGGTGATCAAACTGAACTGGCCCGAATTCCACGGATTGATAGCGTGGCCTTTGATCCCAATAGGATCCTTTATGAAAAAATCACCGAAATAGATGGGGATGGAAATACTTTGGTGTATTACCAATATTCTGTTGATCCAGAAGTGGCTAAGTATGATTTGTCCTTCTCTCAGGTGGGTCAGGGAAGAGGAGACTACATACGCCAAACCCAACTGGCCAATGGAACGGTCTATGAATATGTTCCTCGAATAGGAGGTTCTCCTCAAGGCAATTATTCCATTTTGACTCAACTTCCGGCTCCAGACAGTAAGAGAATGATTACGGCTGGTTCAAGAGTTAAACTTGGGGAGAAAGAATCAGCGTATACCGAGCTCGCTCTGTCCTCCGTGGATGAGAACCTATTTTCAACAATTGACGATGAGGATAACCAGGGCTTAGCTTGGAAGCTGGGTATTCAAAGCCAAGACAGAAAACTGCGTTTACTCCCAAAGTACCGCGTAAATACTGATGCTGAATTTGAGTTGAATTCTACTAATTTCAGTTTCATCGATCGTTTCAGATATATAGAATTCGATCGGGATTGGGGACTATCTCAAGAGTCATTGGAAAGTGCAGCAGCGGAGAGATTGTTTAAGGCTAATATTCATCTTCATAAAGACATTAAGAATGAGTTTAAATATGGTATTTATCTGAGGAATAGGAGAGATGTGCTTCAGGGCACTCAGCATTTCGGAACCTGGAGACTCAATCTTGGTGAAAGGCTCCAATTCGATCAGGATTTCTTTGCCTTGAATAGTGACCAAGGTTCCCTAAAATCTGATTGGATAAGGTATACTGGAAGGGCAAGCTATTCCTCTAAAGTTTTCGTTCCTGGGTATCAGTTCTCCTTGGATCAAAATGCTCTGAGAAGTGCTGAAACGGATTCTGTTTTAAGTACGGCCATGAACTTTAAGGAACATCTGGTATTTCTAAAAAGCAATGATTTTTTGGATTATCAATTCCAGGTAGATGCAGCTTGGAGAGAGGATCGAGCTCCTTTTGCTGGGAAGTTTGAAAATGATACAGAAGCTTTCACTAGTAATTTTACCTTCAGGAAACAGTGGAAAAATCATAATCTTCGAAGTAGTTTCACCTATAGAGAGCTAAGGTATATTTTTAGAGATTTACCCACCGAGACGACCGTGATGGGTAAATTGGACTATCAAGGGAGTCTGGGAAAAAATCTGGTCCGAAATGACATTAGCTATGCAATTGGAAATGGTAGGGAGCTACAGCGTGAGTTCGTTTATATCCTTGCCCCAAACGGAGATGGCACACATACCTGGAGGGATGATAATGGGGATGGAATTCAGCAATTGAATGAGTTTTACCTGGCCATAAACCCCGAAGAAAAGGAGTACATCAAGATCTTTGTCCCTACAGACACTTACGTTCAAGCTTACACCAGTCTTTTGAATTACAGGTTCCAGGCCAGGTTTCCGGACTCGTGGAAAGGTGAAGGGGGAGTTCGAGGTTTTCTCCAGAAATTTTCAAATACAAGCAGCCTCAGCGTAGAGAAAAAAGTGACTTCAGACAATTTTGGAGATAGAATCAATCCTTTCATCGGTGGGATCAGCAGAGAAGAAATTTTGCGGCTTAGACAGGTTATTCGCTCGAGCTTCTTCTTTAATCGCGCTTCCGCAAAGTATGGTTTTGATCTATCCCTTTTCGATAGCCAGTTTAAGCAATTACTTTCAGGGGGATTTGAGGATTTGATTCAAAAGGATTGGAAATTAAACCTCAGATATAATTTCGATGCTATCGCAACATTAAGATTAATCGGATCCACGGGAATAAAATCCTCAGCATCTGATTTTTTGGAGAATAGGAATTATACGATTGACCAATATATGTTAGGTCCTGAATTAGCCTGGCAGCCAAGTCCTTATTTCAGATCGACTGCTAGATATTCTTTTTCCAATAAAGAAAATATCGAGAACGTCGAATTCAACGAAAGGGCTCAGACGCATAAAATTGGAATTGATTTAAGATATGCCAAGGCGATTAAAACCACTTTGACTGGGGATTTACAACTTATTTTAATTGATTACAATGGAGTGGCAAATTCTCCCGTTGGATATGAAATGCTTCAGGCTCTGACCCCTGGCACCAACATCACTTGGACTTTGAATTGGCTTCAGAAAATCGGGGAAGGATTACAACTGAATGTGGTTTATGAAGGCCGTAATTCTGAAGGTTTGGATAGAGTGGTACATGTCGGTCGTATGCAGGTTTCGGCTTTATTTTGACAAAAAAATGTAACTTTGTCTCCATTAGATAGTTGTCATACTAACTATTAATTCACCTGCAAATAATGTCAAAATCTATCTTGGTCACAGGGGGTACAAAAGGGATCGGAAAAGCCATTTTGGAGCGATTCGGTAAAGAAGGGTTTGATCTCATCACCTGTGCTAGAAATGAAAAAGACCTGAAATCCTTACATGCTGAACTATCCGAAAAATTTTCTGATTGCAGCGTCACCTCGATCAGAGCGGACCTCTCTAAGAAAGAGGAAGTATTGTCTTTTGCAGAGCAGGTGAAAGCAAAAGGGATTCCTGATGTTTTGGTGAACAATACAGGTGTCTTTTTGCCAGGGGCAATTCATGACGAGCCAGAAGGAAATTTTGAATTGATGATGAATACGAATCTGTATTCGGCCTATTACCTAATCCGAGCTTTTTCAAAAGATATGATAGAAAGAAAAGCAGGTTACATTTTTAGTATAGGATCAATCGCCGGTCTCACGGCTTATCCAAATGGTGGAAGCTATGCTATTTCAAAATGGGCCATGCTTGGAATGACCAAATGCCTAAGAGAAGAACTCAAACCATACAATGTTAAAGTGACCTCCATTTTGCCGGGGGCAACCTACACTGCTAGCTGGGCGGGAGTTGATATACCCGAAGAACGATTCATGAAGGCGGAGGATGTGGCAGAAAGTGTTTGGGCAGCTTATAACCTTTCCCCACAATCGGTAGTTGAGGAAATAACCATCAGACCACAATTAGGAGACTTATAATATGGAATCCACTCAGCAGACTTCAATGACTTATTGCGATAGCCTCACCAAATACTCTAGGAGGAAGACTATTCCCGTGCAGATTGGGGATGTGGTGATAGGAGGGAATAATCACATAGTGGTCCAATCCATGACGACTGTGGATACCATGGATACGGAAGGTTCCATTGAGCAATGTATCCGGATGATAGATGCAGGTTGTGAATTAGTGAGAATTACCGCTCCAAGTATTAAGGAGGCTGAAAATCTTAGAAATATTAAGGAAGGGCTTCGCAAAAGAGGATATAAAACTCCACTCGTGGCCGATATCCACTTTACCCCAAATGCTGCAGAGATCGCAGCTAAAATTGTGGAGAAAGTTCGGGTAAATCCTGGCAATTACGCTGATAAAAAGAAATTTGAGACCATAGAGTATACAGATGAAAGCTATCAGGAAGAGCTTGATAGAATTCGTGAGCGCTTTCTTCCTTTGGTCAGAATTTGTAAGGAACATGGTACTGCTATGAGAATTGGGACCAACCATGGTTCTCTTTCAGATAGAATCATGAGTCGATATGGTGATACACCATTAGGAATGGTTGAATCTGCCCTTGAATTTTTGAGGATATGTGAAGAGGAAGATTATCATCAGGTGGTAATTTCCATGAAATCCTCGAATACCCAAGTAATGGTACAGGCTTACCGGCTTTTGGTCCAAAAGCTGGATGAAGGCGGGTTTAAACCATACCCTTTGCATTTGGGTGTGACTGAGGCCGGAGAGGCTGAAGATGGTAGGATAAAATCCGCTGTAGGAATTGGAACACTCCTTGAAGACGGGCTGGGGGACACTGTGCGTGTTTCTCTGACTGAAGACCCAGAATTCGAAGCACCGGTAGCTCAAGCTTTGATCGACCGATATACCAACCGTCTTGGGCATCCAGCCATACCTGATTTAGATCATTACCCCATTCATCCTTTTGATCATGAAAAAAGGAAGACCTCTGAGGTGTTTAATTTTGGAGACCATAATGTCCCCAGAGTTATTACAGATATCTCCAAAATAAAAGATATTACTCCAAAAGAAATGAAGGCAGTGGGTCACTTCTATCTACCCGAATTGGACAAGTGGAAGATGAATGATCTCGGATGTGATTTTGTATACTCTGGTAGAAATCCTATTCCTTTTATGCTTCCGAATGGAATGAAAGAAATTCAAGATGGGGATATTTGGGCCGCGCAATCAGATCAGCTGAACAAGTTTCCTCTGTTTACCTTAGACTCTTTCTCTTCTATCGAAGCTAGACATAGAGAGTTGAATTTTCTTGAAATTTCGGATCAAGATATTGATGCGGCTATTCCTTTGGTACAAAAAGAATCCAACTTGGTACTAATCCTGAAAACTTCAAATTCTCATACTATGCCTGCTTTAAGGAGAGCAATGGTAAGTTTGATTGATGCGGAAAGTCAGGTGCCGGTGGTGTTCAAAGTGAGCTACCCGGATCAGACCTCAGATCAAACCATGCTCTATGCAGCTACCGATGTGGGTGGACTATTAATTGACGGTCTGGGGGATGGAGTTTTCATTTCGTTGGAAAAGGAAAAGTCTCATAGCCGAGAAGAGACTTTGGAACAAATCAAGCTTCATAATGTCACTGGTTTCGGAGTGCTTCAGGCTGCACGGACCAGAATGTCTAAGACAGAATATATTTCCTGCCCATCTTGTGGCAGAACCTTATTCGATCTTCAGGAAACTACAGCCATGATCCGAAAAAGAACCGACCACTTGAAAGGTGTGAAGATTGGGATCATGGGGTGCATCGTGAATGGACCAGGTGAAATGGCAGATGCTGACTACGGATACGTAGGTTCAGGAAAAGGAAAAATAACATTATACAAGGGCAAAGAGGTAATGAAACGTGGTGTTCCATCGGAGCATGCTGTGGATGAGCTGATTCAAATCATCCGCGAAGACGGAATGTGGACAGAACCAGAAGTTCATGCCTAGAATTAAATGTGCAAATCGCACGATTTAAATTGAAAAACAATGGGTAATTCGAAAGTCAAAGAGTTTTTTAAACTAGGGGAGGTAGGGAGCTATTTTATCAATGTTTTCAAAAAGCCAGACCCAAATAAGAAAACCAATTTCAATCTGAGAATGATGCATGGAATCAATAAGATTTCCATAATCATTTTCCTGTTTGCCATTATCGTATGGACGATTAAGCGGTTGATGTAATTCTTTTGCTCATCGCTTCTGGATATTTGAGTTAAGGGTTTAAACTTTTTAAAGCATTCCTTACCTTAGGAAATACACACTTTTTATGACCCTTTCCTATTTACGTGATTATTGTCTGGCAAAACCCGGAACTACCGAGGACACTCCTTTTGATGAAGTGACTCTTTGCTTTAGAGTAGGAGGAAAGATTTTTGCCATTACTAGTCTGGATATTTTTGACTTCATTAATCTTAAATGTGATCCTGAGAAAGCCATTGAGCTAAGAGAAAAACATGAAGGAATTACTCCTGGGTATCATATGAATAAGAAAAACTGGAACTCAGTCTCAGTAGAAGGGAACGTTCCTGATCCCTTGATTTTAGAGCTGGTGGATCATTCTTATGATCTTATTTTGAAAAGCCTTCCAAAGAAAATTCAATCAAAAATTACCTCATGAGCTATTTTTCGATTAGGTCAGTATCAAAGACCTACGGTAACCAAAAAGCTCTGAAATCCTTTTCTACAGAACTTAAGAAGGGTGATATTTTAGCTATAGTTGGAGAGAGCGGGTCCGGGAAAAGTACTCTTTTAAGGATCATGGCAGGACTTGAAGTTCAGACTTCAGGTGAGGTTTGGCTTGGTGACAAAAAGATTGAAAACCCAAAAGAGAAGCTCGTCGCTGGATACGATGAAATAAAGCTAATCCATCAGGATTACGCTCTTTTTCCAAATAGTACAGTGGAGGAAAATATCTCCAGGCCACTCTTAAGCTTTGATGAGAAATACACCAGAAATAGGGTAGAAGAGCTCATTTCCTTGTTGCGACTGGGAGAGCTCAGGGACAAGCTACCAAGGCAGCTCTCAGGTGGGCAGCAGCAAAAGGTGGCTATCGCCAAAGCAATGAGTGTAGAGCCTGAAATCCTGCTTTTGGATGAGCCATTCAGTAGTTTGGATTCCATCCAAACCCGGAATATCATGGATGAACTGAAGGAGGTTTTTACCGCACTTGGAACCACCGTTATTCTGGTTACGCATGACCTCGATGATGCACTTAGACTAACTGATGATCTATTGATTTTAAAGAATGGGAAGATTATTCAGAGAGGAAATTCCAAGGATCTTTGCCTGAGCCCAAAGAGTAAATATGTGGCTGAGTTATTTTCATCAATCAACAGAATTAAGACCAAGGGGCAGGACTACATTCGTCCGGTAGATGTCAAGCTCAGAACTAGGAATGGAATTCTGGCTCATGTCACCGATGTTATATTTTTATTGCATTTCAACTCCCTAAAGGTCAAAATCAAGGAGACCGGGGAAATTTGGGAAGTGGATGATCCGGATAGGAAATACCAAAAAGGAGATCGTGTCTATCTAACCTGGGAGCAGGGTAAAGTCCTTAGCCTTAAATCTTGAGGGTTTTGAATTTGATTAGACTAGTCTACGCCTTCTACCAAACCACTTTGCTTTTCGGCTTCACTGGCATTTCTAACACTTAGGATTTTACCATCGAAGTGCAGATCAAAACCTACTAGCGCATGGTTAAAGTCCAGAATTAGATTGTCTCCCTGAATTTTAAGAATCTTTGCCTGCATAGGCTGCTGATTTTCATCCATCAGGGGAAGGAAATTACCTTCCTGGATCATTTCTTCAGTAAAGCCATTTTGCTTGGAAAATTGACTTTTAGGCAAGGTCAGAATCAGCTCCTCATCAGCTTCACCGTATGCATTTTCTTTTTCCAGGACGAATGAAAATTCATCATTGATTTCTTTTCCTGATAAGATTTCCTCAAATTTTTCAGGAAGACCACTTTTTCCGAATACAAAATAAAATGGATCATTCTCATCTCGTACTTCTACGCTGAAGGGGACGGACTCAATATCATCCTCATCTTTGCTCACCTTCAGCTCAAAGGCAATCCCTATCACTTTATTCTCTTCGACTTTCATTGGTTTAATTGAATATTTTATGTCTTAATCGTATTCGGACTCTCTCTTTTAATACTTTCCATTTGCTCAGAGGCTTGGTTTTATAAAGGTTTTTAGCAGACCGGAAAACAAAATATTGATAGTCCTTCTCCTCGTAAAAAATGGAGTAAGTTTCCATTTTTTCAAGGTAAAAACCAGCGGTAGTTATGCTTTTGATTAAATCCCCAGAATCTAAAGGCTGATCAATAACCTGTAGTTTTTGGGGTTCATTTCTAATCATCCACTCTAAAAATCTGGGTGCGGGAATATGTACAAAAATAGCTGAATCTTCATGAGCATGTTTTCTCACGGTGCGAAAAAGGGGAGGATGTTGATCTATAGGAATATGCTCCAATACGTCTGGAAAAACAAAGAAATCGAACTGCTCATTCCTCTCAAAATCCTTCATGTCTGAAACTGCGAATTCAAGATTTTTCTGTTCTTTCCAAAGACCTTGAGCCTTCTTTATACTTTCCGGAGAGATATCCACGGCAAGCACTTTTCCCCTTTTGACATAGGAAGCCAATAGATGAGAAACTGTCCCAATTCCACATCCAACCTCCAGAATTTTATGATTTTCTTTTAATCCAGCATCGACAAGTTTATCCAGAATCTGCAGATGTCTGGAATTGATTCCAGTGACCTCTTGCTGCTCGGCAAACTGATCATAATAGCTGATTATTTTATCCTTTGACTCTTCCATTTGAATTATTAAATGTGAAGAATAAACCTGCCCCTAAAGCCAATACAATCAAATACTGAAAGATGACCATTGGGGTTTTGGTGGCAGTATAGGAGGTGGGGGAGAATTTAAACTCTACCTCGTGATTCCCCGCAGGAACCATCAGTCCCCTTAGGAGATAATTAGTACGGATAATCTCAGCTTCATCTCCGTCAATAGTGGCTGTCCAGCCAACAGGATAGAATATTTCAGAAAACACGACAAGCCCCTCTTCTTGCATACTGATAGTATATACAAGTCGATTCGGTTCATAAGATACTAATTCCGCCATTCCAGAGCCGGCTTTTATCCCTGGGTATTCCTCTGAATTAACGGTGGCGGTTTCAGCTACTTCGATTTCTCCGATAGACTGAATTTCTTCTTCATTGCTACCTACCGCTATTATCCTTTCAGGTACCCAGACGGGTCCATTTGCCTCCGGATTCTCGAAAACTGCATTTGCCGCATTCCCTGCCATGATGTATTTGGTATTGAGCATATTCAGAGAGTTCAGACCCGCATAATCGAATTCCCCTTCCTGAGCTTTAGAGATAAATTTCGAAAGTTCAGGGTTAATTCTGAAATCTATCAAATCCTGAAAACGGCGCATTTTGGCGCCATGATATCCTCCAATGGCGTGAAATCGATAGGATGCTCTTCCCGCCTGGGTGATTCCTTCATTTAAATCGATCACTCTGAAATATGAATTATCTTTTGAGATCTCCGCATCAGCAGGAGTTTCAGAAAAGTAGGATTCGGAAGGACTTTCCTGAAAGCTATTGTCATTTAAATAAGGTCGGTTAATGGTCCAAAGGTCAATCAAAACCAAGGCAAAAAGTCCCAAACCAAGAACCAAATCATTGATTTTGCCTTTCATGGCAAAGTAGATTAGGCCTGCGGCCAAAGCCACAAATCCCAGACTTCTCCATGCACTAGTTTGCAACATGGATTTTCTATCTTCTCTAAGGGCATCCACCAGCCAGTCAGGAAGCCCTTGATCAGCCATCCCGGTAAATCTGAAAATACCTGCTCCAAGTCCGAAAATCAATATCAATCCAGCAACGGATCCAGCTGCGATGAGGAAATCCTTGAGTTTATTTTCCTGAATAGTCTTTTCCAAAGCGATCATCCCAAGTACTGGTATGGCAAAAAGCGTCATTCCTAAAGCCATTGAAACAGCCCTGAATTTATTGTATGCAGGTAGATAGTCGAAGAGAAGGTAGTTGACAGAGCTTAGGTTTTTTCCCCAGGAAAGGACCAATGAAATCACAATAATACTCCCAAAGGTGATTAGCGTCTCCTTAGGTGCTGCCCAGATTCCGAGGAAGGCAAGAAAAACCAGAATCACTCCTCCGTAAATAGGGCCTCCAGTGAAAGGTTGATCTCCCCAATAAGTAGGAGCATTTTGCACATATGCAGCAATTTGACCGGGATCGGCTCCATTAGCTCGTAGGGCTTTTTCTAATTCCGAATCATCTCCCAAAGGGGTATTGGACCCACCACCGTAAAAGTCTGGAATCAAGAGTGTGAATGACTCCATGATTCCATTGGACCAGCCGAAGGCATATTCTTTATCCAAGCCTTCCGATTTGCTCTCGATTGTGGCGGCGCCTCTTGTGGAATAGGTGGAGTATTCTAGTGCGGTTGCAAGTCGTCCAATATTTGAACCCAATGCAAAAACACCCCCAATCAAAAGAAATGCAGCTGTTTTCGCCAAAGAAGGTAATCCCTCCTTTCTCCATAAAAATGCTATCTGAACACCAGAATAAATGATGCAAATGATAAGGGTGTAGTAGGTAATTTGAACATGATTAAACTTCAGTTGAAGCATTAGCCCTAGGGCCAAAATCGCAGCTCCCAAGAGCCGTTTGTTTTTGAAAGTTAGGTGAATACCAGTTAGAATAATTGGAATAAGACAAACTGCCCAAATTTTTGCATTATGACCTGCTGCGAGGCTTAGGAAATTATATGAATTGAAAACAAAGGCAACACTTCCGACAGCCGAAAAAGCTGGCCTCACCCCAAAGGTCAACAGCAAAATGTACATGCTGACCATTCCCAAAAACAGTCCATTAATTGGGTGCGGTAGCCCGAGAGTTAGAATGGATACCAGAAGATTTGTAATGTCTCCTGGAAATTCCATGCTCACAAAATAACCAGGCATTCCACCAAACATGCTATTGGTCCAAAGGGCTTCTTCCCCGGTAGCCTCGCGAAAATCCATGATTTCTTTGGCCGTTGCTTCCCATTTAAGGATATCCCCCTGAAAGATCACCATGCCTTCGAAAACCACAGGAGAAAAATAGGCTACGATCAAAACATAAAAAACAGCTACACTAAGGATATGTGGGAGCCAGTCTTTCTTAAAATCCAGGGTCATAAATTAATTTTTTCAGGATGATTTTTTTGCCTTGCGCAAATTAGGAATTAAAACCCAAACCTCATGAAAAAATGGGTATCGTGGCTTGTTTTACATGCTTTCAGACTTTCTATCTGGCTTTAAAATCCTTACTTTTGCACCAAATATTTGCAGAGAGCATGTTTGATAATTTAAGTGTAAAACTAGACCGCGCATTCAAGACCCTTAAAGGAACTGGGAAAATCACCGAAATCAATGTGGCTACCACAGCCAAGGAAATTCGGAGAGCCCTTATTGATGCGGACGTTAACTATAAAGTCGCCAAAGAAGTAACCGATAGAATCAGAACGGAGGCCCTTGGTCGAGATGTTTTGATATCAGTTTCTCCGGGACAGCTTTTGGTGAAAATCACCCAGGAAGAGCTTACCAAGTTGATGGGTGGCACCAAAGTAGATCTGAATATTTCCGGTGACCCAGGAGTAATTTTGATATCAGGTCTGCAAGGTTCTGGTAAGACCACCTTCACCGGAAAGTTAGGAAACTTGTTGAAAAAGCAGGGTCGACAGGTTCTTTTAGTCGCTTGTGATATATACCGTCCAGCTGCGATTGACCAGCTTAAGGTGCTTGGGGAGCAAGTAGGTATTGAGGTTTATGCTGAGCCTGATAATAAGAACGCCCTTCAAATAGCAAATAATGCCATCGCTTACGCCAAGAAGACAGGCAAAAAGACCGTAATCGTCGATACCGCTGGTCGCCTTGCAGTGGATGAGCAAATGATGAATGAGATTGCGGAGCTCAAAGATGCTCTTAATCCTTCAGAAACACTTTTTGTCGTAGACTCGATGACAGGTCAGGATGCGGTGAATACCGCAAAGACTTTTGATGAGCGATTAGATTTTAATGGGGTAGTTCTAACCAAACTAGATGGCGATACGCGAGGTGGTGCTGCTATTTCCATTCGTCATGTAGTGGAGAAACCTATCAAATTCATCTCCACCGGGGAGAAAATGGAAGATTTGGATGTTTTCCATCCAGATAGAATGGCGCAAAGAATCCTTGGAATGGGGGATGTGATCTCTCTTGTAGAGAGGGCTCAGCAATCCTTCGATGAGGATGAAGCCAAACGAATCAATGCCAAGATTCGTCAGAATAATTTCAACTTCGACGATTTTCTTTCTCAGCTTGAACAGGTGAAAAAGATGGGTAATCTTAAGGACCTTATGGGTATGATCCCTGGAATGGGTAAGGCTATGAAAGGTTTGGATATCGATGACGATTCCTTTAAGCCTATCGAAGCGATTATCCGAAGTATGACCCCCGCCGAAAGAGCGAATCCTAATTTGATTGATGGGAGCCGTAGAAAAAGACTTGCTGCCGGATCAGGTAGGACAATTACTGAGGTAAATAACCTGATGAAGCAATTTGCAGACATGCGCAAGATGATGAAGCAAATGAATAAAATGGGCGGAGCAAAAGCAGCTATGGGTAAAATGCTGCCTGGAATGGGAAGGAGATAAACCCTATTTAGAAATAAGAAATAGTAATTAAGAATTAGAAAAGGTAAGGCCCGGTCAGAAATGATCGGGCTTTTTAGTTCATCCAGCGACTCATAAAATCCAGAAAACCTTCCTTGTAGTTTTCTCCCACAGTAATGGAGTTTTTTCCGATGTTGACCACATTTTTTGAAACGGAGTCGATATGGTCCAGTGAGATAATATAGGAGCGGTGCACCCTCATGAATTTATTTGAAGGGAGTAATTCTTCCATACTTTTTAAGCTCATCAGTGACAAAAGTGGACTGGCTTTAGACTCTAAATGAACCTTCACGTAGTCCTTATAAGCTTCTACATGCGTAATATCAGCGAGCATTACCTTCACCAGCTGATATTCTACCTTAAGAAAAATATAGTCCGGGTCTTTAGCCTGGTTGGGCTGCTTTGTGGATACCTCAGAAGTTTTCTCAAAATAGTTTAAGGCTTTAGTTACAGCATTCAAAAAGTCCTCATAGCTATACGGCTTCAGAAGATAATCCAGTGCTTCCACCTTGTAGCCTTCGATTGCGAATTGATTGTAAGCTGTCGCAAAAATAATTCGAGTATTAGAAGAGTCCTTTTTTCCATCCAAAACTCTAGCTAGCTCCATACCTGAAAGATCAGGCATCTGAATGTCCATGATTACGAGCTGCACATCATTTGCATTGATAAATGAAAGTGCCTCTACTGCACTTGTAAATTTTCCAACCAGATTTAGAAAAGAAGTCTGCTCTACAAATTTAACTACCAAGTCAAGAGCAAGCGGTTCATCATCGATGGCTACACAGCTGAGTCTCATTCCAATGAAATAGTGAGGTTCACCCAATACTCATTATTGGCCTCGTCTTCTCCAAATTTTATTTTATGTTTTTTTGGGTAAAGCAAATCCAGCCTCCTTCGTGTATTTACGAGCCCGATGCCATTTTCTTGAGCTTCTGGACTTTCTGGATTCAATGGGAAAATTTGATTTCTGGTCTCGAAGAATAATGTTTTTCCCATCATCTCAAGCTTGATCAAAATTTCGCTTTCCTTTTGACCACTGACTCCATGTTTGAAGCAATTCTCCAAGAATGGAAGAAGAAGCATAGGTGCGATGAGTAAATCTTCTCTCGGTTCTTCCATTTCGACTTTCAGCTTTACTTTTGGCGAAAGCCTCATTTTCATCAATTCCACATAATCATTGATAAAGCCTATTTCTTTCTGGATGGAAGTAAGGTCTTTTTGATTTTCATAAAGGACATACCTCATCATTCTAGACAGCTTCAATAAGGCTTCCTGAGCCTTGGACACATCCAAGTTGGTGAGTGAATAAATATTATTCAGAGTGTTGAAAAAGAAATGAGGATTGATCTGCGCCTTTAAATAAGAGAGTTCGGTTTTGATTCTCTGACGATCCAATTCTATACGAAGTGCTTCATCTTTTTGCCATTTCTGAACTGATGCCACTGAGGTGCTCACTCCTATAGATAGTAAATACAGAAGGATATAAAATATATCCCCAAAAATCCATCTACCTCTGGGCTGATATTCTTCACTTGGATTAAATGCCTTAAACATAAGCTCGGGCAAGTGGACCAAGTTTTCAAAGGTGATCAGCAGACCGAGGAAAAGCACTCCTCCGATCAAAACGGTAATTAGGTAAATCCCCAGTTTTTTTTGGAGAAGAATCCTGGGGACCATAAAGAGCATGTTGGCATAGAAAATCAGGGACAGCAAAAAGGCTAGGAATAACTGTTTGTACCAAAACGCCATTGGTAAATCCACCCGGTAAGATAGTGGCAATAATAAAAGAAGTACGGTACTTAATGTTGCCCACCCTAGGATATGAACAAGTACGGAAACCCTTTTTTGTGAATTGATTTGTTCCATTGGTTGTCTTTCCAACTCGAAAGTAGGGTATTTGTGATCTTTTACATACAGTAAATCGTCAAAACCTCCAATTCCCTCTACAAAGGGCAATTCTGAATCGATGGAAAGGTTGATAAGAACCAATTTACCTTTTATCCTTTAAAACAGGGGTTTGGTCGAGTAATATCGGGCTGTGGTCTATTATCCCGCCAATACCTAAACTAAGACATCTCTTAGATGGTCTTAGTGTTAGATATTTGTCCCAGGAAATAGATTAAACCATGAAAAAATTATTTAGTATTATCATACTTTTGACTATCACCACTTGGTCTGAAGTTTTTGCGCAAGAAGTGAATGTGGAGGATCTTCCGATCCGAATAGTGGGTGTAGCTGTGACTGGAGATGCTGAAGAGCCAGTACCTTATGCCACTGCTGCCTTGGTAAACCCTGAAGATGGAACCACAATAGCTGGAGCTGTAGCGGATGGAGATGGAAAATTTTTTATTGCCGGTATTGATAAAGTTGGTACTTACAATTTACTTCTCTCTTTCATTGGATTTGAAGCACGATCAGTAAAAGGAATTGAGGTTACTTCTCTTAAGGGTGAAATTAACCTCGGTAATATCCGAATGGAAGACGAAGGTGTTGCATTGGATGAAGTCACCGTTCAGGGGCAAAGAGAGCTTATCGAAGAGCGTGTAGATCGCACCATCTATAAAGCGGAGAATGATAAAACTACAGCTGGTGGGGATGCGACAGACGTTCTTAGGAGAGTGCCCATGCTTTCTGTTGATCTAGATGGAAATGTTTCTATGCGCGGAAGCAGTAATATCCAGGTACTGATTGATAACCGACCTTCTGCCATTGCAGCGAGTAGTATAGCCGATGCATTGAGCCAAATTCCTGCAGAAGAAATTAAAGCTGTTGAAGTGATTACTTCGCCATCGGCACGATTTGATGCAGAGGGTACTAGCGGTGTGATTAACATAGTCACTAAGAAAAATAACCTGACCGGTATGTCATTAAACGTAAGAAGTGGAGCGGGTTTACGTGGGTCAAACTTAAGTTTAAATGGATCTGCCAGAACCAAGAAATTGGGCTTCTCCGTGGGTGGTTTCGGTAGAGCAGGATATAATATACTTGGCCGATTCGAAAATGAGCAGTTGATCACTAACCCTGACAACACCACTTCTCGAATTTTGCAGTCTGCAGACACCAAGTCTAACCGTCTATTCGGTAGATATAACTTTGGTGTTGACTATGATATTGATAAATACAATTTCTTGACTGGAGCAGTGAATTTCGGAATTAGAAATTCAAATAACTTCCAGGAGAACTTCCTAACTCAAAATTTCTCAGGCGAGCAACTTATCCGTGAGCAGTTGAGAGAAACGGATGTAGCGGATAAGTCCAATACTGTGGACGTAAGTGTTAACTACACCAGAACATATGAGGAGAAGGGTAAGGAATTCAGTATCCTGACTTTGTATTCTCAGAACACTAGAGAAAATTCATTCACTAACCTCCTTTTTGAGGACGATTTTGAAACTATCAATTCTAGAATTAGAAATGACAACCCAAGCAGAAATCAGGAATTTACTGCACAATTGGATTTTGTCGACCCAATGGGAAAAGATGGTGAGGCTATTTTGGAATATGGTGCAAAGAATATTTTGAGAAGAGCGTTTTCTGACTTCGCATATTTTGAAGCCGAAGGTGAAGATGGAGAATTCATTGAAAATGAAAATCCTAACCTGAACAACGAACTCACTTACGATCAGAATGTAACAGCAGGTTATGCATCGTATACATTTAAATTTTTGAAGGATTACACGCTGAAGACTGGATTGCGATATGAGTACACTATGATTAATGCAGATTTCCAGACCGAACTTGAAGCTGATATTCCCTCATATGGAACTTTGGTACCGAGCATCAATGCCAGCCGAAGAATGAGTAACGGCAATCTGATTAAGGCTGCTTATAACAGACGAATTTCGAGACCATCTTTGAGGTTTATTAATCCAAACATTGATGCTTCAAACCCAAATCAAATTTCTCAAGGTAATCCACTCCTTGACCCAGAGCTTACTGACAACTACGAATTGAGCTATAGTACCTTCTTCAAGGGTGCTATCCTTAACTTCTCATCTTTCTATAGAAATACAACTGGGTCTATTCAGGCAGTGAGGACTATTCGCGATGACGATGTAATTTTCACCACGTACGAGAATATCGGTCAAGAGCAAGCGATAGGTACTAGTTTCTTTACCAATATCACTGTGGGAAGTAAGTTGTCCTTCAATGGTGGATTTGACGTCTATTACGCCATGCTAGATAATGGCCTTAGTGATCCGGATTTAGCGGCTCAAAACGAAGGCTTTGTAGTCTCTGGTAGAATGTTTGGTAATTATACGCTTCCTAAAGATTGGCAAGTACAGCTCTTCACTTTCGCGAGAGGTAGAAGAGTTCAGCTTCAGGGACTTTCAGGAGGATTTGCAGTATATGGTTTGAGTATCAACAAGCAGTTCCAAGAGAAACGAGGAAGCATTGGGTTTGGAGCAGAGAATTTTCTTTCTAAAGAATTCGTAATTCGTAATGAGCTTGCCACACCAACGATTATGCAGAATAGTACTTCTGCCTTACAGAACATGAATTTTAAAATCAACTTCAGCTACAGAATCGGAAAGCTTTCAATGGATGACCGTCCGAGAAGAAGAAGAAAGTCTGTAAATAATGATGATTTAAAAGGTGGAGAATCAAATGACCAGGGAATGGGTCAAGGCAATAATTAAAAAAGAAGGGCTCCGAAACTTTCGGAGCCCATTTTCACTTATAACATAATAGATAGATAGATTGAGTAACAAAAAACCTTGGCTTTATAAGTCAAGGCTTTTTTTTGTATTCAAGTAGATTATTTTTTATAAGTGACACTCTTTACTGCATCAATTGTTCTCTTCACATTTGGGATAGTAGCCTCAATGTAAGTAGGTGAATAGCTCAAAGGCACATCCATACTATTTACCCTTACTACTGGGGCATCAAGGTAATCAAAAGCATGTCTTTGAAGATGGTATGCTATCTCAGATGAAAGCGCTGCGATAGGGTTTGCTTCTTCTACCACTACAGCGCGATTCGTTTTTTTCAAAGATTCAACACATGCGGCATAATCTATAGGGCGCACTGTTCTGAGATCAATAACTTCTGCTTCAATTCCTTCTTTGGCAAGCTCTTCAGCAGCCTCATTTGCTACCTTCATCATTTTTCCGAAGGAGATGAGAGTTACGTCATCGCCTTTTCGTACTACATCAGCAACACCAATAGGCAAAAGATATTCGCCCTCAGGCACCGGACCTTTGTCAGAATACATCAATTCAGATTCCATGAAAATTATTGGATCTGGGTCGCGTATTGCAGCTTTTAAAAGACCCTTTGCATCCTGTGGATTTGAAGGCACAATTACTTTCAGCCCAGGCGTATTTGCAAACCAGTTTTCGAAATTGGAAGAGTGGGTAGCACCAAGCTGACCAGCATTACCTGTTGGTCCTCTGAAAACCGCGGGAACACTATAAGCTCCACCTGACATCGCGTACATTTTGGCCGCAGAATTGATAAGCTGATCTATAGCAACAAGAGAGAAGTTAAAGGTCATGAATTCAATGATCGGTCTGAGGCCGTTCATAGCAGCACCAACCCCAAGTCCGGCAAAGCCAAGCTCCGAAATAGGTGTGTCATACACACGCTCGGGACCAAACTCATCCAGCATGCCTTGGGATACTTTGTAGGCTCCGTTGTACTCAGCCACTTCTTCACCCATCAAGAAGACGTTTTTGTCACGTCTCATTTCTTCGCTCATGGCCTCTCTGAGGGCTTCTCGAAACTGTAATTCTCTCATCAGATTATTTAAAAATTAGGGTGGTAAAAATAGAAAGGAATTGCCCAAAAGCAAAGTAGGGATATGCTTTCTGGTGGAATTATCCTAAGTAAACACTCTTGGCATTTACAAACTCCAAGATCCCGTTTTTTCCCAGTTCTCTTCCATAGCCTGATTTCTTGACCCCTCCGAAAGGAATTTGTGGATTTGATGCCACTAATGAATTGATAAACATGGCGCCTGTCTCAACTTTTTCTGCTACTTCCAAAGCAAGGTCATGATCCGTGGACCAAACTGATCCTCCTAACCCGAAATCACTTTGATTTGCTATTTCAATGGCTTCATCTTTATCCTTCACTTTAAAAAGAGAAAAGACTGGACCAAAAAGCTCATCTTTTGCAGCCGGTGCATATGGAGGAATGTCAGTCAGTATCGTGGGTTCAAATTTAGCGGAACCCTCTTCTGGTTTTTTTCCGCCAAGCACAACTTTTGCCCCGAGCTTAATGCTTTCCTCTACTTGTTCACCGAGTTCCTGAGCTAAGTCGGGACGAGCCATACAGCCGAAATCTACTCCCTCTTCAAATGGATCGCCTTGCTTAAGTTCATTTATTCCAGCGATGAGCCTTTCCTTAAATTCCTCGAAAATGGAATCCTCGATAATAAACCGCTTAGCCGCAATACAACTCTGCCCAAAATTAATCATCCGAGATTTTATGGCATTGCTCACAGCCAATTCAAGATCCGCGTCTTTTAACACAATAAATGCATCACTTCCGCCTAGTTCCAAAAGAGACTTTTTGATTTCTGAACCGGCAATGGAGGCTACAGATGAACCTGCTTTTTCACTTCCAGTGAGGGATACCGCCTTAATTCTTTTGTCTTTAATCATTTGGCTGGCATCTTTTCCGGAAATAATCAGAGTCCTGAAAACTCCTTCAGGAAATCCAGCTTTCTTAAATAAATCCTCAATTGCCATGGCGCATTGAGGCACATTCGAGGCGTGTTTTAGAAGACCTGTATTTCCTGCCATCAGTGTGGGAGCAGCAAAACGGAAAACCTGCCAGAACGGGAAGTTCCAAGGCATAATCGCAAGAATACAACCTAATGGTTGATGAATGACTTTGGCTTTCTTGCCATCAGGGAGATCAATTTTATCTGCTTGCAAAAACTCCTCTGCATTATCGGCGTAAAATTCGCACACCCAAGCACATTTTTCTATTTCTGCCTTTGACTCTGAGAAAATTTTTCCCATTTCCAAAGAAATTAATTTGGCAAGCTGTTCAGATTCATTCCTAAGAAGTGAGGCTAGCTTGCACATGAGTTCGGATTTATTTTGAAAGCTAGTTTCTCTCCAGGATATGAACGTTTCTTGAGAGGCGGAAAGGATCGCTTTGACTTCCTCTTTTGAATGTGATTGAAAGGATTTAAGGGTTTCGCCCGTGAAGGGGTTTATTGAAAGTTGTTCACTCATTTGATAATAGGTTTTCCATTTTTGAGCCAGGAATCCATTCCACCTTCTAAAACAAAGACGTTCGGAAAGCCAAGGTCTTGCATTTGCAGGGTGGCCTTTGAGGCTCTTACTCCGGCTTTACAGACCACGAAATATGTTTTACTTTTATCTAGCTTTTTTATTTCATCCAGAAAGCTATCTCCAAGAAAGTCAGAAAATATTGAGCCTTCTATGTAGCCTTCGGCAATTTCGGGAGGGGTCCGAACATCCAGGATCACATTCTGGGAGCCTGTTTCTTGAATTTTTTCCAATTCGTCAACTGAGACCGTTTTTATTTTTTGGTCCTGAGCTAGGGTTGTGGTTAAACTTAATGTAAAAAGAAACATTACCAAGGAAAGTGAAAGCCACTTTTTAAACGTGGAATTATTCATAATTTCGATTATTTATTATTCCTGAGAATTTAACGTTTTCTGATCAATGTCCACAAAAATTGCACTAATATCCGATAGCCACGGCTACATTGATGATGCTATTTTGAAAAATCTAATGGAGGTGGATGAGATTTGGCATGCTGGGGACATCGGAGATGAAGAAGTGATGAAAAGGATGCCTAAAGGAAAGAAGGTCCGAGCGGTTTTTGGGAACATAGATGATCAGAAAACTGCCCAGAAGTATCCAGAATGGGAAGCTTTCGAGCTAGAGCAGGTGAAGGTTGCGATGACTCATATCGGTGGTAAGCCACCAAGATATTCCAAGGGAATCAAAGCCAAACTGAAGGAGCTACGCCCAAACCTATTCATTTGCGGCCATTCACACATTTGTAAAGTGGAGTTCGATCCTGCATTGAATTGTCTCTACATGAATCCAGGTGCCATAGGCCGGCAAGGATTTCATCAAATTAGAACCATGCTACTCTTTGAGCTGGATTCAGGTGAGGTGAAAAATCTCCGTGTGGTGGAACTCGGTAAAAGAGGGAAATAAAAAAGGCGGCCAAAGGCCGCCTTAAAATGTCTTTTCCTTAAAATTATTTCTTAAAGGACTTTTTAAGCTCTTCTACGTCCACATTCTTAATGACCGGCTTTGCTGAAAGCTGCTTAATTTTAAGAACACGAGCGTTCTGACCTTGTCTCTTTCTTCTAAGTTTTCTTTTTAAAGTAGTTACTGCCATGGTCGTATAATTTTGTGTACTTGCTTCGAATTGAGGTGCAAATGTAGTGAATGGAAATAGAATACCCTATTGATTTATTTAAAAAATGCCATTAATAAGTACTCATCCTGCTAGATTTGTCAATTAATCAATAAATTTGAGCTTTTATCAATCATCCTTTCATGCAAAAACCTTCATTGCCAAAAGGCACGAGAGATTTTAGTCCTGTTCAAATGGCCAGGCGGAATTACATTTTTGGTGTCATCAAAGAGACCTTTGAGCTCTTTGGCTATCAGCAGATAGAAACTCCTTCTATGGAAAACCTGAGTACCCTTACAGGGAAATATGGTGAAGAAGGAGATCAATTGCTCTTTAAAATCCTCAATAGTGGTGATTTTCTAAAGAAAACTACAGCGGATGATTTCGCAGCAGGGGCCAAAGCAATGCTTTCAAAAATTGCCGAAAAGGGACTTCGGTACGATCTCACGGTTCCTTTTGCCAGATTTGTGGTGATGAATAGAAATGACCTGCAATTTCCATTTAAAAGGTATCAGATTCAGCCGGTGTGGAGAGCAGATCGACCTCAAAAGGGTAGATATCGAGAATTTTATCAGTGTGATGCCGATGTGGTGGGGACAGAAAGCCTTTCCTGTGAAGCAGAAATAATTCTGATGATTCGAAGAGTCTTTAAAAGATTAGGGCTTCTGGATTACAGCATAAAGCTAAACAACCGCAAAATCCTGACTGGAATTGCGGAGGTCATGGGGGCAGAAGGAATGGAGGGGCCACTCTGTGTGGCTATTGATAAATTGGATAAAATTGGCTGGTCTAAAGTTCAGGAGGAGCTTCTTCAAAGAGGCTTCGACGATGGAGGTATCCAAAAGCTACAACCCATTATTGACCTAAAGGGTAACATTCCGGAAAAGATAGAATTCCTGAAGGAATTTCTGAAGCAAAGTGAGATTGGCTTAAAAGGATTAAATGAGCTTGAGGGTGTAATTGATACACTCAAACAGATGGGTGAGAATTTAGATTTTGTAGAGTTTGATGTTGTCTTGGCTAGAGGGCTTTCTTATTACACTGGAGCTATATTTGAAGTAAAAGTGAATAATGTATCCATTGGCTCGGTCAGTGGGGGAGGGAGATATGATAATCTTACCGGAGTATTTGGTATGGATGATATTCCAGGAGTAGGTTTTAGCTTTGGTGTGGATCGACTCTATGATGTATTAGAAGAGTTAGATTTATTCCCTGAAGCTGCATTGGAAGGTACTAAAGTTCTGTTGGTACACTTTGATAAAAAAGGTTATGAATATGGTCTAGGGCTTATCACCAAATTCAGAGAAAACGGCATTCGGGCTGAGATTTATCCAGATTCAGTAAAGATCAAAAAGCAGTTTGATTATGCCACAAAAAAACAGATCCCGTTTGTGGCAATCTGTGGGGATAACGAAATCGTATCGAAGACCATTGCTCTCAAGAATTTGGATTCCGGAGAGCAATCATCTTTGACTTTGGCCGAGGCCATTGATAGACTTAATTAAACCACTGAGTGGATACAGTGGATGGGAATCGCTTTGTTTCCCTTTAGCAAAATAAATTCAGTTCCTACTGCCCATACGGTGGTGTGGACCTGATGTATTTTGCCGTCTCTGGTTTCAAAATTAATTCTGACTTTGGTTTGTAATAAGTTCCCTAGAGTTTGGGCCCTATGCAGGTCAGCACTGCGGAGTTTGATTTCTTCTTTAGTCTTCAGGACTTCCTCCTTACAGAACGAAAGATTCGTCACATGCTCCTTTTCAATCACGGCAAGTGTTTTCATTTGTATTTGGTTGATCAGTATTTAAACCGAATGATTGATCGCAGGGTTACTAAAATATTTATATACAACCTATAAAAAATATTTTTACAGAATAATAATTTGATTTTAAGGTAAAAAAAGAAATAAAAGTTTTTTAAACATCATCCTTCTGCTGAATCAATTAATTTATATTTGCCGTAGGCTTAAAGAAAAAATTCATGTTTGATCTAATGGGAATGATGGGCAAGGTTAAAGAGGCCCAGGAGAAAATAAAGGTAGTACAAGCTAATCTTGTCCATGTCACTGCCGAAGGTGAGTCAGGGGCGGGAATGGTGAAGGTGACGGTAAATGGTCACAGGAAAGTACTTACCATTGAAATGGATGACTCTTTAATTAACCCCGATGATAAGGAAATGCTGAGGGATCTGATCGTGGCTGCAACGAACAAAGCAATGGAAGCCATCGAGGTCAAAATCAAGGCAGAAATGAAGTCTGCCACAGACGGAATGCTACCAAATATTCCAGGGATGGATTTAGGTAATATGTTTGGATGAAATCTTGTGCGATAGTCATTCTGAATTTTAATGGAGCAGAGGTTTTACCAAAGTTTTTGTCTTCAGTAGTAAAGGAAAGTCAGAATGACATATGGGTGATCGATAACGCCAGTGAAGACAATTCACTGGAATTTTTGGAATCTGATTACCCACAAATTCAGCTCATTAAACTCGAAAAAAATCTTGGTTTTGCTGGAGGATACAACCGGGGACTAGGTAAACTCAAGGATCTATATGAGTATTATATTTTACTCAATTCAGATGTGGAAGTCACTCCAGAATGGGATCAGCTTCTTTTGACTTGGTTGGATTCCCAACCAAATTATGCCTGTGTTCAACCTAAAATACTTTCCTTTCAGAATAGAGTGTTTTTTGATTATGCTGGTGCTGCTGGGGGATTTCTCGACTTTTTGGGATATCCATATTGCCGAGGAAGAATTTGGGAAACTATAGAAAAGGATACAGGTCAGTATAATCAGGATTTAGAAGTGGATTGGGCGTCGGGGGCATGCATGGCCGTTCGAGCTAACCTATTCCATGACTTAGGAGGCTTTGATGAACAGTTTTTTGCTCACATGGAGGAGATTGATTTATGCTGGAGACTACGTGCTGAAGGATGGAAAGTCGGTTTTCACAGTAGATCTGTGGTCTACCATTTTGGAGGAGCCACACTTTCACGAAGTAGTCCAAGCAAACTTCATTTGAACATTAGAAACAGTTTGTTGATGCTTCACAAAAATCTTAAAAGTGATTTTTGGCTTCGTTTCCTTCCAAAAGCTGCCCTGGAATTTTCAGCTGCCTTGAATTATTTGATTAAAGGGGAAAAAGAATCATCAAAGGCCATAAGGCAGGGGTATTCAGATTTTTTTAAAATGCGAGACAAGAATATTAAAAGCGTAAAAACAAATGCGCCGATAAAATCCACCGGACCAGCTACAGTTATTTTCTGGGATTATTTTATAAGAGGAAGAAAAACCTTCCTGGAACTTTAATCAAAAAGAACAGGATTATTCATTTTTCTGAAATACTTTCGAATCTTCATCATCATCGCCATGCTCACGTACATGATTACCGGGCTTCCGAAAGTGATGAAAGATGCGTAAATGAAAAATAGGCGAATGCTGTCAATTGGAAAGTTAAACTTCTCTCCTAAGCGAGAGCAAACTCCAAAAGCATGTTCTTCAAAGAATAGTTTAAGTTTTTCCATTTTGAAAGTATAATTGGTTGTCAATAAAAAATTTAAAGCATAATACTAAAGATTAATTATGAAAAAGATGATTTTGTTTTTTCTAATCAGTCTTTTTTTTCCTCAGGCATTAAGTGCAAATACAAATTTAATGCCTGAATACGAGTATTTGGAAACTACCGAATTACTTCCGTCAAAATTACAATATCACAGGGATACGGTCAAGTTTGAGGTTTCTGGAAAGATTCCAATCATTTCAGTTCTTTTGCCAAGAAACCCAAAATTGAGGCTGGAATTCAGTTATGGAGATAGTAGGGTGGACTTTGGAGAAATCCCATTGACAAAAACAGTTTCAGATTACTCCTATAAGGAAAGCTTTGAAATTCCTTACGAACCCTGGATGGAAAAGGGACTTTTAAAACTCTTGTTATTTCAAGGAAAGAAAGAAAGTCCTGAACCATATGAGACCAAGATTATAGCCAAAGGTGTAGTCACCACACCACTTCTGGCAAAAGTAGGTAAAGTCCAAGCCAATGAGCCAATCCCAAATGTGGGTCTGTTTATTCCTACAGGACTTTTGGATGTAGATAATTCAAGCACAAGTACTTTTGAGTTTCTTTTTGAAGCAGGGGAGGCTGAGTTTAAATCGGGTTACAAGGGAAATCAAACAGAACTCACCGCACTTCAGGAGTTCTTAATTACCAATCCCTCAATCGAATCCTTTCAAATCACCGGACTACAATCACCTGAGCAAGACGAAGGTAGAAACAGTAAGCTTGGCTTCGAAAGGGCCAAGACTGTTCAGGATTTTTTTCTAGTTAATAGATTTCTACTCGACTCGTCAAAAGTGGAGTTGAAAAGTCGATGGAATGACTGGTTTGATTTCAGGCTACTGCTGAGAGATTATGATAAATTCTCCTCTGGACAGAGAGATGCCTATTACGATATTCTTACTAGTGAAGAGCCCTATGAGACGCAGAGGGAAAAGCTTAGTGAACTCAATGGATTTAGGAATGTAAGTAGGGATTTATACCCAAGGCTAAGAGCTGTCAAGGTTGAATTGAAAGCAAGCCCCGTAGAAGGACTAAATCAAAAGCAAATTGAAATTTTGAAGAGAGTCCTGTCAGGTGAAATCTATAATTCCGAACTAACCGTCACAGATTGGGCTTTGGCGGGAGAAACTGCGCCCAGATTAAGAGATAAGGAAGAGATTTACATTAAAATGACGGAGCTTTTTCGCTCGGCCTTACCATATAATAATCTGGCTGTAGTAAAGATGAGGGAAGCTCAAAGGTCACTAGACCAAAGTTTAAGAGATTCTCTTTTACACAAGGCCATGGTTTTGCTTAGGCAGGCAGAAAGAATTGAATCCAGTCCCTATATCCTTCATAATATTGGCCAGATATTGATTTTGAATGGAGAAAACTGGGAAGCCTATAAGAAACTGTCTGATGCCTCTGTGATGACTAGGAGGAGCGATTTTTTAAAGATTAATGAAAGTCTTCGTGGTGCCTTGGATATTATTAGGGGAGACTATAAGCTTGCCACGCTTCGATTTGAATATGAATACTCCGAGCCGAAGGATTTTTTTAATAAAGGCTTAGCCTATTACATGGCTAAAGATTATGTAAAGGCAACCGAGTTTTTTGAGGAATCGGTATTGGCAGGTCGTGATTATGGATATGGTTTTTATGGATTGGCACTGGTTGCTGCCGCAAGTAATCAAAATGATATCGCCCTTTTAAATCTTAGAAAAGCGATAAGCTCAAACGAAGTAATTTATCAAAAAGCCTTAATCGACCCCACTCTTGAGGAGCTTAGGGACACTCCTGAGTTTTTTGAGCTTTTCAGGATGTCTGCCCAGTAATGGCGCTGATTTTATAAATTTCTACACAAAGGGAAGCCATTTATTATGGAATTATTAGTCTTTATCCCTTTTTACCGAAGATTTGATTGAAGGATTAAATTTTATCAGGAGGTTATTCTAGTTTTAATCTTAAAAAAATCCATTTTTTCTCGCTTTATGAATTTGATATTTGTTTCAGATTATTTAACATTGATGATTAAGAACATTAACAAAACCCAAAATTCAAGCCTATGATCAAATCCCCTTAGTTGTTTTAATACTCAAAAGCATCTATTGGATGCCTCAAACCTAAAAGGGTTTTCCCTGAATGTTGGTGATTCTTCACCTGGTCATAAGCGCAATAGAGTCCTAATTTTAGGGCACACATCTATTGCAATTATTTTGAGAACAATCGCAATCGATTGCATTAATTAATTACAACAAGTATTTGAAATTTAACTTGTTACTCAATCTATCTATTCTATGAAAAACGTTTACAAACTGCTAGGTGCATGTATCATGCTCCTGGTCTTTACCAGTTCTGCTACCTTTGCACAAAGGACAGTCACTGGTACAGTAATTGACGAGTACGACGTAGGGCTTCCCGGGGTATCTATCCTGGTGAAAGGAACCACTACTGGTACCGCAACTGACATTGACGGAAACTTTTCGCTTAATGTCCCAAATGATGATGCTGTATTAGTATTCTCATTTATTGGTTACACGACGATCGAAGAAACAGTCGGTTCTCGAAGTGTAATCGATGTTCAATTGAATCCTGACGAGCAAACTCTTACTGAGCTTGTCGTTACAGGTTATACTATTGACTCCAGAAGAGAAGCTACCGGAGCGATTGCCACAGTAGATCCGAAGGATTTGACGGTAATCCCAACTGGTAACGTAGAGCAGACTCTTCAGGGTCGTGTTTCTGGTGTTACGGTAATTACCAATGGTCAGCCAGGTACTACTTCTATCATCCGTGTTAGAGGTTTTGGTGCTTTTGGTGGTAACAATCCTCTTTATATCGTGGATGGTGTTCCTGTTGGCTCAACTGATTTTCTTAATCCGGATGATATCGAATCAACTACCGTATTGAAAGACGCGGCTGCAGCATCAATTTATGGTGCCAGAGCTGCTAACGGTGTGATTATCTATACTACTAAGCGTGGTAGAAGAGGTAACCAAAAATTAAGAGTTGATTATAATGGTATGATTGGATTTACTGATCCAGGTACTGGATTGGCGATGATGAATCCTCAGGATTTTGCTAATACCACTTGGCTTGCAGAGACAAATCAGGCAAGAGTGGATGGACGTGCTCCCAATTATGAGCATCCACAGTTTGGAACTGGGACTACTCCTGTACTTCCCTACTATATTAATGTTGGAGGTCAAGCAGGTGTTCCGGGTCCATTTACTCCCGAGCAAATCGAAGAGCAAAGAGCGCTTTATAATATCGACCCAACAAAAGGTCCGGTACATCAGCTTGTAAGAGCTGCCACTGGAGAGGGAACTGATTGGTATGATGCTATTACCAGAACTGCTCCATTGAACAGACATTCAATTGGGTTGAATGGTGGTTCTGAGACCAGTAGATTCTTTATTGGACTTGGTTATCAGGATCAGGCAGGTATTCTTTTGAATAACGATTTCCGAAGAATCTCTTTCAGAGCTAATTCTGAATTTGACGTGACAAAGCGTTTCAGAATCGGTGAAAACTTCCAGGCCACTTACAGAAGGGCCCTAGGTATCACTGGGGATGCAGGTGGAGCAGGTAGTTCAGATGACGAAAACGATATTCTTCAAGCGTTCAGAATGCCATCTATCATCCCAGTTTATGATGAATTCGGTGGATATGGAGGTACTGCCGCTAGAGGATTTAACAATCCAAGGAATCCAGTTGCTAATCGTGATGGCTTGGTGGATAACAGAAACTTTAATGCGAATATCTTTGGTAATGTATATGCAGAATACGACATCCTAGATGATCTGACATTCAGAACTTCAATCGGGGGTCAATATGATAACTATTACTTCTATGGTTATTCCAGACTTCAGTATGAGAACTCTGAAAATAACTCTGCATTTGGTTACAATGAAGGTGCTGGTTATGTTTTTGGTTGGACCTTCACAAATACCTTATCCTGGAAGCGTACATTTGACAAGCATGCATTTGATGTGATTTTAGGTCAAGAAGCATTGAACACCGGAGCTGGAAGAAATATTTCTGCTTCTGGTCAGAATCCTTTCTCTACTGATCCGGATTTTGTTAATATTTCAAATCTGCCTGTTTCAACTCGTCAAGTTAATTCTAACCTATTTAATGGTGTGAATTTCCTTTCTTACTTCGGTCGTGTGAATTATACTTTCAATGACAAGTATCTTTTCAGTGCGGTAGTACGACGTGATGGATCTTCCAGATTTGGTGAGAATGCGCGATATGGTACTTTCCCTGCATTCTCTGCTGCTTGGAGAATTTCTTCAGAAGATTTCCTATCTAGTGCAACCTGGATTGACGATTTGAAAATCCGAGGTGGTTGGGGACAAATGGGTAACTCCAATAACGTAGATCCTAACAACCAATTCTCTCTATTTGGGGGTACAGTAGGTGCATCTTCATATGACATCACTGGTTCTAACTCTTCTGCAACGATCGGATTTAGAAGAACAAGAATTGGTAACCCGAATGCACAGTGGGAAACTGCCGTGACCACAAACGTCGGTTTTGACGGTACCTTCTTTAACGGCCGTTTGGATGTGATTTTTGACTGGTGGAGAAAAGATACGGAGGATCTACTGTTTCAGGTTCCAATTCCTTTGACAGCTGGTAGCAACGCGGCTCCACCTTCAGTAAATATTGGAGAGATGCTGAATAGAGGACTTGATCTTTTGGTAACTACCAGAGGTAATCTTTCTTCAGAATTTACGTATGAGTTAACGGTTACTGCTTCTACTTTGAAGAATGAGATTGTTTCTCTTGCTCCGGGTTTGGATTTTATCACGAATATTAATCCATCTTTTAGAGGTATTCAGCCTATCCGAAACCAAGTGGGTCAGTCTCTTTCTGCTTTCTTTGGATACCAACAAGATGGTTTATTCCAGAGTCAGGAAGATGTGAACTCACATGCTGATCAGGTAGGAGCCGCTCCAGGACGATTCAAGTTTAGGGATATTAACGGTGATGGTGTGATAAATCCAGATGACCGTACCTTCCTTGGTTCTCCTGTACCTGATTTCACAGGTGGTTTGAATTTCACCGTGGGATATGCTGGATTTGATCTTTCTGCATATTTCTACACTTCAATTGGTAACGAAGTTTGGAACCAATCGAGATGGTTTACTGATTTCTTCCAGACGTTTGAGGGTGCAGCCATTTCTGAAAGGCTCTTCGATGCTTGGTCTCCAGAAAATCCAGGAGGAACTGTTCCAATCGTGGAAAGAACTACAAACTTCTCTACCTCTGAGCAGGCTAACTCCTATTATGTCGAGAATGGTTCTTATTTGAGACTTCAGAACTTGACTTTGGGATACACTCTTCCACAAAATCTTTTGGAAAGATGGAGACTTGAGAGATTTAGGGTATTTGTTGCTGCTAACAACCTTTTCACCATCACAGGATATGAGGGACTTGATCCAGCGGTAGGTGGTGCAGCTGACACTAACTTCGGTATTGATATCGGTAACTATCCAGTTACAAGAGGTTATACCATGGGTTTAAATGTCAGCTTCTAGACCAAACAAGTCTTTTATGAATCGAGTTATAGAAATTATAATAGATTAACAAAATGAATAAATTAAAATTAAAAATCGGAGCCCTATCACTATCAGCAATGATGATGGTAGCAGTGAGTTGTAGCGATGACTTCCTTGAAGTGCCGCCTACAGGTTTGCTTGCAGAAGCTCAGCTGTCTTCTTTGGCAGGACTTGATGCTTCTTTGATCGCGGCCTATTCGCAGGTAAATGGTAGAACAAATCGCTTAGGATCTCCATCCAATTGGGTATGGGGAAGTATTAGAGGGGGAGAGGCCAATAAAGGAACTGACCCAGGAGATTTTGCAACGATTAACCCTATCCAGCGATTTGAAATTAATTCTGCGTCAGGAAATGTGGGTGATAAGTGGAATGTTTGTTACGAAGGTATTGCCAGAGCAAATAATGTCTTGAGACTACTTCAAGAACCAGGACCAGATGTGACCGAAGCGGACCTAGTTAGATTAACTGCTCAGGCGAGGTTCTTAAGAGCACACTTCTACTTCGAGTTGAAAAAGGATTATAACGATACTCCTTATGTAGACGAAACTGTGGACTATGGTAGCGGCCTTGAGGAAATTTCAAATAATCAGGATTTGTATCCATTTATCGAAGCTGACTTTCAGTATGCTATAGATAATTTGCCAGAAACTCAGCCTCAAGTGGGTAGAGTGAATTCCTGGGCTGCTAAGGCTTATATGGGTAAAGTTTATCTATATCAAGGTAAATTTGGTCAGGCTAAAGCAATGTTTGATGATGTGATTGCAAATGGTGTTACGAGTAATGGCTTGAAGTATGGACTTGTTCCTTACTATGATGATATGTTCAGAGGAGCAAATGATAACCATCAGGAATCCGTTTGGGCCTATCAGTCAGCTGCTAATACTGGATCTATTGCAAATGCAAATCCAATGTTTGACTTGAACTTCCCATACAACACCGGTCCAGCTGGCCCAGGTAACTGTTGTGGATTCTTCCAGCCCACCTTTACCTTTGTGAATGCTTTTAGAACAGATGCTAATGGTTTACCACTTTTGGACAAATCTTACAATGATCCTGCAAACAGAGTAGCTAACGATCAAGGACTTCAATCTGCTGATCCATTTACTCCTGATGCAGGTCCACTGGATCCTAGACTTGACCACACCGTAGGTAGAAGAGGAATTCCTTACCTTGATTGGCAAGATCACCCAGGCACTGCCTGGATTAGAAATCAGCCTAATGGTGGACCTTACTCTCCTAAGAAGTATGTTTATCAGAGAGCAGAACAAGGTTCTTTCCAGGATAACTCTTCCTGGACTCCAGGATATACTGGTATCAACTTTATGATAATCCGTTTTGCTGATGTACTATTGATGGCTGCTGAAGCGGAAATCGAATCTGGAACTTTGGAAAAAGCTCGTGAGTATGTCAATATGGTTCGTGAAAGAGCTATGAACTCTAAGCTTATGAGAGAAGATGGTACTATGGCAGCGAACTATCAGATCGGATTATATGAGTCTCCTTGGACTGATGCCAATACCGCCAGGACCGCTGTTCGTATGGAAAGAATGTTAGAGCTCGGAATGGAAGGACATAGATTCTATGATCTGGTAAGATGGAATACTGTTAAGGAAGAGTTAGACTTCTACTTTGCTCTTGATGGTACAATTTTGACAGGTGCATTAGGTGGGGCAACTTTTACTGATCCATACAAACTAGTTCCGATTCCACAAGACCAAATTGACCTTGTAGGTTCAGATATTTTGATTCAGAATCCTGGATTCTAATTCAATAACACTTAGTAGAAAAGAGGGCCTCAGGCCCTCTTTTTTTTGTTTAATTAGACTTAAATTTTTTCTCTTTTATTCAATTGACTAATTTCAACTACCCAGAAATTAATCACTCCAATGAAGCTAAATCACAACTTATTTATTGCCTTTGCAGCGTTTATTCTTTTTTCTTGTAAAAAGAATGAAACTCTGTTTGAGTTAAAATCTCCAGAGAGTACGGGGGTTTTATTCTCGAATGAAATTATCGAAACAGACTCTTTTAATATCCTCACCGATGAATATATTTTCAATGGTGGTGGAGTCTCTGTGGGTGATTTTAATCAGGACGGATTACCTGATTTATTTTTTACAGGAAACCAGGTTCCAAATGCTCTGTATTTGAACAAGGGGAAAATGAAATTTGTAGATGTCTCTAAGGTTTCTGGAGTTTCCTTCCCAGAAAAATGGAACACTGGGTCCGCTGTGGTAGACATAAACGGCGATGGGCTTTTGGATATCTATGTTGCTTCTGCAATGAAAAAAGGCGTGGGGGAGCGAAATAATCTCATGCTTATTAATACCGGGAATAATGAAGATGGTATTCCTGTTTTTGAAGATGAGGCAGAGGCGTATGGTATAGCAGATCCTGGAAATGCAATGGGAGCAGCTTTTGTGGATTATGATCTGGATGGTGATTTAGATCTTTATGTGTTGAATAATGAGCAAAGCTCAATTATCCCAAGTAATTACAAGGAAAAAATCGTAGATGGTTCAGCTATCAATAATGATGCTTTTTATCGCAACAATGGAGATGGAACATTTACCAATGTAACCCTTGAGGCAGGTATAACTATAGAAGGTTTTGGTCTTGGGCTACTGATCGCGGATTTAAATAATGATGGCTGGCCGGACATTCATGTAAGCAATGATTACGTCACTAATGACATTCTTTACATCAATAATCAGGATGGGACTTTCTCAAATAAGACCAAGGAAAGACTGAGACACCAAAGTCAATTTTCAATGGGTTCTGATATTGCTGACTTCAACAATGATGCTTTGCCTGATATCCTAACGCTTGATATGCTAGGAGAGGAAAATTATCGTAAAAAAACGACCATAGGGAAGAATAGTTACCAAACGTACATCAGTAACGAGCAGTTTGATTACGAGTATCAGTATGTGCGAAACATGCTTCATATGAATAATGGGGATGATTTGCCTTTTAGTGAAGTTGGTTTGCTAGCAAACATTTACCAAACTGATTGGAGTTGGGCACCCCTTTTTGCGGATGTGGATCATGATGGGTTACGTGATTTATTGGTGACCAATGGGTTCCCGCGGGATATCACAGATAAGGATTTTGCAAATTACAGAGCCGATGTAGGTAATATTGCTACGGTAAGACAACTATTGGATTCCATACCCATTGTGAAAATCCCAAATTACGCATTTCAAAATACTGGAGATTTAAATTTTGATAATGTGGGCCGTGAATGGGGGCTGGATGTACCCTCCTTTTCTAATGGATCGGCAACCGTGGATCTTGATCTAGATGGGGATCTGGATTATGTGGTTAATAATATCAATGATCCGGCTTTTATTTTTGAAAATCGACTCGAATCTCCTTCGTCTAATTACCTCCGTATTAAGCTCAATGGGACCAAAGAAAACGTACAGGGTTTGGGGACTAAAATTTGGATCCAAACAAGCAAGGGAGAAACTCTTTATCAAGAACAGCAAGTGGTAAGAGGTTACATGTCTTCCATTGAAGACATTATGCATTTCGGTCTCGGAGATTCAGTTTTGGTCGAAGAAATCAAGGTGATTTGGCCTGACGGAAAGGGACAGTTGCTGAAGGAGGTAGAAGTAAATCAAGTTCTAGAAATCAATTATTCGCAAGCTAAAAACGGGAATTTCGAAACAAACCCAAATTCCAACTCTATTTTCAAAGATATGGCAGAGAGCCTTTCTTTGAATTATTTGCACGAGGAGCAGGATAAAATTGATTACAATATTCAAAGAACACTACCTCATAAGTTATCCCAATATGGCCCAGCATTAGCCTCGGGGGATTTAAATGGAGATAATCTGGATGATTTGATCGTAGGTTCTTCTTCAGGCTTTCAGCCAAAATTATTCCTTCAAAGTCAGGAAGGCTTTGCCGAACAAAATCTTCTCACCCAAGATCAGGCGGCTTTTGAAGAGCAGGGAATTCTCATTTTTGATGTCGAAAATGATGGTGATAATGACATTTATTTAGTCAGCGGGAGTAATGAATTTGCCCCCGGCTCAGCTCAATATTCAGATAGACTTTTCCTGAATGACGGGAAGGGTAACTTCTCCCTAAGCGAATCACTTCCTGAAGTTAAAGCGAATGGAAGTGTGGTCAGAGGAGCGGATTATGATGGAGATGGATTCATTGATTTGTTTGTAGGAGGTAGGACACCAGTAGCTCAATATCCATTTCCAGATAAAAGCTTTATTCTAAGAAACAATAATGGATTATTTGAGGATGTGACCAATCAAGTTTTTCCTGACCTATCTTCATTGGGGATGATTGTGGATGCAGCTTGGACTGACTTTGATCAAGATGGAGATGCAGATTTGATCTTGGTAGGGGAATTAATGAAAATAACCATTCTTCAAAATGGAGGTGATCGCTTCACTGAATTAAAAGAAACAGGCCTTGAAAATCACCTGGGATGGTGGAATTCCATTGCTTTAGGAGACATTGATTTAGATGGAGACACCGACTTTGTCATTGGTAATTTAGGAAGGAATAATTCTCACCGGCCCACTCAGGATCGTCCGGTTAAGGTTTACGGGAAAGACTTTGATGCAAATGGAAGTATTGACCCAATTACCTTTGCTTATTACATCGATAGAGCTGGTGAGTACCAGTCATTTCCAAGTCATTTTTGGGATGATTTATATGGACAGAGCACTCTTTTCCGAAAGAAGTTCGAACGGTACAAAACCTACGCTTTAAGCTCTGAGAATGATCTTCTGACCCCAGAGGAGAGAGAAGGCGCATTAGTTTTAACCGGTAATTATGATCAGTCGATTTGGGTCGAGAATCTCGGTAATGGAAAATTTGAAGTTCACTCCCTTCCGAAGATTGCTCAAATTGCCCCGATGAATGGGATTGTACTGGAAGATATAAATGGCGATGGTTTTGAGGATATACTTGCTGTAGGGAATGACTATGGTAACGAAATTTTCATTGGACGATTGGACGCTTCCCTTGGTTGGGTTTTACTTGGAGATGGAAATGGGGATTTTGAGCCTGTTTCAGCAAGAGAAAGTGGTTTTATCGTTCCAGGTGATGCCAAAGCTTTGGTTAAACTTCAATTTGGTCAATCAAACCTTTTTGTAGCCTCCCAAAACCGAGGGGAATTAAAAGTTTATGTTACTGAAAGTGATATTTCTAATTTCATTCGACCTGATCAGGATGTGATGGCGATTGAATTTTCTTTGGAAAATGGAGCTAAAAAAAGAGTTGAAACAACTTTAGGATCAGGCTTTTTATCCCAAAGTTCTCGAAGCATTAAGGTGCCTACAGGAGCAAGAAATGCGACTCAAATCATGTACTCTGGTGAGAAAGTTGAATTAGACCTTTAAAGTAATCCGACTAGCGGTATAGATTTTTTGGATCTGCTTCACAGATCTCACAAATCAGATCTGATATCTTATCCGTGACCGCATCAAAGTATTTGGCACCCTTTACCGCTGAAGCTTTGCTGGGGTCACCGATTCCTGTGTCTTCTGTTACTTGTGACCATTTTCGCTCAGCCCAAGCCCATTTTTCTCGAACTCCTGTAATTTTTGATTTTTTTTCCGCTCCATCCCCTGCTTCCGAAAGTGGCAGGACCAAGTCGGGGAAAAGGTGTAGGATTAAGGATGTCTCCATTTCTTCAGCATGATCACCATCTTTTTCAAAAAACAGCGACTTATCCAGAGCTTGGAACCAATTACAGGTAAAAAGGGCCATTTCGGGGAACTCGAGACCAAGTTCCCTTAGCGCAGTTTTAAAGTCATTGCCTCCATGGCTGTTTAGGATCAGAAATTTTTTAACCCCCTGTTTGTTTAAAACTCCCAAAATATCCTTGATAATCATGAATTGAGTACTTGGATTCATATTGATATCCAGATAAATGTCTGACTGTCCTGTATTTACGCCGAATGGAACAGTGGGGAGAATGGTTACATTAGCGCCCTTTTCCCATGCCTTTCTTCCAGATTCGGCCCCGATTTCATCGGCTTCATAGACATCAGTGCCATAGGGAAGATGATAATTATGTGCTTCGGTAGCGCCCCAAGGCAAAACGGCTAATTCAAATCGATGACTTTTTAGAGTTTTCCAGTTAGATTCTTTCAGTAAATAAGGGCGCATAGAAATTAATTTAGATGATAAGGCTATTTTAGTGATAATTTAAACCACTAATCTTCAAAATAACCCAAATGAGTGATAGAAGAAAATTCCTGAAACAGTCTCTTCTCAGCAGTGCCGCTTTTTTTCCTGGTGTGATACATTCTAGTCCCTTAATTGGCAGGAAAGATACCCAAAGGAAAGCCCCGCTAATCCTTAGCACTTGGAATCATGGTGTACCGGCCAATGCTACAGCATTAGAAACCCTTAAATCCGGAGGGTCTATTCTTGATGCCGTGGAGAAAGGGGTGATGACTACAGAATTGGACCTGGAAAACCTTTCTGTCGGATTACAAGGATTACCAGATCGTGAGGGAATAGTTACGCTGGATGCGTCCATTATGAAAGGTAATGGAGAATGTGGTTCGGTAGCCTTTTTGAGGCAAGTCAGGCATCCCATTTCTGTCGCGAGAAAAGTCATGGAAGATACACCACATGTTATGCTTGCAGGAGAGGGAGCAAGACAATTTGCTATTGCACAAGGTTTTCCCTTAGAAAAGGAAGAGCTTTCCCCAGGAGCTAAAAGAGCCTATGAGGAATGGAAGAAGACCAGCCAGTACAAACCCATAATAAACATAGAAAATCACGATACAATTGGTATGATAGGAATCGGTGAGGATGGAAAAATGGCTGGAAGCTGTACTACAAGTGGGCTAGCTTATAAAATGCATGGAAGAGTAGGAGACAGCCCTATTATAGGTGCAGGACTATACGTAGACGATGAAGTGGGAGCGGCAACTGCAACAGGCTTGGGTGAGACCATCATTCGGATTTGTGGCAGCTTTCTGATCGTAGAATTGATGAGACAAGGAAGGAGCCCACAGGAGGCTTGCGAGGAGGCTGTCAGGAGACTGGTAGCCAAGAGTTCAAATTCGAAAGAAATTCAAGCCGGATTTTTGGCAATTAATAAAGATGGTGAAATGGGAGCATTTGCAGTTCAGCCAGGGTTCAATTATGCTCAAGGCGATATGTCCAGCAACGAGTTAATTGATTCGAAAAGCTATTTTAATTGAAATGGGAAGGATTTTACTTGAAGCTCCTGTTTTCAATTTAGCTGCGGCTATTGAAGCGGCCAGATTTGGAGTGGACCGAATTGAATTGTGCGCTAATTTCCCTGAGGGAGGAGAAACTCCGAGCCCTGGTATGCTTAGTTTTTTGAAAAAGGAGATAGATATACCTGTTTTTGTGATGATTCGACCTAGAGGAGGGGATTTTTGTTATTCTGAAAAAGAGATTTCGGTAATGCGTGAGGATATTAAGATTATGAAGGATCATGGTGCTGATGGATTCGTATTCGGAATTTTGGACAAGGAAGGCAAAGTGAACTCCAATGGTTGTGAGGTACTTATTCGATCTGCTGGAGGGTTACCCTGCACTTTCCATAGAGCCTTTGATGCTTCATCTGAATTTGAGGAGTCACTGACAAGGATTATCAATTTGGGCTTTCAACGAATTCTCACTTCTGGTCAAAAAAATACCGTTTCAGAAGGAATTGAAAATATAGAGCGACTTTTGGAGCTAGGGAATGATAGAATCATAATAATGCCTGGGGGAGGCTCCAGGCCTGAACATGTAAAACGCCTTAGGAGCTTTTCGAATTTTCAAGAAATCCATGCTTCATGTAAAATTAAGGTCAAGTCAGATAATCATTTTTTTAATCCTGAAGTTAGATTCTCAAGTGATGAGCAAGACTTTAAAAACAGACTTGCAATTGATATGAGTTTGGTAAATGAATTTTTGGAGGAGGGAGAATAAAAAGAAGTTGGTTAGCGGGGATAGTTTTCTTATTCCATTTTGGATGTGGTACCTCGACAAACCGAGAGCTAGAATCAAAAAGTCTTCTTGAACTGTCCCAAGAGGAACTGAATTTAGATGGAGAAAAGTTGGCAAACCTTTATTGTGCGAGTTGCCATTTAATGCCTGACCCTTCCATTTTGGATAAAAAAACATGGGAGTACAATGTGCTGCCTGACATGAGGATGCGTATGGGTTTATATTTACCCGAGGATTTTGGGGTTACCCTACCAAAAGATCAAGACATCCCACTCGGAATTTACTCTGAAATCCCTCTTATCCAGAGAGATGATTGGCAAAAGTTAAAAGATTATTTTCTGGAAAATGCTCCAAATAGTCCTTTGCCACAAAAAGAAAAGTTTATGCCTTCGATGGGAATTCCCGGATTCGAAGTGGCAATCCCGAAGTTTGATTTTATTCTTCCTGATTTGACCACTATGATTCATGTGGATAAAGCTTCTCAAGTTTGGTTGGGACACCGGTTTAGGAAGTTATTTCGATTGGATTTAGGAAAGAGAGAAATACTTATTGATTCGGTTACAACTTCGGTTGCCCCCGTTTCCATAAACTTAGATAGCGATGATTTCGAACTTTTGACCATGGGTCTAATGGATCCGTCCAATGATTCTTTAGGTAGTTTGGTGCAGTATCGCTGTTCAAACGGTCAATGGGAAACGATTATGGTTGCAGACAGTCTCATGAGGCCAACTTATTTTTCGAAAGGTGATTTAAATGGAGACGGTGTTGATGATTATGTCATCTCCCAATTTGGGAATCATGTTGGCAAACTCAGTGACTATCTCTCCTCAGAGGAAGGGATGTCGGAAGTTCTCCTAAAACCACTGCCCGGATCGCGAAAGACGGAACTTTTGATATTGATGGAGATTTAGACATTATAGGTTTGATGACTCAGGCATTTGAAGGAGTTTTTCTATGGGAAAATCAAGGAGAGGGCGAATTTGAAGAAAAGGCCTTTCTTAGATTTCAACCTGCATTTGGATCAAGTGATTTTCAATTGGTGGATATGGATAAGGATGGGAAACTGGATATTATCTTGGTTAACGGTGACAATACCAATAAATCTCAGATTTTGAAAAATTTCCACGGAGTCAGAATTTTTAAAAATCAGGGTGACAACAGCTTTAAAGAAAGCTGGTTTTATCCCATGCACGGAGCAAGTGGGGTACAGGTTGAAGACTTCGATTTAGATGGTGATTTGGATATTGTGGCTATTTCATTTTTTCCGGATAAAACTCAAAAGCCCCGAGAAGATTTAATTTTCTTTGAAAATGAAGGAGATGAAAGTTTTAGGCCCTATGTCCAGGATTTTAAGGTTAATGCAAATTTTTTAATCCTGTCAAAAGGTGATGTTGATGCAGATGGGGATCAAGATATCCTGATAGGTACTTTTGATTTCGGGGATTTATACCGAGGTCCTTCTGAAAACTGGCTTTCTCTCGTAGTGTTACAGAATAAAATTCTATCAAATCGACTAAAAGTAGAATAAAGAATTAAAAATCTATATTTTTTGAATAATTGATTGGAATTCTGGTTTTTTTCAGTAGATTCTAATCCATTTAATAAAACCCAAACATGGTAAAGAGTTTTCAAGGAGTAAGAGTAGCTGAACCCAAAAAACAGCCAGTTAAGCATTTGACTGTAGCTGATCACATGAGCACAAGATTAACCACATTCAAACCAGATGATACTTTGGATCAGGTTCTCGAGGTTTTGGCGAAAAAGAAAATTTCAGGAGCACCCGTACTCGATGAGTCCGGGGCATTAGTTGGGATTATTTCTGAAGTCGACTGCCTCAAAGAAATCATTAAGGGGAAATACACCAATACTCCAAAGTTTCCTTCCAAGGTAGCGGACCATATGACCAAAAATGTCATTACTCTACCACCAGAGCTATCTCTTTTTGATGCTGCTGGTAAGTTTTTAGAGCTAAAGATTAGGAGATTTCCAGTGGTGCAAAATGGTCAACTACTAGGTCAGATTAGTTTGAGTGATTTGATCAGGGCATTTCCAAAATTAAAGCAGACGACCTGGTAATCATTTTGATTTTTCTAAAGCTTGACTGATATCAGAGATGATATCGTCCGGATGTTCAAGTCCAACCGAGACACGTACTAATCCATCTACTATTCCGACTTTTTCCCTTTCTTCTTCAGAAAGCTTGCTATGTGTTGTACTTGCAGGATGAGTAATTATACTTCGGCTATCACCCAAGTTGGCGGTTAGAGATATCATATTTAAATGATCTAGAAATTTTTTGGCTCTCTCCAAGCCTCCATCAAGGGTCAGGGTGAGAATGCCACCACCTAATTTCATTTGTTTGATGGCTATGTTATAGCTAGGATGGGAAGGGAGAAAGGGATATTTGACTCTTCCTACTGAGGAATTATTTTCAAAATACTTAGCTACTTTCAATGCAGTATCACAGTGTCTATCCATTCTGATTGCAAGTGTCTCCATACTTTTTGATAGGATCCATGCATTGAATGGGGAAATTGCAGGACCTGTATGCCGTGCAAAAAACTGTACATCTTTGATAAACTCTTTTTTGCCTAGGATGAGACCTCCGAGAACTCTCCCCTGTCCGTCAATATATTTTGTGGCACTGTGAGTGACGATATCTGCACCCCATTTGGCAGGCTGCTGTAGATAGGGAGTGGCGAAACAGTTATCGACTACAAAAATTAGATTGTGTTCTTTGGCAAACTGACCTGCTTTCTCTAAATCTATGATTTCTAGTCCAGGATTGGAAGGGGTCTCGATAAAGAGCATTTTGGTGTTTTTCTGAACCAATTTTCCCCAGTTCTCAAAGTCTGAGATATCCCCGTAAGTCGATGTAATTCCCCATTTCGGAAATACTCTGGTCAAAAGTTGATGAGTAGACCCGAATAGTGATCTCGAAGCGATGATATGATCTCCACTTTCAAGTAATGCGGCTATGGAGCCAAACATAGCAGCCATACCGGAGGCAGTTGCAATCCCGTCTTCGGTTCCTTCTGCTTCGCAAAGCTTCTGAATTAAATCTGTTGAATTTGGATTGGCATATCTGGAATATATGTTTCCCTCCATCTCATCCGCAAAGGTGGCTCTTGCATCCTCAGCGCTGTCAAAGGTGAAACTTGAGGTCAGGTATAATGCAGAGGAATGCTCCTTCTGATTAGACTGTGAATGGTTGATGCGAATGGCGCTGGTTTCAAAGTTCTTGCTCATAATGTCGATTTACTTTTCGACATGATTCAAAAGAACCTGACCGTTTCGAGAATATAAGAATCCGCTTACTTGCTGACTGTTTATAGCTCCCGTTTGGGTAGGATTTGGCACCTTTCCAGAGGATAAGGATGGTTGCCAGAGGGTCAAAGAGCCTATTCTCTCACCTCTTCTTTATAAATCAATGTCTTATAGACGTAAAGAAATGTTTAAAGCTTTATAAATCCAACAAGAATCTCCTAATTATTGTACTTGCTCATGGTGTCCTGAATTCCTATTGTGCAAAATGAATAAATCATTTCGATCGCACGGTCCATCATGGTGGGGAGTACGGCAAATTCATCTTCAGTAAATTTTCCAAGAACGAAATCTACTTGTCTTCCTTTTGGAAAGTCATTTCCTATTCCCATTCGCAATCTGGGATAGTTACTACCACCAGTAAGTAATTCAATATTTTTTAAGCCATTATGGCCAGCAGCACTTCCTTTGGCTCTCATTCTTAAAGACTCAAACGGAAGAGCTACTTCATCCACTACCACTAGGGTGTTTTCTTTAGGAATTTTGAGCTCTTTCATCCAGTAGTTCATTGCTTTACCACTTAGATTCATGTAAGTGGTGGGTTTGATGAGATGAATCTGTCTACCACGAAACTTAAACTCAGTTTTGAAAGCAAGCCTTTCGCTGCTCCATTGACAGTTTTGGGCATCGGCTAATCTGTCTAATGTGAGGAATCCGATATTATGTCTGGTAAGTTCGTATTCTGGACCGATGTTGCCCAGTCCAACAATTAGATATTTCATATTCTAGTCCTTGAGAGAATAAGGTAAAAAAAAATCCTGCCAGGATTTGACAGGATTTTTGAATAGTAAATAATTCTTATTCTTCAGAAGCTTCTGCTTCTGCTTCTTCCTCCTCATCATCTTCAGCGCCTTTTCCTCTAAGAGCTCTTGGAATAGCCACAGTAACTAGAGAAACACGTGGGCTGGTAAGGATTTCAAAACCTTCAGGCTGAACACTTCCTACCTTGAAGGATTTACCCAGATCAAGTTTAGAAATGTCGATGGTAATAAAATCAGGAAGATTCTCTGCCAATCCTTTTACCTGGATAGTTCTATTCTTCATTTCAAGCTTACCACCTTTGGCAATACCTGGAGAACGACCTTCCACTCTGATAGGAATATCAAATTTGATCGGCTTGTCATTAGTATAAGCCAGGAAGTCTGCATGAAGTAGAACTTCGCTCACTGGATGAAACTGAGTATCCTTAAGTACCGCCTTAATTTCTTCTCCTTCAATGTTCAACTTAACAAGGTGAACGTCTGGAGTGTAAATTAATGGCTTAAAAAGGATGGCAGGAGCATAGAAATGAATTTGCTCTTTGATCCCAGGACCATAAACTACGCAGGGAACATTGCCACTATCTCTGATTTCAGAAAGTGATGCACTGTCGAGATTTGCTCTTTTAAACCCTATAATCTCAAGTGTTTTCATAAGTATTTGAATTTATAATTGGTTCTTAAATGAATAAGGAACTGATGGAAGTATTACCTGTTACAGCATGTATTGCTTTGGCAAATAATTCAGCCACCGAGAGCACCTTAATTTTTTCTGAAGGTCTTTTCAATGGAATGGTATCAGTGATGACTAGTTCCTCCAACATTGAGTTCTCTATGTTTTCGTAAGCTTTTCCGGAAAGAACACCATGAGTAGTAATTGCTCTGACAGATGTTGCTCCTTTTTCTTTTAGAAGCTCGGCAGCTTTACACAACGTGCCCGCCGTATCAACCAAATCATCAACAAGAACAACGTCCTTTCCTTCTACATCACCAATAACTTGCATTGAGGCTATTTCATTAGCCCTTTTTCTGTGCTTATCACAGACGACCATCTCTACTTCGAAACGCTTTGCATAGGCCCTTGCTCTTGCTACTCCTCCTACATCGGGGGAGGCAAAAATCAGGTTTTTTAGGTTCAGCCTTTCTAAATAGGGCACAAAGATAGCGGATCCATTTAAATGATCCAATGGAATATCAAAGAAACCCTGAATTTGTCCTGCATGAAGATCACAGGTCATAATTCTATCTGCTCCCGCAGAGGTCAACATATTTGCGATTAGCTTTGCTGCAATAGAAACTCTGGGTCTATCTTTTCTGTCTTGACGCGCATACCCAAAATAGGGGATAACAGCACAAACCTTATAAGCACTGGCTCGCTTGGCTGCGTCAATCATTAAGCAAAGCTCTAATATGTTGTCAGAAGGTGGATTCGTACTCTGAATAAGGAAGACAGTACTACCTCGGATTGACTCATTGAAGCTTGGAGACATTTCACCATCGCTAAACTTAGACAGGGTTAAGTCACCGAGTTTTTTGCCGTATTGTTTAGCAATTTTCTCTGCAAGGTAATCACTATTGTTCCCTGAAAATATTTTTACTTCTGACATATTGTTTGGATTCACAGGAGTTTTTTTGGAGATCGAAGTCAAAAGTACAAATTTTTGTGTGGAAGAGATAGTAAGTCAGATTGATTCCAAATTTTATTTTGCATCTCTTTTTAACCTTTTTGTTTCAGTACTTTTAAGAGAATTTGTATCTTATTTCTTTAATATTTTTTATATGAGTAGTGATAAAACTGAAGATTGGTTCGCTCAAATCAAAAAAGAAGGAATCGAATTTGCGAGGCTAAAAGATAAAACGTACAAGATTACTGAATTCAATGGTGAACTTCCACCCGGTTCGAAGATTTGGCCAATTGAACCATCTGGGAATCCTCAATTGATTATTGAGAATTCTTCAGATCAGGTTAAAGAAGACCAACCAAAAAACATAAAGAACCTAGAGGTAGATTTTCTGGAAAATTTTGGAGGAAAGGCGTTTTATAAACCATTTTGGGGCCAACTTACCTACCAACCACTGGACAACTCCAGAACCAAAGTTACCTATCAAGGGAATGAAAATGTTTTCAATTCAGATTATTTGGGATGTTGGCTGGAACCATCGAGAATTCACAAATGCTCTTCAGAATTCCCAAATTCCGGTAGAAATTATTTCCCAAACGCCACCGCAGTAGTTTATTCAAGAGTTCTTGAAGTACTAGACGGGAAAAATCTTATTGTTGATTTTGCCTATAATGGCGAGAATTCTTCAGCTCCCTCAGCGATAAGTGATGAGGATGGAATCTTCTTTTTTGATAATAAATTTGCTTTGGAATCATGGTCTAAATCAGGGCGAAGGAAGGATGCCCTCTTCGCCGAATCTGGAAAGGTTTATGGGGTTCTCGGAATGCCGAAAATTGAGGTTTCAAAAGATTCCAAAATTAATTTTATTGGTCCCAAAGAAGGAGAGGCTCCTGCGATCCATTGTATGTGGTCAGATGCATTTAATGGAGATTTGCATGGAAGAGGTCTCGAAGCTGCAGGTAGCTTCATAGAAACTTTTGGAGATAATGGCACACTATTTCACCTTCCTAATTCTGGTCGTGTAGATATTAATTTTGAATGGCAATTCATCCCTCCGACTTACACTCAGAAAGTTGTCCAATATGGCAGTCCAACCGGGACTATTTTTTCTGATCCGTCGAATCATTCTAGCCAGTTTGGGTTGAAGCGATTCTGCAATTTGGATCAGTTCAGGATCAGAGAAGAAATGAAAAAATCCTTAGGATTTGTTAGGCCTGGTGTTTCTTTTGGAATGCCTAATCAAGGTTATTGTAACGGAGGTGGAAGGCATAATGGGAAGGAAATTACCGATTTTTGTATTTATCGGTTTGAGGGAGACTGGATGAGTAAAAACCCCAATAACATGAAGGCCAGGACAAGTGGAGGCCTAAGGGTGGAATGGATAGGTCATTCGAAGGAAAAACCCGGTAAATTCATTGAAATGGAGTCTCTTAAACCCAGTCGGTTTGATGATCTGGAAATGCGGATGGTTTCTCAAAATAGAGTTGAAGTTTCCTCCTCATTTTTCACCTGGTATCACCTTGCCTCTCAAGAATGGACCGGAGGAACCAGTACCAGTAGTGAGTTGACCCATTTAATAATTGATGGGAAAAAAATCGGATTAAATACAAATGGTGACTTTTGGCTCATTTATGGGGAAAATGACTTAACTGGCAGAGGGTTCACTGCTTCAGAAATAAATCTTTTTGATAAACTCCCGAAGAGAGGAGATACGATTCGCCAAAACCTTCAGGATATTTCCAAAAATAATTTGATAGGGAAGCCATCTGAAAGGGTTATAGAAGTTTGGGGATTTGCTCTACAAAATGGAGATAAACTCAATTTTAATGGCCAAACTTACACTGTTGAGAAAACGGAGAGAAAATGGAAGACCTGGAGCCAGTTTTCGGAACAGTACACCTCTCCAAAACCTGATTGGAACCGAACTGATAGAAGAATTACATACACAGAAGTAACACTTGACAAGGGAATACCTCAAACCCTTTCGGAGATCGAATTTACCGTAAATCACTCCACCCTAGAACCACTTTTGGATGGTAAATATCGCAAAGGCTGCTCTGCTCTATGGGATCTTGGTAATAATTCTGCTGGCCACTTGATGTACACAGACTACAACGTTAATCTCGTGATGGAGAACGTGGAAACGCATGGTTTAATAAGAAGTACCTCAAGGCCCCTATATGCGGAGACCTCAAAGCCTCTTAGTGGTTCTGTATCCTCAATCCCGGTAGGCAGTTTAGGTTCGGATATTTGGAAAAAGGGTCATCAACTTCAACTAGTAGACCCAGAGAATGGTGTGGTACAAGAAGTTGAATTGATAGATTCATTTAATGGAAATGCCGGGAATGTTCTTGTAAAGCCTGTTAATTTGACTCATACTTTTCCTGAGAAATCAATTCTGGTTGCCTTATACTCATTGCCTTCAGAGGCAAAGTTTGAGAACACGTTTTTTGTGGAGGAAAATGGAGAACCTAGTTACTCTCAAAGGATAGATTACCGCCCACAAGGATTACGAATCCGTCAAATAATCACAGGGGATAATAAATATCGTTTGAAGATAAAGGGAGGGAGAATAAGTTGGTATAGTAATCTGGATAACCGATTTGAACCTGAGATTGAACTTAGTGAATTTCCCCATCTGGTAAATCCCACCTCCGTGGTACCTGTCCTTTTGAACCCAGTATTTATTGATGGAAAGGGAGCAAGATTTGGATTTCAGAGAAAAGAGGATGGCAAAGATGAAATTTTTATATCAAGCAGAGTGGTTGCCAGAAATAGAGCTAAGTTAGACCTTCAAAATTCTGTTCTAGGTTCAGATTTGACCTTGGAAGGAAATGGGGAGTTTCTAATTGATAATCTAAAGTCGGGAAATTTTATCATTAATGGCCAGACCCAGAATTATGGATATAATCTTAAGTTTCAAGAGAGATTTATTAAGACCAAGGACTTGACAGTAAAGGGTAAAAACGGGAAAGCGGGTATTATGATTGATTCTCCCTTCAAGGTGGGTGATTTCAAACTTCAATTAGAAAAATGGGAACTGTTTCCTGGAATTTTTAATGCGGGTGGTTTCCAAACCAAGCAAGATCGTCAACATCCTGATTATGAAAAGTTTGTGAAAATAGAACGAGCATAAACTCTGAAATTCACAACTTTAAATTTTAAAAATAAAGAACTTGAGTGATACCACTTAGATATTTGATCTATTATCCAAATTGAATAATTAATATCTTCCGAAATGAATAAGAAATTGATTTTGCTTGCAGCAAGCTTTCTGCTGCAATTCACTCTCTCCAGTCAAACCATTCCAACACCCAAGTCACATTTTGGATTTGATATAGGTGATGATTACCAACTCGCAAATTTCTCCGAAACTGAGGCTTACTTTCAAAAAGTTGCCGATGCAAGTGATCGGGTAGAACTCGTTAGTATAGGTGAAACTGCTTTTGGAAGAACGCAGCCAATGCTCATCGTTTCTTCTCCTGCTAATCTAGCTGAAAAAGATAAATACAGAGAGATTTCTCAGGCACTAGGAAGGGCTAAAATGTCAAGAGAAGAAGCCGAAAACCTCATTTCTGAAGGGAAACCGGTAGTTTGGATTGATGGTGGACTTCATGCCAATGAAGTACTAAGTGCCCACCAATTAATTCAAACCCTTTATGAGCTTGCTTCTAGAACAGATGATGAGACCCTTAGGATTCTTGATGAGGTGATCATTCTTCTGGTTCATGCCAATCCTGATGGCCAGGAAATTATGTCTGATTGGTACATGAGGAAAGAAAACGAGGAAGAAAGGGATCAAAACATTCCTGTACTTTACCAGAAATATGTAGGACATGACAATAACCGGGACTTCTACATGAATAACATGGTAGAGGCCGAAAACATGTCGAGAGTTCAATATATTGAGTGGATTCCTCAAATAATCTATAACCATCATCAAACTTCTCCTGCAGGGACTGTTGTCGCTGGTCCTCCTTATCGAGACCCCTTTAATCATGTTTTAGACCCTATGATTATTACCAGTCTTGACGCAGTGGGTGCCTCGATGATTAATAGGTTAAATCAAGAAAATCGTCCAGGATATACAAGATTAGGTGGCTCACCTTACTCAACTTGGTGGAATGGAGGGCTTAGAACCACACCTTATTATCATAATATTATAGGGATTCTTACTGAAATGACGGGGAATCCAACTCCAATGGAAATCCCATTAGTTCCCGACCGCTTGGTACCTGATAATGATAATCCATTTCCAATTGCTCCTCAAGAGTGGCACTTTAAGCAATCTATAGATTATTCTGTTTCACTTAACTATGCTATTTTAAATCACGCTGTTCGAAACGGTGATGATCTTTTAAGGAACATTTACCTGATGGGTAGAAGATCCATCGAAAAGGGTGAACAAGATAGCTGGACTCTTTATCCCAAGAATGCAGAGGCAATTGAATCTAAATTCGAAGCAGCCAAAAAAGAGGGTTCGAATCAAAGTAATGGATTCGGTAGAGGCCTTCCCAGAGAGTTCTATGACAGTGTCTATATGAATCCTTCTAGAAGAGATCCTAGAGGTTATGTGATCTCTCCAGACCAAAAGGATTTTCCAACGGCTTTAAAATTCTTAAATGCATTAATCAAATCAGGGATTGAGGTTCATCGTGCCAGTTCAGATTTTGTATTGGAAGGGGAAAGTTACCCATCGGGATCTTATGTGGTAAAGGCAGCTCAGGCTTTCCGACCGCATATTTTAGATATGTTTGAATCTCAAAACCATCCCAATGATTTTCTTTATCCGGGAGGACCTCCGATCAGACCCTATGATGCCGCCGGATGGACTTTGGCCTACCAAATGGCAGTAGAAGCCGATCCTATATATGTTGCCATGGAGGGTCCATTTGAAGCTATTCCTTTGGGGCAACTTCTTGAGCCTGACCCAAAGGATTTAGATCAGGGACAGGCATATATTGTGGATATAAATGAGAATAATTCATTTATAGCTGTAAATGATTTGCTCAAAGCTGGGATTGAAGTAAAACAACTCACTGCTGATTGGAATGGTCACGATGCAGGCTCATATTATGTTGGGTCAGAAGGTGCTGAGCAGTTAAGAAATGCCGCTTCAAACTTTGGTGTTTATCCGACTCCTGTGGAGGATACTCCATCTGAGCTAAAGAATATTTCATCAGCCAGGATAGGTTTATTTGACTATTATGGAGGTTCGATGCCATCAGGGTGGGTTCGTTGGATTTTAGAGCAGTTTCATTATGATTTTGAGTTGATTTTTCCTCGAGAAATTGACGAAGGAAATCTTAGTGAAAATTATGATGTGCTATTATTCATTGGCCCTGGTATTCCAGGTGTTGAGGCTTCTAATTCTAGATATTCACGTCGACAACCAAGTGCATCTGAAATTGATGAAAAGTATCATCATATGCTAGGCTCTATCACTAGCGAAAAGTCTATTCCTGCCTTGCAAGAGTTTGTTGAAAATGGAGGTCGGATTGTAACAGTAGGTTCAGCAACGGACTTAGCTTATCATTTTGATTTACCAGTTTCAGATGCTCTGATCGATATGGACTCCCAAGGTAAAACAAGACCTTTGAGTGGCGAGAAATACTACATTCCGGGATCTGTGCTAGAAATGTACATTGACCAGGATCATCCCTCTAATTATGGAATGTCAGAGAAGGCAAATATTCTTTTTAACAGAAGTCCGGTATTTCATTTAACACCAAATGCGGTTAGCTCTGGAGTTAAACCATTGGCTTGGTTTGGCGAAGAACCGCCTCTGAAAAGTGGTTGGGCTTTTGGACAGTCTTACTTAAAGAATGGGGTGACAGCTTTCGAAGCTGAAATGGGTGAAGGTAAGTTTTATGCATACACACCCGAAATCACCTTCCGTGCCCAATCCCATGGTACTTATAAGTTGTTATTTAATCATCTTTACAAATAAAAAAGGGCCGCTTCGAAGCGGCCCTTTTTAATTCTATTCACCAAACTTATCTCTTAAATAACCAATTGCCATTTCATAGGCCTCGCTTGTAGCTTCTGGATCATGCCTTGGATTGCTTGGATTTGCAAAACCATGAGCAGCATCGAATATTTTATATTCCAGGTCCTTCCCGGCCTTTTCCATGTTCTGAGCAAAATTTTCGATTATCTCTTTGGAGATATACTCTTCTGTGGCAAAGAGTCCAAGGACGTCGGAATTAAGAGTTTTAAGCATTTCTACATCTTGGACTGGCATTCCGTAATACATAACCGAACCAATGTTCTGGCTACCGGTAAGGAGAGCGGACTTTAGTGACCATCCGCCTCCGAAACACCATCCTACATTTGCAATCATGGCTTCACTTCCTGCGAACTGCTGAGCACCTAGAACGATTGATTGAAGTCTGGCCTCATTTGCAGAACGCATAAATTGACCGGCTTCTTGGGGATCAGAAGTGACTTTGCCGTCATACATGTCAAGGGCCAAAACATTTACCTTGCTATTTAAATCATTGTAGAAAATGTCCGCTTGTTCTTTGATTTGATCATTTAAGCCCCACCATTCTTGGTAAACAAAAAGCCATTTATCAGAGTCTGGATTTGATGCTGGTATAAAATATCCAGAGGCCTTTTTACCATCAGGGGTATCAAAATTGATCATCTCGCCCATTGCAGAATAATTGATTCTATCAGGGGCAGGGTGAAGCTTGATGAATTCAGGGTCATCGGAGAACTGCTCCATCCCTGGCCCGAAATCATGACATACTGTTATTTCATCAAAAGGGTTTAAGGGTAAAGGTTTTGGTTCGCTGAAATCAAAATAAAACAAGAATAGAATTAGAGAAAATAGTAAAGCTTTCATAAGGTTGGTGTTTTGATGGTATATTTAGTATAACCTAGAATTAAGGGCTAAGTTTAATCTGATTATTCATTTATGGATGCTTATCTGCATTATGTGCGTGCCGAGTTAAACATTTGGCTGTTTCAAATGAAACGGCCTCCTGGCTTGATGAATAGGATGACGAGGAGTGTTCAGAAAAAGATTAATGACCTCCTTCCGGAAAAACTTCATCAGGTGGTCACTGCGGCTATAGAAAATATGGTGAAAGCAGTTATGACTGGGTCATCCTGGATTTTACCTAAGTGGGATGATAGTCTTTCCTTGAAAGCCAGAGAGATGAAAGTCCGACAAAGAATAAAATGGTATAGAAATACAGCTAGTGCTGAGGGAGCCGTAACGGGAGCAGGGGGAATTCTTTTAGGGTTTGCAGATTTCCCAGCTTTTCTCACTATTAAAATGAAGATGCTTTTTGATATCGCTGCTTTATATGGTGCCGACCTCAAGCAGAAAAAAGAAAGGTTATTTCTTTTGTATATATTTCAACTTACGTTTTCCTCTCAGCAAAGAAAAAATGATTTGATAGGGTTAATGGAAAACTGGAGTGATTTCGAACCAAACCTTCCTCAGAACATTGATGAGTTTGACTGGAAAACATTTCAGCTTGATTACCGAGATTACATAGATTTAGCAAAACTGGCTCAGCTGGTTCCGCTAGTGGGAGCAGGAGTAGGAGCTTTGGCTAATTATAAGCTCACTGAGCAACTAGGAAACAATGCGATGAATTGCTACCGATTAAGGCTTAGGCAACAAAAAAGTCCCGAATTAATTTCGGGACTTTGAGTTGGTCTACTAGGGCTCGAACCTAGACTCTTCTGAACCAAAATCAGACGTGTTGCCAGTTACACCATAGACCAGTTTGTTGGATTCCGCCGAGGGTCTCCTTTAAAGTGTCACAAAGGTAGAAGCTTAGAATTTCTTTTCCAAACCTGTCTATAAAATTTTAATTGACTTATGAGATGCCAATTTTAAGTTCTTGATTTCAAGGTGAATTTCACCTTCTTTCTCCTTCGCCTAGAAAAAAATTTTCTTCGCAATCGATTGAAAATTAGCTTTCTATTAAATTTTAAGCGCGGTTTTGTAAATATTTGAAAATATTTTTCACTTTTGCTGCAAATCAATCAAACCAACTAAATCTAGATTAAAATGGAAGTTGTAAAAATGGAAAAGACGATTGCTGAAGCAATCAAGAAACTTGACAAATTGAAAGCTGGTAATTCTCTTGCTGCAGAATTGTCTTGGTGCTGGGTAAGTTATAAGAACGATAATAATCCTGCTGGGGTAATCGAAAAAACTGAAAAAGCACTTGAAGTTTTGAAAGCTGAAAAGGAAAAAAATTCAAGAGCAGTTTCTAAGAAGCTGATTGCAGACCTTGAAGGAGCGCTTAACTAAAAAAGTTGACAAATGAAAAAAGCTCGCCATATGGCGAGCTTTTTTTATGTAATAAAGTCGGTTGATTACTCAGCGGAAACCACGAAGTTAACCTGAGTTTTTACTTCTCTATGTAGATCGACTTCAGCAGCAAATTCACCTGCACCATCCACTGGCACATTGATTGAGATTTTCTTTCTATCGATGTCAAATCCTTTTGCAGAAAGTGCATCTGCAATCTGTAGAGTAGTCACCTTTCCAAAGATTTTTCCTGACTCACCGATCTTTGCTTTAATATCTAAAGTCAAAGCTTCAAGCGCTGCAGCAGTGTTTTCTGCCTCAGTCTTGATTTTCTCTGCTTTGTGGGCAGCTTGCTTAATATTCTCAGCAAGAACCTTTTTGTTTGAACTAGTTGCCAAAACTGCAAATCCCTGAGGGATAAGGTAGTTTCTTCCATAACCTGGCTTTACGTCCACCAAGTCATTTTTATATCCTAGACCTTTAATGTCTGTTTTTAAGATAATTTCCATTTGTAATGTGCTTTAAAGATTAGACGAAACCTGAATTACTTCAACCCATCAGTTACGAAAGGCAATAGTGCAAGGTGTCTTGCTTTCTTGATAGCCTGAGCTACCTTTCTTTGATACTTCGCGGAGTTACCAGTAAGTCTTCTTGGAAGGATCTTACCTTGCTCATTTACAAATTTCAATAGGAAGTTTGGATCTTTATAATCAATATACTTGATCCCGTGTCTTTTGAATCGACAATACTTCTTTCGGATTTCTCCTCTGTTGATTGGTTCGTTAATTAGTGTCATTTGGCTGCCTCCTCTTTAGTTTCTGATTTTTTGTTGAATTCTCCTTTTCTTCTTCTCTCTGCATATGCAATACCATGCTTATCGAGAACCGTAGTAAGGAATCTCATAACTTTTTCATCTCTTCGAAGCTCTACTTCGAATTTGCTAATGAGTGTTGGATCAGCTTTGAACTCAACCAAAACGTAGAAGCCTGTGGTCTTTTTTTCAATGGGATAAGCCATTTTCTTAAGACCCCAATTTTCCACATTAATTAGATCTGCCCCCTGTTCTTTTAACAAGTTCACAAACTTGTCGACAGTATCCTTCATCTGAACATCAGACAAAACGGGAGTTAAAATGAATACCGTCTCGTAATTTCTTTGGAACATTTTTTAATGTGTTTAATGATTTAAATAAACAGATCGCAAAAGTAAGAATTACTTCTACTTTATCCAAAGGTCAATTCACTAATATTCAGAGCAAAAGAAAATCCTTCCCCGGAAGAGAAGGATTTAAGTTAGGCTTGGTTAGGTCACTTTACAGAAAAGCTTTTGGAGCCGACTTGATAATTATCTACGAAAATGAGAACCTGATGATCTCCAGAAAGATAATCTGTTCCTTTTTCATAATAGAATGAAAGCTCTTCACCGGAGTTATCAAAAATGATATCCTGTTTAACAGTGTAAAATTCTTCAGCACCTTCCAGCATGAAAGTCCCGGAGCCTTTCGCTACATCGAAAATAGGCTGATTATTAGGATCAAGTATTTGTACATAAATGTTTCTTGGTCCATTTAGAGCCACTTCGTTATTGGCAAGATTAAAGCTCACTTTAATTCTTTCGATCTGTCTGTTTTTAAAATCTTTCGTGGTCTCCACCCTTTCTTTTCCTCGTCTGTTTATAGCTGAGATGGTGATATTTTCAGCTCTAAGCTTTGAGGCCACGTCTACCTTTGCTTGAAGATTTTCCTTTTCTAAGCTAAGCTCAGCGACTTCTTCTTCGATTTGAGCCTGGGTGGTCCTAAGGTCTTGATTTTCAGAAAAAAGCTGTTGATTCATGGCTCTCAGCTCAAGAATCTCTTGATCCTTATTGGTAATGATAGAGTTGTACTCATTGATTTTTTGATTCAGAGCTGCTATTTCATTTGCACTACGCTGCCTGCTCGCATTTCTTTCCGTAATTAGCTGATCACGAAGTTCTTCAAGGTTATCTATGTCTCCCCCCAGTTTTTCGATCTCCTGAATTCTCAATTCTAGTTGATAGTAGACAGAATCCAGACGTTTATTCAATTCACTATTCTCTGTGGAGAGAAGTAGAATTTCCTCGGATTTTTTGCTGCGATCCACATAATCCGTATATAGCTTTATGCCGCTAATGATCACCAATAGGGCAAGAACGATAATGATAATATTTTTGCCCTGATCTTTTTTGGGTTCCTGCTCTTGTGCGTATTCGCTCATGGCATTTAAATTTGGTAATGATGAATTTAGATGAAGTTTATTGGTCTAGCCGATATGCCTCCGGAAGGACCGGATGGGACATTGGCTATCCTTCTCCACCTATTACACAATATTTAGACCAACTTGACAATAAATCACTTAAGATTCTGTTGCCAGGTGCAGGTAATGCCTACGAAGCGTCATATGCATTTCAGAAAGGCTTCCAAAATTTATTTATTCTTGATATTGCCAAAGCACCTTTAGAAAAATTTAAAAAGGCTAATCCCTTATTTCCTGCAAAACAGCTGATTAGGGATGATTTTTTCAACCATAACGAAACCTATGACTTGGTGCTAGAACAAACATTTTTTTGTGCTTTGGACCCAGAATTGAGGAGGGATTATGTCAATAAAATGCATGAGTTAATAAATCCTAAAGGTCGCCTGGCGGGTGTTCTTTTTAATCGAAAGTTTGATTTTCAAGGTCCTCCTTTTGGTGGGACTGAAGAAGAATACCGATCCTATTTCAGCGAAAAATTCGATGGGGTTTTCGCGTCATGCTATAATTCTATCCCAGAAAGAATGGGATCCGAGTTATGGATCAATCTCCGCCCTAAATAGAAAGTACCAGATGTCTGGGCTTTGTAAAAGGAACTTCAAAGAACAGTATTCCCGCTTCATAGAAGTCTAGAGAAAGTTTAACCTCTGGTCTGTTTTTGATTTCTGTCCAAGCTTTAGTCATTCCTTTGGACCAGTGAATATCAGCAATCGCAATTATGCTCTGAGAATGTATTTTATTTAAAATTAGATCAAAGCTTCTTATGGTTCCTTCGTAAGTGTGATTGGCGTCGATGAGGGCAAAGTCTACAGAAGGAATTTTTCTCAAAACTTTTGGTAGGGTGGTTTTTATTTCGCCTCCAATAAATTCTATAGGGTAGTTGGAGGAGTTTTGCTTGGCTGTTTTCTGGATTTCTTCAGACCCTTCGAAGGTGTACACCATTCCTTTGGCTGCAGAAGCCAAATACCGAGTGCTTATACCCATGCAGGTTCCCAACTCGATGATGTGTTTTGCTGGAGTGAGGCTGCAAAAATATTGGTAAAGCTTGCAAAACTTTTTACCCGATGTGCTGTAAGCCGTAATATCAGAGATTTTTCGCTGTTGCGTATTTACTTTCTTAGAACCAGCCCCAAGGTCTAAAACCTGAATTTTCTCAGGATTTTTTAGGAGGGAATTTCGGAAACCTTCAATCTCCAAATCGCTTTGGTTTGAAATTTTTAGATACTGCCTGAGTTCCGAATAGAGATCACTAAGAAATGGACCTTGTAAAGAATACTCGTCTTCTTTTTGAAGCCAATAATTCAGGTAGGCGATTAAGGCGAATAGCCGATCCTTCAAATTAGTTGTGAAGGAAATTAGCGATTAACTGGAACTCGGGAACTCGAACTTCGATTTTCTTCCCGTCATAAAGTTTTTCCATTGTGTATGCTCCCCTCATTTTGCCAAGGCCAGAGACAAGGTTGCAACCTGAGACATAGCTATGTTTCTCTCCAGGTTCTAAAATGGGTTGTTTTCCCACTACACCATCGCCCTTTACTATTTTTACCTCTTCAGCAGCATCATAAATTTCCCATCTTCTGGTCAAAAGTTGGTATGTGTGCTGGCTTTTATTTTCTATTGTTACCTTGTAGGTAAAGACAAAATGGTGCTGATGAGGATTAGAAAATTCAGCCTGATATGTCACTTGGACATTTACATGGATTCCCTCTGTGATTGCGGTAGCCATAGTTCTAAAAATTTATTAGGATACAAATATACTAGCTAAATATTTAATATCAATAATGGATGTGCGAATAGAGCCAAGTTGGAAAGATATGCTTGGGGATACTTTTGAACAAGATTATTTTAAAAATCTGGTTTCATTTGTTAAGGAGGAATACGGTACTCAAAAGGTTTTTCCACCAGGAAAATTGATCTTTAATGCTTTTGAGAAAACTCCTGTGGAAAATGTGAAGGTGGTAATCTTGGGTCAGGACCCGTATCATGGGGATGGACAGGCTCATGGGTTGAGCTTTTCGGTTTTACCGGGCATACGATTCCCTCCGAGTTTGCTAAATATTCTCAAAGAAATTAAATCCGACTTGGGAAAGGACCTTCCACCAAATGGGGATTTAACTCGCTGGGCCAAACAAGGAGTATTCTTACTAAATGCGAGCTTAACTGTGAGAGCTCATCAGGCTGGTTCTCATCAAGGTAAAGGCTGGGAAGAATTCACAGATGAAGTGATTTCCAGACTCGCTAATCAAAGAAAAGGAATAGTGTTTTTGCTGTGGGGGGCATTCGCCCAAAAAAAGGCTGCATTGATTCCTTCTGATCGACACTTAATTTTAAAAGCGCCACATCCAAGCCCGCTCTCTGCACATCGAGGATTTTTTGGTTGTAAGCACTTCAGCCAAACGAATGAATATTTGGTGAGTCAGGGAAAGGAACCTATAGAATGGTAAAAAGCCGGCATTTGCCGGCTTTAATTATTCTATTCCTTTAAAGAATCTATTCCACCTTATTTTACCGAAGAGAGATTCGAATTTGTCTAAAGAAAGCCATAGGAACCAGGCTTTACCCACTACGTGGTCTTCAGGGACAAATCCCCAGTATCTGGAGTCTAAAGAGTCATGGCGATTGTCTCCCATCATGAAGAAATAGTCTTGCTTGAAAGTGTATTCTTCAACTTTCTGACCATCAATGTACACAGCTCCCTCACGAACGTCTACATTTTCATGTCCCTCATAATGCTGAATAGTGAAGCTGTAATTAATTACATTCTGAGTAGTCATTGGTATGGTCCAGCCCTTTGCAGGAATCTTTAGAGGCCCATAATTATCCTTATTCCAACCTAATAAATTTCCATCTGGAAAAATTCCGGATTCACCTCCAGGAGGCTGTATTCTCTTTTTGACTGAAGAAACTATGGGAGACGCTTCAAGTCTTTTTGCCACCGCGTCTGTGGCAAATACCAGATAACCTGAACTACTCGTAAAGGAATAATAGCTATCCGGATTAATTCCATAAGTGTTGAAAAATTCAGCGTTCAACGGTCTGGTGCTCACTACCTCGTAAGAAAACTGCATTTCTTCCGGTAATGGGGCCACTTCACCATTGACGGAAAGAACTCCTGCCTCTATTTTAATTTCATCGCCCGGAACTCCCACTGCTCGTTTGATATAATTCGTTTTTAAATCAGGCGGATATTGAAATTCTACGGGATAGTTAAAAACCACCACATCGTTTCTTTCAACATCCGAAAATCCTGGAAGTCGATAGTAGGGGAGTTGAATAGCATCAGAATAGGAGCTTATCTCAGTTCCCCAAATTTTCTGATGAGTCAATGGCACCTGTAGAGGAGTCTTTGGAATACGGGTACCGTAATGCATTTTGCTTACAAATAGAAAATCTCCTACCAAAAGAGATTTTTCCATGGAGGCAGTAGGTATAGTAAATGGCTCCAGAAGTAGCCATCTTATAAGGCTTGCAGCCACCACAGCAAATACTAGGGCGTCCACCCATTCTCTTGCTGCTGATTTTTTTGGTTTAGTCTTACTCATCTTCAATTATATTTCGAAAGATAGAAAATCATTCATATTCAGGACTCCCTTTTTATCAAGAATCCACTCAGCCACCAGCACCGCCCCTTTTACAAATCCCTCTCTGCTGTGGGCGGTATGTGAAAGTTCGATTAGATCAAAAGGTGAATCATACTTAACGATATGAGTACCCGGCGTCGGATCCACTCTTTCAGATTCTACGGGTACCGAGTTTCTTTTTACAGGCTCCCCTTGTGTTAGTGTCCAGCTGTCGTATCCTTTATGATTATTGATTATCCCTTCTGCTGTGGTGATGGCAGTTCCCGACGGAGCATCTAATTTTGCTGTATGATGGATCTCTTTGATTGAAGCCGAATACCCATCCGTATCATTCATGAGTTTGGCCAGGTATTCATTTGCCTTGAAAAAGATATTTACTCCTATGCTGAAATTTGAGGCATAAAAAAGTGTACCGCTTTTCTGGTTTACAAATTCAGTAACTCTTTTCCATTCATCAAGCCAACCCGTAGTTCCTGCTACCACGGGAATATGCCTCTCAATGGCCCAAGTTATATTCGAAACGGCAGATTCTGGTTGGCTAAATTCAATGGCTACATCAATCTCCTCCGGATCTAAATTATCCAAGTCTTCTACATTCTCAATGGATATTTTGGCAATGATTTCATGTCCTCGCTTTTCCGCCAGTTCACTAATGAGCTTGCCCATTTTGCCATAACCGAGAAGAAGTATTTTCATCTAAAATTCAATTTTACTGAAACCCCATAAGTGGTCGCATTTGCAGAGAATCTTTCAAACTGTGGTTCCACCTTCATGGCCAGATCATCCGAGATTTCAAAGCCTGAGAGGTGTGCATCCACATTAGCATCTATAATATTAAGGGCATAAATCGCTCCCATAAGTAAGATACAGATGTCACGATTTCGACGCCAGAAATTCACATTTCTTACCAATCCATCTCTATTCAGATTAGGGAAGTCATTTGGTTCCCCTTCGTCAAAGGCTTCCAAAGCATCCCTGAAGGATTGATAGCGTCTATTATTAAAACCAATAAAATAGGCATCCGAGATAATCCCTCCGTAAAGAATGGGAACCTTCCACGCCTTTCCATTGTAAACCTGACCCGCCCCCGGTAAAATAGCCGATAAAATTGTGGCCTTCTTGGGGTTTTTGGGTAAAGCTCCTTCCACAACCGTCAAACTATCTCCCTCGATACGTTCACTTTGAGCAAAGCTATCCCAGCTTGGCAACAAGCAAAAAAACAAAAGGCCCATGAAAAGGCATGGGGCTTTAGGATTAATTAACCTTATGGTTTTTTGAAAGCACACCTAAATCAGGTCCAGAATTTCTAAAATCCGATTTAAATCGTTGGAGGAATTGAATGGGATTTTTATTTCACCCTTATTTTTATGATTGGACTTCAAATTGACTTTAGTCCCAAAATGGCTCGCTAGTCTTTCCTGAAGTTTGCCGATCTCATATTTCTGCATAGGGCTCAGGCCAGGTGCTGTGGTTTTAGCTGGGCTTGGTTCACTCAAAGCTTTCACAAGAGCCTCTACTTTCCGGACACTTAGCTCTTCTTCGATAGCTTTTTTGAAGATTGCCAATTGATCCTGGACCTCTTCTACATTGATGAGTGCCCGAGCATGGCCCATGCTAAGTTTTTGATCTTTAATTGCAGCTTGGATAGTGGGAGGGAGTTTCAGAAGTCTTAGGTAATTATTCACCGTGGATCGATTTTTCCCAACCCGATCACCCAACTCTTCCTGCTTAAGATTACACTCGCTTAAAAGCCGCTGATAAGAATGAGCGATTTCGAGTGCATTTAGATTTTCCCGCTGAATGTTTTCGATCAGGGCCATCTCCAGCATTTGCTGATCATTTGCCGTCCTTACATAAGCTGGTATTCCTTTGAGCCCGGCTAGTTTCGAAGCCTGAAATCGTCTCTCACCAGAGATCAATTGATATTCATCATGATCTAGTTTCCGCACGGTAATCGGCTGAATAATTCCCTGAATCCTGATGGATTCCGCCAGCTCTTCTAGAGATTCTTTGTCAAAATGAGTTCTAGGCTGAAATGGGTTTACACTGATATTTTCTAAAGGAATTTCAGCAATTCCAGTCTTAGACGAATCTAGGAGAGAATCTTTTTTCGGATTCTTGGCAGGGCTGTCCTCTAACAATGCTCCTAGGCCTCTGCCCAGAGCACTTTTCTTACGACTTGGTTTTTGATCTGCCATACTTATTCTGCGACTTTGGCTATGCCGTTTTTCTCAGCTATCTCATTTGCCAAGTTAAGGTAGGCTACGGCACCTTTGCTGGTGGCATCAAAAGCAATGGCTGGTAATCCGTAGCTTGGTGCCTCACTCAATTTAACATTTCTTGGAATAATCGTTTCAAATACCATGTTTTTGAAATGAACTCTTACCTCTTCTACCACCTGATTGGATAGTCTTAATCTGACATCATACATAGTCAAGAGAATTCCTTCAATTGCCAACTTTGGATTCAGGCGGGTCTGAATTATTTTTATAGTATTTAAAAGCTTACCCAAACCTTCCAATGCGAAATATTCGCACTGAACCGGTATAATAACCGAGTCTGCAGCCGTCAGTGCATTGATAGTAATCAAACCAAGAGATGGTGAGCAATCTATAATAATAAAATCGTAATCATCTTTCACCTGATCTGCCACTTGCTTCATTTTTTCTTCTCGGCTCTCAAGATTGATCATCTCTACCTCTGCACCTACCAGGTCAATGTGAGAAGGGATCAGGTCTAGGTTGGGAATTTCTGTCGCGATAATGCTTTCACGAACATTTGCCTCCTCAACCATGCATTCATAAATGCTATTTTCTATGGATTTAGGGTCATGACCTACTCCAGAAGTTGTATTTGCCTGTGGGTCAGCGTCTATTACCAGGGTTTTGAATTCCAGAACGGCCAGACTGGCAGCCAGATTCATAGCAGTGGTGGTTTTTCCCACTCCCCCTTTTTGATTTGCTATAGCGATAATCTTTCCCATGGTAATTTTTACTCCAAACAGTTATTCAATATTAATCAAATCCGAAACTTTTCCGATGCTCTTTTCTTGATTTTTTAAGACACTTTAGCACCCTCATTGTAGTCATGCTAAAATGAGCAAGAATCTGACCTCGCAAAAAATGAGCCCCAAATGGGGCTCAGTAATTTATTTTTTCTTGTTTGCGTCGGCGGCTTTCATCGCATCTTCCAGTCTTTGCTGGAATTTTGATTTTTTCTTGTTGGCATTTTTGATTTTGCTTTCCTCTACCTTCTTTCTGATTTTATCATCATCTACAGCCAGTTTGATCACCGCCTGCTGTCCAAAGGTTACCATGTTTGACACGAAGTAGTAAAAGCTTAATCCTGCTGGGTAGCTGTTCAAAACAAACATAAACATCACCGGCATGATGTATCCAATATTCTTCATCGGGCCAGTAGCCGTAGTAAGTTGATTGTTAAAGTGAGTGTAAGCTATTTGCGATACCGTCATCAGTAAGGTGAACAAACTCACATGTGACCCATAAAATGGAATGGTGAAAGGTAAGTTGATAAAAGTATCGTAGGTAGAAAGGTCATCCGCCCAAAGGAAGGATTCTCCTCTTAGTTCAATGGCATTCGGAAAGAAGAAGAACATGGCAAAGAGGAAGGGCATCTGTAACAGCAAGGGTAAACATCCGGAGATTGGGCTTACTCCCAGTTTTGAGAAAAGCTTCATTTGCTCTTGCTGCATTTTGGTTTGATCATCTCCGTATTGCTCCTTGAGTTCGTCGATTTCAGGTTTAATCACACGCATTTTGGCCATGCCTATGTAGGACTTATAGGTAAGCGGTGACAAAGCAAGCTTAATGATCAATACGATTAGGACAATGATGATTCCGTAGTTGCTAAAGTACTTCTCCAGAAAAGCGAATAAGTTTACAATGATGTACTTATTCACCCAACTAACGAAGAAATAACCCATGTCTACGTTATTCTCAAAGCCCTCTGTTACCTTTTTGAGACCATTGTAGCTATCTGGTCCGAAGTAATACTTAAGACCATAATTTCCATTCTCAAAAGGAATTTCAAACTCAGCTTGCATCATTCTAACGGTACTGCTGTCTTGTACCGGAGTGCTTTGAGTAAATGAAGCATTTTGGAAAGATTCGTCAGCGATGATACCGGCGGTAAAGAATCTTTGGCTAAATCCGATCCATTTCAAACTTTCCTCTGGGGCATCTGTTTCTGTATCATCAGAAACACCCAGGTTATCATAATCACCTGAAGAAGTGTAATAATTGATTTGTGTCTTTCTTCGTGATTCAGCCAGATCTTTTTCCTGCCTTTTAACTTGATCAGCCCAGCTAAGCTTGACGGTACTTCCTGTGAAAATTCCCTGATATCGATCAATGGAGAATTCTTTGCGTAGCTCATATTTGCCTGGCTCCAGAGAATAAACGACTGAAATTGCTCCGCTTTCCGTTGCTCCACTCAGGGTCAGAATTTGTGCCTCGCCATCCTCAGATTCTGATGTGGAAAGAGATGGACTTAGGTTCAAGTCATTTAAATTGATCTCCCCAGAGGCGGTCTGGGCTGTGAAGATCATTTCTGACCTTTCAGTAGACAGGAGGCTAAGTGGCTCATCATTGAGTCCAGTGTACTCCTTAAGAATCACCTCTTTGATTTCTCCACCCCTGGAGGAAATGGTGACCTTGATTTTATCATTTTCAAGGGTGCTCAGCTTTTCCTCTCCAAGAGTAAAAGCTGCCAAAACCCCATATTTTTCAATTTTGTCACTGTCTAAACTATCCGATTGCGGAAGCTCAGGTTCCTGCATAGCCCTGATTTCGGCTTCAGGGGAGGCTTCCATTACCTCGGTTTGCTCTGGCGTCACCTCTTCTGTAACAGGCTGGCTTTCAGCAAAGAAGATCGAATAAATCAGAATGACAGCCGCAAAAAGGATTAGACCCGTTGCTTGATTTCTATCCATGATTGTTGGTTTGCTCTCAATTTTAAGAGGGCAAAGTTACTTTGATTTTTTGTTTTGATTGTCCAAAGCCGCTTGAATAAAGTTTACAAACAATGGCTGAGGATTTAATACTGTGCTTTTATACTCCGGATGGAACTGTACCCCAACGAAATATGGATGGTTCTTTAATTCCACGATTTCAACTAGCCCGGTATCTGGATTTTTACCTGTGGCGATCATTCCTTTTGATTCAAACTCCTTCAGGTACTCATTGTTAAATTCATACCTATGACGATGTCTCTCGTGGATTTGTTTTTTCCCGTAGGCTTTGTAAGCCTTACTTCCACTCTTTAAATCACATGAGTAGGCACCCAGTCTCATGGTTCCTCCCATATTAATGATCTGCTTTTGCTCTTCCATTAAACTGATGACCGGTGCCGCGGTTGAGGGATTCATTTCAGTACTATTTGCCCCAGGAAGGTTTAGCACGTTTCGCGCAAACTCAATCACCGCTACCTGCATTCCAAGACAAATTCCAAAGAATGGAATTTCGTTTTCACGAGCGTATTTCACGGTTTCAATTTTACCCTCAAATCCTCTTTCTCCAAATCCTGGCGCCACGACGATACCATCCAGATCTTTGAGTTTATACTTTATATTTTTCCCATTTATCTCCTCAGAGGAGATAAGTTTAAGATTTACTTCACATTCTATTGCCGCTCCGGCATGGGTGAAAGATTCGATTATAGACTTATATGAATCAGGAAGAGAAACATATTTTCCCACTAAACCTATTGTTACCTCTTCAGTAGGATTCTTTAATCTCCCAAGAAAGTCTTTCCAGTTTTCAAGTTCAGTATTATTTTTTGAACTCAGTTTTAAAGTAGTCAATACTCTTTCATCCAGTTTTTCCTTCTTCATTAAAAGAGGTACATCATAAATGGATTCAGCATCCATGGCTTCTATGACGTTATTTAGCTGAACATTACAAAAAAGAGCAAGCTTTTTCTTTACTTCATTTGGCAGGTGGTGCTCAGTTCTACAGACAAGAATGTCAGGTTGGATACCAGCTTCAAGAAGTTGTTTTACAGAGTGCTGTGTAGGTTTAGTTTTTAATTCTTTTGCCGCGCTCAGATAAGGAATCAGCGTTAAGTGAATAACCATAAAGTTGTTTGGACCTAAATCCCAACGTGCTTGCCTGACAGCTTCTATAAAAGGAAGGGACTCGATATCACCTACACATCCACCAATTTCTGTAATCACCACATCATACTTTCCATCTTCGCCAAGTTTATAGAAATTGGTCTTAATCTCATCCGTGATGTGAGGAATAACCTGAACCGTTTTACCTAGAAAATCACCTCGGCGCTCCTTGGTGATTACATTATTGTAAATTCTTCCAGTTGTGATGTTATTACTCTGGGATGTGGATACATTCAGAAACCGCTCATAGTGTCCTAAGTCCAAATCTGTTTCCGCCCCATCATCAGTCACATAACACTCTCCATGTTCGTATGGATTAAGGGTTCCCGGATCGATATTTAAATAGGGGTCGAATTTTTGGATGGTTACGCTGAATCCTCTGGATTGCAAAAGTTTGCCTAAGGAAGCTGCGATGATACCTTTTCCAAGGGAAGACGTAACGCCGCCTGTGATGAAAATGTATTTGGTTGATGAGGCCATAAGAAAGGAGAAGGACTGCTGTTTAGATTGATTCTTATGGGATACAAAGGTATAAATTTTCCTGATAGAATTGGCAGGCACATACAGTCATCAACTTCTTTATTTTTTAATGAGCTCAAAGCATGATGAAAGCCAAATTTGTCAATTTGTGTCAATTATTTTTCAGAATCAAATTGATTTCTCACTTTTGGTATCGTAAGGTCTCAGAAATCTAAGACCCCATAGAAAGGAAAATAAACTATTTAAATATGAACAAATTACATAACCAAATTTCGCTCATCGACTGGCTCCCAAGCATAGAAAATGTAAGTATGGGATTGCCTTCAAACGGACTATTTTTTATCGATCCGTACCAATCCTTTTGTAAAGGTCAATGGCAGAGAGCTTCTGAAAATCTAGACGTTTTAAATGATATCTATGGTCAGGTATTCGAGGAAGTTGTGATTAAGGGTAAACAGTTGGTTTGTTACTGGCCCGAGTTTTCGTTTAGTCCTTCCGAAAGTTTTGATTTGGCTAAGGTTCAGGAGGAATTTGAAGTGGAGATAACTTTTTTTAGAAAGAACTATACTCCTATAGATGGAAGACTTTCTTATGAGGAGCTTTTGAATTGGAAGGAATTTATCCTGACACTGGTTCAATCCATAGCGGAAGATATCCAACTTAATCAGGACCTTGAAGAAGTAATGACTCTTTCAAGCCAAAAAAATCAAATCAGAATTTTCTCGACTCATCAAAGTGGAGGAACTTCATATTGTTACTTTCTTGGTGAAAAAGGAGACTTTGATAGGGAAGAACTACTTACAGAATTAGATTTTTTTAATTCCTTTGAAGATTTACTTTCAAGAGTCGCTAAGGATTTCCACTTATATGATTATGTAAGTGATTTTCATGATAGAAAGTATGAGAAGTTGTTTTACAAGTATTTACTAAAAAATAAATACTCATATAATTTCATTCCTTTCTGGAAGAGAAGTCTTAATTATAATTAAAAAGAATTTATCATCTTAAGTTATTTTATATATTAGTGACCCATTTAACAAAATAACTTAATTTATGAGAGACCTTATTAAAGCCTCAATCGCAGAACTTAAAAAAAACGAAGGTTTTGTTTATGAAACCGAAGACGGAAAACTTATCGACTTACAGGAAGCTGCTAAGAAAGGAATTGCAGTTACCCCAAAAGACCCAAAAGAATCGGTTCTAAAAAAACTTTCTGACGCTGGTTTGGATTTAGCAGATGGAAAATTTGTTAATGAACTGAATGAACTGATTGGATTAATTACTTCAGGATCTTCTAAAGGATCCAGAAAAAGAAGAACTTTTTCAAATTCAGAAAAAGAGAAAATTATTGCCGAATGGAAGAAGGTAGAAGCGAAGGGAAAGAAAACCAAAGCAGCCTTCGCAAGGGAAATTGGAGTAGGCTACCAAACCTTTATCAACTGGCTTCGAGGATAAACCAATATAAAAAAAGCGATCAACTGATCGCTTTTTTTTATATCCAGCTCTTGCTCCTTCGGAATTCGGTTAGTATCCATACCAGAGCAAAAAATCCAAAACCGATAAGAGCTTGGGTAAATTCCATTGGTATGGATGGAAGGGATATTTTAGGGAGGGACATAGTCTCAAGTAATGGCGTTAAACTATTAAATAAACTCTCTCCCCCAGTCTTCGGAATAAAGAATATAACCCCAAATACCACCAAAAGAAATCCCCCTAATAGCCACTTCATAATTTTTTTAGGAATGACAGGGGTATAGGACATTACCTTTTTCTCACTGATCTTTTGGAAGATACGATCTTCCAAATCGATTTTTGGATCATCCATACCTAACTCTCTGAAATACTCGAAAAGAGGGTCTTTATTTAATTTATCTTTTGTCATAACAATTGACTTAATTCGTTTTTGGTCTGCCTTTGCAGAATGTCATATAAATTCTTCCTTCCTCGGTGTAGTAGGATTTTGACCTGTGAGTTACTCTGGTAAGTTATTTTTTCTATTTCTTTAATACTAAACTGATTTAGGTAAAATAGAGTCAATACAGCCGATTCCGCAGGTTTCATTTTTGATAAGCCCTCCTTTAAAATCTCCTTACGTTCATTTGAATTAAGGAGACTAAAACCATCTAATTGGTTTGAATGAAACTCACAATCCTCGCGAAAATCTTCAATATCTGAATGGTTCTTTCTCTTTCTAAACCTTTGTATGGCCTCATTATATATTATAGTATATAGCCAGGTTGTGAATTTTGCTTTGCCCTCAAAGCTATTGATCGCCTGAAATGCTTTTACGAAAGCATCCTGAACTGCCTCCTCGGATTCATGATGGTTATTGAGGATTCTTTGCGCTAGGGTAAAGGCATAGCCCTGATGCTTCTGGACTAGCTTCCCAAAAGCCTTCAAATCACCATTTTTTGTTTTCTCTACGTAGAAGGAATCTTCCTCAAATTGCATTGCTAACCTTTAGATGCAGCACAGTGAAAATAAGTTACATTTTTTTAATAAAAGTTGTAACCTAATTCCTGGTCTCTGCATCCAATGAGAAAAACAAACTAAATCAGAATATTATGGAAGGTATTTTAATCCCGTTTTTCTTCTTCGCAGCCTTATTTGGAATCTTATATGTCTACTACACCACAAGAAATAGAGAGCGATTGGCTCTAATTGAAAAAGGTATAGATGCAAAAATCTTCAAATCAGGTAGCCAAACCTTTGGAAGGACCATTTTAAGTTTTTCACTACTCGCCATAGGAATTGGAGTCGGTGTATTAATGGGTTATTTGTTTGAAGCAATGGGCGTGGTAGAAGAAGTGGCCTATACTTCATGCATTTTTATTTTCGGAGGTATTGGTTTCTTATTGAGCTTTTTTGCAGCCAAAAAACTCGTTCCAGAGAAGGACTAATAAAATTTAAGTCACCGTTATTTGCCCCGGATTTTCATTCGGGGCTTTTTTGTTTAAATCAAACTAAGGTGAAAAAAACTCCTTACTTTTGTCTGAAAATCCGCAGTTTTGGACCAATCAAAAATTCTGAAATTTTATAAAAGTCAGGGTTCAGTGACCCTTAAAGATTCCAATAAAAAGAAAATCACTCTTTTAAACCCTTCCAAATGGTCAAAAGAGATGGGAACTGATTGGATTTACCTGCTTTTCGATCTATTTCAAATTCGGACTATTGCAACGCAATTTTCGGAAGTCACGCTCGATCTTGTCGAATATGCCAGCAAACCTACGATTTATCATACCGCACCAAATTTCCTCGCAGAAAAAGGGCCGGTTGAAAATGACCTCATTAAGTTCGCTTTGATCCGCGCACCCGAATGGGAATCTTTACTTTTTAAAATTTCTCAACCTGTTTTGGCAAAGCTCGATTCAGATAAGGATATAGATTTTAGCCTTGATATTTTTTTTCCTTTGTATTCAACCAATCTTAAAGAAATTTTCCTCGGTCCCGAGGGTGAAATTAAAATCCTGAAAAATTGAATTTCTCAGATCATCTAAGAAGTCAAGAAATCTTTATGAAAGTGGCAAAGGCTGCTGAAAACATTGGAGTTAAAGCCTATGTGGTCGGTGGCTATGTGCGTGATTTGGTGATGGAAAGAGGAAGTAAAGATATTGACTTCATGTGTGTGGGAAGTGGGATTGAACTTGCAGAAGAGGTCAAACGCCTCTATCCGAAGCACGTCCCACTTTCTGTGTTCAGAAATTTTGGAACGGCTATGTTGAAATTAGAGGAGGGCGAGGTTGAATTCGTCGGTGCCAGAAAGGAGTCTTACCGTTCGGACTCGAGAAAGCCGTTGGTTGAAACAGGGACATTTTTAGAAGATATGGAGCGGAGGGATTTCACCATAAATGCTCTGGCAATTTCTCTTAATTCGGAAGATTTTGGTGAAGTCATCGATCCATTTGGTGGTTTGATAGATATTTCGAAAAAGATGATCAAAACGCCAATGGATCCTGAGATAACCTTCTCTGATGATCCACTTCGCATGATGCGGGCTATTCGTTTTGCTGCACAATTGAAATTTGATATTGATGCTGACACCTTTTATGCGATCACCAAAAATGCTCACCGTTTGAAAATTATTTCCATGGAGCGCATCATTGTGGAATTGAATAATATTATTCTAAGTGAGCAGCCTTCTTATGGCTTCAAATTGCTTTTTGCCAGTAAGCTTTTACATGAGTTTTTTCCTGAATTAGTCGCTTTGCAAGGCGTGGAATCTGTTGATGACAAATCCCATAAGGATAATTTCTACCACACTCTGAAAGTACTGGACAATGTTTCTGCTAAGAGTGATAACCTCTGGTTGCGCTGGGCAGCGATCATGCACGATATCGCAAAGCCACCCACCAAAAGATTTAATAAAAAAGTAGGTTGGACCTTCCACGGACACGAAGATAAAGGGGCAAGGATGACCCCCGGTATTTTTAAGCGATTGAAATTGCCGCTTGATGAACGAATGAAGTACGTTCAAAAATTAGTGAGGCTTCATCTACGACCCATTGCTCTGGTGAAGGATGAAGTTACGGACTCGGCTCTGCGAAGACTACTTATGGATGCTGGTGATGACATTGAGGACCTGATGCAACTTTGCAGAGCAGATGTCACTTCGAAAAACAATAGAAAGGTCAAACGCTACCTCGATAATTTTGATAAGGTGGAAAGAAAGCTTGCAGAGGTAGAAGAAAGGGATCAGCTTCGGAATTTTCAGCCTCCGGTAAGTGGTGAAGAAATCATGGAAGTTTTGGGCCTCAGCCCCTCAAAAATGGTCGGAGATATTAAAGAAGAGCTAAAAGAAGCTATCCTTGAAGGCAAAATTGAGAATGATCACGCGCAGGCTAAAGAATTAATGTTTATTATTGCCGAGCAAAAAGGTATCACACCCAAAAAGTGATTCTAAGCCCTAAATTCCAACTCATTATGAAAAGACTATTCATCCTTGTCCTCCTGATGGGGGCATCTTTCATGCTAAAGGCCCAGGAGGCCGATTCTTTGGCAAATGTGCCAAAACTTGATAAAAGAACACTTGATGCATTGAATGCTTCTGATCTTGAAATCTACCAACTGTCCCTTCGATACAATGACCTGGTTATTGCCAAGTCAAAATTGTATGAGCTAATTACCAGAAACCCGAATAACTTACAGTATGCTGAACTTCTTTCCAGTATGTATTTCGAGTTAGGTCAGTCCAGCTCAGCTGCTTTGGTGGCTATTGATATTTTAGAAAACAATGATCAAAACCTAGTAGCGCTAGAGATTGCAGCCTATTCTCTTGAAAGTCTAGGTGCTCTCGACAGAGCACTACCCCATTTTGAAAGTCTTCACCTTTTGACTGGGGATAATTTCCCGCTTTACAAAACAGCTTTCCTTCAATATTCTCTGAAGCGATATGCAGAGGCTTTGAATTCGACGAATATGCTGATTAAGAATGCAAAGCCAGATGAAAAGATCGGTTTCCCAAAGAGTGCCACCGAAACTCAGGAAGTCAGCATGAAGGCTGCCGCACTGAATCTCAAAGGAATGATTTACATGGATCAAGGTTCCAAAGAAGAAGCAAAAGTAGCTTTTCAGGAAGCCATTCAGCTAGATGCGGAGTTTGAAACTGCTAAAGAGAATTTAAAGAATGCCAATCAATAATAATTGGAGGCAAAAATTAAAAGCCGGCTTAGCCGGCTTTTTTTATGATATCAATGTGACGTAGAACAGGATGGTTGGAAGGAGAGCAAAGACTATACTGAGTGCCAGAATTTTCGCATAAAAAGGTTTCAAATCTTTCGATTTTTCCGGTTTGATGTAATCTTGGGTAATGGCTAAGCTCCCCAAAAGATAAATGGAGAAAACTAAAATGAAGGAGGTTACAGTCTCGAGCATTTGTTCTTTATTTAAAGTAAGAGGTTTTGATCGGATCTTCGATCAGCCTTCCAAATCGTAATTTTCTCTCTAGAGTACTTCCCACATCTTCTCGGTTAAGCTTTTCAAAGCGTCCAGAAGATGGCATCCCTGTAATATCTTCGATGGCTGTTCTTAGTAAAAGCTCATTTATATCGCCAAGGGGTAATAGTCTCTCAGTTCTTTCCAAGGCCTGAATATCTGGAACAAACCCAGTTCCGTAATCAGACTGATCAAGGCTGTTAGAAGATTGGGTTACGATTGGAAGAAGGCCATACTTATTAGAGGAGTTTTGTTCATCCTGGAAGGGTATGGATCCGACATTTTTCCCAACGGTAAGGTCCCCAATAATTTTGACATCCATGTAAGGCCTTAAGCCATTAATTAGTAATTCAGAAGCTGAAGCCGTCCTAGCAGAAGTCAAAACGTAAACCCGATTTCCAGTTAAGATACTTCCAAGGTTCTCCTCTTTGGTTCGAAACTCCGTTTGTACATTTTGAAAATCTTCAAACTGCTCAAGAAAACTATTATACTTCGTTTTCGAAAAAACATCCTGATCCGTAACATTCGGTGCAATGAGGCTAGCTAAATTCACCGCTGAGCCTACAAAACCTCCTCCGTTATACCGCAAATCAATGATTAAATGATTGATTCCTTCGGCTCTGAACCTTGCAAAAATCTGATCCATTTCCTCGTCATAAAAGTTTGAATTTACATCCGGTCCAGGCGAGAAGAAATGATAGATTACATAACCTATTTTTTGATCATTTATGGTGTAAATAGAATCAAGGAAATTAGGGTTTTCGGTGAGTCTAATAGGAGTTAAATCAATCTGACCACGATCTACATATTCTCCAGGGTCTTCCTCAAACCCGAAATAATTAATGGTATGTGGATCGTCAATTTGACCCAAAAGATCCTGAAAATTATCGACGGTCATGGATGTGCCATTGATGGCGGTGATTCTGTCTCCACGGATCAGACCTGCTTCAGAAGCTGGACTATTCTTTTTTACGTAGGTAATTTCTGCAAATACATCATTGCTGCCTGGTGCTGCTCTGAATAAATTGAATTCATAGCCTGCTTCTAAGGTTACTCCCGTAAGCCCACCTATTAATTCATCGTAATCAGGGAATATTTCAGAAAATCGATCTGTCGGTCTGTTTAAAAGCGATTCAAAGTAATCCTCGGGATCACTTGATTCATCTATAGGGGTACCTATTTCAGCAAGCCAAAAATACACCTGATTCATGATGTCGGAAGTCCATCGATTAACCGCGTCATTTGATTCTGGATCTACCTGAGGGGGATTATCATTATCACTATCACAACTGATGAAAAACCCAAAGCTTATTATGAGTAAGAAAAGGGAGAAGATTCGTTTGATACGCATAATTATTTTTCTAAAAAAACGACTTTAAATAGCTACTTGTTTCAATCTCTCAAATTAAAAGGAAGAACCGAAAGAAACGTCGTGCACTTTACTATCCAGTAGTTTGCCGTTTTCACATTTTAATACTCTATATGGATATTTTTTCAGCAAGTCATGATTGTGAGTTGCCATCAGAATAGCCGTTCCTTTTTTATTGATTTCCTGGAAAAGCTTGAAAATCCCGTCAGCTACATCCGGGTCCAGGTTTCCTGTAGGCTCATCTGCTAGTAGGATAGAGGGTTCATTAAGCAAAGCTCTGGCGATCACCACGCGTTGCTGTTCTCCACCTGAAAGCTGATGAGGCATTTTTGAAGCGGCATTATTTAATCCTACTAAAACCAACACCTCAGCCATTCTCGCTTTGATTTTGGCTTTATCCTTCCATCCCGTAGCCTTCATGACAAAGGATAGATTCTCTGCTACTGTGCGATCTGGGAAAAGCTGAAAGTCTTGGAATATGATTCCTATTTTTCTCCTAAGGAATGGAACTTCTTTAGTTGTGATTTTGGTCAGGTCAAAACCGGAGATTTCGATATTTCCACTTTGCAGCGGGAGATCTGCATATAAAGTTTTTAAAAGTGAGCTCTTTCCACTACCAGTACGACCTATAAGGAACACAAATTCATGTTGCTCAACAGAAAAATCCACATCCGAAAGAATAGGATCCAGACCCTGAAAAATAGTGGCCTGCTTTATTTCTAAAACTGGTTCAGTATTAAAGTCCATTTAGATATCTAATTTTTGAAGCTTGCCAAACGGTAACTCCTGAATTAACGCAGACAGCTCTTGTTCCTTACCCTGGAGGCCAAATTTTTCAATATTCTTCAGCGGTCGATCAGCTCTAAAGTAAGCCACCAACACGAAATTTTCATCACGAATCTGGATGTAATCAGGGATTTTTGCTTTCCCTTTGACTTTGATTATATACATGCGGTAAGATAAAAAAAGACCGACAAAAGCCGGCCTCATATTATTTATTTGCCAGAAGCTTTGGCATGATCGGCCAAAAACTTGGCAAGACCTGAATCGGTTAATGGATGGTTTAATAAGCCCGTGATTACGTTAAGTGGACAGGTAACTACATCTGCCCCTATTTCAGCACACTTGATTAGGTGCATGGTATGCCGTACGGATGCTGCTAAAACTTCGGTTTCAAATCCATAAACATTGTAAATGTGGACGATTTGCTGGATTAATTCCAGACCGTCTATAGAGATGTCGTCTAATCTTCCAATAAATGGAGAAAGGTATGTTGCACCAGCTTTGGCAGCTAAAATCGCCTGACCCGGAGAAAAAACCAGAGTACAGTTAGTACGGATTCCGTTTTGGCTGAAATATTTTATTGCTTTCACCCCGTCCTTAATCATTGGGACTTTTACCACAATTTTGTCATCGATGGCTGCAAGGGATTCTCCTTCTTTAACCATTCCCTCAAAATTGGTGGAGATTACCTCTGCGCTCACTTTGTCATCTACGATATCGCAAATGGCTTTGTAATGCGCTCGCACATTATCATCTCCTGTGATGCCTTCTTTGGCCATTAAAGAGGGATTTGTGGTCACTCCATCTAATACTCCTAAATCGTATGCTTCTTGTATTTCGGCAAGGTTTGCCGTATCGATGAAAAATTTCATTTTGTTAAAAGGTTTATTGGTTTCTTCAAAGTTACAAGAATCAACCAAGTCGACGAGATTTTAGGCAAAAAAAGAAGCGGCATCGCACCGCTACAACCGCCTACCCTTGCTTCCTTCCGGACCTGGGGGATTCAGCAGGAGCTGGTCGTGCCGCTAGGGTGCAAAGATAATTCAATTATTGCTCATTCCAATCAAGAAGACTGAAATTTGGGATGAATTCTGAAGTTTTTCAGGAAGTTTGCCTATGGTTCAAATTATTAAGATTCAGCTTTGCTCAAAAGCATCTGAAACTCAAGGGCTGAGGCATGAATGAAATCATCTTCGGCCAGATCTTCAAAAATCTCCTCATCGAATTCCATTTCGGTTTTCTCTATTTTTCCGTCAGGGTGCACGATGAGTTCTGTCCCTGTAAAATCCTCTGGGTTTACCTGAACAAGGATTTCATAGGTTTTGAGTTTTCTTTTGAAGTATTGAAATATAGGCTTAGCCATAAAGGATTTAAATGTTATACGAATTTTAAAGATAGAATTCCAAAAATAAAAATTGCTGACTTTGCTTTGTTGTTAAAATTCCATCTATAAATTTGCCTCAGCAATGAAGAATAACACAGCGATATATTGGTGGTGGCATTCAGAACTTTTCCAAAGGGAGAACAGGGAAGCTTATATCTAATTTTCGCAAAACATATACAATGGCTTACTGGATTCCCGGTAAGCCTTTTTTTTGTCCAAAACCTCGATCATGACGAAGAATCAATATCAGATTAATACCAGCTATCGCAAAAGACTAGCTGACACCATTACGCCGGTAAGTATTTACTTGCAGATCCGTGATCGCTTTGCAAATCCAATTCTTTTGGAGAGTTCGGACTATCATGGGCAGGAGAATAGTTATTCTTTTATCTGTTTCAATCCACTCGCTACTTTCAGCTTTTCAAATGGAATAATAAAAGAGACTTTTCCAAATGCAACTAATGAATACGGGGTTACTCCTGAAATTAAACTCGTAGACCATCTGAGGACTTTTGGTAACAAGTTTTCAGTTCCTGAGGATAATCTGAAATTCTCATCAAATGGTCTCTTTGGGTATATACAGTATGATACGGTTTCCTTTTTCGAGGATATAAAATTGGAAAATACACAGGCCAGTGAAATTCCAATGATGCATTATTCCATGTATCAAAATATCATCGTAGTGGACCATTACAAGAATGAATGTCACCTCTTTGAACATCAGGTGGAAGGTCAGGAGAGAGAGGGAAACCTGGATGAAATTGAAGTATTACTGAATAAAAAAAATATTCCTGCCTACTCCTTTTCTGTCTCAGGAGAGGAAACTTCCAATTACACAGATGAAGAGTTTTTGAAAATTCTGGATCAGGGAAGAGATCACTGTTTCAAAGGCGATGTTTTCCAGATTGTTCTTTCGAGAAGATTTGAAACAGCTTTTAAAGGAGACGAATTCAATGTCTATAGAGCCCTTCGATCTGTAAACCCTTCTCCTTACTTATTTTATTTTGATTACGGATCGTTCAAAGTTTTCGGGAGTTCTCCAGAAGCTCAGATTGTAGTGAATAATAAAAAGGCGACAATTTACCCCATCGCTGGGACCTTCAGAAGGACAGGAAATGATGCCGAAGATGCCGAATTGGCAAGAAAGCTTTATGATGACCCTAAAGAAAATTCAGAGCATGTGATGCTGGTGGATTTAGCCAGGAATGATCTTTCCAGATCTTCCGTGGAGGTCAATGTGGATGTTTTCAAAGAAATCCAATATTACTCTCACGTTATACACTTGGTGTCCAAAGTGACTGGTCAGCTACCAATGGAAGCGAATCCGTTACAACTGGTGGCGGATACATTTCCAGCAGGAACCCTTTCCGGAGCGCCAAAGTACAAGGCCATGCAATTAATCGATGAATTGGAAAATATTTCTAGAGAGTTCTATGGTGGAGCCATAGGATTTTTAGGGTTCAAAGGAGATTTCAATCATGCCATTTTGATTCGATCGTTTGTGTCCAAAGAAAATAAACTTCGCTTTCAGGCAGGAGCAGGAGTGGTGGCTAAGTCAAACATTCCATCGGAACTCCAGGAGGTGTCAAATAAACTCGAAGCCCTTCGCGTGGCATTGAGAATGGCTGAAAAAATTTAACCATGAGGCTGCTAGTTTTAGATAATTACGATTCCTTCACCTATAACTTGGTGTATATCCTTCGTCAGCTTGGTTTTGATGAGCAAATGGATATTTATCGAAACGATAAAATCTCAATTGATGGTGTGAAGGTCTATGATAAAATTCTTCTTTCTCCTGGCCCTGGAGTTCCTTCTGAAGCCGGAATCATGCCTGAATTGATCAAAAGATATGGGTCCGAAAAATCGATTTTGGGAATATGCCTGGGAAATCAGGCCATAGGAGAGGCTTTCGAAAGTAAACTTCTAAATTTAACCGAGGTTCTCCATGGGGTGGGGACCTCAGTTACAGTAGAAGATGATGATTTGTTTAAAGGCATACCAAAAAGTTTTCAAATTGGCAGATATCACTCCTGGGTCATAGATGAAAAAAGCCTCGGTAATGAATTAAAAGTAATTGCCAGAAGTCCAGACGGACAGATAATGGGCGTTTCGCATAACAATTTTGATGTGAAAGGTTTACAGTTTCACCCGGAAAGTATTCTCACCGAACATGGAGTCCAAATCATCAAAAACTGGATCACCCAATAATAATCTAGCATGAAAGACATTTTAAATCTACTTATATCACATAGCACCCTGGATAAAAATCAGGCGAGAGAAGTCCTTAGGAATATTGCTACTGGCCAATATAATCAAAGCCAGATAGCCGCCTTTATGACTATATACCTGATGAGAAGCATTACTGTGGAAGAATTGAGTGGTTTTCGAGAGGCAATGCTTGATCTATGTGTGAAGGTGGATATCCCTGAGTATGATGCCATGGACCTCTGTGGGACTGGGGGTGATGGAAAAGACACCTTTAATATTTCGACTCTCTCATCTTTTATTGTAGCAGGTGCAGGACAAAACGTAGCGAAGCATGGTAATAATGGGGTTTCGTCCATTTGTGGGTCCTCAAACTTGTTAGCCTACTTTGGCTATGAGTTTACAAACAATATGGATGAAATAAGAAGAAGCCTGGATGAAGCTGGGATTTGTTTTCTACATGCACCCCTCTTTCATCCTGCTATGAAAAATGTAGCTCCCATTCGAAAAGACCTCGGAGTAAAAACTTTTTTCAATATGCTCGGCCCAATGGTGAATCCAAGCTTTCCTAAAAAGCAACTGGTTGGAGTGTTCAGCCTTGAGCTGGCCAGACTCTATGGATATTTATATCAGGGGATGAATGGAAATTTTTCTATTCTACATGCTCTGGATGGATATGACGAAATATCCTTGACTGGTGCCTTCAAAATGATTTCCAATACAGGGGAAAAGGTATATACCCCTGAGAATATTGGGCTTTCTAAGCTTGATCCGGAATCAATAGCCGGTGGAAAAACTATAGAAGAATCAGCAAAAATTTTCCAGTCAATTCTTGATGGAAAAGGAACTCAAAGTCAAAACGAGGTAGTTATTGCAAACTCGGCTGCTGCATTGTTTACAGCAGATTCTGATTTAACCTTTCTGGATGCCGTAGAAACGGCAAAGGAATCTCTCTACTCTGGCAAGGCCAAAGAAGTATTTAAAAAACTGGTAAACCCGAAGACATCAGTGTCTTTAGCATAAGCATGAATATTCTAGATAAAATTATTGAATTCAAAGCCAGAGAAGTGGCTGAAAAAAGTAGTTTGGTTCCAACCAAATTACTGGAAAGAAGCATATTCTTCGATAGTGAAGTGGTGAGTTTGAGACAGTATGTCACAGATCCTGAGAAGTCAGGTATTATCGCGGAATTTAAAAGAAAGTCACCTTCTAAAGGTCTGATAAACGGAAGTGCTAAACCTGAGAAAGTGAGTATTGGCTATATGCAAGCTGGGGCTTCAGCACTTTCGATTTTAACAGATCAAGAGTTTTTTGGTGGGTCAAATGATGACCTCAAAACGGCCAGACGCTTTAATTTCTGTCCTATTCTGAGAAAGGATTTTGTTCTGGAGGAATACCAGATCATAGAAGCTAAATCCATCGGAGCAGATGCTATTTTATTGATCGCTGCTGCTCTAGAACCACAGAAATTGAAATCACTAGCTTATTTCGCAAAAAGCCTGGGTTTAGAGGTGCTCATGGAAGTTCATGATGCAGATGAGTTAGATTCTTGTCTTTGTGACGGGGTGGATTTAGTGGGTGTGAATAATCGCAACCTCAAGACTTTTGAGGTTGATATACAGACATCAATCGACCTGGCTTCCTCCATTCCAGATTCATTTGTGAAAGTGTCAGAAAGTGGATTATCTAAAGTGGATAGCTTAATTACCTTGAAAAATGCTGGGTTTGAAGGTTACTTGATCGGGGAAAACTTTATGAAAACGAGTAGACCCGAACAAGCGGCTTATACCTTCATCAAGGATTTTCGAGAGGCTTTGGCCAAAGAAAAAGTGAATAGCTGAGATGGAAATCAAGGTCTGCGGAATGAGGGAGTCGAATAATCTGAAGGATTTACTATCAAGGGTAAATCCTGATTGGGTCGGCTTAATTTTCTTTCAGAAATCCCTAAGGTTTGTTGAGGATTCAAAAGCAGACTTTATCGAACCTATCGAGTCTAAAAAAGTTGGTGTTTTTGTGAATGAGAATTTGGATCATATTCTTGAAAAGATTGAAAAATTTAGACTTGATGTGGTCCAGCTTCATGGTTCGGAAACTGTTGAATATTTGGAGCAACTTTTAGAGAAAAGTGATGTAAAGGTTTGGAAAGTTTTCCCAGTAAGTGATCATGTGGATTGGGAATTGATGATCAAATATGAAGGTTTGGTTAGTAGGTTTCTATTTGATACAGCAAGCAAAAAACATGGTGGAACAGGCCGAAAGTTTAATTGGGATTTGATTAAGGAATATCCTTTTGAAACCCCATTTATGCTGAGTGGAGGCCTTGATTCAACAAGCGTAAGGGATTTGGCTAGCCTGGTAGGACATTGTCCCAAATTAGTGGGAGTAGATTTGAATTCGAATTTTGAAAAATCTCCTGCTTTGAAGGATGTGGATAAGCTGCTAAAGTTTAAAAAGGAATTAAATGAGCTTCTGGCTCAAAAAGGATAAGAGATGATACGAGTAGATGAAAAAGGGTTTTATGGCAAATTCGGTGGAGCTTACATTCCTGAAATGCTGCACCCAAATATTGAGGAGCTAAAAGAAAATTATGAAGCCATTACAGCTTCAATAGAGTTTAAGGAAGAATTTCAGAGTTTATTGAAGGACTTTGTAGGGCGACCCACGCCTCTTTACTTCGCAAAAAGATTCTCCGATAAATATGGGGCTAAAATCTACTTTAAGAGAGAAGATCTTTGTCATACCGGTGCCCATAAGGTAAATAATACGATCGGTCAGATTATTTTGGCCAAAAAGCTTGGCAAGAAAAGGATTATTGCTGAAACCGGAGCTGGGCAACATGGAGTTGCAACAGCCACAGTTTGTGCACTGATGGGCATGGACTGTACGGTTTATATGGGAGCTTTGGACATTCAGAGGCAAAAGCCAAATGTGGAGAGAATGAAAATTCTAGGGGCCAAAGTAGTTCCTGCTACATCCGGTTCTCAAACACTCAAGGACGCGACAAATGAAGCAATGCGGCAATGGATTAATAATCCAGTAGACACACATTATATCATTGGGTCGGTGGTAGGTCCACATCCATATCCTGAAATGGTGGCTAGGTTTCAGTCAGTAATTTCTGAAGAGATCAAGTGGCAGCTTAAGGAGAAAGAGGGTAGAGAAAACCCAGACTTAGTCATCGCCTGTGTAGGAGGAGGTTCAAATGCGGCTGGAGCATTTTTCCATTATTACAATACCCCAGAGGTTAGGCTCATTGCGGCTGAAGCAGCTGGATTGGGAATCAGCTCTGGAAAATCTGCCGCGACAACTGCCTTGGGCACTCCGGGAATTTTGCATGGCTCAAAGACTTTGCTGATGCAAACAGAAGATGGGCAAGTAGTAGAGCCACACTCAATTTCTGCAGGTTTGGATTATCCTGGAATTGGTCCGGTGCATGCACATCTTTTTGATGTGGGAAGAGCCGAATTCGTAGGAGTGGAGGATGAAGACGCCATGAAGGCTGGGATAGAGCTTAGTCGACTGGAGGGAATCATCCCTGCCATCGAAACTGCACATGCCATTCATGCACTAAATATGATCGAGTATAAAAAAGATGATGTAATCGTGATCAATCTTTCAGGAAGAGGGGATAAAGACTTGGATACCTACATTAAGTGGGGTAATTATTAATTTTTTGATTAGTTAAAATGAACCGAATTCATCAATTATTTGAGAATAAAAGGGAGAGAGTTCTCTCTATCTACTTCACTGCTGGGTTTCCACATTTAGAGGATACTTTGGAAGTGATGGAGTCCATCCAAGAGGGAGGGGCTGATATCATCGAGATCGGTGTACCATATTCTGATCCCATTGCCGATGGACCAACCATTCAGGAAAGTAATTTGGTTGCCCTGGAAAATGGAATTACTCTGAAGAAAATTTTCAATCAACTCGAGAACTTCAGAGAAAAGATCAACATTCCGGTGGTGATGATGGGGTATTTGAACCCTATCATTCAATATGGAATTGAGGAGTTTTGTAAAAAATGCCAGGAGGTTGGGATTGATGGTTTGATTTTACCCGACCTTCCCATGTCTCAGTACCTGGAGGAGTACAAGGAGCTTTTTGAGCAATACGGTTTGGCAAACACTTTTTTGATTTCCCCACAGACCTCAGAGGCAAGAATTCGTGAAATCGATGAAAATTCTGATGGGTTCATTTATGTGGTTTCATCCCATAGCATCACAGGAGCAAAATCTGGAATCAGTTCTGAGCAGATCAGTTATTTTGAACGGGTTCAGCAAATGAATCTTAAGAATCCAAGACTTATTGGCTTTGGCATTTCTAATGCCGAAACCTTCTCAAAAGCATCAGAATACAGCAATGGAGCTATAATCGGCTCAGCTTTCATTAAAAAAGTGAAATTGGCTCAAAGCCTGAAAGAGGATATAGTCAAGTACATTCAATCAGTGATAAACTAATTATGATCATTCAATTACAATCTGATATTTCTGAAGCACAAAGAGGAAAGCTTCTGGATCAGGTCAACAACATAGGGTATAAAACCACCTCGGTGAAAACCCAACTTGGGGAGTATATCATCGGAATCGGTAAAAGAGAGTTTGATATCCGAAAGGTGGGACATCTTGACGGAATCCGAGATATTCATATCGTATCAGATGAGTATAAACTGGTTTCGAAGAAGTGGAAAGCCAAGCCCACAGCAATTGACCTGGGAGATAATGTAGCAATTAAGGATGGAGAGATGGCCATCATTACCGGTCCCTGTTCGATCGAATCTGAAGAGCAAATACGCGCAGTGGTAGATCACTGCGTGGAAAATGGCATCAAGATGATGCGTGGAGGGGTATTTAAGCCTCGGAGCAGTCCATATGCTTTCCGTGGTTTAGGTCTTGAGGGATTAAAACTATGGTACGAAATCGCACATGAAGCCGGAATTAAGATAGTGACTGAGGTAATGCAGACTTCTCAGATTGAGGAAATGTATCCTTATGTGGATGTTTATCAAGTCGGAGCAAGGAATTCTCAGAACTTCAATCTTCTAGATGGATTAGGTACAGTGGATAAAGCAGTGATGATCAAAAGAGGTATTTCAGGGACTATTGAAGAGCTTTTACAATCCGCTGAATATGTATTTTCTGGCGGGAATGAGAAATTAATCTTATGTGAGCGTGGAATCAGAACCTATGAAAAAGCCTCAAGAAATACACTGGACCTAAACGCGGTTCCGATTTTGAAAGAGAAGTCCCATTTACCGGTTATTGTGGATCCTTCTCATGGAATAGGTTTACGAGCATTTGTTCCGCAGATGGCTTTGGCTGGTGTGATGGCAGGTGCAGATGGGGTGATTTATGAATCTCATGCGACTCCTGAAAAAGCCTTTTCTGATGGACAGCAAACTTTAGATTTTGAGCAAAGTGCAAGGTTAGCTTCTTGGATTCGAGAGAGTTTCTCGATGAGAAAAGAATTTGACCTTTTATAAAATAGAATTGCTTGGGTTTCATTCCCTTTGTATTTTAGCACCATGAGTCCAACACCAAGAACTTACGTACATCATTCTTACTGCTTCCTCCAATGAAGGAATAGGAATGACTATGGACATTTGTAAATAAGCAGCCTATTTCTTCTGGAATAGGCTTTTTTTATTTAATGGTCAGTATGGAAACTCTAGTTGGATTTTTGAGTTTGAAATAATATAAACCCAATAAAAGTGATGACAGATAAGCCAAAAAACTGGGTCTTTAGCGACCCTCGATTGAAGGACTTGAAGCAGGAGTATGATAAATATACTGCTGAGGATTTTGAGGTATGGAAAATATTGTATGAAAGACAGATGCCAAATCTTCCTGGTGCGGCATGTGAATCTTACTTGAAGGGGGTGAAGGAAGTGAATTTCACCTCAGATAGAATTGCCAATTTCGAAGAACTCAGTAAAATTCTGAAGGAGACCACAGGATGGGCAGTGCAGGTAGTTCCTGGGTTGATTGATGACGATTTGTTCTTTGGATTATTGAATAATAAGCGTTTTCCTTCTTCCACCTGGTTGAGGAAAATGGAGCAGCTTGATTATTTGGAAGAGCCTGACATGTTTCATGATGCTTTTGCTCATATGCCCATGTTGACTGATAAGCATTACACCGGTTTTCTGGAGGACCTTTCTGGTATTGCCTTGAAGCATATTGATGACCCTTGGGCTATACAACTTTTGAGTCGTATTTATTGGTTTACCATCGAGTTTGGATTAATCAGAGAAAATGGAGAGCTGAGAATATACGGAGCAGGGATTTTGAGCTCAAAGGGTGAGACAAAGTACAGCCTATCAGATGAGCCGGCGCATTATGAGTATGATGTGCGTCGCATAATGAATCAGGAATACTGGAAAGATCACTTCCAGGATAAATATTTTGTGATCGACAGTCTGGAGCAACTCTACACTTCACTTCCCGAGATCGAAGAAGTATTAGAAGAAATGCTTGCAGAAAAAGTTGAAAAGTAAAATAGAAGAGGGCAAAACACCGAAGATGAATTAACTTCGGTGCACCCATCTTCGCCCTAGTCTATGAAAGTTGCTGTCATTAAGTACAATTCTGGAAATGTCCAATCCGTACTGTATGCCCTAGAAAGGCTCGGAGCCAAGGCTGAATTGACCGATGATATTGAAAAAATAAAGTCGGCAGATCGAGTCATTTTTCCTGGTCAGGGAGAAGCCAGTTCGGCTATGCGATATCTTAAATCAAAAAATCTGGATCAGGTAATTAAGGAAACCACTCAGCCGTTTCTGGGAATATGCCTTGGGTTGCAATTACTCTGTGATCATTCAGAGGAAAATAATACAGAATGCCTTGGTATCTTTCCAGTGAAGGTAAAGAAGTTTATTCCAGAAAATAGTCAGGAATTTAAGGTTCCTCAGATTGGCTGGAACGAATTGGAAAAAATAATGGATAATCCTCTTTTTAGAGGGATTAAGCCACATCCTTTTGTCTATTATGTACATAGCTTCTATGCTGAATTGAGCGAGTTTACCATCGCCCAATCACATTATATCCATGACTTCTCTGCTATGCTTCACAAGGATAACTTTTTTGCTATTCAGGCTCACCCTGAAAAGAGCGGTGAAGTTGGAGAGCACCTATTGAAAAATTTTCTTAACCTCAGAAATTAGTCCCAGAAGATGGAAATTATTCCAGCGATTGACCTCATAGGAGGAAAATGTGTACGTCTCAGTCAGGGTGATTATTCAAGTAAAAAGGAATATCATGATGACCCCGTAGAAATGGCCAAAAGGTTTGAAGATGCGGGGATTTCCAGATTGCATTTGGTAGATCTAGATGGTGCCAAAGCAAAAAAAATCATAAATGGAGAGGTTCTGCGGAAGATAAGTGGACAAACCAATTTGAAGGTTGATTTTGGTGGAGGAATTCAGTCAGACAGTGAAATCCAAAAGGCTTTTGAGTTTGGTGCTTCTCAGGTTACAGGTGGAAGTGTGGCCATCAAAAACAGGCCACTTTTCGAAAGCTGGATAGAGAATTTTGGGCCTGAAAAAATCATTCTGGGTGCAGATGCCAAAAACCGAAAAATCGCGGTTGGTGGCTGGGAAGAAACTACTGAAGTGGACCTTATTCCATTCATAAAGGACTTTGCTGCAAAAGGAATCAAATATGTGATTTGTACAGACGTGGCAAAAGACGGGCTATTACAGGGACCTTCTGTCGACCTTTACCAAGAAATAATGGAGCAAATACCTGGGATTAATTTAATAGCTAGCGGAGGTGTTTCATCCATGACCGATTTGGAAGAACTTGAAAAAATCGGGGTTTATGGAGCCATAGTTGGGAAAGCCTATTACGAGGGAAGAGTAACCTTAAATCAGTTGTCTACATTTAATTCTTAAGAATCTTTTTGTCTAACCCCAATTTTCTAATCTTTAGCCTCTCATGTTAACCAAACGAATAATTCCCTGTCTTGACATCAAAGATGGCCGTACGGTCAAAGGGGTGAACTTTGTTCAGCTCAGAGATGCTGGAGATCCAGTAGAACTAGCCAAGATTTATTCAGATGAAGGTGCCGATGAGCTTGTCTTTTTGGACATCACAGCCACAGTAGATAAAAGGAAAACCCTCGCTGAATTGGTGACAAAGGTGGCTAAGGCTATTAATATTCCATTTACGGTAGGCGGTGGGATCTCTACTGTTGAGGATGTGAAAGTGCTTTTAGGTGCGGGAGCAGATAAGATTTCTATCAATTCTGCAGCGGTAAAAAACCCGGGGGTGATTGATGAAATGGCTGCCGAATTTGGTTCACAGTGCATTGTCGTTGCCATAGATACCCGGGATGTGGATGGGACGGATTATGTGCATACCCACGGAGGGAGGAAGCCCACCCTTCTACAGACCCAATCGTGGGCAAAAGAAGTAGCAGATCGAGGTGCAGGAGAGATCCTTTTGACCTCCATGGATCACGATGGAACTAAGGCCGGCTTTGCAAATGAAATTACGGCAGAAATATCCTCTATGCTCACTATTCCTGTTATTGCTTCTGGAGGGGCTGGAAAAATGCATCACTTTGAAGAGGTGTTTTCCTTTGGTAAAGCAGATGCAGCTTTGGCAGCGAGTATTTTCCATTTTAAAGAGATTCCTGTTCCAGAATTGAAAAGCTATCTTGTAGATCGAGGGGTCAGTATTAGATTTTAGAAAAAGTATGTCAACTATGAAAATCGATTTTGAGAAAATGAATGGCCTTGTGCCTGCCATTGTTCAGGACTCCATTAGTGGAATTGTGCTTATGCAAGGCTATATGAATGAGGAGGCTTTAGCAAAAACGGAGCAGACTGGGATGGTTACTTTTTTCAGTCGGAGTAAAAATAGGCTTTGGACTAAGGGTGAAACTTCTGGTAATTTTCTAGAATTGGTCAGTATGAAAGTGGATTGCGATGGAGATTCGATTCTGGTGAAAGCTAATCCAAAGGGTCCGGTTTGTCATACGGGAGCGGATACCTGTTTCTTTGAAGAAAACAATTCAAAGACAGGGTTTATCGATCAGCTCAGGGCAATAATAAAGGAAAGGAAAAATAATCCTTCTGATAAATCTTACACGGCATCGTTATTCGAAAAAGGAATCAATAAAGTGGCTCAGAAAGTCGGGGAGGAGGCTGTGGAAATAGTTATTGAAGCGAAGGATGACAACAAGGAGCTATTCCTTGGTGAAGCTGCGGATTTACTTTTTCATTATTTGGTTTTACTCGAAGCTAAAGGTTACGAATTGGATGAAGTGATGCAGGTTTTGATTGAACGTCATAACAAGAAATAGAAAAAGCCCCGAAGGGCTTTTTTAATATGCAGGAAATTCTTGTTCAAGTCCTTTGAATTGATCAATCATCTCCCATTTGGGACGATAGAAGGTGTTTACCATTCTCGAGCTTACTCCTCCATTTCGGATATAGCCTAAAGCAGCCTGAAGTCTGAAATCATTTTGGTTTCCCCAGTCAAATTCAGGTGAATCACCAACCTCTGCATCTGCTGGAAAACCATCAAAATAATCTGCTGTTCCATCTGCGTTTAAAGTCGCAAAAGTAATCGGAACCACCTCCACATCATTTTCTTCCAATACCCTGTTGTACCTCGAAAGTGGGAAGGATCCAACAGGTTTGCCAAAAGTATTGTCACCGATCAAAACCAGGTCCATAAAAGGAGTGAGGCTATTTATCACAAGTTCAGAAGCAGAGGCAGATCCACGTGAGGTAATGAAAATAACCCTGTTTAGGTCCAGATTTCCGAGCTTTTCATAATTAGTGTTACTGTTTGAGTCTGCTTTGTCATCATTCAGCTTGAATGTGTACATCAGATCACCTGAGTTAGATGCCTGGATGAGATAATTTAAAATTTGCTCAGCAACAGCTACTGATCCACCTCCATTATATCTCAGATCAATTATCAGCTCATCTATACCTTGAGATTGAAAAAACTCCATGGATTCATCCACTTCCAGGCTTTTGGTAGGAGAGATATCGGCAGTCGCTTTAAAACTTTGGTAAACCCAATAGCCTACTTTCTTGCCATCCACATCAATTACCTCCTCATGAAGCACCGAGTTGGATTGGTATTCGGCTTTGGTGTTTGAACGAGTAGTAATGGATCCATCTGGTAAACGGAAAGTGAATGAGTTCGTAATTCCCGGATCTCTTGGGCCTAGATCAAAGTCATATCCTCCAGTAGAGGTTTGATAATCAGCGATTGGGCGACCATTAATTTCTATAACTTCCCATCCTCTCTGAAAGCCGTCCAGTCCAGCCGGAGCTTCAGAAAAAACGTAGGTCAGGTAGAGCTTTCCCTCAGAATTAAAAGCCCACCCAAAACCATGCCCTGCATTTCTACCTACAAAGGCATCACTGAATGCCTGACTTGTCGTGATGTAGGAAAACCTGTCTAGGGGTTTAAATGTCAGAGCATCAAGAAATTCCTCATTAGAGGTGAAGCTAGCAGTATTTGGCTTTGCAGGTAGCTCCTGATTCCAATAATACCACTCCGCCATTACATCATAGATAGCATCTTTTACTTGATCTGATTGGGGAGTTGAGTTAACCGGTTCCTCTGGATCATTACATGCTGCTACCAAAAGGAGTACGATCAGTCCTTGCCAAAATTTAAATTTCATCTGGTCGATTAAAGGGTGTGGTTATTTTACGCCGATGGAAGGATTTTGTTAGATCGCGATATCGTAAACTTTGACGGATTTCCACATCGAGGAATACTTTTCGATGAATTCGAGGTGTAGAGGCTCTTTTTGGTAAGCCAGTTGATCCTCAAGACTATCGAAAAATATCGTGCAGGAGACATGCCAGCTATGATCTACTACGTCTCTTTTTTCTGTGTCGGCTGGAGTTCCGGCGATGAATCTACCCACCGTGGGGCATCTGCCAAGCATCGGTACTGCATCATTTAAAAACTCATTGATATTTTTTTCGTCATGAAGCCAAAAATAGACTTGATGGATCATTGCTTGATTTTGCATGGTTTTGGAAAATGTTTGATAAGGCAAAGTGACGGCTGCACCAGCCACTCCCAGGGTTTTAATAAAACTTCTTCTTGATTTCATAAGCTTGAGCTTGAATCTAAAGCTAAAAAAAATCCCTCAAATTTTATTTTGAGGGATTCTGAATTGATTAATTAAGCTTCCATTTTGGCCATTTTGTTTCGCTCGTTTTCATCCAAATAGATTTTCCTCATTCGGATATTTTTCGGAGTGATTTCTAGGTACTCATCTTTCTGGATATACTCCATGGCCTCTTCAAGCGAGAATCTCTTTGGCGGAGCAATTCTAGTATTATCGTCGGAACCTGAAGCCCTCATGTTGGTAAGCTTCTTTCCTTTCTGAACATTCACCACAATGTCATTGTCTCTGGAATGCTCTCCGATCACCTGACCGGTGTAAAGCTCTTCTCCAGGTTCTACAAAGAATACACCTCGGTCCTGAAGCTTATCAATGGCATAAGGAGTACACTGACCCGCTTCCATGGAAATCAAAGAACCATTGATTCGTCCCGGGATAGGGCCCTTAAATGGCTCATATGCTACGAAACGGTGATTCATGATAGCTTCACCTTGAGTAGCGGTCAAAACATTATTTCTAAGACCAATCAGTCCTCTGGAAGGAATATTGAATTCCAAATGCTGTAAATCACCCTTTGGCTCCATCACTAAAAGCTCGCCTTTCCTTTGCGTAGCTAATTCGATTACCTTTCCAGCAACACTTTCTGGAACATCTACTACAAGAGATTCAATCGGCTCATGCTGGACTCCATCAATTGTCTTTAAAATTACCTGTGGTTGTCCTACCTGAAGCTCATAACCTTCCCTTCTCATTGTTTCAATTAAAACAGAAAGATGAAGGATTCCTCTTCCATACACGATAAATCGATCCTCAGAATCTGTCGGTTCCACGCGAAGGGCGAGGTTCTTCTCAGTCTCCTTGATCAATCGATCCCTTAAATGTCGTGAGGTCACGAATTTTCCTTCTTTACCAAAGAATGGAGAATTGTTGATCGTGAAGAGCATGTTCATGGTTGGCTCATCGATCGCAATTCTTGGAAGTGGTTCAGGGTTCTCGGCATCGGCCACAGTATCTCCGATTTCAAAATCTTCAAGACCTGTAATGGCACAAATGTCACCTGCTACTACCTTTTGGACTTTATTTTTTCCTAGACCTTCAAAGGTGTGCAATTCCTTAACCCGCATTTTTTTGATACTTCCATCCGCCTTGCAAAGTGCGATTTGCTGATTTTCTGAAACTGAACCTCTTCTTACTCTTCCAATAGCGATACGTCCCACGAAGTTGGAGTAATCCAATGAAGTGATTTGCATTTGAAGCGTACCTTCGTCGATTTTAGGTTCTGGGATGTACTCCAAAATTGCATCCAAAAGCGGAAGAATAGAATCTGTTGGGTTTTTCCAATCCGGACCCATCCAGTTTTGCTTTGCCGAACCATAAAGAGTATGGAAATCTAGCTGCTCTTCTGTTGCATCTAGATTGAACATCAGTTCGAAAACAGCCTCGTGAACTTCGTCAGGGCGACAATTTTCTTTATCTACTTTATTTACCACCACGATAGGAGTAAGTCCCAGGGAGATGGCTTTACCAAGCACGAATCTGGTTTGAGGCATCGGTCCCTCGAATGCATCAACGAGCAGAATAACACCATCGGCCATTTTTAGAACCCGTTCCACTTCACCACCGAAATCGGCGTGACCAGGAGTGTCAATGATGTTGATTTTAGTGTCCTTGTATCGGATGGATACATTTTTAGAAAGAATGGTGATTCCCCTCTCTCTTTCCAGATCATTGTTATCGAGGATTAGATCCTCGAATTGCTGATTTTCCCTAAAAATTTTTGAGGCGTGGATAATTTTATCCACTAGTGTGGTTTTGCCATGATCAACGTGTGCGATAATGGCGATATTCCGAATATTCTGCATGGTCTACGGGTTTGAAGCCGCAAAAATACGAAGAATATTTGGTAGTAGAGTTATCTTAAAATTAACTGAAAAAAAGGAGTTTAATCAAATCCCCTTTTAATTCAAGTTTCATAGATCGCTTTTAGCTTTTCTGTTTCTCTAATCGATTGATTTACGACTTTTGGAATGATGAATATGCTGACAAACATCACTCCAAGAACAAGCAAAATTATTCCAGAAAACACTTTTTCAAATAGGGACTGCGGACTTTTTAACACAAACTGATAGGCATTAAAAGCACAGATAATTCCAAGGTTCAGTAATTGGAACCAAAGTGCTGTGACCTGGAAGGAAGCATATTTTCTGTAGGCTTTGGATTTACTCCAATACTTACTGATGATACCGATCGAGGCAATCAGGACGAAACCAACCATCAAAATTAGCCAGAGATTACTATTACCCAGAAGAACCGAACTTTGATGAAAAATGAATCCCAATCCTAAGGGATAAATGATACGAAGGGAAGTGAATAAATCTTTGAGCTCAACCGAGAAGTTTTTTATCACCCTTTTCTGGATGACTTTTTTGTAGGATTCCTCTAGCTCACTAAACCCAAATACACCAAACTCCCCATGGGCTTTTGCAAATGCTTCATTCAATGAGAGCTTTGGATTTTGATTCATCAACTCCTCAACTCGGCATGCGACATGATCCAAAATTTCATACTGAACATCGATTTCAGGATAACCCTTGTAAGAGATCAGTTTTTTAAGAGAATCGATTTGGCCAGGTGAGAGGTTCATATAAGCTTCGATCTTTTCGTTTGTGTGACTACTTCAGAAAGTCCGGAAATTAACAGCAAGCATAAAGAGAAAGTGATCAAATATATGGAGGCATGAGGGGAAATGCCTATCCAAACAAATGTGTCAAGATCCAATAATAGTTGGGAAATACATATGGTAAGCCAAAGCGTGTTTCCAGCGGAGACAACCTGTGAGTTTTTCAACAAGCCACCCCAAAGTCCCATCAGCGCCATTGCCACAGTACAACTTATAACTATCACTTTCAAGCCCTTTTCTGCTGCAAAGGGATCTAGATTCCGAATAAAAAAAATCAGAACCATGAATGTAAAGAGCGGAATGCTTTTGAGTAAAATTCTCCAATTCAGAAGGTTTTTAAAAATGCTTTTGAAATAGCCCAGGTGCGAGGCCATCAAAATTTTCCGCTGAAACTCATTAGGATTAACTTCTTTTTTTGAAAGTAAAAATGCCTCTTCAAAATTCAGCCCAGACCCCATCAATTCTTCCACTTTAGAAGCCAGATGATCGATGAGCTCATTTCGGATGTCTTGGTAAAAGATCGAGTTATCTTGAGCCACTGCCTTAATTTGTTCTAACTGATTTTCTGATAATTTCATAAAAAGGCTGTTTTGGATTTTATTTTGAAAACTTCGAAGAGGATAAGGCCATAGAAAACCAAGAAGATGCAGGTGGCCACACTGAGAAAAGAATATAAATACTCGGGAATAAAATCAGTTAGGCCAAGAATCCTTGGAACGTGTAAGAAAATGTTCGTGAGGGTAATTGGCCAATGAAGTTGTAAAGTTAGATACTCGCTAGTCAAGGAGTTTATTTTATATGATTGGCCTGAAAAGTCATTTTTCAGGGGCTTCAGTTTAATTCTAGTGCGGAACATCACCACAAAATTTAATCCCACTATAAAAATCAAAGGGATCATAATGAATAGAATGACCTGTGTTTTGAAAGGAATTAAAGTGCCGAGGTAAGAGATGGAAGCAATGAAGAAAAGTGTAAAGGCAAATCTCGGCCAGGTGAAGTAAGATTTAAAAACCTCCTTTTGAAGCGTTTTAATTTCGCGACGATTAGAGTTTTTTTGATCTCTCTGTAGTTTTTTACAGAAATTATAGGTGAATTTTTCATCTAGCTCATTGAGCCCATATTTAAAATCATCTTCAGGAAGATTTTCTAAATGAGTCAAGTAGTGGTCATAGACTTCTGAAAGGATCTCTGCAGATGTGATATTCTTTCTAATAATAGACTTTTTAATCAGATCAATTTCTTCTAATGAAAGTGTTCTCATTTCAGAAAAATGGTATTAGAGGTTGAGTTTTGGATCTATTGCAGGATTAAGAATTCGATGAAGGTTATCAATGAACGCATGAAGCTCATTCATTTTGCTGCTCATTTCTGCCTTACCAGACTTGGTGAGGCTGTAGTATTTCCTAACCCGGTTATCCACTTGCTGAATCTCCGTGGTAAGTAATCCTTCAGCTTCCATTTTATGCAAAGCAGGGTAGAGGGCACCTTCGGTGATTTTTATCTCCCCGGCAGTCAGCTCTTTTACTTTTTGGGTGATTTCATAACCATACATTCTATCCTTCTCCTCCAGGAGTTTTAGAATAATGGTTTGAAGGCTTCCCTTAATTAGATTGTTGTTTGACATGAAACCGATCTTTTTTACATCAGGGTCAAATATATCACTTTTCTATATACATAAGAAAGTTAGGTATAATTTTAAATGAAATAATCTTCTCTAATCTGTTTGGTTTCTTTTTTGCTTAATCTCAAAATGATAAACCGATATAATGAAAAAAATCCTCTCTGTTTTTCTTTTGCTTTTAACGGTAGCGGCCTTTAATCCTCTAATGGCGCAAAAAAAGGGAGCCGGATTTGGGGTCAAAGCCGGGATGAATTATAATACTTCTGGGAAGTATTTTAAGGATGCAGGAAATATTTGGGATGATCCGGGAGCCTCTTCAGGCTATCATTTTGGAGGATTTTACAAATTCGGGAATTATGACCTTTTCCTCAGGCCTGAATTACTTTTTACTAATACGAAGTTTGACACAGGGAATGACATTGCAAAGATTTCCAGATTAGATGCACCGGTGATGGTAGGCTTACACATGTTTGAAATTTTTTCTGTCTTTGGAGGCCCTTCCTTTCACTACACTTTAAGCGATAATTATAGCTCCAAGATAGAGGGAATCGATAATAATCCGCTTCGCTTTGGCTATCAATTTGGTCTAGGTCTGAATATTGGACCCGTCGGATTGGATTTGCGTTACGAGAAAGAGTTTAACGACCAGCGGATTAACTTTGATCGGATTTTCAGGGGCACTAATGATTTTAAATCCGAGCAGGTTATTCTGGGGCTTTCCTTCCAGTTCTGATTATTGCTTCCAACTATCAGTTTTTTCACCCATAGTCACGTCTTTGGATTTCCGTATTTGCATTCGGTAATAGACCAAAATCTCCTCAGCTCCAGCAGTTAAAACCGCCTCTTGGGCTTCTTTAGCGATTTTCATCAGCTCTTCTTCTGGCCCTTCCATAACCGTTTCAAATGGAGTGACTTCGTATTTGACTCCTGAGTTTTTAATCACCTCTATAGCCTGATCTACCAGCCAATAGCTGTCTTTGTCTTTGCTTTTTGGAACAATTTGAATTCCCAGATTGATGCTTTTCATTTTTAGTCTTTAACATAGGGAGTGAAAACTTCCTTCCAAATCTCATAGCCCTTTGGATTCATATGGAGACTATCTGTGATAAATATTTCCGGAATAGGCCTTCCATTTTCCCCTAGCATACTGTCCCAAATGTCGATAAAAGTAACTCCCTCATGAGCCAAGCAATACTCCTTCATTAACTGATTTAAGATTTTATAAGATGACATCTTTTCCCAGCGGGAGGGACTTGGTTTTGCGCTTATTAGATAGATTTCAGCATTCTTATTTTCCAATTGAATCCAGCTGACTATTTCATCGAGTTCAGTCATGATATCTGAGACTTTCACATCTGCCCAAATATCATTGTCACCCTCATATATGAAGACTTTTGAGGGCCTATAGTTCAAAACTAATTCCGGTAAATGAGCCATTAAATCAGACGCCTTTGATCCCCCAAAACCAGTGTTAATGATATTCTCTCCGGGAAAATCCTTTTGCAGACTCATCCAGAACCGAATGCTTGAACTTCCTGTAAATACCAATCCACCCGGTTCCCAGCCAGAATCTGATATTTTTTTTATGAGTTCGTCTACCTCTTTTTGAAAGGGTTTTTCCTGGGCCTTTGCCTGAAAGACAAAGCTCAAGAAAAAGGCTAAGGTCAGAATGAAAAAACGTTTGATATGCTCCATGGTGCAAGCTAACCGATCTGGGATAGATGTGCAAAACCGTTCATCAGATGGACATTTTCGAACAGATCGTCCAAAAAGCAATTTTGCACGGAGAAGTACATCGAGTAAAACTGAACTATAAAAATCTCATCATTCGTCCCATAAAAGTGCCTTTTGGTCACATTTCCCCTTTTATGTCTTAAGAAATTTTCAGCTCTAAATCAGTTTGGGTCAGTTTGTGCGTTAAATAATCCAGACATTCAATCACCAAATCTTTATGCAAAAGGTTACAGAGTTTTTTTGGTTTTGCAGTGGAGCCAATGCGGGTATTTTAAGAAGAACTCCTACGGAGTCAAATAAATATGTAGGAATAGGAGCCACTGTTTTTTTCACTGGTGTCCTGGCAGCTTTGGCCGCAGGCTATGCACTTTACACTATTTTCGATCAGTTATTCCCAGCCATCATCTTCGGGTTACTTTGGGGTCTGGTCATATTTAATCTGGACCGGTTTATAGTGTCTTCCATGAGGAAAAAGGAGAACGCCTGGGCTGAATGGAAATTGGCGATTCCTAGATTGGTGCTGGCCGTTCTTTTGGCCTTTGTGATTTCAAAGCCTCTCGAATTAAAGATGTTTGAGAAAGAAATCAATCGGGAATTGGACAGGAAAAAAACCGAATTTATTGCTGAATCCAAAGCCAATCTCGCTCAGGGGTTCCCGGAGATACAGGAGCTGGAAGAAGATATTTTGGCATTAAATGCTGAAGTCGATGAGGCCGAGGCTTTCCGGGATAAACTCCAAAGAGAGTACGACGCCGAACGATTCGGAGAAAAAACTACCGAGACCAGTGGAATAGTGGGGCTTGGCACGAATGCTAAAAAGAAGGAAGAACAACTCGATGCTGCCCAAAAAGCCTTAGATGATCTTAAAGTGCGAAATCAGGCCAGGGTGGACACTCTTGAGAAGCAGATTCGCGATTTCATTGCTTTGCGTCAGCTGGAATTCGAAAAACAACAACCGGGGATTGATGGCTTTGATGGATTGGCAGCTCGAATAGATGCCCTATCCAAATTGACTGAGGAAAGTTCTGCCATGGCTTTAGCCAATATCTTTATCATCCTACTTTTTATAGCCATTGAGACATCTCCCATTTTTGTGAAGCTGATTTCTTCGAGAGGTCCATATGATGAGCTGCTGGAGCTTAGAGAAGACAAGGTGAAACTATTTAAGGATGAGCGATGGACCAAAGCGAAGGGTGAGTCAGAAGCGAGAGTAGGGTATTTTCAGGACACTCATTTTTATGCTACTGACCTAGACAAAGAAAAAACTAACCGGAAAAATAAAGCCAAAACATATTCCGAGATTGATGAAATCGAAGAAAAATGGGGTAGGAAGCAGTTTTAAATTATGCAGATTTTTTGAAGTCTTATGGAGAGGGGCTTATTAAGATTTCAATTCATCCATCACCTTCTTAACGGATTTCCATTCAAACCATTTGACGATTTTGATAAGGAACAAAAGGAACTTTCCCGGATTCAGGAGTTTATCTGCTAGGTTTTCGATTTTTTGATCGCGATCTGTTATTTCATTGTTTTGGTCCAAAGATACATGATACCGTTCAGCAAATTCCCAGGCCCCATCTCTAGCAATTTGAATTGAGAAATTCAGGAGCATTTCGTCTCTCCCTTTAGCCAAAGGAATTAACCATCCGAAAAGTGGTGATATGGTGCTCAATTTTGATTTTACCCCATCGACCAACTCAGAGAGCACTTCATTTATTTTATTGAAATCCCCTTGGATGGGTTCGAGGTTTTGACCTGCCATGGTTTCAGAAGCAGCTATTCCGAGATCTAGATTGATGTGAGCGTTGATTCCGAGGAATAAATGCTGTAGAGTCAAGTACTCTGTTTTTTGGCTTGATTGAAATGCTATAGCCCAACTTTTGGTAGAGGTGCCAGTTGTCATCCAGGAATCATAGGCATCGGTAAATCTTTTTGCAAAAAGGATATCCAGAACCTCCATTCGTTCATTGTCTTCAAATTCCTTTGCAATGATTCCGTTTTTTACTCTTTGGGTGACCATCCTATATAGAATAGCAAAGAACCCCAGCCGACTCTCTTTTTGATAACACTCTTCAATAATGTCGTCCAGCTTGGCTAGAACATCGTCGATTGTTTCCATTTTAGGATAGGAAAAATTGTTCAAGAAGATCACCCACGAAGTAGGCGACCATAGCTGCCAGGAGCCCGAGTGCGAGGGTTTCCAGAATACTTTTTAAAATGGAGGTTTTATTTACATAGCTCTTTAGGAATCCGACAATCGCGAAGGCAATCGCTGTTAAAATACTGGTGAGTAGGAACACCTCGCCGGAAATATCCCCAAAGAAATCCCAGATGTAAATCAGAAGGGGAATAAGTCCAACAAGGATAAAGGAGATTAAGGTGGCTAAACCGATATTTAATGGGCTTTTATCATCAAGAAGCAAATTAAGCTCATCCTTCATCATTTCTGCTACCCAGATATCTTTATCGGTTGTGATTTGATCCACTACACGATCCAGTAACTTCCCTTCGAATCCTTTGGCCCGGTAAATATCCTCAATCTCTTTTCTTTCAGCATCCGGGATATTTTCTACTTCCCAATATTCTATTGCCTGATTTTTTTTGAAGTTTTCTCGTTCACTTTTTGCCGAAAGGTAAGCACCCACAGACATGGAGAATCCGTCTGCCAATAGGTTAGCAAAGCCTAGAATAATAATCACTCCCGTGTCTAGATTTGCGCCAAATCCACCAGCAACAACCGCGAAGGTGGTCACGGCGCCATCTATACCTCCGTACACAAATTCAGGGAGATAGGTTTGGAATCTCCCGAATATGGATGAGGTGTTATGGAGGCTTTCTTCGTGCAATTTATTTAAGGTTTCTCAAGAAAAAGTTTTTAACGTTTTCTCCCATAATTGCCCGGATTTCCGCTTCAGAAAAGCCTTCTTCGATTAGGGCTTCTACGATTAAAGGAAATCCGGTAATATCAAAAGGAACCGCCACTGACCCATCAAAATCGGAGCCGAGGGCCACATGCTCTATTCCTACCAAATCTCGGACATGCTTCATGGATGCGATAATATTTGGGAGTTCCGGTACACCCACAGCCTGATCGAAAAATGCGATTCCTATGATTCCACCCTTGCTAGCTATTTTGCGAATTTGATCATCACTAAGGTTCCTTTGGGAATCAAGGACAGCTCTGACACCTGTATGGGAAACTATGACAGGTTGTGTGGTCATATCCAGAACATCATCTACCATGGCTGGAGAGCAATGCGCAAGATCAATAAACATCCCAAGCTTATTCATTTCCCCAACTACCTGCCTTCCAAACTCAGTCAAACCTTCAAGACTTTCTCCATGTGCCGACCCTCCAAGTTCATTATCGAAAAAATGGGTAAGCCCCATCATCCTCACTCCAGCGTCATAAACCTTTTTAAGGTTTTCTATTTCTCCTTCCAGAGCATGACCACCTTCTATTCCAAGCATAGCCCCGATTACAGCTGGATTTGATTTTTTAGCTTCGATTAATTTTTGCAAATCATCTCTGGATTTTACTAAAAATGCCTCCTCTTCTTCTTGATCAATGAAATCCTTCAAATCTTCAGATTGAGAAAGGGCACGATTCATTAGGCTAAACCAATTAGATGGTGATTCTCCTTTTGCGATCATAAGTGAAGTAATGTTATCATAGGCGTCAGCAGTATTGTGCACCATGTTTTGAGCGGTGGGAGTTTTAGTCACAATTGTGAACATTTGTAAACTCGCATTGGCTTCACGCATTCTCGGGAAATCGACGTGGCCACGAGTACCTTTTTCTGTGATATCCCTTCCCCATAGCAATGCATCACAGTGAAGATCTGCAATAAAATCAAGATCATCATAGAGCTTTTGGGCTTCTTCGGAGACCAAGTAAGGCCCAGTATCTTTTACAGGATTCCGAATATCTTCTACTACAGGTGGAAGAATTAAGGTTGCCAAAAAATAGATGGCCGTGATTACTCCTAAGGTGATTAGTAGTTTCTTCATTCTCTATCTTTGGCTCAAGATAAAGAATTTTTGAAACCTGCAATTAATCCTGAAAACCAGTTAAATATTCTTCTCCATTCACGACGGGACATAAGTTTTTTAGTTCTTCTTCTCTGAAAATTCTGGACCGGGTGTGAAATCTGACTCCTAGAGGAATTTCTAAAGAAAAACTACTTCCCCTTCCTTGAACTACATCAATTGTCAGTTCGCAATGCTTCCAATATTCAAATTGAGATGCACTCATAAAAAAACCACAGCCGGCTATTTCCCCAAGAAAAACATCTGAATTACTTAGTAGGAAGTCTCCCTTTTCAAAGCACATAGGTGCGGACCCATCACAGCAGCCTCCACTTTGATGGAACATTAATTCTCCCCCGATCTGTGCCTTTAATTTTTTAATAATTACTTCAGCTTCGCTAGTTACGAGTACTCTTTTTTGATACTTCATTGTATTGAATTTATGACAAAAAAGGCAGGAGAACCTTCCCCTGCCTTAATCGATGGATCACTTTACTTCTAAAAGAATCCTAGCTTATTCTTATCGTAAGAGATAAGCATGTTTTTAGTTTGCCTGTAGTGATCAAGCATCATAAGATGGTTTTCCCGTCCAAATCCTGACTGTTTATAACCACCGAATGGAGCATGAGCAGGATAAGCATGGTAGCAATTCACCCAAACACGGCCGGCCTTGATCTCTCTGGGAACCTGATACAGCTCATGTGCATCTCTTGACCAAAGCCCTGCTCCAAGACCATACATGGTGTCATTGGCGATTTGGATCGCCTCCTCAGTAGTTTTGAAGGTAGTTACACAAGTCACAGGGCCGAAAATCTCTTCTTGGAATATTCTCATTTTATTATTGCCCTTGAAAATTGTGGGCTTGATGTAATACCCATTTTCAAGACCACTATTTAGGCCAGCAGATGTACCGCCTGTAAGTGCAATAGCTCCTTCTTCTTCACCGATCTTCATGTAAGAAAGTATCTTTTCATATTGGTCATTCGAAGCTTGAGCTCCCATCATGGTGTCCGGTGAGAGAGGATGTCCCATCTTAATTGCCTTTGTTCTTTCAACAACCTTTTCTATGAATACCTCATAAATATCCTCGTGAACCAAAATTCGAGAGGGACAGGTACAAACTTCCCCCTGATTCAAGGCAAACATCACAGCTCCTTCCACAGCTTTATCGAAAAATTCATCGTCAGCATCAGCTACTGATTTCATGAAGATGTTTGGTGACTTACCTCCTAGCTCCATGGTCACCGGAATAAGATTTTGAGAGGCATACTGCATGATAAGTTTACCCGTGGTAGTTTCTCCCGTGAAAGCCACCTTTGCCACTCTTTTGGACGTAGCCAATGGCTTACCGGCTTCGACTCCGAAACCTGTAACCACATTTACTACACCGGCAGGTAGGATATCTCCAATGAGCTCCATCAATACCATGATGCTGGTTGGTGTTTGTTCAGCTGGTTTTACGACGCAGCAGCAACCTGCAGCTAAAGCTGGGGCTATTTTCCAAGTAGCCATAAGCAAAGGGAAATTCCAAGGGATGATCTGGCCCACTACTCCAAGCGGCTCATGTAAAGCAATACTTACCGTATTGGCATCATGCTCTGAAATGGTGCTTTCGTCAGCTCTGATTACTCCTGCAAAATATCTGAAATGATCCACGCATAGTGGAAGGTCAGCAGCTCTTGTTTCGCGGATTGCTTTTCCATTGTCGATTGTTTCTACCCGTGCTAGCAACTCAAGGTTTTCCTCGATTACATCTGCGATTTTGTTAAGAATTCTACTTCTTTCAGTTGGAGAGGTCCTTGACCAGGTTGCGAAGGCTTCATGAGCTGCATCTAGCGCTAGCTCTATGTCCTGAGCATTCCCTCTTGCTGCTTGGGCAAAAGGCTTTCCATCGATGGGGGAGATATTGTCAAAATATTCTCCGGAGCTAGGTTTTACGAATTTACCACCAATGAAATGGTCATAGCGATCCTTTAATTCAGGTCTCTCTACAGGTGGTGCTTGGGATAAAGTTAAAGTGTCCATAGTGCAATAGATTATTTTGGTATTCTTCAAATGTCCCAAATGAATTCCAAAAAAAATTGCACTAAATGCTCAACTTATGTACCTGAATTGCTCAAAAAAGGGTGAAAAGGTCTGTTGTCAAACTTAATTCTGACTTTTGTCAGGTTTTCTGAACCTTACTCTCAGTAATTTACGGAATGACCCAGAATAAATTTAAAAGTGTTCCATGGAGGAGTGCAAGTGATTTACGTACACTCGTTGAAAATAGGACCACTTACACTCTAGATAGCTGTGAGCTAAACATTTTTGAAACCCACCAAAAGGCAGCTGATGTGAATTTAAGGTTTGGCGACCTTGTATTGACCACCATGCTGAGAGGCAAAAAAGTGATGCATCTTTTTGATAAACCGGGATTCGACTATCTCCCCGGAGAATCTGTAATTGTTCCTCCCGATGAGGTGATGAGAATTGATTTTCCTGAAGCTAATCTGAATAATCCCACTCAATGTGTAGCACTTTCTATTTCTAAGGAAATGATAGAAAACACATTCAATCTTTTAAATGATAGGTTTCAGGATAAGGTACTCACTGAAAAGTGGGGCTTGGACTTAAGCTATTTTCATCTAATCAATACACAGGATCTTTCTGAGATCATTAATCGCTTTATAAAAATAGGAGTGAAGGAGAGATCAAGGGAAAAGGATTTAATAGCTTCATTTGCCTTGAAAGAACTCCTGATTCGTCTGACCCAGACACAGGCTAGAAACATGTTGGAAAAAACATATAAAGAGCTTTCTTCAAAAAACCAGTTAGCAAATGTTGTAGACTTCATCAAGAGTAATATTCGTGAGAACTTTACACTGGAACAGCTTGCCAGTAAGGCCTGCATGAGTAAAGCTCACTTCGTACGTACATTTAAACTTGAACTTGGTATGACACCAATGGATTTCGTTTTAAATGAGCGCCTGAGACTTGCCCGCCAATACTTGACCATGGGAGGATTTCAAGTTCAGGAGGTTGCGACGATGTCTGGCTTTAATAGTGATAACTACTTCATCCGAGCCTTCAAACGTAAGTATGGCAAAACCCCGCGTTCATTTGCCAGGAATAGAGAAATAAATTAACCGCTTTCTTTGTTTTTTACAGGTTAAAATTTAAGTTTAAATGAATTTAGCAATCAAAATGAGTATTAGAATACTTAATTGCCAAATTTTATATGGTTTTGATTGATTGATAATAAACCCGATTAAAAGGGGCTTCTTCGGAAAGCCCCTTTTTTATTGGCCTTGTTTTTTAAGTTTTTTTGATTTTTAGGAGTAGGAAGGGTTAATAATCGCCCCAAAGTGTTCTAAAAAATGTGAAAGACCCATTTATTGGTTCAATTAGGAAAGCCGACGTGATTTTGAATTTTTTGCACTTTTTGTCGATTTAGCCGTCTTTTCTTTGGTTGAGAGCTGATATCAGGGCTTTTTGCCTTTTTTCAAAACTGTAATTTTCGATAATCTGCTTTCTGGCTTTCAAACGTAGTTCATTCATTTTTTCCTCTTCGAGTCCGTTCACCCATTGGATGACCGGTTCGATAGCCTTAGACCTGTTGATAAACCCTGAATCCTCAATAATTTCAGCGATAGCCCCCACATTGGATCCTATCGGAATACATCCACAGGACATGGCTTCGGCCAAGGCGTTTGGAAAGCCTTCCGAAACTGAAAGCTGTAAATAGAATTGGTGATTATTCAATTCTTCTAATAATTCAGACCTTGTCATTTTTTCCTTAACCAAAATATTAGACTCAGCATGAGAATAATTTGGGTCTCCAATGAGGGTAAATGTCCAATTTGGATTTATTCGTGCTAAAGCCCGGATCAAATCATATCCTTTGATTAAGGCCCTGGTGGGGTTAGATGTACCTGCAGCGATGCTAACGAAACTGAGTTTTTCTCTTAAATTTCCACGGTCCATCCAAAAATCAGTATCAAATCCATTTGGGATCACTTCCATGGGAGTGGAAAGATCTGGGATCAAATTTAATAGTCCCTGAGAGGGGGATATTCGAGGATCGTATGAATACTCCTGCTGAATTAGAGACTTTGCCACTGGAAGAATTTTATGACAATTTCGAAAGGAATAGACAGTCGCCTTTCGCAACCATTTCTTCCTAAAGTTCCCATAATTTATTTCCGGCATATTCATACAATCTGTACCTCCGGCTTGAATCAGGCATCTTTTGCCGAAGGCTCTGGCAAACCAAACGGGAAGAACAGAATGATATCCCCCAAAGAAACAGAGGTACTGCTCAGTCCTTGGCAAAAACCAGAGCAACTGAAAAAACTGCTTAATGAAATGGAAGATTAGGGTTTTTGGATTTTGAGTAAACTCCAAAGCTTTGATCCTGTACTCAGAGCTAAGCATTTCAATATCGCGATCAATAAATGCTGTTTTGACTGGGAAAGTATAGAGGATCATTCTTTTAAACGAAAAAGGGAAATTAGGCATTTCCCTTTTTCTACTTAAATGGGTTTCAAATAACCAGATTCACAATCTTTCCCGGTACTACAATTACCTTTTTCGGGTCTTTTCCTTCCAGCCATTTTTGGACTACCTCATTGGATAGTGCCTCCTCCTGAATTTCATCCTTAGTGAGGCCTAAAGAGAGCTGAATTTTGGTTCTCATTTTGCCATTAATCATCACAGGATATTCGAAGCTACTTTCAACCAGATAATCTTTATTGAATTCTGGGAAGTCTGCCTCGGTAATCGAAGTGGTATGACCCAGAAGCTGCCATAGTTCTTCTGCTATGTGTGGAGCATATGGGGAAACCAATATGGCAAGCGGTTCCAGTATTTCTCGCTTATTGCATTTCAATGCGGTTAATTCATTCACGCAAATCATGAAGCTGGATACGGAAGTATTGAAGCTATGACTAGCCATGTCTTCCTCCATTTTCTTAATGGTTTTGTGAAGGGACTTCAGCTCTTTTTCATTGGCCTTGCTATCAGTCACCTGGAAATTACCAGCACCGTCATGATACAAATTCCACAGTTTTCTTAGGAATTTGAACACTCCATCGATTCCGTTGGTATTCCAAGGCTTAAACTGCTCCAGAGGTCCCAAAAACATCTCATAGCATCGAAGTGTGTCTGCACCGTACTTTTCGATAATGTCATCTGGATTCACCACGTTGTACTTGGATTTTGACATTTTTTCGACCTCAGCTCCACAAATATATTTGCCGTCTTCAAGGATAAACTCTGCATCCGCCAGGTCAGGTCGCCAGGTTTTGAATTTAGCCAGATCGAGCTGATCGTTGTAAACCATATTCACATCTACATGCATGGCTGCAGTATCATATTGGTCTTTCAGACCAAAGCTTACAAACTTATTTTCACCTTTAATTCGATACACAAAATTCGATCTACCCTGGATCATACCTTGGTTGATCATCTTTTTGAATGGCTCATCAATAGAAACCGCGCCGATATCATAAAGAAACTTCGTCCAAAACCTTGAATACAAAAGGTGTCCGGTAGCATGTTCAGAACCGCCGATATAAAGGTCTACCGCTCCCCAGTAATCTGTTTTGTCTTTATCTGCGAAAGATGAATCATTTTGAGCATCCATGTATCGGAAAAAATACCAGCTTGATCCAGCCCAACCGGGCATGGTGGATAGTTCAAGAGGGTACTCTTCACCTTCAGTGGAGTAAGTCCAGTTCTTGGCTCTTCCCAGAGGTGGTTCTCCATCCTCAGTAGGTAAATATTTATCTACCTCAGGAAGTACCAGGGGAAGATCCTTTTCATCAATTAAATATGGCAGGCCATCTTTAAAGTAAACTGGAAGCGGTTCGCCCCAATATCTTTGTCGGGTAAATATGGCATCCCGCATTCTATATTGGATTTTACCTTTTCCAATTCCTTTTTCCTCAAGAAACTCAATTGCTTTTACCATAGCATCCTTCATTTCCATATTTGATATGAAACCTGAATTGATGATAGTACCACCCTTTCCAGGGAATGAACCATTTTCCATAGACCCTTCGATCACTTGTCTGATTTCCAGGTTAAAGTGCTTAGCAAAGTTGTAATCTCTTTCATCGTGGGCGGGTACTGCCATCACTGCTCCTGTTCCATATCCTGCAAGTACATAATCAGCGATCCAAATTTGGATTTCTTCACCATTGAAAGGGTTAATGGCGTAAGAACCCGTGAATGCACCCGAGATGGTCTTGACATCAGTCATACGGTCTCGTTCTGATCGATTTTTGGCTACCTCGATATAAGCTTCTGCTTCTTCTCTTTGATCTTCTGTGATCAACTCGGCAGCAAGTTCAGATTCTGGCGCCAGAGCTAGATAGGTCACTCCATAAATGGTGTCGACGCGAGTGGTAAAAACCTTAATCGTTTCTTCAGAATTCTTTACCTGAAAAATCACTTCAGCCCCTATGGATTTACCAATCCAATTCCGCTGCATTTCTTTAATAGGCTCTGACCAGTCCACCTTTTCAAGTCCCTGGAGCAGTCGTTCTGCATAAGCAGTGATTCGCATCGACCACTGCATCATTTTTTTTCTTTCTACCGGATGCCCTCCACGTTCGGAGAATCCGTCCTTCACTTCATCATTTGATAGGACAGTTCCCAAAGCGGGACACCAATTAACAGTGGTCTCCGCAAGGAAGGTAAGGCGGTACATTAATAGGATTTCCTGCTTTCTTTTTTCTGAAAATTCAGCCCAGTCGGATGAAGAGAAAAATGGAGTATCCTCATCACATTCAGCATTCACTCCTTGATTTCCGCTCTTTTCAAATTTCGCTATTAGTGATTCAATCGAAAGCGCCTTATCAGCATCCTTATCATAGTAGCTATTGAAGAGCTGCATGAAGATCCATTGGGTCCATTTATAATAAGATGGATCAGAGGTTCGGATTTCCTTGGACCAGTCGAATGCGAAGCCAATATTTTTTAGCTGTTCGGTATATCTGGCAATATTCTTCTCTGTGGTAATGGCTGGATGCTGTCCGGTCTGGATGGCATACTGCTCCGCAGGTAAACCAAAGCTATCATACCCCATTGGGTGAAGGACATTGAAACCCTTCAACCTCTTAAATCTGGCCACTATATCACTTGCAATGTAACCAAGTGGATGGCCCACATGAAGGCCTGCACCTGAAGGATAGGGAAACATATCAAGAGTATAGAACTTTGGTTGTTCAGGATTTACTTTGGCCAAATAGGATTGGTTGTCTTCCCAGTATTTCTGCCATTTATTTTCTATTTCCCTGAAATTGTAATCTGCCATGGAGTGCTTTGATTTTAGCTAAACGCCTGCAAAAATAGAAAAATCATTACGCTTTGGAAGTTAAAGTTTGAAACAGCCTCCCCAAATGTTCTTAGCAAGGTTTTAATTTTTTTTAGTTCTGATCTGAGTTTTTCCCGATTTTCCAAATAAGCTGCCAAGTAAATTTTATGAAAAAAGTATAAGTAAGGAGCGGTTTAGGCTTCAACCGGAAGAATTTTGTTTTAATAAATCGAAGTTTTCCAACCCCTTTAAAGAGTCATAATTTAAGGAGGCCTTTTTGGCTCTCCTTTTCTTTTCCCCAATGAAGGTGTACTTTTGTGCTGATTTACAGCGGTGGAATCACCCGCTTTACCAAAAATTCAAATGACTACAGAAGAAAAAATTGCTGCAGGCCTCTCACTTCCTGTGATGGAGGCCTTTTACACGATTCAAGGCGAAGGGAGATTTACAGGTCATCCGGCTTACTTTATTCGATTAGGAGGCTGTGATGTGGGCTGTGTGTGGTGCGATGTGAAAGAAAGTTGGGAGGCCGGGAAATGGCCGGTTTTGTCCATTGAAGAAATTGTAGCCGAAGCAGAAAAACATCCGGCAAAACTTGTAGTCATTACGGGAGGCGAGCCATTAATGTATGATATGGGGCCCCTGACTCGGATGTTGAAACAAAAAGGGTTCACCACCAACATAGAAACCTCCGGTGCTCATCCCTTTTCAGGGGATTTTGATTGGGTATGTTTCTCCCCTAAGAAATTTAAGGCGCCAGATGAATCCATTTATCAAGTAGCGGATGAATTAAAAGTGGTAGTATTTCACAAAAGTGATTTTGCCTTTGCTGAAAAGCATGCAGAAAAAGTCAGTGAAAAGTGTGAATTGAGGCTTCAGCCAGAGTGGAGCAAGGCAAATCAGTTTACTCCGGAGATCATAAAATATGTAAAAGATCGCCCTTTATGGAAAATATCGCTCCAAACTCATAAATTTATGGACATCCCTTAGAGTCCATGCGCCCTTTAATCTTTGGAATACTGTTCTTTTTTACTCTTGGCTTTGCCCAGGGGCAAAGCTATTCCATCATAGATTCTAAAGCCATAAAGTTGTATGAGAAAGGGGAGGAGCTCACCCTGTCCAGAAGATATTATGATGCGATAGAAAGTTTTGAGGCTGCGATCAATCGGGAGGCATCTTTCCTGGAAGCATATGTAAAAGCATCTCAACTTTATATTACGATGGGCGACTTGGAAAAAGCTGAGCAAACAGCTCTAGCTGGAGAAAAAAGGCTCGTGGGGAAAAATGCCAAGACCAAAAATATTGCAGAATACGGATGGCTATTTGCAAATATTCATTTGAAAAAAGGGGAATTCGAACAAGCCTATGAGCGATTTACAAATGTAGATCCACTTTTTGAGGAAAGCTTTAAGAACTCCATTTACTATAGAGATATGAAGAGTCAGATGGATTTTTTGTCCACCCAATTGGGTGAGTCTATGTCCATTGAAAAAGGGAGACTTCCTGACCCTCTGAACCAGTTCAAACTTCAATACTTTCCCGTCCTTACTGCGGATGGAAAGCAAATCCTATTCACCAAGAGGGATGGTACTGGAAACTTTGACAAGGAAGATATTTATGTGTCATATTCCGATGGGGAAAATTCTTGGACCCAACCAGTAAGTATTGCCTCTACAATCAATTCCCAATACAATGAGGGCACTTGCTCAGTGACAGCAGATGGGAATATTCTAATTTATACCTCCTGTGATGCTCCAGATAGTGAAGGAAGCTGTGACTTATACGTGGCATATAAAGTAAATGGCAAATGGGAGCGACCCAGAAATATGGGTAAACAAGTGAACTCTCGATCCTGGGATTCTCAGCCTTCCCTTTCGGCGGATGGTCGAATTCTGTTTTTCTCTTCAAATAGGAGAGGTGGATTTGGAGGAAATGACATCTGGTATAGTGTAAGGATGAATGACGGCTCGTGGGCTGAAGCCAAAAACTTAGGTGGGGTGGTGAACACCGCAAAAGATGAGATTTCACCCTTCATGTTTTTCAATAATGAAATTCTCTTTTTTGCTTCAGATGGTCATCAAGGATTTGGTGGGATGGATATATTTCTGTCCAGAGTGAAGGAGGGTGATTTCCAGGAACCGGAGAACCTGGGTTTACCCATAAACGATCACTTGGACCAAGTAGCGCTTTTTATTACTGCTCAAAAGGACTATGCCTATTTTACTGAATTGACTGAGGATGGTGGTGAAAATGATAGATCCTTACTGTATAGGTTCAGGTTTCCGGAGGAAATATATTTAGGTGAAAACCTCACAGTAACTGCCGGGAAGGTTTATAATTCCAAAACAGGAGAGCCTATTGATGCGACACTTTCTTTGGTTTCATTGACCAATGACAGTACTCTATATCAGTTTCGTGCAGATGGAAAGACTGGGGAATTCACCATGCTCTACCCAGATAAAGCCTTCTCTGGATTGTACGTGGAAAAGCCAGGGTTTTTGCCAAAGATTTATAATGTAGAAAGGGATAAGCTCCAAAACGTCGAAGACCTCGAAGTGAACCTAACCCCTGTAGCCCCAGGCGAAGAATTCGTATTTGAAAATATATTTTTCGACTTCGATAAATATGAGCTGAAAGAAGAGTCCATTTCTTCGCTCAAGCGACTGAAGAAGTTTCTGGATGAAAATCCAAATGTCAACATAGAAATCCAGGGACATACCGATAATGTAGGACAGAAGGCCTACAATAAAACCCTAAGTCTGAACCGCGCAAAAAGTGTCCAATCCTACCTTATAGAAAACGGCATGCATCCTGGTAGGGTAATGGTAGTTGGAAAAGGTGATTCCGAGCCTATGGTGCCAAATGATTCAAAGGAAAACCAGGCACTCAATCGGAGGATTACAATTGAAATTCTTTAAGAGCTTCATGAATAAGGCAATTTTGCTCTAACTCGTTATAACTACATGTTAATTACTTAACTTGTTTAGTTTCAATAATTTAGAATCCGAATAAATAATTGATTTTAGTTCAGTTTTCGGAATAAATAATTGAACATTTTGATGTGAAGAAATAATAGATTGAAAAAGTATAAAAATCTGTTAAATCCTACTGAATTCATGACGAAAATCAAAAAAAATGAAAAGAATGAAAAAAATAAAAAAAAATTAACTTTTGTTAACCTTGGGATAACACCCAGATTTCCGGATCTGATTAATGTATTTTTTTAATTTCCAAAATTTAATTTTGATTTAACATATTTTGTAAAAAATCCCTTTCTGCCGCTAAAAAGACGATTTGTCCATTTGCCAGTTATGGTATTGTGATATTCCATAATTCAGGATATCATTGGGCCTAATTAAACCATAATTTTAACCAATATGAGGAAAATTTTACTTCTAGGACTCACCCTTTTCCTCGCGACTGCAGTAGCCTTCGCGCAGAATAGAGTGATTACTGGTACGGTTATCTCTTCGGAAGATAATCTTGGAGTACCAGGTGCAACTGTTCTGGTAAAAGGAACCACTGTGGGTACAGCCACCGACTTGGATGGTCAGTACTCTATCAGCGTTCCTGCCGGAAGCGATGTGTTGGTCTTTAGCTTTGTAGGCTTGACCACTCAGGAAGTGACAATCGGTAACCGAACCACAATTGATGTGACTTTGGAGCCAGATGTTCAGTCACTATCAGAATTCGTGATCACATCTTATGGTGATCAGTCAAAAAGAGAAATTACAGGAGCCATTGCTTCTGTGAAAGGAGAGGTTTTCGAAAACCTTCCTGTTCAATCTTTCGACCGAGCGATGCAAGGACGAATCGCTGGTGTTCAGGTAACTTCTACTTCTGGACAGCCAGGTGGTACCCTTAACGTTCGTATTCGTGGTGTAGGTTCTATCAACGCAGGAAACGATCCACTTTACATCATTGATGGTGTTCAAGTTGGAAGCGGTGGTCTTTCAGGTCAGGGTACTCAAAACGCCTTGGGTTCTATTAACCCAAATGACATCGAATCTATTGAGGTTCTTAAAGATGCAGCTGCTGCAGCAATCTACGGTGCTCAGGCAGCAAATGGTGTGGTTTTGATCACAACCAAGAAGGGTACTAAAGGACGTACTCGTGTAACATTGACTGCTCAGGAGGGTATTGTACAGCCACTTAATCTTTACGATGTAATGGACGCTAGCCAGCTTGCAGGTATTAAGAGACAAGCTTACATCAATGCTGGTCTTGATCCAGCAGGTGCTGCTGCTACATATGGAGATCCAGAAAACCCAAGCTTAGAATCTTATGACTGGGTTGACGCTTTGTATAGAGACGGCCGTCTAAGTGTTTATGACTTATCTGTATCAGGTGGGGATGACAAAACATCCTTCTACTTGTCTGGATCTTACACTAAGCAGGAAGGTCAAATCGTAATGTCTGATTATGAAAGAGCTACAGCAAGATTGAACGTAACTCACAGACCTAGCAAGAATCTAACTGTGGCAGCCAATTTATCTTTGGCATTCCAGAATACAAATGGTTCTATTGCGAATGGTAACTTCGTAAACTCACCATTCGTAGCAGGTTTCTCTGCAAGACCAAACGTTCCAATCTATAATGAAGATGGTTCGTTTGCGCCATATCCATCAAATCACCTATTTGGCTACAACATTGTACAGGGTGTATTTGAAGAATTAAGATCTGGTAAGACTGTACAGACAGTTTCTAACTTACAGTTGAACTATCAAATCACTCCTTGGTTGAGCTGGACTTCCTACTTTGGTATTGATTTCGCAGATAATGCCGATATCAATAACAGACCATCTTCTATTCCAGTATTTAGTTCATATGGAGGTGGATCTGTTTTCACTGACAGAAGAACTAACAACTTTAACACCAACCATAACTTCAGCTATAGTAAGAAGTTTAATGAGGTACACACTATCTCAGGTGTTGCTGGTTTTGAGTACAAGGCGGAGAATTCAGACGTAAACACTGCTACTGGTAGAGGTTTCCCTAACCCACAATTGATTTACTTAAATAATGCCGCAGTTCCTTTCTCTGTAGGTAGTTCCTATACTGAATTTAAAAGAGCTGGTATCTTTGGTCAGGTAAAGTATGATTATGATGATCGATATACTGCTGACTTTACACTCAGAAGAGATGGTCACTCTAGATTTGGTGAAGAAAATAGATGGGGTACATTCTACGCAGCTTCTGCGGCATGGAGACTTTCTTCTGAGGCATTCCTTCAGGATGTGACCTGGTTGGATAACTTGAGAGTTCGTGCTTCTTACGGTGTAACAGGTAACTCAAATATTGCAAACTTCGCATCCAGGACTTTGGTAGGATCTGCCGGTCAGTATTTAGGTGGTGGCGGATTGACGCTATCTCAGCTTGGTAATGACTTGCTTACTTGGGAGGAATCAGAAACTATCAACCTTGGTGTAGACTGGACTTTATTTAATGGTCGAATCATTGGTACTGTTGATTTCTGGAGAAGAGATTCTAAAGCTCTTTTGTTCTCCACCCCTCTTCCAATTGACTCAGGCTTTGGTAGTATTACCCGAAATACCGGTTTGGTAAGAAATCAAGGTATAGATATTGATCTTCAGACTGTGAATGTGGTTGCTGGTAAATTCCAATGGAATACAGCATTCAACATTACTTTCTTGGAGAATGAACTTCTGGAGCTATATGATGGTCTTGATAGAATTGGAAACGATTTGATCGTAGGTCGTCCTATCCAATTCTGGTATACCCATGAATATCTAGGTGTAAATCCAGCGAATGGATTGGCGATGTATGATGACGGAACTGGAACAGGTAACTATACATATATCACTGGACAGAATACCTTAGACTATAGAGGTAGCGGTCTTCCAACTAGCTATGGTGGTCTTTCTAATAGCTTTACTTACGGACCTGTGTCATTGGAAGTATTCTTCCAGTATCAGTTCGGAAACATAGCTTCCAATTCTGATATCCAGAACCTTCAAAACTGGGGGGCTGGAACTGGTAACCTTGAAGTTAGCCAGTTGGATTATTGGAGACAGCCTGGTGATATTACCACAGTGGGTAAGCCATTTGAGGGTGGTCAGGAAGCTGGAACCAGTAACGTCAGTATCTTCTCTACTCGTCGATTGAGCGATGGAGGCTATGTGAGATTGAAGCAGGTAACATTGAATTATACCTTGGGTAGTGCAGCTGCCAATAAGATCGGAATGCAGAGTGCAAACCTGTTTGTTCAGGGTCTTAACCTGTTGACCTTCACAAACTTCAACGGTATTGACCCAGAAGTTGTAGGCTTGATTGGTAACTCTACATTTGGACGTTATCCAAATGCGAGACAGTTCTCTGCTGGTCTAACTCTTAACTTCTAATTAGAAATAAGAATGAAAAATTATATAAAAGTTTTGGCTTTAGGAGCTGTAATGTCTTTTACAGCTTGCGATGGTCTCTTGGATACTGATCCAAGACAAAGTTTGACACCGGAAAGCGGTTTTGCCGATGCATCTGGATACGAAGCACTAATATTTGCGGCTTATGGCCAGCCGAGAGAATTCAACTTGTATGGTCAGCAGATGATGATGGCACCGGAAATCATGGCAGATAATTTGAGAATTATTGCCAACACCGGTAGATATATCGGTCAGGAAGTGAATGCTGACAGGGCCCACATGGGTATCTGGAATGGCGCACAATGGGGAGCGATAAATGAAACCAATATTCTTCTTGCCGGTATTGATGAGGTAGAAGGTGATGAAAACCTGAAGACTCGTCTGAAAGGAGAAGCTCATTTTCTTAGAGCACTCATGTATTTTGATTTCGCAAGAATTTATGGGTATGAGCCTGGTCAGGAAGTAAATGGTTGGAACCTTACTGTTCCTTTGAGAACCACACCAACTCTTGGCTTCTCTGATGCTGATTTTAGGGAAAGAGCTACGAATACGGAGCTTTATGCACAGATTGAATCTGATCTTCAAATGGCGATTAGCATGTTGCCTACAGCAGACGCTGGTTCTGCTGGCGTCTATAGAGCATCTAAAGGAGCTGCTGAGGCACTACTTGCAAGAGTTTTCCTTTATGGCGGTAAAAACGCAGAAGCTGCTTCAATGGCTACTCAAGCTATGGCTACTTTCGGTCTTGGAGATGATGGAACTGGCCTAGTTGACGCTGGTTCTTATGTAAGTGGATTTTCTACTTTCCCAAATCCAGAATCATTATTTGAGATTGAAATCAGATCTGTCGACTGGTCTACAGTTGATGGTGTGAACAACTCCATGTGTACTTTAATGGCAGATGCTTTTGCTTCTGCTCAGTTTATTGCTACTGCTTCTGATGAGCTTCTTGATGCCTATGAAGAAGGTGATGTTAGAAGAGATACATGGACAGAGACTACAAGATCTGGAGCTGATGGTGTAGTTTACCGATCAAACAAGTGGTTAGGTGCTAAAGGTGATTTCTTGGAAAACCTTCCAATTATCCGTGCCCCTGAATTGTATTTGATTAGAGCAGAAGCCAGATATAAGACTGGTGACGAAGCTGGAGCTCGTGCAGATTTGACCGCATTGAGATCTAAGAGAGGTTTGGGACCTGCAGTAGGGTCTGGGTCAGCTCTATTTGATCTAATCATGAATGAAAGAAGAGTTGAATTTGCGGTAGAAGGACATAGATGGTTTGATCTGAAGAGAAATGGAATGGATATTACAAAGCATAACAACTTTGAAACTGTTCCTTACACTGATTATCGAATTCTTGCACCTCTACCACAAGGTGAATTGATTCTGAATGAGTTGCTAGTCGATAATCCTGGTTACAACTAAAAAACAGATGACTAAAATGAAAAAGTTATATAGCTTAATCGCATTAGCAGTCCTTGCTGTGACTGCCACTGCATGTTTTGATGATCCGGGAACGGAGGTATTCTTCGAAGGAAACTTGGTAGAATGGGCCGATGGTAGATTACCAAATGGTACTCAGTTTACAGGTGTAAGAGCATCTGAAGATCAGACTGATGTCTTTGAACTAGAAGTAAATAGGGTTTCTACTGATGGAAACGGTGCGATCACTGTAAATGTAGAAGTAGATCCATCATCTACTGCAGTAGAAGGTGTACACTATAATCTTTCTGCTACTTCTACCACCATTAATGGTGGTGATTGGGTTGCAAACTTTCCAGTTACAATTCTGACTGGAAATATTGATCCATCTGAGACTCCTGACTTGGTATTGAATATCACTAGTGCCACAGGTGCTGAAGTATCTTCTAATTATGGTTCTGTTACCCTTAGAATCAGAGTGGTTTGTCCTTCTGAGATTTCAACGGCTGCAGATACTTGGTCTGGTACCACTGTAAGTAGATTTGGAACAGATGTAGCTACAGTTACTGTAACTCCTTTGGAGACTGCAGGTCAGTATGTTGTTTCTGACATGTCTACGGGTCTTTACCCAAGATTTGGTTTCTCAACTACTCAGGAATTGATTATTGCTGACAATTGTAACGTAATTTCATATGTTGCTCCACGTCAGACTAATTTCAATATCGTTCCACCAACTGGAGAAGCGACTCCAACAGAGGGTTCATGGGATGAAGCAACTGGAACTCTTACATTCTATTGGAGAGATGAGGGTAATAACATCGATGCTGTTACCACCCTTGTTAAGAACTAATTCTTAATATTTCAAAAAAAGGAGGGCGTTCGCCCTCCTTTTTTTATTTCCGCTTCCAAGTAATTGAGTGGTGAATTATTTTAGCAGTTTATAAACCCAAAAATAATATTCTCAAAAACATCTGTGTTGAGAGTGACGTTTCTGATGTATAATTGAATTTGTTTATGAGAAAAATTTACACCCTGATTTTGCTCTTATCTTCTTTTACGGCCTTTGGCCAATCTGAGGAGGTGAAGATGAAAATGCTCGAGGATGCTAGAGAGCAAACAGAAAGAAATTTAAGGTCTTCCCTTATTAAATTTACTTACTCTCCGAATACCATTGACGAGAGCAAATTTGACTTTTTAAATACCCAGGGAGGATATATTGATGAAAATGGAATTTTTTCTCGAATTCAGTTTTTAGATGAAACAGGTTGGCCGGTTATTAATTTTACGGACAACGTGGATGCGGCTATTACTACAGGGGCAGCTTCTTTACAACCAGGAGGTGATCTTGGACTTGACCTTACAGGCGCTGGGCTAACGGTAGGTATTTTTGACCAGACTAGGCCTAAAGTAGATCATGTAGAATACGAAGGCAGACTTACCCAAGTAGATGGTTCTACAGAAACTCTAAGTACTCATTCGACTCACGTCTCAGGAACAGTTTTAGGGGCGGGTATTAATGCCGCCGCCAGAGGTATGGCTTATGATGCTACAGGCTGGTCGTTTAACTGGGATGCTGATGTTTCCAAAATGGTGGCTAACGCCTACGAGCCAGATAGTAAGCCCAATGGAATGCTGTTATCAAATCACTCGTACTCTGTGGGTGTTGGTTGGGAATCAGGAAACTGGTTGGGTAATCCCTCAATAAGTGAGGAAGAAGACTGGAGGTTTGGTTTTTATTCTTCACAGTCAGCGGCTGTCGATCAGGTAGCTTTCTCAAGACCATACTACTTGCCTGTTTTTGCCGCAGGCAATGATCGAGGTGAATCTGGAGATGGTACACGACCACCAGATGGACCTTCAGATATTTTAGGACCAAGAGCCGTTTCTAAGAACGGGATTACCGTTGGAGCAGTGGAAAGTGTTTTGGATTACCAAAGCCCTCAATCTGTAGTTATGAGCTCCTTTTCTTCCTGGGGTCCAACGGATGATGGAAGGGTAAAGCCAGACATGGTGGCTATGGGAGTGAATGTATTCAGTGCTTCTATTGCAAGTAATGGCTCGGATTCATATGCCAGCCAAAGCGGTACTTCTATGGCAGCACCAAATGTAACCGGATCTCTTTTCCTTTTGCAGCAACTTTACAGCCAAAGAAACACCGGAAGATTTATGCTCTCATCTACTTTGAAAGCTCTTGCTATTCATACCACAAAAGAGGCTGGACCGGCTCCAGGACCTGATTACATGTATGGATGGGGCCTGCTGGATGTGGAAGCCGGGGCCAAAATCCTTATCAATCAAGACGGTGTGTCACAGTTTGTTCGTGAAGAAATTCTGGGGGATGGTGAGACCTACGAATTTGAATTCGTTTCTGATGGAGTTAATCCAATAAAGGCCACTATTGCCTGGACTGATCCCGAAGGCTCTCCAGCGGGTACAGGCCTTGATCCCACTGATTTAATGTTGGTCAATGATCTCGACATGAGAATTATTGGAGAAGACGGGACTGAATTTTTCCCTTGGACCCTGGACCCATCACTACAAGCTTCGGCCAGGGGGATAAATACTGAAGACAATTTCCGGGATAATGTGGAGAAAATTGAAATCAATAATCCAAGTCCACAGAAATACCGATTGGTTATATCTCATAAAAATGAACTCAGGTTTGATGTTCAGCAATTCGGACTCGTGTTTACTGCTGGGGTAGTTAATGGCTCGGATGAGACTCTTTACTGGATTGGAGAGGATGGGGATGATTGGAACGATCCTCAAAACTGGTCCAACTCACTTGGAGGTTCTTCCGCAAACAAAGTTCCCGGAAATGGAACGCGTGTTGTTTTTGAAGGTGCGGATTCAGGAACTATGGATGTGAATTTTGCTGATGACGCAGAAGCCTTCAGTGTGAATTTCTTCGGAAATGAGCAGGTGAGGTTTGACCTGAATGGAAATAATATACTGGTATCTAACGGTTTCCGTGTGAGTAATGCAGTAACCGAAATCGAAAATGGAAATATCCTTTTCAGTGGGGATGGTTCTATAGAAAGCCTGGTAGAATTAGGTAATGCTTCATTTACAGATGTAGACCTTCGATTCCAGTCTGGTATTTGGAAAATTATCTCAGCTGGGGAATTGGATAATGTGATTATTGAGATTGCAACACTGGATATAGATATAGTAGATCGGATTAGAATGGGAGATCTTTCTATTGGAAGTGGTGGAAACCTTACTGGACAAGTGAATCATATTGAATTCAGTGGAAACGTAAATGTGGCTTCCGGAGCAAGTATGGATGATAATATTACGATAGAATTTATTGGTGAGAGTGGATTGGTGAATAATCAGGCCTCTACTGACTTTGATTTATTGATCGCCTCATCCGGAACTCTAGGCTTAAATTCTGATGGTATCAATAGTTTATCAATCCAGGAATCAGAAGTGAGGTTAGGAGTTCCCGAAATCGACGTAGATAATCTCACCCTTTTAGAAGGAGCTAACTTAAACCTTGGAGCCGAAGGAGAAATGACCGTTACGGGTTTCATTTCTGTTTCAGTGGCTACGGACGATAGGGTTTTGATTAATTCGACGCAGGCTGGTGCGATTATTCATAACGTTTATAGAAAGTATTGCTTCGAGGACATTGATATCACTAATGTGAATTTAATTGGTGATGCGATAGTCAACTTGGGTATTGATGTTACACTTTCAAATGCGGAAGGCTGGCTCACTGAGGACTGTGATGATGTTCTGTTCTCTAACTTTGCATTCCAATATGCTTGTGTGGGTGCTGCCGTTACCTTTGAAAACCTGAGTGAAGGTGCAATTGATGAATATGAATGGGATTTTGGAGGTTTAGGAACCTCAAGCTTGGCAGAGCCCATCTTTGTTTTCGATGAAGTAGGTACTTATACGGTTTCTTTAAAAGTTTCAAACCCAGATGGTTTTACCATGTTTGAGCAGGATATTCAAATTACTAGCAGTGATATCAATAAGCCAAACATTGTTGCAAATGGGCTAGTATTGACCTCACAGCAGCCAGGAGAGGGATATCAGTGGTATGCGAATGGTCAGCTGATCCCTGGTGCTACCTCAAGATCTTATGAAGCTCCAGGAGATGGTTCTTACCAAGTAGCTATTTTTGATGGAGCATGTAACCGGGTTTCTGATCCAATCGTGGTTTCGGCCATAGAAGAAGACGAGCCAGAATTAGCGAGATTTGGGGTATTTGTAGGTCCAATTCCATCTGACGATATACTGAATATCAATATCACAAATAACTATACAGGTCCGATTACATTCCAGCTTGTAGATCTTTCGGGAAGAGTTCTTGTTTTAGAGGAAAAATCTAAAGTTTCTCAAGAAATGAATGTCAAAATGAACCTTCCTGGTCAGAATGGACTGTATGTACTAAGAATTAATACCAACAATTTAACCTTACACAAAAAAGTAATTAAGCAGTAAAATGAGAAAGTTAATATTCATTTTCAGTTTGTTATTTGCGCAGGCGTCATTTGCTCAGATATCAAACATACCTCTAAATGGAGCGCCAGCCAGACTATCCGGTTATGATGGGGTAGAGGGTTCGCCTTATCTATTTGATGATTGGGCTAGAGCTGACGTTTCCACCACAAATGGAGGGTTGAAAGAAAACGTAGCCTACAAGTTTAATATTTATGAAAACGAGTTTGAGGTAATCAATGAGGCAGGAAACAAAATTTTCCTCGATAAGGATTACGTCGAATATATGCTTCTGGAGCGTCCATCGATTATCATAGCAAATAGTGAGGGAGGGCTCTTGACAAAACTACTATTCAAGAAAGGTTTTGATGAAATCAGTGGTGTAGAGCCAGATGATTTTGTTAACGTCATCGCCGAAGGAGATAAATACTCTATGGTGAGAACTTTTGACACAGAATTGGTAACTCCTCCGAAAAATAGTTATGCACCTACCCCAGGAAAGATGTTCGTATTTGAAGAGAAATTCTATGTGCTCAGTTCCTCAAATGAACCTGAGTCCGTCAGGGGCAGAACAAAAAGTATTATCAAAGCTTTAGCGGAAAAGGATCAATCCACTGCAAAAAAAATAGTGAAGGAAAACAACCTTAATCTTTCACGAGAGGATCATTTGGTCATTTTCTTTCAGAAGCTGAATGAAGCTTAATTGATGAAAATCATTGAAACAGGCTCCTGATTTTCAGGAGCCTTTTTTTGTTTTTAGGGATTCCACTGTTTTGGTACTTTTCCCTAAATTTGCCGAGAATTTGAGAAGGTGATGGTATACGTTTGTAGAAAAGAGCATTTCAATGCTGCACATAAGCTTTGGAACCCAGCATGGTCGGATGAGAAGAATTTTGAGGTTTTTGGACCTTGCGCCAATGTCAATTGGCATGGTCACAACTTTGAATTGATTGTGACGGTCAAGGGAAGGCCTGATGCTGAGACTGGGTTTGTGGTGGATTTGAAAGCCTTGAGCAATCTCATCAAAAGGGAGATTATCGAAAAGGTGGACCACAAAAACCTCAATTTAGATGTAGATTTCATGAAGGGCAAAATGGCTAGCTGTGAAATTCTTGTGATGGAATTTTGGAAGATTTTAAAGCCTAAAGTAGACAAAATCGTTCCTGATGGTCACCTATATAAGCTTCAACTTTTTGAGACTGAAAGGAACTTTGTTGAGTATTTTGGCGAAGAGTAGGAGAGGATATCTTTTTGGATTTTTTTAGCTAAAAAATATCATCTTTACAGAAAGCCTTCTTTTGGAGAAAACAAAAATCTATATTATTTGCGGTGAGCGATCAGGTGACCTTCATGCCTCTAATCTGGTAAAATCTATTAAGAAAAAAGCCCCAGATACCGAATTCAGGGGAATGGGTGGAGAGCTTTCCGCTTCAGCTGGAGTAGATCTATATGTTGACTACTCAGAAGTAGCTGTGATGGGGTTTTTGGAAGTACTTTTTGGATTCCGAAAAGTACTCGGATATCTATCAAAGGTTAAAGAGGATATCCAAACCTACAGACCTGATTTGATAGTCTTGGTAGATTATGGCGGTTTTAATATGAAAATTGCCCGATTTGCTACGGATCTCGGAATTCCTGTTCACTATTACATTCCTCCTAAAGTTTGGGCATGGAATCAGAAAAGAGCTCTTAAATTAAAAGCTACCACAAATCGGATTTATTCTATCCTACCCTTTGAAAGTGAATTTTTTAAGCGGTTCGACATGGAGGTAGAGTATGTGGGTAATCCTTTGCTGGACGAAATAAAAACCTTTACGCCTCATGAGTTTTTCTTTCAGAAGAATGATCTGAATTTCGATCCTATTGTCGCTTTGCTTCCAGGAAGCAGAAAACAGGAGGTAAATAAAATGCTCAATAAAATGATTGAGGTTTCCAGGCAATTCCAAAATATTCAATTTGTGATTGCTGGGGTCAGCTCCTTGAATTCAAGCATTTATGATGATGCAAAAGAGGCAGGACTGAAAGTGGTGTTTGATCAAACCTATGATTTGCTTCATCATGCGATTGCTGCTGTAGTGACCTCTGGCACGGCAACTCTTGAAACGGCGATTTTTCGTGTTCCGCAGGTTGTAGTTTATCACACCAGTCCAGTTTCTTATGCTATCGGAAAAAGGTTAATCAAGGTAGATTATATCTCACTTGTAAATCTCATTGCTGATAAGGAGGTCGTGAAGGAATTGATTCAGGATGACTTTTCAGTAGCTAATTTGAAGGCAGAACTTAATCAAATTCTTACCAATCAGGTGTACAAGGGACTTATGCTACAGGGATATGATCAGGTGATGGATGAGTTAGGTTCTAAAAGTGCTTCAGAAACCGTGGCCGAAAGAGTTATTGAGAGTTTAAAAAAATAATCCCCGGCATTTGCCAGGGATTAAATTAAGCTACCTGTAGTCTCTTAAACTTCGATTTATCAAATTTTTCTCTGGCGTATTTCTCATCGATTACCAGTTTCTTGATGGATTCGTTAGAGGGAAGCTCATACATGGCATCTGTGATAATAGCTTCACAAATTGATCGTAGGCCTCTTGCTCCAAGATTAAACTCCACAGCCTTTTCCACGATGAAATCAATGCCACTGGGTTTGAATGCCAGTTCCACATTTTCCATTGCCAATAATTTCGTGTATTGCTTCACCAAGGCATTTTTTGGTTCGGTAAGGATTTGCTTCAAGGTGTCCTTACTTAATGGATCCAAATAGGTCAAAACCGGTAATCTTCCAATTAACTCAGGAATCAAACCAAAGGCTTTCAAATCTTGGGCGGTCACGTATTGAAGAAGGTTTTCACGATCTGCCATGGCTGCACCTCCTGAATTATTGAATCCCATCGGTTGGGTATTCAAGCGCTTTCCAATATGTCGGGCAATTCCATCAAAAGCACCTCCGCAGATGAAAAGGATGTTTTCAGTATTCACCGCAATCATTTTTTGATCTGGATGCTTCCTTCCACCTTGTGGAGGAACATTGACCACGGTTCCTTCTAGAAGCTTGAGCATAGCCTGCTGAACGCCTTCACCACTTACATCGCGAGTGATAGATGGATTATCGGATTTACGGGCGATTTTATCCAACTCATCAATGTATACAATCCCCCTTTCAGCGGCCTCCACATCATAGTCTGCTGCTTGGAGAAGTCGGGTTAGTATACTTTCTACATCTTCCCCCACATAGCCAGCTTCAGTGAGTACCGTAGCATCAGCAATGCAGAATGGGACCTCAAGGGTTTTGGCAAGAGTCTTAGCCAAGTAAGTTTTTCCTGTACCTGTATCTCCCACCATAATGATATTAGATTTTTCAATCTTAACATCATCATTTCCTTCAGCTTGCAGTAATCTTTTGTAGTGATTATATACGGCCACAGAGAGAACTTTTTTAGCCTCATCCTGTCCAATCACATACTGGCCCAGATACTCAGTGATTTCTTTGGGTTTTTTAAGACGAAACTTAGGTTTTTTGGTTCCTTTTTTAGTCTTCTCATCCTCACCTAGAATGGTATGGGCCTGCTCGATGCAGTGATTACAGATGTGGGCAGAAATACCGGAAACCATTAAATCCACTTCACTTTTCTTCCTGCCACAGAAGGAACATGTTATTTCAGATGCCATGCTGTTATTTTCTGATCAGAACTTCGTCGATAAGACCATACTCTTTTGCCTCAGGGGCTTTGAGCCAGTAATCTCTATCAGAGTCCTTTTCTATTTGTTCGAAAGTTTTTCCTGTATGATCCGCTAAAATTTGATACAGTTCTTCTCTCATTGACATGATCAATTTAAGAGAAATTTCCATATCAGTACTTTTACCTTGCATTCCGCCTGATGGCTGGTGGATCATTACACGGGAATGTTGGAGTGCACTACGCTTGTCCTTGGCTCCGCCTGCCAATAGGACTGCTCCCATGGAAGCGGCAATTCCAGTACAGATTGTAGCCACGTCTGGGCCTATATACTGCATTGTATCATAGATACCCAAGCCAGCGGTTACAGAACCCCCGGGGCTATTGATATAAAGCAATACATCTTTTTTGGAATCCACAGATTCCAAAAATAAGAGCTGAGCTACTATGATATTTGCAATATGATCGTCCACTCCAGTACCAAGGAAAATGATTCTATCCATGATTAGCCTGGAGAATACATCGATCTCTCTGAAATTCTGAGGTCTTTCCTCAATGACCGATCGGGTCATATTTTCAATATGCTGGGTATACTGATCGAATGCAGTCCCACTCACCCCCTGATTGTGAATGGCATATTTTCTAAATTCTTCTTTATTTATCATGATTTAAATGTTGTGGTAGACAAAAATAAAAAAAGCCCTTAAAAAAGGACTTTTAATATGATTTATAACTGACTTACTCCTCTAAAAGTTTCTTGAACTCCTCTACAGTTATTTCCTTGTCTTTTAGCTTGAGCTTTTCCATAACCATGGCCAGTACTTTATCATTCTGTACTGAAGTCAACATGTTCATGTAATTTTGCCCTTCCTCACCTTTAAGGTAGTTGTCCACAAACATATCCATGCTATCTTCCATTTGAGAACCTAAGCCTGATGCTGCGAATTGTTCTCTTACCATTGCCTTGGTCTTTTCGATGACATCTTCATGCTCAGCTTTGATATCATTAGCAGTAGCCAGATGATTTGAAATAAGTGACCATGTAAGCTGTCTTGCATAAGCAGGATATTCTTTTTCCACATCTTCTGCGCTAACCTTACCTTGGTTTGCCTTGAGCAACCATTCTTTAAGGAATTCTTCAGGCAGTTCGATTTTAGCTTTTTCTACCAAAGCCTTCTTAAGCTCCTCCTCAGTGTAAACTTTAGATTCCTTATCATAATTCGCTTGAAGAGTCTCTTTTACTTTGGTCATAAACTCCTCTTCGTTTTTCACCTGGTCAGGACCAAAGATCTTATCAAAAAATGTTTGATTAAGTTCGGCCTTAGCTGTTCGATTGATGTTTTTAACAGTGAAAGTTAAGTCTCCATCTACATGCTCTTTCTCCTCATCCGTTAAACCAAATGCCTCATCCCATTGTGCCTTCTTGACATCTTTAGAAGGAAACTCAATCACCGCATCTTTTGAAACTCCGATGAATTTACTTCCAAGTTTTTTGGTGAGTTTATCAATTGGGAAAGTCAAAGTTTTAGACCATGTACCATCCGCTTTGGCCAAATCACCATAAAGATTATCACCTTCTTCAGAGACCTCTGGGTTACTGCTTTCTCCTTGTTGAGAAAGAAGGTTTTCGACCGTCTCCTTAACCTCAGCATCGTCCACCTTTATTTTAAAATTATTGGCTTTGATCTTACTATCAAGAGGTACTTCGATATTTTCAACGAAACCAATCTTATAGTCAAAATCAAATTCCTTTTGAGTTTTCCAGTCGATGTCCTGTTGCTTTGACTCGTCTGGAATAGGATCTCCAAGGATTTTGAAATCTTGCTCCTTTAAGTAATTATTCAGCTTTTCTCCCAAAATGGAGTTGATCTCTTCCACCATCACGGATGTGCCATAAAGGTTTCTGATCATTCCTAGAGGGGCTTTGCCAGGACGAAACCCTTTAATGTTTGCTTGTTTAGCATAATCCTTAAGCTTGGCAGTTACCTTATCTTGGTAATCTTCTTCCTTTAGGCTGATTCTTACTAATCCTTGATTTGCTGACTTTTTGTCTAATGTAATTTCCAAAGCAATAGTTATTTAGATGACCTTGAACTAAAAACCCCCAATCGCTATCCTAAAAGAAGGCAGAGATTGAGGGTTCTGTATCAGTGCGGATGGAGGGACTCGAACCCCCATGCCTCGCGGCGCTAGATCCTAAGTCTAGTGCGTCTACCAATTTCGCCACATCCGCATTAAATTCTAGAGAAAAACGTTTTTCCCTCGCTGAATTGTGCGTGCAAAGGTAAACAGTAAAAATAAATTTGCAATGGGTCTAAAAAAAAATATTCATGTTTTGGAAATAATTTTTGGCGAGAAAAATCTTTAAATTTCAGGTTATGATTCAAGTGGACACAGAAGAGGAAAGAAAACAGATCCTCAAGCGCTACCGCAGGCTCTTGAGACAAGCCAAGCCCTTTTTAAAACCTGGTGACGCGAAGGAAATAAAAAAGGCTTTTAACGTTTCCTTGGAAGCTCACAAGGATATGCGTAGAAAGTCCGGTGAACCATACATCTACCACCCTCTTGAAGTAGCATTGATCTGTGTTGAAGAAATTGGGTTAGGGACCACATCTATCGTTTCTGCCTTACTCCACGATGTAGTGGAAGATACCGATTGGGAGCTGGAGGATATTGAAAGAGACTTCGGGCACAAAGTGATGACCATCATAGATGGCTTGACTAAAATATCGGGAGTATTTGATTATGGAAGTTCTCAACAGGCAGAAAACTTCCGAAAGATGTTGCTCACGCTTTCAGATGATGTGAGGGTGATTCTAATCAAACTGGCGGATAGGTTAAATAATATGAGAACTCTTCAGAGCATGCCACGGCATAAGCAATTGAAGATCGCATCAGAAACCATGTACCTATACGCCCCGCTTGCACATAGGCTAGGTCTTTATGCCATTAAGTCTGAGCTTGAAGATTTGTACTTAAAGTATACCGATGCAGATACTTATCAGGACATTGTTAATAAAATCCAGCAATCCAGATCTCTGAGGAATCGATTTATTCGAAAATTTATTCAGCCTATAGATGAGGAATTAGATCGTCAGGGTTTCGATTATACCATAAAGGGCCGCCCCAAATCTGTCTATTCTATTTACAGCAAGATGAAAAAGCAGGGCATTCCATTTGATGAGGTTTACGACCTTTTTGCTGTGCGGATAATTCTAAATAGTGATTTCGAAAATGAAAAAGCAGATTGCTGGCAGGTTTATTCCATAGTGACGGATTTCTACCAGCCCAATCCTGATAGACTAAGGGATTGGATCAGTACCCCTCGTTCGAATGGTTACGAATCACTTCATACCACCGTCATGAGTAATTCTGGTCAGTGGGTGGAAGTACAGATCCGAACTAAAAGAATGGATGAAATCGCTGAACGTGGATACGCAGCACATTGGAAATACAAGGAGAAAGAAAGTAAGTCCCCATCAGGTCTTGATGATTGGATCACTCAGGTGCGGGGACTTTTGGAGAGCAATGAAGCCAATGCTATTGAGTTCATGGATGATTTCCGTGGAAATCTTTTCAGGGAGGAGGTTTTTGTTTTTACCCCTAAGGGAGACCTGAAAGTTTTACCACATGGAGCCACTGCTTTGGATTTTGCCTTTGAGATACATACGGAGGTGGGCGCAAGCTGCATTGGTGCAAAGGTCAATCAAAAGCTCGTCCCCATTTCACATGTTCTGAAAAATGGAGACCAGGTAGAAATTTTGACATCAGGAAAGCAAAAGCCGAATGAAGACTGGCTGAACATAGTGGTGACTTCCCGGGCTAAAGCAAAGATTAAAGATGCGCTAAGAGAAGAAAAGAAAAGCTCAATTCTGGATGGGAAGGAAATCGTTCGAAGAAAACTCAAACAAATGAAAATGACGTTCAATTCAGAGACGGTGGAAAAACTACGCGCCTTCTACGAATTGAAAACAGCAAATGAATTTTACTATAGAGTTGGAAGAGGAATAATTGACCCAACCACGATTCGTTCATTTAAAGATTTTCTTGAAAAGCAAAAAAAGAAGCAGAAGTCCATTCAAGAGCGAGTGAAGGATGAATCAACTTTCACTAAGGAAATAAAAAGCGTGAAGGGACCCGATCATGATCAACTGCTCATCGGTGAGGATATGGATGTTGTGGATTACATCCTTGCAAAGTGTTGTAATCCTATCCCTGGGGATGATGTATTTGGTTTCGTGACAGTTAATGAGGGGATAAAAATCCATCGAACTTCTTGCCCCAACGCTGTAGAACTATTGTCCAATCATGGAAATAGGGTGATCAAAGCCAGGTGGACCAGTCAAAAAGAAATTGCTTTCTTAGCTGGGTTGCGAATCGTAGGAACGGATCGGGTAGGCTTGATAAACGATGTCACAAAAGTCATCTCAAATGAATTAAAAGTAAATATGAGATCTATCACTGTTGATTCGGATGCAGGTGTTTTCGAAGGTACTATCAAACTTTATGTGAATAGTACAAGCCACCTTGATAAGCTTATTCAAGACCTTGAGAAAGTCGAAGGAATCTTTCAGGTAACTAGATTTGATTAACATGTTGAATCATTTCTCCGTTTCGGCAGTTATATTTGAAATAAAAATTAATGTCCTCGATGACTGATAATTTCGAAGAAGTCAAAACCATCTTCACGGCGTATCTGGAAAATCAAAAGCTGAGAAAAACTCCGGAGAGATATGCGATTCTAGAAGAGATTTATAGCAGGTCTGGTCACTTTGATGTGGAAGGTTTGTATATAAGCATGAAGAATAAAAACTACCGGGTGAGTCGAGCTACGGTTTATAACACGCTGGATTTATTAGAGGAGTGTGACCTGGTGACCAAACATCAGTTCGGTAAAAACTTGGCTCAATTTGAAAAATCCTATGGTTACAAGCAGCATGATCATTTGATTTGCACGGAGTGCAATAAAGTGCTTGAGTTTTGTGATCCCAGAATTCAGAACATTCAAAATACCGTAGGCGACATCCTCAATTTCAAGGTAATGCATCACTCTTTGATTTTATTTGGAAATTGTCAAAAAGAAAATTGCGAAAATAGAGCCTTAGCTAACTCCAATTAATAAAGATGGATTTAACATATACTACCTCAAAAGATGAGTTTGCTAACTACCTTTCTTTAAAAGGGGATTTAATCGGTGATCGTCTAGGACCTAAATTAGTGGAAGAGGTTAGTGATGCCGTGGAGTCAGGCGCACGTACCTTTGTGGTGGACCTGAGCGAGGTTCGCTACATTAGTTCAAGCGGAATCGGACTGTTGATCACTATGCTCACTAAAATGAGAAATGTAGGTGGTGAAATGTATCTCACTGCACCTTCTGAGCATGTCAAAAAACTACTAATTATCACTAAACTCAATAATATTTTTACGGTTTATGACTCTGTGGATGAGTTCAAAAAGAAGATGTAATTTTTCACTATTCTTAATAATTGGAATTTTTTCATGTTCTGAAAATGATTATTCAAAGCAGGAGTATGTGCTGGAAGTTTCTGATAGAAAAGAGTTTATTATAGGACAAGGTGGTCTTACCACAGAGGGATACTACATAGTTTTCTTAGACTCTGCCAAAAGCAAAGGGACGATTTATAATGAAATTGCCCATTCATTAGATAGTATTTTTATTTCAGCTGATTCAGCTTGGTCTAAGGACGGTGAAATCATGGAAACCGAGGGTCCGTATGGTGTAGGAACAGTATTTACTTATTTCAGCACTCCAAAAATTAATATGTTCATTAATAGCCAGAAGTTTTTCAGGCAAAATGTTCAGACAAAGGAGGTGTCTCGTAAATTTTTACAAGAATATGGGGTTTTTGGAGATTTGAAATACCCGTCGATAGCAATTTCAGGGGCATCCAGGGAATTCACTGGTTTGGATAAAAAAGATAATACTGGATATTTTGATTATGATTTTGAAAATAGAATCAAGGTAATTGGATATAGTGTGGAAAGAGACTCCATGTTCATTTTGCCAGTTGCCTTAGATTCTTCTCGTTTTTATAATGCCAGGTTCAAAGTAAGGTATAAAGGCTTGATCCTAGGAGGTGGAGAAGAACCTCAGCTAAGCGTAATTGGTGATAATCTCGTGGTAAGTTATCCCAGTTTTAATGATATTTTGGTTTATAATTTAAATTCTGGGCTACAGAATACCTATACCTTCGAATCCAAGTTTTTTCCATCTCAAAAAAGAAGACCCGAGAATTACAGAGAGGAGGTTGATTCTGGTGAGTTATTATGGGATTGGCAAGAAGCTTGGAACAACCAAGTTCGATTTGGGTCAATTAGTTTCATTAAAGACATGAATGTTTATGTCCGATCTGTAAAAGGAGAAGAAAACGCGGCTCTTTTCTTGGAGCTTTTTGATTCAAATTTCAAAAAGATAAGTGAGCTAAGTTTGTCAGAAGTCAATCTGGATTTATCGACCACTTATTTCAACACGAAGTACGGATTGTTTTTCAGAGCCAAAGAACAACCTGTGGAGGAAGTGATGTATTATTACAATGTCAACCTAGTAAGGAATAAATAATTCCTGTGTTTCTCTTGGTTTTCTTTGGGCTTCTCGCAAATTTCACGCTTCAAAAAGTCAGTATCATATTATAGATCTCTCAGCAAATGAAGATGGACGTGCTTTTGGGTCTCCAATGGGGAGATGAAGGAAAAGGAAAAATTGTGGATGTTCTTGCTCCTGAATACGAATTAGTAGCAAGGTTTCAAGGTGGTCCAAATGCAGGGCACACGCTTGAATTTGATGGCATAAAGCATGTATTGCACCAGATTCCATCCGGAATCTTCCGATCGAATATTCTAAATATTGTGGGAAATGGTGTTGTCCTCGATCCGATTATATTCAAAAAGGAAATAGAAGGATTGGCCAAGTTCAAAATTGATTATCAAAAGAATCTGGTCATTTCCAAAAAAGCCACCATTATCATTCCTTCTCATAAACTCCTAGATGCTGCCTATGAAAAATCCAAAGGAGATAAGAAAATAGGCTCTACATTAAAAGGCATAGGACCGACTTATCAAGATAAAATCGGCCGTTCTGCTTTACGGGTGGGAGATATTTTAAGTCCTGATTTTGGTGAGAAATATTCCGCATTAGTGGATAAGCATAAGACGATCCTCTCTTTTTATAACCATCCTACGGACGAGTTGGAAGGAATGGAGTCACAATTTTTTGAAGCACTGGAGTTTTTGATAAAGCTTAATTTGATCGATAGTGAGTACACGGTCAATGAGGCACTGAATTCAGATAAAAGAATTTTGGCAGAAGGAGCTCAGGGATCTTTGCTCGATATTGATTTCGGTAGTTATCCATTCGTGACCAGCAGCACCACCATGACAGCTGGGGCCTGTACAGGTCTAGGAGTAGCACCATCTAAAATCGGCGAAGTCTTTGGGATTTTCAAAGCCTATTGTACTCGTGTTGGAAGCGGACCATTCCCAACTGAACTTTTCGAAAATGACGGAGAGGATATGCGCAAGGAGGGTAATGAGTTTGGAAGTACCACGGGTAGACCAAGAAGATGCGGATGGTTAGATTTGCCAGCATTGAAGTATTCCATTATGATTAATGGGGTGACCCAGCTTTTCATGATGAAGGCAGATGTCCTAAATATTTTTGAAGAAATTAAAGTTTGTACCCATTACGAATTACAGGATGGAGAAAGAATTGATCAGCTTTCTTTTGAGGTTCTTCAGTCGGAAGTTAAGCCAGTTTATCAGACTTTGAAAGGATGGAATTGCTCCCTTAAAGGAATTCGGGATTACAATAAATTCCCTAAAGAGCTTACTGAGTATGTGTCTTTTCTCGAAAAGGAATTGAATGTTCCGATCAAACTGGTTTCGATAGGGCCGGATCGGGAGCAGACGATCATGAGATAAATGAAAAGCCTTTCTAGAATAGAGAGGCTTTTGTTTGTTTACAGGCAAAACTTACTTTTGAACCAGCTCGTTTTGTTCTGGATGCAAAGACTCCCCTTATTTCTTTTTTTTCTCTTGTTTGCTCAAGTCTCTTTTGGCCAAATTGGATTTCCATATTGCGAGCCTTTTGATGGACAAACCACTAATTCGGCTACGGTTTTTGGCGGTAATTCAAGATTGGTAGATGGGGTGCTTAGACTGACTGAAAATGAGCAGTTCCAGACTGGCTACATGTATGTAGATATTCCTTTCCCTTCTTTTTATGGAATAAAAGCTGAGTTCGAATACTTTAGTTACGGTGGGGATGATGAAAATCGCGCTGACGGTATGGTTATGTTTCTTTTTGATGCTGCCACCCAGAATTTTGCTCCCGGAGGTTTTGGTGGGTCTTTGGGCTATGCCCAAAGAATAAACTCCGATGTCACAGAGCCGGGACTAACCAATGCCTATATGGGTATTGGTTTCGATGAATTCGGAAATTTCGGAAATTTCTCAGAAGGTAAGAATGGAGGGTTTAATGGCTCAGGGAATAATCTTGTGCCAAATGCGGTGGTGGTAAGAGGTCCGGGCAGTGGGCTAAATGGATATGAATTTATTACCGGGAGACGTACAGCCGATCCCGGTAACTTAGGATTAAGCGAAGGATTTGAAATTAGCTCAGGTGGAACTGGAACCCAACGAGTCACTGACCCAAATCAAGTGGGTTATCGTAAAGTTTTTATTGAACTTGAGCCGAAAGAGCAGGGGGTAGGCTATAATTTCCGTGTCGAGATGCTAGTGACCACCCAGCCAAACTCTCCCAGGCTGGTTCCTATTTTTGACCGTTCATACAACTTTGAGCCTCCCGAAGAATTGAAGATTGGATTTGCTGCATCTACTGGTGGCTTTACTAATTTTCATGAGATAAGAAATTTAATTGTGGAGGTCTCTGCGGATGATCAGTTACAAGATCCAGCGGGTGTAGATTTTGAAGACATTGCATCTTGCGAAGGTCAGGAGAATACCTACTTCATAACCGACGAGGAAGTGATTTTACCAAATGAAAATAGCCGCATCCGGTGCCTTCAGTTTTATGAATCCTTGGAGGATATTGAAGAAGAAGGGGAGGATGTTTGTAACCAGGCAAAATGTGTGGCTGAAAATCGTGAGCTGGTTCTACCGCAAGGAACTTTTCGAGCTGGAGATGATTCTGGGGATTATACATTTTTCCCCAATGAAGGATTCACAGGGGAGGAGGTGACCGTTTATTACACCATCACAGATAATTACGGTAAGACTTCTGCCGGTAATTCGATGACTTTGACTATTCAGGAATCCCCCGAGCCTATTTCCTTATTCGTAGAAGGTGCTGATGAAATCCTAGAGTCGGTTGTGATTTGCGAAGGAGATGAAATCAACCTTTTGAGTCAGGGTAACGAGGTTTATGAAAGGTACGAATGGTATAAAGATCAAGAGTTACTTCAGGGTGAAGTTGGGGGTGTCCTTTCAGTTTCTGAACCGGGAGAGTATGAAATTCTTGCATATAATAGGAAAAACTGTCCAACCACCTCTAATCTCATTAGTGTAGAATTTCCAGAGTATCCACCACTGTTGTTTGAAAATCCTATGATAGGTTGTGAGCCTGGGCAATCTATCAATGCCTTTGATTTTATGGCTGCCGTGGATACTATTCAGTATGACTACTTAGTGAGTGGGGAAGGCCTGGTACTAGAAAATGGGGAAATAGAACAAATCCCAAAATCAGGTAGCTATCAGATTCAAGCTAAACCGAAGGAGGTAGAGTGTTACAGTGAGCCAGGTTTTTTTGATGTGATTATCAGGGATGAAGAGTTGCTCGCAAACTTTGACTTTGTATTGGAGGGAACCAATATACAAGGTGATGAAGACGGTGGTATCTTCCCTGATGATGTTATTGCATTCAAGGACTCATCAGAAGAAGCTGTGGAATGGCTTTGGGAGTTTGGGGATGGCTCATCAGGTAATGAGCAGAATCCACTTCATGTTTTTGGTGCCAAAGGGAACTTTGAGGTTACACTTACCATAAAGGATGAGTTAGGATGCATCGCTACCGCTTCCAAAGTAGTGGAAATAACCAGGAGTTTTCGAGTGATGTTCCCCACAGGTTTTACTCCACTATCAGACCAAAATCAGTTTTTCGTACCCAAGTTTAAAGGGTTGGAGAGAATTGAGCTTCTCATTTTTAATACCTGGGGGGAGTTGATATTTAGCACCTCCGAACTAGAAACTGAAGGATGGGACGGTAGACTTGAGGGAGAGCTTTTGGATGCTGGTATTTACGTATACAGATTCAATGGGATAGCTACAGATGGAGAGGAAGTCAGGGAGTCTGGAAAGTTTAGATTGATAAGATGAAGAGAATAATTCTATCACTTAGCTTTTTGATTTTTGGCTTTCCTGTATTGGTAGCTCAGGATATTCAGTATAGTCAGTTTTATGCAAATCCAATTTATCTGAATCCCGCCTTTACCGGAAGTACAGGAATGAGCCGGGTGGGATTTAGTTTCAGGAATCAATGGCCAACATTGGATCAAAGTTTTATAGCGTATTCGGCATATGGAGATTTCTTCTCTGATAGGTATAACTCTGGTGTAGGCTTGATAATCAATGGGGCTCAGGAGTCATTCACTCAAACTCAATTATATGAAATAGGTCTCAGCTATAGTTATAGGCTTAGATTGGGAGAGTCCAGTTTCCTGCATGCAGGAGCTCAAGGTGGGTTTTTGTTGAGAGATGCACTTTTTGATGATGTTATTCTAGGTACACAGCTTGATATTAATACAGGACAAATTATTGGTCAACCAGGAGATGGATTTGAGGGAGATAGTCGATTGTCATCATCTGATTTTCATGCGGGGTTACTCTATTATGATAACAAAGTTTGGTTTGGAATTTCAGCACACCATTTATTACGACCTCCAATTAGCTATTTGGATGTTGAATCGAATACTCTTCCAATTAAGTATTCAACCCACGGAGGAATACGTTTTGACCTAGCACCTGGGGACATAAATGATTATTTTAATAATACGGACCAGGAGAGATCCTTTGCTCTTTCATTCAATTATAAATCTCAGGGCCAATTCTCTCAACTTGATTTAGGTGCAGAGTTCTTTTTTGAACCTTTAATATTGGGGTTTTGGTATCGTGGGCTTCCCACCAAATATTCATTACCGAATAATGAGGCAATTATTGCAGTACTTGGTGTTAGTCTTGATAATGGAATTGAGGTGGGGTATAGTTTTGATTTTACGATATCAAAATTGGGTCAATTCAATTCAGGAGGAGCACATGAATTATCGTTGAGGTATATTTTTACAAATAGAAACCCCCGAAATAGGCAGAGGAACCCAATGCCTACTTTTAACTACTAAGCTCATTATCAATCTGCTACAATCTTAACTTTATTTTCTTTCAGAAAAACATGGTTTAAGAAAATAAATCCACGATATTTGCAATCCTGTTTTGGCGAAAGGCCGGGATGGTTGTTGTAGAGATGAGTTGGGATTAGGATTTTTTTTTACCTCAGGGTATTGGAAGTTAAAAATGATCGATTACCTTTGCACTCCCATTCGGACGGAAGGGGGATAAAAAAATAGAAAAGTGGGTTTTTTAGGACCTGTTTTTTTGCGAGTCAACCGAAAGGGTTGAACAAGTTCTTTGAGATGATGTAAGGCGAAAACCTGAGTGTTTTTAAGTTATAGTTTAGGCTAAGACTTAGGGGCATGAAGAAATAG
>NZ_JAUEPH010000009.1 GCF_030403435.1 Algoriphagus sediminis
ACCGGAGCAACCGGAGCAACCGGACCTCAAGGGGATACTGGACCAACTGGTGCTCAAGGAATACAAGGTGAAACTGGACCTACCGGACCTCAAGGAATACAAGGAGAAACTGGAGCAACCGGACCTCAAGGGGATACTGGAGCAACTGGAGCAACCGGAGCAACCGGAGCAACCGGAGCGCAAGGTGAAACTGGACCTACCGGAGCGCAAGGTGCTAGCGGACCACAGGGACCGCAAGGACCTGCTGGAGCCGATGGTGTAGATGGAGTAGATGGAGTAGACGGTGATTCGGCTTATGAAGTAGCTGTTGCCAACGGATTTTTAGGTACCGAAGCTGAATGGCTGGCCTCTCTAGAAGGACCTCAGGGTGACCCAGGTGAGTACGTAATTTTCAATCCTACTGATCCAAACTCTGTCAGTTCCTCAGGTGGCGTAGGAATGTTTGTAGATTTTTCTGATCAATCTGGAAATGTCGGGGTCGGTTCAGTTTTGTTTGTAAATAATAGTACTGCAACATTATCGGGATATGTTCGAGTGATTGGTATAATCCCTGGTCCACCAGATGTGTTAGGAGTGGAATGGATAGAGAGTAATGCAAATGCAACGGTAGCATGGACGACGACTACGGATATAATCCTAGCCGGACCTGCCGGAGCAGACGGAGCTGATGGTGCAGTTGGACCCCAGGGACCTGCTGGACCACAAGGGCCGCAAGGTGATCCAGCAACTGACGACCAGGACGCCACCGAAGTAGATCTAAGCCCAGCAGTAGATGTAGACGGTGATGGCACCAATGAAACTACTGTGCAAGAAGCAATAGAAGCTATCCCCGTCAGTCCTATTAAGGCTTTCGGTAAAGTAGCAGCCAATGGAACCGCAGCTAAAATATTTAGAGCCAGGGTGTCTAGAACTGGTGCAGGAACATATGAAGTGCTGTTTGAAGATGCTGACGGAAACTTATCTCCGAGAGGAGACGCCAATTACATCATCCAGCTTACGATCACTGGTCTTAATGGAGCCGGAAATGATGACCCGGATATCAACTATATTAATCAAACTGCCGCTGGCTTTACTGTAGAAACAGGGGATAATGATAACGGCGGTACCGACAGATTCCTGAGAGATATAGAATTTATGTTCACCGTAATCGATCTTTAATATGAAAAAGCTCATCTATTTAATTCTGTTTTTTCCGTTTGGCCTTTTCGCCCAAGGCTCGGAACCTGATCCAGAAGCAGGTGAGCTTTTTCAATTGCGAATGCTAACCAATGATCAAATTGAGGCATTGAAGAGTAATAATGATTTGGCTGAAGGGACCATGGTCTATAATATAGACCAAAAGGCTCTATTTGTTTTCAATGGAGAGGACTGGTTTGCTGCTCAGTCCCCTTCATTTTCTGGTTCCGTGGTCTTATCCGGCTCCGGAAATGAAACTATTGAAAACCTTCCCTTCAAACCAAGCAGGGTGGAGTTCACTGCGTATGCAAATGTGGATCAATTTGGTTTGAATGAGGTGGATGAACTCGATGATACGAATGGCCCACTAGCATTTGCTGCAATGAATGGCTTTGCCCAGGCAGATGGCAACAATGTCAATCAGGGAGTGATTTCCTCCGGAAAGAGTACACCTTCCGAGAGTGTGACCATATCGGTCAACACAATTGGTTTTACTGGTTTTGGCCAAGCTCCTTCACCAGTCAATTTAATTTCAAGATATTCTAGTGACAGCCAGTGTATTGGAATTCAGTTTATCGAAGATGATGGAACTGCTACCATTACCAGTGCTTCTCTGACAAGCTTTACATCTGATGGTTTTGTTCTGGATGTAACTGCACCGAATGATCTTTTGGTATTCTTTACTGCATATCAGTAAGAAAAAATGAGAAAGCTCTTATTCCTTCTTCTTTTCGTACCTTTAGCGGTTAAGGCCCAAACACCTGAGGCAGGCGAGCTTTTCCAAATTCGTTCGGTAACCACCAGTGAGATGAACAATATAGATTCTCCTGTGGAAGGTACGTTTATCTACAATTCTGACGAAAAGGTCATCTTTTTTTTTGATGGCAATTCCTGGAAACCCAACAGAGTTTCATCGACCATTATTCTCAATAGAGAAGGTGGAAATAACATTCTCCCAACAGCCACCAATACGTATTTCGATTTCCCTATCAATTCTTCACATGTTCAGGTAAATCAAGGAAGTACCTATTCTGTTACTGGAAATGGAGAGATCCGGATCAATGAAGATGGGATATACCAGCTATCGGCTAGCTTATCAACAAGTAACTTGCCGGCTGGAAATACGAAGTTTATTCTGGGTGTTTTTCTAAATGGCACACTCATTGGCTATCTTTCAAGAGGATTTGTAACATTGCCTGGTCGGGACTTCTGGGGTGCCTCCGGAACCTTATCATATGTTTTATCTGCTGAGGACAGAGTGAGGTTCAGATATGTCTTAAATGCAGGTGGCGCCACCTTAAATGCAGTATTTGTTAATGCTTCGATAACCAAATTATAGCAAGGGAAATGAAAAAACTACTATTGATTTTATTACTTGCTCCCCTGGGCCTTTGGGCTCAAACTCCTGAAGCCGGTGAGCTATTCACGTTAAGAACCCTGACAACCAATGAAATGAATGGAGTCCAGAATCCGATAGAAGGAACGCTAATCTACAATTCTACGGAGGATGCACTTTTCTATTTCGATGGTACCAATTGGGTAAATACGGAGCAAGAGATCAGCGTAAGTGGAACCTTCATTATTCCAGAAGGCGGATCTGCTCAACAAATTACGGTGGACAACCTACCTTTTAAACCTAGCCGGGTGGAATTTAGCGCTGCAAACAACGTGGATGCCGTTAGACTAAACGATAATAGTTCAGGAGGCCGAAACAATAATACAAAAGAAAATAGCTTTGGCTTTATGTTTGGCTTTGCTCAAATAGAACCAGATGGAACCACTATTTCTCAGCAAGTGATTTCTGGTGGTGGTAATGGGAACTCCATAAACAACATCTCGAGATATGCCTCGGATTCCCAATGCATTGGTATCAGGTATGCGAACCAAAATGGAGATAATTTAGGGCTAACCACGGCGACTCTCACTTCTTTTGAGGATGATGGATTTATCCTGAATGCTACGGCCAGAACTGATGCGGTAATCATCATTTACACGGCATATCAATAAACCTGAAATAGCTAATCAATTTATCATGAAGGCTTGGACAGTTATTAGAATCTTATTTCTACTTCCGATTTGGCTCCTAGGACCCAAGTTTCTCGCAGCCCAGACTCCTGAGGCCAATGAATTATTTCAACTCCGAGCGCTTTCTATTTCAGATCTCAATTCACTTAACACAGCCATAGAAGGAACGCTGGTTTATAACCCGGAGCGCAAGGCGGTATTCCTTCGTGATGGCAGTCAATGGGTGAATACAAAACAAAAAACTTATAGTGGAGTAATAACGATTGAAAATACCGGATTTATATCTGTTACAAATGTGCCTTTTTCACCCAGCAGAGTTGAATTCAAAGCGGTTTCAAATGTCGATGCAGTAAATTTAAACTCCGACAATGGAACTAGTGACAATGATAATAGTATCCAAAGTACCTTTGGCTGGATGACAGGTTTCGCTCAAAGAACCGGGGTGGTATCCTTTGACCAACAAGTGGTTTTTGTGGGAGGCAGCGGTAGCTCCATCGATGAAATATCACGCTTTTCGGAAAATCGAAGATGTATAGCCATAAGATATGCCGATCAGCCTGGAAATTTATTAGGTACAACCGAGGCCAGATTTTTTCGATTTCTCGATAATGGTTTTCAAATTTTTGTAACCGATGCTGATGACGATCTACTCGTAATTTACACGGCTTACCAGTAAAATAATTTAGTACCCATACTTCTCCCCCCAGTTTCTTTTTAGGTTTTTTCGAAGCTCGTTTTCACGAGCGTTTTCTCCTGGATCGTAAAGTTTAGTCCCCGAAATTTCATCCGGCAGAAATTCCTGTTCCACAAAATTTCCGGGAAAATCATGAGAGTATTTATAGGCCTTTCCATAATTCAAGTCTTTCATCAACTTGGTGGGAGCATTTCTTAGATGGAGGGGAACGGATAAGTCTCCCGTTTCCTTCACTAAAGACTGGGCTTTGGATATAGCCATGTAAGCCGCGTTGCTTTTGGCCGAAGAGGCCAAATAAGTCACACATTGAGAAAGGATAATGCGCGCTTCTGGGTAACCAATAATCTTCACAGCTTCAAAGCAATTCGTTGCCAGCAGCAGGGCATTGGGGTTTGCATTGCCTATATCCTCAGAGGCAAGGATAACCAAACGTCTGGCAATGAATTTTACATCCTCCCCTCCTTCTATCATTCGGGCAAGCCAGTAGACGGCTGCATTCGGATCAGATCCCCGAATGGACTTGATAAATGCCGATATAATATCATAATGCTGCTCACCGGACTTATCATAGAGTGCCACTTTCTGCTGAGCAATCTTCATCACTTTTTCATCTGTGATTACCTTTGGCTCCTCTTCTAATCCATCCAGTACAATTTCCAGCAAATTCAATAGCTTCCTTCCATCTCCTCCTGAAATCCTTAGCAAAGCATCACTCTCTTTAACTTCAACTGAGAGCTTTTTCAATTCGGAATCCTGTGTAAGTGCCTGATTTATCATTTCGAGCAATTCTTCCTTACCCAGAGAATTCAGAGTAAAAACCTGACATCTGGACAACAGAGCAGCATTTACTTCAAACGATGGATTTTCGGTGGTGGCACCTATCAGCCGGATAATTCCTTTTTCTACGGCTCCAAGCAAGGCATCCTGCTGGGATTTATTAAAGCGATGAATCTCATCGATAAAGAGAACGACGCCCGTCTGAAACTTAGCTTTTTGAATTACCTCACGAATATCCTTAACCCCGGAGCTGATTGCCGAGAGGGTATAAAAAGGAACCTTGATCTCATTGGCGATGATATTTGCAATCGTAGTCTTCCCAACACCCGGAGGTCCCCAAAGAATCATGGAAGGGACATTTCCTGATTTGACGGCCTTATACAAAAAAGAACTTGGAGCGGATAAATGACTCTGTCCAATCAGGTCTTCCAATCGGGTGGGGCGCATTCGCTCGGCTAAGGGAGTAGGGTTCATTCGGATTATGGTTTGACACAAATTTAGACAAAAAGAAAAAGGCCATTTTTGACCTTTAAGTTTTTGACAAAAGACGGTAAGATTCTAGAAAGCAGCCATGACTTTCTCGAACTCGTTGAGATGATCATCTCCAAAGTCATAATGCGTCACAAATCGAACTAAGTCAGGTCCAAACTTGACTCCTCTCACCCCTTTAGCTTCCAGATTACTTAGAAATTCTGCTGGCGAAACTCCATCAAGTCTCGCAATGACAATATTCGTTGCAACAGGAAATACCTCAGAAACTACGCTTAGCTTTTCCAGAATTTTACCAAGTGCTCTCGCTCTCAAATGATCCTCTTTTAACCTTTCCACCTGATGGTCCAAGGCATAGATCCCAGCTGCCGAAAGGAATCCGGCCTGCCTCATTCCGCCTCCAAAGACCTTTCGAACCTTCCTGGCTCGTTTGATATCAGCTTTGCTTCCCAGCAAAACCGACCCAACAGGACAGCCCAGTCCTTTACTTAGACAAATTGAAATAGTATCAAATTGTGCACCCCAATCTTTAGAGCTTTCTTCGGTTTCTACCAGCGCATTAAAAAATCTTGCACCATCCAGATGTAACTTTAATCCATATTCATTACAGACCTTTCTAATGGGCCGGACTTCATCCAGCCTATAAATACTTCCTCCACCTTTATTCATGGTATTTTCCAGAGAAACCAAAGTTGTTTCAGGTGCATGCACATCATCCGGATTGATCGAAGACTGAACTTGTTCTGCCGAAATCTTACCTAGGTCTCCATCCAGAAGCTTCACAGAAGCCAAGGAATTTGCCATTATCCCTCCGCCTTCATAGAGATAGATATGCGAATTTTTGTGACAGATCACCTCGGTTTGAATCCGGGTATGAAGCCTAATGGCGATTTGATTAGTCATGGTCCCAGAGGGACAAAAGATAGCCGCCTCCATTCCAAACATTCCCGCGATTTTTTCTTCTAGGGCATTTACGGTTGGGTCTTCCCCAAACACATCATCCCCAATAGATGCAGAAAACATCGCTTCTTTCATGCCGGGTGTGGGCCGGGTCACGGTATCGCTTCTAAGATCAATTATCATGAATAAAGAATTTGGCTTTAGAACTATTTCCAGGAACCAAACCTGAAATGGCTTGGGCTGCTTCTATGGGACGGTCAGTAGCTAATATGTCCGCCCCTCTCTGTACAAAACCAGCATAAATTTCATCCCCTCTGGCTATAGCTTGTCGATCCAAATTGCCCAAAACTCCCAAAATTGTAAATGCTCCCTTCTCATGAATCGCCTGATTAAATTCCAATGGCCTTTCAGCCAAGCCGGTGAATGCAATCACCCGAGTCCAAGGAATCCCAGTTTCTTCGAATCTTTTGATTTCTTCCTGATTTCTAATCGTCACTGAAAGCATCAGCTCTGGGGCCAGATTATGTAATTTTTTAGCAGCTGGGAAAGTATAAGAAATCAAGGCTGCAAAAGGCTCCGCTTCGGCATTTTTCACCTCTTCGGCCACTTTCTCAAAAGGCACAGTCCTTTTGATATCTACTGTCAACAAGGCTTTCCCCTCTGCCCAGTCAAGTGCTTCTGCCAAAGTGGGAACCTTAAAATTAGTCAGCTTCCCATCATTATCTTCCAGTTGCAAAGTTTGGATATAGGCGAAGTCAACTTCATCAACCTTCCCCTGTCCATTCGTGGTTCGCTCCAGATCATCATCGTGCATGAGTATGAGCACAGAATCTTTGGTCATAGCCACATCCAGCTCGATAATCGCAGGAGTATATTTCAACACATGTTCGAAAGTCTCAATTGCATTCTCTGGAAATCCTGGATAAGCACCACCTCGATGAGCCGAAACCAAAGGGATGCGATCGGCGGACCAGCTGTAAAATTCTCTTGCACCTTGAGTACTTTCCACATCAATTCGATGAAGCCCTGAGCCATTTATTTGAGTTTCCTTTACTTTTTGTCCGCAAGACAAAGCAAAGAACAGCCCAATACCCACTACTACTATTCGGGTGCTATTCATTTTTTTTGGAATCTTTTTTAAATATAAAATCCAGACTGGATCGCTTGTCAAAAACTTCCTCCATATCCTTCAGCTCCAGATTTAAAGCCTTCGTGGATATCTGGATTTCTATCAGGCTTAGTGCCAAAGCCACCAGAAGAGCTCCCATACTCCCAACAAAAACCCAATTGGCAGCCTCGGTAAACCCACGAAACAAAAGGTACATGCAGACCACACAAAGCAGAAAGCTGATGATCCCGAAGAGCTGCATGTTTTTAATCAGAGAAAGTCTTTTCCTCAGATTGGCGATCTGCTCTACCAGAATTTCCTGTTCCATGGAATCCATATAGGTTTTATGGAGGCTGCGAATCAAATTGGCTATGGCCAGAAAGCGATTCGTGAATGCCAGCATCAAAAGTGTTATAGCCGAAAAAAGTAATGCCGGCGTGGAGAGTTCGAGTTCCATGCTCAAATATAAAAGGAAATAGCTTTAAGACAGAAACAAAAAAGCCCACTCTCAAAGGAGTGGGCTTTTCATCGATACTTTAATTCTTACAGGTGGATCACTTCGTCGTAAGCCGCTGCAGCTGCTTCCATTACTGCCTCCGACATCGTTGGGTGAGGATGAACCGTCTTAATCAATTCATGTCCCGTAGTCTCCAGCTTTCTAATCGCAACGATCTCCGCGATCATCTCGGTTACATTAGCCCCGATCATGTGTGCACCTAACAGCTCACCATATTTTTTATCAAAGACTAATTTCACGAAACCATCCTTCGCTCCTGCTGCTGAAGCTTTGCCTGAGGCAGAGAAAGGAAACTTCCCTACTCGTAACTCATAACCAGCCTCCTTAGCCTTGGCTTCTGTCATTCCCACAGATGCGATCTCTGGTGAGCAGTACGTACAACCTGGGATGTTCCCATAATCCAAAGGCTCGGGATTATGTCCAGCTATTTTCTCCACACAAATAATTCCTTCTGCAGAAGCTACGTGCGCCAAAGCTGGTCCTGAAACCACATCCCCAATCGCATAATAACCTGGCATATTGGTCTTGTAGAATTCATCAACCTTGATCTTTCCATTCTCCACCATGACTCCCACATCCTCAAGGCCACAGTCTTCAAGATTTGAAACTACACCCGCTGCGGAAAGTACCACATCACAGTTTAATACTTCTTCTCCTTTTTTGGTCTTCACCGTGACTTTGCATCCTCTACCCTTAGTGTCTACAGAAGTAACCTCAGCCGATGTCATGATAGTCATTCCGGCTTTTTTATAGGTTCTTTCTAATGCTTTAGAAACTTCAGCATCCTCCACTGGAACGATTCTGTCCATGTATTCTACAATGGTCACCTCTGTACCAATAGAGTGATAGAAATAAGCAAATTCAACACCTATCGCACCAGAACCCACAACCACCATTTTCTTAGGCTGCTTCTCAAGAGTCATGGCTTTTCTGTAGCCAATGATCTTTTTATCATCCTGTGGCATGGAAGGCAGATTTCTTGATCTTGCTCCAGTAGCTATGATAATATTATCAGCAGAATAAACAGTCTTCTTACCGTCCTTATCCGCTACTTCAATTTTCTTTCCCGGCTGGACCTTTCCCCAACCGGCGAGAATATCTATTTTATTCTTTTTCATCAGAAAGGTGACGCCTTTACTCATTCCATCGGCCACTCCCCTACTTCTTTTGATCATTCCATCAAAATCAGCATCGGCCTCTTTCACCTTAATTCCATAGTCTTCAGCGTGATTGATGTATTCAAAAACCTGAGCGCTTTTCAGCAAAGCTTTGGTTGGAATACAGCCCCAATTCAAGCAAATTCCACCCAATTCTTCAGCTTCCACAATTGCGGTTTTTAAGCCTAATTGGGATGCACGAATGGCAGCCACATATCCTCCCGGACCACTTCCTAATACTATCAGATCATATTTGGTTGAAGACATAGTTTTGTTGTTTAATTTTCCTTTGAAACTATGCAAAAATAGGCCTTTTGGATTCAGAAAAAAATTTCAATGAAAAGCCAAAATCCGAGTAATAATCAGTCTCGAAGTGCTTTTTAATTGTATCACCAAAAGGAACTTTGGTCAAAAGTAATTTAAGAATTAGATAATTTCGAGTTACTAAAAATCATGACTTAAATTCCATTTTTGATAATTGATCACCGCTCTCTCCATAATCTGGGATAAACTCTTAGCTTTTTTTCTAATTTTGAGTAAACAAAAAAGAAATTCCATGGGATTACTATCCGGTAAAACTGCCCTGATTACGGGCGCATCTAAAGGCATTGGACGAGCCATCGCCATCAAATATGCACAGGAAGGCGCAAACGTGGCCTTTACATTTTTATCATCTGTAGAAAAGGGACAGGCTCTGGAGGCGGAATTGGCTGAATTTGGAGTGAAAGCCAAAGGATATAGATCAGATGCCTCTGATTTCAAGGCTGCCGAGGAACTGGTCAATAATGTGGTAGCAGATTTCGGCGCATTGGATATCTTGATTAATAATGCTGGAATCACGCGAGACAATCTATTGATGAGGATGACTGAGGAATCTTGGGACGAAATCATGAATGTAAACCTAAAATCCTGTTTTAATACTGTCAAAGCAGCCACTCGAACTATGATGAAAGCCAAATCCGGCTCTATCATCAATATGACTTCTGTGGTAGGAGCTAAAGGAAACGCAGGTCAGGCCAACTATGCAGCCTCCAAGGCGGGAATCATCGGCTTCACCAAATCGGTAGCTTTGGAGCTAGGTTCCAGAAACATCCGTTGTAATGCGATTGCTCCTGGGTTCATCGAAACAGAGATGACTGAAGTTCTTGACGAGAAAACGGTTCAGGGCTGGAGAGATGGTATTCCTATGAAAAGGGGAGGAAAACCTGAGGAGGTAGCCGATCTCTGTGTATTCCTTGGTTCGGATATGAGCACTTACATCTCAGGCCAAACTCTTCACATTAATGGTGCGATGTATACTTAACCTTTGAGGTCTTCCAGACCTCGAAGGTTTATTTTTTTCTAAAAGCCCTTTTGAAAATACTCAGAAGGGCTTTTTCATTCCAATGAAAATTCCTCTGGCAAATTGATGTCCTGTTTCAATTGATGTGATTTCTGGAACCCTTCAATTCCTCCATACCAATCTAAAACAAGTTCCCTCTTGAGATTGGTTGGCTTTTGAGACAACAGGGAGGGATAAGATGAAAACTTCCAGCTTCTGAAATCATTTGTTAATCCATGTTTTTGAGGGTTTTGATGGATATAGATAATCACTTGAGAAAAGTAAGAGTCTTGATCTATTTTCTTTCTTTTAAACTTTCTCTGAAACAATGCTCCGTGACGATTAAACAACTTATTGTAAGCTTTCGAATACCCATTTAAGAAATTAGAGAAAGCTTGAAGTGCAGCTTGGCTTTCAGAATCTTGCCTTACTTCAAGTAAGAAATGAAAATGGTTCGGTAAAAGACAATAAGCCAAAGTGGAAAAATGAAGAGAGCAAACCGATTGAAACTTTTGAAGAAAATACTTGTAATTTTCTTCGCTTCGAAAAAGCAACTCCCTACCTACAGTTCTAGAGAAAACATGGTAAAAATGGCCAGGTAAAAAGTCATTCATCTTGAAAAACCAATTGCTTTAATTTAGGTATTTTTTTAGTCAAAAAAGGATAAAGAACCTTTGAGGTCTTCCAGACCTCGAAGGTTTGAAACAGTTGAAAAGACCTTCGAGGTTCTTTTAAACCTCAAAGGTCATGCAAACGGCTGGGGCGACTTAGCCTTTTTTATTCTTCAAAGACTAAAATGAAAATCTGCCATATCTAGGCCTCTTTATGTGAAAATCTGTGGAAATAAAAAAAGCCCCGGAAAATCCGAGGCTTCTAAAACAACCTTAAAGGTCAATAAGATTAATCTTCACCCAAAAAAGGATATCTGTAATCCTTTGGTGAATCAAAGGTTTCCTTTATGGTTCGTGGAGAAACCCATCGCAGAAGATTAATCATGGAACCGGCCTTATCATTAGTACCCGAAGCTCTAGCTCCACCAAATGGCTGCTGACCAACGACCGCTCCAGTTGGTTTGTCGTTGATATAGAAGTTACCCGCAGCATTTTTCAACTTTTGCGTAGCCAGTTCGATGGCATATCTGTCTTTGGAGAAAACAGCACCAGTCAAGGCATAAGGAGAAGTCTGGTCGACTAGCTCCAGAGCCTCTTCGAAGTGTTCTGAATTATAAACATAAACCGTCAAGACTGGACCAAAAATCTCCTCACACATGGTGGTATACATTGGATCCTTAGTCAGAATTACTGTTGGCTCGATGAAGTAGCCTTTTGATTTATCGAAGTTACCCCCGGCAATAATCTCCGTGATTGGATTGGTAGTCGCGGAAGTGATGTAGCTCGTGATTTTATCAAATGCTTTTTCATCAATAACCGCATTCACGAAATTGCTGAAGAATTCCGTACCTCCCACTTTGATGGTAGCAAGATCTTCAAGCATATATTTCTTCACGTCCTCCCAAAGATTGGATGGAATATAAGCTCTAGAAGCTGCAGAGCATTTCTGCCCCTGGTATTCAAATGCACCACGGACCAAACCAACTGCGACAGCTTTTGGATCTGCAGATTTGTGAGCGATCACAAAGTCCTTCCCTCCGGTCTCTCCTACGATTCTTGGGTAAGATTTGTATTTATTAATATTAGAACCGATAGTTTTCCAAATGGTCTGGAAAACTCCAGTGGAACCCGTAAAGTGAATTCCTCCAAAATCCGCATGGTTAAAGATCACATCTCCGGCCGTTGGTCCATCTACGAAGATAAGATTGATCACACCGTCAGGAACACCCGCTTCCTTGAATACTTCCATAAGGACATTAGCAGAATAAATCTGAGTGTATGCTGGTTTCCAAACAACGGTATTACCCATCATTGCGGCGGACGAAGGAAGGTTTCCTGCGATTGCAGTGAAGTTAAAAGGAGTCAAAGCAAAGACAAATCCTTCAAGAGGTCTTTGTTCCACTCGATTCCAAACTCCATTTCCTGAAACAGGAGGCTGCTGAGAATAAATCTCAGTCATGTACTTCACATTAAATCTTAGGAAGTCTATAAATTCACAAGCTGCATCAATCTCAGCCTGCATGGCATTCTTGGACTGACCTAGCATAGTGGCTGCATTGATTTTGGCGCGATAAGGACCAGCGATTAGGTCAGCAGCTTTTAAGAAAATAGCAGCTCTTTGTTCCCAAGCCATATTTTCCCATGCAGGTTTCGCCCCCATGGCAGCGTTAATGGCCTGCTCTACATGAGAGGCATCTCCTTCATGGAAATGACCCAAAACATGCTTATGGTCATGAGGTGGAGACATCACTCTAGTCTTGCCAGTCCTTACTTCCTCAGAACCTATGTACATGGGAACATCGATTTGCTTGGATCTTGCTTCAGCAATGGCCGCTTTAAGTTCCTTTCTTTCTGCGCTTCCAGGCGCATATGCTTTCACCGGCTCATTCACAGGTTCTGGCACGTTGAAAAATCCTTTTAACATGATATTTGGTGTTTATTTGAATTCTGCTTCGCAAAGATAATCAAACAGTCCATTGAGGAGACAAAAATGACCAGTTGTCTACAGAAGCTTTTCCAACTCCTGCAAATGTCCAATAGTATAAGTGGGTTTCAAGTCGATTTTCTCTGATTTTGGATTAAAAAAGACCTGATCAATCCCAGCATTTATTGCTCCCAATATATCCGATTTGGGATTATCCCCAATCATCAAGCAAAGGTCGTGACTTGTACCCAAGCGTTCTACGGTGTGATGGAAAATCCTGGCATCAGGTTTTTTATGACCAGTAGTTTCAGAAGTCACTATTAAATCAAAATATGGTTCCAGTTTAGCTGACCTGATTTTCTTTGCCTGCGATTCATCAAAGCCGTTTGTAATTATATGAAGCTCGTACCTTTCTTTTAGGTAATTAAGAATTTCAAAAGTGTAAGGAAACACATGCGGTTTTGAAGAAGTCCTATGCATAAAGTCAGCCTCAAAGGGAACAGGGATATTATTTTTTGAGGCTCCTGCATGCTCGAAAATCATCTCAAATCGCTTTTTACGAAGATTTTCTTTGTCAATTTTACCGACGTTATACCAGTCCCAAAGCTGAAAATTGATATGATGAAATGAATCGAAGAAGATTTGAAAGGAAGAAATACCCCTACCTTTTAGATCGTAATGATCATAAAGCTCATTCAGGGATTCGGTTACATTTCGATCATAATCCCAAAGCGTATGGTCAAGATCGAAGAAGAGATGTTGGTAGCGTTTCAATTTTAGCGTCTGTACTGATTGTTCTGAATTTTATTAATGGCCAACTCACGATTAGACTTAAGAATCTCAAAGGTCTCCTGATCTTTGATCAGGCTCGCATCTTTTTGGATAAACTTGAAAATCTGCTGGAGAATTTCCAGGTATTCTTCAAGGATGTAATAGAAAACCCATTGATCTACCCTTCTGCTTCCCAATAAACCGGCATTCTTTAAACCAATAAGATGGCGACTGGTTTTGGTTTGTGTGTAATCCAGAATCAATTCAAAATCCGAAATAGACAATTCCTTGTTAGAAAGAAGCAAGTGAAGCATTCGTATTCTTGATTCATCAGAGAGGGCTTTGAAAATCCTCTGCCCATAATTCAAACTTATGTTTTTAAGACGCATTTGTAAGATTTAACTCAAAACGTAGAAACAAATCGGGAAAATCCTCCCAAATTATATAATATTGTTAGAGAATTTGAAACCAAGGCCTTGCACCTAAGTTATATTAATTGTGCAGCAACTCTATTCCTTTAAAAATTTAGCCCTTTTCTTTTTGGGTTTTCTTTTCATTTCTTTTTCCGCTACGGCACAGGATCAAGGAGAAAAAAAAGTAATCCAGCTTTCAGGTATTATCCTCAATGCAGATAGTACCGATGCGGTCGCAGGAGTAAATATTTATGTTCCAAAAAAAGGCCGAGGTACAAGTTCTGGCCGCTTTGGTTACTTTTCTATGCCAGTTTTAGAAGGGGATAGTGTAGTATTTTCTTTTATCGGATTGAAGCGACAAACTTTCAAAGTCCCAGAAAATGTAGAAGAAGATCGGGTAAGCTTGATCCTAACCATGGAGGTGGATGAAATAGCTTTGGCAGAAATAGAAGTAATGCCTTATCCTACAGAAGAAGAGTTTAAGCAGGCTGTCATAGCAATGAATGTGGTGGATCCTATGTCCATCAGCCGGGCAAACATGAGCCCTGAAATGCTTTTACGATGGGCCGAATCGATGCCTGCCTCTGGAAATGAAAATTTCCGTTATTTCCAGCAAGGGCAAATGCTTCAAAATCAAGATTTATACGGACCTAGACCCTTAAGGATTCTCGACCCATTTGCCTGGTCGCAATTCATACGGTCCATCAAACGAGGAGATTTAAAAAGGAGAGACTAACGAGAATTAGTCTCTCCTTTTTTTAATTGATTTCTGGAAGAGTCCAGTTATCCAATACACTAGGCTGTTTCATCAATTCTTCAATTGCCTCGGTAGTCCTGGGTGCATCGGCAGAAAGATTCACCGGCTCGCTATCAGTGACAAGTATGTCATCTTCTATTCGAACAGCTATATTCCACCATTTGGGATCACAGTCACTGCCTTCAGGAATATAGATTCCAGGCTCTACCGTTAAAACTACTCCAGGTTTTAAGGCCCCATATCCTCCCCGATCATGAACATCCAAACCGAGGTGGTGACTGGTTCCATGAGGGAAATAATTATGGCGTTCTCCAGGCTTAATAATACCTAATTCGACAAGTCCTTCATTTATAATCTGTCTGGTGACTCTTCCTATTTCACCAAATTCAACACCAGCTTTGCAAAGCGCAATACCAGCTTCTTGAGATTTAAATACCAAATCATAGATAGCTTTTTCTTCTTCATTAAACTTACCCGATATAGGTATGGTCCTGGTCACATCAGCTGTGTATCCTCTCCACTCTGCTCCTAAATCCATTAGGACAAGACGATTATCTATACTTGGCATATCATTCTCCACATAATGAAGTATACAACCATTATGACCTGCACCTACGATGGATGGGTATCCTATTTCCTCTGATCCATATCGTTTCCAGATGAATTCATGGATGCCTTGGATCTCACGTTCGGACATTCCCTCTTTCGCTGCTTTCATTACTTCTATCTGGCCAATAGCCGAAATTTTTACGGCTTTAGCCAAAAGCTCAATTTCCTCCTCAGTTTTTACTTCTCTGAGCACATCCATTACTTGTGATAAAGTCTGTACATCTGCCTTGGTTTCAGGAATAGACTCCTTGACCTTTATTCTTTCTTCAGGAGTTGTGGCACTTAAGTAATCGTTGATCAGCTCATCTTCTTCAATATCTGGGAAGCGCTGCTTCATCCTGCCAAGAATTTGGGCCACATTCGCAGAATTTTCTATGTCGGTAGACCGGATCAATTCATAAGCTTGGAGACTTGCCGGGCTAATTTCTTCAGGATAACCTGATAAGTCTTTGTACTGGGAAAGCATTCTTCGCAAAGCAAGATTTGACCGGCTTCCTGCTACTCCATTGCTAAGATCCATGCTAAAAAACTTATCAAAATCTTCAGTTTTCAATTCAGGAGTTTTTCCAAACTCATCATTTATGAAAACATGCTCAAACCCAAGAATTTCTTTCACACCTTCGACCCCGAGCCTCTTTCCATTCCACATTTCAGCCCTGGGATCCCGGTTTTGAACATAAATAATTTCATCGGCCTTAAAATCTCCAAAATCTCTTTCTTCACTGAAGATGATCAAAACTGAATTCGGTTCACGAAACCCAGTCATATAAAAGAAATCTGTATCCGGATGGTAGACATAGTCCACATCATTCGTTCGATTTTTCACCGAATTATTGAAAAATATGGCCATGGTATTAGGCGCCATACGCTCTCTAAGCGCCTGCCTTCTAGCTTCATGCCACTCTGGGGATAGCCCATCTTCAAAGTAAGATTGGGCAAAGCCAAAAGATGAAATCAGAAGTAAACTTAGGGCAATTATAAATTTTTTCATTTTTGATATTATAAAACTTGAAATTCAGGACTTTTGAGCATTTAACAAAGTCTTAACCGTTCAAAACTAGGATATACTTATCTTTAAAAACAAAAATTAACCTGAATGAAAAAAATTTTGATGTTGGCAGGGTTTGTCTTTACCACATGTACGATAGCATTATGCCAAAATACTAAACCAAAACTCATTGTAGGAATTGTCGTGGATCAAATGCGGCAGGAATATCTGTATAGGTTTCAGGACAGATTTAGTGAAGGAGGATTCAAACGATTAATGAATGAGGGCTTCATGATGAAGAATGCCCATTACAATTATATCCCAACCTATACCGGCCCTGGACATGCATCGGTTTACTCCGGAACAACACCTTCCACACATGGGGTGATTGCAAACAATTGGTACTCCAGAAAACTTAATCGCTCCATTTACTGCGCGGAGGATACCACCGTGATCGCAGTAGGAGGCAGTTCAAGCAGTGGAAAAATTTCTCCCAGAAACCTACTCACAACTACCATAACTGATGAGCTGCGATTGTCAAACAACAAGAAATCAAAAGTGGTGGGAATTGCCATAAAAGATCGTGGGGCAAGTTTACCTGCGGGTCACCTTGGAGATGCATACTGGTATGACAGTGGTACGGGAAATTTTATGACCTCTAGTTATTATTATGATGAGCTTCCATCTTGGGTTCAGGAATTTAATTCAAAGGAGCTTCCCGCGAAGTACCTTGAGCAAACTTGGAATACTTTATACCCCCTCGAAACGTATGTAAATAGCATAGATGACAACAATGAATTCGAAGCAGCATTTGCCGGAAAAGAATCCCCAACCTTCCCATATATTTTGCCTGAACTTAAGGAGATGAATGGGGAGTTAGGCTTAATTTCTACCACTCCTTTTGGTAATTCTTTGACCCTTGATTTTGCCTATGCGGCTATTGAGGGGGAAAACCTGGGCATGGGCGAAGCAACAGATTTCTTGGCGGTAAGTTTCTCTTCACCAGATTATATCGGCCATAGATTTGGACCTACCTCCATAGAATTAGAGGATAATTATCTTAGGCTTGATCAGGAGATGGAGAAATTCCTGAATCATCTTGATGGCAAGTTTGGAAAGGGGAACTATCTGATATTTCTCACAGCAGATCATGGTGTTGCGGAAATAGCTACCTACATGATGAGTGAAAATATTCCTGCCGGTAATTTGCGGCTAGCTTATGCAAGCGGTGCAGCAAAAACCTACCTAAATCAAAATTACGGAGAAGATGATTGGATCATCAATGTATCCAATGAACAAATATTTCTGAATCGGGAATTAGCCAAGGAAATGGATGTGGACTTAGATGACCTAGAGGAGGATTTAGCTCAATTCTTAATAAAATTACCAGGTATAAAGGAGGTTTACACCAGTACTGCCATGAGAAACACAGAGTTCACAAAAGGCAGAGCAAGTCTCCTCCAAAATGGATATAATCAAAAGGCATCTGGAGAATTGTTGTTAATCCTTGAACCCGGATGGCTCACTGGTGGTGCAAAGGGCACCTCCCATGGAACCGGGTACACTTATGATACCCATGTTCCTATTTTATTCTATGGCTGGAATGTCAAAGCAGGTGAAAGCAGTAAAAAAGTTTCCATTACCGACATTGCTCCAACTTTATCCATGATGCTTGACATCCGTCTTCCCAACGGGTCCACTGGAAACCCAATTTTGGAGATACTTCAGTAAGATGAAAAAATGAGTCAATAATGGGTAAAAACCAGCTGAATTTGGGCATTTTTTGATGAACTTGTAGGAAAGATCATAAAAACATGTACGTTGTGTATTAAGATTTATAATTATTAAGCCATGCGAGACCAACACTCAGATATTTGGACACACTTGGTCATAAGTACCAAAATGCATGAACCTGTGTTCACCCTAAAAATGATTCCTGAGATTGAGCAGGCCATTGAAGACTATATTTCCCAGATCCCGAATCATCAGGGAACCTATTGCGTTTTGCCCGAACATATTCACTTTTTAGTAAAGCTTCCTCCGGATTTATCTATTAATGCCCTGGCCAAGCAAGTGCAGGACTTGATTTCTGGCAGACTTAGACAGCAAGGGCATCTTACCAATATAAATTGGGAGACAAATTACCATGCTCATTCAGTAAGTTTGAACAGGCTTGAAATTGAAAAAAGCCTGATCAGTCGACAAGACATCAAGCATAAAGAAATGAGTCTGAAAGAGGAGTTAAAATTCCTTGGAATGTAAAAAAGGCCCAGTGGGCCTTTTTTTTAATCTGTCCAACTCATTGGATAATTTTCATCCACAAAGTCAAGTGCGTCAGTAGTAATGTAAAGTGATTTAAAGGTATCAAGCATTACCGCGTATTCTTCAGTGGACTTGGCACCAATTGATTTTTCTACTGTACCTGGATGTGGTCCATGAGGCAAACCTCCCATATGAATCGTAAATGAGCCCCGGTCTATTCCTCGACGACTCATAAACTCCCCTTCAGCATAGTAAAGCACCTCATCAGAATCAATATTTGAATGGTTATAGGGTGCAGGTATAGCAAGCGGGTGATAATCAAATAAGCGTGGAACAAAAGAGCATATCACGAATCCCCAAGCTTGGAAAGTTTGGTGAACAGGGGGTGGCTGATGGATTCTCCCAGTAATAGGCTCAAAATCATAAATTGACAAAGCATATGGGTACAAATATCCATCCCATCCCACTATATCCATTGGACTGTGTCCATAATGATATTGGTGAAGCATATCCTGTTTTTTGATTTGAACGAGATATTCACCCTTCTCCTCCTCCACTTTCAATTCATGAGGGGGCCTTATGTCCCTTTCACAATATGGAGAATGCTCCAACAGCTGACCAATTTCATTTCGGTACCTTTTCACCGTTTCGATCGGACCCTTAGCCTCAATCACCAATAAACGAAGTGGGCCTTCCTCATCAAATTCAAATCTGTAAATGGTAGTTCTCGGAATTACAATGTAATCTCCCTTTTTCACCTCCAGAACACCAAACTGACTATACATCAAACCATTTCCGTCATGGATATAAATTAATTCGTCACCATCTGCATTTTTGAAGAAATAGTCCATTTTCCTTTGCTTTGGAGAACAAATCCCCATCATCACATCGCTATTCATCATAAGAATCCTCCTTGCTGATAAATAATCCTCCCCTGTGGTTTGCACTCCAGTTGTTTTGAGGTGCGTTTGCTTTAAACCATGATCCTTTGCAGGCTCCCATTTAAATGGTTTGGGTTCGCCTATGGAGGTTACCTCATTTGGATTATGAATATGATAGAGGTTTGAATAAATGCCTGAAAACCCCTTCGAGCTTACCAGTTCCTCTTTATAGAGCGAACCATCAGGCTGTCGGAATTGAGTATGTCTTTTTGGAGGGATTTTACCCATCCGGTGATAATAAGCCATATTTATTGTTTGGGTTTATACTCGCGCAAATTACAAAAATTCAATTTGCACCAGTTTTTATAAGACTAAATTCTATGCAATTAACAGGGGCTAATTGGAGAAAGTTTTCTCAGGTGCTGACTCTCACGGAGATTTATCTTTATCAAGGTTTGGCAAATTGTCTTTTTGCCCATTAATTGTAGTAAATCTCCAGTTAGTAATACATACCTCATGAGCGATCCCAGTGTACAACGAAAGAAAATCAAAGCTTTAGTCGTCATAGCCATCTTGCTTGGCTTGATCTATGCTAAAAACCATATCGAACGCCAGAACTTTAAAGAAATGGGGCGAGCTTTCAATGAGGTTTATGAAGATCGACTTGTGGTAAATGGATATATTTTTACTATTTCTGAAGGGTTATTTAAAATTCAGGAGTTGGTAGATCATTGCGACATCGATAACGATTACTCCGAGGCCATTCAGGAGATTAATTCTGAAGAGGAGAAAATTTTAGCGATCATAGCAGATTTTGAACAGACAAAATTGACTCCAGAAGAAAGTGTACTTTTGGCAGATTTCAAGTCGATCATAGAAAATGATTTACGAATAGAAAACTATGAATTATTATTCTCAGATTCTGCAGGCGTAAATGTTGATCAGGTCAAACTCTATGATTCGAGGATTTCCAGGGCGCATGACGATCTGGATAAACTGTCAAAAATTCAGGTTTCAGAAGGTGAAATAGTTACTCGCCGGTCTAAAAAATTATTGAATCGATCTCAGATTTGGGCTCAATTTGAAGTTGCCCTACTCCTTGTCCTGATGGTAGTTATGTACCTACTGGTTTTTAGAGACTCGAAAAGAAATAAAGGGGTAATCTCCTAAAATTAAAAAGGCTGAATCAATTCTGATCCAGCCTTTTACCTTATTTAATCTTCTGCTATATCGCGTATGCCTTATCCCCTTCATTATATGGGATACAGCCATCGTACCGACCCGGAACTTCCACATAATTCAAAGCCTGGGTAGCTCCTATTTCAGAAGTAAAGTAACCAAGTACAGTCAAATCTTTTAGCATGTAAATCACTTTTGCATCCTCTACACCTGAGTCTGCATCTGATTTCAGTTTATTTAAAAATGCTAAGCGATCTTCGGCAGATGCTTCAGTGAAATCTGATCCATTTTCAGACTTAAAGTTCGATCTCAGTGCATTCAAACCGCTAACAAATGCATTTTGATTTTGTGCATCGTAGGTATCCTTCACCATCATTACTATGAAAGCTCCGATACCGGTTGCTTTAGCTCCTGGAGTATCGGTCTCTGGAATAATAGTATCGCCTATCTCATCTAGTAATGCGATATCTTCTGGACCGAAATTTAATCCTTCAATCTGATTTTCAGGTGCACATCCCGTGAGGATGGCTGTAGATCCGACCATGGTTCCACCCATCATCAAAACCATACTCTTCAGTGCGTCTCTTCTATTAATACTCATGGTAATTCTATTTATGGGTTAGAGATTTCTTTTCTTTAATTCACTCACCGCAAAATCAGCAGCTCTTGCTGTCAGCGCCATATAGGTGAGCGAAGGGTTTTGTGCAGCAGCAGAAGTCATACATGCCCCATCTGTTACAAACACATTCTTCGCATCCCAAACCTGATTATTTCCATTCAGGACAGAAGTCTTTGGGTCCCTACCCATTCTGGCAGTACCCATTTCATGGATACCCTGACCAAATGTATATCCTGCATCATAGGTCTGAATATTTTTCGCGCCAGCTACCTCAAGCATCTCTGCTGCATCACTCATCATGTCCACACGCATCTTCTTTTCATTATCCTTGATCTCAGCGTTCATCACTAAGGCTTCCATACCCCATGAGTCTTTGACATCCTTACTGAGCTTTACTGTATTATCATGATATGGAAGAATCTCACCAAAAGCAGTGAATCCTATACTCCAAGGTCCTGGTTTGGTAAGGGCATCTTTCAGTGGAGCCCCAAAGTTTATTTCTGCAACATCACGGCTCCAACCACTTCGACTTGCTCCTCCCTGATAACCAAAGCCTCGGATATAGTCTCGTTTTTCGTCACCTAAATTCCTAAATCTTGGAATGTAAAGTCCCGTTGGCCTTCGGCCAAAATAATATTTGTCATCATATCCTTCGACTTCTCCGCGAGCTCCTAGTCGGAAGTGATGATCCATCACGTTATGACCAAGTTCGCCTGAGCTACTACCAAGACCTTCAGGCCAAATATCTGTAGCAGATCTCATCAGAATGGCACTGGAGTTCAAAGCTGATGCGCATAAGAAAATGATCTTTGCATCAAATACCACTGTTTCCCTAGTCTCAGCATCAAGGATCTCTACACCTGTTGCCTTCTGGGTATCCTTATCGTAAATAAGTCTACGGACAATCGCCATCGGTCGAAGGGTAAGGTTTCCGGTAGCAACTGCTGCAGGCAAGGTAGAAGCCTGAGTACTGAAATAGCCGCCAAATGGACAACCTAGGGAGCACTTATTTCTATACTGGCAGCCTGCTCTTCCTGGAAGAGGCTCAGTAATATTGGCTGGTCTTCCCATGATCCAGTGCCTTGCTCCTTTGTAATGCTCTTTGATTCGCTTTGCAAAGTCCTCTTCTACGCAGTTCATCGGCATAGGCGGAAGAAAATCTCCATCAGGTAAAATATCCAATCCATCCTTATTCCCAGAAATTCCGGCAAACTTCTCAACGTAGCTGTACCACGGAGCTAAATCTTTATATCGAATAGGCCAATCTACCGCAATTCCTTCCTTAGCGTTAGCTTCAAAATCCACATCCGCCCAGCGATAGGACTGCCTACCCCAAAGTAGAGAACGTCCACCTACCTGGTACCCTCTGAACCAGGTGAAAGGTTTTTCCTCCACATATGGATCGGTATCTTCATGCGCCCACCAATCAAGGTTTAATTCATTTAATACATAATCTCTTCTGAGATTAGGGTGATTTTCCAGCATCTCCTGAGTCCTTCGACCCCGGTGCGGCACCTTCCAGGGCGGAAGGGTAGCTGTGTCGTAATCTTCGACATGTTTCACATTAGGTCCCCGCTCAAGCATGAGAACCTTAAGCCCTTTTTCTGTCAGCTCTTTTGCAGCCCATCCTCCACTTATTCCTGACCCTACTACGATTGCGTCAAACTGTTGATTCGCCATATTAACTATATTATTACTTATTGATTTTAAACATCACACACTTCTACGGCCTGGGCCAAAGAAGCCATTTTATTTTCTGCTTTAGGGATAAATTCATGGGAAACAAAACCCTTAAAGCCTGAGGCTTTTATCGCTTCCATTACGGCTGGATAATTAATCTCCTGGGATTCATTTAATTCATTTCTACCAGGATTTCCTGCTGTATGGTAGTGCCCAAAATATTGATGATTATCTCGGATACTTCTAATCAAATCTCCTTCGTCTATCTGCATATGATAAATATCAAAAAGGAGCTTAAAGTTTTCAGAATCAAGTCTTTTGCACAACTCAATTCCGAAAGCGGACTTATCATTGAGATAATCCTTATGATCTACACGACTATTCAACAGTTCCATTTGCAGAATAACTCCATGCTTCTTCGCTATGGGAATAATCTTTTCCAGACCTTCCTGGCAATTCTTCAATCCAGTCTCATCATCCATTCCTCTCCTATTTCCCGAGAAGCAAATTAGATTAGTGTAACCTGCTTTTGCAACAAGTGGGATTAATTCAGAATAATTCTTAACTAACTGATCATGAAACTTTTTTTCACCAAATCCATCCACCAGATTAATCTCGGCTCCATTACACATCGAGGAATGAATACCATGTTTCTTTAAAGTTTCCCAGCCTCCTGGTCCAACTAAATCAATTCCTTTTATTCCAATTTTTTTTGCCTCCACGCACAGTTCTTCCAGACTATATTGGGGAAAACACCATGCACAAACACCATGGGTGATATTGCCTTTGAGCTGATACTTTTCCTTCATTTCAAAGGATGAAAGAGAACCTATTGCAGCTCCTCCAAGTATCATTTTTTTGAAGGAAGTCCTTCTTCCAGGGTTATGTGCCATAATAGCTTGGGATTATTCGGGTTGATTGATTTCTTCGTTTTTGAAGAATAGCATGAAAAATAACAAAACTAGCACGGAAATACCAGAGGGAATAAGCCAAATGGATTGCCAGTCATGAAGATTCTCCGAATTCAGATAATAATTTGAAATTTGGCCTGCGGCCCAAAAGCCAATTAGCATTCCCACACCATAGGTGGCAAGGGTGATTAGACCTTGAGCAGAGGATTTAAATTTCTCGCCTGCATGGCTGTCAGTGTAAATTTGTCCACTAACAAAGAAAAAGTCATAACAAATCCCGTGTAAAAATATACCCACAATAAGCATCCAGGCTCCTTCATTCGCATCGCCAAATGCAAAGTACACATAGCGAATAGCCCAAGCTGCCATAGCTACGATTAGAGTTTTCTTCAGCCCAAATCTTTTGAAAAAAATCGGAAGTAGAAGCAAGAACAAGACTTCCGACACCTGCCCGATGGCCATTTTCCCTGTAGAGTTCTCCACTCCGATTTCGGTCAGGAAAGGGTTTGCATTTTGATAGTAGAATGCCAGGGGAATGCAGATAAGAATGGATGAAAGAAAGAAAATCGCGTAGTTTCTATGTTTTAATAAGCTCAAAGCGTCAAGACCAAGTGCCTCAGAAAGACTGAATTTATCCCCTGCAATTGCTCTAGGCGGGGTTTTCGGCAAGGTGAAGCTATAGACACCCAGAATTCCAGAAAAAATAGCAGATACCAGCCAAGTATTTCGAAGAAGTCCATCTTTCAGACTTGCTGGGCTATCCCACCCCAGAAAACTGATCAATACGCCTGCTGCAATCCATCCAATAGTACCCCAAATTCGGATTACCGAAAACTCTTTGGCTGGATCTTTCATCTGATTAAATGAAATAGAGTTAACCAGAGCTAGTGTAGGCATGAAAAGAATCATGTACATCAAAAGCACAGGGAAAAAGCCCGAGAAATCTTGAGATTGAAAGAGAAAAAACATTAGCCCGGCACCGATCAAGTGAATGACTCCTAGAATTTTCTGAGCATCAAAATATCGATCAGCGATCAAACCGACGATAAATGGGGCAATGATCGCTCCGAAGGACTGGGTGGAGAAAGCTAAGGAAATATCCTGATCAGAAGATTGGAGATTGGATCCTAGAAAGGTTCCCATTGTGACGTACCAGGAGCCCCAAATAAAGAACTCTAAGAACATCATGCTGGAAAGACGAAGGCTCGTGTTAAATTTCATATAAGCTGAAATATTACATCATTAATTCTGCTATTTAAAGATGAATATTCAATTTTTGAGCAATTTGATTTAATTTCAAGGGAATATTCGCATAAAGTAAGATCGAAATAAGAATTCCGTCTAAATGGATTTCCCACTGTTAATCAAGAAATCTGAAATTGATTAAGTAGAAATTAAAAATTCTTTCAGAGAATTAATTACTTCAAGCTATAAACCCAATTTCTTCAACAAATGTCGAAAAAGAAAAAACTTAAAATTGGACTCGTTGGTGGAGGACCGGGATCCTTCATTGGAGCTATTCATTTAAATGCGGCCCTTATGGACGGGCTTTTTGAACTGGCCGCTGGGGCATTTAGCTCAGACCCAGAAAAGTCAAAGCTTCGAGGAGAGGAATTAATGCTAAACCCCTCGCGAACCTATTCGAGCTACGATGAAATGTTTGAAAAGGAGAAGGCGCTACCAGAGGAGGAAAGGATAGACGTAGTCTGTATTGTGACTCCAAATCACGTTCACTATGACCCCACTATCAAAGCACTGGAGCATGGCTTTCATGTGGCTTTGGATAAGCCTCTGACACTGAATTATGATCAGGCCAAAAAATTATATCATGCCATTAAGGCCTCGGACAGGCACTTTCTGCTTACCCATACATACTCAGGCTATCCGATGATCAAGCAAGCCAAGCAGATGATTTCTAATGGCGAAATTGGCAAGGTGCGAAAGGTCTATGTAGAATACCCACAGGGGTGGCTATATAAGCTCCTCGAGCATGAAAACAACAAACAGGCTGCTTGGCGAACGGATCCCAATAAAAATGGTAAAGCAGGATGTATGGGAGATATAGGTACCCATGCATTCCATATGGCTGAATATCTTACCGGGGAAAAAGTTTCTCAGATCTGTGCTGATCTTTATATAAAAATACCTGGACGACCCATAGATGATGATGGGGTCGTTCTGATGAGATTTGAAAATGGTGCATCAGGCGTTCTGATGGCATCCCAAACAGACACAGGAACCGAGAATAATCTTAAAGTCAGAGTTTATGGAGAAAAAGGAGGTCTTGAGTGGCAGCAGGAGCTACATAATACCCTTCTAGTAAGATGGCCTGACCGTCCAGATGAAATCTATCGGGCCGGAACAGGTTACCTCGGATCTTTGGCCAATGAAAATACCAGAACTCCTGCAGGTCATCCAGAAGGTTATGTAGAAGCATTTGCGAATCTGTATAGAAATTTTGCTCGCTGCATTTATGCCGAACGGGCCGGAGAAACACCAAAACCAGAATGGAAGGATTTTCCAGGCGCTGAGGATGGAATTCGTGGAATGGCCTTTATCGACCATGTGCTTGCAAGTAATAAATCTGAGCAAAAATGGACTCCGTTCATTGTAGAAAAATAATTCAAACCCAAACCTAAAAAAAATGAAAACGATCAAAGGACCAGCAATATTTTTAGCTCAATTTGCTGATGACAAGGCCCCATTCAACAATCTGAAAAATATCTGCGAATACATGGCAGATCTAGGCTATAAGGGAGTACAAATCCCTTCTTGGGACCCTAGGATGATTGATTTAAAAAAAGCTGCTGAAAGCAAGACTTATGCAGATGAAATAGCAGGGACGGTGGAAGATGCGGGACTGGTAATTACCGAGCTCTCTACCCACCTTCAGGGTCAATTGGTGGCAGTTCACCCAGCTTATAATGAGCTTTTTGATGGCTTTGCTCCAGCAGAACTTAAAGGTGATCTAAAAGGAAAAACTGAATGGGCTACCCAGCAACTAATGTATGCAGCCAAGGCATCAAATAACCTCGGACTAACCGCTCACGCTACATTTTCTGGAGCTCTTATGTGGCATACAGTGTACCCATGGCCCCAGCGACCTGCAGGATTAGTGGATACAGGCTTCACGGAATTGGCCAGAAGATGGACTCCAATTCTTGATGAGTTCGACCGTCAAGGAGTGGACGTTTGCTATGAGCTTCACCCAGGGGAAGACTTACACGATGGAGTGACTTTTGAAATGTTTCTTGATAAAGTAAATGGACATAAAAGAGCAAATATCCTTTATGATCCAAGTCACTTTGTTTTGCAGTGTTTGGACTACGTCCAATTCATTGATTTTTATCATGACAGAATCAAAATGTTTCATGTAAAGGATGCTGAGTTCAACCCAACAGGGAAACAAGGTGTCTATGGAGGCTTTCAGGGCTGGGTGGAACGTGCTGGAAGATTTAGATCCCTAGGCGATGGTCAGGTTGATTTCGGAGCCATTTTCAGCAAGCTTTCTCAATATGATTTCGATGGCTGGGCAGTTTTGGAGTGGGAATGTGCAATCAAACATCCAGAACAAGGTGCAGCTGAAGGAGCTCCGTTCATTGATGCTCATATCATTAGAGTAACTGAAAAAGCCTTTGATGACTTTGCCGGAAGCGGAGCTGATGAGGATTTCAATAAAAAAGTTCTTGGGATTTAATATCCCGCTTTTTATAGGCTTAAAATCACCAAATATAAAACTATGAAAAAAGCATATTTATCAATGGCTGTTTGCTGCGGACTCCTGATGGCTTGTGCAGAACAAAAGTCCTCAGAAGAAGCAGACACCGCCCAACCTATGGCAGAAGCTACAGAAAGCACCAATGGCGAGTGGATTGATTTATTCGACGGAACCTCATTTGCCGGATGGCATAAGTATGGAGGTGGAGAAGTTGGCGCAGCTTGGAAAATTGCTGATGGTGCCATTTATCTGGATGCCGCGAACAAAGATGGTTGGCAAACGGGTGATGGTGGAGACATCGTAACTGATGAAGAATTTGACAACTTCCATTTAAAGTATGAGTGGAAAATCGCCGAGAATGGAAACAGTGGAGTAATTTTCTACATCAATGAATCCGATGAATATCAATATCCTTGGCAAACAGGACCTGAAATGCAGGTTTTGGACAATGAAGGCCATCCAGATGCAAAAATCGTGAGTCACCGAGCCGGAGATCTTTATGACTTGGTTGTTTCTGAGCCAGAGACTGTAAAACCCGCTGGTGAATGGAACCTGGCAGAGATTATCGCTGATAATGGCTCTCTTGAATTTCGATTAAATGGGGTAAGCGTGGTAAACACTACCATGTGGACTCCGGAATGGGAAGAGATGGTTGCCAACAGCAAATTTAAAGACATGCCAGGTTTTGGAACCTTTAAAAAGGGAAAAATTGGCCTGCAGGATCACGGAGATGTGGTTTATTTCCGGAATATCCAACTCAAGAAACTCTAACAAAAAGGCCTCCAATTGGAGGCTTTTTTTATAGTCTAGTCACATTAGATTTTTTGATAAAGGCTTTGGAGTTTTTCCATTCCACCTCATACCAGATATCCCTGCTCCCTTTAATTTTGACCCTGTGTCCAGGTTCTACTCTTTGAATTAATTCTCCTGCACCAGAGGGGTCTGAAAGTATTAAGGTTGGGCTATTTGTAATTAATCCGAAATTAGACTGTTCCAGAAAATTGTTGGCTAAAAAAAGGCAGACAATTAAAAAAAAGCTGGGCCAATAGACAGGGCTTTTTTTACTTTTCAATGTATTGACAAGGACCAGAATAAGGGAGACCAACAGTAATCCTGTCAGGATCAAAACGATAAGCTCTCTATTCTCAGTCAAAAACAGAAAAAATCTAGCACCATCTGAAACTTCATATCCTTCTAGCACTGGCTGAGCAGTCAATGCTTTAATCTTCGTGATAATCTGAGGATCGGGATTTAGGTCATAATATTTACCCAAATAAAGCGCTGCGTTTTCCCTGTCATTCGTACCATCCGCTATAAATGCCATTTTCAATAACATGGCTGGTGAATAGATCCCATTTGCATAGTTTTCCTGATAAATAGACATCGCTTCCTTATAACTACGAAGATCAAACAGGGAGTCTGCCATCACCAACTGATCCGTATCTGCCTGAGCAACAAAGCTTTGGCTTAGCAAAAAAATGGTAAAGGAAAGTTTTATAATAAAGTTTGGTTTTCGGTTTTGCATTTATAGATAAGGAGCTTAAATTTGCAGTCCAATTACGGCAATGATCTAGCAAAAAGCAAGGTTAGGGAGTCGATTTGAAAGAGGTAAAAACCCCTTCAGAGGGTTAAAAAATCTGAAAATGATTCCGTAGCTCAGCTGGTAGAGCAATACACTTTTAATGTATGGGTCCTGGGTTCGAGCCCCAGCGGGATCACTGTAGAGGTTACTCTCATCGACTTTAAGGAGTTGAAAAATTGATCGGGGTGTAGCGTAGCCCGGTATCGCGCCTGCTTTGGGAGCAGGAGGTCGTAGGTTCGAATCCTGCCACCCCGACATAGTTTTGGCCTTGTAGCTCAACTGGATAGAGCAACTGCCTTCTAAGCAGTAGGTTTCAGGTTCGAGTCCTGACAGGGTCACAGAAGCGGAATTTATTTCCGCTTTTTATTTTCATGGGATTGATTCCGTAGCTCAGCTGGTAGAGCAATACACTTTTAATGTATGGGTCCTGGGTTCGAGCCCCAGCGGGATCACAAAAAGCAGCTTTTCGGGCTGCTTTTTTTGTATTTTTAATTATGGCATTTCTCTATATTATTTTTTCGGAAAAGCTTAACAAATACTATATAGGTGCTTGTAACGATTTAGATCGAAGACTCTATGAACATTCTATAGGCCATTCAAAATTTACATCCACAGGCATCCCTTGGAAGCTGATGCATAAGGAAGAGTTCCTGAACTTAGAATCTGCAAAACAAAGAGAAAGGCAACTAAAAAAAATGAAATCCAGAAAGTATATCGAAAAGCTAATTAGCTCAGCTAGTTGAGCATCCCGATTAATCGGGAGGGTCCTGGGTTCGAGCCCCAGCGGGATCACAAAAAGCAGCTTTTCGGGCTGTTTTTTTCGTTTAAAATTGTAATGGATCTAGGTGCTTAAAATGCCCATTCATTTTGATCTTTTTCTTCGCACTCTCTGCTGCTTTAAAGGCAGGAATCATCCTGTTGAAATGTTTGATGAGATAGTCCAGACGATCTAATTCTTTGGGAATCAAAAGTAACTCCAATTCTTCTTCAAGGGTAAGTCCTATTTTATGGGCATAGCTAAAACTATTTATACTCATTGGGTCAGGGTCTATTTCATGATTCAGAAGCCTGAGCATCTCTTTCAAGTAAAAAGTATACTCCTTCTGCTTCCTTTCGTGGGTAGTCATATCTAAGTCAATAAAGTCTACATTCCCACCTGCATAATTCCTTTCAGGCGCAGGATTGTCAAATGAAGTCAGCCTGAACACTCTACTTCCCTTAGTTTTAATATCTAACCTCCCATCCTCATAGCGATGGTAAACATTCTCCAGGGTTACCTCCGTACCATATCCGGTCAGCTTATCAGTGAAAACACAAACCCCAAAACTGGTGCCGAACGTCTCCACATCAGCAAGCAACTCCTTATAGCGCGGCTCAAAGATGTGTAAGTTCAGACTTTCGCCAGGGAAAGCCACTAGTTTAAGAGGGAATAAGGGTAAGTACATTTTGTGGCGTTTCTTTCTTAACCTCGAAAAGACCAATAGGTTATCCGTTTTGGCCCTTTTACGACAAAAGTCATATTTATTAAGGGGGTTAAACAAAAAAGTCTCCCTTCTCAGGGAGACTTAATGAAATAAATTCACTTATATCTTACTTATTAGCAATGTAGGTCAATAAGTCAATCACTTTTGTGGAGTAACCCCATTCATTATCATACCAAGATACCACCTTCACAAAAGTATCGCTCAATTGGATACCTGCTCCTGCATCGAAAATGGAAGTTCTTGGGTCACCGATAAAATCATTGGAAACCACAGAGTCTTCAGTATATCCTAAAACTCCCTTCATTGAAGTTTCAGAGGCCTCCTTCATTTTTGCACAGATCTCTTCGTAAGAAGTTGGTTTTTTCAATCTTACAGTCAAATCTACCACTGATACGTCCGGAGTAGGAACTCGGAAAGCCATACCTGTAAGTTTTCCATTTAGTTCTGGAATCACTTTACCAACGGCTTTAGCCGCTCCAGTAGAAGAAGGGATGATATTTTGGCCTGCGCCACGTCCTCCTCTCCAATCCTTAGCGGATGGGCCATCAACTGTTTTTTGAGTAGCGGTAGTGGCGTGAACCGTAGTCATTAAGCCTTCTTCGATTCCAAAGTTGTCATTAAGAACTTTAGCGATCGGTGCGAGACAGTTAGTAGTACAAGATGCATTGGATACAAAAACCATATCATCAGTGTACTTGTCTTCATTCACTCCCATCACAAACATTGGGGTATCGTCCTTTGAAGGAGCTGACATAATTACCTTCTTGGCACCTGCATCGATGTGAGCTTGAGCTTTTTCTGCTGTAAGGAAAATCCCCGTAGATTCAATCACATATTCTGCACCTACATCCCCCCACTTCAAATCGGCAGGGTTACGCTCAGACGTCACTCGAATGGAGTTTCCATTCACAATCAGGTTTCCATCCTTAACTTCCACCGATCCTTTGAACTTTCCATGAGTGGAGTCATATTTAAGCATATAAGCCATGTAATCCACATCAATTAAGTCATTGATGCCTACAACCTGGATATCATCTCTTTCCTGAGCCACTCTGAAAGCTAGCCTTCCGATACGCCCAAATCCATTAATTCCGACTTTAATTTTACTCATAATTACTTTGATTATTTAAAATAGGTTTGATTCAAAAATTACATTTTAACTTTCATTTTAACATCAAAAATCCTGAAAGCAGGCCTAAGTTATTACAATTATTTATCTCGCCCAAACCGGGATAATTATGTTTCTGTTAGTAGGGTCTCCTCTGGTTTTATATCTTCACTCAAGTCAAATTTCCTCTCATGTTTGTAAATGCTATTCAGCGAGTCTCAGGTTTTGTTAGAGCCATTCATTCTATTTCTAGAAATTTTGGGCAAAATCAGATCAACAAAGGTTCAGCAACTCTTTTCTTTATCAATGATGAGGGCTATGCAATTACTTGCAAACACGTAGCTCAATGGATCACAAATGCCAATCAGATTAATCTTAAATACGATGAATATTTAAGAAAAAGTGCTCATCAGCCTGACCACAAGAAGGAAAAAATCGCCCGGGATTTAGGCCTATCCAAAGAACGGGTTGCAGAAATGCGACTCACTTTTGTAGACTGTGTAGATCAAATTACAAACATCAAATTCACATTGCATCCGACCTATGATCTTGCTTTGCTGAAATTTGAAGGATTTAATAGGGCCCTGTATCAGGGCAAAGCTATTTTTCTTGAAGATGAATCTAATATTCAGCCAGGAATGATGGGCTGCAGGCTAGGCTTCCCTTTCCCCGAATTCAGCAATTTTAATTTGGATAAGGAGACCAACACTCTCAATTGGACTCAAAATGGGATGAAAAAATCACCTCGATTCCCTATCGAAGGTATGGTTACGAGATTTGCCGGGGATAAGACAGGTAGAATTTTCGGGATAGAAATGAGTACTCCCGGGCTCAGAGGACAAAGTGGTGGGCCACTTTTTGATACTGAAGGAAGAATCATTGGCATGCAAAGCATGACCAAGCATTTACATCTAGGTTTTGATATTGAGGACAAAGAGATCGTAGCCCATGGAAAACAGAAAAAAGTAAACGACTACGCCTTCATTCATTTAGGCCAATGCGTTCATGTTTCCGTTATCAAATCTTTTCTCAAGGATCAAGGAGTCAGTTTTTTTCAGCAATAAAAAAAGCCGGGTAAATCCGGCTTCTATCTTGATCAAAAAGGCTCACACAAGAGATGCGATTATTTCATTGAAAGTCTCACTTGGTCGCATTGCCTTAGAAGCTAGTTTCTCTTCCGGTTTAAAATAACCTCCGATATCCTGAGGGCTGCCTTGTGCTCCATTCAATTCTGTTAAAATCTTTTCCTCATTTTGGGAAAGTGAATTAGCAATAGCCTGAAATTTTTCTTTCAACAAAGCATTCTCATTCTGATCAGCTAGTTTTTCCGCCCAGTATTTCGCCAGATAAAAATGACTACCGCGATTATCCAACTTGCCAACCACCCTGGCAGGAGACCTATTTTCTTCTAACCAAACACTGGTTGCTGCATCTAAGGTTTTTGAAAGAAGCATCGCTTCTTCGTTTGAGTACATTCTTCCCAAGTGCTCCAAGGATACAGCAAGTGCCAAAAACTCACCCAAAGAATCCCAGCGCAGATGTCCTTCAGAAACAAACTGCTGCACATGCTTAGGAGCTGATCCACCGGCACCGGTTTCAAACAGACCTCCCCCGTTCATGAGCGGAACGATGGAAAGCATTTTAGCACTGGTCCCCACTTCAAGAATAGGAAATAAGTCTGTGAGATAGTCTCTCAGAACATTTCCAGTCACAGATATGGTATCCTGGCCTTTCACGATTCTTTCTAAGGAAAATCTGGTGGCATCAATGGGAGACATGATGTGAATTTCCAGCCCATCTGTGTCATGCTCAGGTAAATAAATGTTCACTTTTTTGATCAGTTCAGCATCATGCGCTCTATTTTCATCTAACCAAAAAACTGCTGGTGTTTCCGAAAGTCTTGCTCTGGTCACTGCCAATTTCACCCAATCTTTTATGGGTGCATCTTTAGTCTGACACATTCTCCAAATATCCCCTGCTTCTACTTCATGGCTGATTAATACTTCCCCGGATGCATCCCTGACCTCCACTGTTCCAGATGCTGGAATTTCAAAGGTTTTATCATGTGAACCATACTCTTCCGCTTTCTGAGCCATTAAGCCTACATTTGGAACACTTCCCATGGTCGCCGGATCTAATGCCCCATTTTCTTTACAGAAATCAATAGTGGCCTGATAAACTCCAGCATAGGAACGATCTGGAATGATGGCTTTTGTGTCCTGAGAATTACCTTCTCCATTCCACATTTGGCCGGAAGTACGGATCATTGCGGGCATAGAAGCATCGATAATCACATCACTTGGTACATGAAGGTTGGTAATGCCTTTGTCTGAATTAACCATGGCTAAATCAGGCCCTTGCTCATAGCAAAGCTCAATATCTTTTTCAATCTCAGCCCTTTTTTCAGAAGGAAGATTCTGAATCTTCGCTAAAACATCTCCGAAACCATTATTTGGATTCACGCCTAGTGCATTGAAAGTATCAGCGTGCTTTTCAAAAACCGGGGCGAAGAAAACTTTAACCGCGTGACCAAAAATGATAGGGTCAGAAACCTTCATCATCGTTGCCTTCAAGTGAATAGAGAAAAGAACTCCTTTGGGTTTGGCATCAGCTTTGGCCTGAGCCAAAAAATCCACCAATGCTTTTATACTCATCTTGGAACAATCGATCACTTCTCCTTCCAGAAGCTTAAGCCCTGATTTCAAAATAGTTTCATTTCCTCTAGACACTAAAACCACATCCACTGTAGTTTCATTTTCCATGGTCAATGATTTTTCGCTTGAGTAAAAGTCACCTTCGCTCATACTATCTACATGAGACTTAGAGTCTGCTGACCATGCCCCCATTTTATGTGGGTGTTTTTGAGCATAAGCTTTCACCGCCTTTGGCGCTCTCCTGTCGGAATTTCCCTCCCTCAAAACCGGGTTAACGGCAGAACCTTTGATCTTGTCATAAGTATCCTTAATAGATTTCTCTTTATCGGATTTCGGCTCATCAGGGTAATCAGGAATTGCGAAACCTTTTTCCTGCAGCTCCTTAATTGCCCCTTTCAGCTGGGGTATGGAGGCTGAAATATTAGGTAGCTTTACGATGTTAGCTTCTGGTTTTTTAGCTAATTGTCCGAGTTCTGCCAAAGCATCAGAAATCTTTTGATTATCGCTGAGGAACTCTGAGAAGTTCGCCAAAATCCTTCCTGAAAGCGAAATATCTTTTGTCTCGACCGCCACCCCAGCCGATTTCGTATAAGCCTGAACGATCGGCAAAAGAGAGTAAGTGGCCAGTGCTGGCGCTTCATCTGTAAACGTGTAAAATATTTTTGGAGAGGTAGTACTCATATTCAAATGGGATAAAAAAAGAGTTTGGGAAATAAAATTCAGAAAGAGAAACCTATCTGTTTCTCTCTGGATGATGAAATTTCGCGCCTAAATTACGGAAAATATCAGGTTAACAAATTCATCTAAGGCATATTGTCGTCCCGAATAGAAAATTGGTCGGCATCCTGCCAGGCAGGGAATTTTTGACGATAAGTTCCTAAAGCTTTGGCATCCAGTTCGATTATTGAAATGACTTCCTCTGATTCATGTTCCACTAAGGCTTGTCCTTTGAAATCGTATGCCGCACTCTTCCCCTTATAGGCTATACCATTTCCATCAGTTCCTACTCGATTCACTCCAATCGAATAGCTTAGGTTCTCGATGGCCCTGGCGGGCAAAAGTGTCTCCCAGGCTGAAGACCTTGCCGCAGGCCATGAAGCGATGTAAATGGAAAGATCATATTCTGATTTTCCATCTTTCCATTTATTCCTTGAAAAAACAGGAAACCTAAGATCGTAGCAAACCTGTGGAAGAATCTTCCAGCTTTTTAATTCAAAAATCTTTTTTGACAGCCCCGGACTAAATGTTTCATCTTCTTTAGCCATTCGGAATAAGTGTCTTTTATCGTAAAAATCGACATCCCCTTCAGGAGTTACCCAAAGCATCCGATTGAAAAAATCATCTCCTTCCTGAATTATGAGCGAGCCAGTGATGACACACTTTTTTTGACCGGCCATTTGTTTCATCCATTTAGTCGCATGGAAATTCATCGGCTCAGCCAGCTTTTCGGCATTCATGCTAAAACCTGTTGGGAACATCTCAGGAAGGATAATTAAATCTACTCCTTCCGTAATGGACCAAAGTTTCTCTTCAAGGTTTGCTAGATTCGCAACTTTGTCCTCCCAAACCAGATTGGTCTGAACCAGCGCTATTCGCAGGTTTTGCTCTGGCATTAGCTAGTGGGATAGATCATTCGGTAATCTGTTGCCACCTTTCCCTTACTCACTTCAAGGAGTCGCGACTTCAAAAGTCTCTTTTTCAAACCTTTCAGGTAATCGACAAAAAGAACGCCCTCTAGATGGTCGTATTCATGTTGTATCACCCGGGCGGTCATTCCGGAAAACTCCTCCTCTTTCAGCACCCAGTTTTCATCAAAGTATTCAATGGTGAGTGTCTCAGGCCGGGTAATTTCTGCTCTAACTTCAGGAATACTCAGGCAGCCTTCTTCAAATGAATAATTATCTCCGTACTCATCTAGAATGATTGGGTTGATGAAAGCTCTGCGAATACCTTTTTCTTCAGAATCTTCATCGAGCATAAGTGAACTATCAATTACAAAGAGCCTAATCCCCTTATTAATTTGAGGTGCTGCAAGTCCCACCCCTGAGGCATGATCCATTGTGGCAAACATGTCGCTGATCAAGGATTCCATCTGGGTTCCTTCCTCTATTTCTGAAGCTTCCTGCTTCAAAATTGGATTGCCATATGCGACTATTGGGTAAATCATTTTCTTTCTAAATACGATTGTAAAATTATGGCTGCACTGACTTTATCCAGATTACCAGCCTTTTCCTTTCGATCCTTTTTCTTGCTTCCCATTTCAATCATGCTCTGCATAGCCATTCGGGATGTGAACCGCTCATCCACCAGTTCAATTTTGATTTTGGGGAACATTTTGGACAATCGGTCTTTCAGAGATATCACTCTAGGCGTCATTTCATTATGTGACCCGTCCAACCTGATAGGGTATCCCAAAACGATCGTTTCTACTTCTTCCTTTTTGAAATACTTTTTGAGGTAATCAATCAAAGTAGCGGTAGGAACAGTTTCCAATGGATTAGCCAGAATCTTCAGTGGATCAGTAACAGCTAAACCGGTACGTTTTGTTCCTAAATCGATCGCAATGATACGACCCATTACTTCATTATTTTTTTGCGAATGAGTCTCAAGGCTTCCTTTTCTAATTGTACCGCCTTCGGAAAAAGTAAGTCATCCTCGATTTGAGCATGAATGGTAAGTTCCTTTTCAAATTTTTGAAGTTCATGATAAAGAACCTTCATGGTCAACGGCGCACCCTCTGACAATTCATAATCTGAAGTGAGCTTCCGAATCCCCTCCATTTCATCATCATGAATTTCGTGCTGGTCGGCCAAACTGATAATTGGATCCTTTTCTAGGATTGTGAGTGCATCCGATAGAGAATACAATTGATTCTCTATGTCCTGAAGCATCTCAATGCGCTTAAAAAGCCTGCTCTCCTCCTCATGGATATGATGAATAAAATCTTCCACAAACATGGGAAACATTATCCTCAAGTCAGCCATAAGTGGCGCATACTTTCCTTCTGGTTTGATTCCCTCTATGAGATTGGATAAAAAAGGTAGCTCCTGTCGGACAAAGTAGTAATGCTTTTGCTTCAAGTAAGCCACCAGAACTTCTATGGGATTAAGGAAAAGTTCTTCGGGAGTGGGTTCCTTTTGGGCTGCCCAATCTTCAAGCTGACTAATCAGCTGGGAAGGATGGACCTTGTGCTTTTTGCAAACTTTGGAAAGAGAGTCCGTGGAGTACTGATAGAAGCTAATACCGAAATAATGCAAAACCGATGCAAAAACGTAGTTTTCTGACACAAGATCAGAAACAGAAGCATCATGCATTATTCTTTTTGACTCCATCCATCAAAATTAAGTTTTTTAACAGAAAAAAAGAGGACATTTTCAATCATTATCAATCTTTCTCGTATAAACAATTGTTAACTTTAACAAATGGCTCAATTATGCTGAAGACTTTTTGCATTTTTATGAGTTACTATTCTGACTATTAAAAATATTGACGACGTGAGCAGTACAGGAAACAGCAAAAATCAAATTCGACTCCCCATTATTCTAGCAATAGCAATCTCAGCAGGAATATGGATAGGAGCGACTTTTGCCGAGCCCGAAAACAACCAAAATGATCTAAGAGCAGCCCTGTATAAAATGCAGGAAATTATGACCTATATCAATCGCGATTATGTAGACAGCGTAGATAGCGGTGAATTGGTTGAATATGGAATCACCAAGATCTTAGAAAATCTTGACCCCCACTCAAGCTATATCCCTCCCAGAGATGCTGAACTTGCACAATCCCAGCTGGATGGTGAATTTGATGGAATAGGAGTAGAATTTGGAATCATTCGTGACACCATTTATGTGGTAGCACCTTTAACCGGAGGGCCTTCTGAAGCCTTGGGTATTCAATCAGGTGATCAAATTATAAACGTAGATGGAGAAAAAGTAGCAGGGGTTGGAGTTACTAACCGAGATGTGTTCGACAAGCTTCGAGGTCCGAAAGGATCTGTGGTTACAGTGGATATCAAGCGAAAAAACCAAAAGGACCTGATCACTTACGACATTACAAGAGATAAAATCCCTCAGTACAGTATTAATGCTACCTACATGGTAAATGATGAGATTGGTTACATCAAGGTAACCCGATTTGGAGCTAATACTTATGAAGAGTTTAAAGAATCTCTGACGGAACTCAAAAATAAGGGAATGAGCAAGCTCATCATCGATCTCCAAGGAAATCCAGGAGGTTACATGGGGGCGGCAATAAATATGGCAGACGAACTGTTGGGAGATCGAGCTTTAATTGTCTCTCAGGAAGGTAAAGTTCAGCAATACAGTCAAAAAGCATATGCGTTCCGTCCAGGTATGTTTGAGGATGGCTCTGTGATTGTTCTGGTGAATGAGGGATCTGCCTCTGCATCTGAAATTTTAGCAGGAGCTGTTCAGGATAACGATAGAGGACTGATCGTAGGAAGAAGATCATTTGGTAAAGGACTGGTGCAACTCCCAATCGACCTTTCTGACGGTGCCGAATTAAGATTAACCATTGCCAGATATTACACTCCATCAGGCCGATCCATCCAAAAACCATATGGGGATGATTATGAGGCCTATGAAAGAGATTGGCTAGAGCGATACGAGCATGGAGAATTTTTCTCAGCAGACAGCATCCAATTCAACGATAGCCTGAAATACGAGACTAAGAAAGGTCGGACTGTGTATGGTGGGGGTGGAATTATGCCGGATTATTTCGTTCCGCTGGACACCACAAATGCCAGCGCATATGTTACCCGACTATTTAATTCTTCTGCCTCAAGAGAATACATTCTCGACTTTGTAAATGAGAATAAGGATGATTTCGCATCGATGAGTATGCTGGATTATTATGAAGACTATGAGGTTTCGGATGCAATGCTAAATGATCTAGTGAAGGTAGGCGAGAAAAATTCTGTAGAATTTGATGAAGCAGATTTCACTAAATCTAAAGACTACTTAAAGGTCCTTATGAAGGCCCATTTGGGAAGACAGCTATATGATGACAGTGCTTTCTATAAAGTGGTAAATGATATCAATGAAGTATATCTACAAGCCTTAAATTTATTTGATGAAGCCAATCGAATCGCAATGGCCGAGGACCTCAGTACCGAAGACATCGATTAAAAGTTAAAAACTATATGAAAAGAGCAGCCGACTGGTTGCTCTTTTTTTTGCTCAAGTTCCTATCTTTTCAAATAATTTAGATTTAAAACCATGCAGAAACACGTATTTACCTCCTTTGTATTAATCCTTTTCCTCACTCAGTCGCATGCACAGATTAAAGTAAATCACATTGCTGTACATGTTTCAGATTTAGAAGCCAGCATGGCTTTCTATGATGAAATTCTTAAACTCCAGGAGATTGAAGAGCCCTTCAAAGATGGGCTGCATGCCTGGTATGATATCGGCGGAGGAGCTGCTCTACATTTGATAGAAAGTGCTGAACGACCTGAAGATTTATCTAAGGTGAATCACCTCTGCTTTAGCATGCAGGATATGGATACCTTTATTGAGAGCCTAAATTCCACCAAATATCCATTTGAAAGCTGGGAGGGTGAAAAAGGGAAAATTACAAATAGAGTCGATGGAGTCCAACAAATTTATATTCAGGATCCCGACGGATATTGGCTTGAAATCAATGACGATTATTAAAAAAAATGCTCGAATTTCTTCGAGCATTTTTTAGTTATTTCTTTTCGTAAATCACAGTAGGCCAGCTGTCATTCCCTATTTGAATATCTGGAAGAATCTTATCTGGGTCTATAACTACCTTAGTTACCGTTTTATCAGTACGGATCATGTGATTCCAGGTATTTCCTCTCTGCCAAACCTCCACAGGAACCATTTGCCGTTCTGTACTTCCATCATCATAGGTGATTTCCAGAAGAACAGGCATCGGAATTTCTCCCTCATTTGTCAACACAGCCACATAATTCCCAGCATACGGAGCCACTGTGGCCAGACCAATATCAATATTTCCCGTGCCGTAAAACCAACCCTGAAAGAACCATGATAAATTTTCACCCGCTACATTTTCCATATGATTAAAGAAATCATCAGGCGTAGGATGCTTATAAGCCCAGGTATTGATATAGGACTTGAATGCATTGTCAAATCGCTCTGGTCCCAGAATGTATTCCCGAAGTACTAATAGACCCATTGCGGGTTTGTTGTAGGCGATCATTCCAAGGTTACTAAGGTTTGATACATCTGGATAGGTGTCTATACCTTCTCTTCCCTCATTTGTAAACCAATTTAGATATCTTCTGGTCTCATTAAGGCTGGAAGGATACTCTCCATTATTGAACTCATTTGAGCTGTAATGATTAATAAATGTATTGAATCCTTCATCCATCCAGGCATACCTTCTTTCGTTACTGCCTACGATCATCGGAAACCAATTGTGCCCAAATTCATGATCCGTAACTCCCCATAGCCCTGAACCTTTTGAGCGATAACTACAAAAGTTCAAACCTGGGTATTCCATCCCTCCTATGTCTGCCGCAACATTGGTAGCAGTGGCATATGGAAATTCAAACCATTTCTCTGAATAGTGCTCAATGGAAGCTTTGCTGTATTCTGTTGACCTTGACCAGGCGTCTTGACCATCACTTTCTTTTGGGTAAACAGACTGTGCCAAAGCTGTTTTGCCGGAAGGCAAATTAATTCTGGCTGCATCCCAAATAAACGCATCAGAAGAGGAGAAGGCCACGTCTCGGCTATTTTCAATGCTGAAATGCCAGGTAATCATTCCCTCCTGCTTAGGTCTGGTCAATTCATGATTTTTAATTTCATCAGGAGAAATCAGGTAAACCGTCTCTTTTGAGTTCATGGCCTTTTCATATCGATCCATTAGCTCGGAACTTAAGACCTCTTTTGGGTTCATAAGCTTTCCGGACCCAACGACAATATGGTCATAAGGAACGGTGATCTTATAGTCAAAATTTCCATACTCAAGATAAAACTCTCCAGCCCCCAAATAAGGCTCCACATTCCACCCTTCTACATCATCAAAAACAGCCACCTTGGGATACCATTGGGCCATGGCATAAATGTATCCATCTTGAACCTCCAGTTTTCCCATTCTGTCCATTCCATCGGTAGGGATTTTGTAACTGAAATCCATGGATACAGTAGCCGTTCCTCCTCTTGCCGGAATAGGTTCTGCAAACCAAACCTGCATTCTGGTATCATCAATCAAATATTCAGAAGAGCTGTCGCCTTTCTTGCCTACCTTCGATGTAAGGTTACTGATCTCATATCCGCCATCTACATCTCCATTGTATCGATTTCCTTGAATGGGTGTGGTTAGAGTTCCCCTGGATTCCTCGGTGAATCTATTTTGCTCCATTTGCATCCATACAAATTCAAGCTCCTCCGGACTATTATTGGTATAGTTCATGGTGATTGTACCACTCAATCTATGCGCCTCATCATCCAGAGTAGCCTCTATGACATAATCAGCTTTGTTTTGCCAATATCCTTCTCCAGGCTTTCCAGAAGCAGATCTGTAATATGAGCTGGTTCTGTCTCTAAATTCCCCAAATTTACTCTGATTAGTTTCACGTGTTTCTTGACTAAATCCGTCAAATGCAACTAAACTCATGATAGCAGACCCAAGTATGGCCGCGAGATACTTCCTCATTCGATGTGTTGTTTTTTTGCGAAAATAATCAATTGCTTTTGCTGACAAATGCAAAGTAAGGCTGAACGGTGTGGTGTTCACATTTTTTTAGAAATACAAGAGATTGGAATTAGGAGCATTTTGCGATTACTTTGCTCAGCAAATGACTAAACCAAATGAAATCTAACTTCCTATTTGTTTTTTGGCTTTTTTTAGTGTCACCTGTTTTCTCACAGGAAGATAGCATCCAAATGAACCTAAGCGAGGTAATCATTCAGGAGAACAGAATTCAAATTCCTTTTTCGAAGCAAAACCGAAATATCTCTGTGGTCGATAGAATGGTCTTGGAAACCACCCCAGCCCGAAGCCTTCAGGAGGTTTTGACCTTCGTTCCTGGAGTGGATGTCCGTCAAAGGGGTGTTACCGGGGTGCAAGCTGACATCGGAATTAGAGGTGGTTCGTTTGAGCAAACGCTAATGCTTCTCAATGGGATCAAACTAAGCGATCCTCAGACTGGGCATCATATGATGAATATTCCGGTTCCGATGTTGGAAATTGACAGGGTTGAGGTATTAAAAGGTCCTGCTTCAAGAATTTTCGGACAAAATGCATATGCCGGAGCAATCAACGTTATTACGAAGCTATCCGATGAAAAAAGATTAAATCTTCAAGGTTATGCCGGAGACTTTGGGATGAAAGGAATCTCATTCGCTGGATCCTTACCCGTAGGAAGTTATAAACAGAACCTAGCCATCTCACATGATGACTCAAATGGACATTGGTATAATTCTGACTATCAGGTAGGCAATATCTTCTATGAGGGAGGACTGGATTTAAATGAAAATAATAGCCTGAGAGGAATGATTGCCTACACCGATAGAACTTTTGGAGCAAATGGATTTTACACCAGTTCTTTCCCAGATCAATGGGAAAGTATTCAGACCACTTTAGCTTCTCTTTCCCACATCTATAATGCGGGAGGATTTTCGTTGAATACAAGAGCTTATTGGAGGAGAAATGTGGATGAATTCAGATTGAGAAGAGAGGAACCGGAATTCTTTCAGAATAATCACACCACAGATGTGATGGCTATCGAAACCAATGGATCCATAGAAAATAGCCTGGGGACCACTGGATTTGGATTGGAACTTCGTGAGGAGAGCATAGAAAGTTCAAATTTGGGGAATCATGACAGAACCCTTTTTGGGTTATTCTTGGAGCATTTGTTTCAGTTTGGAGACAAAGTTGATTTAAGGGCAGGAATTTACTCAACTTATTATTCAGAATACGATTGGAAGCATTTCCCAGGAGCAGAATTGGGCTTTCAAGCCAATCAAAATTTGAGACTTTACGCGGGATATGGCAAAAGCTTTAGAATTCCAACCTACACCGACCTTTACTACATAGGCCCCACCAACATTGGAAATGAAAATTTACAGCCCGAGGAGGCTCAAAACTTTGAGATCGGAGCAAAATGGAATAAAGGACCCTTCCGAGCTGAATTGGTTTATTTCGTTCGAGACACCGATAACCTGATCGAATGGGCGAGGCTTAATGAGGAGGACCCCTGGCAGCCTCAAAACTTCAATCAAGTTAGTTTTCAGGGAACTGAGGTATCCTTTAATTATAGAGTTAACCCGACGGGAAAATTTGTTCAGGTTAAAGAGCTAATGCTATCATATAACTATATCGATGCTAATATTCAGGACGAATCTTCCGAGCTGGAAACAAGATACTCTTTAACCGCTCTGAAGCATCAATTCATTGCAGGGGTGTTATTGGGCATTGGAAAAAAGATCGAGTGGAACATCAAAATGAGACAAGTGGAAAGGATGGCCCAAGATCCATATTTTATCCTAGATATGAGAGTTGATTATAACAGAATCGGTAAAATAGGTTTCTTCGCAGAAGCTTCAAACATCACTAATACCGAGTACATAGAGGCTGGATTTGTAGAAATGCCAGGCAGATGGTTTAGAGCTGGATTCTCCATAAATTTTCAGTAACCCAAAAATTAGAAAAATAAAAAGCCTCCCTGATGGGAGGCTTTTTTAATGTGGGAGCTGAGGGATTCGAACCCCCGACCCTCTGCTTGTAAGGCAGATGCTCTGAACCAACTGAGCTAAGCTCCCGAAAGAAAATTCGTGTCGTTTAAAGAAAAGTGGGAGCTGAGGGATTCGAACCCCCGACCCTCTGCTTGTAAGGCAGATGCTCTGAACCAACTGAGCTAAGCTCCCAGTGTTCTTGAAACGGATTGCAAATGTAAGTGCTATTTCTTAATCGGCAAACAATTAACTCAGCCTTCCTTCTAAATTATTGATACTGAGCCCAAAATTTTTCGAGTAATTGACTTGATTCACAAGCTTGCAGGTTAAAACAAGAATTAACTGCGAAACGAATTCGATATGAAAAGATGATTAGACCTAATCTAGATATCAAATTTTATTCCTTGTGCCAATGGCAGCTCAGAGGAATAGTTTATGGTATTTGTCTGCCTTCTCATGTATGCTTTCCAGGCATCAGAACCTGACTCTCTTCCTCCACCGGTCTCTTTTTCACCACCGAAAGCTCCTCCGATTTCCGCTCCAGAAGTACCAATATTTACATTGGCTATGCCGCAGTCTGAGCCTGCCACAGATAGGAATGCTTCAGCCTCTCTCATGTTAGTGGTCATAATTGCTGAAGAAAGCCCCTGGGGAACACCATTTTGAAGTGCAATAGCCTCATTCAAGTCTTCATACTTTATCAGGTATAAAATTGGGGCAAAAGTCTCATGTTGAACTATTTCAAAGTGATTTTCCGCTTCATAAATACAAGGCTTCACATAACAGCCCGATTCGTAGCCTTCACCAGAAAGGACTCCTCCTTCTACCACTTTGATCGCTCCTTCCGATTCTGCCTTTTTTATGGCATTCTGGTACATGTCTACAGCATCTTTATCGATAAGCGGACCCACATGATTTGATTCGTCCAGTGGATTCCCAATCACAAGCTTTGAATAAGCCAAAGCCAATCTTTTCTTCACCTCATCAAAAACCTTCGAGTGAATGATTAGCCTTCGAGTACTTGTACATCTCTGACCGGCGGTTCCTACCGCTCCGAATAATGCTCCTCGAATAGCCATATCCAAATCTGCATCAGGAGTAATGATTATCGCATTGTTCCCTCCTAACTCAAGAAGAGATCTACCCAATCTTCTGCCCACTGCTTCACCTACCAATTTTCCCATTCTGGTAGATCCTGTAGCTGAAACTAAAGGTACTCGTGAGTCATTCGAGAGCATCTCTCCTACTTTATAATCTCCATTAACCAGACAGGAAATCCCCTCAGGGAGTCCATGCTTCGCAAAAATTTTCCCAACGATATGCTGACAGGCAATCCCCGACATAGGTGCCTTTTCTGAAGGTTTCCAAACACAAACATCCCCACATACCCAGGCCAATGCTGAATTCCATGACCAAACAGCTACTGGGAAATTAAAGGCAGAAATAATTCCTACCACACCTAGGGCATGCCACTGCTCATACATTCTATGACCAGGTCTTTCCGAATGCATGGTTAACCCATAAAGTTGACGTGAAAGCCCAACTGCAAAATCGCAGATATCAATCATCTCCTGAACCTCGCCTAGCCCCTCTTGGTAGGATTTCCCCATTTCGTATGAAACAAGCTTACCGAGATCTTCTTTGACTTCTCGTAGTGCATTACCTATCTCCCGGACTATCTCACCTCTTTGCGGAGCTGGAACCAATCTCCAGCTTTCAAAAGCGATCTGCGCTTGAGAGATGACACGCTCGTATCCGTCCTTATCCGTAGCCTGTACGCTTCCAATAAGCTCTCCGTCTGCAGGTGAAGAAGAAGAAAAAGATTGACCTTCTGAATCTATCCAGCGGGTTCCCGTAGAGGTACCGAGATTTTCAGATTTAATTCCCAGTCGCTCAAGTGATTGAGCAATTCCGAATTCTTTTGACATGCTAATTGAGTTTTTTGACTAAGCCAAAGCTACTAATTTATGCTCTTACGCAAAGTAATGGTGGTTTGATTTCAGCCTTAAAGTACCATACTAGGACTCTCCCTTATTGCCGAATAATCTAGGAATCCAGACCACCGGATTAATCTTATTGAATTTCCTTCGAAAGTTTTCAGATGGATTCAATTTATAAATCAGGTTGATTCTAAAATTTCCTGTATTGAGCTCCTGATCAAAACCCTGGTTCTTTACAAGATTCAGGTTTTTCCAGACATAATTCCCATTGATTGAAAACTTCTCGCCATTATACCCCAGAAAACCTCTCAGAAAATAGGTAGGAGCAAATCCCCATCGACTGAATTTATCATCATTTGCCCAAGCCGAATACCCAAAACTTAAATTAGCAGAGGCAACCGCAGTAAGGTAAAATCCTCCTAAAAAAACCAGGGTACTGGAAAACCCAGCGTTTGGCCCAAATTGAAAGTAATCAACCTGCCGATAATTAATGGGTAGGTCCTCATTGGAAGGTAGAAACAGGGAGTCACCCTTCATAAATCCCCCATAGGCCTCGAATCCAATGAAAGGGGAAAATGCTGATTTCTTCTGAATAGAAGATTGATTATAAGCTGCACTGAGAGCTATTCTATCTCCATTGAATACATAATTAGCATTGACCCCAAGTAGCATTACTCGCATATCTTCCCGGAGATATTCTTCTTCAGAATTCGCCAAAAAGCGTTCATCTAATCGATAACCCCTATAAAATTGACCGAATAAGTCGATTATCCAGTTTTTAGGATAAATATGAGACTGTAAGTCTAGGAATGATGGCCAGTCATCAATACGGTTTGGATTCATAAAACCTAAAGGAGCCGCCAGATTCAAAGTAAACGTTTGATAAGTGAAACCTAGCCCTAGATTCAATCCTGAATTTGGCTCAAACCTATAACGACGTTCAGGACCATTGAAAACGATATCAGTATACTTCCTCGAAACATATAGTCTAAGATTAAATTTTTCCGGATGTGGAGTTAAATAGGCCGTATCAATTTTATCAAAGTCAGAAGTGATATCCTGAGCCAAAGAACCAAAGTTCAATCCAAAGTAAATAAGAAGTAAAAAAAGTTTCTTTTGACCCATCCAGATGGTGAAATTAGAATAAAAATATCCTGAATTTTTATTCAACATAAAACAAATCGAATTTTTGACATGCAAAATGATTTGCTAAGATTTATCTAATTTAGAAATTCAGTCTTGAGTTTTCAGTTTACTTTCCACTTTGAATCCTTCAGTATCAGTCATCATTCCCGTTTACAACGGCCAAAAGTATCTTGAAGAAACCATCCATTCCGCATTCTCCTCGGACTTTAAACCTTTAGAGGTTATCGTTGTGAATGATGGCTCAACAGACAACAGTCTTCAGGTAGCAATGAAGCTTTTGGCAAAATACCCTAATCTTGAAATCGTAGATCAGGAAAATGGCGGAGTAACTTCCGCTAGAAATACCGGGATCAAAAAAGCCTCAGGAAAGTACATCCTTCCACTGGATGGAGATGATTTAATCGAACCTAACTATATATCTGAGGCAGTCAAGGTTTTGGAAGAGCAACCACAGGTCAAAGTCGTGTATTGCCAGGCGGACAAGTTCAATGAAAATGGAACCAAACCCTGGAACTTAAAGCCCTTCTCGATAAATGCCCTGGCTAGAGATAATATGATTTTTGTATCAGCACTTTTTCGAAGAAAGGACTGGGAAGAGGTGGGAGGATTTTCGGAAGATATGACCATGGGGAGGGAAGATTGGGAGTTTTGGATTAAAATGCTCAAAAATGGTGGAGAAGTAATTCGGTTACCTTTTGTGGGTTTCCATTATAGACTAACTCCTGAGAGTAAAAGAAAAAAGTCCGGAACAAGCCAATTGAAAAGAGAAAGGATTGCCTACCTAAATAGTAAGCACAAGGACTTTTTCGAACGGGAGTTGAATGGTCCTCTGAGATTTCAAAGGACCTGGTCAAAGCCTTACAATACCTTGATGAAGTTTCTTGGGAAACTCTGATTAAATCTTATCTAATCCCTTCCAGTACTTTAAGAAGTAATATTTGATCGGGTTTTTGTATTTCAACTGTTTCCAGGGTCGACTTCCATGTGGCCTATGCCAAACTGGAGAATTCATGAGCACGAAATTCTCAAAACCTAACTCCAGAGATTTCTTAGAGATAAAGGTATCATACCAATCCTTCGCATCGTCTAACTCTTGAAAATCAAAAGACTGAAGAAAGTCTGAGCTAAAAAGTGTACAGCAAAAACTTAGACTACGTTCCGTTCTTATCACTTCTTCCTTTCTTCCCTTGAATTTCAGATAAGGGAAATTAACCACTCCTGCTTCATCCACTGTTACGGCTCCTACCAAACCTGATTTTTCATTCTTTGAGGTAAAATCCAATAAACCTGAAATAGTCTCAGGCTTAACCACTACATCTGATTCTATTACGAGCAAGGGTACTCCCATTTTCAAAGCTTTCTTTTGAGAAAGTTGAAGCACGAGTTTGTAATTAGGAGATGGCGTATCAGTGATTTCGGCAAGATTTATGAGCTCATAACCTATTTTCCCCTTATTCGACTCCAGTTCTTTCGTAGACTCATCCGAACTGAAATCATTGAATATAATGTGATGGTGTGGAACCCTGGATTCAGCAATAGCCTTGGCCGTATCTAAGGTAGTATCTATCGAATCCTTAACAGGTGTAATGACCAAAACCGTTGAGTCCATCTTCAATCTTATTCTAAAAGTATCAGAATCGAAAGTACAAAAAAAGCTCCTTTCGGAGCTTCTTTTATTATGAATTAGCTGAGTTCAGCAAGTGCTGCTTTGATTCTGCTCAGAGCTTCTTTTAGCTGCTCATCAGATGCTGCATAGGAAAGCCTCACACAACTTGGCGCTCCAAACGCAGAACCAGTTACTAAAGAAACGTGTGCTTCTTCCAGAAGGTAAATGCAAAGATCATCAGCATTCTTGATAGTTTTTCCATTTATAGACTTCCCGAAGAAAGCTGAAACATCTGGAAAGAAATAAAAGGCACCTTCTGGCACATGAGTCTTTATTCCGGGAATATCTCTAAGTAAGTCTAGAACCAAGCCTCTTCTTCTTAAATAGGCCTCAGCCATCTTTTCTGAATCAGTAGACGGACCAGTGATCCCAGCAAAAGCTGCTCTTTGAGCAATTCCGGTATTTCCAGAAGTGAATTGTCCTTGAATTTTTTCGCAAGCTTTGGCGATTTCCAATGGCGCACAAATGTATCCTACCCTCCATCCTGTCATGGCGAAACCTTTTGAAAATCCATTTACGGTAACTGTTCTTTCGAACATTCCAGGAAAGGATGCGATACTATGATTGCCTCCGGCAAAGTTGATGAGCTCATAGATCTCATCAGCTACGACCCGAATTCTATCATGCTTTTTTATGACCTCAGCGATAGCTTCCAATTCTTCTTTACTAAAAACCGAACCTGTAGGATTACAAGGAGAAGAATAGATGACTGCTTTGGTTTTATCAGTGATAGCTGCCTCCAGTTGGGAAGCAGTTGCTTTAAAGTTATTTTCCAAAGTACCCTCAATCAGAACAGGAACACCACCGGCCAACTTGATAATTTCTGCATAGCTCACCCAGTATGGAGAAAAAATCACTACCTCATCACCCTCGTTCAAAAGACACATGAATGTATTGGCGATGGAATGCTTCGCACCTGTAGAGACAACGATATTTTCGGCTTTAGCCTCAGAGATATTATTCTCTTCTCTAAGTTTTTTAGCAATTGCTTCTCTCAGATCCTGATAGCCAGCAACTGGTGGATAGGAAAAGTAATTCCCCGAATCTATTGCCTCCTTAGCTGCTTCCTGGATAAACTTAGGAGTTTTAAAATCTGGCTCACCAAGGCTCAAGCTAATGATATCTGTACCTTTTGCTTTCAGCTCTCTCGCTTTTTTTGCCATAGCCAGCGTAGCTGACTCCTCCATATTGATTATCCGATCTGATAGAATAGAATTCATTTTTTGTTTGATTTTTTTACAAATTCCTCAAAAATAGAGAGAAGATTTATAAATCTAAACGATCTGATAGATTTGATTCTGAATTGTTATTTTTGAAGAAAATAGCCCGTAAAAAAATACGTTCTAAGTTTATGCGGACGAAGATTCTAACTCTTCTTTCTTTATTATTCATTTCTGCTTTGGCCTACGGCCAAAATGATAAAAAATCAGATACAGAGATATCCGATCCAGATTCGGTGGGTGAGGTAAGTTCAGCCCTACTTCCCACTACCATGCCCTTATTGCTTTTTGATGAGGAAAGTAAAAGGGAAGAGAAAAAAGAGAAAAAGAAGAAAGCCAGGAAAAACGAGTGGTTCGGAATTAAAGTTCGTAAGGGTGTTTTGGTGGATGAAATTCGCGGTCAGGAAATCGTTCAGCTGTTCAATTATACCGATGCCGAATACCGACCAGACCCTTATATCCGTGATGTATATTGGTATGATCCAGGGGATAAATCCATAAAAAATCAGGGATACGTGGCAGGTGAGGGTTACCTATTACATGGCCCTTACGAGCGACTTCTCAATGAAGTTACCGTAGAAACCGGTATGTACTTTTATGGTACAAAGCATAAAACCTGGATGCTTTACGACCAACGAAACGTCCTGCAGGATAAAGACCACTTCGAAGAAGGTTGGCCTAGAGAGTCACGAATCACTTATTATGATAGAAGCTCGAAAACGATAGAGCAGATCACTCCGATTCAGTTTGGAACCAAGGAGGGGAATTACTTTTACTTTTACGAAAATGGTCAAGTGGCCGTAACCGGTGAATTCAAGTATGGAGAGAAAGTAGGGCTATGGACTGAATACTGGAACACAGGAAATACCAAAGCGGTCCGTAAACGCGAAATCCAATATCAGGAAGAACCCTACTCAGATAATTTCAGGCCCTACATCCGAGCAGAATGGGATAAAGACGGAAAATTACTTTACAGAAACGACAGCTGATTAATCTGCTCTGAACTTAAATTGCTGACCTCCTACCGAGGCTTCATACATCAGCCCTCCTTTTGCCATAGTGAATACCATAACTCCGTCCACATATTTGGCATCAGCTGAAACTCCAGCGGTAGCAGCAACAGCTGAAACCTGAGCTAACATTTCTATCTGTCCCGTCTTGAATCGAGTGAAGGATTCTTCATCTTCGAAAAATACGACTTCTCTTTAGGCCTGTCCTCCAGCTTGAAAACCGATACTTAGCTGCTTCATGGATGCAAAGCCGATCATAGACCCTTTTTCATAAGCAACTCCATTACCCGATGCAGCTCCCACTCCAAGTCCACCTTTACCTACATTGGGTAAAATGATGTAGCAATAGGAACTACTAAAAATAGAAGCCATATCAGGGTCAGCTTCAAGAAATTCAGCTTTGGCTTCAGCAGTGTCTTCAATGATTTTTTGATCTTTTTTTGAGTTTTGAGCCAAGGCTATTCCCAGGCAAATGGTTAAGGTCAAAAAAGTTAAGGTTAGTTTTTTCATGAATTCAAGGTTTAATAAAAAGCATCTTTGAAGTGACGGTAATTAAAGTTTCCATCTCGATCTTTATAAACCCCCAAAATATCAAATCGGATATCCCTTTTCCAATCGATCTCATAGATATAATTTTCAGCTGCTTTAATGATCAGTCGTTTTTTTGTGAAGTCTACAAACTCCTCAGAATAACCGTAACCTGTACCTGACCGAAACTTCACCTCTACAAAAATAAGTAAGCCCTCATGCTCCATTATTAGGTCTATTTCTGCATGCCGATACCTGTAGTTTTTATCACGAAGCTGATAGCCTTGTCCTACCAGCCAATTTGCCGCCAGTTCCTCGGCTCGTCTTCCTTTTTCATTGTGTTCGGCCATGAGTATTAGTTAAATTTGGCCCGGAGGAACGATATCCTTTTCGGATGGGTTTACTTCCAAGCTTTAACGCAATGAATGAATTTATAAATAAAAAAGTAGTTTTTCTAGATTTAGGTAAAATGGACTACCAAAAAGCCTGGGATTATCAGGAGGAAATTTTTGGGAAAACTGTTGACCTCAAAATCAGAAATCGAAAAGCTAGTAAAGAGGAGAAAGTACTCACCCCGAATTACTTGATTTTTGTTGAGCATCCTCACGTTTACACTTTAGGTAAAAGTGGAGATGAAAAAAATTTACTTCTGGATGAAAAAGGACTCAAGCAGAGGGATGCTACTTTTTACAAAATAAATCGAGGCGGTGATATAACTTACCATGGACCAGGTCAATTGGTGGGTTATCCTATCCTCGACCTTGATAATTTCTTCACAGACATTCATAAGTATTTGAGACTTTTGGAGGAATCTGTGATTCTGACCTTACTAGAATACGGGATCGGATCGGGAAGAATCGAAGGCCTCACAGGAGTCTGGCTAGATCACATTGAGCAGAAAAATCCGAGAAAGATTTGCGCACTAGGGGTAAAAGCTAGCCGCTGGGTAACCATGCATGGCTTTGCCTTTAATATCAATTCTGATTTGAGTTATTTTGAGTCCATCATTCCATGCGGAATTGATGACAAAGCCGTTACTTCTCTTCAAAAGGAAATCGGTAAGGAGATACCACTTGCAGAAGTAAAGGAAAAAATGAAGAGGCATCTGGTAAATCTTTTTGAAATGGAACTGATCGAAGAGTGATTCTTTCAATTTCAAAAAAACCTCTGTCGTTTCAATGACAGAGGTTTTTTATTCATTTGACAATTACTTGCTATCAGTCAGCTCCAGGCCTTGATTAATTCCCTTCTCCAAGGCTGGAACTCCCCTTTCCATCCAAACTGGTTTAGGAGCTCCCTTCAGGTAATGATCGAAGAATTGCGCCATTCTAACGTTAAAATCTTTCCGGTTTTGTCTTTTTAGTGGCCAGTGTGGTTCACCGTTGTAATTCAGGAACCATGATGGTTTTTGCAATCTTCTCAAGGCCACGAAAAACTCAATCCCTTGATACCAGGGCACATGACCATCCTCATCATTATGCATGATCAAAAGCGGAGTGTTGATTTTATCAATATTGAAAATGGGAGAATTTTCCACGTATCTGGCCGGATATTCCCAAGGGGTGCCGCCTATTCTACTTTGGGTATGCTCATATTGAAACTGACGGCTTAGGCCCGTCCACCAACGAATACCTCCATAGGCAGAAATCATATTTGGAACAGGAGCTCCTGACTCAGCAGCCTTGAAAATATCTGTTTTGGTCACCAGATAAGCTATCTGATATCCACCCCAACTGTGACCTTGGACGCCAATATTATCCTTATCGATAAAACCCTCTTCAATAAGGGAAGTGATCCCAGGTATCACAGAATTGTAGGCACTTTCACCTGGATAACCAATTCGGTAATGCACGTCTGGGTTAAAGATGACATAGCCCCTACTGGTATAAAAGCTATAGCTAATCGTAGAACGGCCTGCAGTCGGTGGTCTATGAGAAAATAATCCATCAGAGCTTTTCTCATAGAAATTAACGATCATCGGATATTTCTTATTCGGATCGAAGTTCTCCGGTTTGATCAGCATTCCCTGCAGCTCTTTTCCATCCAAAGAGATCCAATTCACTAATTCTGCCGTCCCCCAATTATATTCAGATTGCTGTGGATTTGCATCCGAAACTTGAGTAAGATTACTGAAACTCATGTCGGTGGCATGAATATTAGGAAATTCCTCAAAAGACTCTCTGGTAAGCATTATTTCATCACTTGCCTGAGCCATCCTAGGACGACCAAAGCTATAAGGCCCCTCAATTAATTGATTGATGCTTCCGCTTTTTGGGTTGTACTCAGAGAAGCCTCCATACTTATTTTTCTCATTAAATGTGGACAAAAGCCAGGGTTCTTCCTCAGAGATAAACCGAGCCTCATCGTCCAGTTTTACATACCGATAAGCTAATGTCTTTTTTCTTCCTTCGGTTAACCTTAGACCTTCCCCAGAGTCTGGATCAAACTTCCAGATGTCATATCGGTCATAAATCAATAGGGCATTATCACCCTCAGTCCAGCCGGCAGAACCATACGCACTTGGGAAGTTTGGAGAGTCGTTAAGCTCGTCAAAGAAGACTTCTCCTTTGGTAAGGTCGACTCTTGAGCCATTTGAAATATTAAATGTAAACCAGGTACTATCCGCGGAGCTATATCCATAGGCATAGTTCCCAGCAGGACTCAGACTAACCCGCCCCCTCACTTTTTCAAATGCAGGTTTCACCTCACCATTTGAAACATTCACAATAAAATAATCCCTGTATAATCCACCTTCCCACTGTCCTTGTAATTCGTAAGGAAGGGAAGTATTTGCCAGGGCAAAGTCAGCATTCCCTTCATTCCCCAATTCAGCATTCGGTAGCTCGGTAGTTTCGAGTTGTACCAGTTTGTTCCCCTCATCCAAATGAATTACTGAAAGAAATGACCTTTTGAGATCGTTTTCCACCTGCATCTCTTGAACAGTGTAAAGTCTTGGTTCATCATAAGTCCAAACTTCCACATTGACAATTTCCTCCTCCAGGAGAGAGGTATCCTGTAAAATAGGTGGGGTGGCTAGACCAAAAAACAGTTTGGTTTCATCCTTCGAGAAGGAAATTCTTCCATCGGCAGAAACTAGGTAGCCATCAGGAGCAGAAGTTTCGTCCACTACTTTCTCTGCTCTGTTCATTCCTTTTGACCAAGTGTAAAGTTCATTTGGTCTGATCAAGGCCTTTGTTGTGTCAAGGTCAGCTACAAAAGCGATACGACCTCCCGACTTACTTATATTCATCTGAGGGTACTTTGCTTTTTCAGCTGAAAATATTTGCAGAGGATCACCAATTGACAACTCGTATACATACACTCCAGCACCTTGTTCAGCTTTGTCCGAAAGGACATAAGTAATAACCTCTCCTTCTTCAGCAAAGGCATATTTCATGACATACTTTAGGCTATCCTGATCTCCACTATTGAGATTTCTAATGATGGTGTGATAGCCATTTTCCTTCCCAGGCTTTTCTTCCTTCTCTTCATACGGCACTGCCTCAGAGTCCAGCTGATAAGCTAATACTCCTGCCCATTTTTTGGGAATTTGATAAGAACTGACCATTGGTATTTTTACCAGTTCCTCAGAATTAAGGTGATAAATGGCCAGGGTATCCTTGGGCATATCTTCCTTTTTAGTCTTGGCCCTCTTCAGCTCACGAATATCTTCTTCCCAGGCCTTAATGGTAAAAATAGCGAACTGACTGTCAAAGGTGAATTCTCCATCATACCCGCGTTCATGGGTAAAAACCAAATCCCCTTGAAGGTTTCTGATTTCAAGAAAATTATCTTCCTCTCCCCTCTCTAGGGAGTACATGATATAGTTTCCATCCCTTGAAATGGTCTCATTCTCAATGGAATTCCAGATATCAAAATCTGCATGGTCCAGAACCTTCTTTTGAGCGAAGAGCTGAAGGGATAAACTGAGACAAAAAGATAAAGTCAGAAGCTTTTTCATATTTATTTTTCTTTATTTCTGAATCCGAAATTAAGAGTCTAATCTAATACCCAAGGAGTTTTTTTGATAACTGGTGAGAGCAAAAGCAGATAGAATTACCCTTGAAAAAGAATAGTCAGTTGAAAGAGAATTCAGATCGTATTTCATTTTAGCCAGCCACAAGCACATGATTAAGTATTTGCCCTGAAAGAATGTCAAATAAAAAATATGAACTCGAGGAACCAATAAATTTGTTGACCAATCATTATCAGAAAATAAATGAAGAAAGACATCGAATTCCCTGAGGTCAAAGGGGTCAAGCTGGCTATAGTAAAAGAGGAAGAACAGGGCGAGGCTAATTGGGCTTTGTATATTCTAAACCTAAATCTAATCGAGCTGAATACTATTCTGATCAACTCAAAAGGATATGGAGAAATCAATGGAGAACCAAGAAAAACTTCCGTCCTCCGCCACCACTTGAAAGAACTTGGAGCCCAGGAGTATGCCAGAATCGAGCCTTTAGATCCTGCAGTCTTTGAACTTACAAATGAGTTTTGGGTGAGCTACTACATTATGGATCAGATTTTTGATAAAAAGTTTATCTTTACACCAGGCAGTTTTGATCCTTCTTTAATTCGGATGATTCCTGAATTAGGTATGAAAGGAGTGCTGCATTCCTAATTTTTTGTCTATGGTAGATTTTTTTGAAAGCTTAAGCGAGATTCTTTTTTTAGACATCGAAACGGCCTCAGGTTATGAGTCCATTGATGAAGTACCGGAAAGAGTTCGGGAAGAATGGCTGAAAAAAGAAGAGCTTTTATCCAAGACCGATGCGGATTACGAACCCGGTTCTCAATATTTCGAAAGAGCTGGAATCTATGCTGAATTTGGACAGGTGATCAGCGTGGGTGTGGGTTATATTTTGCTAGACAGAGAAAATGAACTGCTTACCCTACGAACCAAAGTTTTTTCAGCTCCTTCTGAACGAGAATTGTTGGAAGATTTCAAAGCCTTGCTGGAAAAGAAAAACTGGACCCTCTGCGCTCATAATGGAAAGGAGTTTGATTTTCCTTACCTTAGCAGACGAATGCTGATCAATGGGGTATCTCTCCCCGAGCCCCTACAGATGGCAGGAAAAAAGCCCTGGGAAATCAGGCATCTTGACACCCTGGAATTATGGAAGTTTGGTGATTATAAACATTACACAAGGCTGGAATTACTTGCCTCGATTTTTGATATCCCATCTTCCAAGGATGACCTTGACGGAAGCCAGGTTAATCACACTTACCATATCGAAAAGGATATGGAGAAAATTAACAAATATTGTCTTCGAGATGTCGAAGTTACCGCCAGAGTCTATCTGGCCATGAATCCTCAGCCCCAACCGTTCACCCTTGAGGTTATAGCTATTGAGGAGTAAGCCTTCAGAAAGGTTTTCATTTTGACATCTGAAGACCCATTTTTACTTAAAAGAAATTGCCCTTATGGGACGCAAAAGAAAAAATTCAACAAAACAAGGAAGCCGCAAAAATCAAAATTCGGCTGACCTTTCGAAAAGATTACTTCGATTTTTAGACGGCCACTTTGGTGAGCAGTACAATGCGAAGCAACTGATAAAAAAATTAGAAATAAGAGATTCCCTCACCAAGGGAGGAGTAGAACCGGCCTTGCATAAGCTAGCTGCTGCTGGACTGGTGTCCAAAACACCTAGAAATTACTTTTCATCACTCAAAGACCCGGATTTTGTTGAAGGGAAGGTGGATTTTGTGAACCCAAGATTCGCATTTATCATTCCTGATAATCCAGACGAGACCGATGGCGACATCATGGTGAAAGAAGCTAACCTTAAACAAGCTTTGCACCATGACCGTGTCAGGGTGATGGTTTTCCCTACCAAAGGAAAAACGGGGAGAACCGAAGGAAAAGTACTTGAAATCATCGAGCGCGAAAGAGACGAATTTGTAGGTCGCGTGGAGATTTCTCCTCGGTTTGCATTTGTAGTTCCCGACTTCAAAAAAATGCATAAAGACATCTTCGTTCATCGAGGTGATCTAAACGGTGCTAAGCACAACGAAAAAGTGGTGGTCAAACTCACCGAATGGAGAGAAGGGGATAAAAATCCTACTGGAAAAGTGACTCAGGTACTAGGGCAGGCTGGAGAGCATGAAGTAGAGATTCACTCCATCATGGCTGAATTCGGATTACCTTTTGAATATCCCGAAGAGCCAAATCGTGAGTCCGAAGCTATTTCGGATAAGATTTTAAAGAAGGAGATTTCAAAAAGAAAAGATTATCGGGATGTGTTGACATTCACCATTGACCCGGCAGATGCCAAAGATTTCGATGACGCTATTTCCTATCAGGTCCTACCCAATGGCAACCTGGAAGTGGGGGTTCACATTGCGGATGTTACCCATTATGTAAAACCTAACACTGCCCTGGAAAAGGAGGCTTATCATCGAGCAACGTCGGTTTATCTGGTGGACCGAACCATACCAATGCTTCCGGAAAGACTCAGCAATGGACTCTGCTCCCTTCGACCAAATGAAGACAAATTGACTTTTGCCTGTGTGTTTGAAATGGATAGGGATGCCAGGGTTATCAAGCATTGGATAGGGCGAACCATCATTCATTCAGATCGAAGATTTGCCTATGAAGAAGCTCAGGAAAATATAGATAAGCAGTCAGGTGATTTCTTTGAGGAATTAACCTTCTTGAATGTCCTAGCAAAGAAAATCCGAAAAAAACGATTCGATCATGGTGCTGTAAATTTCGAAACGGTAGAGGTGAAATTTGAGTTGGACGAGAAGGGAACCCCACTTGGATTAAGGGTCAAAGAGCGAAAAGACATCCATAAACTCATTGAGGAATTCATGCTTTTAGCCAATAAGTATGTGGCTGAATTTGTTTTCAACAAGAGACAGGGGAAGGACACCTTTGTCTATAGAACACATGATAACCCTGACATGGATAAGCTTGATACCTTTTCCAACTTTGCGAAGCGGTTTGGTCATCAAATGAATATAGGAAGTGAGAATAAAATCTCTGGAGCCCTAAACAAGTTAATGGATGAAATTCAGGGTAAACCTGAGCAGAATGTTTTGGAGCAGCTTGCGATTCGTAGCATGGCTAAAGCAAAGTACACCACTGATCCAAAGGGACACTTCGGCCTGGCTTTCCCACATTATACTCATTTCACTTCTCCCATAAGGAGATATCCAGATATGATGGTTCACAGACTTCTGGAACACTACCTGCAAAACGGCAAGTCTCCTGAAGCAGAGTCATGGGAGAAAAAATGCGAGCACTCTTCCGAGAGGGAAAAAAACGCAGCAAATGCAGAACGAGCCTCCATCAAGTATAAGCAGGTGGAGTTTATGTCTCTGGCTGAAGAGAAGGATTATGAAGGAATAGTGAGCGGAGTGAGTGAATGGGGAGTTTTTGTGGAGATCACGGAAACCAAATGTGAAGGGATGGTGAGAGTTAGCGAAATGAAGGATGACTACTATGACTTCGATGAGAAAAACATGCGCCTAATCGGTATGAGATCAAAAAAAATGATAACATTAGGTGACAAAGTGATGGTTAGGGTAGTTAATACGGATATTGATAGAAGAACCATTGACCTCGAATTTGCAAATAATGACGAAAAAAGAACTCGCTTCTGAACTTCTCGAAAAGTTAGAGAAATTCCTTTCAGAGGCTGATTTTGGAAAATCACCCCAAGAACTTTATGACCCTATTACGTACATTCTTAGCCTTGGCGGCAAAAGAATCCGTCCGATTCTGAGCCTCTTATCTTATGGGATGTACCGCTCTGATGTAGAAAAAATACTTCCTCAGGCAGCGGCAGTTGAAGTCTTCCATAATTTCACACTAATGCATGACGACATCATGGACGAGGCGCCTTTACGCAGAAGTAAGCCTACTGTACATGAAAAATGGAATGATAATATCGCCATACTTTCAGGTGATGTGATGTTGGTTCGAGCCTATGACTTGCTTCTGAATAGTCCTTCGGATAAACTTAAACAGCTCATCCGAGATTTCAATCAGACTGCAGCCGAAGTTTGCGAAGGTCAGCAGTTCGATATGAATTTCGAAACCAGGGAAACGGTTTCTGAAGATGAATACCTGGAGATGATCCGATTAAAAACGGCTGTGCTATTGGGTTTTGCACTTAAAATGGGAGCTTATTTGGCCGACGCCGACCCTAAGGATATGGCAAAACTCTATGAGTTTGGAGTCGATATTGGGGTAGGTTTCCAGTTGAAAGATGACCTTCTTGATGTCTTTGCAGACCAAAGCAAGTTTGGAAAGCAAGTGGGAGGAGATATCATCTCAAATAAGAAAACGTTCTTACTGATTAAAGCACTGGAATTAGCCGAAGGTGAAACTGCTCAGGAATTGAATGATTGGCTGGCAAAGACCGAATTCAATAAGGAGGAGAAAGTGGCTGCGGTGACCAAAATTTATAATTCTTTAGGAATTAAAGAATTGACGGAGGCAAAAATGAACAGCTATTTTGACGAAGCTTTCGAGGCTTTGGGTGAGATTAATTTCAATAATCAAGAATACTTTGACACACTCGAAGGAGTTGCTCGAAAATTAGTCCATCGAGAGAGATAGCATGGATATTTCACTTACGGTACTCATTATCGTCATCACCTGTGGCACCAGCCTTCTAGGCTTCAATCGTCCCGAGTTTATCGATCGATGGATGTTTACTCCCTACGAAATCAAAAATCGAGGACAGTGGGATCGATTCATTTTATCAGGGTTCATCCATAAAGATTACGTACATCTTCTTTTCAATATGTTTACCTTCTACTTCTTTGGAAGAGTGGTAGAGCAATGGTTAGGGTATCAATTCGGAGCTGTCTCTGGAGGTATAATTTTCATCCTTTTTTATGTATTGGCTATTGTGGTTTCAGATATCCCAACCTATCTCAAGAATCAGGAAAATCAATTTTATCGGTCTTTGGGAGCATCGGGAGGAACTGCTGCCACGGTATTTGCAAGTATCGTGATCTTACCTCTATCTGATATTTGTCTCTTTGGGATCATTTGCCTTCCCGGCTTTATTCTGGGAATTTTATTTCTTATTTACTCCTATACAAAAGGCAAATCAGGCGGAGATAATATCAACCATGACGCTCATCTCTATGGAGCTTTGATGGGGGTGGTTTTTGTCTTGATTATCTCACCTAGCAGTGGCCTAGATTTCATAGATCAAATTCTCAGTTATAGACCATTTTAAAAAGAAAGGCCAGAAATAGAATTCTGGCCTTTCTTTTTTAATTGAATCATTTATTTCTTCTCATCGAGCTGCATCCGCATCTCTTCTATATTCAGAAGTTTCGATATTTCCTCAGATTCAATCATCCTGAATCTGGCTAGCTGTACATCGATTTTTTCAACCAGCTCATCTCGAACCTCCAGAGCCTGATCAGTCGGCTTGTAGCTTCCGTTTCCTACTATGGAATTCAAATGTGCTAGTTTATTATTTAATCGAATAGGGAAGTTCAATGGATCCTGGCGACTCTTATTCTTAGTCTGATAAAGAGTTTCCTCGATTTCTGTGAGACTTTTTTGGATTTCATCCAAATTATCAGGTTTGGTCTCAAGACTATCCAATTCAGCCCGATAATTTCTAATTAGTTTGATTGTTCTATGCGTCTCGGTGAGTTTATCCCGAACTCCAATCATAAATTCATATTGAGCTTCAAGATCTTCCTGTGAAGACTCATACCTTGGGTCAGCCAAGACTTCAAACTCCTTTTCTTCACTTGATCCATCATGGGTGATTTTTACCGAATACATTCCCGGGGGAACTCTTGGTCCTCGGAGATTTCCAGCCCACATGATCAAATCATCAAATCCTTCAGCATCATCCACCGCGAGATTCCAGTTAAAAAGATTGCTACCTGGCTCCACTTTTAAAGTATCTCCATTGACTCCCTTGGTTGAAAAGGTTTTTATCACATCCCCACCCGCATCCATGAATTCAATCTTTAACTCTTCACTTGGAGTCTCCTGAAAGTAGTAATAAACCAAAGCACCCCCTGCCCGGTTGGTTCCTGCAGTTTTACTAGTTCTACTTGAACCTCCCATTCGATAGGTATCCATTGGCTTAAACACATGAAGTGATTTATTCTTAATGTCATTTGATGCCTGATGCAAAACCGTCAAATCATCAATAATCCAAAACGATCTTCCTTGAGTTGCCGCAATTAAGTTGTTATCCTTCACCGCAAGATCAGTAATGGGTACGGTAGGAAGATTCAGCTGTAGTGAGTACCAGTTGGCACCATCGTCTTTCGAGAAATACATAGCTGTCTCTGTTCCAGCATAAAGCATTCCTCGCATTTCAGGATCAGCCCTAATTACTCTGGTGAAATGCTCTGGGTCTATACCATTGGTGATCTTAGTCCAGCTTTGACCATAATCTGTCGTTTTATAAAGATATGGTTCATAGTTACCCATTTTGTAACCCGTAGCCGCAAAGTAGGCTTCCGCTGGATCAAAAGGACTAGCTTCTATACTATTTATTTGAAGCCATTCAGGCATATCGGCCGGAGTTACATTATTCCAAGTTCCTCCATTATCAGTGGTCACATGAACCAATCCATCATCTGAACCAGCCCAGATTACACCTTGCTGAAGCGGTGATTCTGCCGCAGTAAAAATGGTCGCATAGTATTCGACACCTGTATTATCCTTTGTAATAGGTCCACCGGATGGACCCAATTTACTCGGGTCATTTCTGGTAAGGTCAGGGGAAAACACTTCCCAGCTTTGTCCTTCATTGGTAGATCTGTGAAACCTATTACTAGTGGTATATAGCAAGTCAGAATCATGAGGACTGAAAAAGATAGGGAAGTTCCACTGGAATCTGTATTTCATATCTTCCGCGCCATGTCCCATTGGGTTGTTTGGATAAACATTCACGGATCGACTAATGCCTTTATCATGATCGACACGAGTTAAATACCCACCATATGATCCTCCATAGACAATATCATTATTGTCAGGATCAGGTGCTAACCAGCCACTTTCTCCTCCTGCTGAGGGTTCCCAGTCATCCTCTGAAATATTGCCACCATCGGTTCTATGACGAATCCTAACAGTAGAATTATCTTGTTGTGCACCATAAATTCGGTATGGGAAACTATTGTCCGTAGTCACACGATAGAATTGAGAGGTCGGCTGGTTCATATATGTACTCCAGGTCTTGCCTCCATCTTCAGAAACCTGTGCTCCGCCATCATCAGCGATAATCATTCTTTGATTATTATCTGGATCGATCCAAAGGTCATGATGGTCACCATGTGGTGCATTGGCACCTTTAAAAGTCTTACCACCGTCGGTTGACTTATGATAGCTTACATTTAAAACATAAACAGTTTCTTCATCCTGTGTATCTGCATAAATCCGAGAATAATACCAGGCTCTTTGTCTTAGATTTCTGTCTTCGTTTACCTTCTCCCAAGTCTCACCAGCATCAAGGGATGTGAAAACTCCCCCGTTCTCATTTTCCACTATGGCGTAAAGTCTGTTGGAATTTACAGGTGAAACTGTTATCCCAATTATTCCAAGAATACCGGTTGGAAAACCTTCTTTTTCTGTCAAATCTACCCAGGTCTCGCCACCATCAGTTGACTTAAAGAGTCCCGAACCGGGACCACCGCTAGAAAGGCTATAAGGGGTCCGCTGTAGCTCCCAGGTGGAAGCATAAATAGTTTCAGGGTCATCCGGTGATAAAATCAAATCCACTGCTCCTGCTGTGTCATTCGTAAATAGGAGCTGTTCCCAGGTTTGTCCACCATCGGTGGTTTTATAAACACCACGGGTTGGGTCAGGCTTAAATATGTCTCCAAGCACAGCAGCATAAACGACGTCAGGGTTTTCAGGGTGGATGCGAAGTCTCGCCACAAATCGGCTTTTATCTAAACCGGCCCTGGTCCAAGTCTCTCCAGCATCAGAACTTTTCCAAATACCATGGCCAAATGACACATTACCTCTTACGGTTTTTTCTCCTCCTCCTGCGTAAACCACTGCCGTATCGCTTTCAGCCACCGCCACAGATCCCATAGACCCTCCAAAGAATCCATCGGACATGGGCTCCCAGGTACGGCCTGCATCATAAGTCTTCCAGATTCCTCCTCCAGTGGAGGCAAAGTAGTAATTCGTTGTGCTACCTGGTACGCCTGTCACAGCGTCAGATCTCCCGCCTCGAAAAGGCCCTACCAATCTCCATTCCAAGGCCTCGTAAACTGTAGAATCTGGGGCTTCCTGAGCTTGGACAAAATCAGGAAGTAAGAAGACTGAAGCTAAGATTGCCAGCAGTCCAAAGGAAAATTGCTTTCTCATTTAGTTTGGTTGATGGTTGAATTACAAAAAGTACTAATCTAAAAATCAATTCCCGAATTAATTTGGGATCAATGGTATTAGTATTTCGATTTTGGGCAAAAAAAAACCCCTTCTTTGGAAGGGGCTTCTTAAATATCAAATAAAGCTTATGCTTCAGCAGGCAAAACACTTACATAAGACTTACCATCAAACTTCTTTTTGAAAGTCACCACACCGTCTGCAGTCGCAAACAATGTATGATCTTTTCCACATCCTACGTTTTCACCTGGATGATGCTTTGTTCCTCTTTGTCTTACGATAATGTTTCCAGCAATTACTTGCTCTCCACCGAATTTCTTCACGCCCAATCTTTTGGAATGTGACTCTCTACCGTTTTTGGAACTACCGACGCCTTTTTTATGTGCCATAGTATGATTCTTTTAGATATCCCTGAGGAAATTAAAGTGAAATATTCTCTATCAAAACTTTGGTGAAGTCCTGTCTGTGGCCATTCTTTTTCTTATAGCCCTTTCTTCTCTTCTTTTTGAAGACGATGACTTTATCACCTTTGACATGATCTAGGACTTTCCCAGATACCTTGGCTCCTTCTACTGTAGGAGCTCCTACTGATACTGTACCGTCAGCCTCTGCCAACAATACCTGATCAAATTCCACGGAAGCGCCAGCTTCAACGTCCAGCTTAGGAGCATAGACGTGCTGATCTTTTGTTACTTTGAACTGCTTTCCAGCGATGTTTACAATTGCGTACATGTGATCTAAATATTCTTAGTCGAATTTGGAGTGCAAATATACGAAAGTGAAATAGAACATAAAACCCTAAATCAAAAATAATCAGGGATTATCCTATCCAGGCCCAAACCTACATTCACCTGAAACTAAATTCGTATTTATATCATTTACTCATTCAATGTTAACTCAGGCTTTTTTGACGGTTACTGACAAACCCTACCTTAATCAATGATTTTCAGATACTTAACCACAAAAAACCAAACTTCTTTTATTTTGACTTTAAGTCAATTTTATCTTGAATTTTAGTAAATTAAACTTTTTTTAAATTTCTCAACTTTTTTTTAGCAGCCCATAATCTGCTATATTTTTAAAGTATTACTAAATTTATTTGACTCTAATTAATTGATTTAATGTTATTTATTCAATTTTTGAATAAAGTTCAATTAAAGGCCTTAAGCGGTACTTGAGGGATTTTTTTTATGCTTTATGCTTTACATATTTGTTGAACAGGCTGTTCTGAAAAGCGCAGCCTTTTCTTTCCCAGGAACTTTTGGAAAGCTATTCAAAGGCTCTGATTCTTTAACAACTCAAAAAAAACTAGGATGACTCAAGAACCGATTTTAGAGGAGAATGATGGACGATTTGTTCTGTTTCCTATTCAGCACGACGACATTTGGCAATTTTACAAGAAGGCGGAGGCAAGCTTTTGGACCGCAGAAGAGATTGATTTAAGCCAGGATCTTTCTGACTGGAAGAACCTGAATGATGGCGAGAGACATTTTATTTCACATGTGCTGGCTTTTTTCGCAGCAAGCGACGGAATCGTTAATGAGAATTTAGCAGAGCACTTCGTTTCAGAAGTTCAGTATACAGAAGCTAAGTTTTTCTACGGTTTCCAAATTGCCATGGAAAACATTCACTCTGAAACCTATAGCCTACTTATAGATACCTATATCAAGGATGCAGCTGAAAGGGATAAACTTTTGAATGCTATTGAGCATATCGATTGTGTGAAGAAAAAGGCAAATTGGGCCCTTCGTTGGATAGACAACGGAAACTTCCAGGAGAGGCTGATAGCTTTTGCCGCGGTGGAAGGCATTTTCTTCTCTGGATCATTTTGCTCCATCTTCTGGCTGAAGAAAAGAGGTTTGATGCCAGGACTGACCTTCTCCAATGAGCTTATCTCTAGAGATGAAGGATTACATTGTGATTTTGCTTGTCACCTTTATACAAACCATGTCCATAACACTCTACCAAAAGAGACTGTCACCGAGATCATCAAGGATGCAGTAGAGATTGAGAAGGAGTTCGTTACCGATGCCTTACCTGTAAGACTTATTGGTATGAATGCAGATTTGATGTGTCAATACATCGAGTTCGTGGCGGATAGACTTTTGGTAGAGCTTGGCTGTGACAAAGTTTGGAACAGTACCAATCCTTTCGACTTTATGGACATGATTTCTTTACAGGGAAAGACAAACTTCTTTGAGAAAAGAGTAGGTGACTATCAGAAAGCTGGAGTAATGAGCTCCACTGAAGGAGGAGAAAAAGACCGAATCACTTTCGACTCAGATTTCTAAGAATTTTTATTCCATCAACCCACATAAACAACCTGAATTATGCTAGTAATCAAAAGAGACGGGAGAAGAGAGTCCGTCAGATTTGACAAAATCACAGCCAGAATCGAAAACCTTTGCTATGAGCTGGACCCTAAATTCATTCAGCCCATTGAAGTCGCCAAAAAGGTAATTGATGGTCTTTACGATGGCGTGACTACTACTGAGCTGGATAATCTTGCTGCTGAAGTCTGTGCATCATTAACCGTAAAGCATCCTGATTATGCGATTCTGGCAGCGAGAATTGCTATATCTAATCTTCATAAGACTACTAGCCAGTCCTTCTCTAATACAATGAAGAGACTGTACACGTATATCAATCCCAAGACTGGTGAGAATGCCTCACTGATCGACTTAGAGGTGTATGGAATCATCAAGAAAAATGCTGCCAGATTAGATGCAGCAATAGATTATAAGCGTGACTTTGGGTATGATTTCTTTGGTTATAAAACTTTAGAAAGAAGTTATTTGATTCGGCTTGATGGCAAAGTAGTAGAGCGTCCTCAGCATATGCTAATGCGGGTAGCTATCGGAATTCATAAAGAAGATATCGATGCAGCCATTGAGACTTATAATCTACTTTCAGAAAAGTGGTTCACTCATGCCACCCCTACTCTCTTTAACGCAGGCACTCCAAAACCTCAGCTTTCTTCTTGCTTCCTTCTAACAATGAAGGAAGACAGTATTGATGGAATTTATGATACACTGAAGCAGTGTGCTAAGATCTCTCAATCTGCAGGTGGCATCGGATTATCCATACATCATGTGAGAGCCAAGGGGTCCTACATTAAGGGTACTAATGGACAGTCCAATGGTATCGTACCGATGTTGAGAAACTTCGATATGACGGCACGATACGTCGATCAGGGAGGTGGAAAGCGTAAAGGTAGCTTTGCGATTTATCTCGAGCCTTGGCATGCCGACATCAAGGAATTCCTTGAGTTGAAAAGAAACCATGGTAAGGAAGAAATGAGAGCTCGTGACCTGTTCTATGCGCTTTGGATTCCTGATCTTTTCATGAAGCGCGTGGAAGAAAATGGTCAATGGTCACTGTTCTCTCCAAGTGAAGCCCCTGGATTATCTGATTGTCATGGTGCAGAATTCGAAAGGTTATATACCAAATACGAAAAAGAAGGACGTGCACGCGAGACTATTAAGGCTCAGGAACTGTGGTTTGAGGTACTGGAATCTCAGATTGAGACAGGGACACCGTACATGCTGTATAAAGACGCTGCCAACGGCAAATCAAACCAGCAGAATTTAGGAACTATTAAGTCTTCAAACTTATGTACAGAGATTATTGAATACACCTCTCCAGATGAAGTTGCTGTTTGTAATCTAGCTTCCATAGCCCTTCCAAAATTTGTGACAGAAGGCAAAGATGGACGATTCTACTTCGATCATGATAAGCTCTATCAAATCACTAAGGTTGCTACAAGAAACCTGAACAAAGTGATTGATGTGAATTATTACCCGGTTGAAGAGGCCAGAAGGTCTAACTTCCGTCACAGGCCTATTGGATTGGGAATTCAAGGATTGGCTGATGCCTTTATTATGCTTCGAATGCCATTTGATTCTGATGAAGCGAAACGTTTAAATGAGGATATCTTTGAGACCATTTACTTTGCTGCCATGGAAACTTCCATGGAGCTGGCCAAGGTAGAGGGGACTTATGAAACTTTCGAAGGATCACCTGCCTCCAAAGGAATTATGCAATTCGATATGTGGGGAGTAACACCAAAGTCAGGAAGATGGGATTGGACTGATCTAAAAGAGAAAGTGAAGAAATTTGGAATTAGAAACTCCTTGCTGGTGGCACCTATGCCAACAGCATCCACTTCACAAATCCTCGGAAACAATGAGTGCTTTGAGCCTTATACCACTAATATTTATACCCGTAGAACTTTGTCTGGGGAATTTGTGGTGGTGAATAAGCATTTGATGAAAGATCTGATCAAGCTAGGTCTGTGGGATGATACCATGAGAAACAGATTGATCGCGGCGAATGGATCAGTGCAAAATCTTCCCGGTGTTCCACAAAACATCAAAGATTTATATAAAACAGTTTGGGAAATTTCTCAGAAGGTGGTGATTGATATGGCTGCTGATCGAGGAGCGTACATTTGCCAGTCTCAAAGTATGAATGTGTTCTTGCAGGATCCAAACTTTGGCAAGCTTACTTCTATGCATTTCTACGCATGGAAGAAAGGGCTCAAAACAGGAATGTACTATCTTAGGTCTCAGGCAGCTGCCAGCGCAATTAAATTTACTTTGGATAAGTCTGGTTTTGAAACCAAAGATGCCAAGGCCAAAGCTGAAGAAGAACAAGCCACCATCCAAAATAACACTTCAACTGTGACTTGTAGTTTAGATGACCCGAACTGCGAAGCATGCGGTAGTTAAAGAAAAGAGTTCGTTAAATGGGAAAAGGCGCTTGAGTATTTCAAGCGCTTTTTTTTACCTTCAAAAAAAACAAGCTATGATTTTGCTAGATCAAATTGAAAATTTAATTAAACCTCTAAAGAAGTCTGATGTACCTGAATTTGGTTTGATGAGTGCCCAGCATATGGTAGAACATTTGACTTTAACAGTAAAAATCTCCTATGGCAGAATCAAATTACCGGAATTTCAACCCAGTGAAAAAAATTTAAAACTAAAGGAAATTGTCATGAGTGATAATTTCGAATTTCCCAGAGGGGTCAAAGCCCCTGGACTTGGAGATAAGCTGATGCCTTTAAAATATCAAAATTTAGAAGATGCTAAGGATGCCTTATTAGAGAGTATTTCAAGCTACCGAGCATACTGGGAGGAAAATCCTAAGGAACAAAACATTCACCCAAGGTTTGGATACCTCAATAGGAAAGAATGGGATCATTTTCATGATCGGCATTTCAAACATCATCTTAAACAGTTTCGTTTGATATGAGCTAAACGAACTGATTGCATCAAATCTCTATGAAGACGTTCTGGCTCTGCCTTTTAAGTTTCACTTTATTTTTCATTTCCACCTTTTATTCCATAGCTCAAGACTTAGATGATGTCAAGGAGGTAGAGCAATTTTGGGTTGGGTTGATGGACAATGTAAGTAATGGTTCAGGCTCTGAGATGCCCTCCATTTCTATTGTCGCTGTAGAAGATGCAGAGGGTTTTATCGAATTTGAAGGAAATAGAATTGATTTTGATCTGACTAAAGGAGAAGAATTTTATTATACAGAAGACCTCACTTCCATGATAGTAAGTTCAGATAGGTCAATTGAAAACAAAGGTATCTACATCTATTCTGAAGGTGAAATTAATGTTACGACTGTAAACCGGAATGGCGGTTCCGTAGATGCCACTGATATATTACCGATTAGTCAATTAGGTTCTAAGTATATGGTTAGCTCTCATTGGGAGGTACAAAACAAAGGAATTGCCCTACTAGAGAGGCAAAGAGAAAATGAAAGTCTTGTGCTGCTCGTGAGTGTGGCAGATAATACTTTGGTTAGATTCTCCCCCAATGGAGTCCAAATAAATGGTTCATTCGGTCCCTTTGAAATTAACTTGAACCGAGGTGAAACATATCAATTTCAAGCTCGGGGAGACCTTTCCGGATCCGAAGTGGAAGTATTGAGCTCAGATGATGTCTGTAACAGGGTGGCCGTATTCACAGGAAACAGATGGGCAGATATCGGGGACCCAGAGTGTGGGGTTTTAGGCACTTCTCATATTTATCAGCAATCGAATCCAGACAAAGTTTTAGATACAGAATATTTTCATATCCCTATGAGGGATCGGGTGACTGGAGCACTCGTAAAAGTTATTGGTTCCGAAGATCAAACCAATGTCTTCTTAAATGGACAATTTTTGCAGGTTTTAAACCGAGGGGAATTCCTTACTGAGGATATACCTAATGGTCAAGCAGCCTATATTTCAGCAGATAAACCTATTAAGGTTTTCTCTTTGGGAAAATCTTTTGATTGTGTCATTTTAAGCCCAACTGCAGTAGAAGGACCTTCTAATGGCGACATTCTAGGAAACCCGCATTTGATCGAATATCTCGGGCCTAGTCAATTTACAACTGACATCGTAGCCTTTAATCCTCAAAGGTTGGCATACATCACCTATGCCCAGTTGGTTACACGAACTGTAGATGTGGACCAAATGCTCCTAAATGGAACTCCGATCGGTAATCTCTTTAATTCTTTTCCTGGTAACCCAAACTTTTCCTATGCCCAAGTCCCACTTCTTGTAGGGGTAAATCAGCTGACAAACGCTAATGGCTTTGGAGGATATATTTACAGGCTTGGCATTGGGGGGCTTTCGTTAGCCCAAGCTTTTGCGAATAATTTTTCGAACTCTGAATACCAAATAGAATCAGATATAACCTTCGAAAGAAATGGAGATTTGGTGGTTTGTGCAAACCAAGAGGGAACTTGGACAATTAATGGTTCCGACCCTTCATTTTCCCAATTTGAGTGGGATTTTGGTGATGATTCTGAGAAGAAAATAGGCCAAACAGTGACTCATACTTATGAGGATTTTGGTGAATATGAAATTAAAGTATTTGCCTTTGCCGAAGGCGAAAGCTGTGATATCATAGAATTACACATTCAAGATGTAATCGTGGAAGATGTGGAGGGCGAATTAACCGGCACTGAAAGAGCCTGTCCCAATGATGAATTGATTTACACATACACTTCTGAGTCATCACTCGCAGATATTACATGGGAAGTAATTGGCGGAGAAATAATTGATGAATTGAATATAGGCACAGTTGTGGTCAGATGGGGAACTAGTAATCCTAATGCCAGTATTTCGGCGGTTCCTTTGGCCGAAAATGGATGTGAAGGACCTGCTGAATCCTTATCTGTAGATATTAACCTTCAACTCGAACCTGAAGCTCCGGTAGGACAGGTATTGTTTTGCGAAGCAGATTTGATGACAAGTTTATATCAGGTACCAGAAGTAAATTCAAATCGAGGATATGAATGGATTGTGCAGGGAGGAACCATTGTGTCAGCCTTTGGAGAAAGAGAGGTGGAGATTGAATGGGACTCTTCAGTTGATATTCATACTCTTCAGTTCCGTGAATTCAGTTTAACTGAGGAATTTTGTGAAGGCCTTTCACCAGTTCTGGAAATCACTATTAATTCCGGCCCTGAAGTTACTGTCGCTTCAAAGGAAGACATTCAATGTTTTGGAGAAGAAAATGGCAGAATCGAGCTTAGTGTGGAGGGTGGAACTCCACCTTATCAATTTGTATGGTCACATGATCCTGATCTGAATTCGACTATAGCTGAAAATTTAGCCTCAGGTAATTATTCTGTAATCATAGAGGATGATTTGGGCTGCATTTCGGAAATTGATAATATACTGATTGAAGATGTACCTGCACTTCAGATTAATTCTCAATCGGTCTCTGGAGTCACTTGCTTTGGCCAAAATGATGGGACCTTTTCGGCTACTATTTCTGGAGGTGTTCCACCCTATGATATTGACTTAGCCGGTGCAGCAATAAATGGCGGCTCCATTTCTTTTTCTCAGCTGGAAGCTGGTATATATGAACAAGAGATCAGAGATGCGAATGGCTGTTTTCTACCGATTTCTTTTGAAATAACTTCTCCTGATCCCCTAGAAGTTCAGCTTAATGTGGTTCAAGCAGCTTGCCCTGGGGAATCAAATGGGATTATCGAGGCTAACCTGATAGGTGGCACACCTCCTTATAGCTATGAATGGCTTAATGCCCCCTCTTCCACCTCAATTCTTGATAATATTCCAACCGGAGATTATTCTATCAGAATTACAGATGCGACGGGCTGTGTAGGGATGGGACAAATTTTCTTACCTGAAGAAAGTCCTGAATCTAGAATGCCGACAGGTTTTAATCCTGATGATGGATTATTTGAACCGATTTCTGCTTGTCATCAGGAGTACGTTTTGACAATTTTTAATCGTTGGGGAAATATAATTTACTCTGGTAATACAGGATGGGATGGCACATTCGATGGAAAAAACGTTCCTGTGGGAAGCTATGCCTATAGTATAGACTACAACACTGTGGTGAATAACGTTGAAGAAACGGTTATAGAAAAGGGCTCCTTTGTTAAGGTGAAATAAAATAAGACCTTCCTTAACTATTAGAAAATAGCTGTTTGACCCTTAGAGTTTATTCATCAAGATTGAAGCAGCTTTTTTAAGTATGAACTCATTAAAAAAAAAGCCCCATGGGATGACCAAAGGGCTTTAGAATAAAGTGGCGGCGACCTACTCTCCCGGGTGTAACCCCAGTACCATCGGCGCTGCAGGGCT